>LVAM01000061.1 GCA_001604005.1 Clostridiales bacterium Firm_07 | reverse complement strand
GGAAAACAAGATTGGAACGGACTTTTGAGCCCCGGCCCGGCCGAGATAGGTTTCGACTACTCCTACATCATGGCCGCTACGGCCGACCGCGTCCCATGCGTCTACATCGAAGACGGGCGAGTTGTGGGACTCGACCCGTCCGACCCCATAAGCGTCAGTTATTCCGCCCCATTCGAGGGCGAACCCACCGGCAGGAACAATCCCGAACTGCTCTATAAACTGACACCTTCGCACGGTCACGACCAGGCAATAGTGAACGGCATTTCGCGAATTGGTTACATGAAAGGCGGCCGCGCCGCTCTTTGGCGCGACGAGGATATTGCCGACCGCATTACCTCCGCCGCCACCGCTTTCATACGCCGCAATGCCGACCGCCCATTCTTCCTCTATTTCGGCACCAACGACATCCATGTTCCGCGTGTGCCCAACGAACGTTTCGTAGGCTTGACCTCCATGGGTGCGCGTGGCGACGCCATAATGCAGTTGGATTATTCGGTGGGCGAGGTCATGAGGGTACTCGACAGCCTCGACATAGCCAACCGCACTTTGGTCATCCTCACGAGCGACAACGGCCCCGTACTCGACGACGGTTACAACGACGACGCGGTGCGCCTTGCGGGCGAACACCGGCCTTGGGGAGTCATGAGAGGCGGCAAATACAGCGCCTACGAGGCGGGTACGCGAATACCCATGGTCGTCAGGTGGCCCGAAAGAATAGAGAGAGGACAGGTCTCGGACGCCGCAGTGAGCCAAATCGACTTTTTGGCAACAATGGCGTCGCTTACGGGAGCCCGAATCCCGTCGGGAGCGGCGCGCGACAGCCAGGACGCCCTCGACGCCATTTTGGGGCACGACCGTAAAGGACGTGCGGAGATTGTGGAGCAGAACCTAGACGGAGCCCTGAGCATCGTTGCGGGCGGTTGGAAATACATCGCCCCGAACGACGGCCCTGCAATGAGCAACCCGTGGGTAAACATAGAACTCGGCAACGACTCTCTGCCGCAACTGTACAATCTGAAAACCGACATTTCCGAACGCCGTAACCTCGCGTCCGAAAAACCCGAACTTACCGACCGCCTCGCCCGACGTTTGGGACGAACGGTACGCCGACACTGACCTCACACCCCTAAGCGAAGCCGCGACCGAATTTTCGGTCGCGGCTTCGCTTGTGTTCTCTGCGAACGGAAAACCCTAATCTGCAACCACGAACATGTCCTTGCCTACGCCGCAGACGGGGCAAATCCAATCGTCGGGCAGTTTTTCGAATGGAGTGCCGGGGACTATTCCGCCTTCGGGGTCGCCTACTTCGGGGTCATAAATGTAATCGCAGGTTTCGCATCTGTACTTTTTCATGGTGGTGTTTTTTGTGTGTAAGACAATTATGTCGCCTGACTTGCATATTCATTTACAAATATATTGTTTTGACGGCATTCGGTCAAGCGATTTTTGCGCATGCGATATCGATTTTATGAATATCTTTGCTCCAACATGCAATAGATAACACCTTTTTTACACGAAATGGCATATTTTTCGAGACTTTCACTGCTTGCCGCCATGCTCTGTGCGACGACGTTGTCCGCCGCGGCGCAACAGACGCTTTCGGGCGCCGTGTACGAAGACCGCAACCGTAACGGCCGCTTCGACAAAGGCGAACCCGCCTTGTGCGGCATACCCGTTTCGGACGGCGATACGATAGTGATGACCGACCGAAAAGGTCGCTACCTCTTCCACTCCTCGTCGGAAACAGTATTCCCCGTTTTGCCTCCCGATTACTCTCTTGCCCGCGGTGGTATTCGAAACCTAGCTTTCGTGCGCGGCGAAGAAGGCCGAACCGACTTCGGGCTCGTCAGGCAAAGACGCGCCAAGAGGTTCAGAGTTGCCGTAGTGGGCGACGTGCACGTCGAAGAACCGCAACAAATGGCCTATGCCGAGCGTACCGTCATGGATGCTTTGGCCGACGGTGCAGGCGCCGATTTCAATATCTGGCTCGGCGATTTGGCCAACGATTCACCCGAATGGTTAGGGCCCGTAGCCGAAACCGTAAACGCGCTCCCGCGCCCTTCGTGGGTGGTTATGGGCAATCACGACTACGACGCGAAAAAGGCTTCGTGGAACGGCTTTTCGAAAGCTTTCGGCGCCGCAGTATATGCTTTCCGCTACGGTAAGTACTGTTTCGTTGCCCTCCAAAACGCATTGGGGACATATTTGCCGAGCGATTTGCGGTTCGTGCGCAATCTTTCGGCCATGCTGCCCGACGATTGTACAATAGTGCTCTGCCAACACGTCCCTATCGAGTACACCAAAGGCAGGGAGGAGATGACGGAAATACTGTCGGCACGCCGTTCCGGCTCGCTCATACTCGCCGCCCACATGCATACCGTTTACCGTATCGAGCCTGCCCCGAAAATCGCCGAACTGGTCGTCGGCTCCGTCTGCGCCACATGGTGGAGAGGAGTTAAGGACGCCTCGTGGGTGCCTCTGTCGTTGCAACAGTGCGGTTCGCCCCGAAACTTCTTTACGATAGATTTCGGCCCCGACGGATATGAATTCCGTTATCGTGCCATCGGCTCCGACGAACAGATGCGCCTGTGGATTGCCGGCACAGACCCTTCCGATACCGAAATAGAACCGCTTAACACCCACAAGAACGGGTTGGTGGTACTGAACGTTTTTGCAGGCGGCAGCGATACTGCGGTCGCCATGAGCATCGACGGCGGCGAAGCTGTGCCCATGTCCCTTGCGGAAATCATGGACCCTGCCGTTGCGCGGCTGCGTTATCAATCCGAGTCGGCAGGCTATCAGCGCCGCGACCCTCGCAGGGCTGTTTACCGCAAGACGGCCTCGCCGCACCTTTGGAGCGCACAGTTGCCCGACTCGCTTACGGGAGTTCATCTGCTTACGTTTACCGCCAAAGACAGTTACGGCCTCGACGTCAAGAGGAGTTACATGGTGGTGCGCCGATAGGCGGCACGAGCACAAAAAAGAGGGGACTCGGATTTCGAGTTCCCTCTTTTTTATGCGTTGAACGCAACCGCTCTATTTGGGCAGTACGTCGGGTTCGAGTGAGTATTTGAAAATCTCGTATTCGTAATAGTTGGCGCTTGCGGAGTTTTGCAACTTCTGAGCGAACGAAACGTATATCGAACCGTTGCCGGCTTTGTCGAGGCATACAGTAGACGATGTGTTGGCCGTAATGCCGGTGTCGAAAGGTTCGCCCCACGATTTGGTTTCAGCATCCATGGTTACTATCTTGCAACGGCCGGAAGCGCTTTGGTCGATGTACGCTACGATGGGCATGTCGTTATGGTCCAACACGAGAGCATAAGACGAACCGCTCGTACCGTAAGAGTTGTTGATGGGCGAGCCGACTTTCTCGAATGTGGCGCCGTTGAGCTTGAAGAGTTGGATGTACCACGTGCCTGCCGCTGCGCTGTCGTCCAGTATGGCCACGTAGATGTTGCCCTGTGAGTCGGCCGCAATGGCATTGTCGCCCACGTGAATGTGGTTGCCTGCGTTCATGTAGCTCTCGACCACCGTGCTCCACGAACCGCTTGCGTATTTGTAAAGCGAGTATGTGTTCTGATTCTGGTTGGCCACCCACAGATATACCGCATTGCCCACGGTGACGAAACGCGGAACCATGCCGTACCAGCTTGCGGTACGTCCGGAAATGTTTTGGTTGGCCGTCCAATCGGTGCCGCCGAATACCGAAACGTTCAGACCGCGTTTGCCGACGTTTGCGCCTGCGGCGTTGTTGCTCCATGCGGTAATCGGGCGTTTGGTTTCGGGGTTGACAACGATACCATAGCCGAAAGAGTTGGGTTTCTCGCCGAATCCGCGAGCGCCCACGTAGCTCCACGAGCCGGAAGCGTAGGTTATGACCGAAACGGTGCCCGAAACCTCAGCGCCGTTGTCGGTAAACATTACGTAGGGTTGCGAGCCGACAACATCGATGGCAAACTTGGCGGCTTTGGCTTGCGAGAAGCACGAAGTGCCTACGGTCGTCCATGCACTGCCGTTCCATTTCGAAACCGTTGCCATGGATGTCGTGGCCGTTGCTCCTACGGTGCCGTTGATGCCGTAAAGCAGGTAAATCTCGTCTTTTTCGGCATCTACCGCCATGGCGTAATCGGAAGTCGAAATGTTGGTATCGTCGGCGAAACCGGTGGCTTTCGACCATACCATTTCCAGAATTTTGCCCACCTTTATCACGTAGCTCTTGTTGACGTTGGCTACGGTGTCGGTAACGACGACGTCGATGGGGAAATCGCAATCTACGCTCGCGATGTCCTTTACCTTGGCGTTATTGACCTTTATGGCGTCGTTCAGACCTGCCGCAAGCCTGATATTGAGCGTTTTGCCGTTGCCGCCGCCTTTGATGCGGATGATGGTGACATCGGTAATGGTACCTGCCACATAGTCGGCATCCAAGAGGTCGACATTGTCGGCTTTGTAGAGACCGGCGGATACCAACTCCGCTACTCCGTCGTTTTGCGAAACGGTCAGAGTGTAGGTTTTTTCGGCCTTGGCCGAAGAGTCCGATACGACTACGGTTACTGCCGACGAGCAGTTCACTGCCGTTTTGTCGCTTTTGAGCGTCACGCCGTTTACAGAAACAACGTCGCCTTTGGTGGCTTTGAACGTGGGGATAAGAGCGTGCAGGTCGGTGCTCTGAGGCATCACGAACTTGATTGTGCCTGCGGCATCGTCTATTACGCCTTCATAATTCTCGGTCAGGGCCGGGTTGGTTTTGGTGGTGAACGAAATGGATTTCAGGGCGGCTTTTCCGTCGCTTTCCTGATTCTTCGTACACGAACAGAGCAGCGCGGCTGCCGCGCAGATGCCCAATGCGATTCTCAAAACTTTTTTCATTTGACTTGATTGGTTTTATTGTTTGGTAAAGATATATTTTGAACGCAGTTTGTCCTTGCCGGGCAATCCCAGTCCTACGCGCCCGTCGCTGCAACCTTCGAGCGCGAATTTCACGGTGTTGTCCTTGGTGGCGTCGAGCGAAGGCGACGCATACCATATTATTCTTACGGGCATGCTGTATGTGCCGGGCGAGAAGGTGAGCGGGCTCTTGGTGGAAGGCTGAATCTTGAAGTCGACTCCTTCCGTAAGGCCGTTGCCTACCGTCACTGTGTAACTCACGGTAACATCCTTGTCGAATTTCTTGGAGCTCAGATTGACCGTCAGTTCGGTTATCAGATTATTGCTCTCTTTCTCGATTGTGGCCGACGAGCCGCCGTTGATGTCGTTGATATAGACGAACGGGTTGTCGAACGGGGCGGCCTCCTTGGCGCATGAGGCGGCGAGGAGAGCGGTAAGTCCGAGTATCAGGAGTTTTGAATTTTTCATTTGTTCGTTCGGATAATTGTTGTTTTACTCTTTTCTGCCGGTGTAACCTTCGTTTTGAATCATCGACTCGTTGGCGTCCATCTCCATTGCGCAAATGGGCAGAACGAAACGGTAATCGGGATATTCGATTGTCCTAACCTTGCAAGTGGTCGTGGCGCCGCGCACGAGATTGTGTTTCTGGCGGGTTATGTCGAACAGGCGGTGTCCCTCCATGTTGAGCTCCTTGCAGCGCTCCTTTTCAATAATGTCCGACAATCCGCTGGCATCGGAGTAGGATAGCGTTATGGCGCTCTTGGCTTTGCCCGTAGCGCGCGCAATGAGGGTTTTTATGTCGTCGGCGGCCGTTGCAAGGTCGGGCGACGACGTCTTGCACAGAGCCTCGGCGTGAATCAGGTACATCTCCGAGCAACGCAATACGAACGGGTCGTAACGGCGTTTCTTCTCGTCGGTGATGCGCTTGTAGCTGCAATACTTTGTAAAAGCGCTGAACGACTGACCGGCTATGTCGGTTTCGACGCTTTCGGCCACGTAGGTAAGCATACTGAGGCGAATGTCGTCCGGGTCGTCGAACATCGCGATGAGCTTGTCGGACGGTTTGACTTTCGGCGTAACCGACGGGTCGCACAACGCCTTCATAGAACCGCTTATGTTGTAAGAGTTCAGACGTAAGATAGATTCCGTTCCAACAGTACTGTCGCCGTCGCGGAACATCTTTTCGTACTCGCTGCGCGGCGAAAGAGCCACTTTGTCCATGACGGCTTTGGCGTACTCGGCGGCCTTGTCCCAATTGCCCATGTGGAGGTAGATACGTGCCAATAGCGCCTGACATGCCGTTCCGGAAATGTGGTATACGTCGGTCACCTTGTCCGTGCCGAGTATACCGAGTGCCGTTTCGAGGTCTTTTATGGCTTGCGAATAGACCTTCGACACCTTGTCGCGGGCAATGGTGTCGTCGAACCCCGGTACGTATGTGACCGAAGGCACTCCGAGGTGCGAGGCATCGGCGGTGTAGGCGTAGGGTTGAGCGTAGACAAGACAGAGGTCGAAGGTTGCCAAAGCGCGTGCGAAGTAGGCGTAAGCGAAGATTTTATTAATCTCGTCGGTGTCGTGCGGATACTTTTCGAGCAGCGGTTTGCCGTAATACAGAATGTTGTTGGCGTTGGTGACTACAACGTAGCCGTTTTTCCAAATCAGACGAGTGTATGCCGAGTTGTCTTCGGCCAGGGTGGTGAAATCGCAAAGTTTCAGAATGCTTTCGTTTGCGTTCATTCTGATGGGGTCGGCAAGGTCGCCGGCAAGGTCGGCGTAACGCAGAAAATCGTCGTCGTAGAAGTCCAGAATCGTGCGGTGCAACCCCTCAGACGCCGAGCGCAGGCCGTCTATCTCTGCAAAAAACGACTCGATGGTGCTCTTGCCGAAATTATCGACTTCGAGAAAGCCCGTGCAACCGCTCACCAGCGCTACCGAAAGTATTGTCAGGTATTTGTAAAGTTTTTTCATACTTTTTTCATTTGTGCGGTTTTAGAAGGAGACGGATACTTCGCACGAAAAAGTGCGTGTCATGCCGTTGCCGAACATGTATGTCTTATAACTGTTCCGAGTGCTGTTCTGGCCGGGCGTCCACACGTAGAGGTTGTCGGCCAGTAGCGAAACCACAGCGTCGGATACTCCCGCCATACGGCATAATTTCTTCGGAACGGTGTAGTTGAGAGAAATGTTCTTGATTTGTATGTTTGTCTTGTCGAACAGGTTGCGAGTGGAGTTCATGGCCGACAGAGTGGATTGCTTGTAGGCCACGCGCGGATTTACCGAGAGGTCGCCCGGTTGTTTCCAGTGCGAGAGCGCTTCGACGGGCGCATTGTAGTTTATGGCGCTGTAACCGTCGTCTATCTGCGTGTTGCACAGAGCCCAGCCGCCCAATTGATAGTTCGCCATGATACGCAGCGAGAAATCTTTCCAGCGCAACGTATTGACCATGCCGCCTTCCAAGTCGGGCGTCTTGCTGCGCGTTTCCATGATCACGCGGTTGTCGTAGCTGAACGAGAATGTCAGGTTTCCGTCCTTGTCGTACCACATCGGGTTGCCGGTTGCGGGGTCTACGCCGGCCCACCGCACCAACCACCATGCGTCTTTACTCGCACCCTCCATCCAAACGAAGGTAAAGAATCCCGTATGGGTGCCTTTGTAGAGTTTCATGATTGTGTTCTTGTTGTGCGATGCGTTGAAATCGGTGGTCCATGTAAAGTCCTGCGTGTCGATATTGGTGGTCGAAAGCGTAATCTCAATGCCTTCGTTCTTTATTTCGCCAACGTTGCGGGTTACGGTCTTGTCGGTAATGACCGACGACACGCGGCCGTCGTAGAGCAGGTTGTCGGTGTAGTTGCGATAGTATTCGGCTTCGAGCGAGATGCGGTTCCATAGCCCTATCGACACTCCGAGGTTTGTGATATGGGTATTTTCCCAACTCAAACCCGGGTTGGGTGCCTCGCTTTGGGTGGCGCCCATAGCCCCGCCGTAATAGTTCGCCTCGCCGTAGGAGTAAGCTCCGTAAGCGGCCGATGTATCCAGTCGCGAATTGCCGCTGTTGCCGTAGGAGCCTTTCAGTTTGAGTGTCGTTACCACAGATTTGTCGAACCAAGGTTCGTTCTGCATGTTCCACGATACGCCTGCGGCCATGAAATTGCCGAAACGGGTGTATTTGCTGAACGACGAGTAGCCTTGGCGGCGCGCGGTGAAAGTCAGTACGTAGCGGTTGTCGTAGGAGTACGAGAACTGGCCGAGGTACGAGAGCGAGCGGGTGACATTGGCCGACGAGTATCCCACGCGAGTGTCGGCGTTGGAGTAACCCACCTCTTTGATTTGGTCGTTCGAAAAGCCACTGCCGGTAGAGTACAGCATGCGGTAGTCTTTATTGACGAACTCGATGCCCGCAAGAGCGCCGACTTTGTGTTTGCCGAACGAGCGGTCGAAGTTCACTCGGTTCACGCTGTTCCAAGTGAGCGAGAATACTCCCGCACGGCGCGAACTGCCGTTAGTGTCGATGCCGTCGAGCGTGGTTTTGGCGTAATAGATGTCTTCGTTGGTGCTCAGGTAACTCGCCCCCTCCTGCGATGTAAACGTAAGCCCCGCGATGGGTTCCCACGTGATGCTCACGCTTCCGTCGCCGGCAAATGAGCGCTGGTTGTTGTCGTTGTAGGCTCTCGACGGCACTTCGTTCTCGTAGAAGCGGTATTTTTTGAGCGTATATACGTCGTCGTTCAGACTGTAATAATTATAGAGGCGCGGGGTGTAACCGTCTTCCTCGTAAGGCGAAAATATGGGCAGCGTCTTGTAGGTGTACGACCCTGCCGAAAACAGTCGGTTGGTATTGTACGAGCCCGACACGTTGAGGTCCAACGAAAGATTCTTGCTGAACTTGTACCTCGATTTGGTGCGCAACGATAAGCGCTCCTGCGAATCGCCTATGGTGGTGGAGTTCTCCTTGTAGTAGCTGCCCGAGATGTAGTTGTTCATGTTCTTGTTGCCGCCGCTTGCCGCCAAATTTATCTGCGCTATCTGCCCGAGCCCCGTGTAGACGCCGTACCAATCGGTGTCGGTGGTCGAGTAGGAGTTGTATTCGTTGTCCTGATAGGGGAACGTTTCAAGCGTGCGGTAACCGTTGCTCTTTACCGAGTTTACCCAGCACTCCTTGGCGTATGCCATCCATTGTGCGGCATTGAGCATTTTGAGACACGTGGAAGGGTCGATTTGCGAAACGCCGTAACGTACTGATGCTTTCAGAGAGGCCTTTTCGGTCTTGCCCTGCTTGGTTGTCACCAGTATGACTCCGTTGCCGCCGTCGGCTCCGTAGAGCGCGGTGGTGACTGCGTCTTTAAGCACGGTCATCGACTCTATGTCGTCGGGGTTGATGAACGACAGAGGACTGACGGTAAAGCTCGTGCCGGCGACCGCATTGGATTTGTTGCCCGTATATACGGGAACTCCGTCGATTATCCACAGCGGCTCGTTGGACGCGCTGAGCGAAGCGTCGCCGCGTATTCGGGTGTTGTAACGGGCGCGTACCGCCGAACCGTTCTCCTCGATGCTGACGCCCGGGACAAGTCCTGCCAACATGTTGTCGATGCGGGCTGCGGGCAACTGCGCGAGTTTCTCTGAGTTGACCTGAAATGCCGAGCCGGTCAGGTCGGAGCGTTTCTGCACCACGCCGTAACCGGTCTGTATGACTATCTCTTCGATTACCGTGTCGGATTGTTCGAGTACTACGTTTACTGTCGTGCGGCCTCCGACAGGCACCTCCAAGTCTTTCATCCCGACAAAGGAGAATACCAATATCGGTTTTTCGACCGTCTTGGGGATGGGGATGGTGTAGACACCGCCTGCCAGCGATGTTACGCCAGTCATGCTGCCTTTCAGCATGACCGTTACTCCCACTATGGGATTTCCCGATGCATCTTTGACCGTGCCACTCACTTTTTGCGCCGATTGGGCGCAGGCAGGAGATAAAGCAAACAGAATGGCAGCCATGGCCGTCACGGCCGATAGGAAAAATTTATTCATAGGCATCTGTAAGGTGTGAATGTCGTTTATTGAGAGTTCGCGAATAATGTGTTACTTGGCCTCCATGGCGTTTTCCAATATGTGCAGCAGCGCCGAGTAGTGGGGGCGCACGGAGGCAGGAGCCGATTTGGATGCACGTTTGAGGAGCGCAACGGCTTTTTCGGCTTGGCCGTAGAGTGCCGAGTACGATTCGTCTATGGTTTTTATGTTGATTTTCGCCTGCCAACCGTATCCTGCGGGGCCGAAAGCTTGTTCGGTGGGCAGAAGCGAGGCTATGTAGCCGCTGCCCTTGTCGAACTCTATTTGTTGAAGCCGGTCGAAATGTCTGTCGAGGGTTCCGCTTTCGTCGAGGTTGAACCACTCCATTTGGTTTACCGACGGCAAGAAAGCGCGGTCTGTAAGCGAAGAGAGCGATGCGGAGGTATATATGGGGGCTTTCGACATCTCTTTGGCGCACATTGCGACGAACAGTTTTTGTTTGTTGCGGTCGGCGGCAGAAGGCTCTTTACCGCTCGTAGTGCTTTTCCATATCCATTTGTATACTTCGTCGAACCATTCGTCGGCCGTGAAACGGTCGGTTTCGGGGGCGATGTACGACGAGAGCATCACGTTCTTATAGGTGTCCAACAGGTCGAGGGTGTTGTTGTAGGCGACCACCGACGACCGACCGACCATGAGCGGGAGTTTCCGCATCACCGATTCTTCGTCAAGCCATTCGCAGTCGTCTATCGCGCGCATTACCCACGCAAGGGCCTCCCTCTGACGTTTTTCGGGTACCGCTACTGCACTCTGGTCGGCAGTGGCGGCGTCGGTCGAGGTGAGGTATATGCCGCCGATGTTGAGCATGACGGCGCCCACATAGCGGTTGTACTGTTTGACTATGTCGCCGTAGAGCCTTTCGCGCTGTTTGCCCGTAGGGTCGTCGGCGTCGGTAATCCAACCGTTCAGGTTAGAAAGAATGTATTTCAGGTTGGCTATTCCGTAGTCGGCAGCTTTGACGGGGTCGTCGCCGAGGTCTTCCTCAATGGCACTCGGGTCGTAACGGTAGCGCACCTGCTGGCGTCCGTAGCGGAAACGTTTGTCGCCTGCGACTTCGTGTACCCAGCTTTCGAGTACGGGGGCTTCGTCTTTGGCGGTTGCGGCTTCGGGAATCGGGGCGTAGGCGTACTTGACAAGGAAATAATCGTATACTCCCAAATCTGGCGGGGTAAGTCTTACGCCTCGGTCGGTCGGCTGTGCCACGTAGTTGAAACGGGCATAATCCATAATCGACGGCGTGGTGCCGTAGCGCTCGGTAAATGCGGCGTTGCGTAGCGAATCGACCGCAAAAGCGGCCGAAGCGGCCATGTTGTGCATGAAACCGAGGCAGTGCCCGACCTCATGCGAAAGCACGTAGGCGAGCGACTCGCGCATAACCTCGTCTGGCATCCTGATTGCCCTTACACGCTCGTCAATCTGTGCAGTCTGGCAGAAACGCCACGAGTTGAGCAGTTTGAGCACGTCGCTGTAAACTATCACCGAGGCGTTTATTATCTCGCCCGAGCGCGGGTCTACCCACGAGGGACCCATGGCATTTGCGGTCGGGGAGGGGACATAACGTATGCATGAGTATTTGAGGTTGTCGGGGTCGAAATCGGCGTCGTCCTTCGGAAAATCGCGCACCTGAACCGCGTTTCTGAACCCTATCCGCTCGAAAGCGGCATTCCAACGTTCTATGCCCTCTTTGGCGGCATCTTTGAGCCGCTCGGGGAAGGCGTCATCGATGTAGAAGATTATGGGTTTTACGGGTTCGACCTTCTCGCCTCGTGCAAAGGCGGCCGAGTCGGAAGGAATAAGGTTCCAACGGTGGATTACCGAGTATGTGTCGCTCATGTCGCTGTCGGCGGCGAAGCAGGTGCGGTTGGAGAGGAAAATTCCCACGCGCGAGTCAGCCAAGCGGGCTTTGGCAGGTTTTTCGGGCAAGAGCAGAATGGTCCTTGTGGCCTTTACCGTAACCGGCTGGTCGTTTTTGAGCGTCACCAACCCGAGTACGCTCGAAGTGACGTTGAATGAGAGCATCGACTTGACCGTGGCATTGTCTTCGAACGATTTTATCTCCGCAACCGACGATTTCGAGGCTTGATATTGGGCTTTGGTGCTGACCATGTTCTGCGTGCCGTTCTTGATGGGCGACAAGTCGGGTATTTCGTTCAGGAACATCGGCGTGATGTCGAACACCACGGCTGCCGAGTCGGGCGACATGCAGGTTTTCTTGAACGAGAACAAGACGGGGTCTATGTTGTTGCGGCGCATGGCGTCGGCCATGGCGGTGTCGGTGTCGTCGAAATCGGGCATTACGGTAGCTCCCATAAGGCAGACCATGGTGTCGATGACTGCGAAACGGGCATACAGGGGCGATTGCGGCTTGTAGCCCACTGTGCCCAGCTCCGAATCGCTTATTTCGGATATGGTGGTGGCTATCAGTACGTCGCGCCCGAGATATTTTTCGGGAAGCTCGGCATAGACTTTATGCCCGACCTTGTGGAGGGTTATGAAACCGCCCTTTGCGGTTTGGCACGAGCGGTCTTTTACGAACATTTTATCGTATTTCGAAACCGCTTTTTTGGGTTGTGCGACAACTGTCGTGTCGGCTTTATTCTTCTTGTTTTTTCTGAAAAACGGGAATGCTTGGGCTGAAAACTCGGAGACGCCTACCAGCAGTATGACGATTACACCGAACCTGATGAATTTATTCATTGAATGTTTATGAGAACAGTGTGTTTCTACATGGAGTTAGAATCGTACAAATATAGAATAATTTACCTGTGTCACCAAACAAATGTCGCCAAAACTCGCCTCTGAGGGGTAAAATTCCATTCTTGCGGCGGATGCGACGGCACGAAGGTATTTCGTGACGGAGGCGGTAACAGGGGTGGCGGTCGAGTGCCGGACTGCCGCCTGTTTCGGGCGACCGGTGCGCGCTCGAAGCGGTAAAATAAAATAAATTAGGATTTTTCGAAATTTCGATTTACATTTGCCTCGGTTAACAACAGAGTTTGTACTGAATCATATCGGCCACTGCGGCAAACTGCAAAAGATTCCGCACGCCGAAAACGACATCATTACCGAATTCCTTTGTTTGACTCTCGGTCGCGGAGATGTGCGCGTTGTTTTCGAAAGCCGTAAGTGACGTGCGCGTATAGACGATTTAATGATGTGGTTTTCATACCTGACAATATAGTCCGATGACTTTCGGTGGCGCCCACGGAACGCCGCCTCCCATAACCTTACAATCCTCTGAACAGATATCATACGAAAAATAAAAAGCGGGCACGTTGAAATTAACGCCGTACGCGATTTAGATAACAATCAATAATTAAAAAAAGTAGAGAATGAACATTTATGTTTCGCATTTGAGCTGGGGCACCAAGAGTGACGGCTTGCAGAATTTATTCGCACAGTATGGCGAAGTTAGCTCGGCTAACGTTATTACCGACCGTGAAACCGGCCGTTCGCGCGGCTTCGGTTTCGTGGAGATGCCCAACGACGAAGAGGCTCAAAAAGCCATCGACGCTCTCAACAACACCGAGTTCGAAGGCCAAACCATCGGCGTTAACGTAGCTCGTCCCAAGACCGAACACCCTCATGGCGGTTTCGGTGGCGGTCGCGGCGGTTTCGGTCGCGGCAACGACGGCTACAACCGTGGCGGAAGGTACTAACGGTAACTTCAAACCACTATACACGACGGCCGCGTCCCGCAAGGACGCGGCTCTTTTTTTGCTGCCGAATGAAAATAAATCCCTATCTTGCACTTCGATAATACGCCTAAAACCGTTCAACTCCATGATGAAGAAATTTACGCTTTCGCTCCTGTTGTTTTTCGCGGCCTTCCGGCTCGGAGCGCAAACTTTCGACCAATGGTTCTCGCCCGAAGAGAACGCCGTAAACCGCCTGCCGATGCACACCGACTTTTTTGCCTTCCGCGACGCCGACGAGGCTGCGGGCGACCGTACCGCCTCGGCGAATTTCATGTCGTTGGACGGTTTGTGGAAGTTCAATTGGGTGCGCGACGCCGACATGCGGCCGACCGGCTTTTTCCGCACCGATTTCGACGACCGCTCGTGGGGGACGATGCCCGTACCCGGCATGTGGGAGCTCAACGGTTACGGCGACCCGCTCTACGTAAACATAGGTTACGCGTGGCAGAACGATTTCCGCAACAATCCGCCAGAAGTGCCCGTCAGGAACAACCATGTGGGCTCCTACCGCAGATTCGTGACCATTCCCGACGAGTGGAGCGGCAGGCAGGTTATCGCGCACTTCGGCTCGGTGACCTCCAATATCTATCTTTGGGTAAACGGCCGCTTTGCGGGATACAGCGAAGACAGCCGCCTCGAAGCCGAATTCGACATTACCAAATACTTGCATAAAGGCCTAAATCTCATCGCCTTCCAAGTGTTCCGCTGGTCGGACGGCACCTATGTCGAAGACCAAGATTTTTGGCGCTTGTGCGGCGTGGCGCGGCAAACATACCTATGCTCGCGACCTGCGAACAACCGTTTGGAAGATATCCGCGTTACGCCCGACCTCGACGCCGATTACCGCGACGGGCGTCTGACGGTAGAATTGACAGTCAAAGGACGCGCCGAGGCGGAGCTTTCGCTGACCGACGCATCGGGTGCTACGGTCGCCACGGAGCGGCTTGTCGTTTCGGGAAGGGCAGAAAAGGAACTGAAAGTGGCCTCGCCGCACAAATGGAGTGCCGAAGAGCCATATCTTTATACTCTCACCGCAACTCTGCGTTCGGGCGGAAAAGTGCAGGAGGTAGTGCCGGTGAAGGTCGGCTTCCGCAAGGTGGAGATTCGCGGCTCGCAACTGCTCCTGAACGGACAGCCTGTCCTTATTAAGGGTGTAGACCGCCATGAGATGGACCCCGACGGCGGTTACGTGGTGTCGGAAGAACGCATGATGTCCGACATGGAGGTTATGAAACGTTACAACATAAATGCCGTGCGCACGAGCCACTATCCGAACGACCGCCGATGGTACGACATGTGCGACCGTTACGGCATATACGTAGTGGCCGAAGCAAACCTAGAATCCCACGGCATGGGGTACGGCGAAGAGTCGCTCGCGCGGCGTCCCGACTTCGCCAAAACCCACTTGGAACGCAATTCGCGCAACGTACAGCGCAATTTCAACCACCCGTCGGTCATCGTGTGGTCACTCGGCAACGAGGCCGGCGACGGTCCCAATTTCGATGCATGTTACAATTGGGTAAAACGGGAAGACCCGAGTCGTCCCGTGCAGTACGAGCGCGCAGGGTTGAGGCGCAACACCGACATATACTGCCCCATGTATCCCGACCACGCCTATTGCGAACGTTACAGCGCGAGCACCGACTCCGTTGCCAACAGGCCGCTCATCCTCTGCGAATACTCCCACATGATGGGCAATTCGGGCGGCGGGTTCCGTCAGTATTGGGAGCTGGTCCGCAAGTACCCGAAATTTCAGGGCGGATTCATCTGGGATTTTGCCGACCAAGGATTGCGCGCTTACCGTGGCGGTAAGATGATATACACCTTCGGCGGCGATTACAACCCCTACGACCCGAGCGATATGAATTTCAACTGCAACGGCCTCTTCGACCCCGACCGCCGTCCGCATCCCCACGCCGAGCAGGTAAAATATGTCTATCAGAACATTTGGGCCGAGGCGGTCGATTTGAGCCGCGGCGAGATTGCCGTGCGCAACGAGAATTTTTTCCGTTCGCTCGCGGGGTACAGGTTGGAGTGGGAACTTTTGTGCGACGGGCGCGCAATCCGCTCGGGCGTAACGGACAGTCCGAATGTGGCGCCTCAAACAGAATGTACGATAGTACTGCCTTATGATGTTTCGACA
>LVAM01000060.1 GCA_001604005.1 Clostridiales bacterium Firm_07 | reverse complement strand
CGGAAAAAGGGACAAGAGAAAAGCAAAATGAATCCACCGGAAAAACGGTTGCCTTTCCGATCAAAAATCCCCGGCTTTCCGAAAACGAATTCTTGATTCGTACAATGCCGTATGATAAAATCATCTGTATGGTTATATATAAGGAAGGATACGAGGACCGATGATCAAGAAACTGGCGGCGCGCGTCCGCCAATACAGGAAACAGGCCATCGCCACACCGCTGTTCATGGTGGGCGAAGTGGCCATGGAAGCACTGATTCCGCTGATTATGAGCTGGCTGATCGACCGGGGAATCCAGGGAAACGACGGAGCCGGCGACATGACGAACATCCTGCTGTATGGCGGGGCGCTGCTGGTGACCGCGTTCATTTCCCTGGCATCCGGCGTGCTGAGCGGCCGGATGGCGGCCGTGGCATCCGCGGGATTCGCGCGGAACCTGCGGCACGACATGTACTACACGATCCAGGATTACTCTTTTTCCAATATTGACAAGTTCAGCACGAGTTCCATCATCACCCGGCTGACCACGGACGTGACGAACGTGCAGAACAGCTTCCAGATGATCCTGCGCATGGCCGTGCGGGCGCCGCTGACGCTGATCTTCTCCATGATCATGGCGATGACGATCAACGCCCGGATTTCCATGGTGTTTGTGTACACGGTTCCGGTGCTGGCACTGGGCATCTACCTGATCATGAGCCGGACGCACCCGATTTTCCGCCGGGTGTTCCAGACCTACGACAAGCTGAACAACGTGGTGCAGGAAAACCTGCGGGGCGTGCGCGTCGTGAAAAGCTTCGTGCGGGAAGACTACGAAGTGAAGAAATTCAACGGCATCTCCGGTTCCATCTACAAGGATTTCGTCCATGCGGAACGGAACCTTGCCCTGATGTCGCCGCTGATGATGACCTGCATTTTCACCTGCACACTGCTGATCTCCTGGCTGGGTGCGAAGGCGATCATCGCCTCCGGCAACAACCCGGATGTGGGCATGACCACCGGCCAGCTGATGAGCCTGATTACTTACGTGATCCAGATCCTGTCCAGCCTGATGATGGTATCCATGGTATTCCTGATGATCACCATGAGCCGGGCTTCCGCACAGCGGATCGTGGAAGTGCTGGACGAGAAGACGGACATCATTTCCCCGGAAAACGCCGTGACGGAGATCGCGGACGGTTCCATCGACTTTGATCATGTGAACTTCAGCTACGCCAGCCGCAGCGAACGCGACACGCTGAGCGATATTGACGTGCACATTCCTTCCGGCGCGGTGGTCGGCATCCTGGGCGGCACCGGCAGCGGCAAATCCTCCCTGGTGCAGCTGATTCCGCGGCTGTACGACGTGAAGGACGGCTCCGTGCGCGTCGGCGGCGTTGATACCCGGAAATACGACCTGACCGCGCTGCGCGACAGCGTGGCCATGGTGCTGCAGAAAAACGAACTGTTCAGCGGCACGATCAACGATAACCTGCGCTGGGGCAACGAGAACGCCACGGACGAGGAAATCGCCGAGGCGTGCCGGCTGGCCCAGGCGGACAGCTTCATCCAGGATTTCCCGGACAAATACGAAACCTGGATTGAGCAGGGCGGCACGAATGTTTCCGGCGGCCAGAAGCAGCGGCTCTGTATCGCCCGGGCCCTGCTGAAAAAGCCGAAGATCCTGATCCTCGACGACAGCACCAGCGCCGTGGACACCAAGACGGACGCGATGATCCGCACCGGTTTCCGCAGCTACATTCCCGACACCACCAAGCTGATTATTGCCCAGCGGGTTTCCTCCGTGAAAGACGCGGACATGATCATCGTGCTGGACAACGGCCGGGTGGTGGATACGGGCACGCACGAGGAACTGCTCGCGCGCTGCGCGATCTACCGCGAAGTGCATGATTCCCAGACG
>LVAM01000059.1 GCA_001604005.1 Clostridiales bacterium Firm_07 | reverse complement strand
TCTCCAAAAAATACCTGGAGATCATCGTGCGGGACCTGGTGAACGGAAAACTCGTGACGGGTATCAGCGGCAAGGGCGGCGGATATAAACTGTCCCGGAAGGCGGAGGATATTCCCGTGGGCGAGATTATCGAACTGACGGAAGGAACGATGAGCTCCGTGGCCTGCCTGGAGAACGGCGCGGAACCGTGCCCGCGGGCGGACATGTGCGATACGCTGCCCATGTGGAAGGAATACAACCGGATGATCCACGACTTTTTCTACAGCAAGCGGCTGAGCGACCTGACATAACGGCGGGATGACGGAAGGAACGGAAGATATGCAGGACCAGTTTTCCCGGACGCGGCTGCTGTTCGGCCCGGAGGGAATGGAGAAACTGAAGAACAGCCATGTGGCGGTATTCGGCATCGGCGGCGTGGGCGGATATGCCGTGGAGGCGCTGGCGCGCTCCGGTATCGGCGCGCTGGACCTGGTGGACGACGACAAGGTATGCCTGACCAATGTAAACCGCCAGCTGTACGCCACGCGCTCTACCGTGGGACGGTACAAGGTGGAAGTGGCGGAGGAGCGGATCCGCGATATCAACCCGGACTGCCGGGTGCGCATCTGGAAGACATTCTTCATGCCGGACACACAGGACCAGTTTGATTTTTCAGAATATGATTATGTCGTGGATGCGATCGACACCGTGAAGGGAAAACTGGCGCTGGTGGAAGCGGCGAAGGCGGCGGGAACGCCGATCATCTCCTGCATGGGCGCCGGCAACAAGACAGACCCCACTGCGTTCCGCGTAGCCGATATCTATAAGACGTCCATTTGCCCGCTGGCCCGGGTGATGCGGACGGAATGCCGGAAACGCCGGATCAGACACCTGAAGGTTGTGTATTCCACAGAACTGCCGGTACGCCCGCTGGAGGATCCGGCCATCAGCTGCCGGAACCACTGCATCTGCCCGCCGGACACCCGGAAATGTACCGTGCGCCGGGATATTCCGGGTTCCACGGCGTTTGTGCCGTCCGTGGCCGGGCTGATCCTGGCCGGCGAAGTGGTGAAGGACCTGCTGAAAAAATAACCCGGAGCCATCCGGAACGGGAAGCCCCCGGCCTTTGTGCCGGGGGCTTCCGCATGCTGCGGAAACCGCAAAACGGGCGAAGTTTAAGAAAACCGGCAGGATTCTTGTGGTTTTTTAATCTGATTCTCATATAAAAGTAAGCTGTTTCTCAAGCAACGCGGTTTCATGCGTGATATGATTCCGGTGTCGGGTGAGGGAACCCGGCAGCGAAAGGAGAACGAAAATGGCAGCCTATTCGATGGAAGACATTGAACTGATCCGCCGGAAGAGCGGAATCACCTATGAGGAAGCGGTATCCATGCTGGATTACCACAACGGAGACGTGGCCCGCGTGCTGATCGACCTGGAAAAGAACGGCCGGCTGCATGAGATGAACACCACGAACACGACCCGGGCTCCGGAAACCCAGATGAACGGAAACAAAAAGGGAGGAAAATTTATGAACTTCATCCAGAAAATGCTCCGGACCCGCATCAAGGTTCGCAAGGGAGACACTCCGATCATTAACCTGTCCGTGCTCTTCGTGGTGGGCGCCGCCCTGCTGATGGGCCTGCACCGCGCGTTCGGCATCGCGGTCTTCGGCCTGATCCTCGGCCTGTTGATGGGCTATCAGATCAACATCGACAACAACGACGAAGGCTTCACCCAGGAGAAGG
>LVAM01000058.1 GCA_001604005.1 Clostridiales bacterium Firm_07 | reverse complement strand
GTCCACATCAAAGGATTCCAGCAGGAACTCGCTTTCGGGACGAATGATGCCCGCGGCGTTTACCAGGATATCCAGCGAATCGGTTTCCGCGCCGACCTGTTCCGCCAGGCGGGCGACGGAAGCGGTGTCGGCCACGTCTGCTTCAAAGAACATGTAGTTTCCGCCGGACTCTTCCGCCAGCTGATCGGTTTCCGGGTGCCGGACGATATCCGCGCCGAAAACCCGGTAATTCCTGGACAGGTATTCCCGGACCAGGCCGATGCCCAGCCCGCCGGCGGCGCCGGTAATCAGTACCGTTTTCATCAGATCATCCTCCCGGATCAGCCGAACAGGGCTTCGTATTCATTGCAGAGGGGAACGGTGAGCGGGCAGTCCTCCTCCACCGGGATAAAGCGGGGCAGGCCGTCCTCAAAGTAATTGTCGGTCCGGTCGTCATTGACGGAGGACACCTCGCCCACGATCAGGTCGCCGCAGCCGGGCTTCGGGGTGAACAAATGGTAGAGGCCCGGGTAGATCGTCATGCTGTTCCCGCGGGTGATCTCCACGTCCGTTCCGGCGGGGACAAAATGCTCGATCCCGTCGGTCAGGATCCGCACGTCTCCTTCCCGGTCCACGCTCCCGTCCGGCAGGGAATTGAATACGCGGATCAGCAGGACACCTCCGGCCCGGTTGATGATATCCTCGGTTTTCTGCCGGTGGAAATGGTTCGGGAGGACCTGGCCTTCCTTCATCAGGATCAGCTTCTCCGCGTAAGGGCATCCGGCGGAACCGTCCGGAAGGCCGTTCCGGATGGTGAAAAGCACGGCGCCCATTTGGCTGAAATCATCGCTGCCGAAGGAAGTCACATCCCATCCCCGCATGGTCCGGACAATGGTGTCCGCCTCCTTGCGGCGGCTTTTCCATTCCTCCGGCGTCCATCCGGCGAACATGGGGAGGGAGAAGTTGTTTTCCTGCAGGAAGTCTTTGGCCCAGGAGATGGCCTGCTGGATTTCGGAACGCTTCATTGATGATCATCCTTCCGTATACGGTTGTGCGTCGCGGGGGCATGCGGTTTATTGACAGATTCTGTATATGACATTACACTCAGAAGCAGGAAAAAGCAAGCAAAATATACCAATCACAGGAGGTCGTCTATGGAACGGGGCGTCTATTTTGACGGATGGTTTAAACATAACTACTGCTACCATCCGAGCCTGCCGCTGCGGAGCAGCCAGATGCTGGAAGACCTGGAAAAATACCACGCCACCGTGCTGGCCTGGGCCGGCCTGGGCGGCGGAAGCATCAGCCTGCCGTATCTTGCCCATGAGGCGTTCGGGGAAGTGGATCCCCGCATGCAGGTATACGGGTTCATGAACGACCGGGATTTCATCGCGGAATGCAGCCGCAGGGGAATCCGGCTCTTCGGGATTGTTTTCGAGGTACAGGGCTGGGAATATCCCGCTGTCGCGGACGGAAAGGGACACATCCTCCGCATGAACAAGCGGGCGGAGGAGGACCCGGGACACGGCTGGTACGGCCTGGACGAGTTCAGCCGCGATGAATGGCCGGACGCGTTTCCCACCCGGCTGGAGGATTACTATCCGGACGGCATCCGGGACGAAGAGGGCAATCCTGTCGTGAACCTCCGGGAGGAATGCTGCACCCGGGATATGGACGGGAACCCGATCCACGCCCAGTGGGTGGAAGTGAAGGGACACGAGGAGAACTGCTACCAGATGTGCCGGAACAATCCGGTGTGGCGCGGCTACCTGAAGAAGATTATGGAGATCCAGATTGACGCGGGCGTGCCCGGCATCCAGCTGGACGAATGCGAGCTGCCAATGACGTCCATCAGCTCCGGCGGGTGCTTCTGCAAAAGCTGCATGAAGCAGTTTACCGCCTGGCTGCAGGAACGGAAAGCGGCGGGAAGGCTGGGCCCGGAATGGGACAGCATTGACCTGGGCAGCTTCCATTACGGCCGCTGGCTGAAGGAGCACGGATGCAGCTATCCGCAGGGAGCTCTGTTCTACCGGGATTACTGGGAATTCCAGGTGATGCAGGTCCGCCGTTACTTCGGCGAGCTGGCGGATCATGCCCGGGCATACGCCATGGAGAAATACGGGCGGAAGCTGGAGATCTCCGGTAACTTCTACAATATGCAGCCGGCTTATTATCCCATCGAAAACAAGGTGGATATCGTGATTACGGAGATGGAGCACACGCTGTTCCGCCAGCCGTACTATTACCGCTACTGCGCCGGTTTCGCGCCGGATAAGCCGGTGATCATCGCGGAGAACCCCTACGGCGGGATTATCCCGCGCCTGCTGGAGATGCTGGACAGGGGCAGGGGATACGACCTGTACCGGATCTTCCTGCTGGAAGCTTCCGTGTACGGC
>LVAM01000057.1 GCA_001604005.1 Clostridiales bacterium Firm_07 | reverse complement strand
CATAGCGGCGGAAATATCCGATGGTGTTTTCGGCCTCCCAGCCACCCTTTTTGATCAGCCATACCGGGCTGGTGAAATGCATCAGCGTCACTATGGGTTCCACGCCGTTTTCCCGGCAGCAGTGGATTACCTTCCGGTAATGCCGGATCTCATTCTCGTCAAAGCATCCTTCTTCCGGCTCAATTCTCGCCCATTCGATAGAGAAACGGTAGGCGTTCAACCCGGCCTGCGCCATAAGACGGATATCTTCTTCATATCGGTTATAGTGATCACAGGCGATGCCGCTGGGCTCCGTAAAGCTGGAATGGGGCATCTGCTCCTGCGCCCAGTAATCGCTGTTAATATTGTTGCCTTCCACCTGATGGGCGGCGGTGGATGCCCCGATCAAAAAGCCTTTGGGGAACGACATAGCGAAATCCCTCCTTACAGTTGAATACAGGCACCCTCAGTAATGCCGCTTTCGTTAAAAGCGTCTACACGCACAAAGTAATCTCTGCCTTTGATCAGCGCGCCGACGCGCTTTTCTCCCGTCTGGAAAACCATATAGCTGTGATACAGTTTTTCCGGGCTGTTTCCGAACAGAATGTTATAACCCAGCGTATGATCCTGCGGTTGAATGGAAACCGTCATATCCAGATCGCTGTCCCGCCGGGCTGTGAACACAGGCACAGCCGGCTTCTCGCCATGCTCCAGGCCGAACACCCGCAGGCCGGAGATACAGGGCTGCCGGCCATAGGGCACCGATATATCGGATAGGCGCAGGAAACGTACCCGGAAGCCTTCTTCCCGGAGAATCAGGTCGTGGGACAGATCTGTCTGCGCGTCGGACTTATCCGTAATAACAAACCACTCCTTCCCGTCGGTGCTTCCCGTCAGTTTCCATTGAGTGGTCAGATCCCGTTCCTCAATATACCGGGCCTGGCTGCCGCCCGACACCTGCCCGGGACAGGGAATGTCGATTTGATCATCGGCAAAATTAATCTGGATGGCATGCACATCAAATACCCGGCCCAGATCGATCTGCAGCCATTCGTACCGGTCCGCGGATGCGGCCTGCCACCAGTTTTGCACGTTTTCCTCCGTGGCTTTTTCCGGCTCATGGCCATCCGTGAATGAAGAAGCTGTGGCCTTTTTGCCCGCACTCAGCAGCATCCAGGCGGGATTGCGCCAGGGATCACCCTCCAGGGTCATGGGCCAGTCTCCGTAGCGCTGGTTGCAGAAAAGCTCACCGTCCGCATCGAAGCCTGCGGGCCAGATCCCCACCCGGCGTTCAAAATCATGATTCATGCTGATCCGCATGGTGGATGTGTGCCACCAGTTACCCTGTTCATCCCGCATGGTGCTGCCATGCCCCGCGCCGGGCAGGAAGCCGCCGGGCTTATAGGAATATGGATTATTGTCTGCCAGCGTGAAGGGTCCCAGCGGGCTGGAACTCACATACACGCCGTCGGAGTAGGTATTGTACTGGGTGCCCGGGCAGGCGTATTGCAGATAATACCTGCCATTCTGTTTGTCCATCCAGGCCCCTTCGATATAAGGTTTTCTGGAGAACATGCCCCGGATTAGCGGCTTCACCTGTTCCGGCACCTGATCCTCAGAAATGCCCTGCCGCTTGTGGAACGCTTCGTAAGCCGCGTCTATTTCAGCTTCAGAGGCAGGCAGCTGACTGTTATCCTCTCCCACTCGCTCATAGCCGATTTCAAAGGGATGGCCTTCCACCAGCACACGCTTTTCACCGATGGGCTGCATGGTTTGGGGATCGAGTTCCACGCCCCAGATGGGCGTGATATTGGAGCATCCCCAATAGAAATACACCCGCCCGTCATCGTCAATGAACAGGTTGGGATCCCAGAAAGGAAAGCTGCCTTCAATCTTTTCGTAGGG
>LVAM01000056.1 GCA_001604005.1 Clostridiales bacterium Firm_07 | reverse complement strand
TATCCGATTCCGGGGAAAAGGCAGGCGAGCTTTTTCACTGCGGATCACCGTCCTGTTTATATGATTGCGGTTGCGGAAGGGAAATAAATATGAAAATCGCTCATGCCGTAATCATCACGGACGTGAGCGTTTTTCTTCCTGGAGTAAACCTTTTTGCTTTCAACGGTTTTGGTGACGGGACTGAACTCCCACATCACGCGCCGTGTGCGGTTGAGCTCCTTTTGGGCTTTTTTGCCCAGCTTGTTCTTCGGGACAAACTTTGCCATATGATCAACTCCCTTCCGATGGCGTGCAACCATTGTATCATTTTGCGCCCGGGTTGGCAACGGGCGGCAGATGGCACCGGGGTTCCGCAATCGCGGATTTTACGGTATAATGCCATTGACCATCCGGGGTATGCCCCGGGAATACGGAGGGAAAATATGAAGGCAGCAGTGGTCTACTACTCCAGGTCGGGCATTACGAAAAAGATTGCGGAGAAGATTCAGGCAAAGTTCCATGCCGACATGATTTTTGTGGAACCGGAGAAAAAGTACGGAAGCTTTCCTTCCGCCATTATCCGGGTGATCCGGGAGAAGAAGGGAAAGAAAGCTCCCGCGGCGAAGACGCCCGCGGCGGACTTCAGCGGCTATGATACCGTATTCATCGGCTTCCCGGTATGGGCCGCGACAGTTCCGGATTTCCTGCAGGAGTATCTCCGCCGGGCGGACCTGGCCGGAAAACGGGTGATCCCGTTTGCCACGGCCGGCAACAACGGCCGGGAGGAATCCCTGGCGGCGCTGAAGGCGCTGCTGCCGGATTCCGAAATCACGGATTACTTCTACACCAGCATGACGGAAAAAGCCGACGCGGACGCATGGCTGGAAGGAATCCGGGCATGACGTACGAGGAAGCGCTGGAGACGATCCGGCCCGGCAGGTACCGGCATTTCAAGGGAAACGAATATGAAGTGATCGGGATTGCCCGGCATTCCGAGACGGAGGAGCCCATGGTGGTTTACCGGGCGCTGTACGGAAGCCGCGGCCTGTGGGTGCGTCCGGCAGGCATGTGGAATGAAACGGTGACCCGGGACGGAAAAACATTTCAAAGATTTATGAGGACAGAAGAAACATGATCGGGAATATGAGGGACCTGGGCGGACTGCGGACCGCTGACGGGAGGACCATCAAACCGCAGATGCTGATCCGCTCCGCGCACCTGGCGCAGGCGGAGGAGAAGGACACGGAGCACATTGCCGAAGTGATAGACCTGCGGACGCCGGCGGAGCGCCGGGAATCACCGGACCGGACTTACGGCTGCGAGTATACCCCGCTGCCTGTTTTTGAGGAGATCAACGCCGGCATCAGCCACGAGGAAGAAACGAAGGACCGGAGAGCTCCGGATATGGCGGTGCTGTACGGAATGCTGATGGACCGGTGCCCGGAAGCGTTCCGGAAAATCCTGCTGCGGATTATACAGCATGACTATTCCAAAGGCCCGGTCCTGTGGCATTGTACGGAAGGAAAGGACCGCTGCGGGATCACCACCGCGCTGGTGCTGGAGATGCTGG
>LVAM01000055.1 GCA_001604005.1 Clostridiales bacterium Firm_07 | reverse complement strand
TCAGAGCTGCCGGGCGGCGGTAAATTCTGGTCCAATACCTTCAGTTCTTTCAGTGCCCTGGTATATATCCCGCTCGGGCAGCCGGACTCCGCCGTCATCAATTACGGCTACAAGGCGCCCTACCTGGTCGTGTTCGACGATCAGAACCGCGACGCGGGATGTGCCCTGGATTACGCGGAACGCTCCGGCCTGGCGGACATTGCCCGCAGGTATTCCACGTCCGTCGTGTTCATCCGTCCCACCGCTCCGGATGGCTGGGCCGGTGCGCCGGACACCCTGTTTGCCGACCTGGCGGCCGAAAGCAAAATCGGCCAGTATTACCGGGACGGGATCATCACCCCGAAAAACTTCTTCACCGGAGAGGTCGGTGAAAGCTTTATCCGCGGTTCCCTGTTCCGCACGGTGCTCTTCGGCTGCGGCGAATCGGCCGACTATATTGCCCGCAGCTGCCTGAAAACACTGGAAGGCCAGTACCTGTGGGGGCCCGGTGAAATCACGCCCATGGCCGTCGTGCTGGAAAACCTCTCTGTGATTCCTGCACCGGAACGCCGGGATATCCCCGTTGTATCCGTCGGGAACACCGAACAGATCAATGAAGCGCTGCGCAATGCATGTGATTTCCTGTGCGTCCGCGAAGCGGCGGATTTCCGTTCCGACCATGACGAGTTCTGGGGCCGGATGAAGCGCTGGTGCGGCGTGCTCTCCCGGGATGAGGACCTCCACGCCCTGGGCATGGCGGAAGAACCGGTGGTGACCGATCTGGCCACTTCCCCCGACAACCGCGGCGATGATACCGGTACCGACCGGCACCGGGTGGGCTATATCGCCTATTACCCGACGCCCCTGTCCGAAGATGATCCGCTTCCTCTGGTACTGGCTTTCCATGGCGGCGGCGATTCCGCGTTCCATATCGCGTGGGTTTCCGGCTGGTGGCGTATCGCCATGCGGAACCGCTTCCTGCTGGTATGCCTCGAAAACCACCTGAACGTTAGCGCCACTGAGGTCATGGCCCTGATTGAACAGCTGAAGGAAAAATATCCCATTGATCCGTCCCGGATCTATGCCAGCGGCTTCTCCATGGGCGGCTGCAAATCCTGGGACCTGTTCCAGGAATATCCGGAGTCCTTCGCGGCGCTCGCGCCGATGGACGCCACCTTCGAGGTCGGGCTGAACCTGTACGGCCAGCCGGCACCGAAACCGATCAATCGGGATATCCCCGTACCGCTGTATTACGCGGCCGGTGAAAAAACGCCCCTGCCGGAAATGCCGTGTCAGGCGGACAAGTGCATGGAGCGCGCGCGGTATGTGTTCGAGGTCAACCGGGTAGCAAAGCCGTATGACCTGGTGTTTGACAACCGGGAAAACTGGGAAGAACCCTTCTGGGGCGTTCCCGGCGACCGGATTGAAAAAATCCCGGATCTTTCCCGGGAAGCCGTCCTCACGGAGCACCACTACCTGAGCACGGACGGTGTATGCCGCACCGTGTTTGCCGGCGTGGACAACCAGGGGCATGAATGCCGGGAGCACACCTGTGAGCAGGCCTGGCAGTTTATGAAGGATTTCACCCGGTAACATCTTCATATCCCACAGCACAAGGATTTCCGGCCTGCAGTTCAGATCTGCAGGCCGGTTTTGACTGCCGCTCCGCATTCCGGAACCCCCGTTTTCCCCGTCAGTCCATCTGCCGGATTTGCATACTAATGAGCCAATTTTGCATGGCGGCCCGTGCTTTTATGTTGATATTATACAAATAAATGGAGCCCCTTGATCGTTCATACTCAGTCACGAACACACTCCCTGGCGGGCGCCGGCTCCGGCCGGTGTCCGCTTTTCAGCAGGCAGGAGAGGAGGCATATCCGTGGACCGTTCTGAATCCCTGATCCGGGAAGTCACCGCTTATATTGACGCGCATTACAACCAGCCCGTCAAAGGAGATGATCTGGCCCGGCACTTCGGCGTCAGCGTCAGCTATCTCAGCCATGAATTCACCCGGATCACCGGCCGCAGCATCTACGATTACGTCCTTTACCGCCGGATTGAACTTGCCCGCGAGATGATCCATACCGATATTTCCCTGCAGGAGATCGCGGTCCGCTGCGGTTTCCGTGATTACTCGAATTTCCTGCGGGTTTTCCGCAAATCAACCGGAAGCTCCCCCAGTGAATTCCGCCGGAAGCTCCGGCCCTTTGGCTCCGGTCTGCGGGACGCATAAACCACGGCGCGCGGCGCCGTTTTTTTGTTGTATGAAACCGATGCGGAAAACCCTTTGCGGCTTGACAGATAACCGGTTTGGGTGTATACATGCAATGTGCGTTGAGCGTTTCCGCTCGGAGTTGTGGAAAGCGCTCTTTCTCTTTTCCGGGGGACCGGGGGATTGATTCTGATGACGGAGGGGATTTCATATGGTTAAGGGTGAACAGCTGTA
>LVAM01000054.1 GCA_001604005.1 Clostridiales bacterium Firm_07 | reverse complement strand
CTTTGCGTACCGCTTGACCGCTTCCACGTCCTTCGGGTTTTCCCGCAGGATCCCGTCCAGGATGCGCTTTGCATAGGCATAGTTCTGGTCGGTCATTTCTTCGCGCCGCAGCATCAGTTCGATCCGCTCCAGCTCGTCCTCATGATCCACGGAAAAGAGTTCGTCGATCCGGACGCCGAAGAAGGCCGCCAGCCTGGGCAGCAGCGCGATATCCGGCATCGTGGTGCCGGTTTCCCATTTGCTCACCGCCTGGAATGAAATCCCGAGATATTCCGCCAGCTCTTCCTGGGTAACCGAGTGTTCCGAGCGCAGCCGCTTGATCACGCTTCCGATATTTAAATCCATGGTTGAGTCCCTCCGAAATCGTATTTATCAGCTGACATGCACATGATAGCTTGATTTTCCGGAGGTTTCAATAACTTTGTGTTTTAAGCTCCTCAACCGTCAGGCGAGGACTCACTTCAGCCGGATGACATCATTTTCTGCGGCGATCTGCTGCATGTTCCCGTCGCTGATCCGGTACGCTTCGCCCCGCAGTTCTTCCCGTCCGTCTGCAATGAACAGATAGCTCCCGTCCGGGATGACGTGGAAAACCCGCCCGCAGCTATCGGAATAAGCAATGTCCTCATATATGCGCTGCCCGTCCAGGATATCGTCCCTGTTATCCTGGTAGTGCGGCAGGAGCATGGTCTTCGTCAGGCCGAGTCCTGGCAGAAACCGCTGATATTCCGGGTCCGTCGTTTCTCCGTCCAGTTCCGGCTGGGCATACACCGTCTCCGCGCTGTTCATGCTTCCGGCGCTGATCCCGATCAGGACGCCGTTATAATCCTTCAGCAGCGCCTTCAGGCCGATTCTGCGGAAGAACCGGTTCTGGGTCGGCACATGGCCGCCGGCCAGGATAATCAGGTCGGAGTCTTTAATCAGTTCCGGCGCATCGTGTTCATTGCGGCTGTCCAGGATCGTGAACGAGCCGAAAGGAAAGCCGGAATTCTCAAAGATTCCTTTCATTTCATTCGCAAAGAAATCCGTTTTGTCATAAACGTCCGGATTGGAGCAGATGAACAGCACCCGTTCGCCGCTTTGGAAACGGCGGTGCAGCTCATCCATAAAGGAATTCGCCGGATTCAGTTCCAGGGTTCCCGGGATGACCGGACTGCTGGTCAGGAAACATACCATTTTTCTTCACCTCGTCTGTTGAAATCGTTCATATTTCCCTTTGATTCTCTGTCCTGCTTTTCACGATCTCCGCCTGCATCCGGTCGCACCACAGGTCCCATTTTTCGTGATACCCGTCTTCCGGAAGGATCCGGTCGGTCAGGTCTTCCGGCGTGAATATCTTCTGTTCCCGGCATGCCCGGACACATTCCCGGTACATGTCCCAGTCCAGTTCGTCCCGGTCCCACGCAAGAGGAACGGAATCCAGTCCGGCGAGCAAAGCCGCCACGGCCCGGGTATGCCCGTCCGTCATCACCGGAATGCCGTCCAGCATTTTCACCGGGATCGGAGCAAAGCCGGAAAGGTCGGAGGGATTGAACCAGGCCCGGACGTCCTCCAGCTTTTTTTCGGAGATCCAGAACTGGGACGGCTGGAGCTCCTTCAGGGAAAACCCGGCGGTTTCATTCCAGGCGGACAGGGACGGCTGCAGGGCAGAAAAGACCCGCTCCGCCGCCCCGGAAACGAACCGGTCCGCCTCTTCCGGTGCCATGTAGGGATATTCCCGGTACAGGTCCCCGTGTTCTCCGCGGTAATAGCCGCAGATGTATTCCCGCCGGCTGCTGAAAGCGTCTTCGCTGAAGATGTCCATCAGGTCGTTGCGGAATCCGGCCGCCTGTTCATAAATGCGGAATGCCCTGAAATCCGGGTTTTCAGCCAGGTACCGGAAGTCCAGGTCGTACCAGTCCCGCTTCAGTTCCCATACAAAGGCGGTCGGGTCTTTCCCGGACTTCTCCGGATGCGCCGCGAAGGATGGCTGCATCACTTCCGCAATCCATTCAACGTCTGTCAGCAGGTGGGCATAATACCCCAGGAAGAAGGAAAACTCCCGGAGGGAATAAGAGCGGATCAGTTCCTGGGAGAAATGCTCCCGGATAAACCTGTCCAGGTCAAAGAAGGATCCGTTTTCACCTTTTACCTTGTAATGGGAAACGGATTTCGGGGGAGAATAAACGGACCAGTCCTCAT
>LVAM01000053.1 GCA_001604005.1 Clostridiales bacterium Firm_07 | reverse complement strand
GTGCTGGGCCGGAAAATCGCGAAAACCCTCGACCGGAAGCGCATCCCCTTCCGCAAACGGATCGCCAGTGCCGACCAGCACCTGGCCGTATATGTGCACCGCTTCCTCGGCGCACGGATCAATTCCGCAATCCTGCGGAAGTACTATATCAAACAGGGGTAATATGACATGAAACGAATCCTTTCCCTTTTCCTGTGTGCGGTGCTGCTCTGCTTCTGCGCGTGCGGAGTCCTGGCCGAATCCGGCGAAAGTGATGTCATTATTGAGGAAATCATCATCGACAGTCCGGCGGAAGATGAAATCGTCACGGAAAAGGACGGCTGGCACTTCAATGCGAAGGGTTTCCTCGTCGGGGACAATCCCGGTGAAGAATACCTCCTGGAGGATGAGAAGAACGGCGTCTGGCAGTATGCTACCGCTGACCTGTCCATTACCATCACCCGCTACCAGGAAACCGTAAAGGTCAAAGCCGGCAAGCGCATCCGCGAGCACTATATCGCCGACATCCAGGCTTCGGAAACCTCTCCCCTGTTTACCATCACCACGCCCCCCACAAAAACCCGCCCGGCCGGATACACAAAGAAAAATCCGGCGGAGCTGGTCAAAAAGAATCCGGTCGTACTGGCCATTTCGGATGACTATTATGGTCACCGGATGCAGAGCCGCGACAAGGGAACCGCCAAATGGCCGGACGGAATCATCATCCGGAACGGCGAGCTGATCAGCAGCAAAACCCGCACCAACGGGAAGGTGGAGTTTCCGCCCCTGGATACCCTCGCGGTATACCCGGACGGCAGCATGAAGGCCGATCCGATCGGCGAGAAAACCGCGGATGATTTCTGCGCGGAAGGCGCCCTCCAGGTGTTCTCCTTCGGTCCCTGGCTGATCCGGAACGGGGAAATCAATGAAAAGGGCGTGGACAGTTCCAAATCCTATATGTACAACACCGCCCAGTACAGCGACTCCCGGATTGCCATCGGCATGATTGAGCCGTACCACTACCTGGTGCTCATGGCAAGGGGCCGTCCGGATACCAAATATATCGGCATGAATTTCGACCTGGTCGCCCACCGGATGCTCGAGCTGGGCTGCACGGAAGCCCTGAACCTGGACGGCGGCGGAACTGCCTGCATGGTCTTCAACGGAAAAGTCCTCGTCCAGGGAGACAAGAGCGCACGCCCCCTGGGCAGCATGATCGCCTTCGGGGCCAAATAACCGCATACAGAAAAAGCCGGCCCGGCTGAAATCAGCCGGGCTGGCTTTATGTCTGTATATTCGGTCACAGTACCTTCAGCACTTCCCGGATCACCGCGAACGCTTTTTCCGCGCTGCGCCGCACGTTGGTGTTGAAATCTTCGCCGTTTCCGTCAAACGTGTCGCTGATGCACTTGATACTCAGGCACTTCACCCCGCTGCGCTCGCAGGTACGGGCAATCGCGGCGATTTCCATATCGCAGATGCTGCAGCCCATGTTCCGCAGGCGGAGCTTTTCCGCCCGGTCTTCCACAAACTTGTCGCCGCTGGCGTCCGCGACCTTCCGGATCCCCGGAATCCGTTCTGCCGCCAGCTGCGCGAGCTCCGCGTCCAGCGGAATGAACTCATCCGCGTACTCTTCATACTGTCCCGGCTTCACCGCCTCGAAGGCCGTTACGTCGAAATCGTAGTGGCAGACCTTCTCCACCACAAACAGGTCCTCCACCTTCAGTTCCGCGTCCAGTGCGCCGGTCACGCCGAAGTTCAGGATCAGCTCGCAGCCGCAGTGCACGATCAGCAGCATGGTCGCTGCCGCCGCGTCAATCTGGCCGCAGCCGGAACGGATGGCAAAGATCTCATGGCCTTCCATCCGGGTTTTGTAAATCGTCCGGTTGGCGACGGTTTCCTCCGTCCGTTCCTCACCGCTCTTCAGGAAGGCTTCCAGTTCCCGGTCTACCGCAATCAGCAATCCGATTTTCATGGTTTTCTCCTTTGTGACTGAAAAGGGGCTGTCGTCTGACAGCCCCTTTGGATTTTGAAGTCTTATTTCTTCATCGCAGCGATTTCAGCGGCCAGGTCATCCTTGCGCTTCTCGATGCCTTCGCCCCGCTCGAAGCGGCTGAAGCGAACGATATCCAGTGCAGCGCCGGCTTCCTTGGCGATCTCGGCCATCAGGCCCTTGATGTTCTTGTCGCCGTCCTTGACGAAGGGCTGCTCAAGCAGGCACACTTCCTTGTAGTACTTCTCGATCCGGCCTTCGACCATCCGGTCGACGATCTTCTCGGGCTTGCCTTCGTTCAGCGCCTGGGCCCGCAGGATTTCCTTTTCCTTCTCGAGCTTCTCGCTGTCGACTTCCTCGCGGCGGACCGCTTCGGGCTTGGCAGCCGCGATCTGCAGCGCCAGGTCATGTGCGAAGGTCTTCACGGCGTCGTTGGTGCGGGCGGCGTCATCCGCGGCCACTTCAACCATAACGCCGACCTTGCCGCCCAGGTGGATGTAGGTGGAAACCACACCGGT
>LVAM01000052.1:1198-2739 GCA_001604005.1 Clostridiales bacterium Firm_07 | reverse complement strand
CAACAGGCAGAGGCGGAGCAGATGAATATACAGATTTTGGAAGGCGTGCTGATTCCGTTCCTGGGGACCAGCCTCGGTGCAGGAATGGTTTTCTTCCTGAAGAAGCAGATCTCCGGCGGGGTGCAGAAGGCCCTGACTGCAGCAGGGGTGATGGTGGCAGCTTCCTTCTGGAGCCTGCTGCAGCCGGCGCTGGACAGCAGCGCTGATATGGGGACGCTGGCGTTCCTTCCGGCGGCAATCGGCTTCCTGGTCGGCGTCGGCTTCCTGCTGGCCCTGGACGTGATCACGCCCCATATGCACATGGACCGGCAGAATGAGGGGCCGCAGAGCGGATTCAAGCGGACCACCAAGCTGATCCTGGCTGTGACGCTGCACAATATCCCGGAAGGCATGGCAGTCGGCGTGGTCTATGCCGGCCTGCTGGCCGGATCCGCCGGGATCACGGCAGCCGGAGCGCTGACACTGGCACTGGGAATCGCGATCCAGAACTTCCCGGAAGGCGCGATTGTCTCCATGCCGCTGCTGGCGGAAGGAATGCCGAAGCGGAAGACGTTCCTGATGGGCGTCCTTTCCGGCGCGGTGGAACCTATCGCCGCGGTGCTGACCATCCTGGCGGCAGGACTGGTTACGCCGGTGATGCCGTATTTCCTGGCATTTGCCGCCGGCGCCATGATGTATGTGGTGGTGGAAGAACTGATTCCCGAAATGTCGGAGGGGAAGCATTCCAATATCGGAACCATCGCCTTTTCAGCAGGCTTCGTGCTGATGATGATCCTGGACGTCACCCTGGGATAAAACGGTCACAGGATCCGGAAGAGCTCATATACGCCGGGATTGGCGCGGACCTCGAATACGGTTTCCCCGGCGGTTTTGTACAGCGGAGGGATCCGCAGGGGTTCTCCCGTGCGGAAATCCTTCCGGAGCGGCACCTCCAGCGCTTCCGCATCGTCCTTTACATGGATACGGACGGCGCCCGGCTGTGCCTGCGAGGTGACATACGGATACAGGATATATGCGTCGTTGTCGTATGTGAACAGGCTGACGCCGCTGCTGCATTCCAGGTATACCCGGCGGGACGGGAATTCACTGCGGATTTTTGTGAGCACGGACTTCGGAATTTTATACAGGTCCGGGAAACTGTCCGGCACAGCCAGCGTCAGCATCCGGCCTTTGCCGTAGGTATCCCGCAGGAGGAGGCCGAAGCTTTCCTCCGTATCCGCCACCTTGGCCAGCGCCCAGGTGGCGTTGTTTCTGAATTCACAGACCGGAATACCGATCTCCTCCCGGCCGCGGGGGTATTCCGTGCGCGACCAGGGATTACCGGTCTCGATGCGGTAATTCCGGCCGCGGATGCGGCGGCCCGGGATGCGGATGGAGGTCATCCGCTGAATGCCCCGGCCCATTGCGGCTTCCAGGAAGCCGCTGGTGACCAGCGCCTTTCCGCCGCCGGCGACGTATTTTTCCAGTTTATCCACGATATCCGGATCACAGGCGGAGGAACGGGTGAGCAGGATGCTTTCCGCGTTTTCCGGCCAGAACGG
>LVAM01000052.1:0-1178 GCA_001604005.1 Clostridiales bacterium Firm_07 | reverse complement strand
CAGTTGTCCGGCAGGTAGCAGACGGTGCCGACCGGCTTCCCGCAGTAATCCAGTACGGCATCCAGCTTGTCGAGATGGAAGCCGAGGGCGGGGACGAGCGGACTGTCGGTGAGCGCCTGGAAGCAGAAAAGCATCATTTCCAGCGGTTTGGAGAAGGCGGTCAGGTAAGCCTGCTCCAGGTACTGGTCCATAATGTGGAAATCAAAGGGATCAAACCAGCCGCCGCCGTTGTGTCCGGGCCACATATTTTCAAAATACGTCATGAGGGAGAAGCTCAGGTACCGGGGAAGATGCTGGTCCGTGGTGACGGTGTCCCGGGCTTCCGTGCCGGTATAGATCCGGTCGAACAGCTTTCGCTGGGCGGCGGGATTGTATCCGGTTTCCTGGTAGCTTTCCGCCCAGTTCGGGTATTTGATTGTAATTTTACAGGCGGGGTTGGCCTTCTTCGCCGGAGCAATGATATCCTCCCGGCTGACCTTTTCCATCAGGTCGAGACGGTAGGCCTGCCAGCTTCCGTCCGTAATTCCGTGCGCGGCGTTGTACGCGTCCCGCCCGGTGCGGCAGGCGTCGCAGGTGCAGTTGGTAAAGAAGAAATCATCGATGATGAACTCATCAAACAGCCTTCCGGTATATTCGCTGGCCTTGCGCAGGATCTCCAGCATTTTCGGATCGTTGTAGCAGAAAGTGTCGAACAGGCGCTGCTTCGGCTCGTCGCCTTCCGGTGTGGGAACGGTGGTGGTCAGCCCGCCGGCGACCTCGATACCGTGTTTTTCAAACAGGTCCCGGCACAGGCGGACCTGCTCCTCCGAAGCCATAACTCCGCCGCGGAACGGTTCCAGGTAAACCTTGTCGGGACGCATATATTTCTCAAAGAACCGGATATCGTTTTCCAGCTTTTCGGCGTCGGCACGGGCGGTTCCCCCGGCCACAAAATAGTATACCAACCTGAAATTGCGGTAATTTCCCATCAGAATACCTCCCGGCTGTTCGGTTTTGCAAACGTTTCCTCGCCCGCATTATATCGGGTTTCCCGGAAAAGCACAAGCAGGGATCATCTTCCGTCTTTGTCTTTTCTATGGAGGTGATTTGTTTTTCCTGAAAATCATTATTGACAAAACGGGGAAGAATCCTGTATGATGCACATCCACACGCTTGCAAGAATGAATCTGTAAGCCTCT
>LVAM01000051.1 GCA_001604005.1 Clostridiales bacterium Firm_07 | reverse complement strand
CCGCCACCGTCCGAGCCGCCCGCATATCTTCTTCCGCCCGCCGCATCAGTTCGCGGCCTTCCTGTCTCATGGTCATGTTATTTCCCTTTCGACTTCCGCGCCGCTTTCGTCGGCAGGATGTTCCAAAACAATTCGACATCCGCCGCCCGGATTGTCCTGTTGGCGTAATGCTGTCGCATGATTGCCAGCGTGTGCCCGCCTTCCTCGGCAACAAGCGGCGCGTTTTTCGTTTCGGCCAGCCGGTATGATGTCCGCGTGTGGCGGAGTATGTCCTGGCCCCACGGTATCGGCTCAAACTCCATGCGGGTTTTCTTCCCGTCCGCTTTGGCCTTGCGCTTGATTTTTCCGGGCTCCGCTATCCGCCTATCCTGCCGGGGCTCTTTTCCCGCTATCCAGTCCAGCAATCGGCGGGAATAGTAGATGCTCCCCGTGCGGCGCGACGGCGGCACGGTTTCCAGCCATGCGCGGAGGTTGGGCGAGATAGGCACAAGGCGGGCGCGATTGGTTTTCGACGATGCCCGGCGCACGGTGATGTTGCCGCCCTCTAGGTCGATGTCCTGCCAATCCAGCCCGCGCAACTCGTTCATCGGGCGCAACCCGGCAAAGAGCCCGATTGCCAAGTAAGGCACAAGGGCGGGCGCGTGTTTCTCCGCCCGTCTCATCAATTCCGCCGCATCCGTTGCCGTAAGGATGCAGACCTCATCCCGAGGCGCGGGCTCCACCCGCTCCACGGTCGCCACGGGGTTCCGGTCTATGTATCCCCGCCGCATGGCAAACTCAAAAACCGCATGGGCGGCGCGGCGGCGGGCGGCTCTCATGCTATCCGTGTTCGCGGCGAATATCCAATCCTCCGCCATAGCCGGGGAGAATGTCGCCGCCAGTTTGCGCCCGTGATCGGCCACCAGCGGGGCGAGATTGCGCCGCCTGTCCGCATAGGTGGCGGGCCTCCGCCGTTGGCGTACAATCCGCAGATGCTCCCCGACGATCCGCCACACCTTTTTCCGCGCCCCCGTCAGATGCGTTTTGGCGTACACCTTGACGGCATCGGCCAGAACCTCCGCCCCGCCTCCCGCGAGGCGCAGGGAGGCAACGGCGGCGGCAAGCGCGGCTTTTTCCCTCGGGGAGAGGTTTGCCAATGCGACGATGGAATCCCGCCGCTTGTCCGCCCGGCGCGTCAGCTTGTCGTCTTTGGCCCGCTCCTTCCGTTCCTGCTCAATCCAGTCATCCAGTTCCGCCCGAGTCTCGCACTGCTTTGAACGGTGGACGTAATCGCCACCGGACGCGCCGCGCTCCCACCAGTCGGCCCGCCATGCCGTTCCGTTGGCAAGCGTCCTTTGAGATATGCGCGGGGTCCATTCCGGTATTGCCGGTTTCCCTGCCTTGCCCTTCGTTTTCGTCTTTGCTACCTTGCTCACGTTGCGCCCCTCCGTTCTTTATCAGATTGAATGATTCCGATTGCCAATATATATCCTCAATCTATCCTTGCAAGTAAAAAGCGCATATTCCCTAGAGAATACGCGCACGGGGCAAGGCTCTCTTAATCAGTGGGTCGTGGGTTCGAGCCCCTCCGCCTCTACCATCTTGATCCCCTGAA
>LVAM01000050.1:452-2013 GCA_001604005.1 Clostridiales bacterium Firm_07 | reverse complement strand
CCGTGGCCTCGCGGTCAAGCGATCCGGCTGATCCGAACAGGATAAAATGATCCGCGCCGGTCATCCAGTTCACCTCGATCGCATCCGTAGCCGCAGCTGTCGCGCCGATGCCGGACAGGTAGAAAGCTATTTTCATGCCATCAACATCCAACAGGTGGATCGGCCGGATGCCGTTCGCGGCATGGATCGCGCCGACCTGTTCATTTGGGTACCGTTCCAGCACCGCCGGGTAAATTTCCCGGGAGAATGTGCCGATCGCCAGGTCCGTAACGGAACCCCTTTCCCCATAAAAAGCCCCCGGTGTAATGATCGCTTCGCTTTGATTGTCAAAGGATTCGGTAATCATGAACTCTTCCTCCTGATTTATTTCTTCCGGAGTATATCCAGCGTATGGTGGGACGCGCCGACCAGATCCTGCCGTTCGCATATGGAGAAATGGTAATCCAGCCACAGGCCGAACACCTCGTCGTCCATGGCATCGACGCATTCCCGGAGGTAGTTGGTCGCTCCGTCCGTCGCGACCAGCCCGAGCCGTTCCACCGGAAACTCGGCATCCAGGGATGCAATATCCTCCGTGCGCACCAGCTCGAACAGCTCCTTCGGCTCGCTAAGGCAGTGCCAGTCCGGCGTAACCAGGCTTTTCCGGAGTTCCCGGACATGGTTGCTCACAAATCCGTAGGCGATCACGCTCGCCTCATTCATACAGTAGGCTACCAGGATATATCCGCCCGGTTTGGTCACCCGGAGCGCTTCCCGCATGGCCTGCAGCTTGTCCTCCCGGGTATACAGGTGGTACATCGGTCCCAGGAGCATCGTTACGTCATAGGCGCTGTCCGGCAGGGCGGAAAGATCCAGCGCATTGCCCTGCAGGGCCGTAATGGGTTCGGTTCCGTCCAGCTTGGACCGGAGGACCTCCAGATTCCGGGCAATCAGTTCCACCGCCGTCACCCGGTATCCCTCCTTCGCCAGCGTTACGCTGTACCTTCCGGTGCCCGCGCCGACCTCCAGGATAGCCGGATCCGTCATCCTCTCCAGGTACTGACGGATATATTTCATGGTGGTCAGGTATTCCACCTGCCCGTGGCGGGAAAGGAGCCGACCCTCCTCGTTAAAGCTGTTGTAGTATTCCTCCAGGTAATTCATAGGATGATCCCCCCATCCGTTTTTTCCTTTACAGGATCCTGTACATCAGGATTTCATCGTGGTAGGTTCCGTCATCAAACTTCATTCCGCGGTACTGCCTGCCGCATTCGGCAAACCCGCATTTGCGGTACAGGACCCCGGCCCGTTCATTGTCCGCCACCATCAGCAGCTCCATCTGCTCATACCCGGCCTGCTTTGCCAGTTCGGCCATATATCCGATGACAGCCGTACCGATTCCCAGTCCCCAGTACTCTTCCAGCAGGGAAATCCCCATCGTGCAGCGGTGTCGGATCTTCCGGCGGGCGCGGTTCCCGTGCACGCCGCCGTATCCCGCGATTGTTCCGTCCACCATGGCCATCACCAGTGCGGAATCCGTGCTCTCCAGGGATCCGGCCAGGAATTCCGCCTCGCCCTCCGG
>LVAM01000050.1:305-410 GCA_001604005.1 Clostridiales bacterium Firm_07 | reverse complement strand
ATTTCCGGCGCCGGCGGCTTCAGGACACAGGTCCTGCCGTCCTTCAGGGTGATGGTTTTCTCCGCGAATTTCATGGGTTCTCCTCCTTCCGGATATATAAAATAA
>LVAM01000050.1:0-282 GCA_001604005.1 Clostridiales bacterium Firm_07 | reverse complement strand
GTAATAACGGATACGACAAAATAACGGACAACGTGTTCGTCGTTGGCAGGCAGTTCATGGACGTATCCGCGCCAGATCATGGGAAGAGCTCCTTTCTTTTGACGTGTCAACCCTTTTCCGGCCTGCATGAAAACTTTTCCTTCAGAAGGTATACTGCATGAAATTCCCGTTCTTCCGGAAACCGAAATCCGTATATAGCAGCACGCCCATATCGGACGCTGTGATCTGCACGTTGCCGCAGCCGTATGCGCGCGCTTCCTCCACCACCCGGCGGAGCAGCTC
>LVAM01000049.1 GCA_001604005.1 Clostridiales bacterium Firm_07 | reverse complement strand
GCCAGGAAAACCAATAATACCTTTTTCATAGATCTCCTCCCTTTCCGGCTTTTTTCAGCCGCAGTCATCATATCATCCGGAAAAGAACGCACCGTGAAACAGACGTAAACCCTGTATGAACAGTTTCCGACAGTCCCCGGCCGGAAAGTCAATATGGGACTGTTGACATCCGTCTGGAAATGGTGTAGGATTGATATACCCCCAGGGGGTATATTGGAGGATGAGTGTATGGCACATGAAAGCTGTCCCGCCTGCGCCCGGCATACTGAGCGCAGCGATGAACAAAAGAAAAAGCTGGCCAACCGGCTCAGCCGGATGGAGGGCCAGCTCCGCGGCATCCGTAAAATGGTCGATGAGGACGCGTACTGCTACGATGTGCTGATGCAGTCCGCCGCCGTGCTGTCGGCGCTGAAGTCCTTCAACCGGGAGCTCCTGCGTTCCCACATGGATCACTGTGTGGTCCGGGATATCCGGGATGGCAAGCCCGAAGTGATGGACGAGCTGATGACGATCCTGGAAAAGCTGATGTAATCGGAGAGTATTGATATGGAACAGTATCAGGTTACAGGCATGAGCTGCGCCGCATGCAGCGCCCGGGTGGAAAAGGCGGTCAATGCCGTCCCCGGGGTCACCGCATGCTCGGTCAGCCTGCTCACCAATTCCATGGGCGTGGAAGGCTCCGCCGCCCCGGCGGAAGTCATCCGTGCCGTGGAGGAGGCCGGCTACGGCGCCAGTCTGAAGGATGCCGCCCGGTCCGCGCCTTCCGCCGCCGCTGCGGAGGAAGCCCTCCGGGATACGGAGACGCCCCGCCTCCGTCGGCGGCTCTTTGCCTCCCTCGGTTTCCTGCTCGTGCTGATGTATTTCTCCATGGGCGTACACATGGCCGGTTTCCCGGTTCCCGCCGCGCTGCAGGGCAATCATGTGGCCCTGGCGCTGCTGCAGATGATCCTCAGCGCCATTGTGATGGTCATCAACCAGAAGTTTTTTATCTCCGGCTGGAAGGGGCTCATCCACCGCGCGCCCAATATGGATACGCTGGTGGCCATGGGTTCCGGGGTATCCTTTGCGTGGAGCGTCTATGTGCTCTTCCGCATGGCCGGCGCTCAGTTCCGCGGGGATATGCCCGGCGTCATGGACGGAATGAACCAGCTGTACTTTGAATCCGCCGCCATGATCCTCACGCTGATCACCGTCGGCAAAATGCTGGAGGCCCGCAGCAAGGGCCGCACCACCGACGCGCTGAAGAGCCTCATGAAGCTCGCGCCGCAGACGGCCGTCCTCCTGCGGGACGGGGCGGAAGTCACCGTCCCCATTGCCCAGGTTCATACCGGCGACGTGTTCGTCGTCCGTCCCGGGGAAAATATTCCTGTCGATGGAGTCGTCCTTTCTGGCAGCGGCTCCGTGGATGAGTCCGCCCTCACCGGGGAAAGCATCCCCGTGGACAAGGCGGAAGGCGACGCCGTTTCCGCGGCGACCGTCAACTGTTCCGGTTTCCTCACCTGCCGCGCTTCCCGGGTCGGCGAGGATACCACCCTCAGCCAGATCATCCGCATGGTGTCCGACGCAGCCGCCACCAAAGCCCCCATCGCGAAGATCGCAGACCGGGTCAGCGGCATGTTCGTTCCGGTGGTGCTGGCCATCGCGGCCGTCACCGCCGTCGTCTGGCTGCTCGCCGGGCAGACCATGGCCTATGCGCTGGCCCGGGGAATCTCCGTGCTGGTGATCTCCTGTCCCTGCGCGCTGGGCCTGGCCACGCCGGTAGCCATCATGGTCGGCAACGGCCTGGGCGCGAAGAACGGCATCCTGTTCAAAACCGCCGTTTCCCTCGAGGAAGCCGGCAAGGCAAAGATTATTGCGCTGGATAAAACCGGCACGGTCACGGAAGGTCTGCCGAAAGTCACCGACGTCCTTCCCGCGGACGGCATTGCTGAAGGAGAGCTTCTCTCCGCGGCGCTGGCGCTGGAAAGCAAGTCGGAGCATCCCCTCGCCCGGGCGGTCGTGTCCTATGCGGAAGCCGCTGGCCTTGCCGCCGCGGAGACCACCGGCTTCACCGCCCTGCCCGGCAACGGCCTGCAGGCGGATCTGGACGGTACCCGTCTCACCGGCGGAAGCCGAAAATATATCGGCAGCCTGATCAGCCTGCCGGAAAACGCCGTGCAGGCGGCGGACCGCCTCTCCGGCGAGGGAAAGACGCCTCTCTTCTTTGTCCGGGATGACCGCCTGCTTGGGCTGATTGCCGTGGCGGATACCCTCCGGGATGACAGTAAGGAAGCCATTGCGGAGCTGAAGAACATGGGCCTGAAGGTCGTCATGCTCACCGGCGATAACCTGCGCACCGCCCGCGCCATCGGGGCAGCGGCCGGGGTGGACGACGTCATCGCCGGCGTCCTGCCGGATGAAAAGGAGGGCGTTATCCGCCGCCTGCAGGAGCTGGGAAAGACAATCATGGTGGGTGACGGAATCAACGACGCCCCGGCCCTCACCCGGGCGGATACCGGCATCGCCATCGGTGCAGGAACGGACGTCGCGATCGACGCAGCGGACGTGGTGGTCATGAAGAGCCGCCTTTCCGATGTTGCGGCCGCCGTCCGCCTGAGCCGCGCCACGCTGCGGAATATCCGGGAAAACCTGTTCTGGGCATTTTTCTATAATGTGATCGGCATTCCGCTGGCCGCCGGCGTATGGATCCCCATCTTCGGTTGGGAGCTGAATCCCATGTTCGGCGCGGCAGCCATGAGCCTCTCCAGTTTCTGCGTGGTCACCAACGCGCTGCGTCTGAATCTTTTCAGGCTGCATGACGCAGGTAAAGACAGGGCACTCTCGCCGGTTGCGGAGGAAGATTTCCGTGCGGCGGTTGAAAATATCCAATCTGAATTGATAAAGGAGGAACAGACTATGACAAAGACCATCGGAATCAAAGGAATGATGTGCATGCACTGCGAAGCGCGCATGAAGAAGGCGCTCGAGGCTGTGGACGGTGTCGTCAGCGCCGCCCCGGACCATGAGAAGAACCAGGCCGTCCTGGAGCTCTCCAAAGATGTGCCGGAAGAAGTGCTCCGCAAGACCGTGGAAGACGCCGGCTATGAATTTGTCGGCTGAATCCCCTGCACAGAAAAATGAGGCAGCTTTCGCTGCCTCATTTTTCATTATCCGCGTTTCCGTTTCCGCCCGGATTTCGGTTTTTCCTGGGGCGGGTCTCCCGATGAAGGTTCCGCCGGCAGGACGATCTCGAACGTCGTCCCCTCGCCGACCTTGGAACGCACCCGCAGCTTGCCGCTGTGCGCCACCACGATGATCCTCGCGATGGAAAGGCCCAGCCCGTGGCCGCCTGTTTCCGAGTTCCGCGCGGCGTCCGCGCGGTAGAAGCGTTCGAAGATCTTCGGCAGGTCTTCCTCGGAGATTCCGGCGCCATGGTCGGTCACCGTCAGGATGCAGCCGTTTCCGTGCGGCCG
>LVAM01000048.1 GCA_001604005.1 Clostridiales bacterium Firm_07 | reverse complement strand
CGGCTGCACCTGGGCCATTATGTGGGCTCCCTGAAGCGCCGCGTGGAACTGCAGAATTCCGGGAAGTTCGACGAAATCAATATCCTGATCGCGGACGACCAGGCGCTGACGGATAATGCGGATAATCCCGGTAAGATCCGGGAGAATATTATCAACGTGGTACTGGACTACCTGTCTGTCGGCCTGGATCCGGAGAAGACCACTATCTGCGTACAGAGTGCCCTGCCGGCGCTGCATGCGCTGACCTTCTACTACCTGAACCTGGTCACCACGGCCCGGCTGAGCCGCAACCCCACCGTAAAGTCAGAAATCCAGATGCGCGGCTTTGCCGATGAAGGCCTCCCGGCCGGCTTCTTCTGCTACCCGGTGTCCCAGGCGGCGGATATCACCGCTTTTGACGCAACCGTTGTACCCGTTGGCGAGGATCAGCTGCCAATGATCGAGCAGACCCGGGAAATCGTGGAGAAGTTCAATAAGATTTACGGGGAAACCCTGGTGCTGCCCAAGGCGATGATTCCCGAGAACGAAACCCAGCGGCGCCTGCCCGGCGTGGACGGCAAGGCGAAGATGAGCAAGAGCCTGGGGAACTGCATCTACCTTTCCGATGACGCCAAGACGGTGAAGAAGCAGGTGAACGGCAAGATGTTCACCGACCCGCAGCACCTCCAGATTTCCGATCCCGGCCACACGGAGGGCAACGTGGTATTCACCTACCTCGACGCGTTCTGCACCGACGAGCATTTCGCGGAGTTCCTGCCGGATTACGCGAACCTGGAGGAGATGAAGGAGCATTACCGTCGCGGCGGCCTGGGAGACGGCACCTGCAAGAAGTTCCTGATCAATATCCTGGAAGAAACCCTGAGTCCCATCCGTGCGGAGCGGGCGAAATGGGAGAATGATATCGACTCCGTGTACGATATTATCCAGGCAGGCACCCTGAAGGCCCAGGAAACGACCAACGCTACCCTGGCCCGTGTCCGGAAGGCAATGCGGATTAACTATTTTGATGACCGTGCGATTATTAAAGAGTGGGATAAAATGCTGAAGGCAGCGAAACAGTAACCTCCGTTTCATCGAACTGGGAGGTTCGGCCGCAGCATAAAGACCGCCGTCGCCACGGCGGTCTTTTCCTATAGTTCTTTCCGCCGCGGAAATTACGGGCATCCGGGATATAGAAGAAGGACTGCGAGGACTTTCATTGTCTATAGGGATATGGTATGATGGACGGGAATATTACAGCGGCCGTCATATATCCCGGGAGAAATACAGCCTGAGCCGGAAACTGACCGGCAGGCTGCGGGAGAAAAAGATATGGATCATGATATTGTAAGGATATTCCAGCTGTTTTTTGATGATACTCCGGTTGATACCCGGCTTCTCAACACCAGCCGCGGCGACGCGGACTTCCGGACAGCCTGCATCATTGAGACGGAATCGGGCAGCAGGTATGTGCTGAAGCTGGCTGACAACGATTTTACATTCCCGGAGAGAATCACTGTCTGGCAGAGAACGGTGGAGGAGTACCGCAAACTTGGCTATTACTGCCCGAGAATATTCGGGGACAGGACCGGAAACTTTCCCGCTGTTGATTACCAGGGGCACAGGTGTACGGCGTACGCGGAGGAGTTTGCGCCGTACCGGCCTGCGGAAGACCGGTTTGCCGAGGAAGACGGGAAGGATGACGATGCGCTTTATGACAGCTACAAGGAAGACATATGGCGGATGACGGCCCGGGTGGCCGCGCAGTATTTTGACTATTCGGAGTACCCGTCGGCATACTGCCTGTTTGAGACCTTCTGCCCCAGCGACAAAATGGATGAGGTGCTGGAGAACGCCCTGGCCTGGAAGAAACAGGCGGATATGCTCCCGGATGAATTCAGGGACCAGGTCGCAAGGATCTGGCAGCTGTGGACGGATAACCGGGCGGCGCTGGAGAAGGTGTACAAAAAGCTTCCGACCTCCGTATTCCAGGCGGACCTCAACTCGTCGAATATTCTTCTGGATGACGCGGACCGGTTTGTCGGGATCTATGATTTCAACCTCTGCGGCCGGGACGTATTCCTGAATTACCTGATACGGGAAACCAGCGGCGTTTCCGGGATCCGCGAAGCGCTGAAGATCGCTTCCGGATATTACCGGTTTTCGGAAATTGAAAAGGATACGGTGCTGATGCTGTACCGGTGCCTGAAGCCGCTGTGGTTCACCCGGGTGGAGAAGCTGAAGGAACTGGGGAACGACCGGGAGGCAGTCAAGGCGTTCCTGGATGAGACCGAACAGATGCTGACCGCTCCGACGGAATTCCGGGACTGCATGGGAGAGGCGGGCTGAGGATTCTCCGCCAACAGGACAGAAAAGGCAGGACAGATAAGATGAGCACGAGAAAAGAAATTGTCAGCGGTTTTTACGAACAGGTGGATGAGGAAAGCAGGCTGAAGCGGAGCCGTCACGGCCAGCTGGAATACGCGACCACCATGGCCTATATCCATCGCTATGCGGATAAGAATTCCAGGGTGCTGGAAGTCGGCGCGGGCACCGGAAGGTATTCGATTGCCCTGGCCCGGGAAGGAATGCAGGTATCCGCCGTGGAGCTGGTGGAGAGCAATCTCGCGGTGCTGCGGGAAAACAGCAGGGGAATCGAAAACCTCGAATCCTTCCAGGGGGACGCGGTGGACCTGGGCCGGTTCGCGGACAATACCTTTGACGTGACGCTGGTCTTCGGCCCGATGTATCACATCTACGAGCCGGAAGATGTCCACCGTGCCATCGACGAGGCCGTCCGTGTGACAAAGCCGGGCGGCGCGATCCTGTTTGCGTTCATTTCGGTATTCGGAATCATGTACGCGAACTATTTCCAGGGCAACTGGGCAGCCGGCCAGGAAGAGAACTTTGACGGCGAATACCGGATCCGCCACTTCAAGGAGCAGCTGTTCACCGGATATGATATCGTGGAGTTTGAGCAGCTGTTCGACAGCAAGCCTGTGGAATGGATTACCACGGCGGGAGTGGACGGCATGGTGGAGTCCATTGAGGACCGGGAGGATTTCCGGATCCCGGATGAGGAGTTTGACGCGTTTGCCGCCTGGTACCTTCATTTCGCCGAAAAACGGGAACTCCTGGGCGCGACGAACCATCTCCTGTATATCTGCCGGAAGAAATAAGCCGCAGACTGTTCGGACCTGACGGATTGAATGCCGGGGGAAGATATGTTTTATCATGCATCGTCGGTAAAGGGAATCCAGCAGCTGGAACCGAGAATATCCAACCATGGGATTCCGCTGATCTATTTTTCACGGAAAAGGGAGAATGTCCTGGTTTACCTGAGCAATGCCATTGAAAAGTATTGCCGGGAGACCGGATTCCCATACGAGGGCAGATGGCAGAAATGGGGACCTTACGGATTTGCCAAAGATGGCCGGCAATGCCTGCAGGAATACTATCCGGATGCTTTGGAAAGCACATACAAGGGAGCTTCCGGGTATATCTACCGTGCGGAAAGCATTGCGGATTCGGGCTTTGAAGTCAAAATTCCGGACGCTGCCACCAGCAGCCTGCCGGTTCCTGTCACAGGGGTTGAATTCATTCCGGATGCGTATGAGAAGATCCTGAAAGCGGAGAAAGCAGGACTGCTCGTGATTCAGAGGTATGAGGAAATGACGGACAAGATGAGGGAATGGAACATCCGGACCATTCGAGAGGAATACGATTCCGCGGCGGACCATCCTGAATACCGGCATTTCCTGCGCGGGAACTTTTCAGACATACTGGGAACAAGATGACACGGAGGAACGGTTATGCTCGACAACAAAGGTTTTGATTTATGGGCAGACGGATATGACAAGGCTGTCGGCCTTTCCGACGAGGAGAATATCTATCCCTTTGCCGGATACAAGGATGTCCTCGGGCAGATCTACCGGGAAATCATGGAGAAACCCGGCGCGACGGTCCTGGATATCGGCTTCGGCACCGGCACGCTGACCGCAAAACTGTATGAAAACGGGTGCACCGTCTACGGTCAGGATTTTTCAGCCCGGATGATCGAACTGGCGTCCGCGAAAATGCCGGAGGCCCGCCTGTTCCAGGGGGATATCGCCAACGGTCTGGTGGTGCCGCTGCTTCTGCACCGGTATGATTTCATTGTGGCCACGTACTCCCTGCATCACCTGACCGACGAACAGAAAACCGTTTTCCTTCGGATCCTGCTGGAGCAGCTGAACGAAAACGGACAGATCCTGATCGGCGACGTGGCCTTCGAAACCCGGGAAGACCTGGAAAAGTGCAGGCGGGAAGCCGGCGATGAATGGGATGATGAAGAGGTCTATTTCGTTGCCGATGAAATGAGGGAAGCGTTCCCGGACCTGGAGTTCACGAAGGTATCCTATTGCGCCGGGATCCTGCGCCTGACGCGGAAGTAAAGGGA
>LVAM01000047.1 GCA_001604005.1 Clostridiales bacterium Firm_07 | reverse complement strand
CAGCTGTTCCTCCGTCAGCCGGTCATAATAGCAAGCCATCGCAATATTCTGGCGCAGCCGGTTATCCCTGAATATTTCATAGTATCTGCATTTCCCGCCCCAGAAGATCAGTGTCAGGTCCACGGGGTCATAGCTCAGTTTGCCAGGTTCCATTTCCATATTGATTCCCTCCCTGATGCGTTTTCTCGACTGAAACAGCAGGTATTTCACCATGCTCTCGGAAAGGGCAAGGTTTCCGGCAATCTCACGGACCGATTTTCCGTCAATGTAATACGCCACCATCACGCGCCGGTAATCGGAGGAAAGCCGGGTGATTCCCCGGATGATCCGGGCCAGCTGTTCATGGTCCTGCGCTTTCTCCTCCAGCTCCTCATACCGGTGGTCCGGCAGGTTTTCATCCGGCTCTTCGGTCCGCTGCCCGGCCTGCCGGCGGTACCAGCTCTTCAGGATATTCCCGGCGGTTTTCCAGACAAACGCGTAGAAGGCTTTCTCATCATCAAAATGATGGTCCGACCTGCAGGCGATGAGCAGGATTTCCTGGGCCAGATCTTCCGCGTCATGGTACGACCCTGTCCTGGACAGGCAAAAACGAAACATCGTTTTTGACATCTGTTCGATCTGTTCGTCATTCATTCCGGCAGTCATCTTTGAATTCCTTTCCCTTTTCTGGAAGCTTCCACACGTATAATGTCCGGATGAGGGAATCGGTTAGGGTACTTTCAGAAAAAATATTTTTTCGGTCACAGTCCCGGCATATCGTCCATGGAGATCTGCGGATCAATCCAGCTTTCCTGCCGGGCCTCATGCACCTGGTCGCCCGGCATCAGGTGCCCGGTCAGCATCGGGGACTGCGGATCATGCTCTGCCATGTTCCTGCGCACGGTTTCCGCGTCGTAATTCGCATAGCAGTACCGGCACAGGTGGCCGCAGGTGTTGTATGCTCCGATATCCCCGCCGAGATAGCAGGCGCATTCCTTCCGGGCGGGGACGAATTTCGGCACCTTCAGGCGCCGGCCCAGCGCCTGTTCATACATGGCAACAGTCATGCAGCCTCCGCATTCCGCACCGAACTGTGCCAGCTCGTCTCCCTCGCCGCAGGGCCGGATCGTCATGCCGTACTGCTGGCCGGTCTCCGCAAACGCCTCTCCCAGTACCAGGCGCTGCTCCGGATCCACCGGCCGTACCTCCGGGAAATTCCGCTTTGTTTTCTCATACAGGTCCACAAAGCTGATCACCGCCGTATGCGTATATCCCTCCAGGGCTTTGGCCATATACTCAAATGCCCGGATATGCCTTTCCGCCGGGTACGCATCGCTGATGAACACCGGATCATACCGCCAGCCGATGCGGTCCGGGCCGACGATGTCCGAGAGCCGCCGGAAGCTGTCCAGCACCTCCCGCTTGTCCGGAACCCGCGGCTCGATTTCCTTCCCGTACGGCGTAATAGTGACATACCAGTACTGCCCGTATTCCCGCAGCAGATCCATCCGCGGCAGCATGGGCGCCGGGTTCTTCGTGCAGAAGCCGATCAGGTCCACCACGTCCGGGGAAAGCCGGTACCGGGTTACGGAAACGGGATTGTACGGATTTCGGACCAGCACAAAACCGGCCTTCAGCCGGTTGGTGAACCATTCCGAATAGAAGGCCGGAATATCCGTGCGCTGTCCTGTATTGATGATCATGATACCAGCTCCGTAATGACCCGGGCCGAATCCCCGCCGATGAGGATTGACCGCCCGGCAATTTCCTCCGGTACCCGGTCCTCCTCCATGTTCAGGCAGGCATACACTGCGTTTTTGTTCCGGTAAACCTCCTGCCAGAAGTTGTATTTGATGATTCCGGGCGTATTGTAGCCGACGCCGATCTCCAGGTAAACCACCTTCCGGTCCCGGTGCTGCGTCAGCCAGGCTTCATATTCCACGGCCGCCTCCTGCCAGCCTTCATCCTCCACGAATCTGCTGTCCGAGCGGAGGTTCATGGTCAGGGGCCGCCCGCAGTTCGGGCACTTCGGCAGCAGGTCCCCGGGAATGGTCATCCCGGCCTCCATGCCTTCCGGGAGAATCAGTTCATTATTCTCCCCGATGGTAAATCCCTGCGCGAGAACCATCTTCCGGATGGTGTCCTCGTTGTCCCAGGTCTTTTTGCAGCAGGACTCTGTGCACTGGAAAAGGCCGTAGTCCCCCTGGGTGTAAAACAGACGTTTTTTATCAAAACCGGCCTTCTGGAAGCAGTGGTCCACGTTGGTTGTGAGGACAAAATAATCCTTGTCCTTCACAAGCCGGTAGAGATCGCTGTAGGTGGATTTCGGCGCGTCCATATACCGGTTGATCCAGATATACCGGCTCCAGTATGCCCAGAACTCCGCCGGGGACGGATACGGGAAGAACCCGCCCGAATACATATCCCGGAAGCCGTACTTCCGGCTGAAATCGCTGAAGTACCGTTCAAACCGTTCGCCGGTATACACAAACCCGGCGGCGGTGGAAAGCCCCGCGCCGGCCCCGATGATCACGGCATCCGCCGTTTCAATTGCTTCCTTCAGCCGCAGTACCTTTTCGTCCATATCATTCTCCCTGTTCCAGAAGTTCACGGTAGATTGCCAGGTCGCTGTCCTTAAACACATTGAAAATCACACGCCGGATGCCTGTGTCCTCCCGCAGGAATTCCTTCACGGCCTGTACTGCGATTCCGGCCGCACGGTCCGGACCGGCCGGATATCTGTGATCGGTATTTCCATCTGCGATTCTCCTTTGGAAACATTCATGCCGCCCGCCAGGAGCAGCACCGCCAGTAAAGCAGCCAAAAGCCTTCCGGATAATCTGCCGGGCATTTTCATCCACTCCCTTGTTCCTGCTCCGGCCTGTGCCGGTTGATGTTCCTGTTCCACGCGGTTCATTTCTTTTTTCCATCATACCATGAATCCCCGGAAACTGAAAACAAAATCCGGCACAAAAAAGCGGTACCGGGAGTCCTGTCCCGATACCGCCGTTCAAACACTTCCCATTCCAGGTTCCCTTCACAGAAACATCCGGTTCATCCGCAGGCGGATGCGCTGCGGAGTTCCGCCTCCAGCACGTCCGCATACTGCTGCACCACCGGTCCCAGTCCCTTCAGCCACTGCTTCACGTCATCCCGGTCCCTGAAAGCCTGCGGATCCTGCCGGATTTCAACCGTCTTCCGCAGCGGTTCTTCTTCCGGGAAGAGATGTTCCTCCAGCGCCCAGGCTCCCGCCCGGGTCTTGGAAATGACGTCACCGGTTCTCAGGGTATAGATACACCGGGCAATGTCCAGCAGCCAGCCGCAGGAATAGAGGGATTCATTCGTCTGCACCGCGTACTTCCGGATGGATTCATAATGTTCCCGGACGGCACGGACCAGTTCTTCCCGGCCCGGCGCCGGCAGGATCCACGGGTTTCCGCCATATACGGGTTTGCCGTACTTTGCCAGCTCAAATGCTGAAAAAACATCCGGTTCATACCGGTCCGTCACCCGCTGGCCGCCGGTGCCCCAGTAAACCAGCCGTCGGAAGGTTTTTCCGCGGTATTCGTCCAGGTTTGCGATGACCCCTTCAAAGGAGCGGTAATACGGATTCCCGGGCTCTTTCTCCAGCATCTGCTGCCGGAGTGTCACCAGCTGTTCCGCCTGGCTTTCGGAAACCGGCCCGTTCGTCAGCGCCGCAAAATCAATATCGCTCCATCCCGGCCGGAAGTCATCCATTACCACACTTCCGTACAGCCAGATACCATAAACATCCCCGGCCATGATGCGGACGATTTCATTTGCCATCGTGCTGACTGCGTTTTGCATGTCATTCCTCATACCCCGAAACGATACTCCTTTTCGTCCTTTTCGTTCGGGACCAGGTGATACTTTTCGATCACCAGGTCTGCCACTTCATCCGGTTCCAGACGGGTATTGTCAATCTTCAGGTGGTTTTCAAACCAGGTTTCGCCCTCTTCCGTGTTCAGCCGGTACCGTGCTTCGCTCCTCAGCAGGTCCGCCCTGCTCCAGGCCACATCCCGCTTGGAGGCTTTCCGCTCCATCCGGTGCGGCGTTTCGTTCCGTGCGATCCGGGTTTCAATATCGGCGCTCAGCTCCACAAAATAGAAGTGTCCGCCGGCCTTTTCAAACATATCCTTCAGGCCTGTCAGGTACACCCGCTCCTCCGGCTCATCGAACGCACAGACATACGTGAAGATCATGTCCACATTGTGCTTCACAGCCAGCTCAAACGTCTTTTCCCGGATTGCTTCGTTCAGCTCCCGCTGGGCCGGCGTGGCAAAGCCGAAAATCCGGTCCGACAGCTCAATGCTGTCATGGTTCATCATCATGTTATACCGGAGTTTGTCCCGCAGGCTCTCCGCTACGGTCATCTTCCCGACCGCCTGGGGGCCGCATACGATAATCAGATTGGCCATTTTCTTCACCTCCGGTCTTCCCGGCAGGACGCCGGTGCCTGGATTTCTCTGTTATTCGCCGCAGGCCGGAAAAAATCCTGTAAAATGATGCTTGACATTTATATCGGATGGCGATATAATCTGATTACGATATATCGGTTGTCGATATATCGAAGAACGATTGAGGTGAAATCATGGCAGACGGATTTGCTTTGACAGAATCAACCTACTACATCCTTCTGTCCCTGGTGAGGCCGCGGCATGGCTACGGGATCATGCAGCTGACAGAGGAGCTGTCCGGCGGGCGGGTTCACCTGGCAGCCGGAACGCTGTACGGTGCCCTGAACGCGCT
>LVAM01000046.1 GCA_001604005.1 Clostridiales bacterium Firm_07 | reverse complement strand
AAACCGATCCTGACTGTGTTGGCTTTGAGTTTGACAGCTATTGGTTCACGGATGGCGGCGCGAATGCCAGGGACTGGATGCGCCGCCTCGGAAGCCGCATGAAGCTGTGGCATATCACCGACCGGGGTTCCCGTCAGAGCGGCCCGGCGATGACTCCCATTCTCAAGCAGGACAGCATGGAGCTTGGCACCGGCAATATGGATCTGGAAGGGCTGAAAGACATTGCCCTGCAGAACGGCACAGAGGCTGTCGTGCTGGAAAGCCATAAAAACTGGATTGACAAGGATCCCGTCAAAAGTTTGGAACTCAGTGCAAAATGGCTGAAAGAGAGGTGTTGAAATGCTGATCAGGAATGCGGTCCTTCCAGCCTGGCAGGCCCAATGGATCGACCCCGAGATGGCCCATGATGCGGGAGTCAAACAGCCTGCATCCTGCCTGTGCCGCCGGTTCACCGTAGAAATGCCCGGCAGCGCACGCCTGTATATCACCTGCCATGGCCTGTACGCCGCTTTCCTGAACGGGAAGCGGGTGGGTGATTTTGTGCTGGCGCCCGGTACCGGGGATTACCGCAAACGCCTGACAGTGCAGTGCTATGATGTAACGGAACTGCTGAAAACCGGTGAAAACGAGCTGGCCGTCACCTTGGGCGACGGTTGGTATCGGGGCAGCGTGGGCATCGACGGCCTGCGGAATTTTTACGGGGATGACCTGGCCCTGCTCTGCCAGCTGGAATTGAACGGATCCGTCATTTTGTGCAGTGATGAAACCTGGGAGGCCAGTCAATCCGGCCCCATCCGGGAGAATGATCTGGAAACCGGTGAAATCTATGACGCCCGGATGGAGAAGATCACCGACTGGCACGGCGTGACTGTGCGGGACTTCAGCTTTGACAATCTGGCAGAGACCCAGAGCGTGCCCATCCTGGAGCAGGAACGCTTTCCGGGCAGGATCATCAAAACACACAACGGCGAAACGGTTGTTGACTTTGGCCAAAACCTGGCAGGCTATACGGAACTGCGCGTTACCGCCAATGCTGGCCGGAAAATCATCCTGTGGCATGGGGAAACCCTGGATGAGAATGGAAACTTCACCCAGAAAAACTTTGAGCCAGGGGATCGCAACAAAAACGGCGGCATTCCCCAGAAAACCGAATATACATGCAAAGACGGCCTGAACGTGTACAAACCCAGTTTTGCCATTCACGGTTTCCGCTATGCCAAAGTGGAAACGGACATTGATCTGACGGACGCCCAATTCACCGCCATCGCAGTGTACTCCCGGATGCCTCAGACGGGTTTCTTCACCTGCGGAAACGCGGATGTGAACCGCCTGTTCCAAAACAGCCTGTGGAGCATGCGTTCCAATTTCTGCGATATCCCTACCGACTGCCCGACCAGAGAGCGGGCGGGCTGGACGGGTGACGCGGGTGTGTTCGCCCCCACCGCTGCTTATCTCATGGACTGCTATCCTGTACTGCGCAAATGGCTGGGCGAATGCCGATCAGCCCAGGAAGAAAATGGCCTGGTACAGAATATCGCGCCTGTTAACGATCAACGGAATCAGATTACCATGATGCTTCAGGGCAGCGCCGGGTGGGGAGATGCCTGTATTCTGGTGCCCTGGGCGCTGTATCAGGCTTATGGGGAGCCAGCCATCCTGGAAGAAAACTACGATATGATGACCCGCTGGCTGGCCTTCTGTGAAAACAGGGCAAGGGAAAACACAAGGCCTCAGAACGAGAACAATCCCTGGAAAGAATACCTGGCAGACCAGGGCTTCCACTTCGGCGAATGGTGCGAACCGGATGTGAATAATATGCTCGCCATGCGGAAAAACGCCACGGAAGGTGCGCCGGAAGTGGCTACCGCATATTATTATCGTTCCGCTTCTTTACTGGCGCAAATCGCCGAAGTCCTGAGAAAACCTGAGGATGCTTCGCGTTACGCTGAAATTGCGGAAAAAGCAAAAAAAGCCTATCGCTTCTGCTGCCTGAAGGATGGCCAAATTATCTCTGACCGGCAGTGCGAATACGTGCGGCCCATTGCCTTTGGCCTTCTGGATGGGGAAGAAAACCAACAAGCAGCAGACGCTTTGAACGCGCTGGTGATCAAAAACGGATATCATTTGAATACCGGCTTCCTGTCCACTCCCGATCTGTGCCGGGTGCTGGCGGAAAACGGCCACACAGATACCGCCTATAAGCTGCTTTTGCAGAAGGACTGTCCCGGCTGGCTGTATGAAGTGAAGCAGGGCGCGACTACGATCTGGGAAACCTGGGACGGCGTGCGGCCTGACGGCACAGTGCACGATTCCCTGAACCACTATTCCTATGGGGCTGTTTGCGGGTGGCTGTTCAGCGGCGTGTGCGGCATTCAACCGGAAGCAGGCAAGCTGACGATCCGTCCTTACCCGCATCCATCCCTGGGCCACGCGGAGGCAAAATGGCTTTCTCCCGTGGGTGAGATCCGCAGCGAATGGCAATATGAAAACGATCAGATTCTGATGAACATCTCGGTCCCCGTTCCGGCTGAAATCATACTGCCGGATGGCAGGAAATACCAGGTGAAAGCAGGTGCGTACAGCTATGAAGTATCTCTGTAATCCTGTCAACATTAACTACCGTTATCAGTTTAATGCCGATCCTAGGCTGCACGGAAAAATCCGGATCTGCCGGGAAGCGGCTGATCCTTCCATGATCTTTTTCCATGGCCGGTATTATATCTTTGCTTCCATGACGCTGGGCGTGTGGGTATCCGATGATCTGTCCAACTGGGAGAACCATCGGCTTCCCAGGGAACTGCCTTTGTACGATTACGCCCCCGACGTACGGGTGATGGGCGACTGGGTATATTACTGCGCCTCCCGGCGGGAAGAGAACTGTGACCGGTACCGTACAAAGGATATCCTGAACGGTCCCTACGAAAAGATTGAAGGCAGCTTTCCTTTCTGGGATCCCAACCTGTTCATTGACGATGA
>LVAM01000045.1 GCA_001604005.1 Clostridiales bacterium Firm_07 | reverse complement strand
GGATTGTTTCGGAAGCCGGATATGATTATCTGCTGGAAGAAGCGGACGATCATGATTTCGGTCTTGAGTATTGTTACACCGGGACAGAGGGAAAAGAGCAGGGCAGCGGAGAAAGGACGGGCGGAAAGTGATCAGGCTTGTCAGCGTTACGGAAGACAACTGGCTGGATATCGCCGCGCTGGCTGTACAGGAGCATCAGCGGAATTTTGTGGCGCCGGCGGTCGGAATCCTGGCCAGGGGATATGTATACCGTGACTGCAATGCCCGGGTTTATGCCTTTGAGAATGACGGCGTCATCGTCGGCGCCGCCCTCGTCCGGGAATTCACGGATGAGCCGCTCGGCTATGACCTGCAGCAGTTTATGATCGGCCGGCAGTACCAGCACAGGGGATACGGTTCGGAAGCACTGCGGCTCATCCTGGAGGAGCTGCGAAACGAGAACCATTATGACCATGTGGAGCTCTGTGTAAAGAAGGCGGATACCGAAGCCATTCGCCTTTACGAAAAACACGGATTTGTTGACTCGGGATATGTGGATGAAAGCCTGCCGGATTCGCTGAATATGATCTGTTTCCTGTCCGGCAGGAAAGACGGCTGACAGGATTCCGGTACTGATCCCCATAATCAGGAAAACCGCCGGCGGGCTTGATGCCCGCCGGCGGTTTCATGCTATTTCCGGATATATGCCAACAGGAGGTCGTAGGTGTTTTTCAGCCCGGCCATGTGGGTCCGCTCGTATCCGTGGCTGTTGGCCGTACCGGGGCCGATGGCGGCGTGGCGGATATCATATCCGGCCAGGACCGATGCGTCCCCGTCCGTGCCGTAATGCGGTGTAAAGATGTCCATCACGTAATCCACACCTGCCCTGCGGGCGGTGTCCCGCAGTTCCGCGGTCATCCCGCTGTGATAGGGGAAGCGGCTGTCCTTGGCAAAGATGGAGACCTTTTGTTCATCCGAATTCTGGTCCGGTCCGGTCGGTGCGATATCCAGCGCCAGTACGTCCCGTACATTCTCCGGCAGCCAGGTGGTTCCGTGGCCGATTTCCTCATAACAGGCAAAGTATGCCAGCACATTCCGCCGCAGGGGAATATTTTCCTCCCGCACCGCCTTCATCACGGTCAGCAGGACCGCGGCGCAGGCCTTGTCATCCACAAACCGACTCTTGATATAACCGCCGGACTGCGTGAACCGCGGTTCCAGGCCGATATAATCACCGGTCTCAATGCCGAGCCGTCTCGTTTCCTCCGCGGTTTTCACCGGCTCATCCAGCACCACACAGACGTTCTTCCGGAAATCGCCCGGCTGGTTCCGCAGCTCCTCCTCCGTCACATGGATGGAATTGGGAGTCCGGCAGACCGTTCCGGTGTATACCTTTCCTTCCCCGGTATGCACACGCACGTTTTCCGTCACACAGTAGAACGGATACAGTCCGCCCACCGGGCAGACGTTCAGCGTACCGTCCGCATTGATATGCCGCACCATCAGGCCGATATCGTCCAGGTGGGCAGTCACCGCCAGCGTTTCGCCTTCGCCGCCCATGTCGGCGATCAGGCCGCCCTTGCGCGTAATCTGCGGTGTAAAGCCAAGTTTGCGGATATACTCAGCCGTCCACTCCTGGATTTCCCGGTACTGGCCGGTGGTGGAGTCAATCCTCAGCATGGCCTGGAATGCATCCAGGCAGTATCGGGAATCAAATCCTTCCATATCCTCTTATCCTTTGTTCATGCAGACAATCAGTGCTGCAGCAGCCAGTGCCAGAAAGAAAAGCCCGACCACCAGGGTGGTTCTTGGCCTCAGCCGCTGTTTTTCCCGTCTGACTGTCACATAGTCGTAGTAGGTTTTGGGCATGGCCGCGCGCTTTTCCTCGCTCTGTCTCTGTCCCAGGAACAGCCGGATCGGAAAGCTGATTCCGTCAAACACCCCGTGTTCTGACACGACGGACATCAGGCCGATACATGTCAGGATAACCCCGGGAACAGTCAGCGCGTCCGTCAGGTTAGTCCAGAGCGTGGCTTCATCACATGGGGAAAAACCGTCCCGTATCCACAGCACGATCAGCCCCATAATGATTCCCGCTGCGGCAGGAACCAGGATTCCCCGGGCCGTTACCGGCTCCCGGGGAATCTTTGTGTTTTGATTGTCTGTCTGGCTCACTGACCGATCTCCTTCAGGTACTGCTGGAATTCCGCCTCGTTGCAGTGGATAAAATGTCCGGGAGTAATCTCCCGCAGTTCCGGAAGATCCGTGCTGTAATCATGGGCTTTGGCCGGAACATACTCAATCCGCTGCCGTGTTTTTTCGTAATGGGGATCCGGATACGGAATCGCGCTCAGCAGGGATTTGGTATACGGGTGCAGGGGATGGGCAAACAGTTCATCCGAAGTGGCCAGCTCCACGATGTGGCCGAAATACATCACAGCGATCCGGTCCGAGAAGTATTTCACAACACTCAGGTTATGCGCGATGAACATAATGGTCAGGCCCATCTTGTTCCGCAGGTCATTCAGCAGGTTGATCACCTGTGCCTGGATGGATACATCCAGCGCAGAGATGGGTTCATCGGCAATGATCAGGTCCGGCTCCATGATAATGGCCCGGGCAATGCCGATACGCTGGCGCTGTCCGCCGGAGAACTCATGGGGATACCGGTCCGCGTGCTCACGCACCAGGCCGACCAGCTCCAGCATCTCATTGACCTTTTCGTCGATATACTTCTTGTCTTTGATTCCGCGGATGATCAGGCCTTCCGCAATAATCTCCCGGACCGTCATACGGGGGTTGATGGACGCAATGGGATCCTGGAAGATCATCTGCATCCGGGTCATCATGTTGTCCTTCGCGGCAACCTTCTTTTCCGTTTCATACTTCCGAGTGCGTTCCTCGGCAGCTGCTCCGGACAGGTTTGCCATATCCGCGTCATAGGCTTCCTTCAGTTCCTTCAGGCGCTTCTCGCGGTAGAATTCAACACACTTGCTCTTCTCCACCTGGCTCTCCATGGCGTTCCTCTCTGCCTGGGCCAGTTTTTCCCTCTGCTCCGCTTTCAGCCGCTTGACTTCTGCGGAATCTCCCTGCTTTCTCGCTGCCTCGATCATCCGGCTATATTCACCGCGGATCTGGGCCTTCAGTACCGGCAGGCCGTTCTGGGTGGAAGAGATCTTCAGGCCGTTGAAGTATACATTGCCCTCCGTCGGATCATACAGGTTGATGATCGTACGGCCGGTGGTGGTTTTGCCGCATCCGCTCTCACCCACCAGGCCGAAGACTTCGCCCTTGCGGATAAAGAAGCTGATGTCATCCACTGCTTTGGTCACCATGGGGCCGCTCCGGAAATACTGCTTCAGGTGTTCCACGCGGAGCAGGACGTCCGGATCTTCCTCGATTCCAGCGGTTTCCCGGGTAGCCAGCAGCCGCTTGCTCAGGATCCACCGGATCAGCCGGCTCAGGATCAGCAGGGCAACGCCGGCCAGGAACAGCAGGGCATATTTGGCTGTCGCTGACCAGAAGGGTTTGATCACGGTGATACCGGCGCGGTCATTCGCTTCCTTGATCACATACCGGGTCAGGTATTCCTCTTCCCAGTTCTTCACGCTCAGTGTCGTTTCCGCGCTTACCCGGGCACGCAGGGCATCATTCACCGCTCCCCAGCTGCCATCAAAGGATTCGCTTTCCAGCAGGTCCTTCAGGACCATGCACAGGGAGGTTTTCACGGATACATTCCCGCCGAAATCCTTGCCCGGGTAGCGTTCCGCCAGGGCCTGGACGGACTGGTCCAGCATGCTTTCATAATCCGGGTTCTCCCCGTTCATCTTCCGTTCGATGCATGCTTCCAGCAGTCCCATAAAGGTATCGGTACTGCTCCGGGACTCTTCCGTACGCGTCTTTTCCAGCGCGGCAGAATAGGCCTCCTCGGTCAGGAATTCCGCTGTCCAGCTCTTCAGGTCCTTGACCTTCCGGCCTGCAGCTTCCTCGTCTTTCAGCATCGTATGGACCGATGCCACAAATTCATACCAGGTTCCGGCGCTTTCGCCTTTTTCCGCTGCCAGCGCATTATAAGTTTCCCGCAGGAACGGTTCCTGGGAAGCCGCCTGCATGGCAGCCAGCTTTCCGCCTTTCTTGGGGGGAGCCGCGAGATTGTCGATATACTCAAAGTATTCCCGCAGTTCCTGGCTTTCCTGGAGGTTCTCCATGGAATCCAGTTTCTCCCGGTAGGCTGATGCGTCAAAGTCCTCTTCCAGCCAGCGCAGGGTTTCCTGCTGCGCAGTGGTCTCCATCTGCGCAGCAGCCTGCTCAGCTTTCCCGAACCACAGGCCCAGTTTCCCGGCTGCGGCTTCCCTGCGTGCTTCTTCTGTCCGGCCGTCCGCAGCCGCCGCGCTCAGGGCGGAAAGGTATCCGTCATCGAAACGGATTTTCTGCATAATGGATGAGGTGCTCACACCATAGCGGGCAAGGCCCGCCTGCATGGCTTCCCATCCCTTGCCCGTATTCAGCGCGGCATAGAAACCCAATACAAGGGAAAGGATGACCAGCACAATGCCGGCAACCTTCATGACAAAGGAAACGCGGTTGACGATTTTCATGCCTCCTCGCCTCCCTTCTCCGCGGTCTGTTCCTTCCTGCGCATACGCTCAATGCGCTCCGTCACGATAGCCGGAGGATTAACCTTCGGGGCATTCGGATGGAGAAGCCAGGTAGCCGCCTGGTGAGTTTCGCTGATCTGGAACATCGGTGGCTGCTCCTCAAAGTCAATCTGCATGGCATAGTGGTTCCGCGCAGCGAAGGCGTCTCCCTTGGGCGGAAGGATCATATTGGGCGGAGTGCCGGGAATAGCGTCCAGTTTCTCCTTGGTCTCCAGGTCGGGCATGGAAGCCAGCAGTGCCCATGTATACGGATGGCGCGGATCATAGAACACATCATCCGCCGTGCCGTATTCCACGATCTTGCCGGCATACATGATGGCAATCCGGTCAGCCATGTTGGCCACAACACCCAGGTCATGCGTAATAAAGATAACGGACAGGTTCCGTTCCCGCTTCAGGCGGTTGATCAGGTCCAGGATCTGGGCCTGGATCGTCACGTCCAGCGCCGTGGTCGGTTCATCGCAGATCAGGATGTCCGGATTGGCGGACAGGGCAATGGCGATCACAATACGCTGCCGCATACCGCCTGAAAACTCGAAAGGATACTGGTGATACCGCCGCTGCGGCTCCGGAATTCCCACTTCCTTCATCAGTTCAATCGCGCGGTGCTTGGCCATGCTCCGGTTCAGCACATAGGCGTATTCGGAAGCGCGGTCCTTCAGGTAATCCACCATGCGGATCGCCTGCTCCCGCAGGTCAGAACCGCTTTCACGCTTTTCGGCAAAATGATCCGCCATGCCCTGCATGGTGTTGGTCATATTCGCCCTCACCTTCTTCAGGTCCACCAGGTTCAGCGGTACCACAGAAGGGGCGAACTTGCCCTTTGCGGTATCATTGTTGTATTTCACCGTATCCCGGTCAAAGCGACGCTGTTCCTTCGGATTTTGGGCCACGCCGTAGAAATAGCGGTCAATATAGGCGTTCATGCTGCTGCGGAATACATAGGCTCTGTTATCCTTGTCCAGTGCCAGGCGGTCAATCGCCTTCTCCACGGCATCCGCTGCGCGCTTCGCCGCCGCCTTGCAGGCGGATTTTGCCGGCAGCTTCTCTGCGGTGAAAACAGGCAGTTCCTTCCGCAGCTCTTCCAGCGCCTGGCTCTTGGTTGCTTCGGCTTCCCGGGCGGACCATGCCAACGCCTTTTCCGTATCCTCCAGGAAAGAGATCATGAATCCCTCGTCCAGGGCTTTTTTCGCCCGTTCATTGATGGAAGCCACGTCCTCCATGGATGGATCTGCGGTGCCGCCGTGGGTCGTCAGGTAGCCGATCCGGAAAAAGTTCGGCTGCTCCCTGCTGCTGTCCGTTGCTTCTTTCAGGCGGGTGCCGATCCGGTCCATCACAGCCCGCAGGTCCGCTTCCTGGTCCATGGTGAACCGCTTGCCGATGCTTTTCGCTTCGGAGATCAGCGTGTTGAATGATGCGTCATTTTCAGGAATCAGCCATTCATTTCGCACAGTTTTGCCCAGGCGGTCAAAACGGCCGACAATTTCCCGGACAGTCTTTTCCTCTTTTTTCAGCAGTGCCAGATCTGCCTCTTCCAGTGCGTCCAGGAAACTGGCCGCTTCTTCAACCGCATTCTGGTAGGCATTTTCCATCCGGACGCTTTCCGAAGTAAAAGCGTCAAATGTACGGCACTTCTCGTGCGCATCTGTCACACCGGCTGCAGTCATGTTCTTTTCCAGCTCGCCCAGCATCGTGTTGAACCGTTTGCGTCCGTCCGCCCGCCGCTCCTTGTTGTTGAGCAGCATAGCTTCGGTCAGCTGTTTTCCGATCCGCATAATCGGGTTCAGTGCGCTCAGGGGATCCTGGAACACCATGCTCAGCTTGTGGCCGCGCAGGGTATGGAATTCTTCCTCAGGAATCTTCAGCAGGTCCTGGCCGTCATAAATAATCTCGCCGTCTTCCACCATGGCGTTGCCCGCCAGGATGCCCATCACGGCACGTGTGGTAACCGACTTGCCGCTGCCGCTTTCACCGGCAATTGCCAGCGTTTCCCCTTCGTTCAGTTCGAAGGAAACATCCCGCACCGCACGGACTGCGCCGTTGTTTGTGCGGAAGGAGATTGTCAGGTGCCTGACTTCAAGCTTCGTTGCCATATCAGTCTTCCGCTCCTCTCAGTGAAGGATTGAATGCATCCCGCAGGCCGTTCCCGAACAGGTTGAAGGAAATCATCAGGATGGAGATAAACAGTGCCGGGAAGAAAATGATATGCGGGTAAGTGCTCAGGTAACCCTGTCCTCCGGCCAGCAGCGTGCCGATGGAGGTCAGGGAGGAAGTCTCAAGATTGATGATATGCAGGTAGCTCAGCATGGACTCCGAGAAGATCACACCCGGAATCGCCAGCACGGATCCGGTAATGATCGTACCCAGCGAGTTGGGATAGATATGCTTGAAGATCAGCCGCCGGTCGCTCGCGCCGAGCGTACGTGCCGCCAGCACATATTCATGGCCCTTGAAACGGTAGAACTGCATACGCACCCGGGATGCCATGCCGACCCAGCCGGTCAGCACAAAGGCAAACAGGAGTGAAACCAGTACCCCTACCTTTGATGCCAGGTGCAGCTGGAACAGTGTTGCGACAATCATGAAAGGCACATCGTACAGGATATCGGAAATGCGTTCCATCACCATATCCACCGCGCCGCCATAGTAACCTTCAATCGCGCCGTAAATTCCGCCGATCAGGAAGTTGATCAGCGAAACGGATATAGCCAGCAGGAAGCTGAGCCGGGCGCCGGCCGCAAGGCAGGTCAGGAGGTCCTGTCCATACGCATTGGTGCCGAACAGGAAGCACGGAACCCGCCCGTACTGATAGCGGAAATATTCATAGTAATCCACGCGGACGCGGTAGCCGGACTGGTTCTTCTGCGCGTAAACCAGCCAGGTGTTTCCGTCCTCACCGCCGTCATCCCAGCTGACCCGCAGGCTGTTGTAACCTGCCCGGTTGGGATTGTCGGTCGTCTGGTAATTGGGAATCGGTTCCCTGTTCTCATCCAGTACCGGCGCACCGGTGCTGGTGGATGCCTCATTTTTCAGCTTGTACCAATAGTTTGCGCCGGCATTTCCCTGCAGGAAATCGGTGCTCATCGTTTTGGCCAGCGGATAGGCCACCTGGATCTGCTTCTCATTCTGGTAGTCCTGCAGCTTCAGGTATTCATTCTCCGTCAGGTTGAGGTAAGCGAAACCAACCTTGAAATAGCTGTCCACCCGGACCTCGTGATAGGTGATGCCGTTGGCATCCTCATAGGTCCTGTAATCCTTCATGATAACATCCCGGCCGGTCTCCCTGCCGATAGCCCGCAGGACATGGTAGGTTTCATCATTGACGTTCTCCTTGCGCCCTCCGTCCCAGAACCCGGATCCGGCAAACCATTCATTTTTCGGCTGCAGGGTCTGGTAGTAGCCGGAACGGAATGAAACGTCATAAGGGCTGAAAATCGGCACAACAATTGCGAAAACCACCAGGATCAGGATCAGGATAAATGCCACAACCGCGCTCTTGTTGCGTGTAAACCGCAGCCAGGCGTCCTTGAAATAACCGATCGGCTTTGTCTTGATCCGCTCATCGTGGATTGTCCGGTCCTGCTGGACAAACTGAAATTTTTCCGCGGAAATGGCGGGTATTTTCTGTTCATTCATCATTTCTTCGACCCCATTCTGATTCTCGGATCAATTATTCCGTAACTGATATCATTTACAATACCGGAAGCGAGTCCGATAAAGGTGTAGAATATACTCATTGCCATAAAGAAATTATAATCCCGGACATTGATGGACGTGATGTACAGGCTGCCGACACCCGGGATCCCGAAGATGTTTTCAGTGATCAGGGATCCGCCCAGGATGGCAATAAACTCCGCCATAATCATCGGCACAATAACGACCATGGCATTGCGCAGCGCATGGCGGGAAATCGCCTGTGCCTTGGTCAGTCCTTTGGTCCGGGCCAGCAGCATATAGTCACCGGTCAGCACCTCGGACAGTTCCGCGCGTGTATATCGGGTGAAATTCGCAATGGTACCAAAGGACAGGGAGAGTATCGCCGGCAGCATGGATGAAAACATCTTCCAGCTGAACAGCGAGCCTGCGTTGCGTAGTGTCTCCAGTTGCAGTGAAAACAAGCCCAGCTTGAAACACAGGAAATACTGGATCAGGAATGCATACACATAACTGGGTACGGAAATAAACACCATCACCAGTGTGGAGATCAGGTGATCCTGCCATTTATTCTTTTTCAGTGCCGCGTAGATGCCGAATCCGATACCGAGCGGAATCGCCAGCAGAATGGAATACAGGTTCACCAGAATCGTGTATGGCAGCTTCTGCATCATGACGCTCCAGACGTTCAGGCTTTCGTACATCTGTTCGCCGACGCCCCAGTCCCAATCGGTAACGATGTTTCTCAGGAACAAGTAATACTGAACCAGGATCGGGCGGTTATAACCCATTTTTTCCCGCCTGGCCAGGATCAGGTTCACGTCCTTGCCCATCTCCCGGATTGCCGGCAGCGGCAGCAGCTTAACCAGGATGAAGCACATCGTCATGATAATGAACAGTGTCAGAAACATGAGCAGGATGCGCTTGATAATATATTTACCCATTTGATCTCCCCCGGATTATGGTGATGAAATAACACTGAAAGCGGGCACGGAGTTCTCGCCCCGTGCCCGCCAGACTGTCTCTTGTTCAGTCTACGCGATTAGCTACCGGATTAGTACACCAGTTCGTTATTCTTGATGTAGTCTGCCCAGCCTTCATCGTCATAATTGTAGGTCATGAACTGGATGCCGCCGAAGCCAACCAGCGTAACGTACGTGTCGGATCCGGACTGCACCTTCTGGCTGTCCATGCTGGCAGTGTTGCGGTAGTACACAGCCGTGGTGGGATACCAGTTCAGGAAGGCAGCTTCCATCTGGGCGAAGAACGCGCAGCGGGTATCATAATCGTAATCGGTGAACTTGCCGAGCTTTTCGTTCAGGTCCTTGACTTCCTGGAGATCCGCCCACATGGCCCAGTGCTGCAGGGAATCGGAGATTTCATTGCCGTCCACAACCATCTTCACGATGATCTTGGAGGTGTCATAACCGTATTCCATCTGCTGGCCGCTGCCGTCGCTGGCGTCACAGTAGCACTCGTACAGGAGGGTGAAGGGGCTCATGGTTGCGCCGCCCCAGGTGGTGAAGATCATGTCGGCGCCGCCGGAGTAGTTGGTCTCGTAGTAGTCGGCGTCCACAGTCATCTTCAGGGAGACCTTGCCTTCGAATCCGCTGCCCTTGCAGGCTTCCTGCAGGTGCTCATCCAGGTAGGTGAACATCTTGACGTAGATTTCATCGCTCTGGTAGACACGGAATTCGATTTCAACGGGACTTTCGCCGTCATAGATCTTCGCTTCAACAGCCTTGTCATAGGCAACCTTCATCAGGGCCTGCGCCTTGGGCATGTCGTAACCGGTCAGGGCTTCATAAGCCTCGTCCAGCGTGGCGTAATCTCTGCCCTCGCCGTAGGAGATGTCAAACACCTTCAGCAGGCCGGCCTTGGCAAAGTCATTCTGGCGGTAATAAGCGCCGGTGAAGGGATTGTAGCAGTACAGTTCGTTGATCAGGCCGAATCCGGCGGTACCGGCGGCAGTGTAAGCGGTGGCGAATTCCTTGCGGTCATAGCAGTAAGCAAAGGCCTGACGGAATTCATCAATAACCAGCACCTGGCTGTTGGTGCCGCGGCTGACCAGCTTGCTGTAATCGGTGTTGAAGGACAGCTTGGTGGTGTAGCCGTTGTTCGGGCCGTACTTCACATACTGGGAAGTGCCATACTTGTCCATGTCTTCGGATTGCAGGGCAATACCGTCGATCTCGCCCTTTTCAAAGGCCATCATGGCGGTCTTGTGTTCCTTGATCACGGCCACCTTAATGATGTCCGTCTGGTACTGGCCTTTATGCTTTCCGTCGCGGTAGCCGTACCACTGATCATTCCGGGACAGGGTGTATTCCTTGTCCAGTTCGAAGCTGGTGAGCTTGTAGGGACCGTAGGAAGCGGTCGTATCCAGGGTCCGGCCGTAGGTCGTGGTGATCGTGGCGGCTTCTTCTTCCGTCTCGACTTCCTTGCCGTCGGCATCCCAGAACTTCTTGCAGGATTCATACAGGTCCTTCTTGACCAGGTAGCTGGAGCTCAGGTTGTAGGGGATGTAGAAGGTCGCTTCTTCAATAGGGGCAGCCAGGATGAAGTCGATGGTATAATCATCGATGACTTTGAAGCCCACATCGTCCCACGCGGTTTCAGGCGCGACGGAAGCGGTGTACAGGTACTTGGAGGCATAGCTGTTGTAAGGAGCGCCTTCAGCCAGGTAGTTGTCGAAGATGTACTTGGCGGAAACCCAGTCTTCGTCCTTTCCTTCTTCAACAGCTGCGTCACGGTAATTGGTTTCATCCGCGATGCTGACATATTTGGGAGCCGCATTGCCGTCCGCGTCGGGAGCGCCCACGATGCCCCAGAAATCCATATCCAGGTACACATCGTTGCCGGCTGCAACCAGGTTCTCGGCAGTATCGGCGATCAGGTCATAGGAGGTCTCGCCGGAATACAGGTAGTTCTTCGCGTTGTAGACCACGAAGTCACCGGCATAGTAGCTGTCCGCACGACGGTTCTTCGTCTTCGGGTTCAGCAGCTCCTTGATGGAGTACAGGAAATCATCGGCGGTAATCTTGGTGCCGTCGTCCCAGGTCATATCCTGGTTCAGCGGGATACGCCACGCCTTGCCGGTTTCGCCTTCAGCAACACCGAAGGAACCGACATATTCAGCTGTCACATCCTGCGCAACATCCGCAGCCATTTCCGGAACCACGGAATAACCGGTCCGGTCACTGTTCATAACGAAAGTATAGTAGCCGGAGGAGATGTAGTCCAGGATGGCGCTGTCGCTGTTGGTTTCCCAGGACAGCGGGTCCCAGTTGGTGCTGGAGGTCAGCTCGGAAGCAAAGTCGTTGTAGGTATAAACCTTCTCGTCAGTGTAGTCCTTGTCGCCGTTGCCTTCGTAGACATCGGTGGTCATGGGGGTGCCGCTGCCGCCGGCAGCTTTTACTGTGGTGATTTCACCGCCGTCAAAGACGCGCTCGCCTGCATCATAGGATTCAGCGAGTTCGAAGCCTTCGGCCAGTGCGGATACCGCTCCCATTACCATGCAGAGAGCCAGTACCAGGGTTAAAAGTTTCTTCATTGAATGTTTCCCTCCTGTGTTATTTATTTTCTGGGCTTCCGCCCGAAAAAACGGAATCAAAAGCGATCGGGAACTCATTGGCCCGATAAAAAGGAAGATTACTGGGCTGTCCACGAAGAAGTACTAATAGATAATAACATATTTCAGGATGTTATGCAATTTCTTTTTTGGAATCGGTTCCGGAACTCCTCAGAGGCCCAGTTCCTTCCGGTAGCCGTCCAGTTCCGGTTCATTGCCGTATACGAAATGGTCCGGCAGGATCTCGCACCAGACCGGCGCGTCGTTCTCATAATGATGGACCGACGGATCGTATACCAGGAGCTTTTTGTTCCGCTCCACATAGGGGTTCGGATTCGGTACCGCGGACAGCAGGGCCCGGGTATAGGGATGAAGCGGATGGGCAAACAGCTCTTCCGCCTCCGCCAGTTCCACGATCCGGCCCTTGTGAATGACCGCGATCCGGTCCGAGATAAAGCGGACAACGCTCAGGTCGTGGGCGATGAACATATAGGTCAGCTCACGGCTCTTCTTCAGGTCGTTCAGCAGGTTCAGCACCTGGGCCCGGATGGATACGTCGAGGGCGGAGATCGGCTCGTCCGCCACAATGAACTGCGGCTCCATGATCAGGGAACGGGCGATGCCGATCCGCTGCCGCTGCCCGCCGGAAAACTCGTGGGGGAAACGGCTGGAGAACTCCGGCAGGAGGCCCACCTCGCTCAGCGCTTTCTGCACCTTGTCCTGGCGGTCATGCTCATCCCTGTACAGGTGATAGTTGATCAGGCCTTCCGAAACGATGTAATCCACCTTGGCCCGCTCATTCAGCGATGCCATGGGATCCTGGAAAATCATCTGCATGGAGCGGATGACTTTTTCATCCAGTTCCCGGCTGATCTTTCCGCTGACGCGTTCCCCGCGGAACAGCACTTCGCCGTGGGTCACCGGATTGATGCGGACGATTGCCCGCCCGATGGTGGTCTTTCCGCTTCCGCTCTCGCCCACCAGCGCAAAGGTCTCGCCCTTGTAGATCTCGAAGTTGACGTGGTCCACGGCGACAAACTTTTTCCGTCCGGTTCCGAACGTCACCTGCAGGTCCCGGACCTCGATCAG
>LVAM01000044.1 GCA_001604005.1 Clostridiales bacterium Firm_07 | reverse complement strand
ACAGGGCTGGACAATTTCCCTGTCGGTACGCTTGCCGCTTTGTCCGGCGGTATTGTGCGCGAACTGAACGAGCCGATCCGCACGGACTGCACGCTGATTCCGCTGACACTGGAGCATGAGGAAGGCCGCCGGGTGTATGAACGCTCCCTGCGTTTCGTCATGCTGCTGGCCCTGCGCCATCTGTATCCGTATCAGCAGGTCCGGATTGAGTATTCCGTCGGCTACGGTGTATTCGTCCGCCTGCCGGAAGTGACGCTCCACCGCCAGGATATCGTCCGCATCGAAAATGAGATGCGCCGTCTGGTGGACCTGAACCTGTCCTTCACCCGCAAACAGTGGACCCGGGAGGACGCCATCCGGTATTTCGAGGAGGAAAAGCAGCCCGACAAGGTGGACCTGCTCCGCCACCGTCCGGTTCCCTATATCAACATGTACTGCATCGACGGCATGTGGGAATACTTCTACGGCGCCATGACGGTGTCCACCGGCTACGTCCCGGTATTCACGCTGTTCGAGCTGCGGGGCGGTTTTGTGCTTCAGCTCCCTGCCGGGTCGGACTTTGATCACGCCGCTCCCTATATCTACCGTCCCAAGCACCTGGAGGTATTCAACCAGAGTGCGGAGTGGTGCCAGATCCTGGGCGTTACCAACGTTACGGACGTCACCCGCATGATTGAGGAAGGCCGCCTGCGGAATTTCATCCGCGTCAATGAGGCGCTTCATGAATCGGCGCTGGACGGCATTGCGAAAAAGATCCACGAGCAGAACAAGCATATCGTGCTGGTGGCCGGTCCCTCTTCCAGCGGGAAGACCACCTTCTCCGGCCGGCTCGCCGTTCATCTCCAGATGTACGGCCATCCGTCCCGCCGGATCTCCATGGACGATTTCTTCATCAACCGGGACGACCTGCCCCTGCAGCTTGACGGGACGCGCGATTTTGAAACCATCGACGCGCTGGATATCAAGCTCCTGGCGGAGACGCTCACCGCCCTGCTGAACGGCGAGGAAGTCTTCATGCCCGAATACGACTTTGAGTCCGGAGAGAAGGATTACCTGACTTCCCCGACCGCGCTCGCTCCCGGCGAAATCATCATCCTCGAAGGCATTCACGGGCTGAATCCCAAGGTCTGTGAGATGCTGCCGGCCGATGAAATCTACCGGGTCTTTGTCAGCGCCCTCACCTGCCTGAACCTGGACGACCACAACCGCATCCGCACCACGGACGTGCGCCTGCTGCGCCGCATCGTGCGCGACCAGCAGTTCCGGGCCTATTCACCGGACCAGACGCTGGCCATCTGGCCCAGCGTCCGCCGCGGGGAGGAAAAATACATCTTTACCTACCAGGAAAACGCGGACAGCATGTTCAATACAGCCCTGCACTACGAACTGCCGATCCTGAAGCACTTCGCCTACCAGATGCTCATGGACGTGCCTTCCGATTCCCCGAACTACCTGCTGGCCCGCCGGCTGATCAAAACGCTGAACTACCTGCCGGATGTCGATCCGCAGCTGTTCGACGAAATACCGCCGCTGTCCCTGCTCCGGGAATTCATCGGCGGCTGCACCTTTGACGAAGAGGACTGACATCCTGTCATTCCATTCGATATAAAATCTTATCTTCAGGAGGAATCCCCCGATGCACCGTTTTCTGTCTGCACTTCTTGCGCTGGCGCTGTGCCTGGCGCCCGTCCTTTCTTCCGCCGAGCTGGCCGGCACCGTCGCCTCGGACTATGAGCCCATGTATCAGTTTGCCGAGCCCTACGGCTTTAAACTGGGCGGCGCCTTCGGCTACTGGGATATGCGCAACAGCGTTTTCATGAATTTCCTGGACACCCATTTCAACTCCATCACCTGCACCAATGAAACCAAGGCCTATTCCCTCCTGAGCCAGGATATGTGCCAGAAAAGTCCGGATGGCATGCCCCGGATGAATTACTACCAGGCGGACCAGATGCTCAAATGGTGCCAGGCCCATGGCAAGGCTGTCCGCGGCCATGTGCTCGTCTGGGACGCGGTTATGCAGTACCCCTGGTTCTTCCATGAGGATTACGACGCATCCAAGCCTTTTGCTTCCCAGGAAGTCAACCGGGCCCGCCTGGCCTCCTATATTGACCAGGTCATCACCCACTTCGAGGAAACCTTCCCCGGCGTCATCTACTGCTGGGACGTGGTGAATGAGGCCATCGGGGACAGCGCATCCGACTGGCGCGCTTCTGATCCCCGCCATATCCGGATTGTCCGGGATGGCGGTCCGAACTACTTCCAGGCCTATGTGGGCGATGATTATGTGGAATATGCTTTCCTCTGCGCCCGCAACACCGTGGAGAAGCTGGGCGCTGATATCAAGCTTTTCTACAACGATTACAACATGTTCATGATGGAAAAGCGGAATGCCGCGGTGGAGCTGATCAAGAGCATCCAGTCCTATGATCCCGACGGCCGTCCCCTGATCGACGGTCTCGGCATGCAGGGCTATATCGGAGGCTACGGCACGCAGTCCGGCTGCCTGCAGGAATCCCATATTTCCGATATCCGCACCTCCATCCGCACCTACAGCAGCATGGGACTGGAAGTCCAGCTCAC
>LVAM01000043.1 GCA_001604005.1 Clostridiales bacterium Firm_07 | reverse complement strand
GCCCGGCCACCGCTGCCGCCTGTTCCCGGTTCCGGGTCCCCCAGGCGTCATACGGGCTCCTACTCCACCGGAATTCCAGGCTGTACGGGATGCGGCCCACCAGGAACTCCGCACCCCGTTTGATGATCAGCACCGTGCACAGCCGGATGTTCATTCGTCGTCGTCCTCTTCCGCGTTCAGCATCCGGCGGATCTCATTCCGCAGTTTCATCACGCCCACGCCGACGGCGTTGCTCCTCGCATCGTGGAACATCTGCAGCTCCAGTGAATCGGATCCCCATCTGTATGCCTTGTCCGCCTGGACCTTCAGCGCAGCCTCATCGACGATCCGGAGCATATCGTCCTTTGAGTAGATATGCAGAAAACGGTCCATTTTCCTGATCTCTTCAAAATCTATGGTCGGATCCACTTTCGGCTTTTCCGGATCTTCCTGTTCCTCCGCCTCCTGTGCTCCTGGTACTATCAGATTGTCATGCCTCTGTCGCATGTTCTTCATTACTTCTTCTATTTCCGCGTTCGTCACATGTGCGATGCACTGCACCGGCTCCGGATCCGGCTCCGGCATCTCTGCGATCTCTCTCAATTCCTCCAGCGTTGGTACGTTTTTCCCCGGATCCACCTCCGGCACCAGGTCCACGCGCTCCACCACCGGCCGCTGCTTGCTGGGCCTTCCGGTCCTCGCTGCCGGCGGCGCCTTCGGCAGGTCTTTCAGCGGCTTCAGCGTTTCCGCCAGCTCCGGCATCTTCGTCTGCGCGTAGTGCCGCACCGCGCTGTACGCTTCATGCGGGTTTTTGTATCCTTCCTTCTTCAGCCAGGCGATCACGCTGCGCCCGGCCAGGATCTCCCGCGCCAGGGCCTTCGCCTGATCAGCCCGGCTTGTCGGTTCCTTCGGCGCCTTCGGCTCCGTTTCGGCCGGCATCTCCTTCTTCTTCGGTTCTGTCTTCGCGTCGTACTCCCGCATGTGCTTATAGCTGCAGAACCACAGCGTCCGCTCTCCGTGGATCCGCCGCTTGTACGCCCAATCCTCTCCGGCGTAGATCTCTTTCCCGCATATCGCGCAGGTCTTCTCTTTCGGGTCTTTTCCCCGCTCACCCATTCTCTTTCGCCTCCTCATATTGTCAGGAATCCGAATCTGCTATCGTTGATCGTCTTCGCCCGCCGCTGCGCTTCCTGTTCTGCCTTCCAGCGGACTTCCTCCAGTTCTTCCTTCCGGTCGCGGTATTTGTCTTCCATCGCGTTCGATGCCTTCTGGAGCATTTCCGTCACCGCATCCTCGTAAACGGTGCTCTTCTTCCTGTTCTTCTGCTCTTCCCGCAGATCCCACAGGTAGAAAAGCCGATCCATCTCTGCTTCCGTGATCATGTCGTATCCGTAGCAGTCCCGGATGCTTTCCCGTGTCGGATAATCTTCCAGTTCAGCAAATTCAGCTTCTTCCTCCGCCGCCTTCAGGCTCTTCTTCTTCAGCTTTTCCTTCCGGTACCGGATCACAGCGCCGGCGATCAGTTCGTTCGCCTTCTTCAGGTTCGCTTCCAGTTCTTCCAGCTCGTCCAGCTGTTCATCCAGCTTTTTGTTGTCGTGCCTCATAACCTTCAGCACATCTTCCGGCGTTGTTTCTTTCATTCCTCCGCCTCCTTCTCCGCATAGCAGTCCAGCGTCCCGTCCAGGTAGTCCCGCTCTTCGTCGCTCATCCGGTACCCGAAGTCCTCCAGCCACTCGTACCCGGTGATCAGGATGACGTTCCGGCAGTATTCCGGCTTCCGGCCCCTTGCCCACTTGTTCACCACGCAGTCCTCGTCGGTAAAGAAGAGGCTCCCCATCGTTTCCGCGTACAGCGTCGGGCTCTCGTTGATCGCCGTCCTGATGTACTTCAGGTCCAGGTCCACTTCGCTGTGGCCTTTCGGCAGCTGGTCCAGTTCTTCGTCTTCATATTCCGGAAGCAGGTCCGCCTTCCAGTAATCCATATTGTTGGAGATCGTCAGCGCGATGATCATCCAGTCCAGGGCCTTCCGGTTGTCCTTCTGCTTCACGGTCAGGTCCCGCAGGAAGCTGCTCCGGCTCTCGTCCGCGTGCTTCTCGATCTCTTCCAGCCTGGCCCATGCTTCCCTGGCCTGCTCCAGTTCCTTCTGCCGGGCGATCTCTTCCTCATCCGGCTCCTCGTCTTCTTTCTTCGGTTCTTCCTTCCGCTTTTCAGCCCAGAACCTCACCAGCGAATACTCCCGGCTGAAGTACAGCTGCCGGTCGTCCTCCGGCAGGATGTCCTTTTCGTCCGTGTAGCCGTCCAGCTCCACCCAGCAGCCGTATGCCAGGTACTCGTATTCCTGCCGGAAGTTGTCGATCCCGTTCGTGCTTCTCTCGATGCACCCGGCCGCCAGCAGCCGCTCCCGGATCTTCTCGTAATTCTCCGCACGTTTCTGCTCCGTCAGCGCGTTGTCGACCTTCCATTTGAAGTTGCCGGTCCCGGCTTCCTTCAGCAGCTCGTTCCGCTTTTTGATGTCCTGCACCTTTGCCAGCTTGTCCAGGTCGTCCATCGTCAGCTGCGTGCCGTATTTCGCCAGCGTCTCCTGGTCCAGCTCTGCCATCTTCACCCGGCGCCGCACGGTCGTCCGGCTGAATCCGGTCATCTCGCCGATCTGCTCCTCCGTCAGCCCCAGGTCCATCATCATCTGGAACCCCTGGGCCTGCTCGTATACGGTCAGATCCGCCCGCTGCATGTTTTCCATCAGCATGGTGGACAGCTGCGTCTTCGGATCCATGTCGGCCACCACGCACGGC
>LVAM01000042.1 GCA_001604005.1 Clostridiales bacterium Firm_07 | reverse complement strand
CCCCTTATACAACCTAACGGTTATTGTAACAAATCGACCGGCTTTTTGCAACCGTCGCCGTCGGTGAAAAACGGTGAATTTCATGGAAAAAAGCGACATGGAAAAGTTCGGAAAAAAGAAGTGGCAAAGCGCCGGAAAATGCGGTAAAATGGTATCGGTGAATATTGTTCCTTTCATCAACCGGATATAAGGGGAGTACATATGGCAAAGCTTGTCATGGGCTACTGGGACTGCCCGGTCTGCGGCATGAAAGAGATCCGCGGGGACGTGCAGAACTGCCCTTCCTGCGGCCGGGCCCGCGGGGACGTCAAATTCTACATGAAAAACTATACCGAGGGCGAGATCCGCGAGGAGAACGAGCGCGGAGATATTGAGTACCTGTCCGAGGATGAGGCAAAATACGTCAGCAACAATCCGGACTGGTACTGCTCCTTCTGTGATTCCCTCAACAGCGACAATGCCGAATACTGCAGCAACTGCGGCGCCAGCCGCAAGGATTCGGAGAGCAACTACTTCGACCAGCTGAAAAAGCGGAAGGAACGTGAGGAGGCCGAACTGGCCGCCCGGCCGCAGCAGGCCGCGGCTCCCCAGAAGAGCAGCAAAAAGCCGCTGTTCATTCTCGCCGCTGTCATCCTGGCCATTATCCTGCTGTTCAGCTACATGAACGGAAACAAGACAGCCGGCGGCCTGAAGGTCACCGCGCTGAAATGGGTCCGGAACATCAATATTGAGCAGAATATCCAGTACAGCGAATCCGCCTGGTCCCTGCCGGCCGGAGCGGAACTGATCAAAACAAAGGAAGAATTCCACCATACGGATTCTGTACTCGATCACTACGAAACCCGGGAAGTCCAGCGCTCCCGGCGTGTGCTGGACCACACCGAAACCTACTACACCTATGAAGACATGGGCAACGGCTTCATGAAGGAAGTTCCCCACGAGCGGGAAGTGTACCGGACCGAGTATTACACGGATACCGTCCAGGAGCCGGTCTATGTCCCGGTTCCCCGTTACGCGACAAAATACTATTACACCATCTGGCGCTGGTCTTCGGGACGGGATGTGACCGCATCCGGAGACACCCACGAAACCGCCTGGCCGGAATATGAGCTGGCGGAAAACGAGCGGGAGGGCAAACGTTCCGAGGTCTACCGCTTCTCCGTCACGGATGAAAAAGGCGAAACCGCCGTATACCGCCTGGCCGAAAGCGACTGGATGAACCTCAATCCCGGCGACAGCATCTTCATCACCGCGAAGCGGACCGGCGCGGAACCGTATATCTCCGATGAGAAAGGCAACAAAATCGCCGATATCATCCGGGAACAGTAAACAACACAGTAAAAATCCGGGTGGCTGAGCCACCCGGATTTTTGTTATCCCTTTCGTTTCCTTCGGAACAGCCACCAGCGCGCCGCGCCGATCGCTGTCCTGACCCACCAGGGCCGCAGCGCCCGGTCCGCGTTCTTCAGTTCCCGGATGATCGGCAGGTGCTGGGGACAGTGCTTCTCGCACTTTCCGCAGCCGACGCACTGGGAAGCAAAAACCGGTTCCTTGCGCAGCGCTACAGACTGGAAGTAATCCCGCAGTCCGGATACGCGCCCTTCCGTCGACAGCTTGTTGTAGCAGAAGAACGTTCCAGGAATATTCACGCCCTGCGGACACGGCATGCAGTAGCCGCAGCCGGTGCAGCCCACACGGATCCCGGCGTTGATCTCCTTCCGGACCGCCGCAATCAGTTCCCGGTCCGCATCCGTGAAGGACCCGGGCAGCGCGTCGGACGCGACGCGGCAGTTTTCCTCCAGCATCTCCACCGAGTTCATGCCGGACAGCACGCACGTGACCTCCGGCTGGTCCCACAGCCAGCGAAACGCAAGCTCCGCCGGGCTCCGGTGCGCCGGATCGGCGTCGATCAGCCGTTTGGCTTCCTGCGGCAGCAGGTTCACCAGCTTGCCGCCCCGCAGCGGTTCCATGATGATGACCGGAATTCCCTTCGCCGCCGCGGCGTACAGACCCTTCCGGCCAGCCTGGGAAACCTCGTCCATGTAGTTGTACTGGATCTGGCAGAAATCCCAGTCATACGCGTCCAGGATTTCCAGGAACGTCGCCGTGTTGCCGTGGAAGGAGAAACCGATCTGCCCGATAGCGCCGGTGCGCTTTTTCTCCGCGATCCATTCCTCGATGCCCAGCGCACGCAGCTTCTGCCAGGCGTCCAGGTCCGTCAGCATATGCATCAGGTAGAAATCCACCCGGTCGGTCCGCAGGCGGCTCAGCTGCTCGTCAAAATACCGGTCAATCGCCTCGCGGTTCCGGATCATGTAATGCGGCAGCTTGGTCGCGATATAAACCTTGTCCCGCAGACCGTATTTCTCCAGCGCTTCGCCCAGGCAGGCCTCGCTTCCCGGGTAGATGTAAGCCGTGTCATAATAATTGACGCCCAGCTCCGCCGCCCGCCGGATTTCCCGCTCGGCTTCCTCCTGGTCGATTGCCTTGCCCTTCCGGAGAAAGCGCATGCACCCGAATCCCAGGACGGAGATGTCCCGGCTTTTCCGGTCTTTCCGATACTGCATATCTTTCAGTTACTCCACACCGCGCCAGCTGCTGAAGGGATACAGGACCCGCCGCACATGGCCGATGATCATGGTCCGTTCGATCGCACCGACCGCGCGGCTGTCGTTTGAGTTGTTCCGGTGATCGCCCATGACGAAGTAGTAATCCTCATCCACCGTGAATTCCTTCCCGATCAGGTCCGGGCATTCTGCCAGCCAGGCACTGAAATCCCATTCCTTCCCGTCATAGGCGACGATCGTCTCGGTGGCCTCCCGCTTTCCGCCCCGGCTGCTGTCGTTGACCTTCCGGTCATAGATCTTCAGGGTTTTTCCGTCGGCGTCCTTCGCGATGACAGGGGTCATCTTCCGTTCCCAGTCTTCCCCGTTCATCTGGAAATCCAGGTTATTGTCGGTGATGACCAAGCTGTCGCCCTTTTTCGGCACATAGTACGGACCGAAGGAAGAGGCACTGTAACCGCTGCGGTAGGCATCCGTGATACCTTCGATTTCGCTTTCCTCTTTCACCTGCTCCCCGTTGACGTACAGGAAGCCATCCCGCAGCTCCACCGTATCCCCGGGCAGGCCCGCCACACGCTTCACAAAGTCCACGGCGCCCCGGGCCGGATAGCGGCAGATCACCACGTCCAGCCGGGCCGGTGTCCCGTAGGAGATCCGCGCCGCCTTCTGGGCCGCGTTGTCGCTCTGCCACGGCAGGTTGCACCAGATGCCGGAGTAGTCATACTTGCTGACAAACATGATTTCCCCGTCGTTCAGGGTATCCAGCATGGACTCCCCGTCCACACGGACCATCTCAAACACCACGGAACGGATCACCAGCGCGGCGGCCAGCGCCACGACAATCGTCAGCACCCATTCCAAAATTTCGCGTCCCACCGATTTCCTGACCTTTTCCTTCTTGCCTTTTTTCTTCTTCACAGGCTGCTGTTCCGCCGTTTCGGTTTTTTCCCCGTTCATCATGCCGTTTCTCCCTTC
>LVAM01000041.1 GCA_001604005.1 Clostridiales bacterium Firm_07 | reverse complement strand
TGATTGCCATGCTGAAGGAAACATCCATGGCAGCGACGATTACGGTGATGGAGCTTTTCCGTCAGGCCCAGGTGATCAACGGGCGGGTTTATGAACCGCTGGCACTGTACATTGAAGCGGCGCTGATTTACCTGATCTTCTGCACGATCCTGACCTGGCTGCAGCACAGGGGGGAAAAACGGCTGGCGGCATACGGAGGGACCAAGGCATGATGCTGGAAATCAGAGACGTACAGAAGAGATTCGGAGATTTGCAGGTGCTGCGTGGCGTGAGCCTGGACGTGGAGAAGAGCGACGTGGTCGCGATTCTCGGGCCCAGCGGCTCCGGAAAGACGACGTTCCTCCGGTGCCTGAACTTCCTGGAACGGGCGGATGCGGGGCGCATTGTGTTTGACGGCGAACCCTTTGACCTGCACACGGCGACCAAGGCGGACATCGCCCGGATCCGGAAGAAGACCGGGTTCGTATTCCAGAACTACAACCTGTTCCAGAACAAGACGGTGCTGCAGAACGTGACGCTGGGGCTGACGGCCGGGGCCGGAATGAAGCGGCAGGACGCGGAGAAGATCGCGCTGGAATCGCTGGAGCGCGTAGGCATGGCGGACAAGCTGAAGAGCTATCCGATCCAGCTGTCCGGCGGCCAGCAGCAGCGGGTGGCCATTGCCCGGGCGCTGGCGACCAGTCCGGAAATCATCTATTTTGACGAGCCGACGAGCGCCCTGGACCCGGAGCTGATCGGCGAGGTGCTGTCGGTGATGCGGCAGCTGGCGGCGGACGGCATGACGATGCTCGTGGTGACGCATGAAATGGATTTCGCGCGGAACGTATCGAACAAGGTGCTCTTCATGGCGGACGGCGCCGTGATTGAATCCGGGGACGCCCGTTCGTTCTTCGAAAACCCGAAGGAAGAACGGTCCCGGGATTTCATCCGCGCAATTCAGAAAGCGCGGGAGTAAAGCCGGAAAGGAACAGCAGCATGAACAGGATTCGCAGGACGGTTATTCTCGGAATCTCCGTACTGGGGATCCTGTTTGCTTTCAGCGGCCTTTTCACCATCCGGGCGGAAACGACGCCGGTGTTCCGGGCCGGGTGCCCGTCCGTTTTTTCCGGAACGGTGACGGCCCGCGACGGCCGGGAGGGATTCATCCTGAGCCTGCCGGGCAGCTGGGACGCGGGGAAGATCACCCTGGAGCTGGAAGGATCGGAATGCCTGTACCTGGGGAAGGAAAAAAAGGAAATCCGGCCGGGACAGGAAACGGACCTGCGGGAATACCTGGGGACGAAGACGCCGGTGTACAACGCGAAAATGCGGCAGCTCGGGAACCTGGTGGTTTACCGGGGTTCCGAAATCCCGGCGCTGTTCCTGGAGGTGGATGAAAAGCAGCTCATCCGCGCCAACGCGAACAAGGACTATGAGATCACATCCGGCCGGGCGGTATACTGCGAGGCGGACGGCACCGTATCCTACGACGGACTGCTGAGCCAGATGAAGGGACGGGGAAACAACACCTTTGCCTATACCAAGAAGCCGTACCAGGTAAAGCTGGCGGAGAAGGCCTCCCTGTCCGGGATGAACAAGGCGAAGACCTGGGTGCTGCTGGCAAACTGGAACGACGTGAGCCTGCTGCGCAACCAGATTGTGCTGGACATGGCCCGCGCGGCGGGCCTTCGGAACGCGGTTTCCTGCGTGCAGGCGGACGTGTGGATCAACGGGCAGTACAACGGCCTGTACCTGGTGGCCGAGAAGGTCCAGATCAAGAAGGGCCGGCTGGAGCTGCGGGACCTGGAGGAAGAGACGGAAAAGGTGAACAGCCAGCCGGTGTCCTCGTTCTCCATGTTCCTGGACAAGACCAACCGCAGCTATCCGCTGCTGCGGGGCTACCGGATTCCGGAAAACCCGGAGGATATCACCGGCGGATACATCATGACGATTGAGAAGTATGCCCGGCTGCGGGACTACAAGCTGCCGGGATTCCGCACGAAGAAGGAACTGTCCGTGCAGATCAAGGAACCGTCGTATCCCAGCCGGGAACAGGCGGAATACCTGGCGAACCTCGTGAACGAGATGCACCTGGCCATGATCGCGGACGACGGCGTGAACACGGAAACCGGGAAGTACTATACGGAGTATATCGACGCGGAATCCTTCGCGGTGAAGTTCCTGATTGAAGACTGGAGCAAGGACTACGACTTTATCGGCGGAAGCCAGTTCATGTACAAGGATTCGGACGACCGGGATCCCCTGATCTATGCCGGGCCTGCGTGGGACTACGACCTGGCCTTCGGCAACCTGGGGGACCGGGGAACGTCCGCCACGGGCAATTACATCACCGCCGTGAGCCACAAGACCGGGAACATCTGGTGGGTGCTGTCCCGGCACGACGATTTCATGGACCTGGTGCGGGAAATCTGGATGGAAAGATTCCGCCCGGCTGCGGCGGTCCTGCTCGGGGAGCGGGAGGCCGGGAAAGGAAGCATCGTGCGCTCCCTGGACGGCTATGCGGAAGCCATCCGGGATTCCGCGAAGATGAATTACGCGCGCTGGAACGTATCGAAGACAACCTTCGAAAAATCGGCCGGATCCTTTGAAAACGCGGTGTCCTACCTGAAGAAGTGGATCACCGGGCGGACGGGCTTCATGGACGGGGAATACGGAATTACGGAAAAACATGAATAGTGCAGTGAACACATTGACAATGAAGGGTTTGCGGCGGTAGAATACCGCGCGTAAAGGCAAGGGCGTCTTTAAC
>LVAM01000040.1 GCA_001604005.1 Clostridiales bacterium Firm_07 | reverse complement strand
AGCAATATCCGCGATTTCAACACCGTGGTCCGGCTGGACCGGGAATACATCGAAAACTGGTCCCTGAAGCAGGATATCCATATCCTGTTCAAAACCATCCGGGTCGTGATTACCCGGGTCGGGACGATGTAATCCGCAGTTCCGCCGTACAGAGATGATCAACATCCGATGAGAGAAGGCGATCCTTTGAAAAGCCCGAAGCCCGGAAAGAATATTCCGCCTGCCCCGAAGACCGGCAAGAAAAAGAACCTGCCGGTGGTGCTGCTGTTTGCGGGAATTGTGGTTATTCGTTTCCTGCTTGCCCTGGCCACCAGCACCTATCCGGTGGTCGGCATTGACGAATTCCTGTATTCCAGCCTGGGCCGGTCCATCGCAACGGAAGGAAGCCTGCTGTATTACGGGCAGCCGGCGGATTACTCCTATATTCTTTACCCGCTCGTGCTGTCGCCCGTCTATCTCCTGTTCGGGGAAGGCGCGAATTTTTACCGCATTCTCCAGTTCTGGAATATCCTCCTGATGACCCTGTCCGTTTTCCCGGTTCACGCGCTGTGCCGCAGGCTGCTCCATGAGGAAAAGAAAGCCCTGTGGGCCGCCGTGCTCTGCATGCTGCTTCCGGACTTTATCCTCGGCCAGCGGATTTTCAGCGAAGCCATCCTGTACCCGCTGTTCTTCGGATCGGTTTATTTCATCTATCGGTATATTGAAGACCGGGAACCCAAAAGCCTGCTGGCCGTCGGGGTCCTCGGCGGACTCATGTACTGCACCAAGCCGGGATCCATCGTGCATGCCGTTCTTTTCCTCATCCTGGCCCTGGCCGGCTCCCTGGCCCGGAAAGAGAAAAAGGCCGCGCTCTGTGCAGCAGGAAGCGTGCTGGCCTTCTGCGCGGTCAGCGCTGTTTTCTGGTGCCTGGCGAGGTTTGCATTCGGCTACAGCGGCAGCCTGCTGTCCATCTACGGCAGCCAGCTGGGCGAGGAAGACCTGCACCTGGACGTTTTCGCCATATCCGTTCTGAAATATCCGTTCTACTTCATTCTCGCCTGCGGAATCATCGGGTTTATTTATCCCTTCCTGACGTGGAAACACCGGAATGACAAAGAGAAAAGATTCGGGCTGTTTCTCTTCGCATCCCTGATTGTCCTGATCATCGGCACTTCGTGGATCATCAACCGGGATGAATACAATATCGCCCTGCTGCATATCCGGTATATGGCCATGTATATCCCGCCGGTGCTCCTGTTCTGCTTCCTGCCGGGCGAAGAAACCACCCCGGAAAGCAAAAAAGCCAAACGGGCGCAGGCGGCCATGAAACCCAGGATACCGGTTCCGGCCGTCATCATCCTGGCGGTTGTCGTGATCTCCACCGTCGTCTGGGGCAGCAAAACCGGGGCAAGAGTGAACGAAATCTACCCGCTGATGTCGCTGGCCATCCTGACGGACCGGGTGTTTCCGCTGTCTTCCCAGCTGATCGTGGACATTGTCGTTGTTATCCTGTGCGCGGTTTCACTGTTCATTGTGACCAGGTACCGCGGGAAGAGAATGCTCCGGAAGATCTGCGTGACAGCCCTGGGGCTGTTTATGGCCGTCAACACGGTCTGCGGATACGTCATCACCGCCGAGGAAGCCAATCCCAAAATGGAGGAAGAGGCGTGGGACACCCTCCGGATGACCGACGGCAAGGACTTTATTTACCTGAAGACGATCTACGGGCAGCTGGACTGCGGGATCTGCCTGAACACCAAACGGAATCCGGACGTGGTCCTGCTGTATGATTTCCTGAACCACATGGTGGAGAATGACGGATACTACGTTCCCTTTGTCCCGACAGAACTGCGGGGTTACCGGCCCGAACGGCTGACGGCGGACACCGACACGCTGGTGCTGGACGA
>LVAM01000039.1 GCA_001604005.1 Clostridiales bacterium Firm_07 | reverse complement strand
TGGGAATGCCGCAACTGCGGACATATCGTTGTCGGCACCGCAGCCCCGGAAATCTGCCCGGTTTGCGCCCATCCGCAGAGCTACTTCGAAGTCAATGCTGAAAACTACTGACCTTATCCTCTGCCTGATTCCCGCAGGGTCCCGGAAGGGACCCTGTTTTTTTGATGCCCGGCAGAACAAAAAACCGGATCAGCTTTCCAGCTGATCCAGGTAAGGCTTATAACGGGGATACTGAACTTGCAGCACCTCGTCTTCCGCAATCAGTTTCATGAGTGTCGGATAATCCACCCACATGTAATCCACTGTTTCCCCTTCCTGCAGAACAACCGCGTCCTTCGCGCAGTCCACCACTGCCAGGTATGCGTAGATCACAGACTTGCTCCCGGTCCGGTGGGTCACACTGATCTGCTCCAGCGTTTCCGCCTCCAGTCCGGTTTCCTCTTTCATCTCCCGGCGGGCGCCTTCTTCCGGCGTCTCCCCGGCCAGGGCGGATCCGCCGGCACTGGCTTCCAGGCAGCCGGGATACGGCTCCTTGTCCGGAGCCCGCCGCGTGAGCAGAAACTGGCCGTCCCGGTGGCGAATCAGGATATCGCAGACGATATGGACCCGGCCTTCCGGAATCTCCGCCGCACGGCTGCGCTCCCAGGTTTCCCCTGTCTTCCGTCCCTCCAGGTCATACAAATCCCAGATTTCTGAGGCCATGTTTCATAACTCCTTTTCCGAAACGATCATCAGGTGATCGCTGTGATTCAGATATTCTTCCTTTTCGCAGAACCGGAGCGCGTAGTCATACCAGGCGGTCCGGATTTTCCGCGGATAGCGGTCCAGGACATTCTTATAGGGGGAAAGGATGCTTTCCTGGCCGAAGACAGTCTTCGTTTTCAGTCCCGGAACAGACGCCGCCAGGGCTTTCGCTTCTTTCACCGTGGTCATATAGGCATAGGTAAACGCCTCGATAGCCAGGCTTTCCTCCCTGGCCGCCACGTCGAACATGTGCTGTTCCTTTGGCCGGAAGATCGTCTCCGGGATTTCCCGCAGCCCGTAGATCACCGCGCCGAACAGCAGGATAAAGCTGCTGAACAGGATTCCGCTGGGTTTCAGCACCCGCGCCGCCTCCCGGAGGGCCTGCAGCCGGTTTTCCCCGTCCATCAGATGATACAGCGGTCCCATCAGAAATACAATATCAAAAGTATTGTCGGGGAACCGGGAAAGGTCCAGCGCGTTCCCTTCCACCGCCGTGATCTTCACCCCGTACTGCCGGGCTTTCTTTTTTGCAAAGCGCACGTTTTCCCCGCTCAGGTCCAGCAGGGTCACGTCATGCCCCTGCCGCGCGTAATGGATGGAATACTGGCCGGGGCCCCCGCCGATATCCAGGATCGTATCGCCCGGGCGGATATACCGGTCGATCATATGGGTGGTAATGTATTTTTCATGGGGAAACCTTTTCTGCAGGCGGTCCCATTCTTTCCGGGGATTTTCGTCATAGTGGGACCGGACTTCATCCGCTCTTTCCTGCATTTTCCTTCCTCCTCTTTTTCATCCGGGATTCCGGATCATCGCCCGGCCTTCTCCGGACATAAAGCCGTACTGTTCATACAGCCCGTGGGCATCCCGGGTCAGCAGGATCCCGCGGAATCCGGCAAACCGCGACACGACATGGGATACCAGGGCTTTTCCCAGTCCCGCGTGCCGGAAATCCGGATCGATGATCACGTCGCACAGGTACCAGGTGGTGGCATAGTCCGTAACGACCCGGGCAAACCCGATCAGTTTCCCGTCCTCATCGGACCGGATTCCGAAGCAGGCCGAGTTCCGCATGGACTTTTCAATCGTTTCCGCGGAACGCTTATCCGCCCAGTAGGTCATCTTCAGGAGCCTTTCCACCTCGCTGACGCCGATCCCGTCTTCAATAATCCTGTATCCCATATCTGTCACTCTTTCCTTATCTTTTGATTTCCCGCACCATGGAATATTCGTTCAGCAGCGTTCCGTCCTTCAGGCGGATCGCGTTCGGCTTGACCCCGGTAATCCGGAAGCCCATCTTCTCATACAGGGCCCGGGCCCGGGTGTTTCCTTCCACAAAATCCAGCTCCATCTGCAGGATATCCTGATTTTCCTCCGCGATCCGGATCATCTCCCGGAACATCTGCGTGCCGATTCCCTGGTTCCAGTA
>LVAM01000038.1 GCA_001604005.1 Clostridiales bacterium Firm_07 | reverse complement strand
CCGGTGGGACGGTCCCCTGTCAGGATAATGTTCTTCATTTCCATTCCTCCAAGAAAAGATATAGCCAGTCAAAAGATGACCCTGCCAATATACCACGAAATGGCGTATTGCAAAAGGGGTTCTGGCCCTTCCGGCGTATTTTTTGTGTTTCAGACCATGGCGGCCGTGCACAGCCTGCCGCGCAACACATAGCCGATCTTCTCATAGCAGGCATTGGACGCCGCATAGCCCGCATCCGTATAAAGCATGGGGATATATCCCAGCGCCCTGATTTTTTCGGTCACCTCAAAAACCATGTTCTGTGCGTAATGCTTCCTGCGGTCCTCCGGCCGGGTGTATACGCTGCCGATGCATGCGAGCCCCTGGTTGCACCGGTAGGAACAGCAGGCCACAGCATCTCCCTCCGCGTTTTTCCAGAAGAAGAACGCGTGGTCGTCAATGAACATCTGTGCCTTTTCCCGGATGCGGTTTTCCGTGGCCGGTTTCTCCCCGATATCATCATGAAAGCAGCCCATCATGGAAATCACTGCCTCCATATCCTCCGGCGTGCAGCAGTACAGTTCCCCGTCCGCCGGACACTCCGGCCGGACGGGATTCGGGCAGTCATACGCGAACAGCTCCATGGAAATACCGATGTCCATGCCCTCCTGCCGGGCTCTTTTCATGAAGTATTCCGCCAGCTCATGCTTGATGTTGTACCGGTACCCGGACGCGAACGGACGCAGTTCGGCTGCCAGTTCCCATGCCTTTTCCTTAACATCGTCCGGACATCCGTCCGGGGTCCACATCCAGATCGGATAAGGCTTTTCCGAATGGCACATGATCAGGTTCCGGTGATCTGTCCGGACCAGGTCGCAGTTTCCCCGCAGGATCCGGTCCAGCACCGAGAATGTATACGGATCCTGCGCAAGCAGCTGAAAATCCTTTTCATTGACAAATGAATCCATGATGTTCCTCCTCAGCAGCCCGGTTCCCCGGCTGTGATTGCCCGGATGGTTTCCCACCCGGAGCACCGGATGAAATTGTTTCCCGGAAGTTCAGTCTCCCGGTTCCACGGCCGTTCGAAAACCAGCACCTTCAGTTCCGGAAGGTGACCGAAAAACCGGAAGGCGGAAGGCGAATCCTCCACCGCGCAATCGAATTTCATCCGGTAATAGTCTTCCGGTTCCAGGATGAAATCAGCCTTCACGGTATGGTCTTCCCGGCCGTACTTGTCCATGAGCAGCAGCTGGACGTCCCCGAGTCCGTGCCGGTCCAGCCACAGGCGGGATACTTCATACGTCCGGTACGGGCGGCCGGTAATCACCGTAACATTCTCTCCCCGGCGGATCCATTCATTGAGGACTGCCGACGCCCCGGGCGTCTCCTCAATGGACAGGAGCATCTCATCCTCATGGCCTCTGATGAGCAGTTCCCTGTACTCTTCATCCGTCAGGCGGAAAGCCTGCTGAAGGTTGAAAAACCGCATCTCTTCATAGGGCACATTCTTTCCGAACATGTCCGCTGCCAGGCCGGAAAAGAACCTTCCGGACTCACACAGGCAGTCATCAAAATCGACGTAGATATTCACGGATCTCCCATCCTTCCTGCCGTTTCCGGCTCAGCGGGCAATAAACATTCCGTATTCCTTCGGCACATGCAGGATTCCGTCGCGCATGTTCGCTTCCAGCACCGACCGGATCTCCTCCCGGGGAAGCTTCCTCATTTCCGACATCCCGGTCAGGGACTTGATATAGTCCACCATGTCCTCCACATCCGTGACCTCGAGCGAATCCTCATACCGCAGCTCCCGGACGTCATGAAACACCGTCCGGAGCTTCTCCCCGCCGTTCTGCAGCGTAAAGCTGCTGCCGCTTCCGCCCGGATTGCTGCCGGCGCTGAACAGGCCGGAGATGTACTCCATCATCCCGTGTTCGCCGAAGGTCGCGCAGCAGAATGTTCCGTTTTCCTTCAGCACCCGCCGGACCTCCCGGAGTCCCTTCTGCAGGTCCGGTACATGGTAGAGCATCATATTGGCAATCACGAGATCGAATTTCCCGTCTTTGAACGGGATCTCCTGGATATCAATCACCCGGTATTCGATTCCCTCATAATCCCGGAGTGTTTCCTTCGCCTTGTCCAGCATGCCTTCGGAAAAATCCGAAAGGATCAGCCGGGAGCAGCGGCGGATGGTTTCCTGCTTTCCGGTCCACATATCCCCCGTTCCGCATCCCAGCTCCAGCACGGACATCCCGTCCCGGATATCATAATGCGAGGCAATCCAGTTTCCGAAGCCCTGCTTGTTGGTGGAATACCTGCTGTGGATCGAAATCCGGATATCCAGCTTTTCCGCCGTTTCATATTGGGCTTTGACCGTTTCCCGGTCATTGATACCGGATCCTGCCCGGGATTCCTTCAGGTCATCTGTGGGATAGAATTCCATTGATATCCTCCGGAGTATAAAAAAATAGACAACTGTCGTGCTCCGATCATATCAGAAAAAGCGGGGATTCACAATCCCCGCCCGATAACCCGGTCCGCAGGCTTTATTTGTTCTTCATGATCAGGGTAGTTGCCGACATGCCTTCCTTGGCCGGGAGGAGCCATCCGCTCTCGCAGAGCATCCGCATAACGGTCTCCGCCTCATGCAGCTGGAACAGCACCGGAAGCTTCGCGGCATAGTCCGCCAGGTGCTCCGGCGCGTACTCCGCCATAATCCCGGCGATCCCGCCGATGCGGCTCTTCGCGTTGCCGCAGATCTCCCA
>LVAM01000037.1 GCA_001604005.1 Clostridiales bacterium Firm_07 | reverse complement strand
CAGGGCAACCGATGCAAGCACACCCGCACCCAGGCCGATACTGTGGACCAGACGTCCGGCGCGGCCGCCTGTACGGGAGAGCATGGAATGCATCAGGGTGGTCAGTGTGACCGTCAGGAAGAGATCCTGAATCACCATCCAAAGATACTTGAACACGGAAAAACCTCCGCAAAAATCAGTTCATAAACAAGCCAAATGCCGGCGCACCACCCCCCGCGGATGATGCGCCAGCATGAAAAGGGAATCTCTTGACAATGGATTACCGGATTACCATTCCTTCACGAATTTCCAGCCGGTCCAGGTGGCGGTCAGGGGCTCGGTCCAGAAGCCGTCCTTGGCTTCAACACCGGTCTCCGCGTCCACGTGGAGCAGGTATCCGTTCTCGGCCGGGCTCTTGATGTACAGGGTGATGGTGTATTCACCCTCAGCCAGTGGGATGTTGTTGCCATAGTGCGGGCCGTCGGAAGCCGCCATGGGCATCATGGAACCGGAGTAGACTTCCTTGCCTTCCAGATCCTTGATCACGAAGTCGATGCTCAGGTAGGGAACCCAGCCGTCCACCGGGAAGCCATAGGGATTCTCATTCGCGGTCAGGTCCACTTCGATGTGCAGATCGGAGCCTTCCTTGGGAGTGGCGTTCTCAACGGGAGCCATGTCCACGGGCTGGAAGTAAACCATCGCCATGGTCATGAAACCAACTTCCTGTTCGCCTTCAACACCCAGTTCAAATTCATCAAAACCAGCTTCTTCTTCCGCCAGGGAAACAGCGGAGACAGCAAAGAGCATCATAGCAACCAGCAGCAGGGAAAAAACCTTCTTCATATCGGGGATCCTCCTTCATAAAGGTTCTTGTATAACCACACATTACTGCGCGGGGCAGCAATGCAGGGGTATCGGGATCAGGTGCTCTGTGCCCTGAGCGCGGCAATCTTTCCGCGGTAATGGGCGACCATGAACGTGATGAGCAGGATAACTGCCAGGATCAGCTGGGGAACCAGCGTTTCCAGCCAGGGATAAATACCGAAAATCTGGATGACGTCGTTTTCCGGAATTCCGGGAATCCGCAGGGCCAGGTCGAAGACATTGCCTTCGGCCAGCTCCTTGATGCCGCTGCCCAGGAAGCTGACGCACATCACAGCCATCAGGATGGAAGTGGCTGTGAAGAAGACCCTGATCGGCAGTTTGATGGAAAGCTTCGTAATGGCCAGGTATATGAAGACCAGCAGGACACAGCCGGTGCCGAATCCCGCCCAGACCATGCCGGGATTACCCTCGCTGAGCATCGGCTGGTAGAACAGCACAACCTCGGCGCCTTCGCGGAAGACGCTCAGGAAAGCAGTGAACGCAAGCGCGAACGCGCTGCCCTGCTCCACAGAGGATTGGACCTTGCCGTCAATAAACCGGCTCCAGCTGGCCGCTTCGGCCTTGGAGATCATCCAGTTGCTGACATAGAACAGGACGCACACGGCAATCAGCGCGGTGATTCCTTCGATGACCTCCTGCGCAAGACCGGCGCCCACAAAAGCCTGCTTGGCCCACGCCAGCACAGCGGCTGCTGCAAAGCTTGCGGCAATACCGGCCACAGCGCCGATGTAGACATTTTTCAGGCTGCGGCGGTTTCCGCTCTTGACCAGGTAGGCGATGATGGCAGCGATAACCAGGATCGCTTCCAGTCCTTCGCGGACGATGATGCCGAAAGCCCCCAGGAAGGTCAGCAGTTTCGGATCGCTCTGCTGCTCCGTGACATGTTCCTCACTGACCGCAGCAGCGGTTTCCCCGGCTTCCGCGGCAGCCTCCGCCTTCTTTGTATCAATGGCTTTGGCGTATTTCAGGATGGTATTCTTGGCGGAATCAGTGGTCGTACGGTATTTGTTTTTCTGGTATTTCTCTGCCCCGGACGATGCCAGCTTCCGGAGGTCGGTAAAGCATTTGTCCGCAGCCTGCCTTTCCTTGATGGAAAGCTCGGTGTAGATGGCATGGTCGAGACCTGATTCTTCATATACGGAATAGTAGGCTGTGTTGAGGTTGTCCATCGCGGCGTCAAAGTCCTTATCCAGGTACGCCATGTAGGCGGTGTCCACCAGTTCCTTGACCAGCGTGGCCGCCTCATACCAACTGGCGTATTTTGCCGCGGCGTTCGGATCGGCGGAATATTCCGGATATGGATCCGTGGCGGACAGCTCACCGCGGAGGTAGAACTTGGTCTCGCTCTGCACGCCGCCCTGCATGGCGGCCAGCTTGTTGCCGTCCTCCCGGATCATGGACTTCAGTTTGGCCAGTGCGCTGCGAACCGAAATTCTGGTTTCGGTGGTCTCATTTTCTTTTTTGACGGCGGATTTGCAGGCGGAAAACTGCATTTCAACGGCATTTTTCCGGTTGCCGCTGATATAGCTCATGGTCTGCCGTTCAAAACCGGTTGTTTCGTATACCCGGAAATACGCGTTGCTGACGTTGGTGTATGCGGCGGACGGATCTCCGTCCAGATAGGATTCGAATGCCGCATCCAGGAAACGGTCAATCTCATCGGCGGCGTCCGCCCAGCGGGTGGATGAAGTTTCTTCCGCAAAAGCGGCCAGGGGAAGCATCAGCAGGATGATCATCAGGCCGCATACCAGCCGCACGGCAATCTTTGTTTTCTGCATGCCTGTTCTTCCTTTCCAAACACAGGATGGCGTTAGAATTATCTAACCAAGATGGAATCATAGCACAGATTCCTGCCGACCGTTATCCGGATATTGACTTTATGATTTCAATAGAATTGTTGAATATTGACATTTTTCGGTTTTCACGGGCAAACAGTAGCCAAAAATCAAGTTGTATGATAATATGTCGAGCGGGTTAGAAGTAACTAACCATAACATGTAATGACAGGAGGGAAATCAAAGTGGGCAGACAGGAAATCCGGAAGAACCAGGCAGGTGAAGCAACCGTGAAGCACAGCAGCGGAGAGCTGCTGACCCAGGCGGTTTCCAGTTATATTGAAACTCATTTCAAAGAGAAGTTTTCCCTGAAAAAGATGGCGGGCGAACTGTTCGTGAACGGATGCTACCTTTTAAGGGTTTTTAAACAGCATACGGGGACTACTCCCCTGGCATACCACAATCACATCCGCTGCGAACGGGCCGGAGAGCTGCTGCTGCATTCGGACCGGAGAGTTTCCGATATCGGTGAAGCTGTCGGGTTTGCATCTTCAGCCCATTTCACCCATGTATTCAAGAAGGAATGGGGATTTACCCCCACGGAATTCAGGGCGGCCAGGCAGGCCGGATAAACAAAGCGGGAAGGACAGAGTCGGATGCAGCAGGCGCTGAATCGATACCTGTATACCATCAGGTTACTGAAAAAAAGGCAGAGCTATGTCTGCTCCGCGGATATTGCCCGCTACCTGGGCGTGAAACCGCCGTCGGTCTGCGTGGCCGTACGCCGGCTGAGGGAACAGGGATACCTGATTCGGGAAGAGGACGGTGACCTGACCCTCAGCCCGTCCGGGACGGAATATGCCAACCGCCTGCATGAACGCGTATGCTTTTTCAGCCAGCTGCTGCTGAAGCTCGGCGTGGAATCGGAAACAGCGGAGGAGGACGCGATTGCGTTCAGCTGGACGATGAGCGATTTCTCCTATGATGCTTTCAGGCGTTTTTTCTGGTTCACAGGCGCGGCGGAATAGGAATTCCTTTCAGGTCCCTTAAGGTTCGGAGAGCGGGAGAATAACGATTATGAAACCTTACATTCCGGAAAAACTGATTGCCGTCAGCCGGTTCCGGCAGTTTTTTCCAACCCTGCCGGCGGAAATCCGGTCGGATGTCTGCCGGCGGATGAACGTCCTGCTGGATGAAGAACGGCAATACTGTGATAAAGGAAATTACAGACACATCGCCCAGATCCTGACATCCATCGCCCTGTACCGGTCGCTGCAGGCGCACGGCAGGACGGAAGAGGAAGCTTTCCGGATTGTTTCCACGGAGATGTGGAAGGCACTGACGCCGGATACCTACCGGAAACTGGCGAAACACTCCTGGTTCCTGCCGGCAATGAAGAAAATTCTGCCGTTCGGGTTCCGGCACGGTTCCGGCAAAGGCTGGAGATATGAATGGCACCTGGATGAGGACCCGAAGGACCGGTTTCACTTTGAATGCCGGGAATGCGTATACAGGCATATCTTTGAAGA
>LVAM01000036.1 GCA_001604005.1 Clostridiales bacterium Firm_07 | reverse complement strand
GGTATCTGCGCTGCGATCGCGGAAGGAGCGACCGATGCAGCTGCTGCGGCCGGCGAAGATGCCGCTTCTGCCATGGGAGCAGGTGAAATTGCGCTGCAGTACCTCTTCACCTTTGCGCCGATTATTCTGATTTTCGTTATTTTCTGGTTCATGATGATCCGGCCTCAGCGGAAAAAGGACAAGCAGGTCAAGGAAATGCTGAACAACCTCAAAGCCGGCGACCGGATCTGCACGATCGGCGGTATCTACGGAACGATTACCGGCATCAAGGATGATCATATCACACTGTCTGTCGGCCGTGACAATATGTCCATGGTGGTTGCCCGCTGGGCGATCCGCGGTGTGGAAGAAGTTATGGTTGAAAACGATGCGCAGGAACTGAACTGATTTCTTCCCGGATGATAAAAAAGCAGCCTTGCGGCTGCTTTTTTTGCTGCGCAGATTCAATCCACGATATCCACCGGCTCTCTGCCGAATGTCTGGTACAGGGAATCAATATAGGACTGATCCGGATCTCCTGCGGATGCGGGAACACTGTTCAGTTCAGCAGTATCAAAATAACAGGTCTGGCCGGCCAGTTCGCTCAGCATACTGCCGATCCGCTTTTTCCTCTCTTCTCCGGAAAGCGCTGTACGGAAGAAACTGTCCTTCTCCGAGTTGGGCTGCCAGCGGAAAACATTGTCTTTCACTTCTGCGATTCTGCCGTGATTCAGCATGCTCCAGATCCCCGGATCGTTTTTCTTGTAGGTATCCATCAGCTGATTCCATACGGAAAGCAATCCGGAATCGGAAACAGCTGCGGCACGACGGTTTCCGGATACGGATGAGGCAGGCGCGGCAGGCCGGTCTTCGGAGGGTAAAACGGTACGGGGTTTTTCCGCCGGAACAGCGGGAACGGCGGAGACACCGGACTGGATTTGCGCAGTGAGCCGGTTTATTTTCTGCTCAAGTTCGGTGATCCGGTCAGACAGAGCCTGCATATCCGCTTCAGAAGTCCGGATGCAGCATTTCAGCGAAGCGTTCTCCAGTGCAAGGCGCGGTGAGGCGGAGAAACGCATTTCTGTTTCAAGTGCCATAAAGAGATCCAGGATTTTCATCAGCCGGGTTACCGTGCAGTCAGAAGCCTGATTTCTGTATTCACATGCATCGTCTTCCGTAATGTCCAGCATGGCGGAAATGTCGCCGGGGCAGCTTTTGGCCAGCAGCAGGCATCGGAAATGCCGGCTGACCTCCCGGGCGAATACGGAAGGATCCCGTCCGTCCCGGATCATTTCATCAATCATCCGGAAGACAACAGAAGGATTTTCATCAATCAGGGCTTTTCCGAATGTGAACAGGAAAGACTGGTCGCTGGTTCCCAAAATATTCCGGACCATGGATTCATCGATATGATCTCCGTAACCAAGGCACATATCAAGAATACTCAGGGCGTCCCGCATTCCGCCTTCCGCAGCACGTGCGATCATCATCAGCGCGCCGTCAGATACCGCGGCGCCGCTTTGGTCGGACGCTTCCCGCAGGCGGCCGGTGATTTCGGATGTGGACAGACGCCCGAAATCGAAACGCTGGC
>LVAM01000035.1:716-1610 GCA_001604005.1 Clostridiales bacterium Firm_07 | reverse complement strand
GGGCCCATACCAGCAGCAGGTAGGTGGCGCTGCACAGGAAGGAGCAGGGATAGTACAGGTCGCCCAGCGGCGGATACATGGTGGAGAAGGTCCACATGCCGAACTCGAAGGTGATGAAGAGGAGAACCGCCAGGGGGATATACGGCTTCCGGGCGCCTTCTTTTTTGTGCGTCACGTACCAGCAGATTCCCTGGATGCTGAAGACGGAGAGGGCGGTTCCGATGGCGACCTGGTAGATGTTGTTGGACAGGGTGCCGTAGGGCAGGTAGAGGGTAAACTGCCAGACGTTCAGGGGAACGGGAAGGAGCATCGCCGGATGGAAATACCGCCGCTCCTCCGGGGATTTGAAACTGAAGAGGAGGATCATGAGCAGGATATAGGAGCCGTTCCAGCCGAAATAGGCCATCAGGTCAGAGACCTGCGGCGAGTCGCCCATGATGACCTGGTAGGCGGTCCAGTAATAGCAGCTCAGCAGCGCTGAGAGAAAGAACAGAATGGCATAGGCCCAGCCCTTGCGCTTACCGCTGATATAGTGGAACAGGCACAGCAGGAGGGCAACCAGGTTCGCCAGAAGCTGGGCGATACTCTCCGCGTAATCCAATGCCATCTCTCCTCTTAACGTCAGGACTGGGATCTGTGCTGTGAGCTGCACTGTGAAGTTGGTTTTCTCCCTTTCCGGGGCTTATATTCCATTATATGGGAAAACGAACAAAAATACAAATATTTATGGTCGGAACCTGCGGTCCGGTCCGGCGGTAAAGATATTATGCCGGATACCCTGGGCGGGCAGCCTTTTATATCTCGCGGCTTCATGGTATAATTTCCGGGAAGTGAACAGTGAAAACCGAAGACAGGCAAGGGAGGGATCCGCATGCCGATTGCTGCTGCATATAT
>LVAM01000035.1:0-644 GCA_001604005.1 Clostridiales bacterium Firm_07 | reverse complement strand
CGGCCGGAAACGATCATTGTGACCAGCCCGCATGCCGTGCTGTACGCGGATTATTTCCATATTTCCCCGGGCTCCCATGCGGCCGGGGATTTCGGCAGCTTCCGGGCACCGGGAGTGAAGTTCCGGAAGGAGTATGATACGGAACTGGTGAAGGCTCTGTGCGGTATGGCGGACGGAAAGGGTTTTCCGGCCGGCACCCTGGGAGAGCGGGACCGCCACCTGGATCACGGGACGATGGTACCCCTCTACTTTGTGGATCAGAAATATACGGATTACCGGCTGGTGCGCATCGGACTGTCCGGGCTTTCCCTGGCGGACCATTATGCCTTCGGGCAGATGATCCGGCAGGCGGTGGAGGAAACCGGGCGGAATGTCGTCCTGATTGCCAGCGGGGACCTGTCGCACAAGCTGCAGGAATACGGTCCCTACGGGTTCGCCAAGGAAGGGCCGGAGTATGACGCGCGCGTCATGGATGTGGCCGGGCGGGCTGCTTTCGGGGAGATGCTGGAGTTTGACGAGGCCTTCTGCGACAAGGCGGCGGAATGCGGCCACCGTTCGTTCGTCATCATGGCGGGAGCACTGGACGGGATGGAAGTGGAGACAAAGGTATATTCCCATGAGGATGTGACCGGCGTCGGGTACGG
>LVAM01000034.1 GCA_001604005.1 Clostridiales bacterium Firm_07 | reverse complement strand
TGCAGAAGAACGATATTTTCCCCATGCGGGCGGAAAACCTGGGCGCGGACATGGAAGGCGTATGCCGCCACGAAGGCATGACGGTGTTTGTCCCCGGCCTGCTGCCGGGTGAGGAAACCGACGTACGTATCGTCAAGGTGGAAAAACGCTACGCTTTCGGGCGGATGGAGCACCTGCCCGCCGTTCCCTCGCCGGACCGGAAGGCTCCGGACTGTCCCGCGTTTCCCCGCTGCGGTGGCTGTTCCTGCCGCCATATCCGGTATGAGGCCACCCTCGCGGCCAAGCAGCGCCAGGTGGAGGACTGCTTCCGCCGCATCGGCGGAATGGAGGTCGAAGTCCTCCCGCCGCTGGGCATGGAGGATCCCCGCGCCTACCGGAACAAAACCGCGCTGCCGCTGGGCGGCACTGTCGCGGAGCCGGCACTCGGCTTTTACGCCCCCCGGAGCCATTCGGTGGTCCCCGTCGGAAAATGCCCGAACGCCATGGTGCCGTCGGATGAAATCGCCGGCCGTTTCCTGGACTGGATGAAGCGTCACCGCCTGGCACCCTATGATGAAACCACCCATCACGGGTTGGTCCGCCACCTGATGATCCGCGTCAACCGCACCGGGGAAAGCATGGTCACCGTGGTCATCAACGGCCCGTCCCTGCCCCACGGGCAGGAACTGGCCGAAGAACTGAAGCCCCTGGGGGTTGTCAGTCTGTTCGCCAACATCAACACCGCCCGGAACAATGTCATCCTGTCCGACCGCTTCCAGCGGATCTGCGGCAGTGAGACGCTCTCCGACACCCTCTGCGGTCTGGAGTTCCGGCTTTCACCGGGCGCCTTCTTCCAGGTCAACCCATACCAGACGGAAAAGCTGTATGATACCGCCCTGCGCTTCGCAGACCTGTCCCCGGAGGATACGCTGTGCGACGTCTACTGCGGCGCCGGAACCATCACCCTGATGATGGCCCGGCACTGCCGCTCCGCAGTCGGAATCGAAATCGTCCCGGCGGCAGTGGAAAACGCCCGGGAAAACGCAAAGCGGAATGGAATCGCCAACGCGGAATTCCACGCCGGCAGGGCGGAAGAACTGCTGCCCCGGATGGTCCGGGACGGACTCCGCTGCAACGTCATTGTGGTGGATCCTCCCCGGAAGGGACTAGAGCCGGAGGTGATCCGGGCAATCGCCGAAGCCGGGCCTGACCGGGTGGTCTATGTGTCCTGCAATGTCGCGACCCAGGCGCGTGACGCCGCGCTTTTCCGGGAAGCCGGATACGCAATCAAAAAGGTCCAGCCGGTCGATATGTTCTGCTGGACCTCAGGGATAGAATCGGTTGCACTGTTCACCGGGAGCTGAGCTCCCGGTTTTTTGCCACATGGCGTTTTTTTTCGCCGATTTTTGGATCAAAACACGAATTTTTTAACTTCACTTAAGTTTTTTCTGTATAATAATATCGGCTGAAAAAGGAAAATAAGGGGGTTTTGTCCATGAAGCGTTTTGCTGTAATTCTCGTCGCGCTGATCCTTTGCCTGGGCTTCTGCCTGCCCGGATGCGCGGAAGAGGCTGATAACGGCACAGGCCCGTCCGGCTCCGTAAGCATGCCCGGGACGGATTGCCCTTTCCTTGGCATATCCTGCCGTTTTCATGGCATGTTTTGACAAAAAACCGAAAAAACCGGGATGATTCCCGCAGGAACCGTCCCGGTTCGGTATCTCAGATAATGGAAAGCAGGCGGAAGACCACGGCGCACAGGACGCCGGCCGCAGCGCCCGCCAGTACTTCCATGGGCGAATGCCCGACCTTTTCCTTCAGGTCGCCGAATATGGAATCCTCCGGCAAGGTACCGGGCTGCCGCATAATCTCGTTGATGATCTGTCCCTGCTTGCCCGTTTCCCGCCGGACGCCGGCTGCGTCATACATCACCACAAAGGCGAAAACTGCGCAGGCGGCAAACAGGCCGGATGAAAAACCTTCATGCAGGCCGACCGCCGTAGCCAGGGCCACCGCGGACGCCGAATGGGAAGACGGCATTCCGCCGGCCGCCCACAGGTACCGGATATTCCACTGATGCAGCCGGAATCCGTACAGGAGGATCTTGAATACCTGGCAGACCATCCATGCGCAGACCGCGCAGATCAGGATATAGTTGGAAAAAAGCTGTTCCATCCTTATCTTTCCCTTCCTTCCGGATTTCTGAAGGCTTTCCGTGCGGCATCCAGGGCCAGGCGGATCGTATCATCCATATCCAGGTAGCGGTATGTGCCGAGCCTTCCCCCAAACAGCACGTTCCCTTCCTTCTCCGCCAGCGCGCGGTAGCGAAGGTACAGTTCGTTGTTCCGGACGTCGTTCACAGGATAATACGGTTCATCTCCCTCCTGTCCCTGCTTCGGATATTCATAGGTAATCACGGTATAAGGCAGGTCCAGCACGTCCGTTCGGCCCCAGGCAAAATGTTTGTGCTCAATAATCCGGGTGTAGGGGACCTTCGCTTCCGTGTAGTTCACCACCGCATTGCCCTGATAATTGGCCGTATCCCGCAGCATTTTCGTTTCAAAACGCAGCGAGCGGTATTCCAGCCGGCCGAGACAGTGGTCAAAATAGGCGTCCACCGGGCCGGTATACACCGTCATTTCCGCAGGGTTATCCTTCCG
>LVAM01000033.1 GCA_001604005.1 Clostridiales bacterium Firm_07 | reverse complement strand
TCATGAAAACGCCCCCAATATGCGACAATTATACGAAAAATGAGACAAATCTGCAATACCGTGAAAAGACGGTCTGGTAGAATAGGATCAAACAGAAGTGACATACCGACCTGACCTCCCTGCACCCCGAAAGGAGTCTTTCCCATGGAAAAGCTTTCCGCCCCGATCTTCAACAGCCGCATCAGAAGCGATACCGTTACCCGGCCCGAGAAATGGCTGGGTTACCTGCTGGGGCCTGCCGGCGCGCTGCTGCTGAACGCCGTGCTGGCGACCTACCTGAACGTCTACTATACGGACGTGCTGAACCTGACGCCGCTGTGGGGCGGACTCTTCCTGACCGTGTTTCCCATTGTGTCCAAGGTGATCGACGCCGTCACCAATATCCTGATGGGCCAGGTGATCGACCGGACGCATACGAAGCAGGGAAAGGCCCGGCCGTGGCTGCTGCTTTCCGCCATCTTGGTGCCGGTTACCGGAATCCTGCTGTTTACGGTACCGGAAGGCAGCGATACGGCGAAAGCCCTGTGGGTGATGATCTCCTATAACCTGTTCTATTCCTTTGCCTATACGATTTTCAACATGAGCCACGGCCTGATGGTGCCGCTGTCCACCCGGGACGGGACGGCACGGGGCGGGCTGAGCGTATTCAACCAGATCACCACCATCATGATGAGCGGTATCCTGGTGGCGCTGATCTTCCCCATGATCATCATGCCGATGATCGGGGTGGACAAATCCAAATGGATTACCCTGATGTCGGTGATCTCCATCCTCGCACTTCCGCTGACCCTCCTGGAATACTACTTCACCAAGGAGCGGGTAACGGAGGAAAGCACGGACACGGAACAGGAGAAGAGCCGGCTGCCCTTCCTGAAGCAGATGAAGATCCTGTTTACCGACAAATACATGATCCTGATGTACGTCTACTTCTTCGTGTATACGGTGGGCATGACGCTGAAGAACCTGGGCCTGGTTTACTACTGCAACTATGTGCTGGGAACCTACAACGACGGGATTACCCAGATGCTGGTATCTGTGATCGGCGGCATTCCGATGGGCATCGGCATCTTTGCCGTATGGCCGCTGGCCAAAAAGTTCGGCAAGCGGAATGTGACGATGTTCGGGTTTGTGCTGTATGCCCTCGGGAGCCTGATCTGCTGGCTGTTCCCCACCAGCCTGGTGATTGTGCTTGCGGGCCAGTTTATCAAGAACATCGGCGGCCTGCCCTGCGCATATGTGTTCATGGCGCTGTTTGCCGACTGCCTGGACCACCTGGAATGGCGGAAGGATATCCGCATGGACGGCGCTGCCATGAGCATTTACAACATCATTGCGGTGGCGATGGTGGGGATCATGACCGGCGTTTTCAACTGGCTGCTGGCCGGAAGCGGGTATATCGCCCCGTTTACGGCAGGAAGCACCGCGGAAGCGGTTTCCACCCTTGCGGCCAACGGATGGACCGCCCAGGTGGCGCTGGAAAACCTGAAGCCGGCCGCGGACGGCGCGCTGACGGTGGCCATGCAGCAGCCGGCCGGTGTGAACTGGGTGATTGCCTTTGCTTTTGTGGGACTGGAAGTATTCACCGGGATCATCCTGGTTGTTATCCTGAAATTCCTGGATGTGGAAAAGAATATTGCCAAAGAGCAGGAAGAGATCAAAGCCCGGCATGAACAGGCGGAAGCATGAAACAGGAGGGAACCGCTGTGAGCGATTACGAAAGGGAACACAATGAGATCATGCGGCGCTTCGGCGCGGAATGCGCGGTGCTGCTGAAGAGCGACGGATCGTTTCCGCTGGACGGCCCGTGCGGCCTGGCGCTGTACGGCAGCGGCGCCCGGCTGACGGTGAAAGGCGGAACGGGCTCGGGCGAGGTGAACTCCCGCTTTTCCGTGACGGCGGAAGCCGGACTGGAAGCGGCGGGCTTCCGCATCACCAGCAAAGAATGGCTGGACCGTTACAGCGAAATGTGGCCGAAGGCCAGGAAACGCTTTATCCGGGACCTGAAGATCTCCGCACTGAAGCGGGGAACGCTGGCCATCCTGGACAGCATGGGTGCCGTGATGCCGGAGCCGGAATATGATTTTCCGCTTGAAGCATCCGGCGATGTGGCGGTTTACGTCCTGTCCCGGATCTCCGGCGAGGGTTCGGACCGGAAACCCATTCCCGGCGATATCCTGCTGACGGAGACGGAAAAACGCGACATCCTGGAGCTGAACCGGAAGTTCCGCCGGTTCCTGCTGGTGCTGAACGTGGGCGGAATGATCGACCTGACGCCGGTCACGGAGGTCCGGAACATCCTGCTGCTGAGCCAGCTGGGCGTGGAAACCGGGGATATCCTGGCGGACCTGATCCTGGGAAAGAGCACTCCCTCCGGAAAGCTGACCACGACCTGGTGCGCCTGGGAGGACCATCCGGCCGTCGGGGAGTTCGGGGATAAATATGACACGCGGTATACCGAAGGGATCTACGTGGGATACCGGTACTGGGACAGCATCGGCAAAGCACCGATGTTCCCCTTCGGGTTCGGCCTGGGCTATACCCGGTTTGAGCTGGAAACGGGCGAGATCACAGCGGAAGACGGCCGGATCCGGATTCCGGTGACGGTGAGGAACACCGGCGGCTTCAGCGGGAAAGAGGTCATCCAGCTTTACATCTCGTCTCCCCGCGGCAAGCTGGACAAGCCGTACCAGGCGCTGGCCGCCTTTGAAAAGACCGGGGACCTGAAACCGGGCGAAACGGAGACGGTGACGCTGGAATGCGACCTGCGGGATATCGCCTCCTATGACGCGGAACGGGCGGCGTGGATTCTGGAGCCGGGCAACTATGTGCTGCGGGTCGGCACGTCCAGCCGGGACACGAAGGCCGCGGCGGCGGTGCGCCTGGACGGCGAAGCGGTGGTGCGGCAGGTGAAGAACTGCCTGGGCGCGCCGGACTTCACGGACTGGAAGCCGGAAACCCGAATGCCGGATGAGCCGGGCGCGCTTCCGGTGATTCCGGTGAGCGCATCCGCCTTCCGGACGGAAGCGGCGGAATATGCGCTTCCCGAAGAGACGGATCCCCTGATTGAGGCGCTGGGGGATGAAGAACTGTGTCTGATGAACATCGGCGCATACAAACGGAAGGGTTCCCAGAGTGTGATCGGTGCAGCCGGACAGTCCGTAGCCGGGGCTGCCGGTGAAACCGTGAACAGCCTGGGGGCCAAAGGCATCCCGGCGCTGGTGATGGCGGACGGGCCTGCCGGGCTGCGCCTGAGCCGGGAGTACACCCGGGATGAAAACGGGGTGCACGGCATCGGAAGCGACATTCCGGCGAGCATGATGGAACTGATGCCGGCGCCGGCCGCGTTTTTCATGAACCTGACCTCCGGAAAAGGGAAAGCAAAGGGCGAAATCCTGGAGCAGAACTGTACGGCGATCCCGATCGGCACCGCGCTGGCCCAGAGCTGGAACCTGCGGTTTGCCGAGCAGTGCGGCGACGTGGTCGGCGACGAGATGGAGCGTTTCGGCGTACATCTGTGGCTGGCGCCGGCGCTGAACATCCACCGGGATATCCGCTGCGGCCGGGACTTTGAATACTATTCCGAAGATCCGCTGATTTCAGGGAAATTCGCGGCGGCTGTCACCCGGGGCGTGCAGAAGCATCCCGGCTGCGGAACGACAATCAAGCACTATGCCGCCAACAACCAGGAGACCAACCGCTACGGCAGCAACAGCATGGTGAGCGAACGGGCCATGCGGGAGATCTACCTGCGCGGGTTTGAAATCACTGTGCGGGAAAGCCGGCCGCACGCGCTGATGACCTCCTACAACCTGCTGAACGGCGTCCACACCTCCGAGCGGAAGGAACTGACGGACGGTATCCTGCGGGGCGAGTTCGGATTCCGGGGCATCGTGATGACCGACTGGCTGGTACCGGCCTTCAACTCCGGAAAGAAGAAGTATCCGGTGCCGGATCCCGCGAAGATTGCGGCGGCCGGCGGCGACCTGATCATGCCGGGCGGACCGGCGGACCTGAAGGCGCTGCTGGACGGGCTGCAGGCAGGCACGGTCACCCGCTGGCAGCTGGAAGTCAATGCCACCCGGGTATACCGGCTCGCGAAGAAACTGACAGGAAAGTGACGGGCGGAAAGCCGAAAGGAACCGGAATGAGAGCGATCAACCTGCGGACTGAATACCTGGTGAATCCCATCGGGATCGATATCCTGCATCCCCGCCTGATGTGGGTCTGCGACGGCGGCACCCGCCAGACGGCCTACCAGATTGTCTCAGAGAAATGGGACAGCGGAAGGATCAACAGTTCCTCCATGTATGCGGATTATCCGAAGCCGCTGGCGGACCGGGAACGGGTGAACTGGAAGGTCCGCCTGTGGGATGAGAACAATGAACCCGGGGAATGGAGCGAAGCCTTTTTCGAGACGGGCATTTCCGAATGGGAAGCGCAGTGGATCACCGGCAAATACACGCCCCGGAAAGACGAACGCTATCCGGTGGACTGTTTCCGGAAGGTGTTCAGCGCCGGGAATATTGAAAAGGCGCGCCTGTATATCTCCGCCTGCGGGGAATATGAGGCCCGGATCAACGGGGAACGGGCGGGAAACTTTATCCTGGCTCCGGGGTCCACGGACTACCGGAAGCGCATCCAGTACCAGGCCTATGACGTGACAGGACTGATCCGGGCCGGGGAGAATGAGATTACTGTGGAACTGGCGGACGGCTGGTACCGCGGATCCAGCGGCGCCAAGGGCCGTACCTGCACCTACGGGACCGAGACCCGCCTGATCGCCCGGCTGGAGATCACCGGCCGGGACGGAAACGAACAGGCGATTGTGACCGATAAAAGCTGGCGCTGGTCGAACGACGGGCCGATCCGGTTTGCGGACAACGAGGACGGCGAGGTCGTGGACGCGAACCGGATCCCGACGTATTCCGGAAACGCGGAGACCTGCGCCTTCCGGGTTCCGCTGACGGCTTCCAATAACGTGTTTGTGACGGAGCATGAGCAGTTCAAACCGGCGGAAAAGATCACGACGCCGTCCGGAAAGACGGTGCTGAAATTCCCGCAGAACCTGTGCGGATACCTGGCCTTCCGGCTGAACGCGAAGAAGGGCCAGACGGTTCATATCCGCCTGGGCGAGATGCTGGACGAGGCCGGGGAATTCAGCCAGAAGAACATCCAGTGCGTGACAAAAGGGAAGGCATCCCCGCTGCAGGAATTCACCTATACCTGCCGGGAAGGCCTCAACGAATACAAACCGAAGTTCTTCTACGGCGGTTTCCAGTATGCGCTGATTGAGACGGATATCCTGTATGATTTGGACGATTTTACTCAGATCGCCCTGTATTCGGATTTCCCGTTCACCTCGTCGTTTGACTGCTCCAATCCGCTGGTGAACCGGTTTTACAAGGCGACGGAGTGGTCGCTGAAGTCCAACTCCGTGGACATTCCCTCCGACTGCCCGACCCGGGAGCGGATGGGATGGACCGGCGACAGCCAGGTGTTCTTCGGCACAGCCAGCTATCTGGCGGATTACGCGGCTTTCGCCCGGAAACACCTGCGGGATGTGTTTGACCGGCAGTGGAAAAACGGAAAGCTGCCCCAGATCGCGCCGTATGCCAATGAAGACTGGTTTATGAATCCCATGAACGGGTCCGTGGGCTGGGCGGACGTTGGAATCCTGACGCCGTACCGGTTCTGGCGGAAATACGGCGACCGGCGGATCCTGGAAGACAACTATGACAACATGCTGCGCTATGCGAGGTTCATGATTTCCCGCTGCGGGAAGTGGGGCGGGATCTACTCAAAGCCGCTGGGCATCTCCCGGGAGAACCGGAAATACGCGGTGAACGCCGGCCAGTCCTACGGCGAATGGGCGGAGCCGAAGGACGTGCGGGCGTTCGTATGGACCGACTTCGCGGAGCCGCATCCGGAGGAATCCACCGCCTATACCGCCTGGGTGCTGGGCATCATGGCGGAGATCTGCGAGGTCCTGGGAAATACGGAGCCGGTGGCGATGCTGCGGGAATACTCGGAAGGCGCGAAGAAGGCGTACCGGGAAATGGTCTCCACCGAGAAGTTCACCCTGGATACGGACCGGCAGGCCAAGCTGGTGCGTCCCCTGTATATGAACCTGCTGGATGAGGAGCAGACCGCCTATGCGAAGGAACGGCTGATCAAAGCGCTGGACCATTACGGCTGGCGGCTGGGGACCGGCTTCCTTTCCACACCGATGATCCTTTACGTCCTGGCGGATATGGATATCGAATATGCCTACCGGCTGCTGGAAAACGAGGAGATCCCCGGGTGGCTGTCCATGCCGAAGAACGGGGCGGTGACGATCTGGGAAGGCTGGGAAGGCCCTGAATCCGACAGCGGAATCTGCTCCCTGAACCATTATTCCAAAGGCGCGGTATGCGAATGGCTGTTTGATACCTGCTGCGGGATCCGGGTGGATGGGGAGAACCGTTTCACCATTGCCCCGAGGCCCGGCGGACACATGACATACGCGAAGGCCGGATATGACAGCATTTACGGCCGGATTGAAAGCGGCTGGGAGAAGAAGGACGGACAGACCGCCTTTACGGTGACCGTGCCGGCCAACTGCACGGCAACCGTCCGCCTGCCGGACGGAAGCGAGCGGGTGCAGGAGCCGGGAACGAGGACGTATACGGTCTGAACACAGGATGATACACACAAAAGCACCATGGCGGTATTTACTGCCATGGTGCTTTCAAATTTGCCTGCGGAGGAAATCAGATATCCATGCCCTCGAAGCCCTGCCATACGTTTTTGCCGCTGTAGGTCATGGCCTTGGCCTGGCCGCGGAGGACCTTCAGCACTGAGAGGGCCAGGGTGTCCTGCTCCAGCTCGTGGGCGTAGACGTGGATCGGGGCGATCCAGCCGACGCGCTCTTTGATCTTTTCGGCGATGTCGCCGAAGCGCATGAGGCCGCCGGTGAGCACGATGGCGTCCACCTTGCCGGAAAGAACCGCGCTCATGGCGCCGATGCTCTTGCAGATTTGGTAGATCATGGTATTCCAGACCAGGACGGCCTTGGGATCCCCCTGCTCCACCAGGGCGTGGATCGTATCGGAGTTGGAAGTGCCGAAGAGGCTGACGAAGCCGCCGGACCGGGAGCACATGCGCCGCACGTCGTCAATGGAATGGGCTTCGATGTAGTCCAGCAGCTGCAGGACCGGCACGCTGCCGATGCGGGTGGGGGCAAAGGGACCTTCGCCGTCCGCACCCATGGTGCCGTCGATCATGCGGCCGCCGCTGTGGGCGCCGACGGTGACGCCGCCGTCGATGTGGGCGGTGATCAGGCTGGCCTGTTCATAGGGGATGCCCATGGCTTCGGCATCCGCCTGGGCGACGGCCTTGTGGTTGAGGAAATGGGAGTGGGACACGCGGTAGAGACCGCGGATGCCGGTGAGGCGCGCGTAATCGCAGTATTCATCCACATTGGTGGGATTGAGCGTGTAGGCGGGCTTATGGTAGTTCTGCGAGAACTTCCAGGCCAGCATGACGCCCAGCTTGGCGGCATGCTCGCTGCCGCCGACGGCGGCTTCGGTATCGTCATACAGCTTCCGGTCGATGATCGTGACGCCGCTGGGCTGGGTGCAGGCGCTGCCGCCGCGGCCGACAAACACGTCAATATCCACAGCCGGATCCACGTTTTCCTCCTTCAGCATCTCCAGGATGACCTGGTAGCGGAAGGGGACCTGGCCGTTGACGTGGGGGAACTGCAGCAGGACCGGTGCGTCGTGGAACCGGCTTTTGCAGAAGACTTCCTTTTCATTGACAAAGAGGCTGATCTTGGTGGAGGTGGAACCGGGGTTGATGACCAGCAGTCTGAATTCTTTCGTGTTATCCATTTCCGTTTCTTCTCTTCCTCAGGAATCGTAATCAAAAAGACCGATTCTTTGATTTCGACGCAAAGAACCGGATCCCTTTGATTTTCTGATGTTTTTCACGGAAGGCCGTCATCCCGGAACCGGGGATTACTCCTCCGGGGGGAATTCCATGACGTCCCTGCCGGCTTCATCGTCCTCCGACGGTGCCAGCGCGCTACGGACCGCGGCGACGACCCGGGCATACTGTTCCATGGCGCAGGGATGCACCTTCGCAATCACGTCCGCATGTTCCCCGAGCGCGGCGGCCTCCAGCGCGGCGGCCGTTTCCGAAAGCTCCGCGGCCCCGACGGTCGCCGAGGTACTCTTCAGGGAATGGAACAGGATGCCGTAATGCTTCCAGTCTTTCCCGCGGAAGGATTCTTCCATTTCCGCCTGTTTTTCGTCCGCGTTCCGCACATACTCCCGCAGGAGGGTCCGGTACAGCTCCGCATCCTGCTGGCAGTACCGCAGGCCGGTTTCCGGATCGAAGCCGTCGATGCGCAGGCGTTCGCACAGCTCCGGGTCTCCCGCGGTTCCGGCGGCTTCTCCACCCGGGACCGGGCGGATGATTTTTCCTTCAGGCAGCCAGCGGAGCAGCATCTCTTCCAGCGCGTCGCCGGATACCGGTTTGGAGAGGTAATCGGAGAAGCCCTGGCCGGTATACCGCTCCCGCGCGCCGACGATGGCGTCCGCCGTGAGGCAGATCACGGGGGTGCCGGTATTCTTTCCGTCCTCCTGCGCCCGGATCCGGCTGAAGGTCTCCGTACCGTCCATGCCCGGCATCCGCTGGTCCATGAGGATGAGGTCGTAGGCGTTTTCCCGCGCCAGCGCCAGCGCTTCCGCACCGCTTTCGGCGGTATCCGTCCGGATGCCGGTCCGGCGCAGCAGGCCGACGACCACGGCAATGTTCATCCGGGTATCGTCCACGAGCAGGAGCCGGGCGTCCGGCGCACGGAATTCCTCGTGGGCGGATTCCTTTTCTTCCTCCGCGGCGGTCTCGTCAATCCGGAAACTGCCGATCGGATCCGCCGAGACCACCTGCTGGGGAATGGTGACCGTAAAGGCGGATCCCTGGCCGTAGGTGCTTTCCACCCGGATGGTTCCGCCCATCATCCGGAGCAGGCTGGACGTGATGGCCAGGCCCAGGCCGGTTCCTTCCACGGTACTGTTCCGCTCCATGTCGACCCGCTCAAACATCCGGAACAGCCGGGACTTGTCTTCCTCCCGGATACCGATTCCCGTATCCCGGACGGTGATCTCCAGGGTGACCGGTTCGCCGGCGCGGAAAGTGTCCTCCACGCTGTGGACAATCATCCGGACGGAACCCTGTTCCGTATACTTGACAGCGTTGCTGACCAGGTTGATGATGACCTGGCGGACGCGGTAGACGTCCCCGTACAGGCTGTCGGGGAGGGATTCATCGACTTCGACCTTCCAGTCCAGGTTCTTTTCCCGGGCCCGGAAGGAGAACATATTGCTGATATCCCGCACCAGGGAGCTGAGATCATAGTTGCTTTCGGAGATGGTAAGCTTGCCGGCCTCGATCCGGGAGAAATCCAGCAGGTCGTTGATGATATGGAGCAGGCTCCGGCCGGAGGACCGCATATCCAGGCAGTATTCCCGCGCGCGCCTTCCGAGATCCTTTTCCCGCAGGATCAGTTCGCAGAAGCCGAGGATGGAGTTCATCGGCGTGCGGATTTCGTGGCTCATATTGGCCAGGAACTCCGACTTCGCCCGGTTGGCCTTTTCCGCGGCCTGCAGCGCCTGCTCCTGCCGGTACTGGGCGCGCACCACGTCAATCTGCGCCAGGATGCAGATGACGACCTCCGCCAGGAAAATGAACGGCGCGCGCTGGAACACCAGCTCCGGGAACTGGTATCCGAACGCGCGGAGGGGACTCCACATATAGATGCAGGTGGCAATTGCCACCAGGGCGGAAAAGATGCCGCCGTAGAACATGTTGAAGCAGTAGAACGCCACCGGGGGAACCAGGAACAGGAGGAAGAGGCTGGTGCCGCCGACACCGCCGTAGACCACAAAGACCACGCAGTTGACGCCGTAGATGAGCATCAGCAGGATCACGGCGAGCGGAATCAGCTTTGCGTGCTTTACGCTGTCCCGCCGGCAGTACAGCATGATGAGCATGCTGGCGGCCGCACCGAGGGCCGTGAGCAGGGAAAGCCAGCCCATGAACTGATTGGCCCGGCTGAAATTATCGTACGTCAGGTAAAACCCGAAGACCACACAGAAGGCGCAGGCCACAATGGCTCTCCGGAGATTGACGCTTTTATATTTCTGCCATTTTCCGCCCGACTGACTCTGAGACATCGCCATGATCCTCACATGCTTTTTTCCGCGGCCGGCTGCACCGGCCGGGACCTGTTTCCTGTTACCGGTATTCTAACACATATTTGCCGGAAGAGGAAATATTTCCGCGCGGGGAATCCGGCCGGCGGCCGGTTCGGGACATTTGCGCGTTTCTGTTGCAGGGATGCCGGTTAATTGGTATAATAATAGAAATACAAGTGATACTGTACATCGGGCAATTTCCGGAAGCCTTCTAAAGAGACGGGGAGCTGGAGCATGAGGAGTTTTCGCTTAAAGCTGGTCAGCGTGATCGTGTTTGTCGTGCTTGTGAGTACGGCAATGTTATTCCTGATCAGCTACCAGCGGACCAGGAACAGCATGGCTGTGCAGGCGGAGGAAAATTACCGCGTCGTCGTGGACAAATATACCCAGGAGCTGGAGTCCTGGATGAATACCAATGCCACGATCGTGGATTCCCTCGCAGCGGAACTCACCATCAGCCGGTTATACAATGAGGACCGTGAAACATTCCGTGCATGGCTGAACGAAAACTACGGGCGGCTGAACAAAGACGGCTCCATCTATGATTTCTATTTCACCTATCCGAACAATACCATGACCTGCGCTTCGGGTTTTTATGCGGACGGAACGGTGGACTACGTCCATGACCGGGAATGGTTTACGGAAGCGGCCCGGACGGGAGAATTGTATTATTCTTCCCCATACCGGGACTCGGATACCGGGAAGCCGATTGTGACGATTTCCAAGGGAATATACAGGAGGAACACGCTGCAGGGCGTCCTGGCCGCGGATATCTTTGTGGATGTGCTGACGGACAAGATCCGGAGCGCCGATATCGCGCCGGACAGCTACGCGTTCCTGGTGGACCGGAACCTGGGCATGATCGTGCATCCCGATGAAAACTACATGTTTGACGATACGCCGTACAGCGTGCTGGATATCAAGGACGCACCGTATGCCGAAGTGGTTTCCAGGATCCGCTCCGGATCCGGCGAAATGGCTTATGCGCGGGATTATGACGGTGTGACGCGCGGGTTTATTGTTTCCCGTATGTCCAATACCGGATGGTACGTCGGGATTGCCGTCAGCGAGAGTGAACTGATGCATGATTTCGACCTGCTGGTACGCGGGTTCCTGATTGCCGGCCTGGTTGCGATCCTGATCGGCTGCGGGATTGCCGTGCTGCTTGCCCATGTGCTGGACAAGATGAGTACCCAGCAGCATGAATACGAGGTGAAGGTTCAGCGGCTGCGGAACCAGGTGGCGGCGGCCACGCCGGTGCGCCTGCTGGAACGCCTGAATGAGCCGGAACCGGAAGATGGGGAAGTGCCGATTGACCTTCCCCGGCAGGACCGGATCCGCCGGGTGATCCCGATGGCGCTGGTCTTTGTGCTGATGGTGCTGATGGTGATCTATTCGACCCGGGCGATCAGCAACGTTTCCGTGGAGAACATCCACGAGGTAGGGCAGGACCGGATTTCCGCCGCGGCGGCGGAGCTGGAGAATTACCTGCAGGT
>LVAM01000032.1 GCA_001604005.1 Clostridiales bacterium Firm_07 | reverse complement strand
GCGGCGGAACGCGAAGTGGCGGAGGAAACGGGCATCCGGGTGAAGGCCGGGGATGCCGTGCTGGTGATTGAAGGCGCGGAAGGCGAGCCGGACCACCGGGTGGATATCGTGTTCATGTGCGAGTACATCGGCCCCTGCGACGCGGAGCAGCAGCACGATCATAACCAGGTCGGAATCGAATGGCTGCCGCTGGAAACGCTGAACAAAGCACCGCTGTATCCGTCGAAGCTTCGCCGGCCGATCATGAACCTGGCGGAGGGGAAACCGGCGCCGGTGTATCTCGGCAATGAGAGCGTCGGCGATCCGGAGATCACCGACTGAGTCCCGGAACTGAACATATAATGAAAAGGCGGGCGTTATGCCCGGAACGGACCATTCATGGAACAGAACAATTACAGCCGGAAAATATCCGAGCGGCAGTGGAACCAGCCGGACAAGGGTGAGCTGGAGAGCCGCCGGGAAGCCACATATATTGACGATATCATCCAGAAAAACCATATCGAGCGGAAACTGCTGGAGCATCTGAACGGAATCGGAACGGTGTTCGACGGCGGCGCGGGCTGCGGGCGGTTCTCCATCCTGCTGGCGAAGCAGGGATGCCGGGTGACGCATTTCGACATTTCGCAGCCGATGATCGATAAAGCGAAGGAGCTGGCCGCCCGGGAGGGCGTGCTGGACCGGATCACCTTTGTAAAGGGTGCCCTGGAGGACCTGGGGGATTATGCGGACCGGTCCTTTGACCTGGTCATCTCTTTTGACGCGCCGATCTCCTATACCTGGCCCAACCAGGAACGGGTGATCGGGGAACTGGTCCGTATCGCGAAGAAGCGGATCATCATCAGCGTTTCCAGCCGGCTGGGCAGCCTGCCGTACCTGGCAAACCCCATCCAGAAAAACCAGTTCATCCTGGATGAACAGTCGGACGATCCCTTTGTGCAGTGGTGCGTCGCCAACCGGGAAAACCTGGTCAACGGGTTCCGCTTCAACCGGGAAAACCTGGAGAAACTGTACGACAAAGGCCTGATGGGCGGGGACGCTGAAATCGCGGAATACGAAAAGGGCGGAACACCCTGGTGCATCACCTATGCCTTTATGCCGGATGAACTGGAACGGATCCTGGAGGGATTCGGCGTCCAGAATATCCGGCTCAGCGGTCCGGGCGCCTACGGCCGGACACTTCCGCGGGAAATCCTGGTGAAGATCATGCAGGATCCGGAACAGAAGGAGGCTTTCCTGGATTTCTGCTACCGGTACGATTCCAATCCGTACGTCTGCGGAATGGGGAAGGACAACCTGGTGGCCATGGGAGAAATCGGCCTGTAATACCGGCGGACATATCGGGAGGCGGGAGCCTCCTTTTCTTTTTGCCCGAAAAGTGGCTGTTCCCCTTTTTATTCCTGCGGTTCCATAGTACAATGGATACTCAGAAGGGCGTGATACAGCATGGTTGAATGCAGGAAAATCGGAACGGAAGAGATGCCGGCAATCCGGGAACTGTTTGCGGGTGTGTTTACAGGGGAGCCCTGGAATGACGACTGGTCCGACGGGGAACAGCTGGACCTGTACCTGGAAGACCTGGTCGGGCAGCAGAATTCCCTGACCTACGGGCTTTATGAAGACGGCCGGATGGTCGGCCTTTCCATGGGCCGCATGAAACACTGGTACACCGGCACGGAATACTATATTGATGAATTATGCATCCGGACCGACAGGCAGGGAACCGGCCTGGGGACCCTGTTCCTGCAGGAGATTGAGCATGCGATTCGGGAAGACGGCATGGTTCAGATTTTCCTGCAGACCTCGGCGGATGTTCCGGCGTATCAGTTTTACCGGAAGAACGGCTTCCAGGAACTGAAAGGGCATGTGTCGTTCCAGAAGCGGATCTGATACATGGGAAACACGGGAAGTAAGCGAGTCTGAACAGGAGCTGCAGGACGCCATGCATTTTGTGGACGCGAAGGGAATCCTGATCGGCGGAA
>LVAM01000031.1 GCA_001604005.1 Clostridiales bacterium Firm_07 | reverse complement strand
CCCTGCTGGCCGCGATGGTCACCCTGAACCGGGCGAAACGATCTGCGGCACATCGGCGTTACATTGAGTACCGGATGCTGGCGGAGGCGCTCCGGGTGCAGATGTTCCTGCGGTATGCGGGAAGCCGGATCGAGACACAGCGGATTATGACCTGGACGGAGCAGCGGGAAACCCCGTGGATCCTGTGTGCCATGTGCGCGGTGAATGCGGGAAAACCGCCGGAAAAGATCCGGGATATCCGGGAATGCTGGGTGGAAAAGCAGCAGCAGTATCATGAAAAAGCCGGACAGCGGACGGCGGGGAAGAGCGAACGGAACGACCGGCTGCTGCGCCTGGCCGGGGCCTGTGCAATTGTACTGTATTTCAGCGGAATCCTGTTTGAACTGCTGTGCGGCGGGCTGGTTTCGAAGCCGCTGATACCGGTCAGAGATCCGGAAACCTGGCGGATGGCCCTGAAAATCCTGCTGGGAACGGTATCCGTCGGAACACTGTTCCTGGCAAGCTATTACGGTAAGATGAGCCTGGAGCGGAAGAAGACCGACCACCGGAAGATGGAAGCGTTTTTCCGGACGGTGAATCGGCAGATGGAACAATTCGGGCAGACGGAAGAGCTGATGGAGCTGCTGGCCCGGGAAGAACTGACCGAGAACGGGAACTGGAGCTCCTACCAGCAGGACAACGCGCCTGAGCTGAACATATAATACGGGAGGGACGCAGCATGGGCTATACCTACAGCGCATTCATCAGCTACCGCCACCTGCCGGCGGATATTGAAGCTGCGAAGGCTGTCCAGCGGGCGCTGGAAACCTATCGGATCCCGGCGGATATCCGGAAGAAGACCGGTGTGAAGAAGCTGAACCGCTGCTTCCGGGACCAGGACGAACTGCCGCTGGCGGACGACCTGGGCTCCAGCATCGAGAAAGCGCTGCAGGAGAGCGAATGGCTGATCGTGATCTGCTCTCCGGACCTGCCTGGCTCCAAATGGTGCCTGCGGGAAATTGACTATTTCATCGAACTGGGCCGGAAGGACCACATTATTCCTGTCCTGATTTCCGGGGAGCCGAAGGACAGCTATCCGCCGCAGATCACCCATGAGGAAACGGATGAAGGATCCCGGGAACTGGAGCCGCTGGCGGCGGATATCCGGGGAAACCAGAACAAACAGCTGAAAACGGAGAAGCTGCGGATTATCGCCCGCATGCTGAACCTGAACTTCAACGACCTGAAGAAGCGGGAAAAGGAGCAGGCGCTGCGCAGGAGCCTGGCCCTGGTTTCCTGTATCCTGGCGGTGGTACTCGGCTTCGCGGTCTACGCACTATACCAGAACCGTCTGCTGACAGAGGAACGGAACGCGACGGCCCGCAATGCCACGGAACTGCTGATCGAAAAATCTGCCCGTTCCACGAAAGACGGAGACCTGACAGACGGCCTGATATATGCGATCCAGGCTTATGACGGGAGCCGGATATTCGATACTGAATATGATGTGCCGATTACTGCGGCCTTCGAGGCAGCAATCTATCCGGAAGTTTGTTCACAGATTGGTTCCCTCAAGGACAATGGGGTGATTCATGGAAGCCCCTCCCTGAGCAACGACGGAAAACTGGTGACATTCCGCCAGTCGGATAACAGCCTGCCGGTTTACAATACTGTGACCGGAGAGAAACTTTATTCCATCCGAAATTTCGGCCGGTACTGGCATTCCGCATTTTCTCCGGACAGCCGGTATATTTTCAAGTGCACGCAGGGATATCCGGAGTATACCCTGTACAGCAGTGCGGATGGAACCGAAATCCAGGCGGATGCGGTGCCGGACGGATGGACGGTTTCCTGCGGGCGACTCACTCTCGACAACCAGATTCCTGTGATGCGGACGGAAGACAGAGCTGCGGCACTTTTCGATCCGTTCAGCAAAGAGCTCCATATATTGGAAGGAATTACCCTTTCCGGCGGTTCGTCTGACGAAGTGGTGATCCACCGGGCGGGCCGGCGGGGCGCCTGGGCGGACGGGACAAATATCTGGATGGTGGACCTGGAAAACGGAACCATTCTCCGGACGGTGGAAGGCAGCCTTTTCAGCATTTTCCTGGATGTAACGGACGAGGGCCTTTACTTTCGCTATATGGGAGAGGACGCGTACGTCTATCTCAGGTGGGATACCGCGGAAGAGGTCCTGCGGAGCGAATACGGCGGCGTGCTTTCCCCCGACGGGAAATTACTGGCAGCGGGCCGAAGCATTGAAGGGTTTACCATTGTTGATACAGGCACCGGTGAGATTCTGTGGGAAAGCGGTTTCAATAACAGCAATACCATCTATGGTCTGGCATTTGCAGACAACGATACTTTGGTTGCCTCGCACGGACAGGTGCAGATTTATCGGCTCAGCGACAGGAAAATGGTGTTCAGTACCGGGAAAGAACATGAGACTTACGGGTTTGATATGGCTGCCGGACGTCTGGTAATGCCCCTGCGTGCGGGTGGAAGCATGATCAATCTGATGCCTGCAGAGGAAGACGCTGCATTGCCGCATGCTGTTATGGAGACCCGGGAGAACTTCAATCCGGAAAATCTTGTTTTGACTACCATGGTGCTTCCGCTGGCCGGCAACTGGAACGGATCCACCTTTGGCTTTTTTGATGAGGAAGGAAACAACATTACGATTGAACTTGATGAACCGGGACTCGCATATGTATTTGAAAACGAAGGATATATACTGCATCCGACAAGGGGGGTGGAACGCCCGTTTGTTTATATTTCTCCGGACGGGGAATGGCAGGCAATGCTTCGCAATGATGAAGTGGATGTTTTCCGGGCCAAGGAGGGGCCGGAGCCGGTTCGGACAATTGCAAGCAATAATTATCAGCGTTTGTGTGCTGCCATATATGGAGATTTGCTGGTACTGGGTGCGTATGCGGAGAATTTGTCAGTATATGATCTGAAGACCGGAGAATGCCTGGGAACAATGGATACCGGGGCCATGTGCACAAAAATGCAGTTTTCTGCGGACGGAAAGCATATCATCACCTTTTCCGCAATGGATGAAGAGGCGACTGTAATTAATATGGAAAACTGGGCTGTTATTATGAAGATACCGGTGAAGAACGCCGGAAGCGTTGCCTATACGCTTTCCATTGGTTTCAGTCCGGATGGCAGGGAAGCGATTGTTCTGTATCCGGACGGACATGCAGAAGTGGGCGTTCTGGCACCGGATCTGGAAACGCTGGTGGAGAGGGCCAGGAAGTATACGGCAGCAGACTGAGCCACCGGATTTCCATTGTTTTTCCTGACTTTTTTCCAACTTTTTTTCAGAAAAAACCATCCGATTCTTCCACTAAATATTGGAGTGGGATTCCGCCGGGAACCCCAGATATTGACCGGGAGGCCGAGGCAAGGAAATTCCTTGCCGGAAGGCCTCTTTTTTTCCTCAAAAAACAGTGAAAAAG
>LVAM01000030.1 GCA_001604005.1 Clostridiales bacterium Firm_07 | reverse complement strand
TATCATTTTATACTGATTCTTTGACTTTTTTTGCACGAATCAATCTATCTATAATATGGTCAGGATGGTAATTAACCAGCCAAACAGGACAAAGAACAAACTGACCATCAAAAGAAAGGAAGGTTTTCATGACAAACACGAATGCCATTCAGAACACTGACGGTGTGCAATACCGCAAAGCCAAGCTTTGGCAGATTATCCTGATCGCTTTCAATGCCTTTAACGGCATGGCGGTTTATTTCCTGATCGGTCTGGCAAGTTACTCTGCTTCCATCGGTTATGGCATTGCCACGCTGATTGTGGGCGGACTGCTGACTTTCACCCGCATTTTCGATGCGGTGACCGATCCGCTCCTGGCCTTCCTGTACGACCGGGTGAATACCCGCTGGGGAAAGGTTCGTCCCCTGATGCTGCTGGGCTGGGCCATCCAGACCGCCGGCCTGCTGTGCATGTTCAACTTCTTCTCCAGCAAGGGGCACGGCGTGCCGGTGTTCCTGCTGTTCTACATGGTGTACGTCATCGGCTATACCATCATCAACATGACCGCCCAGACCCTACCTGCCCTGATCACCAACGATCCCAAGCAGCGCCCCACGGTAGGTGTGTGGCAGACGGTGCTGAACTATCTGACCCCCATGGCGCTGAACATTATCGTATACACCAAGCTGATGCCTGCCATGGGCGGCAGCTTTAACCAGGAATTTTTGAACGTGGTCACCTGGTTGTGTGTCGGCATTTCCTTTGTCGGCGTGCTGCTGACGTGCATCGGCGTGTCCCAGTATGACAAGCCTGAAAACTTCAAGGGTATCAAGAACGAACGCCTGAAGCTGCGGGATATGTTGGATGTGCTGAAGCACAACAAGCCCCTGCAGAGCTACATTGCTTCCGCTGCGTCCGATAAGATCGCCCAGCAGGCATCCTCCGCGTCCATTGTCAGCACCATGCTCAACGGTATCCTGATCGGTAACATGGGTCTGGCGACGACGCTAAGCATGATCGGTATGCTGCCATCCATTCTTTTTGCCGCCTACGGCGCGCGCTATGCTGGCAAACACGGCCATAAGGAAAGCATCGTCACCTGGACCCGGAACTGCATATTGGCCAATCTGGTTCTCATTGCTTTCTTCATCATCACCCGCCAGACGGTGGGCACAGAAACCATTGCCAACATGGGCGTGACAATGATCCTCTTTGTAGCCCTGACCTTCATCACCAACGGCTTTGCCATGTGCATAACAACGGCAAACACCGGCTTCATGGCGGATATCATCGACTATGAGCTGGACCGCAGCGGCAAGTATATCCCGGCGGTCGTCACAGGCACCTACAGCCTGGTGGACAAGATCGTTTCCTCCTTCTCCGCAGCCATCGCCACCGGCTGCGTGGCCCTGATCGGCTATACCGCCACCATGCCTCAGCCTGGCGACCCCGCTACCTCCGGCGTGTTCTGGATGACCATGTTCCTGCGCTACGGTCTGGCTATCCTGGGCTGGATCGTTACCCTGATCGCCATGCGGTTCTGCAAGCTGGATAAGAATGAAATGGTCAACGTTCAGAAGCGGATCGAGGAAAAGAAAGCTTCGGCGCAGAATGAACTGTTTGAAAAAGAACTGCACAAAGGAGATCCTGCCAATGCGTGAAATCACAGTATTAAAGGAAGGCTGGCGTTTCGGCAAAAGCCGGGACGCCGCCCTGGAGGCGATTTCGCTGCCCCACACCTGGAATGCCGTCGACGGCCAGGATGGAGGCAACGACTATTACCGCGGCACCTGCTGGTACGCGCGGGAGCTGTCCGCGCGGGAAGCCTCCGGAGATACTGTGTTCCTCGAGCTGAATGGCGCTGCCCACACCTGTGAAGTGTATCTGAACGGGGAAAAGCTGTGCCATCATGAGGGCGGATATTCTGCCTTCCGGGTGGAACTGACCGGAAAGCTGCGGGACAGGAACCTGCTGGAGATCTCTGTAAGCAATGAAGACAGCGATCACGTATATCCACAGAAGGCGGACTTCACCTTCTACGGAGGACTATACCGTGAAGTACGGTTGATTTCCGTCCCCAAGGAACATTTTGAACTGGTGAAGGACGGAACACCCGGTATTAAGGTGACACCCATCGTAAACCTGGAAAAAAAGACTGCTTCTGTTACCGTGGAAACCTGGCAGAATGCGGACACCGTTACTGTTACTGTGAACGGTGAAAAGAAAACGGTTCCATCTGAAAACGGCCGCGCGAAAGCAGAGTTCGTGATCGAAAACGTTCATCTGTGGGACGGCGTTGACGACCCGTATCTGTATACCGCAACAGCCACGCTGGACAGCGGGGATGAAATCCATGCCCGCTTCGGATGCAGGAAATTTCACTGTGATCCGGAAAAGGGTTTCTTCCTGAACGGACGCTCATATCCCCTGCGGGGTGTATCCCGCCATCAGGACCTGAAGGGCAGGGGAAACGCACTGACATATGAGGATCACGCTGCCGATATGAAAATCATCCGGGAAATCGGTGCGAACACGGTGCGCCTGGCGCATTATCAGCATGCCCGGGAATTCTATGATCTGTGTGATGAAAACGGGATCGTGGTATGGGCGGAAATCCCTTACATCACTATGCACATGAAGAATGGCCGGGAAAACACGCTGAATCAGATGCGGGAACTGATCACCCAATGCTATAACCACCCCTGCATTGCGGTGTGGGGCCTGAGCAATGAAATTACAGCTGCCAGCGCGGTTGACGAGGATCTGCTGGAGAACCATCGGCTGCTGAACGACCTCTGCCACCGGATGGATAAGACGCGCCTGACCACCATGGCCGACGTGTTCATGCTGGAGATCGACAGCCCCATCCTGGAGATCCCCGACATCAACAGCTACAATCTGTATTTCGGCTGGTATCTGGGCGAGCTGGATCAGACGGATGAATTCTTTGACGAGTACCATGCCAAGTATCACAACCGGGTGATTGGCTTTTCCGAATACGGAGCCGACGCCAACCCGGCCTTCCATTCCTCCCATCCCGAAAAGGGCGACTACACCGAGGAATATCAGGCGCTTTACCACGAGCATATGCTGCGCATGATTGAAACGAGGCCGTACCTCTGGGCTACCCATGTGTGGAACCTGTTTGACTTCGCCGCCGATGGGCGCGATGAAGGCGGCAAGCATGGCGAAAACCAGAAGGGCCTTGTCACCTTTGACCGGATGCTCCGCAAGGACGCCTTCTATCTCTATAAGGCCGCCTGGAATAAAACAGAGCCTTTCGTGCATCTGTGCGGCAAGCGGTATATCAACCGCTGCGAGGAAGAAACCGAAATCAAGGTGTATTCCAATCAGCCCCATGTGAAGCTGTATGTGGACGGGACATTCGTCGGCGAACAGGACGGACAGACCGTGTTCAGATTCCGTATCCCCCTGATGGGCGAGCACTTGATCGAAGCTTTCGCGGACGACGTCCACGACAGCATGTGTATCTGCCGGGTTTCCGAACCGGACGAAAGCTATATTTTCAACAAAGCTGCCGCTTCCGTCACCAACTGGTTTGACAGCGGGGATATTGACCCGACCTGTTTCTCCATCATGGACACCCTGGGCGAAATCCGTCAACATCCTCAGGCCGGGACCATTGTGAACCAGATGATGGCCAAAGGAGCATCCGAGCGGGGTGATGTCGCCGACGCGGTGAAGGATAATCCCGCGCTCCAGCGCATGATGGGCCGCATGACCATGCTGAGTCTGCTCAAGCAGGGCGGCGCGGATGAACAGAGCATCAAGCAGCTGAACCGCATTTTGCAGGGGATCAAAAAATGAGAAAAGCAGTACAGCAAATCATGCTGGGGACCGTGACGGGCAGCGAAGCCGCTGCCCGTACGACCCTGCAGCGCATCAAGGCCGCCGGCTATGACGGCCTTGAACTCAACCGCTTCATGATTCATCCCTCTTCCCTGATGATCCGCATGATGACCCGGGCGGCGGGCATGCCCACCGGCAAGGGTGGGAATCTGGACTGGAAGAAGCTCATGCGGGAATCGGACCTGTCCATCATCAGCCTGCATACCGATCTGGGAAGCCTGGAGAGAGAAGTGGAAGCCGCAGCCATGGAAGCTCGGGAATTGGGTACGGACAAGCTGGTGATCACCGGCATGTACCGCTTTGATTATGGGGACGAAAAGGCTGTGCGGGATCTGGCATCCCGGCTCAACAAGGTGGGCGAAGTGCTGAAAATGATGGGGCTTTCCCTTTTGTACCATAATCACAATGTGGAACTGCTGCAGGTAAAACCCGGTTTGCGCGCCTATGACCTGCTGCTCTCTGAAACCGATCCTGACTGTGTTGGCTTTGAGTTTGACAGCTATTGGTTCACGGATGGCGGCGCG
>LVAM01000029.1 GCA_001604005.1 Clostridiales bacterium Firm_07 | reverse complement strand
TTTGCATACGATCCATTGGGAGAGAGGTATGCAGAGTTGGAAGAACAGCCCCTTGTCAGCATCGTGATTCCGGCGTACAACGCAGAGAAGACACTGAAGCGCATGCTGGACAGCGTGACGGGACAGACCTGGCAGAACACCGAGATTATCCTGGTGGACGACGGCAGCAGGGATAATACCCTGCAGATCGCACGGGAAGCCGCAGAACGGGATGCACGGATCCAGGTGCATACCCAGGAAAACAAAGGCGTATCCCAGGCGAGAAATACCGGAATGCGGTTCTGCACGGGGAAATATATCCGGTTCCTGGACGCAGACGATACGCTGCCTCCGGAATCCACCGAAATCCTGGTGAACAAGGCGGAAAAAGAAGCGTCCGACCTGGTGATCGGCGGGTACAAGGAGTGCCTGGGGAGCCGGGAATTCCGGTTCAACCTGGAGAACCGGGACGATACGATGACCACTTCGGAAATGCTGCCGATGCTGTGCAGAAAGGCCAATACGTATTTTTACGGCGTCCTGTGGAACAAGCTGTTCCGGCGGGATATCATAGAGGATATGGGACTGGTTTTCCAGGACGGGCTCACATACGGGGAAGACTTTGCTTTCCACGTTACCTACCTGAAAAAAGCGGAACGGATCTCGTTTGTAAAGGAATATCTGTATGATTACCACCGGTCCATGGGAAGTATGACGTTCCGGCAGGCATTCAGCTGCGTGACGCATCCGCTGCGGAACATCCAGACCAAAGTCCGCCTGTACCATTTCCTGAAGGACATGTATATCTGCCGGAATGAGTATGGGAAATACAGAAAAAAACTTTGGCTGTATCTGTTTAAGGTCGGACTGGACAAGTGACGGCCGGACAGACTTGATAAGAGGAGCAGGCATTCATGGTTGTAAGTCAGAACGTTTTATCCGCTGTGTTCAGCGATGAAACGCCGGATTACCGTTTTCCGGCTGAGCCGGATCCCGGTGATTCCGTTACCATCCGGATCCGGGTGGCGAAGAACAGCGCGAAACGGGTTATTGTCATTTTTGATTCCATGAGCGTAGGCACGCAGATGGAGAACACCCGCAGCGACGATTATTTTGATTATTTTGAAACCAGCCTGGTATGCAACGACCAGGAGGTGATGTACCGTTTCCTGATTGAATGCCATGACGACGGCCGGATTGCCTATGACAAGAGCGGCGCGCGCCTGGAAGAGGGCGGTACGCCGGATTTTAATCCGGTCTACGCATTCAGGTTCATTCCCGGATTCCATGTGCCGGAATGGGCCAAAGGCGCCGTGCAGTACCAGATCTTCACAGACCGTTTCTGCAACGGCGATCCGTCCAACGACGTGACAGACAACGAGTATTATTATACGATCGGGCACGCAAAGCATATCAGTGAATGGGATGCCCTGCCGACGGATACGGATATCCGGTCCTTTTACGGCGGGGACCTGCAGGGAATTATGGACAAGCTGGATTACCTGCAGGATATCGGGATTGAGGTGCTGTACCTGAATCCGATCTTTGTTTCCCCGTCGAGCCATAAGTACGACACGCAGGATTATGAGCATGTGGATCCCCACTTCGGCGTAATTACCGACGACGTTGAGCATGAAATGCAGCTGTGGGAGAAACACAACGGATTTGCACCCCGGTATATCCGGCGGGTCACCTCCACGGAGAACCTGGAGAAAAGCGACGAGCTGTTCGCCAGGCTGTGCCAGGAGATGCACCGCCGCGGGATGCGGATTATCCTGGACGGTGTGTTCAACCACTGCGGTTCCTTCAATAAATGGATGGACCATGAAGGGATTTACCTGGGGAAAGCCGGCTTCCTGCCGGGCGCCTTCCAGAGTGTTCACAGCCCGTACCGGCACTACTTCCATTTCAACGAATCCGGCAACGGCCGGTCTCCGGCCTATGAAGGATGGTGGGGTTATTCCACGCTTCCGAAGCTGAACTATGAGGAGTCGCCGGAGCTGCGGGAGCAGATCCTGAAAATTGCTGAGAAATGGATGTCACCGCCGTACAGTATTGACGGATGGCGGCTGGACGTTGCGGCGGACCTCGGGCACACCAGGGAATGCAACCACAGCTTCTGGCAGGATTTCCGGAAGCGGGTGAAAGCCGCCAATCCCGACGCACTGATTATCGCAGAGCATTACGGTGATCCCACCGAATGGCTGAACGGCCGGGAATGGGATACCGTGATGAATTACGATGCGTTTATGGAGCCGGTATCCTGGTTTCTGACGGGGATGGAAAAACACTCCGATTCCTACCGGGATGATCTGTACCAGAACGGCAGCGCATTCTTCGGCATCATGCGGGAAAAAATGGCCCACCTGAAATACCCGAGCCTGATTACCGCAATGAACGAACTGAGCAACCACGACCATTCCCGGTTCCTGACACGGACCAACCGGATGGTCGGCCGGATGACGACAGTCGGTTCCGGCGCCGCCGCTGCAGGCATCAACAAAGGCATTTTCCGGGAAGCCGTTACCATCCAGATGACCTGGCCGGGCGCACCGACCGTATATTATGCGGACGAGGCGGGACAGGTGGGCTGGACGGATCCGGACAACCGGCGGACATATCCCTGGGGCCATGAGGATCAGGACCTGATCAGCCTGCACCGGGACCTGATCGCCCTGCGGAAGGACCTGCCCGTGCTGGCGTGCGGGAGCCTGAAACAGCTGCTGGCGGATTACGGCCGGATCGCCTACGCACGGTTTAACGGGAACTGCCGCTGCATTGTCGCGGTGAACAACACCGGCGGATGGACGGATTTCCGCCTGTTTGTGCGGGACGCCGGCGCAAAGGACGGGGAAACTTATTTCCGCCGGATCCTGACAACGCAGGAATCCCATGAAACCGGATGCGAGCCGCTGGGTGCCGCAACGGACGGGTACCTGACATTTGATATGCCGCCGTATTCCGCAGCAGTTATCTCCAACCGGGAATAAATCGGAATACAGCAAAAGGTTATACTGAACACGGATTATCATAACAGCAAGGAGTCGTACATGAGCCACACGATCAAGCGGGTACTCAGTGCACTGGTGATTATTCTTTCCATCACTGCAGTGATTATTATCGCTTTCAGCAACCCCGAGATGAAGAACGCCTGGAAGGCGCTTGCTTCAATGGACCTCAAGTGGGTGCTTGGCCTGTTCCTCTGCTGGGCGGCATATGCCGGGTTTGAAGGCTGCGGCACATGGAGCTATCTCCGGTCCAAGGGGTACAAGATCAACCTGGGCCGCGTAATCGGCGTGGCACTGATCGGATTCTACTACAGCAATATCACCCCCAGCGCTGCCGGCGGACAGCCGATGCAGGTGAACAGCCTGCGGAAGGCGGGAATCCCGGTGGCATACGGAACCACTGCGGTCACGACCCGCTTTGTTTCCAACCAGCTGACGATCTGCCTGATGACGCTGGGATTCATGATCGCCAACCGGACGTTTGCCTATAATCAGCTGGGAGGCCTCATCTGGGTTGCGCGCATCGGGTGGGCGATCAACTTCATCGCGATTCCGCTGGTGCTGCTGGCCGCTTTCAGGCGGAGCCTGATCCAGGCGGTGATCGAAAAGCTGATCGCGCTGCTGGCCAAAATGCATCTGGTGCGGGATAAGGATGGCATGATCGCGAAGATTTCCGAGATCCTGGACTCCTACCACGCCGCGATGATCGCCCTGATTCATTCCCCCGGACAGATCCTGCTGCAGTTCCTGTTCAGCCTGCTGAGCATGCTGGGAATGACCGGCTCCATTGTGTTTACCTATTACGCATTCGGCCTGCACGGAACACCCTGGTACCAGATCCTGACGATGAGCTGCCTGCTGTTTGTATCAGCCAGCTACACACCCCTTCCCGGCGCGAGCGGTGCGCAGGAAGGCGGATTCATGGCTTATTTCGCCGGGATATTCACGGACGGCACCATCGGCGTCGGCCTGCTGATCTGGCGGTTCTTCACCTATTACATGTTCCTCATCGTAGGCGTGGGGACCGTGCTGAACGACAAGCGGCTGATCCGCCTGGAGAAAAAAAGAAAACAGGCGGAAGAACGCCTGTCGGGCACAGCGGAAGATCATGCCGGTGAAACGGGGAATACATCGCCTGAAACACCGGAAACTGCCGGCGAACCGGAAGAAAACGGGGAAGCCTGAGATCAGAGGAGCAGGCTCAGGAGCGGAATCGTCAGCACACTGAGCAGCGTGGACAGGAGCGCGCACCTTGCAGCGATGTCCTGGCCGTGATGATGGATTTCCGAAAGATTGAGGATAATACTGGCACACGGCGTGGCGGAAAGCAGCAGGATGCTGGCGCGGAACACATCTGAAAGCGGAAGCAGCAGCGCGATTCCATAGCTGATCAGCGGAAAGGCGAGGAGCTTCCCGAAGGATGCCAGCCATGGAACCGGCGACGTGAAGAAGGATTTCAGGGTCATCGTCGAAAGACGGATTCCGAGAATAAACATACACAGCGGCGTGGAAATACTGCCGACAGAATGGATGCCTCCGAGTACAAGCTGGGGCATCCAGTTTTTTGCGCCCAGGGCATACAGGACCATTGCGAGCGCAACGGGCAGCACGGTCGGATTCAGCAGAGATGCTTTGACGGACATGTATTTCCGGTCATCCGTGAGGATGAAGACACACAGCGTCCATGCCACGATATTCATGGATGCGCAGAAGATGCAGGAATAGGCGGCAGCTTCCGGCGCGGCGGGAAAAACGGCGCGGACAATCGGGAGACCAAAGAAGCCGACATTTCCCATAACGGATGCGATGGCCATCATGCGGAAGGCAAAATCCTTCCGTCGTCTGCCGAGCAGCAGGAAGATCAGCAGGAGAACCAGTCCCATGACAGCAAGTGTGATCACCAGGAAAAGCAGCATGCTGACCGTCTGGGACGGAGAATAGTCCATGTTGACAATGGTGTCCAGAAACATGCATGGGCCGCAGATATACAGCAGGATCGAACTGATACTGCTCATATGGTCCGGTACGACCTTTTTTGCTTTGGACAGAAGGAAACCCGCCGACATATACAACAGTGTCAGCAGCACATTGCCCAGGGTTACAGAAAAAGTACTCACAGCTTCGCCTCCCACAACAGTATCAGTATACACTGCCTCCTGCCGGATAAGCAACATAAACGGTTGCGTGAGCCGGCAAATTGTGGTACAAATGAGTCAGGAGAACAATCAAAGAAAAACCGGGGAGGAATGCGCATTGAAGAATATCCCGTTTCATTTTCCGTCCAAAACCGGCGTATGCGAGATCAGCGCCCATATTTATACTCCGGACGACGGGTTTTTCGAGACGGTAATGGTGATTCACCACGGGATGGCGGAACACCAGAAACGATATGAAGGGTATATCCGCTTCCTGTGCGATCACGGGATCGCCGTATACATGCATGATATGGCCAACCACGGCGAATCCAACCAGGATCCGGAGCAGAAGGGATGGTTCGGAAAGAAGAACGGATGGAACGCCCTGATTGAGGATTACCGGGAGATGGTGCTGCGAGCCAAACAGGAGCATCCGGCATGCCGGCTGATTGTGATGGGTCATTCCATGGGATCGTTTATTGTGCGGATGTATGTATCCCGCTATCCGAAGGACGGCTTTGCGGGGGCGGTTTTCATGGGAACCGGCGGTCCCAATCCGGCCGCAGGGGCCGGAAAGGCAGTTTCCGCCATGATCGGCGCCGTGCGCGGGAAAAGACATAAGAGCAGCCTGATGAATACCATGGCGTTCGGCACATACGGGAAAAGGTTCGAGGGAAGAACTCCCTTTGACTGGCTGACCCGGGACAAGGCGGTCGTAGACAGGTATGTGGCGGATCCGTACTGCGGATTCATGTTTACGGTCCAGGGCATGAACGACCTGGTCCGGGTCAATGCCGCATCCAACACGGCCGCATGGGCCCGGGGCATTCCGCAGGAGCTCCCGATCCTGCTGATCAGCGGCGGCCAGGACCCGGTGGGCGATTACGGCGCAGGTGTGCGGAAGGTGGCGGAGATGCTGGAGGAAACCGGGCATACGCACGTCACTACCCACATCTATCCGGAATGCCGCCATGAAGTGCTGAATGAGATCAACCGGGATGAAGTGATGAACGATATTGCTGAATGGATCAGTAAAATATAACAAACAGGCGCCTGCCGGAACGGCAGGCGCCTGAACTGATGATACGGACATTTATGGAACGGGCTCCGGAAAGAAACCAGCCAGGTTTTCACACTGTTCAAACGCGTCGGGGTAAATATCGGCGGGCGGATCCGGAAGTGAGACGCGAATCAGGTTTCGGCATCCGAAAAATGCCTGGCTCCCGATGGAACGGACAGTGTCCGGAATGATGATCTCCGTAAGCTGTTCACAGGCAAGGAACGCATGGGCCCCGATGGAACGGACACCGGACGGGATGAACACTTCGGCAAGGGCGGTACATCCGGCGAACATTTCCTCCGGAATGGTTTCAGCAGAATCCGGAACACAGAAGGAGGCCAGTGCAAAGCAGCTCCTGAAAGCGCCTGCGCCGATTTCACTGCATTCCGGCGGCAGGATGATTTCCCGGAGGCGGCAGCAGCCGGCAAAGGCGTCGGCACCGATGGAACGGACGCCCTGCGGAATATCAATGCTTTCCAGGCTCGTACAGTCCAGGAAAGCGCCGTCGCCGATCCGGGTGACCCGTGCCGGCAGGACAATGCGGGTCAGGCTTTTGCATCCGGCAAAGGCGCTCCGGCTGATTTCCCGGATCCGCGGGGGAAGATCGATGGTTTCCAGCGACGCGCAGTTCATGAACGCACGGTTTCCGATGGAGCGGACCGTTTTCGGAAGATGCAGTTCGCGGAGGCTTGTGCAGTCCTCAAACGTTTTATCAGCGATGGAAGTGACCGAAGCCGGAACGGTCAGTCCGCGCAGTCCGCGGCAGCCGAAAAAGGCAGAGGCGCCGATGAAATCGACGCTGTCCGGCAAAGTGACCGACCGCAGGCTGACGCAGAGGCCGAAGGCCTTCTGCCCGATGGCTGTTACAGATTCAGGAAGCGTCAGCTCTGTGAGGTTATGGCAGGTGTAAAACGCGGAGGCACCGATGGTCCGGGTTCCGTCCGGAACGGAGTACGGTCCGGACGGACGGGCAGCTGTGAAGGTCACCAGCCGGTAATCCTGCCGGCTGAAAAGCACACCGTCCTCGAACAGGAGCGCCGGATGGTCCTCCGATACGATAATGTCAGCCAGTGCGCTGCAGGCGGTGAACGGATTGCGGCCGATGTCGGTCAGGCTGTCCGGCATAAAGACGGCGGCCAGGCCGGTACAGTAGAGGAAGGCATAATCCCCGATGGACGTGATTCCTTCGGGAATGGTGACATCCAGCAGCGACGGGCACCAGGCAAAGGATTTTTCACCCAGGGCGGAGACGGGAATACCGTCGAGCCGGGCGGGGATGACCACAACATCCGAATCTCCCGTATAACGCGTGATCACGGCGGTTCCGTTATCCTGGAGGATATATTCGTAATCCCCGCTGACAAGGGCGCCGCTGCCTGCCTGGCCGGCTCCTGCGGACGGGCACACGAAAAGAAGACACAGCATACAGGCCAGCAATAATGCCGGGAGTTTACGCATGGTCTTCACCTCACAATAATGTATAGTTATGATATCGGTTTTCCACTGTTCCGTCAAATGGATTTTCGGCTTCGGAAACAAGGCCGGAAGGCTGATCAAATATTGACATTGCAGGCGAATCATCTTACAATAAAAGGACCGTAAAAGATGCCCCGGGCATCACCATTTCAGCCGGGAACAGGGATACCGATAACACAGGAGATCAAGAAGGAGACTGAAGCATGGGTTCAGGCAAGCAACAGTACCGGATCGCCTTTTTTACGGTTGACTGGAATTATGAACTGGTGGAAAGCACCCTGCATGGCCTGAAGCAGTATGTGGATGACCATGAGGACGTATATATCTATATTTTTGACTGCCTGGGCAAGGACCTGGACAATGCCAAAGACAAAAGCGAATATGTGATTTTTGACCTGCCGGACCTGCGCAAGTTTGACGGCGTGCTGGTGCAGGGGAATCAGCTTGTGCTGAAACGGGTCCGGGATGAAATCGAACGCCGGATTGTGGAGGCCGGAGTTCCGGCGGTCAGCATCGGATCCCCGATGAAAGGCTGCGCCCTGATCCGCTTCGACAACCGTGCGGCCCAGAAGGCCATTGCGGACCATGTGATCCGGGAGCACCATGCTTCGCGGCTGGTTTACCTGGCCGGCAACACGGAGAACGGCAGCCCGGAAGCCGGGGAACGGGTGGACGGCTTCCTGGACGCATGCCAGGAAAACCATATTCCGGAGGAGAATACCCGGATTGTTCCCGCCACCTGGCGTACAAGCGACGGCGCGGATCTTGCGGAAAGATGGATGCAGGAAGGGATTGAACTGCCCGACGCGTTCATCTGCGCGAATGATGAAATGGCGATCGGACTGATGACAGCGCTGAAGCGCCATGAAGTCCGGATCCCCGGGGACGTGATCGTAACCGGGT
>LVAM01000028.1 GCA_001604005.1 Clostridiales bacterium Firm_07 | reverse complement strand
GGACGACCTGCCGGAGGCATGGACCTATCCCGAGATCCAGCCGTTCCTGATGCAGGAAGTGCGGAAGAGAATCACGGACGCCTGAACCGGCACGGAACCCCAATCACCATACGGAGGAACAAACCGATGGAACTGTTTGACCTGTATACGGAAGACCGGGTCAGAACCGGCCGCACCATGGTCCGCGGGACAAAGGTGCCGGGAGGATTTTACCGGCTGGTGGTCCATGTATGCATTTTTGATACCGAAGGCCGGATGCTGATCCAGCAGCGGCAACCCTTCAAGCAGGGTTGGTCCAATTACTGGGATCTCACCGTAGGCGGCTGCGCGGTTGCGGGGGATACCAGCCGGACCGCCGCGGAGCGGGAAGTGCGGGAGGAAATCGGCCTGGAGCTGGACCTGTCGGATATCCGGCCCTCCCTGACGCTCAACTTTGACGGCGGGTTTGACGACTACTACGTCCTGACGCAGGAGGTGGACCCCTCTGCCCTGCACCTCCAGGAGGAGGAAGTGCAGGCGGTCCGCTGGGCGGCGCAGGAGGAAATCCTCCGGATGATTGACGACGGGCTGTTTATCCCTTATGAGAAGAGCCTGATCGGGCTGCTGTTCTTCTGCAGGAACCACCGCGGCGCCCATATCTGAAACCGGGAGCTTTTATGATGACCGAGCAGCAGTCACACAGCCCTGGCGCGATGAAGGCGGCCGGCGGGAACGGCAGCGGACCGGAAAAAGAGTAAGCGAAAAAAGAGGACAGGCGTATGCACCGGGAGATCAGGGGAAAGAACGTCATCCTGCGGGAACAGCGGGAAGAGGACGCGAAATACTTCGCGCACTGGTTCAACGAACCGGACGTGATGTTCAAATGCGGCTTTGAAAAGCCGACGGATGAGGAAACGGAGAGAAAACGGATCCTGGGTGCCCACCGGTCGGAAGATTCGGTATGGTTTACCATTACCACGTCCGGCGGGGAGATCATCGGGGAGACAGGGCTGCTCCGCATGTTCCCCGCCTGGCGCCAGACGGATCTTTCCATCATCATTCCCGATCCGGCAATGCAGCATAAAGGATACGGCACGGAAGCCATCCGCCTGATGCTGGACATGGCGTTCCGCGAATACGGCATGCACCGCGTTTCCATCGGCGTGGTTGCGCTGAACACGAATGCGCTGGAATTCTATCGGAAGACCGGCTTCCGGCAGGAAGGTGTCCTGGAAGAAGCCTATTACTGGAACAACGAGTACAGCGACTTTATCATGATGCGGATCCTGGACCGCGAATGGAAGCAGGAGGAATAAGACAATGACCTATACCGCAGAAACACTCACTTTCAAAGATGGAAGGAAGTATACGCTCCGCTCGGTGGAGCCGGAGGACGCGCCCCTCATGCTGAAGTACATGAAGATCATGCTGGGGGAGACGCCATTCCTGCTCCGCTCTCCGGAGGAATTCAACTATACCGCGGAGGATGAAGCCCGGGTACTGGCCGGGCGGAAGGATGATCCCCGCAGCCTGATGCTGGTGGCGGAGATGGACGGGGAGATCATTGCCGCGGCGGACGTGTGCTCCCACGGCGCGAAGAGCCGCCTGTGGCACCGGGGCGAAGTGGGCATCTCCGTGCGGAAGGATTTCTGGCGCCAGGGGATCGGCTCCGCGATGATGGAACGGCTGGTGGCTTTTGCCCGGGAAGCCGGGTACGAACAGCTGGAGCTGACCGTGGAATCCAAAAACATCCGGGC
>LVAM01000027.1 GCA_001604005.1 Clostridiales bacterium Firm_07 | reverse complement strand
GCCGGAAAAAACGGAAGAATAATACGGAGGATTTACCCATGAAAAAACTGCCTCTCATCATTACCCTGATCCTGGTTCTTTTCCTGGCCGCCGGATGCGGAAAACAGAAAGAGGAGACTGAAACGGCTGCGGCTGAACCGGTAAAGGTCATGCCGGCGGCGGAAGGCATGATCCTGGTCAACGGCCGGGTGAATGCGGAACCGGGCGAAAAGATCTTCGCGGAACGCAATGAGGAAGACAAGCTTGTTTTCCCGCTGGACGCGGCCATGTTTTATTACGCGAATTACGGCGAAAGAGTCGGCGGTGCAGGAAAACAGAACCTGACTTTTCTCCGTTATGGCGTCAATATAACCGAGACAAAGGCTGAGACCTGGCAGAAAGCCGGCACCGCATACCGCTGCCTGGAAGGTACGGTAAACCTGATCTGTATGTACGACGTCCATTTTGACGAGGAGGGCGTCTGGTTCACTCCGGAGGACCGTTTCCGGGAACTGGTGATGAATGCATATACCACATACACGATCACCCGGGATTCCACCCTGTGCGAAATGACGCTGGCCCCCGGCCGCCCGATGGCTTACATCACCGTATCCAGCCGGAGCGGTAATGAGGAACCGGGCTCAGAAACCCTGCGGACGGAAGAAATGCCGGACTATGCCGAATATCTGCTTCCGGTAGGAACGGACAGGGTGGAAATCACCGCCTTTGACGCGGACGGCAGCGTCATCGAAAAGAAAACGCTGGACCGGCGGGATACCGACTACGCGGTGCTGTACGACAACGGCGGACAGTTCCTGGGCGTGAAAACGCTGCACCTGGACTGGACGCAGGGGAAATAAGGACGGACAGGGAATCATATACAGGCGCCCTGTTATCCGAAAATATCCGGGGTGCAGAGGACGGAATCCCATGCAGCAGATCAAGGAAAACCTGCAGAAGCACCTGGAGACCCATCCGCATGCGACAGAAGAAGACATCGTCAAATTCGTTTTCCAGGGCATGCTGGGCGTCGGCCACCTGGTCAGCAGCGCCGAAGCTGTCCGGAAACGGCTGGAGGACGAGATGGCCCGGAACCCGGCGGACGATACCGAACCCCTTACGGAGGAGCTCAGTTCCCGGTGGGTCCGGCTGAATCTCCGTCCGGCGAAGGCAGGGGGAATCACCCCGGAGGAGCTCGCGCAGCGGGTAGCCCGCTCCGCACAGCTTCCGCTGAATCACACCAGAGAGGACGTCATCGCCTTCTGCCTGGAACTGGACGGGTTTGACCGGGAAAAGATGCGGGAAGCCGCCGAAAGGCTCCGGAATGAATCCTTCCTTCCGAGCCATTCGGAGCAGTACCGCGCCGAATACAAACCGGCATATGTGGTGCTGGCCAGAGAAGAAATGATATAACCAACATACCGGAAACGGCATCCGGAGCGCATAAAAAACGCTCCTTGGATGCCGCTTTTTCCCTTTTTTCCGCGATTCGCTGTTTATGGGGAAGACTTTTTCAGCCTTTCGGGATACAATGGGACCATCTTAAGGACGGGAGTGCGGACGGATGGACATGATCAGGATGGGAAGCTTTCTGGCGGAGCTCCGGAAGGAACATGGGATGACGCAGGCGGAGCTGGGCGAAAAGCTCGGCGTGACCAATAAAACGGTTTCCCGGTGGGAAACAGGCAGCTATATGCCGCCGGTGGAGATGCTGGAGGAACTCAGCAGCCTGTACGGGCTGACCATCAACGAACTGCTGAGCGGCAGGAAGCTGAACAATGAGGAATATAAGGAGATGGCAGAAACCAACATCCGGGAAACCCTGAAGGCGAGCACCTTCGACCTGAAGGAAAAGCAGGAATTCTTCAAAAAGAAATGGCGGAAGGACCACCTGTTTACGATCGTCATCTGCATCATCGCCTGGGTTGTCCTGATGACTGCCCTGCGCCTCCAGGGCGTGGAGATTTCCCTGTGCGGAACGATCGGCGGCCTGCTGGCTGTCCTGTATTATGTGGTCCTGAACAACCGGATGATGGCCTATGTCGAAGGACACCTCTACGGAGGGAAAACGGAATAAGCACCCAAACGGGAATCCCGCCCGAAGGGGCGGGATTCTTTGTGTTCAGCTTTTTTCTTTTGCTATTTCAGTTCTTTTCCGCAATGGCTGCAGAAATTGGCGTCCTCCTGAACAGCCCTGCCGCAGTTGGGACAGTACCGGCTGCCTGCTGCAACAGCTTCTTCCGTGCTTTCCGCATCATCTTTCCCCTGGGGATACTCATTCAGCGGATCCGGCTCTTCATCCCCGCCGGCAGCGTCCGTCTCCGACGGCCGGTTTTGGGCGAAAGCACGGTACAGAAACCAGATTCCGCCGCAGACCGCCATCAGGATGAAAATGACCAGGAGAAGTGACGTACGTTCATATTTCACGCCGGCATATGCGACGCTGCCCGGCGTCCCGGACTGGCCCAGGGCCACCATGGCAAGCACCGCGATTCCGAAAAGCGCGACTGCCCTGATAATGGACGGGCTGCGTCCTCCCTTAATGCTTTTCATCTGCGTTTACCTCTCTGCTGCTTTCTCTTTCAGGCCCCATACGGTTTCCTGCACCCGGTCGATCAGCCGGTCGATTTCCTCCCGGGCTTCGTTGATCCGGTTCTGGACGATGA
>LVAM01000026.1 GCA_001604005.1 Clostridiales bacterium Firm_07 | reverse complement strand
TCCTGGACGGGATCCTGCGGGAAAACCCGAAGGACGTGGAAGCGGTCAAGCGGTACGCAAAGGTGTACCTGGCCAAAACGAACACGGACCTGCTGGCTGCCGGACGGATGCTGGAGAAGGCGATGGAACTCAGTCCGCTGGACGATGAAATCTACGGCCTGTACAGGGCGGTCCGCGGCGGGGACGAATACAAGTATCACAGCGATAACGACTGGTTTATCCGGGTCTGTGAACCGTACGCCAGGAAGTATCCCGGGAACAGCAGCCTGTACCGGATGCTCATTGAGGCCATGATCGCCAAAAAGTATTTCGACCGGGCGGAAGAGCTGGTGAACGCAGCGCAGTTCGGGAATGAAAACAGGCATATGAAGGAAATCTTCCTCGGTGATATCGCCCTGGCCGAAGGGAATGAGCAGAAAGCCACAGAAATCTGGAATTCCGTTCCGGAGGACGACTGGCTGGGACAGTATGAAGCGGGAGAACGCTTCAACCGTCTCAACCGATACGAAAGGGCGATTGAATGCTTCAATCATGCGTATGATGCGCAGACGGCTCCGCACCGGATGGACATGATGTACTCCCTGGCGTTCCTGTACAAAAAGCTGGGGCGGTATGCGGAAGCGAAGCGGGAATGGGAGCTGATTGCCGAGACCCTTGCCACTGAATACGGAATGACGGAAGACGACAACGATATTCAGTGGCCGAGGTGTGAAATCGCCCAGCTGGAAACCCTGCTGAAAGAGCATCCGTGAAAAAGGGAACCACAGGAATCGATTCAGGGCATCGTCCGGACATCGCTCCGGCGGTGCCTTTTTTCATGCGGGCCGGGACAGGATTCCGTTTCCGGCCGGGAAACCGGACAGGAAACAAACCGGGTTATTGTGCCGCCTGCCGGAATCGCATATAATGGGCGTGAATGTGAGAAGAACGGCCGGGAAAGGCCTGAAACTTTACCATATCAATAAAACTGATCGGGAGGCATGACCATGAGTGAAGCCATGAATCCGAACCGGGAAGAGACAGCCGGGAATTCCCGCGAGAAAACGATCATCAGAACCAGCATTGTCGGAATCATTGCCAATGTATTCCTGGCAGCATTCAAGGCGGTCGTCGGCCTGATGTCCAACTCCATTGCCATTGTCCTGGACGCGGTCAACAACATTTCCGACGCAGGCAGCTCCCTGATCACGATTATCGGGACAAAGCTGGCGGGCAAAGAACCGGACAAGAAGCATCCCTTCGGCTACGGGCGGATTGAATACCTGAGCGCCATGATTATCTCCGTGATTGTGCTGTATGCCGGCATCACATCCTTTGTGGAATCCGTGAAACAGATTATCCATCCGGAAACGCCGGATTACAGCACAGTTTCCCTGATCATTGTGGCGGTGGCCGTGGTGGTGAAAATCCTGCTGGGACGGTACGTCAAAGGCGTCGGCGTGAAGGTCAACTCGGATTCCCTGATCAACTCCGGGGAAGACGCCACGCTGGATTCGATCATTTCAGCGTCCACGCTGGTCGCGGCGGGAATCTTCCTGATCTTCCATATTTCGCTGGAAGCATGGCTTGGTGCAATCATCTCCCTGATCATCATCAAATCCGGCATCGAAATGCTCCGGGAAACGATCTCCAAGATCCTGGGAGAACGGAACGATACGGAACTGGCCCAGGGCATCCGGGAGACCGTGATGAGCTTCCCGGACGTCCAGGGCGCTTACGACCTGGTGCTGAACAACTACGGCCCGGATACCTGGAACGGCTCCATCCACATTGAAGTGCCGGATACCTACTCGGCGGACCGGCTGGACCAGCTGATCCGGGAGATCACGATGAAGGTGCTGGCGGAGCATCATGTGATCCTGACGGCGGTGGGGGTCTACTCGGTGAACACAAAGGATGAAAACGTCATCGAGGCGTACCGGAAGGTGCGGGATATTGTTCTGGCGCACGAGCATGTAAAGCAGATCCACGGCTTTTACCTGACCGAGGACCAGAAAACCATGCGCTTTGACGTAGTGGTCAGCTTTGACGCCGCGGACCGAAAGGCAGTATGCCGGGAAGTGACCGAAAATGTGCAGAAGGAATTCCCGGATTACCGGCTGCAGGTGACCATGGACACGGATTTTGCGGAAGAATGAGATGAAATACAGGAATGTGATTCCGGCCGTGTTTATGGACCGGCCGAACCGGTTTATCGCCCATGTGGATATCAACGGCTGCAGGGAAACGGTCCATGTAAAGAATACCGGCCGGTGCAGGGAACTGCTGCTTCCCGGTGCGGAGGTCTGGCTGAGCGGATCGGAAAACCCGGCCCGGAAGACGGCCTGGGACCTGATTGCGGTCCGGAAATCCAACGGCCTGCTGGTGAATATCGACAGCCAGGCGCCGAACGTGGTAGTCCGGGAATGGCTGGAAACACAGGGATTTGACGTGATCCGCCCTGAATATGTGTACGGGCATTCCCGGCTGGATTTTATGATGGAACGGGGAAACGACCGCTTCCTGATGGAGGTCAAGGGCTGCACCTTGGAACGGGACGGGATCGGTTATTTCCCGGACGCGCCGACGGAGCGGGGCGCAAAGCACCTGCGCGAGCTGGCGAACGCAGAGGGATACAAACCTGTCCTGACGTTTGTGATCCAGATGGACGGGATTACGGAAGTGCGGGGGAACCGGGAGACAGACCCGGCCTTCTGCGAAGCGCTGGAGGACGCCAAACGGGCCGGCGTGAAGATCATTTTCCTGCCGTGCCATGTGGAAGCAGACGAACTGACTTTTTGCAGGATACAGGCAGAGGAAAAACTGAAACGATGAGGGCAGATCCCAATGTTTAATGGTTATTGTCATGCTGAAATATCTGTAACTATCATTATTATGAATTTGAAAGTCTGAATATGCAGAGGGAGATTATCACGATGAAAAAACAGCAGGTAATTGATCAACTCAGAGAAGTCCTGCACCGGCTCTATGAACTGAACAAAAACAATGTCTGTGATTTATTTATACAAAAGTACGCTGCACAGCTGGAAGAGATTGAGAACGGGGATGGTATTCACAATTATATCAGGCAGAGTGTCCGGTATTTTATTGACTATAATGGTGACCTGCTCAAAAGTTATAATGATCCTCTCGTGCATGAGATGGAGAAAGCGGAAGACTGGCTGAAACGATACCTGGAAGAATTAACCCCCGCTGATTACGTCAGAGACAAATTCTCACAATGCTATTCCGAAGAAACAATCCTGCTCTTATTAAGGCTTTACTTTCATCTCTCCCAAAGAGAGGCCAAAAAAGTCATTCGGGAGTATCACAGACAGTATGACCGAAAGTGAAGATCGACAAAACGCGGTTATTCCGGTAAAATGACACTCACGGGTGGGCACCTGCCGACAATCAGGCCAAATCATACAAGGAGGTTTCTGCCATGCTTTCCTATATTTGGCCGATCGCGCTGGTGGTGCTTTCCAACACACTTTATCAAATCTGCGCAAAATCGGTTCCGGAGGGAATGAATCCGCTGGCATCCCTGACCGTCACGTATCTTATCGGGGCGGCTGTTTCCTGCGTCATGTATTATATCCTGAACCGGGACGCGAACCTTTTCCGGGAGATCCGGCTGACGAACTGGGCGCCTGTTGTGCTGGGCATCGTGGTCGTCGGCCTGGAAGTCGGGTTTATCTACGCCTTCCGTGCCGGATGGCAGGTCAGTGTGACCCAGATTGTTTCTTCCGCCGTGGTGGCGGTGATCCTGATCTTTGTGGGATACCTGCTTTATCATGAGGCAATCACCTGGAACAAGATCGTCGGAATCATTATCTGCCTGGCCGGCCTTGTCCTGATCAACTGCCGGTAAAACGGAAAACCGAAATTGATCTGAGCGGTATCCGGAAGATACCTGAGGGGATCATTATGCGAATCGGATTGGTTTCATACCGGTGCGAAAACCGGAACACCGAATTCAATATGGGACAGATTGAGCTGGCCATGCAGCGTGCTGAAGGGAAAGCGGATTTGCTCTGCTTCGGCGAGGCGTTCCTGCAGGGCTTTGACGCTTTGTGCTGGGATTATGATACGGACAGGGAAACCGCGCTGGAGCTTTCATCGGAAACCATAGCCCGGCTGAAAGGCTGGACGGTTCAGTACGGGATTGCCCTGGCAACAGGATACATTGAAAGGGACGGGGAGAAGCTGTATTCATCCTATGCCGTCATTGCGGACGGCGGGATCATCCATAACTACCGGCGCATCTCAAAAGGCTGGAAGGAATACTCAAAGACGGACGGGCATTATTGCGAGGGAGACCGGACCGGGACGTTCCGGCTTCACGGGAAAGAGATGATGATTGCGCTTTGCGGCGATCTCTGGGATTTTCCGGACCGGTTCAGGACGGAACATCTCCTGCTGTGGCCCGTCTACGTCGACTACACGATTGAAGAATGGAATTCCGGAGCCCTTGACGAATATGCGGCGCAGGCTGCGCTGGCAACCGGCGACGTGCTCATGATCAACCCGATCGACAGAGAACCGGTGAATCACGGCGGCGCCTTCCACTTCCGGAATGGCAGGGTTGCTGCAAGGATTCCGTTTGACCGGGAAGATATCCTGGTAGTGGAAATCCCGTAACCATCCCTGACGACGGGCCGGACAGACAAAGGACGAAAACCGGGAGAGAACTCCTGAAAGGAAATACAGGATGATTGAAACAGAACGGCTTCTGCTGAGGGAATATACCCCGGATGATTTTGACGCGCTGTATGAGATTGTATCCGATCCGGAAACCATGCAGCATTATCCGGCGCCGTTTGACGAAGCACGGACGAAGCGCTGGATTGACTGGAACCTGGAAAATTACCGGCAGTACGGCTTCGGCCTGTGGGCCGTGGTCCTGAAGGAAACCGGGGAGTTTATCGGGGACTGCGGGATCACCATCCAGAATATTGACGGCGAAATGCTCCCGGAGATCGGGTACCATATCCATAAAAAGTACTGGAGGCGCGGCTTTGCCAAGGAAGCCGCCCGGGCCGTCCGCGACTGGGTGTTTCAGAATACGGATTATGACACCATCTATTCCTACATGAAATATACCAACGTGGGATCATATTCCACGGCGATGGCCAACGGCATGAAAAAGGTGAAGGAGTATCCGGATCCCAAGAATACCATCTCGTATGCCTATGCAATAGCCCGGGACGAATGGAAGAAGCTGAAGGAACAGCAAGTATGACAATCACCCATACAGTCAATATCAACGGAATCGAGGTGACCGCCCGGTACAGCGACCGGGCGGTGAACGGGATTTTTGTGCCGCTCCTGAATGAACTGACCGCCATGCAGCAGAAAGCCGGCCGGCGGATCCTGGTGATGCTGGCGGCCCCGCCCGGAGCAGGCAAAAGCACGCTGCTGAGCTTCCTGTCCCGGCTGGCCGGGGAAACAGACGGGATCGGAAAGATCCGGACGATCGGGATGGACGGTTTTCACCGGCGACAGGAATACCTGCTGAGCCACGATACGGAACGGGACGGAAAGAAGATCCGGATGGTGGAGGTCAAAGGGGCGCCGGAGACGTTTGACCTGGAGGCGCTGACGCAGCGGGTAAAGTCCCTGGCAGCCGGGGAGGTAACCGGCTGGCCGGTTTATGACCGCCTGCTGCATAATCCGGTGGAAGACGCGGTGCAGGTGGACGGGGATATCGTGATCCTGGAAGGGAACTACCTGCTGCTGGACATGGACGGATGGCGGGACCTGGCATCCCGGGCCGATTATACGATATCCGTCACGGCAGATGAGG
>LVAM01000025.1 GCA_001604005.1 Clostridiales bacterium Firm_07 | reverse complement strand
TCATGCGGTTCCCGCAGGGCTCCGGCACCACGGCCATGATTACCGGTTCCGCGATCGTTGCCCCCATGGTTGCCACCCTGGGCATCAACCCCTACCTCGCGGCGCTGGCCCTGTGCCTGACCACCATGTGCCCCAGCTACCTGAACGACTCCTACTTCCATGTGGTTACCAACTTCTCCGGCATGGATATCAAGACAAGCCTGAAAACATGGTCTGTTTCCACCTTCATCATCCCTGCCGTCGGCTCGGTAATCCTGATTCTCCTTTCCCTGGTGATCCACTGAGACCCATCCTTGATACCCAAAGGAAGGCCCTGCGGCAGTGCCGCAGGGCCTTCTGATTCCCCTGGCTTATTCTTTTTCCTTCCCGGCCTGCATGCCCCGTACAATGGTTTTCCGGGCCAGCTCCAGGTGCGTGCGGTTCACTTCGTCCGCCCGGGCAGGATCCCCGGTCAGCAGTGCGTGGACAATCTCCCGGTGCTCGTCCAGGGATTCCCGGAAGCGCTGCGCGTCCATCAGGGACAGGATGCGGAACTGCTGGTTCATGGACCGCACCCGGTCGTAGGTATCGTTCACCAGGCTGTTGTCGCCCAGCTGCACGATTTCCTCGTGCAGCTTCTCGTCCGTGGCGGTATAGGCCTCCAGGTCGCCCTTCCGGAACAGGTCCTCCATCTCACCCAGGAGCCGCAGCAGCCGGTCCCGCCGGGCGGAGGTCAGGTGCCCGGCGCTGTGGTAGATCGCGTAGGATTCCAGCAGCACCCGCAGGTCGAAGATCTCCCCGATGTCCTTCTCCGTGAACTCCTTCACGTAGACGCCCTTGTTGGGAATCTCCAGCAGCAGCCCGTCGGCCGCCAGCTGGCGGAGCGCCTCCCGCACCGGGCTGCGGCTCACATCCAGGCTCTCGGCCAGGTCCTGTTCCTGCAGGCGGGTGCCCGGGGCATACACGCCCCGGCAGATATTGTCCCGCAGGATCTGGTATACCTGCTCGCGCATGGTCGTAATCGTTCTTTTTGCGGCCATATCTCTTTCCCTGCCTGATTCTTTCTTTTTCTCGTTTACCGGCCGATTTTGATGCCGGCCAGCTTTTCATAATACTGCGCCATGGCGCTGTGGTCCTTGCTGCCGCCGCCGTCATGGCGGATGTTCTGCAGTACTTCCATGGCCTCCGCGGTCATCGGCAGGGGAGCCCCCACCGTATGGGCGCAGCTCAGCGCGTTGTTCAGGTCCTTGATGTGCAGGTCAATCCGGAAACCGGGCTGGTCGTTTCCGGCAATCATCATCGGGGCTTTGGCGTTCAGCACGGTGGAACCGGCCAGGCCGCCCTTAATCGCATCCACCACCACCGCGGGATCCACCCCGGCCATCTGCGCCAGGGTCAGCGCCTCGGCCACCGCCTGGATATTGCAGGCGACAATGATCTGGTTGGCTAGCTTGGTGGTGTTGCCCGCGCCGATTTCCCCGCACCGGGTGACGCTGGAGCCCATGGTCAGCAGCAGCGGCTTCATGCGGTCGAAGACCTCCTGCTTTCCGCCGACCATAAACGAAAGGGTTCCGTCCACGGCCTTCGGCTCTCCGCCGGATACCGGTGCGTCCAGCATCTCCACGCTGATTTTTGCCAGCGCTTCCGCGATCTCCCGGGAACTGACCGGGTTGATGGAACTCATATCGATGTATACCTGTCCGGCATGCATATACTGCGCGATGCCGTCCGGCCCCAGCATGACGGCTTTCACCTGAGGGGAGTCGGGCAGCATGGTCAGGATCACATCGCATTCCCGGCCGATCTGCTCCTTCGTGGCAGCCACCGCGCCCGCTTCCGCCAGCGCTTCCGCCGGTCCGGGACTGCGGTTCCATACATACAGGTCTGGGAATCCTCCGGCCAGGATATTCCGTGCCATCGGTTTTCCCATGATGCCAAGGCCTAAAAACCCGATTTTCATAGAATATGCCTCCGTCTGCGGTTTTTTTCTTTCCCTCATTATAGCATAAAACCCGCATCCGGGGGAAGCAGATCCTGCAGCACGATGCACCCGTCATCCGGCAAACCGAAAGCGGAAAAGTATGTATCTTCCAGCGGAATCCAGCGTTCGTAAAACATCTGCAGACTTTCAGGCGATTCCCGATCCCGCAGGCGGGATTCCCGGATTTCCGGCGCGGTGTCCAGGAAGAATCGGACGTCCGCTGCCTCCCGGATTGCCGGCAGATTACAGTAGCTTCCCTCCAGTACCAGCACACCGCAGTCCGGCAGCGCCTCCGGGGGAAGCAGCCGGTCCGCATGGCAGTCGTACCGGGAAACGAGAACGGGAAGGCCGCCGCGCCAGGGCGTGACAACCTCCCGCATCAGGCGCTCCGCGTCGCAGTTTCCGCCGGGGAGAGCCAGCCGTTCATTGGTTTTCATGGAGTGGGGAACCACATAGTCATCCGTATGGACGACCGCAGCGTCCAGGATTCCTGCCAGACAGGACGCAAACGTGGTCTTTCCGGACGCGCAGGGTCCGTCTACCGTGACCAGCGGCCGTTTCAGCCACCGGATTTTCCGCAAAGCGTCCCGCAGGATTTCCCGGTCGTTCTGCATATTATGCCTTCGCTCCGTCGTGGTTCAGGTTCATACCGGCTTTTTCCAGGGCGTAGACAATCACCGGGATCAGCACCAGCTGCACGATGATGCCCGGAATCGCCGTGGTGATGGCGCCGGAGATGAACGCGGCAAAGGTGAAGGTATTCCCGGCGATACCGGCCAGGAGCAGGCGGACGATCCCCCATACCACGCGGCCGGCAATCATGGCGATAACCAGCGCAGCGTAAATGCCGGGAATCGTCTTCGGGAACTTCCGGTACAGGAAGCCGGATACGCCGCCGTAAACCGCCAGCTCAAAGACCATGGCAACGGCGCCCGGAAACATGGGCGGCATGCCGAACAGCACGGAGCGCAGCAGCGGCGCGACAAAACCGACGGCGAGGCCCCAGGGCCAGCCGCACAGGAAGCCGCACAGCAGTACCGGAATATGCATCGGGCAAAGGGCGGAACCGATTTCCGGGATCTGCCCGGTGAGGAAGGGAAGGACGATTGCCAGCGCCAGGCACAGCGCTGCATAGGTCAGTCGACGGACCTGCAGGGAACTGGAAGAGGGGGAATTGCTCATGGTTTCTCTCCTTCTGTCAGCTGGCGGATACGCTGCATCGCGTCGGCCAAAATGGCAGCGGAGCCTTTCACCGTGCCGGCCACATAGGTGCTGCACAGGTTCATCGGGATGAGCACCCGGTACGCGTCGCTGGACGCCACCGCGTTGGCCATGGACGGGGATATTTCCCCCATCATGGCGTCCGCCATGGTGATACCGAGGGGCCCGACAATGATATGGGCTTTCCGGCAGGCGACAATGACCGCGTTTTCCCCGGTGGCATAGTGATCGGCGCAGTTGGCTTTTCGCATGTTTTCTGTGGCGATGCTGTTCGTTCCCACCGCAGTAATGATGGCTTCCGGACAGATCTTCCGGATCTCTTCCGTCAGCGTTCTTCCCATCCGGCCGCCCTGGCCGTCCAGTACCAGAATATTCATGCAGATCCCTCCTGCTCAATTCTTCAGCATCCAGGCAAGCAGGCATCCGCATGCTTCCATACACAAAAAGATGCCATCGGCTGTCTCTGACAGCTGCGGCATCTTCTGATACCGGCCAAAATTCGACCCAATAAGGAAGCGGGCTGCTTATGCAGGCGTTTGCCAGCTTGTACTGACATAGGCATGATACCATGATTTGTATGGATAAGTCAATGCATCTGAATGTGCATAAGTCCGCTATGGCGTACGCCTGATTTTTATGGTAGAATACCCAAAAATGACAGGTGTTGAGCATACAACCTGAAGGGAGGTTTCCCCGATGATCTTTATCGGCATTTGCGGTGCCAGCGGAAGCGGAAAATCCACGCTGGCCCATGCGCTGGAGGAACGGCTGGGAAGCAGCCGCTGCCTGGTGCTGCAGCAGGACGCCTATTACCGGGACCACCCGGACCTGACGTTCGAACAGCGCACGCTGCTGAACTATGACGAACCGGAGATCTTCGACCACGATATGCTGCTGGAGGATATCTGCCAGCTGGAGCGCGGCGGCGGAATCACCCGCAAGGGCTACAACTTCAGTGACCACCGGCGGGATGACCACCCGGATGAGATTATCCTGCCGCGGGACGTCGTGATCCTCGAAGGCATTCATACCTTCCACGACCGGCGGCTGACGGAGAAGATGTTCCTCAAGCTCTATATGCAGGTGGAACCGGATATCTGCCTTCTGCGCCGGATCGAGCGCGATATCGTGGACCGCGGGCGTGATATCCACGGCATCGGTATGCAGTACCTGAACAGCGTCAAGCCCATGTTTGACAAGTATAT
>LVAM01000024.1 GCA_001604005.1 Clostridiales bacterium Firm_07 | reverse complement strand
GGCGCTCGGCGGCGCGGCGGGGGTGCTGACGTCGGGCGCGGTGCGCTACGGCGTAACGAGAGGGCTCATCTCCAACGAGGCGGGGTGCGGCACCGCGCCCATCGCGCACGCGGGCGCAAGGGTCAAAAGCCCGGCGGTGCAGGGGATATGGGGGATTTTCGAGGTTTTCGTGGATACGATGCTGCTTTGCACGATGACGGCGCTCGTCATTCTCACAAGCGGCGTGAGGACGACGGGGGAAGAGGGCGTGATGCTTGCCGTGCGCGCATACGGCGCCTCGCTCGGAAAAGCCGCCGCGCCGATCCTCTCGCTCTCGATCCTGTTTTTTGCTTTCGCCACGTTGCTTTGTTGGTCGCATTACGGCGCGGAAGGGTTGCGCTATCTCACCGGCAAGGAGCCAAACGCGCCCCCCGTGGCGGCGGGTGTTTTTGCCGCGTCGGTGTGCGGCGCGGCGTTCGCGCCGGCGTTTTTGTGGGAGCTGACCGACCTTGTCATCGCGCTGATGGCGCTGATGAATGTCGCCGCGCTTTTTGCCTGCCGCCGCCGCGTTATCAAGGAGACCCGCGCGGCGTTTGGCGCCGCGAAAAAGAATTGACAAGGAAACTTTTGTGTGGTAAGATAAATTGCCGCGGGGCGCGAGCCGCGCGGCAATTTTACGAAAAACGAAAAGGGGCACGACATGACGGCACCCGAATGGATGGCGCGCCTCGGCTTTCCCGCCGAGGCGGCAGAAGAGCTGGAAGCGGCGCGGCAAAAAATCGAAACGGAAGCGTTGTCACCGCTCCTTGCCGCGGCGCAAGAAGCCCTTTTCTTTGACGGAAAAGGGGATTTTGAAGTGCCGCTTGCCGAGATCTCCCGCGTCTCCGGCGTGCGGCGCGAAACGGCGGATATGGTGTTTTTGGTCTCTTGTCTGCCGCGTCTTGCGGAACTTTACCGGGAGCGCGCGATCCCCGAGGAGATCTTTTGGAACACGATGGGCGACCTGCGCTTCAAACTTTCGGAATGTTGCAAAACGCGGGGCGTTTGGGGGCTTTTTGCCACGTTTTGGTATCCCGGCTTTTATCGTTTGGAGCGTTTCGGGCTCGGCAGATTGCAATTTGAGCGCTACGCGTTCCCGCGCGACGACGTTCCGGGGCTTTTGAAAGGGCAGACCGTGTATAACTGCCACATTCCGTCCTCGGGACCGCTGACGCCCGAACTGGTGGACGACGCCTTTCGCCGCGCGAAAGAATTTTTCGCGGAGGAACTGCACGGCGCCGCGATGCCGGTTTATTGCGCCTCGTGGATGCTCTACCCGCCGCAAATCGCGCTCTTTCCCGAGGGCTCCAACCTGCGCCGCTTTGCGGAGCGTTTCACGATCCTTGACAGCGCGCCCGACCCGACAAACGGCAATTTGTGGCGGGTTTTCGACCGCCCGTGGGAGAAAGACAAGGTGTCGGAACTGCCCGAGGACACGACGCTTCGTCGCGCGCTCAAAGCGTTTTTGCAAAGCGGCAACACGATGGGCGCCGGTTACGGGCTCCTTTGGGTATGAAGCGTTGCATATACAAAAACCCACCCGCGCTTGCGGGTGGGTTTTTGTATCCAATGTGATTGTTTTTAATCTAATGTGACACGTCAGTCTTGTTTCGCGATGCGGCGCTCGTATTCGGCAACGGCTTCGTCGGAGGGGACGAAGGGGCGCGACCAACGCTCGATGTAGTTGGGGGCGTCGGGGGCGACAAAGGGCGAAAGATTGTCGTTTTCGTATTTCACGCGGTCCTCTTCACGGCGGAAGTCAGGCACGTCGTAGGGCACGCCGCGTTCCAGCAAACTGCGGTGCGCGAGAATGGCGACCGAGGACATCGTGGTGGCGAAATACACGTCGAAGATCGGGCGGCGGTTTTCGCGGATGGCGTTGAAAAATTCACGAATGGTGAAGAAGTCGCCGCCCTCGTGTCCGGCTTGTTTGATCAGTTCCTCGTCGGGATCGTTCCACTCCGCGGCGTATTCGGTCATTTCTTCTTTGCCCTCGGGCTTATCCCACGCGTTGTAGCGCAGCAGCAAGCGGTTGAAATCGCCGCGGATATTTTCGATCTGTCCGCGCTCGCCGCAGAAACGGCTTGCGTTGCAGTGCGCGCCGTATTCCGCCCAGCCCGTCACTTTGAAGACCGAATCGTCGTCGTTGAGGCAGGTGATGACGGCGGAACGGTCGCCGCCGCGCACGCTGCCGGAAATGGTGTCGTCGGGAAGCGGTGCATAAACCGGCATCGCCGTCACGCGCACGGGTTTGGCGCCGGTGACGAACATCAAGGGGCCAAGAGAATGGGTGATATAATAGGTGCGGGGGCAAAGATAGCGCCAATGCCGCGCAAAGGGCACGTATTTGCGCATTTCCGCCGCGTCATAGGGGTTAAAGGGATGGTTGTATTCGCCCTCGGCGTACATGATTTTGCCGAGCGTGCCGCCCTCGACCACGCGTTTCATCTCCAAATTGAAGATCATAAAGGGATAGTTTTCCGCGATCATATAGACGGCTTTGCTCTTTTCCGCCGCGCGCACCAGCGCCACGCCCTCCGCCATGGTGGCGTTTGCGATGATCTCGCTGAGAACGTGGATGTTTTTCTCCAACGCTTTGATCGCAAACGGCGTGTGCTGTTGGAAATTGTTGCAAAGGAAGACCGCTTCAAGCCCCGGGTGCGCAAGGAAAGCGTCAAAATCCGTGTAGGCGGCAACGTTTCCGCCCAAGTGTTTTTTCGCTTCTTCCAGTTTGGTTTCGTCGCGGTCGCACACGGCAACGACCTCGCCGTTGTTCATCATCACGTTGCGGTAAAAGGTGGCGCCGCGCCGCAAACCGAAAATGCCGAATTTAATGGTTCTCATCATTTTTCTCCTTTGTTTTTTGTGGTTTTATAAAGTGGAGATGCCCGCGTGCCGTGCGGCACGCGGGATTTGGATCATTTTTTCACCTGCGCGATGATGCGCTCGTATTCCGACGCTTCTTCGGGCGTAAAGAATTTGGGGTGAGACCAACGCTCGATATAGTTGGGATCATCGGGCGCGACGAAGGGCGTCAGGTTGTCGTTTTCGTATTTCACGCGATCTTCTTCGCGTCGGAAGTCGGGCACGTCGTAGGGCACGCCGCGTTCCAGCAAACTGCGGTGCGCCAGCAGGGCGGTGGAGGTCATCTTGGTGGCGAAATACACGTCGAAGACCGGAGGACGGTTCTCGCGGATAGCGGTGAAAAACGCGCGCACGGGGAAGAAGTCGGCGCCGTCGTGTCCCGTTTGCTTGATCATTTCCTCGTCGGCGTCGTTCCAGTCCGCCGCATATTCGTTGAACTCTTCTTTGCCCTCGGGCTTATCCCACGCGTTGTAGCGCAAAATGAGGCGGTTGAGATCGCCGCGGACGTTTTCGATCTGTCCGCGCTCGCCGCAGAAGCGATAGGAGTTGGAGTGCGCGCCGAACGCCGCGCAACCCGTCACTTTGAAGACCGAGTCGTCGTCGTTGAGACACGTGATGATGGCGGCGCGGTCGGGACCGCGCACAATGCCCCCGACGCTGTCCGCCGGCGCGGGATCATACACGGGCATCGCCGTGACGCGCACGGGAGATGCCCCCGTGGCGAACATCAAGGGCGCAAGGGAGTGGGTGATATAGTAGGCGCGGGGCAGGAAGTTGCGCCAGTGGTTGGCGTAAGGGGAAAGGGCGCGCAACTCTTTGGCGCTGTAAAAATCAATGGGGTGGTTGTATTCGCCCTCGGCATAAAGGATCTTGCCCAGCGTGCCGCCCTCGACTACGCGCTTCATCTCGCGGTTGAAGATCATATATTGGAAGTTTTCCGCGATGGTGTAGATGGCTTTGCTCTTTTCCACGGCGCGCACCAACGCCACGCCCTCCGCCATCGTGCTGTTGGAGGCGCATTCGCTCATCACGTGGATGCCTTTTTCAAGCGCCTTGATGGCAAACGGCGCGTGTTGATTGAAGTTGTTGCAGAGATAGATGGCTTCAAGTCCGGGGTGGTTGATAAAGGCGTCGAAATCCGTATAGGTGGCAAGGCCTTCGCCCACCTGCTTTTTCGCGTCTTCCAGTTTCGACGTGTCGCGGTCGCACACGGCGACGATCTCGCCGTTGTTCATCATCACGTTGCGATAAAACGTGCTGCCGCGGCGCAAGCCGAAAATGCCGAATTTGATGGTTCTCATAATTCTCTCCTTTTTTTTCAAATTTTTATGAGTACAAGTGCCAGGATGCCGAGGAACGAGAGCCCCACGGCAAGCAATTCCCGCTTTGATGGGCGCTGCCCCACGGCAAAGGCGAGAAGCGTGGAAACGATCATCGTGCCGCCCGTGACGAACGGATATTGCACCGAGGCGGGCAGGACAAGCAGAGCCAGCACCAACCAGTAGTTCGCCACGCGGCTCACCGCGCCGCCGCCGGCGCTCCACAAAAGCGCGGCAATGCCGGGACGGGAAAGGGAACGAAAAACGATCAGAAGCCCGATCCCGCCGATCAGGGCGGTGAAAGCCGCCGCCCATATCGAATAGGAAGCGGCGTCGGTCTTCGGAAAAGGCGCTTCGGTAAAAATTTTTGAGAGCACGCCCGCAAGTCCGTTGAAAACGAAAACGCCGGCGTACCAGATAAACCCGCCGCGTCTGCCGTCTTTCTTGACGGTCAACGCGAGCGCCGCGATGATGAGCAGGACGCAGATCCCGATGGCAAGCGTCATCGGCTCGCGGTAGAAAAGAATGCCGGTGAGAAGCGGCAGGAGCATTCCGCCGAGCATCGCAAACACCGCGTAAAGCGACAGATTGATGCGCCCCAGTGCTTTGAGCGAGCAGACGGTATACAGCGCGGAATCCAACGCCGCGGCGACGCCCATCCAAAGCGTGAACGCCGTGGCGGAGATATGGAAGCGATTGACGATCAACATCACCGAAAGCCCCGCCGCGTTGGATACGAACATAAAGAAGAACGCGGCGGCGGAGCCGCTCCCGCCCGTTTTTTCATAACGGTCGTTGCAAAGGAACACCACGCCGAAAAGCGTGACCGACGCGGTAAGCAATCCGTAATAGATGACGCTCGCCCCCGATCTTTTCTTTCTGCTTTCATTGTAACGCCAAGCGCCTCGCTTGCAAATAGAAAAATTCTATTGAAATATGGAAAAAGGTTGTATTTTGGATGTGATTGTGATAAAATAAGGAAAATATCCCGTGGACTGTCCGGAGGAGAGAATGGAAAACGAAACGATTTGCAGATTCAATTTCAATCGTTCCAGTGACTTGGTGTGTTCCAACTTTGTGTATGAGACCGGCAAGATCGGCACGATCTCCCGTCCCGCCAAAACCCATATGGCGATCCTCGTGTCGCGCGGGAGCGGAGAGGCCGTCACGGGCGCGGCGCGTTTTCCCGTTGGGGTGGGAACGCTGTTTTTCGTGTTGCAGGGCGAGAGTTACGCCGTCTTTGGCACGGAAGACCTCGCGTATCTTTACGTTTCGTTTGAAGGGCGACGGGCAAGGGAACTGACCGACCGCGCCCGCATCGGCGGCGCGGCACGGGCGTTTGCGGATCGGAGCGATCTGTTGCCGTTGTGGCAGGAGGCACTTTCCCGAACCGACGAGGGGAACGTCGATTTGTGGGGAGAAGCGGTGCTTCTTTGGTCATTGGCGCGGGTGACGCCTACGGCCGCCGCGGAAAACACGCTTTCCGCAAAGGCGGCGAAATTGGCGGACGAGCATTTTTCGGATCCCGCGCTCTCGCTTGCCGCTGTGGCAAATCAACTCGGCTATGACGCGAAATATCTTTCCTTCGTCTTCCGCAGGGAACGGGGCGTCACTTTTTCGGAGTATCTGCGCGATCTGCGCGTGCGGCACGCCGCGTTCTTGATGGAGCAGGGTGTTGCCAGCGTCAAAAACGTGGCGTGGCTTTCGGGCTTTGAAGACCCGTTGTATTTTTCCAAAGTTTTTACCAAAACGGTGGGGTGCCCGCCCCGCGTGTATATGGCGCGCGTGCAAACGTCGGAGCAAAAATAAACGGCCGTCCCCGTTTTCGGGGACGGCCGTTTTCGTGTACTTTTACAGCACGCGCAGGATCGAGAGCGGTTTCGCGCCGTTTGCGTCGAGGATCGCGTCAACCTCTTTGCGCGTCATCGGAGGCGTTAAGAGCGCCACGCGCCCCGCGGCTTTCGCGGTCCGGACGCTTGGCAGGGCGGCGAGTTGCGCGGCGTTGGCGGTGTTGGCAAAGGAGAAACAGAACGCCGTGCGGTAGTCGGCTTCGTCGGCATAATCGTTTTCGCACGCCGGCTCCCAGACAAGATCGCGCGGTTTTTTGTCCGCGTGCGTCACAATGTCGAGAATATCGGCGACCACGGCGCTGGCGGTGGGCAGTTTGCCCGCGCCCTTACCGTAAAACATCACTTCGCCCACCATATTGGCGTTCACCAAAATGCCGTTGAAGACGTCGGCAACCTCCGAAAGCGGATTGCACGCCGGTACAAGACAGGGGGCGACGGTCGCCAAAATTTTGCCGTTTGCTTTCTCGGTGTGGGCGATCAGTTTGACCGAACAGCCGAGCGCCTTTGCCACGGCGGCGTCTTCGCCCGTCAGTTTCGTGATCCCCTCGCACGCGATCTTTTTGGGATCCAGCAGCTTGCCGAACGACAGCGCGGCGAGAATGACGATCTTGCGCGCGGCGTCAAGCCCTTCGACGTCGGCGGCGGGATTCGCCTCGGCGTATCCTTTCTTCTGCGCGTCGGAAAGCGCGTCGGCAAAAGAAGTGCCGCTTTCGATCATTTGCGTGAGAATGTAGTTGGTCGTGCCGTTCAAGATCCCGTTGACGGTGAGGATCTCGTTGGCGGAAAGGTCGTTGATCATCGGGCGGATGATCGGAATACCGCCGCCCACGCTTGCCTCAAAGAGATAGCGTACGCCGTGCGCGGCGGCGATCTTTAAGAGTTCCGCGCCGAAATTCGCCACCACTTCTTTGTTGGAGGTGACAACGCTCTTGCCCGCTTCAAGCGCCGCTTTGGTAAAATCGTAAGCGGGGTGCGAGCCGCCCATCATCTCCGCCACGATGGAAATGTCGGGATCGGAGAGGATCTCTTCAAAATCGTGCGTGACAAGAGAGCCGAAAGGACTGTCGGGGAAGTCCCGCAGATCAAGGATCCGCTTTACCGCCACGGTCTTTCCGATGTTTTTTTCGATCACGCGGCGGTTGCCTTCCAGCACTTCCGCCACACCGCTGCCTACCACGCCGAACCCGAGGATCGCAATTTGTATCATCATTCGTTCCCATTCCTTTTTCAGTTTCCGCGAAACGCGCGGGCGTTTCGCCGTGTCGCCGCGCGGCGCGCCGCGCAAGAGAGACTTGCTTACAGTATAGCATACTTTTCTCCGGAATGCAAATAAAACTCTTGAAAAAAGCGATATTTTGTGCTAAAATAATAAAAAAGACGTTGCGGAGGTGATGAAAATGGCTTCTCAGATCGGCGGGATGAAAAACGTCAAGATTTTTGTGCTGTATTTGATGGAAAACGTGGGCAGACCGTTGGATTTCGTCACCCTCAACGACATCGTGATGCAGACCAACTACATTATGTATCTCGATTTTGCGGAAGCGTTCCACAAAATGCTGGACGACGCGCTGGTGGAAAAGGTCGGCGAGGAGAACGGGGAAGCGCTGTATTTCATCACCGAAAAAGGACGCTGCGTGGCGGAATCGCTCCACGAGGATATTCTCACGTCCATTCTCGACAAAAGTCTTGAAGCGGCTTTCCGCTATCTGGATTTCAAAAAACGCGGGATCACGATGCACGCGGAGATCCGCCCCCGCGAAGACGGAAAATACGACTTGCTTTGCTCGCTTTCCGAAAACGGCGTCGACATCTTTTCCACCGTGCTGGCTCTCGATTCGCGCGCGCGCGCCGAGCGCTTGCAGGAGAATTTTTACGCGCGCCCCGAGATCGTCTATCGCGGCGTGCACGCGCTTTTGGCGGGCAATATCAACTTTCTGTTTGACGATTAAAGCACCAATTTTCGTCGATTTGCACAAAAATAAAAACTTTCATTTGACTTTTTGTAAAAATCGCAGAAAATGTGTTGACAAAATGTAAAATCCTGATACAATAATTATAAGGTGTATTTTTCTATCGTCGTTTGGGCGATGCGAGGTTTGAAAAGTGGAAAAAGATCAAAGTGCGATTTTCTCGCTTCTTGAAACGCTGAAATCCGGTGATACGGCGGCGTTCGGTGATCTTGCCGCTATGTATGAACCGCTGATCGCAAAGCAGGTGGAAAAGTACGCCGCGGGTGTTTTCAAAGCCGAGATCGACGATCTCCGGCAAACCGCCCTGCTTGCCCTGTGGCGTGCCGCGCAGAGTTTCGATCTCACGCAAAGCGACGTCACTTTCGGGCTTTACGCGCAGATCTGCATTGCCAACGCGCTGAATTCCGAGTTGCGCGTTTTGCGGCAATCCTATACCGTGGCGGCAAGCGAGATGAGCGGCGTGAGCGAGAGCGACGACGGCGCGGGCGATCCTTCGCGCTTCGTGGCGGAAAGGGAATCGGCGGAGGCGCTTTTTGCCTTTGTCCGTTCGCAACTTTCCCCGTTTGAAAATACCGTCTGGACGATGCGCGTTGCCGGTCTTTCCGCAAAGGAGATCGCAAAGGCGCTCGGAAAAGAACCCCATTCCATTGAAAACGCCGTATACCGGATCCACAGCAAACTTCGCCGTGCGCTGCGGGAGGATCGGTAACGGTTTCATATGCCCCGGTAGCTTAATAAAGAGCGTTGAAGATCTCAAAGGTGTCGGTCGAAATCCGTCTAAGGGCAAAAAAACACCATCTATTAAAGAGAGGAAAAAGCAATGAACGAAGAAAACACCATGACCGGAGCGGAAGAGGTCTTCCAGGACGAAACTCTTGTTTGCAAAGACTGCGGTAACGAATTTGTTTGGACCGCCGGCGAACAGCAGTTCTACAAAGAAAAAGGCTTCCTCAACAAGCCCCAAAGATGCAAAGCCTGCCGCGATGCAAAGAAAAATGCGAACAAGGCACAAAGAGAATACTTCATCACCACCTGCGCCGCTTGCGGCGGAGAGGCGAAAGTTACCTTCCAGCCTTCCTCCGACAGACCTGTGTATTGCAGCGCCTGCTTCGAGGCTCGCAAAAACGCGCAATAATCCATATATTGCCAAAAAACCCGCGCCGTTCGGCGCGGGTTTTTGCATTTTTCGGCGTTTGCGGAAAAAGCGTGCAAAGGCGGACAAAAGATACTGTTTTCTTTTCTTTTTGCGCGGGAAAACTAAAAAAGCAACAAAGAAAGGAGTTATAGGATGAAACGCGTTTTTTGTTCGATCGTTTTTTGTATTGTATTGATCCTTTGTCTTTCGCTCGGAATGACGGCGGCGGGAAAGGTCGTCACGCACACGGTTGTGCCGGGGGACACGATGTGGAAACTTGCCGTGCGGCACGAGGTGGGGCTTGACGAGATCATTTCGGCAAATCCGCATATCCGCGATCCGCACTGGATCTATCCCGGTGACGTTTTGTATATCCCGCTCACCGACAGCGCCGTGACCGATTATGAAGCGGAAGTGATCCGCCTTGTCAACGATATTCGCGCCGAAAACGGGCTCGGCAGGCTGGAAACAAACTGGCAGCTCTCGCGCGTGGCGCGCTATAAATCGCAGGACATGCACGACAGGGGATATTTTTCACACACAAGCCCCACGTACGGCTCGCCGTTCGATATGATCAAAAGTTTCAACATTTCCTACCGCGCCGCGGGGGAAAATATCGCGAAAGGCTATCGCACGCCCGCCGCCGTGGTGGAGGGGTGGATGAACTCGCCCGGACACCGCGCCAATATTCTGAACGCTTCTTTTAGCGAGATCGGCGTCGGCTACGTCGCGGATGGAAACTACTGGACGCAGATGTTTATCGGCTGACGCGCTTGCTTTTCAACGAAAACTGTGCTAAACTGAATAAAAAAAGGGGGTGCGGCGTGAAGATCACGGCAGACGCGACGTGCGAGGGCAAAATTTTGCGCGAGTATCTGAAAAAAATCGGCATATCCGCCGCGCTCCTTACACGCCTGAAACAAAAAGAAAACGGTATTGTCCAGAACGGCGCGCGCGTGAGCGTGCGCGCCGTTCTGCACGCGGGCGACGTGCTGGAACTTGCCGTGGAAGACGAAGAGAACCCCGCCAACATCGTTCCGACGGCGTATCCTCTTGATATTTTGTCGGAAACGGCGGATTATCTCGTCGTCAACAAGCCCGCCGGAATGCCCACGCACCCCTCGCACGGGCATTTTGACGACACGCTTGCCAACGCGCTCGCCTTTCTTTTCGCCGGGCGCGACGAAGTTTTTCGCCCGCGCTTTATCAGTCGGCTCGATAAAGACACGAGCGGCGTGATCCTGGCGGCGAAAAATCCGCTTGCCGCTTCGTTTTTGTCGAGGCAGATGGCGCGCCGCGAGATCAAAAAGAGCTATCTCGCGTTGGTGCACGGAAAAATCGAGCGCCCGCAGACGATCGAGAGCGGCATTCGCCGCGTGCGGGAGAGCGTGATTTTGCGGGAGACGGTCCCCGTGGGAGAGGGAGACTACGCCAAAACCGAAGTTTTCCCGCTTTGGAACGACGGGGAAAAGAGCCTTGTGCGGCTTTGCCCCGCCACGGGGCGCACACATCAACTGCGCGTACATCTTGCCGGCACGGGACACCCGTTGTTTGGCGACGGGCTTTACGGGTATGAAGACGGTTTTCCGCGTCACGCGCTTCACGCCGCCGCGTTGGAGTTTTCGGATCGCGCGGGCGCGCGCATTCGGGTATGCGCGCCGTTGCCGGAAGATTTTTTGCGGGAACTTGAAGTTTGGGGAAAGGAGGCGCGCCGCGTTGCGGATCGTGCAATCGAAAACGAGCCGTAAGAGAAGAATGCCGCGCGGCACTCTTTTCTTCGGTACAGCGATCTTCCTGTCGGTTTTGTTATTGCTTGCCGCCACGCTCTCGCCCGCGTTCGCCGCGTGGTACGGGCGCGGCGCGGGCGCATTTTTTCGTCGCGTGTTCGCGGGCGTGACGGCGCCTTTCCCGTTTTCGGTCGCGGAACTTGCGCTCTTTCTCTTGCCGTTTGCGATTTTTTCTTTCGTTTGGAGCGTCCTTTCCTCGGACCGCACGAAAAAAGAGCGTATTTTCACCGTGCTTTCGGCGGTTTTGATCCTTTTCGCGTTTCTGTTTTCCACGTTCGCGTTTTTGTTCGGCGCGGGCTATCACACCGTGCCGCTTGATGAAGAACTCTCGCTGCCGCGAGACGAAGTGACCGCGGAAAAACTGTATCAAACGGCGTTGTATCTGACGGATCGTACAAACGAGGCGGCGCTGGGCGTTGCTTTCGGGGAAGACGGTTTTTCAAAGATGCCGTATTCGTTTGGCGAAATGAATGAAAAACTGGTGCGCGCATACGGGATTTTGCACGAGGAGTATGCCTTCGTTTCCGCGTCGGGCGCGGGCGCAAAGCCGCTTGTCGCGGGAAAGTTGCTTTCTTATATGCACGTCACGGGCGTGTATACCTTTTTCACGGGCGAGGCGAACGTCAATATGGATTTTCCCGATTTTACGATCCCCTATACCGCCGCGCACGAGATGGCGCATCAGCGGGGCGTGGCGCGTGAGGAGGAAGCCAACTTCGTGGCGTTTCTGGCGCTGGAAAAGACCGATGACGCCTATCTTTTGTACAGCGGCTGTTTTGCGTTGCTGGAATATACTGTTTCGGCGCTTGCCCGCGAGAACGCGGAGCACGCGAGAGATGTGCTGTCGCGCCTTTCTCCCGAAGTTCTTCGCGAGTGGCGCGCATACGGCGCCTTTTTCGCGAAATACCGCGACAGCGCGGCGGCAAAAGTGTCGGACGGCGTCAACGACGTGTTTCTCAAATCGCAGGGAAACCGCGCGGGAAACGCCTCTTACGGACTTGTCGTGCGGCTTGCCGTGGCATATTTTCAAAATCAGACGGACGCGCGGGAATGACCTCCCGCGCGCCTTTTTCATATACTGCTACCGAAGTTCTTTTTTCGGGGGCGGGGTATGCGAAAGATCGTTGTGCGGGGCGGCGCGGAACTCACGGGAGAAGTGGCGGTGGGGGGCAGTAAAAACGCGGCGCTGCCGATCCTGTTTGCGGGAATCGTGACAGAGGAAACATGCGTTTTTTACAATTTACCCCGCGTCAGCGACGTGCTTCGCGCGCTTGAAATTCTGCATTTTCTCGGCGCGCGCATCGCGTTTGAAAAAAGCGGCGAAGTGTCGGTCGATTATGCGCCCGTGACGCCGAAAACACCCCCTGCCGCGCTCACCTCGTCGATACGCGGCTCGGTGTATCTGCTGGGGGCGATGCTCGCGCGATTCGGCGAAGCCGCGCTTGCGGGCGCGGGCGGGTGCGATTTCGGCGTGCGTCCCATTGACCAACATCTCTTTGGATTCGGTAAACTCGGCGCCACGGAAGAGCGCGCGGAAGGCGTGCTTCGTTTGCGGGCGGAAGAAGGGCTTTGCGGCGCAAGGATACGCCTTGCGATGCCCTCGGTGGGGGCAAGCGCCAATCTTTTGATCGCCGCCTCGCGTGCCGCGGGGCGCACCGTCATCGAAAACGCCGCCGCCGAGCCGCACATCGCGGCGCTTGCCGCCTTTCTCTCGGCGGCGGGGGCACACATCGAGGGCGTGGGAACAAGCACGCTGACGGTCATTGGCGTTCCGCGTTTGCACGGCGCGCGCGTGACGATCATTCCCGATATGATCGAGGCGGGCACGTATCTCGCGCTCGGCGTTGCCTGTGGAGGGAGAGTGCGCGTGCGCGGCGTTTGTCCCGCGCACCTCACGGCATTGACGGACGCTTTTTCCGAAATGGGCGTGGGAGTGGAGATCGGCAAAGACACCATCGCGGTATCGGCGCCGGAAGGATACCGCGGGATCGACGTCGAGACCGGCCCGTATCCCGCGTTCCCCACCGATCTGCACCCGCAGATGGCGGCACTTTTTTGTCTCGGAGGACGCGCGGGATCGAAGGGGAGCGTCACCGAAAACGTGTGGGAATCGCGCTTTCGCTATACCGAGGAACTGCGGCGTATGGGCGCGCGGATCGACGTGGAGGACCGGCGCGCCGTCTTTTATCCTTCCGCGCTTACCTCGGCAAAGATCAAAGCCCCCGATCTGCGGGGCGGGGCGGCACTGCTTATCGCCGCGCTCTCGACGAGGGGAATTTTCGAGATCGACAACGCCGGCGCGGTGGCGCGCGGGTACGAACACTTGGAGAGCAAATTGCGCGGCATCGGCGCGCGCGTGCAAATATACTGAAAAAGGGCGGGTGAAACGCTGTTTCACCCGCCCTTGCGGTTATTTTTTGAAGACGATCTTGCCGTCTTCCGCTACGGCGCTTACCTGATCTCCCGCCTTGATATTGCCTTCCAGCATCTCGCCGGAGAAGGGATCTTCCACCATACGCACGATCGCGCGACGCAACGGACGCGCGCCGTACACGGGATCAAAGCCTTCTTTTGCAAGCAGAGCCTTGACGCTTTCGTCAAAAGTGACGGTGATACCCAGCGCCGCGATACGCCCCGCAACCTCGGAGAGAAGAAGTCCCGCGATCTCGCGGATGTTTTCTTCGCTCAAACGATTGAAGATGATGATATCGTCCACACGGTTGAGAAATTCGGGGCGGAAAGTGGCTTTCAGCGCCTCCATCACGTGCGCGTCGGCGGCCTTTTTGTCGTCTTTTTCGGCGCTCTCCTGCGAAAATCCGAGCGCGCCCTTGCCGGGCGCGGTCAGGAACTTCGCGCCGACGTTCGAGGTCATAATGATGATGGCGTTCTTAAAGTCCACGCGCCGACCTTGCGCGTCGGTCAAAATGCCGTCGTCCAGCACTTGCAAGAGGATGTTGAAGACGTCGGGGTGCGCCTTTTCGATCTCGTCGAAAAGCACTACGGAATAGGGGTGGCGGCGGATCTTTTCGGTCAGCTGTCCGCCTTCCTCAAAGCCCACGTAGCCGGGGGGCGAGCCGATCAGTTTCGACACGCTGTGCTTTTCCATATATTCCGACATATCCAGCCGTATCATCGCGTTGGTATCGCCGAACAACAGTTCGGCAAGCGAGCGGCAAAGTTCGGTTTTGCCCACGCCCGTGGGACCGAGGAAGATGAACGAACCGATGGGGCGTTTCGGGTCTTTGAGTCCCATTCTGCCGCGGCGGATCGCCTTTGCCACGGCGCTCACCGCCGCGTCCTGACCGATCACGCGGGATTTTAAGGTGTCTTCAAGACGTAGCAGTTTATCGCTTTCTTCTTCAAGAAGGCGATTGACGGGGATCCCCGTCCACTGCGTCACGACGTCGGCAATGTCGCCCTCGCGCACGGTGAGATCTTCTCCCGCCACGCTCTTTTCCCACGCCGCTTTCTTTTCGTCATATTCCGCGTGCAATGTTTTTTCTTCGTCGCGCAGCCGCGCCGCTTCCTCAAAGTTCTGTGCCGAGATCGCTTCTTCCTTTTCGCGCGTCAGCGCGGCAAGTTTCTCGCCGATCTTATTCAGTTCGGGCGGGGAAGTGTGCGTGGAGATGCGCAATCTCGACGCCGCCTCGTCCACAAGGTCAATGGCTTTGTCGGGCAGATAACGGTCTTGGATATAGCGCTTGGAGAGATTGACGGCGGCTTCAAGCGCCTCGTCGGAGATTTTCAATTTGTGGTGCGCCTCGTATTTGTCGCGCAGACCTTTGAGAATCAGGAGCGCCTCTTCGGGCGTCGGTTCTCCCACCATCACCGATTGGAAACGGCGTTCAAGCGCCGCGTCCTTTTCGATATGTTTGCGGTATTCGGCAATGGTGGTCGCGCCGATCACCTGCATTTCGCCGCGCGAGAGCGCGGGTTTGATGATGTTGGCGGCATCCACCGCGCCCTCCGCCGCGCCCGCACCCACGATGGTGTGGATTTCATCAATAAAGAGGATAATGTCGGGATTTTTCGCCACTTCCTCCATCACGGATTTGAGTCGTTCCTCAAATTCGCCGCGGTATTTCGCGCCCGCGATCATCGCGGCGACGTCCAGCGTCACGATGCGTTTGTCTTTGAGAATTTCCGGCACGGCGCCGTCCGCGATCTTTTGCGCAAGCCCCTCTACGACGGCGGTCTTGCCGACGCCCGGTTCGCCGATCAGACACGGATTGTTTTTCTGACGGCGCGACAGGATCTGAATGACGCGCTCGGTCTCCTTATCGCGCCCGATGATGGGGTCGATCTTGCCGTCCCGCGCCATCGCGGTCAGGTCTCTGCCGAAAGAGGAGAGCGTCGGCGCGCCCTCGATGTTTTTGCGTTGTCCGCGCGCTGTCTCGGCGCCGTCGTCGGCGCTTTTGCCTTCGCCGCGCAGGAGCGTTTGCACCTCGTTTTTCAGTTCGGCGGGGGACGCGCCCAGTTCTTGCAGCAGTTTTACGGCAACCGCGTCGCGCTCGGAGAGCAGGGCAAGAAGCAAGTGTTCGGTGCCGATATAGTTTTGACCCGCCCGCATCGCTTCCATCGCGGAAGATTCGATGATGTGTTTGGTGCGGGGCGTCATCTCCGCCGCGGAAGTTTCTCTTGCCGCGCCGACGCCGACCTCTCCGGCGATCGCCTCCTGCACCTTATTTGCCGTCACGTCGTGCGCGGCGAGCATTTTGGCGGCAACGCTCTCGCTCTCGGCGGCAAGGGCAAGGAGGATATGCTCCGAACCGATATAGGTATGCCCCATTTGTGAGGCGAAAAGTTGTGCGTTTTTCAGAGTGTTTTGTGCTTTTTGCGTGAAGCGTGCATTCATTGTTTACACCTCCAATGCTTGTTTGATGAACCTCGCGCGCGCACCGTCGCGTTCCAGTGCGGTTTTGGGTTTTTCGGGAGCGTTCTCCGTCAGCGTCGCGGGCATTGCTTCGATCAGCAAAGTGAGCAGTTTCTCGTGCGTAATCCCTTTGATCTTGCCGCTCGTGACGCCTTGTTTGATATCGGTAAAGAGTTCAAAAAGTTCCTCGGAAGAAAGCAGTTGCGCGTAGCGGAGCGTGCCCTCGGCACGCGCGAAGCGGTCGCTTTGGCGCACGGCATCCTCGCCTTTCGGCGCGCTCTCCAATTCGCGTTCCCGCGCCACGATGTTTTCCACCGCTTTTTGCAGGCGCGAAAGGATCTCCTCTTCCGAGACACCCAGCGAGACCTGATTGGAGACCTGATACAGACAGCCGCGCGATTCGGAACCCTCTCCGAAAAGCCCGCGCAGCGTCAGCCCGATCTTGGCAAGTTGTCTCGCAAGCGGCGGGATCGCGCCGCCGGCTGTCAGGGCGGGCAAAAAGAGCATCACCGACGCGCGCATACCCGTACCGAGGTTGGTGGGACAGTGCGTGAGATAACCGAGTTTTTCGTCAAAGGCAATATCCAGCGTTCCCAGTTGATCGTCGCATTCCAGCGCCAGACGCAGGGCGTCGGTCAGCGCAAGCCCCGGCAAGATACATTGCAACCGTATATGGTCTTCCTCACACGCCATCAGGTAAATGCTTTTGCCTTCGTTTACGAAAAGCGCGTGCGGACCTTTCTTGCCCGCAAATTCGCGGCTGACGAGATGCTTTTCGACAAGCGATTCCGCCGCGACGGGGGAGAGCGTCGTCATATCGGTCTTGGTATAATTCTTGCCCGCAAGCGCGGTTTCTATTTTCCCGATCACGGCGTTCGCGTCTTTTTCCGTGAGTTTTCCGTCAAACGGAAAACCGGCAAGGTTGCGCGCGAGACGCACGCGGGAAGAAACGACGACGTCGTTTTGGTTTCCTTTCACTTGATACCACATAGGAACACCTCCTTATTTGTCTTCTTCTTTTTCGAGCGCGCGAATCTCGTCGCGCAGTTTCGCGGCGCTCTCAAAATCTTCGCTTTCGATCGCGTTTTTCAGATTTTCGCGCAAAGAGGCGAGTTTGTTTTCTTTTTCTTTGGCGGCGCGATCAACAAGCGGTACGCGCCCCTTGTGTTGTACGTCGCCGTGGAGCGAACGGAGCGAGGGCAAAAGTTCGTCGGCGAACGTCGTGTAGCATTGCGGGCAGCACGCCTTGCCGCTTGCCGCAATGTCCTCAAAGGTCGCGCCGCACCCGGGACAGACTTTGCCCTTCGGCGCGGCAACGTGCGGAGAGAGCGAGAAAAATCCGTCGAAGAAGTTGCCGAGATCGTTGCCGAATACCGAGAAGGGCGAGGCAAGCGCCGGCATTTCGAATTTTTCGGTCATATGCAGTTTCGCGGCGCAATCGGCGCACAGCGAAACGCTCTTTTTCTTACCGTTGATGTTTTCCTCGTAGAAGAAAGTGGCTTCCTTGTTTTTGCAGTTTTGGCATTTCATAAAAATCCCTCCTTTAATGCATCAGAGAAAGCAAAATGTGCTGAAAGATCCGCGCCCGCACCGCGCCGCGCCCTTCGGGGCAAACGTTTTGGAGCGCCGCGCTCGAAAGCGAAGCGGCGATCAGGGCGGCTTCACGCTCGGTGATAAGAGAGTGATCGCGCAGATTGCGGATATAGGCGTTTGCCTCGCTCTCGTCGATCGCGTTGCCGATCGCGCAGAAAAAGTGCATCAGATATTCGTCGCGCGTCATTTCCTTGCGCACGATGCGAATATATCCGCCGCCGCCTCGGCGCGATTCCACGATATACCCGCGCTCCGGCGTGAAGCGGGAGGTCAGCACGTAACTGATCTGACTCGGCACGCACCCCAGTTTGCCCGCCATTTCGTTGCGTTGCAGTTCCAGGGAACCGTCGCCTTCTTCCAGCATTTTTTCGATCATTTTCGCAATTTGATCCGCTAACATCGTATCACCTCTTTGACCTTTCCTGACCTTTCTGACGTCATTATACGGCGAAAGTCAAAGAAAGTCAAAGTCAATGAAAGTCAAAATTAGAATGAGAAATTCAATTACGGACGATTACACCAGTTTATCTGTACATTATCTCACGAAATCAAATTTTTTCAAAAAATCAAAAACTCCCGCACAAACGGGAGTTTTCAAAAGGGAAACAGGGGGGATTATTGTTCCGAGGGATCGCCGAAGGCGCGGTTATAGGTCTCGGCAAGCGCGTCCCAGGTGGCACGCCCCACCTCGCCTGTTTCGGGCAGACCGTGCTTTTTCTGAAAATCTTTCACGGCGGCGACGGTCTCCCAGCCGTAAGTGCCGGTCACGGGGAGTGCGCCGTAGCCGTCGTAGACGAGTTCCAGTTCCGAGAGCACGTATTGTATCACTTCCACGAGAAAGGATTTGTCGCCCTCTTTGATCGTATAGTTTCCCGCGATGCGGGGATAGATCGAAAGCCCCACGGGCGGCGTGTTGTCCCGCACCGACTCGCGGTAGCGCTGATAGAGCAAATCAAACGTTGCGCGGTCCACCACGCCCGTCACGGGCAGTCCCTCGCTTTTTTGGAACACCCGCACCGCTTCTCGTGTCATCGGACCGTAAATGCCGTCCACGGGCAGGGCGGGGATATCCTCATTAAAATAGGAGAGTTGACGCAGATAGCGCTGTACGTTGGTCACCGCCGTGGTTTGGTTGTCGTAGATCAAGCGGACCCCTCCTCTCCGATCTCAAAGCCGGGATATTGTCCCTCGTTCAGTCTGTTGCCGCTGTATAAGTCGTTATAAAGACTTGTGACGGCGTTCCAGGTGATGGCGTTCACGCGCCCGGTTTCGGGAAGTCCCGCAAGCCGCTCAAAGGCGAGCACAGCCTCCTCGGTGCGCGGACCGAAATAGCCGGTCACGCTGACCGTGGGGATCTCGGTAAACGAGCGTGCGATATAATTGAGGTATTCTTGAAGAAGCCGCACCTCGTCGGATTCCGAGCCCTGCCGCAGAACGACGCCCTGAAAGGGAACGGTATAGCCCTCGGTGTACTCGACGGGGATCGTAGAAACGATGCCGAGGTAGGCGTCGTAGATCGCTTGCCAGGAGATCTCGCCCAAAATGCCGTCCGGCACAAGCCCGAAAGTGTTTTGCGCGTCGATCAGCGCGGCGCGGGTTTCCTCGCCGAAAACGCCGTCCACCGCCACGGGCGGAATGGTTTGATAAAACGAGGAAAGGTAGTTGAGAAAGAACTGCAAATTGCTGACCAGCGGACCGCGGTCGCCCACACGCAAAACGCCGGGGTATTGTTGGGAGACTTCCTCCAAGGGCACGCCCTCGGATTCGATCTCGTTGAGTTTCTTGACGGCGTTATAGACGCGGCGGATATAATACCAGGTGGATTTTCCGATGATGCCGTCGGGCGTGAGATTGAAAATGCGTTGAAATTCCCGCACCGCCGCGTCGGTGTCGTTCGTAAAGATGCCGTCGACAAGCACGATCTTCGGGATCGAAGGGTAGTTGTCGGAAATGCGGTTGAGACGCAGTTGCGCCAGGCGCACGTATTCGTTGACCGTGCCGATTTTCAGCGGCACGGTGGGCGCCGAGGGGGTGATGCCCGCGATCGGCGCGTCGCGCACGATGTCGATGTCGTCTCCGTAATAATAAGTAAGAATCTCGTATGGCGTTTTGCCTTCTTCCGCCAGATCCACGCTGCCCCATTGCGAAAGCCCACGGCAGGTCACTTCCTTGCCGTCGCAATAGGCGGCAAGCAACGGCTCGGCGTTTCCTTGGCGGCTGATATAATCGTTGAAAAGTTCGCCTGCCAGTTCGCGGACGTTGGCGTACACTTCGCGCCCCTCTACAAACGCCTGATCGTTCGACGTGACCGACGTGATGTCGAAATCGTACCCGCGCGAGCGATAGTATTCGGTATAAACGCGATTGAGCGCGAAAGAGATCTGCGCGTACATATTGGCGCGGATCGCCGCCTCGGGCCAGGTGGGATAGATCTCGCTGGACGCCACGTTGGCGACGTAGTCGAGAAACGGGAGCGTGACGTTTTTCGCGTTTTCGCCGGGGCGACCGAGATGTACGGTGATCATATCGGGAATGAACGGCTCGCCTGTTATCGGCATCGGAACACCTCCTTAAAGGTCGTTTTGCGGGCTTTCAAACACGTTCGGCGTGCGGTAGGTGGCGGCGCCGGACATACCGTTTTCGGGCACGGGGGAGAGGTTTGCCTGTTGGATTGAGATGATGCCGTCAAAAATCGGCACGCTCTCGAAATTGATGGGGGAATACTCCGGGTGCGAGACCTCGATGGTGTAGATGGCGTAAGGGCGAGCGCCCGCGGTGTAGGAAAGACTTTGCGCGCGGGGCGGGGTGGGGAGCGGCAGATAGCGCGTGCGGCCGTCAGCGCCGGTTTTGAGTTCGTAAAGCACGGTGCGCCCGTCGCTCTCGACACGGCTGACGCGCACCGAAGCGTTTTCAAGCGGTATCGAGCCGTTTGCTGTGGCGACCTGCACAATAAGAAATCCCACCCCCTCTACGGGCGGAATGGTGGTATTTTCGTTCACGGCGACCTCCTTTTCGCTTTCGCGGCGATTTTTCGGAATTGCTCAATGGCAGTATATGCGGCGGGGCATTTTTCGTCCTTTGAAAAAATGTGCCGAAAAGACTTGATTTTTCGCGCAAGGTATGCTATAATAACCGCGTTGCTTGCCGGAATGATGGAATTGGCAGACGTGCGGGACTCAAAATCCCGTGGTAGCGATACCGTGCGGGTTCGACCCCCGCTTCCGGCACCAAAAAAGGCGGGCGCCCACAGGGGCGCCCGCCTTTTTTGCGGACGCGACGGGGAGAACCCGCCGCGGCGAAGAAAGAGAAAGAAATTTTGCTATTTTCGGTGGCCGCGTGAGTTTGCCCGCAGGGCAAACTCGGTGAGCAAGCGCGCCGCGCTTGCGTGTGGTTCAGACCCCCGCTTCCGGCACCAAAAAAGGCGGGCGCCCACAGGGGCGCCCGCCTTTTTTGCGGACGCGACGGGGAGAACCCGCCGCGGCGAAGAAAGAGAAAGAAATTTTGCTGTTTTCGGTGGCCGCGTGAGTTTGCCCGCAGGGCAAACTCGGTGAGCAAGCGCGCCGCGCTTGCGTGTGGTTCAGACCCCCGCTTCCGGCACCAAAAAATGCGGGCGCCCACAGGGGCGCCCGCGCTTTTCATTTCGTGGGAGAGCGGCGCCGCCTATTGACAAATCGGCGAAAAAGGTATATACTGTAAAAAAATGGTCACCGGAGGACAGAGCACCGTAGTGCTGGGGAGCGATCTGATCGCGGCCGCCTGTCGGATAAGGTGCCGAGTGCGCTCGGTTTTCACGCAATCGTCGTTGCGTGGAGACCGAGTTGTTTTTTTGGAGGGCTTATGGATTCCGAACAGTTTGCAAAACTGCCGCCCACGAAACTCTTTTTCAAGTGCGCCGTTCCTGCGGTCGTTACCTCGGTTTTCGGCGCGCTGTACTCCGTGGTCGACGGCGTTTTCGTCGGCAGGTATCTCGGCGAGGACGCCCTGGCGGCGATCAATTTCATTATGCCGATCTTGATGATCGTTGCGGCGATCTCCAATATGATCGCCACGGGCGCGTCGGTCAATATGTCGATCTTGCTTGGAAAAGGGGAGAGGGAAGAAGCGTCGCGCGTGTTTTCGTTTTCGGTTAAGTTTATTTTCGCTTTCTCACTCGTCGTCAGCGCGCTCGGCTTTTTTCTCGCAAGACCCTTCGTCCTTTTGATCGCGCGGGGCGCCACTGCCGAGGCAATCGACTGCTCCGTGGAATATCTCAAAATCTTCGCTTTGTTCGGCCCTCTCGTGCCGATCTATTTCGCCACAGACAACTTTTTGCGCGTGTGCGGAAAAGAAAGGCGCAGTATGACGATTGGCGTCGTTACACAAATACTGAACGTTATCCTCGATTTTTTGCTGATCGCAGTCTTTCGTCAGGGCGTTTGGGCGGCAGCCGTGGCAAGTTGCGCCTCGATCGTGCTCGGTTCGGTCGTGACGTTTTCAATGTTTCTCGGGCGGCGTATGGACGTTTATTATACGCGCAAAGGCGTTCCGATTTCCCGCTTTTTCCGGCTTGTCGCCAACGGGTTCAGCGAGTTTTTCAGCACCGTATCTGTTTCGGTGATGAGCGTCGTTATGAATTTGTTTCTCCTCAAATACGGCGGCACGACCGCCGTGGCGGCGTTTTCGATCGTGATGTACGTGGACAGCATTATGGGAATGCTCAATTTCGGTATCTGCGACGCGCTCCAACCCGCGATCAGTTATTGCTACGGGGCCGGATTGCGGGAAAGAATGAAGGCAATCTTCAAAAGGGTAGTCGCCGCCGCCGCCGCGACTTCATTTGCCGCATTCCTCTTTATGCTGTTTGCCGGTCCGCACGTTGCGACGGCCTTTATCAGACCGGACGACACGGAACTCCTCGGCGTGAGCGTTCGCGCCATCAAGATTTTTTCATTTTCCTATATCGTCGGGTGGATTGATATGTGTTTTTCTTCCTTCTTTACGGCGCTCGAACGCCCCGTGCGCTCGCTCGTCGTTTCGCTTTTCGGCACGCTCGTCTTTCCCGTTGCCTTTCTCTTTATCCTGACTGCCTTTTTGGCGCTTGACGGCGTGTGGCTGATGGCGAACGCGGCGGCGCTTTCAAGCGGCACTCTGACGCTGATACTCGCCAAGACTTTGCAGATTGACAAGCCCCGCTTGCATAAAGAGGCGGGCAATGCGTGAAAAACAGAAAAGCGCGGACGCATTTTGCGCCCGCGCTTGAAATTTGCGGCAAAGTGGGGTATAATAGACAAAAAGAAAGCGGAGGGGGGGAGAACGATGAAGATCGTGGTTTTGGACGCCGCAACGCTCGGCGCGGATCTTGATCTTTCGCCGCTTTTTGCGTGCGGCGAAGTGTCTGTTTTTGAAAATACCGGAGCTGGGGAGGTGGCGCGCCGCGTGGACGGCGCCGACGTCGTCGTGCTCAACAAAGTCAAAATGAACGCCGACACGCTTGCCGGCGCGCGCTTGCCCGCGCTTATCTGCGTGGCGGCGACGGGGTATGATAACGTGGATTTGGATTTCTGCCGCCAAAATGGCGTCGCCGTCTGCAACGTGGCGGGATATTCCACCGACAGCGTCGCCGAGATCACGGTGACGCTTGCGCTCGCGCTTTTCTGCCGGTTGCCCGCCTATTCCCGCTTTGTCGAGAGCGGCGCGTACACACGCGGCGGCGTGGCAAACTGCCTCGTGCCGCCATACAAAGAGTTGCGCGGCAAAATTTGGGGCATCGTGGGGTACGGCAGCATCGGCGCGCAGGTGGCGGCGGTCGCCCGTGCCTTTGGCTGTCACGTGCTTGCCGTCAAACGCACGCCCGCGGCGGGCGTTGATGTCGTGCCGCTTGACGAACTTTGCCGCCGCGCCGACGTGATCTCGGTGCATCTGCCGCTCACCGACGCTACGCGCGGCATCATCGGCGAGCGCGAACTCGCTTTGATGAAAAAAGACGCGATCCTCGTGAACGTGGCGCGCGGCGCCGTCATCGACGAAGCCGCCGCGGCAAAAGCCGTAAAAGAAGGGCGGCTCGGCGGCCTTGGCGCGGACGTCTATACCACCGAGCCGATGCCCGAAAACCACCCTTTTTACGCCCTTTTGGGAAAAGACAACGTCCTGCTCACCCCCCACATGGCGTGGGGCGCCGTGGAAGCGCGCGAACGCTGCCTTGCCGAGATCATCGAAAATATCGGCGCCTTCTTTCGCGGTGAGCGCCGCTCCCGCGTAGATTAACACTATGGGAGAAGACCTTATCAGCGTTCTCGTGCCGATGTACAACGTCGAGCGCTATATCGAGCGCACCGTGCGCTCGATCTTGCGGCAGACCTACCGCAATTTTCATCTTGTTTTGCTTGACGACGGCTCGACGGACGGCACGTACAATGTCGCCGCGCGCCTTGCCGCGAGCGACGAGCGCATACACCTTTTCAGAAAAGAAAACGAGAAAAATATCAGCAAGACCCGCAACGCCTTGCTTTCTTTCGCGAAAGGGAAATACGCCGTTTTCGTGGACAGCGACGACGTGCTTTTCCCGCGCTATCTTGAAAAACTGCACGCGGCGCTCGTGGAAAGCGACGCAGACCTCTCCATGTGCGAATTTTTGGTGCAAAAGCACCCGTTTTCACCCATAGCGCCCGTGAAAAGCCGCCGGTGCGTGGTGGAGGGCGATGATATTTTTCCGACGCTCGTCCTCAACGCCCGCTTTATGCTGTGGAATAAAATGTATAAGACCGATCTTCTTTGCCGCGTGCGCTTTGACGAGAGTGTGCGCACGGGCGAGGATTTTCTCTTTTGCCTGCAATACCTCAAAGAGTGCCGAAAGATCGTGCTCATCAACGATCCGCTTTATCACTATCTGTTGCGCGGCGGCTCGGAGATCCACCAAAAGTTTTCGGAGCGGGAAATGACCTTCGTGCGCGCGCTTGAAAATTACGCCGAGCGCGAGGAGCACCCCGCCGCGCGGGACGCCATCCGCGCGTGGCTCAGTTTTTCCTGCGGTATGTACGCCGCCATCGCCCCCCGCCGCAAATACAAAAAGGAGATCGCCGAAATGCGCGCGGTGGCACGGCAATACGAAAAATATATGCTGAAAGAAAAGCACACGAAGTATATTTTCAAATTTCTCCTCAAAATCAGTCTTTTTGTCCCGCCGACAAAATAAAAAACGCCCGCCCGAGAAAACTCGGGCGGGCTTTGCGTTATTTTTTGTGGCAAGAATCTTTCATCGCGCAGTGCTCGCACCCGCACCCGCAGGAGGAGTTTCCCGCTTTCTTGTCACGCACGATCGAAATGACGATGCCCGCGACGATACCGACGATCGAAAGAGAAATGAGAATAGTCGCCAAGTTGGCTATGATCCACGCCCACATAAGAAACTCCTTTCAGCCGATTTTCTTTTCCAGTTTCGTTGCCTCGGCGTACTTCTTAAAGAAGAGCATATAGACGGCGCCACCGATAGCGAGGAGGGAAACGATGAGGCCGAAAACATTGAGATTGTGCGTGAAGATGCCGCCGATCTGATTGATCGCGAGCGCCACAAGATAAGCAAATCCGCATTGATAGCCGATGGCAAACCAAGTCCATTTGGCGTTGTTCATTTCGCGCTTGATCGCGCCGATGGCGGCAAAGCAGGGCGCGCAAAGAAGATTGAAAACGAGGAAAGAATAGCCCGTCACGCCGTTGAAGACAGAGCCGAGCGTCTGCCAGACCGTGCCCTCGCCGCCGCCGTAGAGAATGCCCATCGTGCCGACGATATTTTCTTTGGCGACAAGCCCCGTGATCGAGGCGACCGCCGCCTGCCACGTGCCAAAGCCGAGCGGCGCGAAGATCCACGCGATGCCGCCGCCGATCTTGGCGAGGATCGAACGGTCAAGTTCGTCCTTGGCAAGCATACGGAACCCGTCCTCGGCGAATCCGAAATAGGAAGTAAACCACACCACGATGGTGGAGAGCAAAATGATCGTGCCCGCCTTCTTGATGAAGGACCAACCGCGCTCCCACATCGAGCGCAGGACGTTCGGCACGGTGGGCAGGTGATAGGCGGGGAGTTCCATCACGAAAGGCGCGGGATCGCCGGCGAACATTTTGGTCTTTTTCAGCATAATGCCGGAGATGATGATCGCCGCCATACCGATGAAATAGGCGGAAGTCGCCACCCAGGCGGAGCCGCCGAAAATGGCGCCCGCGATCATCGCGATAAAGGGAACTTTCGCGCCGCAGGGGATAAAGGTGGTGGTCATGATGGTCATACGGCGGTCGCGCTCATTTTCAATGGTACGGCTTGCCATAATACCGGGCACGCCGCACCCGACGCCGATGAGCATCGGGATAAAGGATTTGCCCGAAAGCCCGAATTTGCGGAAGACGCGATCCAGCACAAAGGCGATACGCGCCATATAGCCGCAGGCTTCAAGGAACGCGAGAAGCAGGAAGAGCACCAGCATTTGCGGAACGAAGCCGAGCACGGCGCCGACGCCCGCCACGATGCCGTCAAGGATCAGCCCGGAGAGCCAGGGAGCGGCGCCCGCTTTGTCAAGCCCATTTTCAAGCAGTGCCGGAATACTCGGCACCCATACGCCGTAATCGGCGGGGTCCGGCTCTTCGTCGCCGTATTTTCCGAGCGTGACCAGCGCGTTCGCGTAGTCGGCGAGCGTAGCCTCTTCTTCGGTCACTTCAAGAGTTTCTTCATCTTCAACGGTGTATGTAAACGAAGTGGTGGGTTCCACGCCGTTTGCTTCGAGATAAGCGTCAAATCCATCGCGGATCGCGGCGGCCTCTCCGTATTCTTCGGCGGCTTCGTTATACCCTTTGGAACCGATGCCGAGCAGATGCCAACCGTCCCCGAAAACGCCGTCGTTCACCCAGTCGGTCGCGGGCGTGCCCACGGCGACCATAGAGATCCAGTAAACGAGGAACATGATGACGGCGAAGATCGGCAAACCGAGAAAACGATTCGTCACGACGCGGTCGATCTTGTCCGAAGTCGAGAGCTTTCCGGCGCTCTTTTTCTGATAGCAGGATTTCAGAATTTGTGCGATGTAGACGTAGCGCTCGTTGGTGATGATGCTCTCGGCGTCGTCGTCCAGTTCCTTTTCGGCGGCTTTGATGTCTTCTTCAATGTGCGCGAGTTTTTCGGCGGGGATATTCAAAGACGCAAGCGCCTTGTCGTCGCGCTCAAAAACTTTGATCGCGTACCAGCGCTGTTGTTCTTCCGGCAGATCGTGCAGTGCCGCCTCTTCAATGTGCGCCAGCGCGTGTTCCACGGGGCCGGAGAACGTGTGCATCGGCAAGGTTTTGCCGCCTTTTGCCGCCGCAATGGCGGCGTCGGTGGCTTCGGCAAGTCCGGTGCCTTTGAGCGCCGAGATCTCAATGACGGGGCAGCCGAGTTCTTCCGAGAGGCGCTTGGTGTTGATCTTGTCGCCGCTCTTTCGCACGATATCCATCATGTTGACGGCAACGACCACGGGAATGCCGAGTTCGGTCAGTTGCGTGGTGAGATAGAGGTTGCGCTCCAAGTTCGTGCCGTCCACCAGATTGAGAATGGCGTCCGGACGTTCGCCGATGAGATAATTGCGCGCCACCACTTCCTCAAGCGTATAGGGGGAGAGGGAATAGATACCGGGCAGGTCGGTCACGATCACGCCGTCGTGCTTTTTCAGTTTGCCCTCTTTTTTCTCCACCGTCACGCCCGGCCAGTTGCCGACAAACTGATTGGAGCCGGTCAGAGCGTTAAAGAGCGTGGTTTTTCCGCAGTTTGGGTTGCCCGCAAGGGCGATGCGAATGTTCATAGTTTTCCTTTCCGTACCGCAGTACTTTTGTTAGTTTTTGCTAACAACCGTCTAAAAAAATAGGGAGATCGGCGCGCCTTATTCCACTTCGATCATTTCGGCGTCGGCTTTGCGCAAAGAGAGTTCATAGTTGCGCACCGTGATTTCCAGCGGATCGCCGAGCGGGGCGACTTTGCGGACATAAACGGCGGTGCCTTTCGTAATGCCCATATCCATAATGCGGCGTTTCACCGCGCCCTCACCGTGCAGTTTGACCACGGTGGCACTTCCCCCAACGGGGATATCGCGCAGAGTTTTCATCATCATTTCCTCCTTATCCGACCATAATTTTTCGCGCCAGTTCGTCGCTGATGGCAACGCGCGATTCTTTCACCTTTACGATGACGTTGCTGCCGAGTTTGCTGATGATCGACACTTCGCTGCCTGCCACAAAACCAAGGTTTTCCAAATGCTTTTTCACTTCGGGCGTGCCGCCGATCCGTCGTACAATTTGCGCTTCTCCGATCTCGGAGAATCCAAGGGGCATCATAAACAAAACTCCTTTCAAGACCGTTTCGGTGTTTACACTGTCATTATAGTTAGCCGCGGCTAACTTGTCAAGAGAGAGCGAGCGCATTTTTGAAAGTTCGTGGATACTGTACAAGAAGTTAGTCGTTGCTAACAATCGTATTTGTGCAGAATGCCAAATCATCAAAACGCTTGATTTTCGCGCCGGAGTGTGCTATTCTATATATAATGGAAAGCGAGGGCGCAGATATGGCAATACAAGAATCACGCGAAATGTATCTGGAAACGATTTTGATCTTGTCCGAAAAAAATCCTTTGGTACGTTCTGTCGACGTCGGGGAATATATGGGCTTTTCACGTCCTTCGGTGAGCCGCGCCATCGGGCTTTTGAAAGAGAGCGGGCTGATCACCGTCAATTCGGCGGGCGCGATCACCTTGACGGAGGAGGGGAGAGCGCAGGCGGAAGAGATATATGACCGTCACACCACGCTCACCCGCATACTGTTGAGGCTGGGCGTGGACGAGGAAACCGCAAGCGAAGACGCCTGCCGCGTGGAGCACTATATCAGTGACAAGACTTTTGCCGCCATCAAAGAGCATTTGCGCGCGCACACAAACGACGCGGAAGACAAATAAAGCAACAAGAAAAAGAACCCGAAAGATCGGGTTCTTTTTTATGGCGCGATCAAGTGCATCAAAACCAAGAGCCGTTGTATCTCTTTTGGGCTTTGTGCATCACGACAAGCCCCACGGCAAATCCCGGGATCAACGCCAAAATCACAAGAGCGGAATCGAAAAAGAGGTTCAGCAGACCCGTGGCGCATATCCCGACGCCGATCACGATCAAACCGATGCCCATTTGCCGCGCGTATGCCGGAATATCTTTTTCCTTTACGTTTTTATAATGATAAGTATGCAGCAACGAAACGCGCTTTTTGATCCAAATAAGCAGTCCCATTATGATGCACAGTGTTCCTATGACCAGTTCCAAGATCACCCCGAAAATCATCGCTCTACACTCTCCTTTCACCTTGTTTAGAATAGTATAACACAATTTGTGAGATAAATCAACGATATCGCGGCGAGGCTTGACGACGAGAGCGCGGTGTGCTATAATGGGGAGACGGAAGGCGGTGATTATCCGTCAGAGAAAAATAATCACCAATTTGCAAATGAGATCAATAATCATATTGCCGTATGTATTGAGGAATTTGCACAAGGTAATCACCTCCTTTCGGACACCCAAAAAATAGCACGCCCGATCTCCAAAGGAAAGGGGGAGCCCGCAGAGTAATCTGCGGGCTTTTTACTTTTCAAAAAAGATGTCCGCTTTGTACCGTTTATGTCCTTTTATTTTTTTGCAATTTGCGCTTTACTTAAATTGCAAACAAAAAACGCCCCTTTTGAAGGGGCAAGGAAGGAGAAAAACGAAAGATGGAAGAAAAGAAAAAAGAGGTGGTGGGCAAAGATACCACCCCGGTGAAGAATGCGGCTCTGACGGACGATTTCGCGTTATACGACGCGCTTCCCACGGCGGGACAAGATGACGCGGCGGCGATCGCCGAAAAGGCGGCCGAAGACGCGGCAGAGGAAAGCGGGCTTTATGTTCTCCGCGAAGAGCGTCAGCGCAAGGACGGCAAGGGATCGTACTTCCGCTATTCGGTGCAAGGTAAACTTCGTGGCGTGGAACAGCGCGTTTCGCTCGTGCCGCCTGACCTCGGCGGGTATAAAATGCTCGGCGTGGTCTTCGGCGAAGAGAACGTTAAACCGCTTATGCTTGTGCCGTATGAGGTGACCGACGCGAACACCGGGAAGAAGACTTCGGGCTTCTCGTACCTTGTGCGCCACGTGGATCATCTCGGTATTCAGTATGATTGCAAACTGCGCCCCGAACGCGACAGCGACAAGAAAATGCTGCAATGCTTTTTGCAGATTGCGGCGCTTAAAAAGCGGGTGTAACGCGAGTGCAATTCGGCGAGATGGGCGCCGAAGAGCACAATGAGACAAGTCTATAACGCTACCCATCGGCGTTTTAGAACGGCGTGGGGAGTGTAACTTCCCACGCTGTATTTTTTTCTTGAAAGGGGGTGAAGGCAGTGCTCGGCAAAAAGAAAAAATCGGCTTCCGTGAAACGGAAACCGAAGAAGCGAAGCGTTCCCCTTGGGCGTACGCTTTCCACGCAGGATAACTATTTGGGTAGAAGTAAAACCGGTTCAACCAAAGAGCGCCCGGTCGTTGTAATCGAAACAAATAAGCGGAACGATTTGGCGGTTGTGCCATTGTCTTCTCGAAACGGGAAGCATCGAACGCGTTTGAAAAAGTATCAAGATGGGCGATCGTACTTTAAACATTTTGTGGAGATCGAGGATGATGAGGGCAAGCCGATCCGTGTGGGTAGAAAGTTTCGGGAAAATCACAAAAATCAAGATGTTTCGGCGGAAGATGTAGAACTGATAAGATATAAAGTTTTATATCATTCGTCGCCCGCTCCGAAAAATTTGCAAAAAATGAAGAAGTTCCAAAAACAAAAAAAGTCCCCGAGATTAAACCACTCGGGGCACTGCCAGTGTTACGCTGGCCGGTGCAGTGACGGCTGTTGCCGTATGCCTATATTCAGTATAACAGATTTTATCTGTTTGTCAACCCCATTTTGAAAAAAAAGAAGGTGATTTTTATGAAAGCCCGTTGCGGGGCGATGATTTTTTGAGAAAAGAAGCGTTTTCGCAAAGTTGAAAAACTCAAAACAAAATTCAAAAAAATAAGAAAAGGAAGGTATGAAAATGAAACTGACAAAATCGAGTATCAAAGTTCTCGCCCTGTGTGTGGCGATGATCCTTGCGGCAATGACACTTGTATAGTCAAGGGTCCGTTTAATGTCCCCATAGGGGAAAATAGAAAAAGCAGAGGTGGTCAACCTCTGCTTATGACAATTCCCGGCATTCCGTTTGGGAGAAAGAAAACGGCGTGTTCGGGTAGTTTGGTTTGCGGTGGGCCATCAAGGGCTCGGTCTCACCTACGCCGTGCGCGGCGTAACGGCTCGGTCTCCGTCGCGGCTCTGACAGCCCACCGGGCTGTCATTCACTGCCGCTCGGCTTCGAGCCCTTTTGGCAGAAAAGCGGGGCACGCGTTTGCGTACCCCGCTTTTCTGGTGGGCCATCAAGGGCTCGAACCTTGGACCAACCGGTTATGAGCCGGTGGCTCTGACCAACTGAGCTAATGGCCCTTACTTGCTCATTATAACCGCACGGGGGCGAAAAGTCAAGTCTTTTTGGCGCACGGAAAAGAAAATTCCGCAATCGCCCGTTTTCGCCGCTTTTTTCGCACGCGAGGGATTATACTGTGAAAAAAGGAGGTTGAAAAAATGAAGTTTCGGATCGTATCGCTGTGCCTTGCGTTTGTTTTGCTCGTTTTATCGCTTTCCGCGTGCCGCGCGCAACAATCGAAAGAAAACAAGCCGGATGTGTCCGCTTCGGCGCAAAACGAGGAGTACCTTGCGCGTATCAAGGAGTTGGAGGCGGAACTGGCGCGGGAGCGCGAAGAAAAATATATCAGCGACAGCGCCTACCGTTCGCGCATCAGCGAACTGGAAAATAAACCCGCAAGCGCGTCGGGAGAAGAAGAAAGCGTCGTATTACATTACGTAAAAGAGGACGGCGGCGTCACCATCACGGGGTATGAAGGAAATTCTCCGCTCGTTTCGATCCCGTCTGTTTTGGAAGACGCGCCCGTGGTGGCGATCGGAGATCGCGCGTTTGAGGGGGCGGCCGTCTCCTCCGTCGTGTTGCCGGAGAGCGTTCGGTCGATCGGGTGGTTTGCTTTTTACGGATGTACGGGACTGCTTGACGTGCGGATCCCGGCAAGCGTTTCGGAGATGGGATACGGCATTTTCGAGGGGTGTCCCTCGGTTTTGGTGGTGTGCGCCCCGGATTCTTACGCCGAAAAATACGCGCACAGTTACGGCATCGCCACGCGCAGTCTTTAAACGCGCATCGCGGGCGGCAAGACAGATGTCTTGCCGCCCGCTCTTTTATAAAAATGGCAAAAACTCTTCCAAAAATTCGGGTTTTGTGCTATAATAAATCTTACAATGCCTTTTGTGCCGTTTCGGCGGTCGGGGCGGCGCGGTTTGCGCAAAGCAGATTTTGATTTTCGGGAAAGGAGACGCTATGGCAGTAAAACCGCAAAACAATGTTTCAAAAGTTGCAAGACGCGCCTCCGCCGTGCAGCGCAAAGATCACGCGCGGCGCGGATTTACGGTTTGGCTTGTGCGCTTCGGCATCGTTTTGTTGCTTCTCATTCCCACGTATTTGGCGATCGGCAGTTATTTTTATATCCAAAATCGCTCGGTTACGGTGGTCGAAACCTACTACACGGCGTTTGATGTCACGGGACCCGGCGGCGCGTCGGTTTGCCGATTTGACGACGTCGAGAGCATCGAGGAAAAAGCGGCTTTGCTTACGCTTTTCACGGCGCTCACCGAACATAAAACCGCCGCTTCCGCGTTGCCGGAAACGCATCAAAACAACGTGTATCACATCGTGCTGTATACCAATACCGGCACAAGCGAGCGGTATCGGCTATATTGCAACGCCGCTTCTTCCGCCGTATATTGTGTGGACGAGGCGGGAAAGATATGGTATACGCCGGCGGAGAGCGCGCAGGAATTTCTCAACAGCGCCTATGCGTACGAGTTGTACGGTGCCTCCACGCTTCCTGTTCTGACAACGGCGGCAACCGACGAGGTGATCCCCACCAGCCTTTCGTGGCATTATCGCACGCAAAAGGGAACTTTTGCCCGCCGCACGCAGATCGCGACGACGGCGGAGCGGTTGGTCTATCCCATCGCAAACGACATTCAATTTTATTTTTCGGTGGAGCCGAGCGATTGCGAAGTGGTGATCCGGCGCGGCGAAAATGAACTGTATCGCGGCAAAAAAGACGGCATTTCGCTCTCGGAACTGCGGCAGGACGAGGTGCTTGATTTCGAGATCACCGCGTCGTATAACCTCGCGTCCGATTCCGCCTATTACGGCTCGGCGTTTTACGCTTTCCGTATGAAAGTGGTGGAAGCGGCAAGTTTCTCGCTCGGCACGCTGACGCCGACGGCAGGGGACTATGTGCTGCTTTCCTGCCGCAACGTGCGCAACGTTCCGAAATTGCAGATCGAATCTACCCCCGCGCTTGCCGGCAAGCCGGTCGTCTTCGAGCGAAACGGTATGGCGTTCGCGGCGATCCCGACGGTATCGGCGGGAAATTATCATCTCACCGTGACGTACGGTACCATCAGCGCGGGCTTTGACCTTACGGTCGGCGAACAGACCGGCACTTCGGTGCTGTCGCCCGACGCGGAGACGTTGCGCGGAAACTGGCAACGACTGCTTGGCGGCGATTTGGACGCCTTGATCGCGTCTTACGGCGCGGAGATCGATTACGCGCGGCTGACGCCTGTCGCGCCGCTTGCGTCGCTCTCGGACGTCGCGACCGTCGGGTACGGCGACACTGTTACGATCGCCTCGGTGCCGTTTGCCGCCGAGTTTGAGTATTACCGAATGAGCGGAAGCGTTGCCGCGCTCTCGGCGGGCGTCGTGCGCAAAGTCGGCGTCGACGAGGCGCTCGGGAACTATGTGGTGCTGGATCACGGTTGCGGGATCTATACTTGGTACGGAGATCTTTCCGAGGTGCGCGTGCGGGAAGGAAACTTCATCGCGCCCGGCGATATTTTGGGCTTGGCAGGCAGAAGCGGCGCGGGATTTGCCGACAGCGACGGCTGTATTTTGCTTGTCACCATCGGCAAAAGCAGCGTTTCGCCCGCGTTTTTGCGTGAGAACGCGCTGGTTTTGCCCGCGCAGTGAATTTTCGTCGCCTTTCGCGCATATAATATAGGTAAAAACATTTTTCGGGCGGCGTTTTTGCGCCTCTTCTTGAAAGTGTTTGCATAAAGCACCTTACAGCCCCACTGAAAAAAAGCGAGAAAAAAGGGAAAAAAGTTTACGAAAACCCCTTGACA
>LVAM01000023.1 GCA_001604005.1 Clostridiales bacterium Firm_07 | reverse complement strand
CGCAGGCGACTTTGATAATATACACAATAATTCAGGGTTTGTCAATCACTTTTTTTCGATTCCGGAAGAAAAAATCACAGTGCGGAATCGTCTGTATTCCGGAAGGATGCATTCCCCGGAAAGCCCCCTGAACCGCTTGGGAACCGACTGGTTTTATGCCTGCTTTTCCAGCTCCTGCTTTTTGTCCAGGGTGGACATAAACCAGGCGATCGCGAAACCGATCACCAGGCAGACGATGCTGGCAATCCAGTTGCCGGTGTTCGCCAGCTCGAAGCATTCCCGGTTCTGCATGAGCAGGGCCACCGGAGAACCGATCACCAGGCCGAAAATCGCGCAGAACGTCAGCGCCCCGTGCTTTTTGAGCAGGAAGTTCATCAGCTTCGCGATGAACACGATGCCCACGAGGAGGCCGATCACATAGGGCAGCAGGATTGCCAGGCTGGACCAGTCCCCGCCCCGCAGGTCGTTCATGGCGTTGATGACGGAGTTGTAGTAGCCCAGCAGCATCATGATCATGGAACCCGACACCCCGGGGATGACCATCGTGGAAGAGGCAATCGCGCCCAGCGGAATCATCAGCAGGGCGGTACCGACGGAATGGTCCACCGTCCGGGCTTCCGGCGGGCTCAGCAGCGGCAGGACCACCACCAGGGCCAGGAAGACCAGGAACAGGATAATCCCGGGAATCCCGGCGCTCTTCATGTTGACGCGCTTGTAGATGGCGGGAAGGCCGCCGAGGATCAGGCCGATGAACGCGAAATTGGTGGGAAGGCGGGTGATCGGGATCTCGTCGGATTTCGTCCCCAGCAGGGCGCCGATGAGCGCGGCGAAAGCGAACAGGCCGATCAGCACGCCGATGAGGATCGGCAGGAGCGCCTTCATGTTCTTTTTGAACTGCTTGAACAGGTTGTTCACCGCATAGATCACGCGGTCATAGATGCCCATGGACACCGCCATGGTTCCGCCCGATACCCCGGGAATGATATTGGAAACGCCGATCACGGCGCCGCGAAGGACGTCCAGGATCCAGTGCAGCATTTTACAGACCTCCCCTTCAGGCGAACAGCTGTACGCCGTTGATGACAATCAGGCTTCCCACGCCCATGATAATGGCCGCCAGCAGGACGCCCAGCAGGACCGCCAGGACGCTGGACTTGAAATCCATATCCAGGATACTGGCCGCCAGGGTTCCCGTCCAGGCGCCGGTGCCGGGCAGCGGGATGCCGACAAACAGCAGCAGCGCGATGAACAGTCCCCGCTTGCCGGCTTTCTCCTGGAGCTTTCCGCCCGCCTTGTGGCCCTTTTCCAGGCAAAAGGTAAAGAAACGGCCGATGTATTTCTTGTCCTTACCCCACTCCAGCACCTTCCGCGCGAAAAAGAAGATCACCGGCACCGGCAGCATGTTTGCCACCATGCACACGATATAGGCCGGCAGCGTGGGAATGCCGTTGGCCAGCGCGTAAGGCAGGGCGCCCCTGAGTTCGATCAGGGGTACCATGGAAATCAGGAATGAAATGATATAGTGCTTCAGCATATATTCCTCCGCCGGTCAGCCTTCCGGCTCACCGTCCCGTTGTCCGGTCTCTGTCATCATTGTCAAACC
>LVAM01000022.1 GCA_001604005.1 Clostridiales bacterium Firm_07 | reverse complement strand
ACGGCCACGCCGTCCGGAATCACGACTACCTTCGCGTCCTTCCCCATCATGTCGTAGGCCATGGCCAGCGCCTCATCCGGGGTGGAGGCCGGGATCATGTTGGCCTTGCGCACCAGGTCGTGGTCCAGGTAAGTCGTCACCAGGATCACCCGGTGCTTCTTCAGGATACGGGAATAGATCTGGGCGCACCACTGCTCGGAGATGCTTTCCTTCGGCGGGATCTTCGAGAGGTAGGCGTCGATCTCATCCACCGTGCCCCTGACGATCAGCTTTTCAAAATGGGTGCCGCCCATGCCGTCCACGCAGCTGCAGCACATGATGATCACGCCGCCGTCCCTGCAGCAGGCTTCCGCAGTAGCCACGGCCTTCGGGCTCTGGTACAGGTTCTGGTCCAGGGGGTACCCGCCGTTGGAGGTCACCACGATGTCCCCGGTGATGCCCGGGCACTGGGCCAGGGAGCGGACGAACTCCACGCCCTTCTCATGGGCCTCTTCCATGTCGCCGGCAAAGGCGGCGATAACCTTTTTCTTCGAGTTCAGCGCCACGTTCAGGATGAATGCCAGGTGGACGCTGCGGGCGGCAAACACCATGTCCTCATGGATCGGGTTGTGCTTCAGCACGCCGGTGGTGGAGAACGGAGAAGCGATGGCCTTGTAAGAATGGTTCTCGTTCACCGTGGCGGCGTTGCAGATACCGGGCAGAATGCTCTTGCGCCCGCCGGAGAAGCCCGCGAAGAAATGCGGCTCGATGAAGCCTTCGGAAATCAGCAGGTCGCAGTGGGTGGCCAGTTTGTTCACCCACAGCTCCGCGCCGGAAGGCAGCCCGCACACAAAGTCGAAGTCTTCCTGCTTGAACGCTTCGTTCACAACGATCTTCTCGTTGTCCACGATGGCGTCGCCGAACATCCGGCGCTGCTCTTCCTCCGTGGTCTTGCGGTGCAGGCCGGTGGCGATCAGGATGGTGATATCCGCGTCCGGGTTCCCTTCCCGGATTTCCCGTAGCAGGATCGGCAGCGTCAGCTTGCTGGGCACCGCGCGGGTATGGTCGCTGGTGATCAGGACGATTTTGTTCTTTCCCTTCGCCAGCTCCCGGAGGCGGGGGGTGCCGATCGGGTTCCGGAGGGCTTCCTCCACCAGCTCCGCTTCGGTCTTGTCGGTCTTGTATTCATCCGTGCCGGAGTAGATGACTGCCTTCAGGTTTTCCTCTTCCACATGAATATCCAGAGACGAGGTGTAATAAGGAATCTGAATCGTTTTCACAGAAACAACAGCCTCCTGTCAGATATGAAGTTGAACGTTCGTCGGTGTACTACATTGTCTAATGTATACATTATACTTTTCAACTTCTTCCCTGTCAATACTCTCGCAGGCAAAAAATCGTTGAAATATAAGGTTTCGGGGGTTCTATGCTTTACCGCAGCAAAGCGACCGCCACGTCGTTCACGTTCGTGCCGGTGGGGCCGGTCATCACCAGGCCGCCGGTTTTCTCCAGCGCGTGGTACGCATCATTGTCCTGCAGCACCGCGTCGATGGTAATCCCCTGCCCCAGCAGTTCGCCGCAGGTATCGCCGTCCACATATCCGCCGGCCGCGTCCGTAGGGCCGTCCGTCCCGTCGCTGCCAACGGAGAACACGGCAGCACGGTCCATTCCCGCGATACCCGCCGCGGCGGACAACGCGATCTCCTGGTTCCGGCCGCCCTTGCCGTGGCCGATCAGCTTCACCACCGTCTCCCCGCCGGCGATATAGGCCAGAGCCTTGGGATCGTTGGCATGGGTCTTCAGGATGGAGGCCAGGAAGCTGCCCGCCTCCCGGGCCTGGCAGCACAGCTGGTCCGTCAGCATCACGGGCTCGTAGCCCAGCTCCCGGCAGACCGCGGCCGCGGCCGAGCACAGCTCCCGCACGCTGCCGTTGATCTGGGTATGCACATTGTCCAGGGATTTGGGCGTCTCAATGTCCAGCAGGCGTTCCGCCGCCTCCGACATACGCAGGTTATACTTCCGGCGGATCCGCTGCGCGTCCTCCGCGGTGGCGGAATCCGGGCAGGCCGGGCCGGAGGCAATCATATCCAGCGGGTCGCCGAGGATATCGGAAAGGATTACGGCTTCCACCTTCCCGGGCCAGCACAGCTGGGCGAACCGCCCGCCCTTGACCTGGGAGAAACGCTTGCGCAGCGTATTGATCTCCACGATATCCGCGCCGCAGGCCAGCAGCTGGCCTGTGATATCCTGCAGCTCCTCCGCGGGAATCAGCGGCTTTTCAAACAGCGCGCTCCCGCCGCCGGAAAGCAGGAACAGCACGGTATCCTTTTCCGTCAGGTCCGCCACCAGGTCCAGCGCCGCCTGGGTGCCTTTGAAGGAGTTTTCATCCGGCACCGGGTGCCCGGCCTCGAAGCAGGTGAAATTGGCGATGGGGCCCATCACATGATCGTACTTGGTCACCACCACGCCGTTCTCAATCCGGTCGCCCAGGCAGTCGGAAGCGGCTTTCGCCATCTGCCAGGCCGCCTTGCCCGCGGCCACCAGCAGCACCCGGCCCGGAAACTCCTTCCCGCTGAGGGCGCGCTGCACGGCGGCGTCCGGCTGGACCGCTGCAATCGCCTTTTTGATAATCTGATCGGCGTCATTCCGTAATTCCTGGTTCATGCTGAGTCTCCTTCCTCTGTCTGTCCTGTCCCGCATGAAAGTCTTCCGGTTTCTATTTGATTATTCCGAGGGAATTGTTCTTCTTTTGTATTGTATTGCGGATCAGCCTGCAAGTCAAGGAAAAACAACGCTTCTGGACAAAAACCCGGCCCGGGTGTATGATGTATACACATAGTTTTTCTCCCCCGACAACCGGATATACGCATAGGAGGTGCCGGTATGGTTACGTACAGAATGGCTTCCGTTCCCGGGGACGGAATCGGCCCGGAGGTCGTCGCTGAGGGCATCAAGGTACTCAACGCGGTGGCAGAGCTGGACGGCGGTTTCCGTTTCGAATGGACCCATTTCCCCTGGGGCTGCGATTTCTACCTGCAGCATGGGAAGATGATGGATGACGACGGGATTGAGCAGCTGAAGAATTTCGATGCGATCTACCTGGGCGCGGTGGGCGCTCCCGGCGTGCCGGACCATATCTCACTGTGGGGCCTGCTGCTGGAGATCCGCAAGGGCTTTGACCAGTATATCAACCTCCGCCCGGTAAAGCTGCTGAAGGGCGCGCCCTGCCCGCTGAAGGACGCGAAGCCGGAGGACATCGACATGACGTTCATCCGGGAGAACAGCGAGGGCGAATACGCCGGCAGCGGCGCCTGGCTGTACAAGGGCCAGCCCAACGAGGTGGTCATCCAGAACGGCGTATTCTCCCGCCATGGCTGCGAACGGGTGATCCGCTATGCCTACGAGCTGGCCCGGAAAGAGCACAAGACGCTGACCAGCATCAGCAAGGGCAACGCGCTGAACTATTCCATGGTGTTCTGGGACCAGATCTTCGCGGAGGTCGGCAAGGAATACACGGACGTCAAGACATACTCCCTGCTGGTGGACGCCGCCAGCATGTTCATGGTGAAAAACCCGAAGCGGTTTGAGATCGTGGTCACCTCCAACCTCTTCGGCGATATCCTCACCGACCTGGGCGCGGCCATCGCCGGCGGCCTGGGCCTGGCTGCCGGGGCCAACCTGAATCCCGAGCGGAAGTTCCCCTCCATGTTCGAGCCGATCCACGGCTCCGCGCCGGACATCGCCGGTAAGGGGATCGCCGATCCGCTGGCGTCCATCTGGTCCGCAGCCCAGATCCTGGACTTCTTCGGCCATGAGGACTGGGGCAAGCGGGTGCTGGACGCCATCGAGCGCCTGCTCACTGAAAGGAAGACGCTGACGCCGGATATCGGCGGTACCGCCTCCACCCAGGAAGTCGGCGACGCGATTGTGCGGATTTTAGAAGGATATAAGAGGTAATACTCTTCTCGAGTAGGCTTTACAAATCAAGTAGAGGTATGCGACCGAAGGTCCAGGGCAAAGCTCTGACGACCCGCAGTGCGGGAAATCTCGTCAGAGCTGAGGTCAGTCGAAAAGGAGCAAGCTCCCCTGTGGGGAGTTGCGACTATTGAGACTGCGGACGATCGGAAAGCCCTGGTCGAAGCTTCGTCGACTGCCTGTGGCAGGAGTTTCGACAAAGCTGAGATCAAACTCTAAGAAGCAATCTCCACAGTGTGGAGTTGCGACTATAGAGTCCGCGGACCGTGGCCCGCATGCCACGAAATCTCTTGTTTCACATTTTGCCTTCTTTGCTGAAAATGGTATACGAACAATTCTATTCTGCTTTAAATAAAAAAAGAGCAAAAATATAGAGGCACCGGTGGAGAAACCCGGTGCCCCTTTCTGGAGTATGTCACAAGGCACATCCCTCAAGCGATCCGTGGTGGAGGATCCACAAATATCGCTTCCAGTCGTCCGAGCTGAGGAACAGCCTGGCAGTGACATAAGGAGTGGTCGAAAACATTTTTTTCTGCTCGGCCAGCCGGAACGTTTCTTCGTTCCAGACCTGCCGGAGGCATTGCTGGAGGAACTGCTCAGCTTCCTTGGCGTAGGGCCCGGGAGTATACTCCTCGTACCTTGCGCCGGAAGATGATGCCGGACTGGCCGGATTTCTTCCTCCTGGATTGATCTTCATACCGGTACCTCGATTTACTCGCCCAGCATCTTCCGTGCTTTGGACAGCGCCTTCAGGTAGACGATGTAGGCCGCAACGGATAGGATGACAGAAACAAGGGAGCACGTGCCGAGGACAAACCCGAGGGGATCGGCACCGCCTTCCACGGGCTTCCGGCTCATACTCACAACGCCGGCAAAGAGTTCGAGGACCACTGCCCCCATCTGGAGGGTGATGATCCGGCTGATCGTGCGCTTGAATTTCGCGCCCATTTCAGCGTTGTTCATCCGGACCGCGATGGACGACACCCCGTTCAGCACGAAGCAAGCGGCAATGACGTTGCCAATCCGCCCGGTCGTGAAGCAAAGGGAGAACGCATGGTATCCCATGGTCTTCAGAACGCACCCGGCAATGATCCCGAGAATTCCGATGATCAGGCACGGCAGCGCGTTTTTGAAGGTCGGCTCGTTCCGCGAAGCATCGCTGGTTCCCTGCACACAGAAGGCAAACCCGATGATTGCAATCACACCGCCGATCATCATCAGGCCGATGGACTCAATCCGGAGCGCGTCTGTCTCCGCCTTGAAACCGTAGGACTCAGTAATCCGGGCAAACTGGATCGCGCCGATCATAACGGCCATGATCACGGCAGTCGTCAGCTCGAACTTCCCGGCCATGTGGATGTTCCTGACCCCTTTTGCCGCGTTCCGGAATTTCACAGCGTTTCCTCCTGTTCTCTCCGGTTTACCGTTGTGCCCTGCCATACTGCCCGGGACATCCTTCGCGATGCCCTTTCCTTCCCCGAAATGGTCGTTGTTTGCTTTCTGCATCTTCAAAATACCATATGTCGTCCATCAGATGTCCAACAAAAAAAGTGCATTTCCCGGTTTTTTTTCGGAAAACAGCAACTTTTTTCTGTTTTTTGCCTGCTTACCTCTCTCCGGTCAGTTTCCAGGTGAGGAAGCTCTCGGTCATGCTCGCCCAGGAGTAGGAGCTCATATACTCGCCCGGATAGGTATTGATCACGTCCACGTCCCCGTCGTAGAAGAGGTATGCGTCACAGGTGAAGTGTTCCGGGCACACCCGCATGGTGCCCTGCTTCATCTCGAAAATGTTTTCGATTTTATACTCCCGCAGCGTCTCCCGCAGGCGGCGGATCACCACATCGAAGGATTTCTGCATTCCGCGGTCATAATCCCGGTCCTCCCACAGCACGGAGAACGCCTCCGCCCGGGTCACATTGCTGCCGCGCCGGTCCACCAGGTAGGCTAGCAGTTCCTTGCCCTTGGCGGACTTGAAACGTACCGGCTCTTCCTTCACATATACGTCGAAATTGCCGAAGGTGCGGATCACCACGTCTCCCGTCATCTTCTTCGGCCGGGCGGAAAGCACATACCCGATTTCCGTCGTCAGGGCGTCCTTCGTCACCGGTTTGAGCAGGTAGCCGGATGCCCGCACGGCAAACGCGTCCACCGCGTACTGGGAATAGGCCGTCAGGAAGATCACGGCCGTTCCCGGGCGGGTCTCCTTGATCTTCCCGGCCAGCTGGATGCCGGTCATCTCCGGCATTTCAATGTCCAGCAGCGCCAGGTCCACCGGGTTTTCCTGCACGAAGGCAAGGGCTTCCAGCGGATTGGTGAAGCCCTTCACCTCATCAATCTGCGGTATAGCCTCGCACAGGTTCACCGTGTGCTGCAGGATCACCGTCGCATCATCCACGCAAATAACTCTCATCCGTCGTTCCTCGATTCAGCCGGCAGGTTTTTCCTGCGGGGGTTTTTTTCGGCTTCCGGAGGAGGATCCGGAATCCAGATGGTCACTGTGGTGCCCTCGCCGATCACACTGTTGATTTCCAGCCCGCCGTCGCACATCTTCTCCAGCCGTTCGCGTACGTTCTTCAGGCCGATGTGGGACCGCGTGCTGTCCGCCACCGCGGTGCTCGGGTCAAATCCCTTCCCGTTGTCGGAGATGCTGATGGTGACGCCGCCGTCTTCCCGCCGGGTGGTGATCAGCACATATCCTTCGCTG
>LVAM01000021.1 GCA_001604005.1 Clostridiales bacterium Firm_07 | reverse complement strand
CCCCGCCCCGCACGGCGCTTGCCGTGCGGGGCGGCTTTTTGCGCGCGGCGCGGGAAAGGCGCGGCGGCGAGGGCGCGGAGCGCGATTTTGCGCGCGGCGCGACGCGGGGCGCGGGAGGGGGAGACAAGGCTTTTTTGCGGAGTTGAAGCACATTTCGTTGTGCAAAACGACGATTTTTTCCGAAAGATAAAAAACATCTTTGACAAAATCGACGTTGCGTGCTAAAATGAAGGGAGAAAATGATAACCATCGGAAAGTATGCCTTCCGAAGGGCGTCATTTTCGCAACTTTCGAGTATGGCAACGAAAATTGAATACGGCGAGACGAGCGAAGAACTCTCCCACCGCTTTTTCCGCGCTTTACGAGAACTTTTTTGACGAACTTTTTTTGCGAAAGCACAAGGAGGAGAAACACGATGAAAACACGCTTCAAGCACCTACTCTTCTTGGCAGTTCTGCTCGTCGCCTTTGTTGCCTTTACGGCGCTGGCGGCTTCCGCGACATGCCAGATCGGCGAAACCGAATACGCTTCGCTTGCCGCCGCCTACACGGCCGCGAGCAACGGTGACACCATCACCATCACGGCAAACGAAACGCTGTCAGCCACACTGACCATTTCAAAGAGCCTGACGATCACATCGGATCCGAGCTCTCCGAAAACGCTGGCATTGGGCAGCAATTATTTGTTGATTAAAAACGGTACAAATCAGACCGTCACCATCTCGGACTGTAACTTGACCAGCAGCGGCACCTATGCCGTATATCTCAGCGGCGGTGCCCCTACGGTTACCGTTGACACCGTGACCCTTACTTCTACAACCAAAGCATCCGGTGCCAGAATATTTCTCAACAGTTCCGGCGGCACGCTGAACCTGACGGACTGCACCGTGTCTTTGGGATCTTCTTACGGCGCCGGCAATATGTACTGGGTGTGGTCTAACATCGCAGGCGCTAAAACCAACGTTACCGGCGGTACGTATACCAACAGCGGAAACAGCAGAACTATCTTCGGCGGTTCCAACACTTCCGTCACAACGGTGAATAACGCTACCGTCAATTTGGTAAACGGCGAAGCCTTTTTCCAAGAAGGATCTTCTTGCGTGAACACAAGAGGCTGTACCATAACCAAAACGGGTTCCGACGCTTATCGCATGTTTGACCTCAACACCGCCGGCACGATCAGTATATCCGGCGGCACTTTCACCTGCACAAGAGAAATCTTCAACGTCAGAAACACAAGTTTGAAACTGAACGTTTCGGGCGGTACCTTTACCTCTTCGTTAGCGGGCACTTCCGCCGCGCCGGTTTCGGGCATCTTTTGGATGAACGGTGCCGTGACGACCGCAGTTGTCAATATCACGGGCGGCTCTTTCCGGACCACCGGCGCATATTCCGCGGTGTATCACAGCTTTCTCGCGAATGCTAAATTTACCGTTTCGGATGACGGCGACGCGGAAACTCCCGCCCCCGCCTTCACCTCCGCTTGGCGCGTTTTCAACCTTGCGCACGCAAGTACGCTGAACCTCAACGCCGGCACGATCTCGATCACCTCTTCGGAATCCTGCATTTACGATGCGGGCGCTTCCACCATCAATCTCGGCGGTGCCACGCTCTCCTCGACAAACGGACGCGGCGTCACGATGAATTCCGCCGGCACGCTGACGATGACGGCGGGCACCATTTCGGTGGGCGGTTTCGGCATCTGGGCAAACAACGGCGTCGCCACCATCACCGTTTCGGGCGGCCGCATTGAAAACTCCAGCCGCGCGGTCGGTTCTTCCACGGGCGCCGCGATTTCGCTTAGCAACTGCACCATCGCTTGCCCCGGCAACCAACTCTTTATCGAGGGCGTCGCTCCCGCCACGCCCGTAACCCTTGAAAACGTTACGTTTTCTTCCTCTTCCTCCAGCAACGTGATCTACGTCACGGCGGGTGGAGTCGAGGTTGAAATTTCCGGCACCTCGACGATTTCCGCGGGCACCGGCTCCGCCGTTTATTTTGACAGCGTCGGCTCCACGCTGACGATCTCCGATTCGGCGACACTTTCCTCTTCCGATTACGTTTTGAATTTGCGTAAAGCCGCTACCGTGACGATTGAAGACAACGCGTCGCTCACTTCCACCGGCACGTCGAACCCCACCATCTACACGGCATCGGGCGCTTCGGTCATCACAATCAAAAATTCCGCCACGGTCAGCTGCACCAACGCGGGCGGCTATTCGCCGATCTATTTCTACTCCGCGGCTACCCTCAACGTGCAGGACAACGCCGTGATCTCCTCCGCTTCCACCGTTAAGCCTCTGTTTTACGGCGCCGCCGCCAATACCAAGTTGCACATTTCGGGCGGCTCCTTTACCGCTGCCTACGCGGGCTCCGGAACAGGCGATCATCCTTTTGTTTCCGCTGTCTTTGATTTCACTTACGCCCCCGCCGAATTTGAGATTTCGGGCGGTTCCTTTGTCTCGACCGGCGCATATGCCTCCGTTTTCCAACCCGAAGTCTCCGGCATCACGCTGACAATCAGCGGTTCTCCCTTCTTCTCCTCCGCGTGGCGTCTTTTCAACCTGTATAGCAACAATACAACGGTGACCATTTCGGGCGGTACTTTCTATACCTCCTCCACCGCCGAACATATGATCTGGCAGAACGCCAGCGGCGTTTCTACCACCGTTACGGGCGGTAATTTCGGCTTTAAGGTCGTTGACGACGTCACCACCGTGGGCAACCCCAACACCGTGATCGGCGGCAGTGCCGGTACGCTGACCATTTCGGGCGGCGATTTCCGCACCACCGGCGGGCGCATTCTGTACGGTCAGGGCGCCAACATCAACGTGACGGGCGGCACCTATACCGCCGCTTCCACCGCCACCATGGTCTTCTGCTTTAACACAGCAAAAGCCTGCACCGTCAATATCGAAAACATCACGGTGTCGGGCGTGACCAACGTCTTCTATTACAGCGGCGCCGCCACGCTCAACATCAAATCCGGCACCTTCACTTCCACCGGTTCCACGCTGAAAATGTGGTATTCCAACGCCTGCGGCAACATCACGCTGGGCGGCACGGAAGCCACCCTGACGATGAGCTCCACCGGCTCCAACTACGTCGTTGAGGGATTCGGAAGCGCAGCAAACGGCTATCCCGCCGGCTCGCTGACGATCGATAACAACGCGAACCTCATTTCCTACAGCCGCGTGCTCAATATGACCGCATCCACCGACATCACCATCAACGCCGGCGCTTATCTGCAAAGCGGCGCCAGCGGTGAAGGTATCGCCATTTGGCAAAACCTCGGCACTTGGGAAACGCAACCCACCATCACGATGAACGGCGGCACCATCACGGGCACCACCACCAACGGCGGTTCCGTCACCGGCACCGCGCGCGGCATCGGCACTTCCGGCGGCGCGGCTGTCGTGTTGCACGGCGGTACCATCACGGTGCGCGCCAACGGCACGGGCATCGCGGTGTACAGCAAAGTTACCACCGTCACCGTTGACGGCGGCACCATCGACGCAAGCCAGGGCGACGGCAGCTGCTTTTATATGAACTTTGCGGGTTGCACGCTCAATATGTCGGGCGGCACCATCATCGCGGGGACCGGTAAATGCGTCAGTAATACGACCGCCTGCCCGCTCAACATCTCGGGCGGCACGATGACTTCCGGCGATTACGTGCTGGATCTGCGCGTTGCCACCACCGTGGATATCAGCGGAACGGCGATCCTCACCACCACCGGCACGACCAATCCCGCCGTCTACACGGCATCGGGCGCCACCACCGTTACGGTGCGCGGCAGCGCCAAGGTGCGCAGCACCGCCGCCAGCGACGGTCAATCGGCGATCCATTTCGGCTCGGGCTCCACGCTGAACGTGCAGGATAGCGCCGAGATCTCCTCCACCAGCGGCTACGCGGTCTACCTGAACGCGGCGGGCTACGCGTTCACTATGACGGGCGGCACGCTCACCTCCTCCGTGCACACCATCAGAACCAACGCCGCCGGCACGCTGAACCTCAACGGCGGCACGGTGGAAACCACCGGCAGCACCAGTGATTATTCCTGCGTTTACGCCGCGGGCGCGCCCACCATCGTCATCAACGGCGGCACGCTTTATTCCGCGGGCGGACGCGGCATCACACTGTGCTCTGCCGGCTCGGTCACCCTTACCGACGGTGATATCAACGTCGGCGGTTTCGGTATCTGGGCAAACGGCGGCGCGGGCTCGATCACGATCAATGGCGGTCAGATCCGCAACTCCTCGCGCTGCGTCGGCACTTCCACCGGCGCCACCATCACCATCTCGGGCGGTACCCTTTCCGCCAAAACCAGCGGCGTCGTGGTGCGTATCGAATCCACCACCCCCGCGAATCCGATCACGATCTCCGGCACCGCCTCGCTCTCTTCCACCACCGCCGCTTGTTTCAGCCTGGATAAAGCTTGCGCGGTCACCGTCAACGGCGGCACGATCACTTCCGCCAACAACACGATCTACGCGACCGACACCTTGACGCTGAACCTCAACGGCGGCACGATCTCCACCACCTCCACAAGCACCGGTCACTCCTGCGTGTACCTGTACAGCGGCGCGGCAACCGCACCGACCGTACACCTTGACGGCGCAACGCTGACCGCTCCCACCGGCCGCGGCATCACAATGACGGCGGCAGGTGCCATCACCATTGACAGCGGCAGCGTCTCCGGCGGCAATATGGGCGTTTGGTCCAACGCCGGCAAAGGTTCCATCACGATGAACGGCGGCTCGGTCTCCGGCGGCCGCGGTCTCGGCACTTCTTCCGGCTCTACCATTACCATCAACGGCGGCACCATCAGCGGCACCGTCTATAACGGCATTTTGAGCGAGGGCTCGGCGACGGGCACCCTGACCATCAACGGCGGCACGATTTCCGCAAACGGTAGCAACGCGATCTCGATCACGAACCCGAACGTCACCGCCGTCATCAAAAACGCGACCGTTACCGGCACTTCCGGTAGCGCGATCAGCTGCTACGGCACGCTCACCATTTACGGCGGCGTCTTTACCTCCGACACCGACGTTGTGCAGATTGGCTCGGCAAGTAATGCCGCCACGCTGACGGTTTACGGCGGTTACTTTACCTGCACCAACACGTCGAGCTCGCTGACCACCAACGTGCGCGTCGGCACCAGCGACACCACCGTTGACAGCACCGCCACCATCTACGGCGGCGTGTACGTCACCAAGAACCAAAAAGGCAGACACACCATCTTTGAGGTGGCTCACCCGACCAAAGGTTCTATGACGTTGAACTCTTACGTCTGCTACGGTTACGGCGCGATCTATCAACAGGGCGAAGGAAGCTCGGAAGACGTTTCCAAGACCATCCGCTTCCAAAACTTCGCGCGGCGCGCTTCTCTTGACAACATCTCGGCTGTCACCGGCGCGGCGATCCGCCTCAACGAGGATCACCCCGGCATCCGCTTTACCTCCGAAGTTCCCGCCGCCTTTATCGAGCGCATCGAATCGCAGATGAAGGAAGGCACCAGCATTTCTTACGGCACGCTGATCGTGCCCGTGGATTCCCTGACCGACAGCGTCGCCTTTACCAAAGAGGCGCTCACCGCGGCGGGCATCACCTTCCTTGAAATTCCCGCCGTCAACGGTATTACCGAGGAAGACGACGACTCGCTGACCATCCGCGCTTCGATGATCGACATCAAGGCGAAGAACTACAACAAGCAGTTCATCTCGATCCTGTACGCGAAATACACCGATACCGAGAACGTGGTGAGATATTGCTACGGCGATTACGTTGCCAGCAATGCCCGCTCGGTCGCGGACGTGGCGCAAATGGCGCTCAACGACGTAAGCACCTCCAAAGACGGCGATTATCTCAACCCCTACACGGTGTATGATTCCTCCACGGGTCTTTACAACCGTTGCTACTCTCGCTTGTCCGTGAGACAGCGCGCCATTCTCGAAGGCTTCGGCGCTTCCTTTGTGCCGAAAGCCGTGGATATTTACATCATCGCGGGTCAATCCAACGCTTCCGGTTACAGCACGATGACCTCCGCTTTCAGCGCCGCTCATACCGAAAGTTATGAGCACGTGCTCTTCTCCGGCGGCGCCGGCTCCGCTTATCCCGGCTCTCTTGAATATTCCAAGACCGACCTCGCACCCGTCACCAAGGGTCTCGGCGGCTCTTACTCCTCCAACCGCATCGGCGCGGAACTCGGTATGGCGGCTGTGCTTTCCGAGTACTACAAAGGCGACGATTACGACGGAACGGAAGGCACCGTGAACCGCGACGCCTGCATCGTGAAATGGGCGGACGGCGGCACGCACCTGATGGATGCCTTCGGCAGAGGTGCTGACACCGGTTCTTCCGACTATCGCGAGGGCTCTTGGACGCCTCCTTCCTATCTTGACAAATACGGCAAGAACAACGAGGCACTCTCCGGCAAACAGTATTACAACCTGCTTGAAAAGATGCAGAACGCCATTTCGCAACTGCGCAAGGCGGGCTACAACCAGATCAACGTCAAGGGCGTCTTCTGGATGCAGGGCGAATCCGAGCGCTCCGTTACCTCCGTGACCGTGAGCGGCGCGAGCGTTACGGTCGATATGTGCAGCTTTGAGAGCGATTACGCGTATCCCGCGCTCTTCAACTATCTGATGGGCGACCTGCGCGAAGACCTCGGCGCCATGACCGGCGAAGACCTCTCCGAACTGCCTTTCGTGGTCGGCGAAATCTCCGAAACCTTCGGCAGAGCGCACTACGATTATCAAACCGCTTTCGTGGCGATGCAAAACGCGATGGCGGCAACCTTTGACAACGTTTACACCATCGGCAACACGAAACTGGCGGTCGGCTATGAAGACGGCGACACCGCACACTGGACGTCCGACGATATGTTGCTGATCGGTAAGATGGTGGGCACCAAGCTCCTGAACGTCGTTTGCGGTATGGATCTTGACGAGCCTTATCTCACCACCGCGGACGCCGATGACGCCATCGTTTCGGTGACAAGCGGCGGCAACACCACCTATTACAACCACCTGCCCTACGCGCTCAACTACGCGCCCGCAGGCGCAACGGTGACGTTGCTCAAAGACACCACGATCAACAGCGCGATCAACATCTCCAACAGCAATGCCATCACCTTTAACGGCGGCAATCATACGATCACCTCGAACTCCGTCGACACCGCGCTCCGCTTTATCGGCACCAACCTCACGATCAATAATCTGACCGTGACGCACGCCGGCGCGAAAGTGGGATCGGGTTGCTTCTTCGAGGACGCATCGGTCACCGCGACCAACTTTGCATGGACCACCACCTCCGGCGGTATCACGATGAAGGACAGCGGCGACACGACGTTGCAATCGAATATGGCGAACATCGAATGGGCGGTTTACGCCTGCCCCGCGGGCGGCAGCCTGACGCTCAGCGCGAACCTGACGCTTACCAAATCGCTGAACCTCACCCGAGATATCACCATCAACGGCGCGGGTAAAACGATCACGATGAGCGCAAACGCCATCGCGTTGCAGATTTACGGCAGCGGCACGGACGTGGTCCTCAACAACCTCAATATGACGCACAACGGCACCAGCACGAGCGCTTATCTGTCGTATCAGAACGCGGCCAACACGCTGACCGTGAACGGCGGCACCTATCAGGGCAACTATTGGGTCTTTGTCGCCAACAACGCCGGCTCCGACCTCACGTTGAACGGCGTTACGGCCTCCACTAAGAATGCCGGTTCCGTGAACTACTCGGTCATTATGAAGAGCACCACCGGTACCGTCACCGTGTCAAACTCCACCATTAGACAGGGCTCCAAGACCGGCGCCGGCATCCACATCAACGGCAGCGGCACTCTGGTTGTCGGTGAGAACACCGCGTTTGTCCTGCCCTCCGGCACGACCAACACGGCGATCCGCTACAAGACGGGCGCAACCATCACCGTTCCGCTTGACGATGCGACCATCACCGTCAGCACGAACGGCGGCACGTCCAGCGCGCAGATCACCGCCGGCGATATGACCAGCCACACCTAACGCACAATTCCCCGCCCCCTGCGCCACGGCGCAGGGGGCTTTTCCTTGCCGCGACAAGGGCGGGCGCGCCGCAAAAGAAGAAACGGGCGGCGCAAATTGCGGCGTGCGGCAAAATTTGCCGAAAGTGACAAGAGCGCCCTTTGTTTTGCGCCGCTCGTCGCGTAAATTTGTGCAAAACGCCGATTTTTTCAAAATACGCAGTGCGGCATTTGACAAAAAGCATATTTTCTGCTACAATAATGGAAGAAACTTACAATTTCATATAGCCCCGACGTGCGCCGTGAAGACTTTCCGGCGCACTTTTTTCGCCCGAACAACATTGTTCTCATCTCTTTAAGCGATTCTATCGGTACAAAACCGAAGGAGGAACAAAAGATGAAAACAACGCTGAAATATCTCGTCTTCTTTGCCATTCTCGTCACCCTTGTTTGCCTGTCGGCGCAGATCGTGTCGGCGGAATGCCAAGTGAACGGTTCCGGCTCCTATACCTTGCCGGACGCCGTTGCCGCGGCCGCCCCCGGCGACGTCATCACCCTTGTGGCGGACGAGACCGTCTCCGCCAATCTCACGTTTGACAAAAATCTCACCGTCAATACGGCAAACAACGCCAAACTGACCGTGGGCGGCGGTGCTTTCCTCACGTTTGACGGCGCCGTGACCTTCAACGACGCTTACGTGCAACTGCAAAGCACCAACGCCACCCCGCTCCGCATCTCCACGAGCGGCAACGTTACGCTGAAAGATTGCACCTTTGACGGGCACACCCAGCCCTCCTCCTCGCCGCGGACGGTCCTTCTGTCCGGCGCCGCCAAACTGGCAATCGACGGCGGCACATACCACGTCGTTCCCTTTTCTTCGGACGGACGCTTTATCTCGCTCGGCTCCACCACCGCCGGCGGATATCTGCTGATCAAGGGCGGCACCTTTGTCGGAAACTCCGGCACGCGGTGTATCATTCGCCCCTCGGGCGCGGCGCCCGTCGTGATTTCGGGCGGCTCTTTTGAGGCCTATCAAAACGTCATTTTTGCCGAGAGTTACACGGGCGTCATCACCGTCAACGACGACGACGAAACGCCCTCTTTCGTGCGGACGGCGGGCAACGACGCTTCCTGTCTCTTTGACCTCAACACGGCGGGCACCGTCAATATTTCGGCGGGCAATTTCTCCTCGATCAAGCAGATCATCAACTGCCGCAACGCGGGACTGCGCCTCAATATTTCCGGCGGCTCCTTTACCACGTCGGTAGCGGGCACGTCCAACGCGCCGATCTCGGGCGTCTTCTACGTCAGCGCCAATCCTTCCGTCAACGCCATCACGGTCTCGGGCGGCACCTTCACCGCCACCGGTGCCTTTGCCACGATCTATGACGCCGGCGTGGCGGGCGCCACCCTCTCCATCAGCGCCGCCGATCCCACCGCTCCGCCGAGTTTTTCATCGGTTTGGCGCGTCTTTAATCTGCGCGCCACCACAACGCTGAACATCTCCGGCGGCTCGTTTGTCACCACCACCGCGCAACATATGATCTGGCAGAACGGCGGCACGACCGTGACCACCATTACGGGCGGCACGTTCGGCTCCGTCGATTACAGCGCCACCTGTCTTGTCGGCGGTTCGGTGGGCACGATCAACATTTCGGGCGGCAATTTCCGCTCGGGCAGCTCGCGCTTCGTCTTCTCGGAGGGCGCCAACGTCGAGGTTTCGGGCGGTAATTTTGCCGCGCCTGCCGGCGCGCAGGATATTTTTGACCTCTCGGGCGCCAACAAAAACTATACCGCCACTTTCCGAAACCTCACGATTTCCGATGCCACCGGCGTTTTCCGCTACCGCACAAGCGGTGCGCTCAACATTCTCTCCGGCTCTTACGTCGTTTCCGGCTCGGTGCTCGTGCTCTATAACGCCAACGCAGTGGGCACCGTCACGCTGGGCGGCACCGCCGACGCGCTGACGATGCAAAGCACCGCCTCCGGTTACCCGGTGCTGTCGCGCAGCAACGCGACCGGAAATCTTGTGATCGGCAGCAACGCGCGCCTCATTTCCGCCGGCCGCGTGCTGGAACTGGAATCCGCCGCCAACGTCACGATCAACGAGGGCGCGTATCTCCAATCGGGCGCCAACGCCAGCGGTCTTGCCGTCTGGAACAACTCCGGCTCCGCCACCATCACGATGAACGGCGGTCTGATCACCGGCACGTCTTCCAATGCGGAAGGCGCGCCGATCACCGGCACTTACCGCGGCATCGGCTCTTCCACCGGCGCCACGATCATCATAAACGGCGGCACGATCCACACGCGCGGCGCCGCGCTCTACGCGGAAACTACCGTCGCTTCGATCACCGTGAACGGCGGCACGCTGCAAAGGATCTCGGGCGCCTATAACGGCAACTTTATCGTCAACATCAACAACGCCACCCCCGTGACCGTGAACGGCGGCACCTTTATCGGGCTGAACGACGGCATCATCAAAGTTTCGGGCGGCACGCTGACGATCAAAAACGGCACCTTTACTCGTACCGGAGAATACAGAGAACTTGCTTTCTGGATAGTCGGTACCGCCAACATTTACGGCGGCGTCTTTACCTCCAACACCGTTTCCCTTCTGCAAGCGGGCACGGATTCAGGCTCCGCCACGCTCAACGTCTACGGCGGGTTCTTTACCAGCACCTACACCGGAAACTCGCACACGTACAGCGTGCGCACAAGCACCAACAACGCCACCGTTGCCAGCACCGCCAACATCTACGGCGGCGTGTTTGTGAAAGAATCCACCCGCTATTGGCACACCTTCTTCTCCGCCGCCAACCCGAGCGGAAACGCCACCGTCAATCTCGTGTCTTACGTGTGCTACGGCAACGGCGCCATCTATCAGTGCGGCGAGGATGCGGAAGACGTGTCGCAGACCATTCGCTATCCCGCCTTTGCGCGCCGCGCGTCTCTGAATAACCTCTCGGCGGTTTCGGGCGCGTCGGTCAGGCTTAACGACGAGCACCCCGGTATCCGCTTTACTTCCGTGGTCTCCGCCGCCTTTATCGAGCGTATCGAGAGCGTGATGCTGCCCGGCACAAGCATTTCTTACGGCACGTTGATCGTGCCGGTGGATTACCTTGACGGCATTTCCTTTACCGAGGAAGCCCTGATCGCGGCAAGCAAAATTTATCTGAAAATCCCCACCGTTCACGGCATCACCGTGGAAAGCGATGATTCGCTGACGATCCGCGCCTCGATGATCGACATCAAAACGGGCAACTATACGCGCAAATTCGCCTCTATGCTCTACGCCGATTACACCGACGGCGAAGGGATTTTGCGGCGTTGCTACGGCAACTACGACGAGAGCGACAACGCGCGCTCGGTCAGTGACGTCGCCCAAATCGCGCTCAACGACTTGCGCGACGTGAGCACAGGCGATTATCTCAACCGCTTTGAAGGACGCTACTCACGCTATTCGGTAAGACAACGCGCCATTTTGACCTCTTTCGGCGCGACGTACAGCCCGAAGGCCGTGGATCTCTATATCATCGCGGGCCAATCCAACGCCTCCGGATACAGCGGCATCACCGACGCGTTTGCAAGCGCGCACACCGAAACGTACGAGCACGTTCTGTATTCCGGCGCGGCGGGTTCCGCTTACCCGGGCAGTCTCAATTACAGCGACACCGCTCTTGCCCCCGTGAGCATCGGGCTCGGCGGAGCTTTTGACGGCTCGCGTATGGGTGCGGAACTCGGTATGGCGGAAGTTCTCTCGCAATATTACAAGGGCAGTGACTATACCGGCGCCGCCGGCACCGTGGACCGCGACGCCTGCATCGTGAAGTGGGCGGACGGCGGCACGCACCTGATGGATCCCTTTGTGACGACCTCGACCAAGGGCTCCGATTATCGCGAGGGCTCCTGGACGCCGCCTTCTTACCTTGAAACTTACGGCAAGAACAACAACGCGCTTTCCGGCAAGCAATATACGAACTTGCTTTGCAAAGTGGAAAGCGCCATCACGGAACTGCGCAAAGCGGGTTATAACCGTTTCAGTGTCAAGGGCGTATTTTGGATGCAGGGAGAGGCCGAACGCAACGTGACGAGCGTTCTTGTGAACGGTTTGGCGCTGGACGTCGATATGTGCAGTTTTGAGAGCCCGTATGCCTATCCCGCGCTCTTCAACGCTCTGATAAGCGACCTGCGCGCCGACCTCGGCGCCATCACGGGCGAAAATCTTGCCACCCTGCCCTTTGTGGTCGGGGAGATCTCCGATTCCTTCGGCAGAACGCACACCGAAAATCAAGACAATTTTGTGGCGATGCAGCGGGAACTGGCAAGAGAATTTGCCGACGTCTACACGGTGGACACCGCGAAACTTGCCGTCGGCTACCGCGACAGCGACAGCGCGCACTGGACGGCGGACGATATGCTGCTGATCGGCAAGATGGTCGGAACGAAACTTCTCAACGTCGTTTGCGCTCAAAATCTCGCGCACCCGGCTCTGACGACCGCTCTCGCCCCGGACGCCATTGTTTCGGTGACAGGCGGCGGCACGACGACCTATTACAACCACCTCGCCTATGCGCTCAACAACGCGCCCGCCGGTGCGACCGTGACACTGCTGGACGACGTTACACTGCATACCGCGCTGAATATCGCCAACCAAAACGCGATCATCTTTAACGGCAACAACAAGATCCTCACGTCGGGCTCCGCCGACACGGCACTCCGCTTTATCGGTACCGATCTTACAATCCGCGATCTCACCGTGATCCACGCCGCGGCGTCGCCGACGTCGCGCCCGACCTACAGCTACGCCGCTTTGACGGCAAGCAATTTCGTGTGGAAGACCGCCCTCGGCGCCACGCCTACGGTAGCGGTGAAAAACAGCGTCGGCACAACGCTCTTTGAGGGCGACGCCAACACCGACCTCAACTTCCTCTCCGCGCTCTGCCCCGAAAACGGCAGTATCGAACTGTCCGACGACATCACCAGCGCCACCGGTGCGAACTTTACGAAAAACATGACCGTGAACGGCAATAGCTACACCGTAACGATGACCGAGAGCAGCGGTGAACACGCACTGCAACTGCGAAACGAGGGCACCGTGGCGACGGTAAACGATCTCAACGTGACGCACGGCGGCACGTCAAACAGCGTCTATATCAGTTACCATTACAGTCCGAATACCACGCTGTACGTGAACGGCGGCGTCTATCAAGGCAACTATTGGGGCTTTGTCGCCAACGCGGCGGACGCGGCGCTCCATATTGACGGCGCCGACATCTCCACAAGAAACGCCGCCACCGTGAACTATTCTCTCGTGCACACAAACAGCACCGCCACGATCACGGTGGAGAACGCCACGCTGACGCAAAACGGCACTGCGGGCACTTGTATCCACCTTGCCGCAAACGTGGAAAACACCTTGATCGTGGGCAGCAACACGGCGTTTATCCTGCCTGCCGGCACAACGAACAGCCCGATCCGCTGTTACGTGGATTCCATCCTCAACGTGCCGCTTGACGACGCCACGATCACCGTCAGTTACGACGGCGGCGTGAGCGACGCGCAGATCACCGCAAGCGACATCGTCATCACAACGCCTGCTTGACGGCACGTTTCCCCGCCCCCCGCGCCACGGCGCGGGGGGCTTCCCTTTTTTTCGATAATCTTTTGCTTTTTCTCTTGATTTTTCCCTGTCGGTGTGCTATACTTGCTTTGTATATATCATAACGCTGTGATCAAGTCTGCCACCCCTTTTCCCTGCCTCAAGAGAAGGTTGCCTCGGCTGTAAGCAACCGGCATAGATCGGGCGGCGTTTCCCTTGTTAGCGGGCGCGGTGAACCCCTTTTGTAGCCGCGCACGGTCCGCCCCGTTATCGGCTTTTGAGTGTTGGCTCTCGCCTTCAATTCGGGTGGTACCGCGTGCGTTTTCGCTTCGTCCCGTTTTTCGTGGGCGAGGCTTATTTTTTTGAGTGCAACAGAAAGGATTTTTGCAGTATGAAAGAACTTTTGGAGAAAATTCGGGCGGCTGCCCTTGCCGAGATCTCCGACGCCGCCGCGGACGTCGAACAGACGCGCGTGCGCTTTCTCGGTAAAAAAGGCGAACTGACCACCGTTTTGCGCGGAATGGGCGCGCTCTCCCCCGAAGACCGCCCCGCGATGGGACAACTTGCCAACGAAGTGCGTACCGCGATCGAAAACGCCATCGCGGAGCGTATGGCGCGTCAAAAAGAACGCGCGCTCGCCCATCGTCTCGAAAAAGAAAAACTGGACGTCACGATGCCCGGCACGCCCGTGCGTATGGGGCATCAGCACCCCTTAACGCGCGTGCGCCGCGAGATGGAAGATGTTTTTATCGGTATGGGCTTCTCCATCGCCGAAGGACCCGAAGTGGAGTATGATTACTACAACTTCCAGGCGCTCAATATCCCCGAAAATCACCCCGCGCGCGACACGCAGGACACTTTCTATATTTCCGACAAGATCCTGCTCCGCTCGCAGACTTCCCCCGTGCAGGTGCGCGTGATGGAGAAGCAAAAGCCCCCCATTCGCATCATTTCGCCCGGCCGCGTCTACCGTTCCGACGCGCTGGACGCGACGCACTCCCCGCTTTTTCAACAAATGGAAGGGCTTGTCGTGGATAAAGGCATCACGATGAGTGACCTGAAAGGCACGCTCGAAACTTTTGCCAAACAAATGTTCGGCGAGGAGACCAAGATCCGTTTCCGTCCGCACCACTTCCCCTTTACCGAGCCTTCGGCGGAAGTGGACGTCTCCTGCTTTGCCTGCGGCGGCAAGGGCTGCCGCGTGTGCAAGGGCGAGGGCTGGATCGAGATTCTCGGCGCCGGTATGGTGCATCCTTTCGTGCTTTCCAACTGCGGTATCGATCCCGAAGTGTACAGCGGTTTCGCTTTCGGTATGGGCATCGAGCGCGTGGCGATGAAGCACTACGGCATTGACGACATCCGCCTCTTTTACGAGAATGACGAACGCTTTCTCGGACAGTTTTAAGAAGGGAGAAACGCGATGAATTTGTCTTGGAAATGGCTTGCCGATTTCGTGGATCTCGGCAACACCGATATACAAACTTACTGCGACCGTATGACGCTGACCGGCTCGAAAGTGGAAGGTTATGAAATTCTCGGCGCGGAGATCGAGAACGTCGTGGTGGCGCGCATCAAAAAGATCGTGCCGCACCCCGACAGCGACCATTTGCAGATCTGCACGATGGACGTCGGAAAAGGCGAGGACGTACAGATCGTGACCGGCGCGCAAAACGTTTTCGAGGGCGCGCTCGTCCCCGCCGCACTCCCCGTGGCAAAACTCCCCGGCGGCGTGGTCATCAAACCCGGCAAACTGCGCGGGGTACAATCGGACGGTATGCTCTGCTCGATGGGAGAACTGGGGCTTTCCGCACACGAATGCCCCGGCAAAGAGGAAAACGGCATTCTGATCCTTGACGAAGAGGAATGCGCCGCGCATATCGGAGAAGATATCCGCAAAGTGCTGATGCTGGACGACACTTCGGTCGAGTTTGAAATCACCTCCAACCGCCCCGATTGCCTTTCGGTCATCGGACTTGCGCGCGAGAGCGCCGTTTCCTTCGGTAAACCGTGGAAACTTCCCGCACCCGCCGTCAAGGGTTGTGGAGGCGACGTGAAAAACTATCTCACCGTCAAAAATCTCGCGCCCGACCTCTGCTTCCGTTACGCCGCGAAAGTAATCAAAAACGTGCGTATTGCACCCTCTCCCCGTTGGCTCCGTATGCGCCTTTTCGCGGCGGGTGTGCGCCCCATCAACAATATCGTGGACATCACCAACTACGTGATGCTCGAATACGGTCAGCCGATGCACGCTTTCGACTATGCGATGCTGGGCGGCAACACCATCACGGTGCGCCGCGCCGCCGAGGGTGAACCTTTCCGCGCGCTGGACGGTTCCGACCACACGCTCGCCTCTTCGATGCTCGTCATCGCGGACGGTGAAAAACCCTGCGCTCTTGCCGGCGTAATGGGCGGCGAAAACAGTGAGATCACCGCGGCAACAAACACCGTAGTGTTTGAATCGGCGTGCTTTTCCGGTCCTTCGGTGCGCGTGAGCGCGCAGAAAAACGGACTGCGCACCGAGTCTTCCGCGCGATTTGAAAAGGGACTGGATCCCGAAAACTGCCTGCCGGCTCTGCTTCGCGCCTGCGAACTTGTGGAACTGCTTGACGCGGGCGACGTGGTGGACGGCGTGATCGACGCCTATCCCGCAAAACCCGAAACCGTCACGCTCCCCTTTACGCCCGACCGCTACAACGCGTTTCTCGGCACAAATATCGCCGCCGAGGAGATGGTCAAGATCCTCACGGCGCTCGATTGCCGCGTGGAAGACGGAAAAATCGTCGTGCCCTCCTTCCGCCGCGATCTTGCCTGTATGAACGACATCGCGGAGGAGATCATCCGCATTTACGGCTACGATAAGATCAACGCCACCAACATTTGCGCCGAAACGACAAGGGGCGGCAGATCCCCCGCGCAGGCGTTCCGCGTGGCGATGGAGAGTGCATTGCTTGGTATGGGACTGGACGAAATTCAAACCTTCTCCTTTATCTCCCCCAAAAACTATACGAAGATCGGCATCGCACAGGACGACGAGGCGGCGCGCTCGGTGGTCATTTCCAACCCGCTGGGCGAGGATACGAGCGTGATGCGCCGTACTCTCCTGCCCTCGATGCTCGACGTGCTGATCCGCAATCTCAACTTCCAAAACGAAAACGTGCGGCTGTTTGAAAACGGCTCTGTCTATATTCCCTCCGCCGACGAGGGCGAACTGCCCTTTGAGGGCAAACGCCTTGCTCTCGGTATGTACGGCGACGTGGATTTTTACACGCTGAAAGGCGTTATAGAAAATCTCCTGTCCGTGGCGGGCATTGAAAACGCGGTCTTCACCGCGACCGTAAAAGACGCCGCGTACCATCCCGGTCGCTCGGCGCATATTCGCGCGGGCGAGCGCGTGATCGGCACGATGGGACAGATCCACCCCACCGTTGCCGCCGCTTACGGCACCGACGTTCCGCTCTTTGCCGCGGAATTGGATCTCGACGCGCTCTTTGAACTGCGCGTTGCCGAGAAACCGTATCGTCCTCTGCCCAAATATCCCGCCATCACCCGCGACTTCTCGCTTGTGTGCGACGAGGCGACCGAGATCGGTACGATCGAGGCGGTGCTCCGCAAAGCGGGCGGCAAACAGACCGAAGACGTGCGTCTTTTTGACATTTACCGCGGTCCGCAGGTAGGCGAAGGCAAAAAATCGGTCTCGTTCCGTATGACGTTGCGCGCCGACGACCACACGCTGACGCTTGAAGACGCCGAAAAGGTCTCTAAAAAAGTCGTGGCGTTGCTTGACCGCGAACTCGGACTTTCTCTGCGTGCTTAAAATGAACAAAGAAAAGATCGACCGCATCAACGCGCTTGCCCGCGCCGCGCGGGAGCGCGCGCTGACGGCGGAAGAAAAAGACGAACAAGCGGCACTGCGCGCCGAATATCTTGCCGAGATCCGCGCCTCTTTCGGCGCGATGCTCTCCGGCGCCGTTGTGGAGAGACCCGACGGCACGCGCGAAAAACTAAGCAAGAAAAGCCCCGACGCCTACCGCGTGACCTTTACCGCCTCGACGGAAGAGACCGAAGCGGCGGGACGCGCGCTGGCACGGGAGATCGAAAACGACGGGGCGCTCCCCCGCTTCGTGGCGCTTTACGGGGATCTCGGCGTCGGAAAAACCGCGTTTGTGCGGGGCTTTGCCGCGCATTTCGCACCCGGTAAAACGGTGCATTCTCCCACTTTTACCCTTGTCAACGAATATCACGGAGAAAAATTCCCCGTCTTTCACTTTGACCTTTACCGCATCGAGAGCGAAGACGATCTTTATTCGATCGGATTTGACGATTTTCTCGCGCGCGAGGGCGTGATCCTGACGGAATGGAGCGAAAAGATCCCGTACGCGCTCCCCGACTCCCGCTTTGACGTGAAGATCGAAAAAATCGACGCGGAGCACCCCGACCGCCGAAAAATTACCGTTATCAAACAAGAAAAGGAGTCGCTATGCTGATTTTGGCACTGGACAGTACCGCCGTTTCGGCAAGCGTAGCCGTTTGCCGCGACGACACGCCGATCGCCGTTTTTCACTTGAAAAACGGCAACACGCACAGCGAAACGCTCCTGCCGATGGTGCGCGACGCGCTTTCCTGTGCCGGCGTGACCGTGGACGACGTTGACCTTTTCGCCGTCAACGCGGGACCCGGTTCGTTTACCGGCGTGCGGATCGGCGTGGCAACCGTCAAGGGTTTGGCTTTCGGCAAAAACAAGCCTGTTGTGGGCGTTTCCACCCTGGAATCGCTCGCGCAAAACCTTGTACCGCAGAAAGACGGCGTCATTCTCGCGCCCGTGATGAACGCGCGGCGCGGACAAGTCTACAACGCGCTCTTTCGCGCCGAAAACGGCGCGGCGGCGCGCCTTACGCCCGATCGCGCTCTGGCGGCAAGCGACCTTGAAACGGAATTGGAGAAGATCGGCGCCCCCTTCCTCTTGTCTGGTGACGGCGTAAAAGAGACGGAAAAAGCCTTTACCCGCCTCGTCCCCCTGCCCGTTTCTCCACTGCTTTCGGATCAAAACGCCGTGTCGGTCGCCAAAGTCGCCGCGAAACGTTTTGCGGCGGGAGAATACACGTCCCCCGAAGCGCTCAAACCTTTCTATTTGCGCTTGCCGCAGGCGGAGCGAGAACGTTTGGAACGCGAAAAGAAATCATTAAACGGAGGTTTACGATGAAACACATAGTTATCGGTTGCGACCACGCCGCGCTGGATCTTAAAAACGCCGTGCGCGCACACCTGGAAGCGCGCGGATTTGCCGTGACGGACGTCGGCACCTATACGTCCGACAGCTGCCATTATCCCGAGATCGCGCATCGCCTTTGCGGCAAGATTACCGACGGAACTTGCGAACTCGGCATCCTCATCTGCGGAACCGGCATCGGTATGTCGATGGCGGCAAACAAGCACAAAGGTATCCGCGCCGCGTGCTGTTCCGACACGTACAGCGCGAAACTGACGCGCGAACACAATGACGCAAACGTGCTTTGCTTCGGTGCGCGCGTGGTGGGCGAGGGCTTGGCGCTTGATCTCGTTGATATTTTCCTTGATACGAAATTTTCCGAAGGTCCGCGCCACAAACAGCGCATCGACCTTCTTGCCGCCATTGAAAACGGCACCATAGACGCGCAATGAGCGCCCCGCGAAAATCCGCCCGTTATACCGCCGCCGTCATCGTGGCGGCGGGCGCTTCCACGCGGATGCACACAGAAGGCTCAAAAACGCTCCTCCCGCTCGACGGAAAGCCCGTGCTGGCTCACACCCTGCTCGCCTTTCAAAATGCCGCTACGGTGTCGGAAATCGTGGTCGTGGCGCGTGCCGAGGACATAGACGCCGTTTTTGACATTCAGGAAATCTACGGGATCACCAAACTGCGCGCCGTGGCGCGCGGTGGGGCGACGCGCGCTCTTTCGGTCGAAGCCGGACTCAAAAAGATCCGCCCCGACGCCGATTTTATTGCCATTCACGACGGCGCGCGGTGTCTGATCACCCCCGAGGGCGTGGACAGCGTGATCGAGGCGGCATATCGCTATCGCGCGGCAAGCGCGGCTATGCCGGTCTTTGACACCGTAAAAATCGCCACCAAGCGCGGTTATATCGCCTCGACGATCGATCGGAACACGGTCTTTACGGTACAGACGCCGCAGGTTTTTCAAGCCGAGCTCTATTTTGCGGCGCTTTCCTCTGTCACGGATCGTGAAAATTTGACGGACGACAACCAACTGATGGAAAAGCTCGGCTTTCCCGTGCGCCTTGTGGATATCGGGCGCGAGAATTTGAAGATCACACACCCCGAGGATCTCTCGCTTGCTGAGTTCATTCTGAAAAAAAGGAGTCAAACGCTATGAGAATAGGACAGGGATACGACGTACACCGCCTTGTTGCCGGACGCGCGCTGATCTTGGGCGGCGTCAACGTGCCGTTTGAGAAAGGACTGCTCGGACATTCCGACGCGGACGTGCTGACGCACGCGGTCCTTGACGCCGTGCTGGGCGCGGCGGCGATGGGCGACATCGGTCGGCGCTTTCCCGACACCGATCCCGCCTATGAGGGCGCGGACAGCATCGAACTTGCCAAAATCGTCGCCGCCGAGTTGCGCAAAGCGGGCTACGCCATTGTCAACATCGACGCCACGATATTGGCGGAAGCGCCGAAACTTGCCCCGTATATCGACGAGATGTGCAAAAATCTTGCCGCCGCTCTTGAAATGCCCACCGGTCGCGTCAGCGTAAAGGCGACCACCGAAGAAGGGCTCGGTTTTACCGGACGCGGCGAGGGGATCGCCGCGCAGGCGATCGCACTGATCAAGCGCATTTCCGCTTGAAAAAAGCCGCCCCGTTTGATCGGGGCGGCGTGAAGCGGCGGAGCGCGGCCGCTCCCTCCCACTTCCCTTCTGCTTCTCTTCCACCGTTTTTCCGCCGCGTATTCTATACTCTCATTTTATGTCGAAAATACGCAAACGTCACTTTGAAAAGGAGTTCAAAATGAAAATCTCTCCCTCTATGCTCTCTGCCGATTTTTCCCGCCTTGCCGCGTCGGTGAAAACCGTGGAAAGCGCGGAAATGCTCCATCTTGACGTGATGGACGGTGCTTTCGTACCGAACATCAGTTTCGGCCCCGTCGTCATCGCGGCGCTGCGCCCGCACACTGATCTCTTTTTCGACGTGCATTTGATGATCGACCGCCCGGAGCGCTACGTTGATCGCTTTATCAAAGCGGGCGCGGATGGCGTGACCATTCATTTTGAAAGCACGAAGGATCCCGCCGCGGTGCTGCGTACCATCCGTGCCGCCGGCAAAAAAGCGGGGCTTGCCATTTCCCCGCGCACTCCCGCCGCCGCCATTAAAGAATTTTTACCGCTGTGCGACCTCGTGCTGGTGATGACGGTCGAACCGGGATTCGGCGGACAATCGCTCATTCCCGAAACGCTGATCAAAGCAAAAGAGGTGCGCGCGATGTTGGATGAGATCAACCCCGCCGCGGACCTTGAAGCGGACGGCGGCATCGGGCTCAAAAATCTGCGCGAGGTTTTGGACGCGGGCGTCAACGTGGTGGTCGCCGGCACCGCCGTTTTCGGCACGCCCGACCCCGCCGCCACCATTGCCGAAATGCACCGCATCGCGGGCGATCTCACGTAAAACGCGTTACGTGTTGCCACTAAACGAAAAAAGAGGTGAATTTTCACCTCTTTTTTGTATGTCACATCGAAAAGTCGAAAATTGCTTTCCCGTCTTTTAAGACGAGCGTCCCGTCGAAATTTTTACCCGTTTTAGGAGAAACAAAGCCCACGATCTTCGCGGTTTTTCCTTCGAGAAGCAAGCGCTCCATATTGCGTTTCGATATGGCGCGATTGCAGATATAGGTGGAAACGCGGAAAGTGCACCCTTCCTTGTAACCTTCGCATCCGTAACTGAATTTGCCGCGCAGCACGCGCTTGCCGCAAAGCGGGCATTTTCCCACTTCCTCACCGTAAACGCCGATATCGCGATCTTCCGCGTCGTCGGTGCTTGCGCTGTCAAAAACCGCGCGCACCTCATTTTCCGCCAGAGAAACGCTGTCCTTCACGCTCATCTCGCCGCGAAACACTTTTTTGAGCGCCCGCCCCATTTCCACCGTGCGGTGCTTATCCATACGAATGCCGAGACGGTCAAGCGATTCGATCAGATATTCGCCGCCCGACAAAATGGTGTAGGTGTCCTTTTTGAGTTCGATATACCGGCTCTTGCAAGCGTTTTCGATGATCCCCGTGCGCGTCGCTTCCGTGCCGAGTTCAAGCCCTTCAAGTATCGCCTTATATTCCGCCGCGTCGTCGGCTCCCATCTCGTCACTCTCTGCGGCTTTCTCCTCGCGAAATGGGTTTTTCAGATACTGGTTCAGGGTTTCTATGGTATAATGCTTCGGCGGCGTTGTCTCCTTCTCCACCGCTCCAAACGCGACGTTTACCGTGTCGCCGCGCGAAAGTTTGGGGAGAGTCTTTTCTTTTTGCGTGGAATCGTCGTATTGCATCCAACCGCGCTGCGTGATGACGAGACCTTTCAGGGTAAACTCTTCAAGATCCCCCACCCCGATGGTGATCTCGGTGCGCTCGGCAAGGCAAGGCTCGGAGCAAAAGATTGCCACGAAGCGGCGAAAAACCGTTGCATAAACAAGGGCTTCTTCTTTTGTCAGCGCGTTTTTGTCGGGAATCTTATAGGTGGGCGTCAGCGCCGAGTGCGACTCGATCTTGCTGTCGTCAAAGATCTTCGGGGAATCTTTAAACGCCACCGGATATCCGATTTTTTGTATCTCTTCGATGATCTTGCGCATTTTGCCCTTTTCGGCAACGGCAAGATACTCGGAGTTGGTGCGGGGATAGGTAAGATACCCCTTTTCGTAAAGTCCCTGTATCACGGCAAGGCTGTCGGTCATTGACATTTTATATTTTTTTCCAAGCACGCTCTGCAATTTGGAAAGCGAATAGAGTTTTCCGGGCGAGAGCGTGTCTTTTTTGCGGCGAACGTCGCGCACGGTCGCGCCCGCCGCGTTGTATACCGCGGCGGCGCGTTCCGCCGCTGCGCGGTCATCCCCTTTGAACTTTTGTTTGGAGGTCAGTTCGATCTTTTCACCATTCGTTTCCTCGTTGCTGACCAGCGCCAAATATTTTTCGGGGGTAAAATGGCGAATGGCAAGATCGCGCTCGTAAATAGCGCGCACGATGGGAACGATCACGCGCCCGACGCGCAGGAGCGTACCGGTTTTGAGCGTGGCGTAGCGCGTCAGATTGACGCCGTAGAGCCAGTCGATATACGTGCGCGCAAAGCCCTCGTCGGCAAGGTTTTGATATTCGCTCTCGTCCTTCATCTCCGCGAGCGCGGCGCGCACGGTGGCGGGCGTCTGGTCTGGAAGCCACAACCGCTTTTGCTTTTTCGGGGTTTTCAGCGCGTTTTTGACGCAAAGCCGCACGATGATCTCGCCCTCGCGGTCCGCATCGCCCGCGTTGACGATCGTATCGACGTCGGGACGATTGCAGAGCGACGAAATGATCGAAAACTGCTTTTTAATGCCGGCATCCGCCTTTTTCTTGTCCTTGCCGCGCCGCAGTTCAAAACGAAATTCTTGAGGGATGCAAGGCAGATTGGCCATTGTCCAATGTCCGTTCGCTTCCGGAGGGGCGGGATTATACTCTTCGATATCGGCAAGCGAAAAAAGGTGACCGAACGCCCACGTAATCAAATATTCATTGTTTTCAAGATACCCGTCGCGACGCTTCATTTCCCCGATACCCAATGCGATATTGCGCGCAAGGCTCGGTTTTTCCGCGATCACCAAGATCATATTTTTCACCTACCGTTCCTTATGATTGTATCATCGGCACGTCTTTTTGTCAACCGACGTGCAACCGAAAAAGGCGGCGCGTGCGCCGCCTTTTTGTCAAATCACGACATCCAATTTCGTTCCGCCGAGCGGTGGCAAGGTGTGATGGTTCTCGCCGTTGTGCGGGATACAATGATAGTATTTCCACAGTTCGGCAAAGTAGTCTTGCGCCTCTTTGTCCTCCAAAAGATATTCGCCCGAGAAGAAGTGGAAACGAAGCACTTTTTTGGAATCGTCGCTCTGATCTTCGACAAGCGCCCGATAACGCTTTTCATCGAGCATCGCGCGGATATAAAGGATACGCCAGCGCCAAGCGTTTTTGGCACGTTCCGAGAGGCGCGCGTCGATCTTTTTCGCCAAAGCCGCCGCCTTGGTTGCCACTGCCATATCCGGCATCTCTTCGTTGCCGATATGCGCGTGGTTGATCTCGATCAGGCGCATCAATTCCAGCGTATCTTCCACCACGTTCTCGTCGTATTCAAAGCGGATATACTCGGCAAGGATCTCGCTGTAATGTTGATCGGGGTGCCAGTAATACCCCGCAAACTGCACTTTGGAAATATCCTCGTAAATGCCCTCGGAATACGGCATACCGCCGCTCAAAATATGTTTGCTGCTGTCCCAAATCTTTTGATAGCGTTCGGGAAGCGGATCGGCGCCGAAACCGCCCCAGGGAGCAAGCCCCCACATACTGATCTCCGGAAAGTTGATAATGGGCGTTTTGGCGGTATGTGTAAGGGGATATTTCGGAAAATCGCCGTGCGCATCGATCAAAAGGTAATCAAGCCACGCCAAATCTTTGCCAAGGCGCCGGTAAAGCCCCGCGTATTCGCCCTCGTCGTTTGGCATATCAAACGCCCAAGTGGAGACGATCACCTGCACGTTCGGGAAAACCGAACGGGCGGTCTCTTTCACGGCGTTGACCATATCGAGATACCCGTTCGCGCCCCACGGACGGCATTGCGCGCATCCGCAACCGCCCTCATCGTAAGGCCAACAAGTAACATAATCCATACCGATATCCCGGAAGCACTCCAGTTCCGCACGCCACATATCGCGCAGATATTCCATCGCTCCCGGTTTGTGAATGCAAAGATTTCTGCCGAGATTGCCGCGATAATCCAGATTGAAAGACATATCCGCGTCAAATTCGTGTGAGGCGTTCTTAAATCCCTGATTGCTGCCGACGGCAAGGCTGGTCTTCATTCCGTACGTTTTGGCGATTTGATAAAGATCCCGCAAAAGCGCCGCTTTTTCGGTAAAAACCGGATCCTTTTCGTTTTCCGCGTTGATGCGCGGCAAGGTCGCGTGAAAAGTATTATATCCCCACAAAAGCAGACTTTCAAGGTAGTCCCGCAGTTCGTCTTTGCTCGCCATCTGATAGAAATTGAAGAAATGGATCGAAAAATACACCATACGCAAGGGACAAGCCGGCGTCACAACGCCCTCGGTTGTCGCCGGAGCAAAATCCGTTTCGCTCCAAGTTGCGCTGTGCAAAAACTTGCCGATGCCGAAAAAGACGCCGAGCGTGTCCGCGCCCACGATCTCCCAGTTTTTCTCCGCGCCGCGCACGAGATAACTCTCGGGCGCGCCGATGCTTTTATCTTCGATCAATTTGACGGTAAGCCCGCCCGCTTTTTCACTGACGGGTACGCGCGCGGCGATCTGCCGAAAGAGGACTTCTTTATGAAAAGAAAGCCCACGGTCAATAATTTCAATTTTCATTTTGAATCAAGTTCTCCTTTTTTTCGTTGTGAACGGTCAAAACCGCAAAATACAAAGAAACAAGCGCGCCGGAAAGCAAGACGCCGCCGATAATATCGGTCAACCAGTGTACGCCGGAAAGCAATCTGCCGACGAGTGCGAGAGCGGCAAGCACGATAAGTCCCGCCGAGATCGGCGCACGGCGCGCCGTGTCGGGGAGCAATTTACGCCAAACGGCGATGGCGGCGAGAAACACCGAAAGCGCCAGCACCGTGTGTGAGGACGGATATGAGGCTTCCGGATGGTCGGAGAGCGCCACGGGGCGCTCGTTGATGACGACAACTTCAAAAAGCACGTAAGCGATGCCCAAAAGAACGTACAACGCGCCGGAAAGGAGCAACTCCGCGTCCACCGCTTTGAGGCTCTTTCGCGCGATCCATTCGGCGGCGCCGAGCACACCGAACGAAAAGCCGAGCAATATGGCAACGTATCCCAGCACTTGCGTGAGATGATACCAAAACGTATGCACACCGACAAGATCGCGAAAAGAGACGTTCAACGACGCGAAACCAACAAAGCCGCCGAACGGTCCGACGGCGCGAACGTCGACGATTTTGAGCAAAACGGTAAACACGATAAACAAAGAGAAAAACACAAAAAAGGCTATAAAGTATGCTTGTTTTTTCATTTTTTCTTCCTTTTTGCAAAATATTTGCGCCGTTTTGATTGTACCATTTTTGTGCGAAAAAGTCAATACGATCATCAAAATTCTCTCGCGCGGCAAAGACGCAAATTGTTCACAATTTCCACATCTTTTTGACATTTTTCGGAAAGGCTTTTGTGTTACAATGAGTACAAAACACAACAAGGAGATCGTTTATGGACTGGCAATGGGATTGGAACTGGAACACCATTTTGGACACGATCAAATCCTGGCTCCTGCTGAACGGCGTTAAGATCGTTTTGGCGCTGATCTTTCTCTTTTTGGCGATGAAGCTCATCAATTTTATCACCAAACGCATCATTCGCCGCGCGGAAAAGGCAAGCGAGAAAAAGCATTTGGACAAAACTCTGATGCGTGTGATCGCGCACACTTTGCGCATCGTGCTGAAAATTTGCGTTGTGGTGGGCGTGATCGGCTATCTCGGCATTGACACCAGCGGCGTGACCGCCGTGATCGCGTCTCTCGGCGTCGGCATCGGTCTTGCCGTAAACGGTGCGCTTGCGAACTTCGCCGGCGGCGTTTTGCTGATCGTTACCCGCCCTTTTCACGGAGACGATTTCATCAGCGCGTGCGGCTTTGACGGCACGGTGGAGGACATTCGGCTCTGTCACACCAAGATCCGCACCCCGGACAATAAAGTGATCTATATCCCGAACGGCACGCTTTCTTCCTCAACGATCGTCAATTTCTCCGAAAAAGACGTGCGCCGCGTCGATCTTACGTTTTCGATCTCGTATACCGCCGATTTCGAGAAGGCGAAAGCCATCGTCACCGATGTGATCCTTGCCAACAAAGCCGTGCTCTCCGCGCCGGCGCCCACGGTGCGCGTTTCTGCACACTCCGAGAGCAGCATTGATCTGACCGCGAGAATGTGGACGAAAAACGGCGACTACTGGAACGTGCGTTTCGATATGCTGGAAAATGTGAAAAAGGCGTTTGACAAGGCGGGGATCGAGATCCCCTACAATCAACTTGACGTGCATCTGAAAGAGGATTCTCCGCTTGCGGAGTCTTTGCTCAAACGAAAAAAGAACGATACCGACACAAAAGAATAAGAAAAGCGGCGGTCGCAAATGCGACCGCCGCTTTTTCAGTCGTGCCGTTCGTCACTGTCAAACGTCTCGCAAAATCTCGCCGAAAAAGAGGGTTCTTCTCCGCCCGCAAAAAGGTGCGAGAGGTCGCCGAACGCGGCAACGCGGAGCGACGCGACGCCTTTTCTCCGCTCCTCGGTGTAAATGGTCGTCACCGAGGTCGGCAACGCGACAAGCCCGTGCCCCAGGACCGTGGGGGCAACCGAGAGAATGTGAGAAAGCAAAACGCTCTCAACGCCGAAATGGCAGAAAAGCGCGATGGTTTCGCGGTTGGGGCGTTCCGCGCGGTAAATTCTCCCCTCACGTACATAGCCGTGCTCGGCAAGCAACGCGTCAAAACCGTCGCACACTTCACGGTAATAGGCGGCGATATCGCCTTTTTTCATAAAATCGACTTCGCGCCACTTTTCCCTGTCGTAAAGCCGATCGTCCTTGCTCCAAAACTCGGGCAGAAGATCCCAGATGAGGTGCGGCTTATCAAGATACGGAAGATCGACGCGGTGAGAAAATTCTTGCAGCCAGTCTTTGATGATCGGCTCTTTTCCGATCACGTTTGCCGTGTAACGGGCAGTAAGACGCGCTCTGCCGAGCGGTGAGGTGTAGATCACGTCGATTTTTTCGCCTTTCATCCTGTCGGCAAGCAGTGCCGCTTCTCTTTTTCCCTTTTCCGTCAACGAATCGAGCACATAGTCCGGATCGCCGTGTCGAATAATCAAAATCTTCATTTTTCCCCGTCCTTTTCGTTATAAGAAAGCGCCGTGCCGTAAAAATCTTCGTATGTTTGCTTGCAAAACGCAAAGTTTTGCGCGCGCAAGGCGTCGCGGCGCTCGGTGCGCGGAAGCGTGTCGTCGGGATAAAGTGCCTCGCCGACAAAAACGGTATACCGTTTGGTGGGGAAACCGTTTTCTGAAACCGTGTCGAGATCACGCGTGGCGATGAACATCGGCACCACCGGCACGTCTGCGCGCACCGCAAGATCGAAAGCGCCGCTTTCAAACGGGCGAGGCTTACGGTAATTCCACCACATACTCTGTTCCGGATAAACAAGCACGCAGTTTCCCTCACGAAGAAGCGTCGTCACGGCGCGCAAAAACTTGACCATCGTGGCGCGGTCGGAACTGAGCGGCAACGTGTCGGCGTCCTGCATCATACGGCGGATCACGCCGGAGGTGGAAGTAAAATTGCCCTCTTTGATAACGCGGTAAAGCCGCTTTTTGTGACCGGATTTCAAAAACGCCTGTTGCGTCGCGTACGTGTCGCCCATATGAAAATGGTTGCAGGTGACGATCGCGCCCTCCACGGCGGCAAGATGCTCCGCACCGATGATCTCGCCGACGCGAAACTCCCCGCTCTTCATCATTTCGCGAAAGAACTTATTGGCAAAGCGTAGCGCGATCGCACGGCGCACGCGCGCAACCGCGCCCTTCCGAATATACTCGATCTCCGCCGGCAACAGCACTCTCGCGGGCGCGTCCGGCTCGACGTCTTCGGAAAAGCGCCCCTCTTTTTCATATTGCTCGATCTTGGCAAGAACCGCCAATCTGTCTTTGGATTGTTCCATATCGAATACCGCCTTTTTCGTGGTGAAAGAGCCGCCCTTTTGCGATCGGCAAAAAGGCGGCTCCGTTTTACCGCTCTTCGCGGAAATAAGACAGCCCGAGAGACGCGGGAGGCTGCTTCTCGCGGTTGTTACGAATGCTGGTCAAGACCAGCGCGATCAGTGTCACCACGTAAGGAGACATTTGCAGGATCGGGATCAGTGCCATAGAGGCGGAAATGTAGTTGTAAAGGATATAAAGACCGCCGAAGAGGAAGGACGCGGGAATGGCGAAGTTCGGTTTCCAAAGAGCGAAAATGACGATGGCGATGGCAAGCCAGCCGCGATCGCCGAAGCCGTTGTTCGCCCAAATGCCGCCGGAATAATCCATCACGAAGAAAAGACCGCCGAGCCCCGCGATCATACCGCCGATCGCCGTGGCAAAATATTTGTATTTGGTGACGTTGATGCCCGCCGCGTCCGCCGTGGCGGGGTTTTCACCCACCGCGCGCAAATGGAGTCCCACGCGGGTTTTGTTCAGCACGATCGCCGCAACGATCGCCAAAATGATCGACAAGTATACAAGGAATCCGTAGGAGAAGAAGAGCGTGCCGAACGCCCCCGTTTTGGAGGCAAAGGGCAAAGTCTTCTTAAACGCAAGCGAAATCTTGGTCAGCGCGACGTACGGCACGTCGCTCTTGGTGATCTTGATAAGCGACCCGCCGAAAAAGTTGCCGAGCCCCGTGCCGAACGTGGTGATGGCAAGACCGGTCACGTTTTGGTTGGCACGAAGCGTGATGGTGAGGAAACAATAGATCAGCGTGACGAGAAGCGAGCCGACCAACGAACAAAGCAGTGGAATGAGGACGGCAATGATCGGCACCACGGCATATCCCGCCGCCTGGCAGGCGTTCTGATAAAAGAATCCGCCGATGACGCCCGAAATGGCGCCGGTATACATGATGCCGGGAATACCGAGGTTGAGGTTGCCGGATTTTTCGGTGATGATCTCACCCGTCGCGCCGAAGAGGAGCGGCGTCGCCTGCAAGATGGCGCGCTGGATAAACGTGATCAGTACAGTCATTTACGCTTCCTCCTTTTCGTCGGTTTGCGCCGGTTTTTCGGCAGAAAACGCACCGGCTTCATCATTTTTTTCGCGTTCAAAGAAGCTCCAGTTGAAATGCATTTGATAATGAATGAAAAACTCGCTGCCGATGATAAAGAACAAAATGATGCCCGTCAATATATCCGAGAAGGACGAATTGAGCCCACAGATGGTAGACACCTCATCGGCGCCGCGGGCAAGGAAAACCAGCAAGAAGGTGGTTAAGATCATATAGAGAGGATTGAATTTGCCGAGCCACGACACCATAATGGCGGTAAATCCGCGTCCTTTGATGATGTTGGAGTCGATCGAGTGCGAAGCGCCGCCCACGATGAGAAGTCCTGCAAGTCCGCAGATCGCGCCGGAAAGGATCATCGTGCGAATGATGACCTTCCGCACGTTGATACCGACGTAGCGGGCGGTGTTTTCGCTCTCGCCCACCACCGCGATCTCATAGCCGTGCTTGCTGTATTGCAAATAGATATACAACACCACCGTCAAAAGCGCCACGACCACGATATTGAAAAGATACTGCACGCCGAAAAGATTGGGGATGCCGTCGCCGAGGAGCGAGTGACTGACCACGTTGGAGCCGCTTTTATCGGCAATTTTTAGGAACCATTCGACAAGACGAATGGCAATATAGTTCATCATCAGCGTGAAAAGCGTTTCGTTGGTGCCCCAGTGCGCCTTGAAAATGGCGGGAAGCACCCCCCAGATCGCACCCGCGACAACGGCGGAGACCGTCATCAACAGCACAAGCGGAAAAGTGGACATTCTGTCGTGGAAAAGGAACATAATGACGGCTGTCGCAAGACCGCCGATCAGTGCCTGCCCTTCCGCGCCGATGTTCCAAAAGCGCATACGGAAAGCGGGCGTCACCGCAAGCGATACGCAAAGGAGCAACGCCGCCTCGTGCAGCGTAACAAATCCTCTTCCTTTACCGAAAGCACCCTTAAAGACGGTGGCAAACATCACGAGCGGGTTTTGCCCCGTCACAAGCACGGTCAAAATCGCACACAACAGCAGTGCGACGGCGATACAAACGGCGCGGACGATGCAGGCTTTTCCGAAAGTCACGCCGTCGCGTTTGGTGATGCGCACAAACGGATCGCGCGTCTTTTTTACTTGCTCATTCATTTCAAGACACCCCTTCCGTTTTGGTCATCATCAAGCCGACCTGCTCTTTTTTGGCTTTTCTGCCCTCCACGATGCCCGACACCTTGCCGCCGCAAAGCACCAAAATGCGGTCGCAGAGTTCAAGGAGAACGTCGAGGTCTTCTCCGACAAAGATAACGGCAACACCGTTTTCTTTTTGCGCGTTGAGCAGATTGTAGATCATATAAGACGAGTTGATATCCAGCCCGCGCACGGGATATGCCGCCATCAGCACCGTCGGCGCGGCGGCGATCTCACGCCCCACAAGCACTTTCTGCACGTTGCCGCCGGAAAGACGGCGCACGGGCGTATGCGAACTCGGTGTCACGACTTCAAGACTTGCGATGATCTCGTCCGCCAGGTTGCTTGGTTGTTTGCGGTCAAGGAACAACGATCTTCCGCGCCGATAACTGCGCAACATCATATTGTCCACGATATCCATATTGCCGACAAGCCCCATACCGAGGCGGTCTTCCGGCACAAAGGAAAGACGCACGCCAAGTTCTCTTATTTGCTGCGGCGTTTTGTCGCGCAAATTTTCCTCGACGCCGGTCTGCGGATCAATATACGTGATCTCGCCGCCGCTCAAATGCTGCAAACCCGCAATGGCTTCCAGCAGTTCGCGCTGTCCGCTGCCCGCGATGCCCGCGATGCCGAGGATCTCGCCCGAACGCGCCGTAAACGATACCGAACTTAATTTTTGAATGCCGTCGATACTGAAACAGTTGAGATTTTTCACAATCAGCCGATCCGTCGGATTTTTCGGCTCGGTACGGTCGATATTGAGCGAAATTTTTTTGCCCACCATCATCTCGGTCAGTTCCGCCTCGCTTACTTCGGCGGTCTTCACGGTGGCGATATGTTCGCCGCGGCGAAGCACCGCAACGCGGTCCGAGATCGCCATCACCTCGTGCAGTTTGTGCGTGATGATGATGATGGATTTGCCGCTTTCGCGCATACGGCGAAGCACGGCGAAAAGTTTGTCGATCTCCTGCGGCGTCAGCACCGCCGTAGGCTCATCGAGAATCAAAATATCTGCACCGCGGTAAAGAATTTTCAGAATTTCAACGGTTTGCTTTTCCGAAACCGACATCTGATAAATCTTCTTGCGCGGATCCATTTCAAAGCCAAATTTTTCGGTCAGTTCCGCAACGGAAGCCTCGATCTTTGCCATATCGAACTTTCCCTCATCGTGCATACCGAGCGCGATGTTTTCCGCCGCGGTGAAAATATCCACCAGTTTGAAGTGTTGGTGGATCATACCGATCTTATATTCAAACGCGTCTTTGGGAGAACGAATGGTCGCCTCTTTCCCGTCGACGAAGATCTGCCCTTCGTCCGGGTAGTAAATGCCGGCGATCATGTTCATCAGCGTGGTTTTGCCGCTTCCGTTTTCACCCAAAACGGCAAGGATCTCCCCCCGGACAAGATCAAGGTCAACCTTGCGGTTTGCCATAATGGTGCCGAAGTGTTTGGAGATGTTTTTGAGTTGCAAAGCAATGTTTTCAGCCATATTGCCTCCAAAGAAAAATAGAGGTAGCCCCAGAGGGGCGCGGGCAAGGGCCCGCTCCCTCTGAGGCTGTCGGGATAAGAACTCCCGTCAAAATCAGAACTTGGTGTTGACGTAGGTGATGCCGTCGATGTTGATATCGAAGTAAGGAGCCGAACGGAAGGAAGTTGCGTTGGACTCGTCGAAATAACCGTCGTGAATGACGTTGGTTTCACCGGCGTAGTCGCCGTCCACATCGGCAAGGTACTCGGTCAGGTGCGCGCCGTCTTTGGTCCATTTGCTGGTATCAAAGACGTGGAGCGTGCCGGCTTTGAAAGCGGCGATGGCTTCTGTCACTTTGGCTTCGGTGCCGTCGGCAACGACGTCCTGGTTGAGACCGGAGAGAACCACGGAGTTGGTGGCGATGGTACCGCACCAGTTAGCGGCGACGGCCTCGCCGTTCACGACCTGTTTCACAACGTATTTGAAGTAAGGAGCCCAGTTGATGGCGGAGGACACGAGGAAGGTGTTCTCACCCGCGGTGTAGGTGCTACCGTTGTAAGAAACGTTCGGAACGCCCTTTTCTTCGCAAGCGGTGGGGGCGCCGAGAGAGTCGGCGTGCTGGCTGATGAGAACGCATTTCTTCTGCTCGATCAAAGCAATGGCGGCCTCTTTTTCAGCGGTGGGATCATACCAAGAACCGGTGTATTGAACCTGCATCGTGGCGCTGGGGCAAACCGATTTCGCACCGAGGTAGAAGGAGGTAAGGCCGGAGACCACTTCGGCGTAGGTGAAGGCGCCGACATAGCCGATCACAGCTTCTTCGGCTTTGATCTTGCCGTTGGCGATCATCTCGTTGAGTTTCATGCCGGCAACGATGCCCGCAAGGTATCTGCCCTCATAGATAGCGGCGAAAGCGTTGCCGAAATTGGGAAGGCCGGAATCTTTGGCTTTCACACCGGTGGCGTGGCAGAATTGCACGTCGGGATATTCAGCGGCGGCTTGTTTCATATAATCTTCGTGACCGAAGCTGTCGGCGAACACGACTTTGCAGCCTTTGGAAGCGGCAAGGTCTTTCGCGGCATTGTAGCAAGCCTCGGACTCGGCAACGTTCTTCACGATGAAGTAACGGTCTTCGGGAATGTTGAGCGCTTGTGCGACCGACACGAAAGCGTCGATAAAGTTCTTGTCGTAGGTGGAGTTCTCATCGTGCAGGCAGATAAGACCCATCTTGAAATCGGCGGGAACGGTGACGTCGTTGGTGACGGCTTCTCTGGGGAGAAGGTCAGCGCTCATACCTTTTTTGGTGTCTTTCTTCTTGCAGGAAGAGAAGGCGACGGCAAGCGTGGCGCACATCAGAACGGCAAGAACAAGTGCAAGTGCTTTCTTGAACATTTTGGAATGTCCTCCTAAAAAAATTTTTTTATTTACAGGCAAACGCCGGTAAACCGAGAGAAAAAGGAAAAGGCGCAATCCTCCCTGCCGCGTCAGCAGAATCGGATCCCGTCTTTTTCGCTCATCGCGGCGATTTTCGCAAGAGACTCCACCCGCACGCCTTTGGCGCGCAGGGAGTTGCCGCCCTCTTGATAAGATTTTTCGATCGCAATGCCGCAACCCACCGCCACGGCGCCGGATTGCTCTACGAGGTCAAGCAGTGCCGTGAGCGCGCTTCCCTTTGCGAGAAAATCGTCAACGATCAGCACTCTGTCGTTTTCGTTCAGATACTCTTTCGCGACCGTTACGGTATAGGTGCAACCGTGGGTATAGGATTCCACCGAGGAGGCATACACGTTTTTCGACATATTGCTGGTGGTGGATTTTTTGGCAAACAGCACCGGCACGTGGAAGCATTCCGCCGTCAGGCACGCGATGGCGATGCCCGACGCCTCGATGGTCAGAACTTTCGTGACGCCTTCATCTTTATAAAGGCGGTAGAACTCGCGTCCGGCTTCGGCAAGAAAATCCACGTCGATCTGGTGGTTGAGGAAGTTATCGACTTTCAGCACGTCGCCCGCAAGGATTTTGCCGCAGGAAACGATCTTTTCTTCCATTTGCCGCATCGCCGAAACCTCCTTTTATTAAAAATAAAAACAACCTGTGGCCGGAAAATCTGCCGCAGGCGAAAAACGAAACAACATCCACGGGAAATGTGGATGTGCAATCAGTAGTCGCAACTTGGCGTGCGGTAGAAACATTCGGGCCATTTTATCCGAACCTATACTAATCGGTGCTATTCGGTTGTGCTTTCAGTATATCACACGCGGCAAAATTTGTCAAGGCAAAGGCGCGCATCAAAATCGCCAAAAAACACGGACACTTTTTGACAAAAATGCACGCTTTTCCACAAAGCCCGACAAAGATGCCCGCCTGCCATATACGAGATTTGTCGCGCGCACAAAAATATAATGAAATCTTCTCGAAAAGTGCATCATTTTGCTCTTGATTCCCGCGCGCATTTGTGTTATACTTTTTTTATAAATTTTGTCAATCTTACGGAGGTTCTTATGATTATCGCAGATCGCTTGAACAACGTCTTTTCGGATATCCGCGGCCCGGTTTACGAGCGCGCGCTCGCTATGGAAGCGGAAGGTAAAAAAGTGTTGAAACTCAATACGGGCAATCCCGGCGTTTTCGGTTTTCCGATGCCGGAATCGATCCGACGCTCCATTGAAAAGAACGCCGCGCTGACCGTGCCGTACAGCAACAGCCGCGGCATTCCCGCCGTGCGCGAGCGTATCGCCGCCTATCACGCCACGCGCGGTATGACGGTGTCGCCCGACGACGTTTTCCTCTCCAACGGCGTGAGCGAAGGCGTTTCGATGCTACTGACCGCGCTCCTCAACGACGGCGACGAGGTTCTTGTACCCTCTCCTTGCTACTCGCTCTGGTCCAACGAGGTCTATCTCAACGGCAGTACGCCGGTCTTTTACCGCTGTGTCGAAGAAGACCGCTGGCAGCCCGACGTGGCGGACATTGAAAAGAAGATCACGCCCCGCACCCGTGCCATTCTCGTGATCAACCCCAACAACCCGACCGGCGTGCTTTATTCTCCCGAAGTGCTGGAAAAGATCTGCCGCGTCGCCGAGAAACACAAACTGATGATCTTCTCCGATGAGATCTATGACAGATTGATCGTCACCGACAAAAAATTCGTTTCCACCGCTACGCTTGCCTCGAAAGACACGGTGGTCGTCACATTCAACGGGCTCTCCAAATCGCACGTCGTGTGCGGTCTTCGCAGTGCGTGGTTCACGCTTACGGGTCCCGAGAGCGAGCGCGCCGAGCTCAACCGCGCCATTATGAAACTTGCCTGCATGCGCCTTTGCTCCAACACGATGGCGCAACGCATCATCATTGACGCTCTTGACGATCCCGAAAGCACCCGCGCGATGTTGGTGCCGGGCGGCAGACTTTATGACTCCCGCAAAGCGACGATGGACGCCGTGGCAGAGTCTCACGCCCTCTCGGTCGTTCCCAACGACGCCGCGTTTTATTGCTTCGTGAAACTGACGCCCGATCACGGAACGATCTCCAACGACCGCAAGTTCTGCCTCTCGCTTTTGGAAGAAACCCACATTCTGCTCGTGCCCGGCAGCGGGTTTATGTACAACACGCCCGATCACGCGCGCATCGTTATGTTGCCCGAGGCCTCGCAACTCTATACCGCGATGAAGACGGTCGGCGAATTTACCGCCGCCTACCGCGAATAAAAAGGCAAAAGAAAAAAGGGAGATTTACTCCCCTTTTTCTTTTGCAAGCGCGCGATTTCCAAAGAAGATGCCCGCCGAGATGAGGGCGGTACCAAAGAGCATCAGGAGGAACGCGGGGACGGCAAATTTGACGCCGCCCGAGAGGAAACCGTACCAGTCGTACTTCATCGAAACGGTACCGTCCTCGATATGAAGAAGCGCGTTGATCGTATAAAACACGCTGTACACGAACATCGGCAAGGGTCCCCAAAGGACCGTGCGGCGGGAAAAGTGAGGCATCGGTTCAAAAAAGAGGAACGAAACGAGGCTGACGAGCGGCACGATGAGATGGAAGAAGAGGTTGCTGTTTTTGAACATCATCGGGTAACTTTTCGCCACGAACGGGGCAAGAAAAAAGATTACCGTAAACATCGTCAATGCCACGCCGACCGTCGCCACATATTTGAGCACGATCACGGCGCGGGGGATTTTGGTAAACTTGCCCTTTACACAGCCGATCTCGTACACGGCAAAGATCAGTGACGCCACGCCCGCCAAAATGTTGGAATCGACGGTAAAAAAGCGGAACGCCTCGATCTTGCGGGCGGAGAGGATCAACTCCTCGCCCATAAACTGAAATCCCGTCAGCATAACGACGACTCCGAGAACGACCAGCGAAAAATTGACCAAATTGAGTATCAGCGATATTTTCAGCGTTTTGTTCATCTTTTCTTCCGTTTTGTTCATCTTTTCTTCTCCTTGTTTTGTCTCTTTCAGTATAACACGGTTTTCGCTTTTTTTCCACTTTTTCCCGAAAAAAGAGAATTTTGAAAAAGCAACGAAGAAAAATGTAAATGTCGCACGAAGTATGCTTGACATTTGTTAAATAATTGTTTATACTGTACATTAAGGAGAACTGCGCGCACGGAATACACTCACCGCGCAGTTCTTTTACGCGAACTTGCGAAAAGACTCCCGAAAAGCCGCGACCGCGTTTCCCCCGACCGGACAAAAAACAAAAAAGGAGTGCGTATCAGACGGCTTCTGATACCAAACAACGCTATGACGAAACGACTTTCCAAGAAACAAATGTGGATCTTTGCCATCGGACAGCTCGGATGGAGTTTGCTCGGCGGCATCGTCAGCACGTGGCTTGTGACATTTTACTTGCCCACCGGCGGAGAAAACGGCGACATCTCGCGCGGCGCGATCCAATATTTGACGCCGGGGCTTGTTGTGCTCGGCATTCTCACGCTGTTGGGGCTTGTCACGTTTATCTGCCGCCTCTTTGACGCCGTGACGGATCCGCTTGTCGCTTCGCTTTCGGACAGAAGCGCCAACCCGCGCGGCAGACGTATACCGTTTATGCAATATGCCGCCGTGCCCTTTGCCGTTCTGGCAGTCCTGATCTTTTTCCCGCCCGTTGCCGGAACGCACAACGGCAACTTCTTTTGGGTGCTCGGCTTTTCGCTTCTCTTTTACTTCTTTATGACGATGTACTGCACGCCCTACAACGCGCTTATTTCGGAATTCGGCAAAACGCAGGAAGACAGAATGTACATTTCCACCGCCATTTCCCTGACCTATTTCTTCGGTCTTCTCCTTTCCTACGTTCCCTTTGCCGTGGCGCCGATGCTCCAAAAGAACGGCGAGGGGCTCTCGTTCTCCCGCAGTTATCAAGTCTGTTTCATCGTGCTTGCCGCCGTGGCGCTCTTTTGTATGTTGCTGCCCACGTTCCTTCTCAAAGAGCGCGATTTTGTGGATTCCAAACCCGACCATACCAACGCCTTCAAATCGCTCGGCGCGGCTTTTAAAAATAAGGAGTTCCGCGTTTTCGTCGGTTCGGATATTATGTACTGGATCGGACTGACGCTTTTCCAGACAGGTCTTCCTTTCTTCATCAAAGTGATGACCAAAGACGTCAACGGCGCGACCAGCATTTATTATCTCGGCGCGATGACGGTGCTTTCCGCCGCCTTTTATCCCGTGGTCGGAAGACTTGTTCGCAAATTCGGCAAAAAGAAACTGACCATCACGGGCTTCTTCGGTCTGGCGCTCGCCTACGTGTGCGCCGCTATGATCGGCAGATTCGGCAAAATGTCGGTTGACCCCTTTACCGTCGCGGTCGTGCTGATCGCCGCTTTCCCGATGGCGCTGCTCGGCATTATTCCGCAGTCCATCGTCGCCGACGTGGCGGAGGCCGAAGCCGTGACGACCGGAGAGAACCGCGAGGGTATGTTCTTTGCCGCCCGCACGTTCGCCATGAAACTCGGTCAATCCATCGCAATGCTCTCCTTCTCTTCGCTTGCGATCATCGGCACGACGCAGGACAAAACGCTCAACGATATCGCGCCTTCCGAGACCGGTATGCTGGTGGTGGCGCTGACGGCGATCTTCTTCTGCGTGCTCGGTGCGGTCGCCCTGATGTTCTACAACGAGAAGAAAGTGATGAAAACCATCGCCAAAGAAGAAGACAAAGAATACCTCAAAGCCATCGAAGACGAGAAAAAAGACTAAACGCGGAGGAACGAAAATGCGCTTAATTTACAGTAAAAACGGATTTCTTTACAGCACTTGCGTGACGAATGCCGACGTGGAGATCATCGAAACGACGATCGACAGACGCAAAACCGTTATCGCCAAAGCCAAAGTGCCGATCTCACTGGAAAAAGCCTCTCATATGCCGCACGGCTCACTGGACGAAAACGGAATCTTTTTTCTCAACGGCTATCAATCCTGGACCGACACCAAAGAGACTTTGATGACGGAGATCGAAAAGAATATTTATCGCTCCCCCGGCTTTATCGTCAATAAGTTTGCGATGGACAAATACGGGGACGCGACTTTTTACGATTATGACAAAAACATCTTGCACGGCTATGATGTTTTCTACGCGAAAGGACTCAAAGAATCCTTCATTTACAGCGTCAATTTCAAAAATGCCTATCTCATCATCGAGGTGCGCAAAAAAAGCAAAAAAGTGCATCTCATTTCGGACGTGAGCGGCAAAAATCTTGCCGAGGGAGAGTCTTTCACGCTTTTCGACTACTACCTCTTTGATGATTTTGACGAAGGTATGCGCTCGTTTGAAACCACCTTCCCCAAACGCGATCTCCCAAAAATTTTCGGCTACACCTCGTGGTATAACTATTATCAAAATATCGACGAGGCAACGCTGTTGCGCGATCTTGACGCGCTGGACGACCGCTTTGATCTCTTTCAGATCGACGACGGGTACGAGACTTTCGTCGGCGACTGGCTGACGGTCGATCAAAAAAAGTTTCCGAACGGACTTGTTCCCATTGTGGAAAAGATCCACGCGCGCGGCTTCAAGGCGGGTATTTGGATGGCGCCTTTTGCCGTGGAAGAAAAGAGCGCGCTCTTTGCCGAGCACCGCGACTGGCTCAAAGTCGGCGAGGACGGTAAACTGCTGAAATGCGGCGGGAATTGGAGCGGCTTTTACACGCTGGATCTTGACAACAAGGAAGCTGTCGAATATATCAAAAAGTGCCTTCTTCATTATGCCGACCTCGGCTTTGATTTTTTCAAACTGGACTTTCTCTACGCCGCCGCCCTGCCCCCTTACGGCGGCAGAACGCGCTGTATGGTACAGGAAGCGGCATACGCGCTTCTGCGCGAGACACTGGGCGACAAGATCATTCTCGGCTGCGGCGCGAACCTTGCGAACGCCTGCGGAAAATTCGACTATATGCGCGTCGGTCCCGACGTGTCGCTGAAATTTGACGACGCGTGGTTTATGCGCTTTTTCCACCGCGAGCGCATCTCCACCAAAGTTACCCTGCAAAACACGATCTATCGCTCGTTCCTTGACGGTCGCTTTTTCGGCAACGATCCCGACGTGTTTTTGCTCCGCAAGGAAAACGTTTCGCTTTCGGACGATCAAAAGCGGGCGCTTGCCACCATCAACGCCCTTTTCGGTTCGGTGCTGATGACCTCCGACAATATCGCCGCCTATGACGAAAAAGAAGCCGAAATGCTGTCGCGGACGCTGGATCTTTTCCGGCGCGGCAAGGTACTTTTCTTCGCAAGGATCGGAGAGGACATTGAATTTGCCTTTGAAACAGACGGCGTGCAAAAACAACTCGTTTACAACACGAAGAAGGGGATCTTTGTCAATGAAAGATAAAACGAGCGTGATCTTCGGCAACAGGATCGACGCAAAAACGATCAAAGCCGCCGAAAAAAGCAAGCGAAAATATATCAAAAAATACGGCGACGACGGAAACGCGGATTACAAGATCTCCTTTTCGCCCATCGACACGCTGGATTTTATCGGCGCGGACAATATCGTTTTCGGAGAGGAAAACCAACCGTTTGCCGACAACGCGCTGATCGTGGGCAATATCCGCATGGGTTTCGGGCATTACCGCATCAGCATCGCCATGGCTTCCGCCGCGCGCTCTCTCGGCTACAAACCCTATTGGCTCGATCTCGCTTCTTTCGACGCGACCGGCTCCAAAATGATCCGCGAGCAGAACGATCTGTATTCCCTTGCCTCGCGCATCAGTCAAAAATCCAAACTGTTCAATAAATTCGTGTGGGAGCCGCTCAACAGCGAAGGCTTCAAAAAAATTTCTTACAACGCGAAAGATCAGAAAAACAGCGAACTGCTGACGCCTATTTTCAAAAACATCGACAAGAAGATCCCCTATATCGCCACGCACGTGTGGCCAAGCCAAGCGGCGATCCACGCCGGTATGGAGCACGTCGTCAACGCGATTCCCGATAACTGGCCGATGGCGCTCCACCTTTCGGAGGGCGCGATGCACGCGGTGCAAACGCCGTTTGCCTATCTCGGCTACAAAATGCTGAACGGCTTTGCCAAAAAGCCGCTTTCGGGCATTCCCGAAGACGAACTGAAAATGGTGGGCTGTTTTGTCGACCACGAACTCCTTGTCGATCTTGAAAACGACAACGCGCGCCGTCGCGCGCGTGTGCGCGACGGAAAACCCATTCGCATTCTGATGACGGTGGGCGGCGCGGGCGCCGGGTTTGATATGTTTCTCGCTATGGTACGGCATTTGCTCCCCTTTGTGCGCGAGAAAAAGGCGGCGCTTTTCATCAATTTCGGCGATCATTTGGACGTATATCAAAAACTGATCGACAAGATCGACGGCATCAAAACCACCAACTTTTTCAACGAATACGGCAAATTCAAAGAATTTGCGGCAAGCATCAAAGACGGCGACGCCGAGGGTATTTTTGCCGTATGTAACAAGAATATTTTCGAGGCGGTGTATTCAACCAATCTGCTGATGCCCGTCACCGATCTCTTGGTGACGAAACCCTCGGAACTGGTCTATTATCCCATTCCGAAACTCTTTATGCGCCATATCGGCGGGCACGAAGTGTACGGCGCGATTTACGGGCGCGAATACGGCGACGCCACCTTTGAGTGCCCCACGAAAGAAAGCGTCAACGCAATGCTGGACAGACTGATCTCGGATCGGGAAATTTTGCCGCATATGTGCGACGAGATCGACAAATTGCACGCGTGCGGGCATTATAACGGCGCTTACGAGTGTGTGAAACTTGCCGCGGGGGTAAAAAAATGACGCTTGCGGAAAATTTCTGCTCTGTCTTTCATACCGCACCCACCGCCGTTTATCGCGCGCCGGCGCGGATCAATCTGATCGGAGAACATATCGACTATTGCGGGGGGCTTGTGCTCCCTGCCGCCGTATCGCTCTATATGAACGCCGCGATCTCGCCGCGGGACGACGACTGCTTTTCCATTGCCTCGACCGACGTGGAAGAGAGGCTGACGGCACGGCTTTCCGAGATCGCCTACCGCAAAGAAAACGGTTGGGGCAACTATGTGTTCGGTATGATCAAAACGCTTGCAAATCACGGCAAGACCTTTCCCACGGGGCTCAATATCCTCATTTCCTCGGAGATCCCGCTCGGATCGGGGCTTTCCTCTTCCGCCGCGCTGCTCGTGCTCGTCGCCTTTGCGCTGAACGATCTTTTTTCGCTGTCGCTCGACGCGCGCGACGTCGCGCTCCTTGCCAAAGAGTGCGAGAATGACTTTTGCGGGCTGAAAAGCGGCATTATGGACGAGGCGGCGATCGCGCTGGGCAAAGAAGATCATTGCCTGCTTTTGAATTGTCACGATTTTACCTATCGGTATTTTGACGTGCATCTGCCGGGCTACACCTTTGCGGTGCTGAAAACCAACAAGCCGCGCAAACTGACGGAATCCAAATATAACGAACGCGTGGCGGAATGTACGCGCGCGCTGGAAATTTTACAAAAGCACTATGACGTTCAAAACCTTTCTCAATTGCCCTGTGAGGATCTCGGGCAAATCGAGCGATATCTCGGCGGCGGCACGCTTGCCGCGCGGGTGCGCCATATCGTCACCGAAAACAAGCGCGTAAAGGATTTTGTCGCCGCGCTCGGTACGGGCGATATACCGCGCCTCGGCGAGATCCTCAACGCATCGCACGCATCGCTTCAAAACGATTACGAAGTAAGCGGCGTGCATCTTGACGCCATTACGGCGGCAGCCCCGGGTGCGCCATTGCGCTTGTAAAAACGAACGATCTCGACGATTTTCGCGCGCGCACGGCGGCGGAGTATACCGAAAAACTCGGCATATCCCCCGACATATTTCCGGTGCGGATCGTTTCGGGACCGCAAAAAATCGAACTGTGACCAAAAAAGCGCGAGGGAAAATTCCCTCGCGCTTTTTTATAAAATATCCAGCACCATCATCAGGATAAACCCGAACGCAAGCCCCGTCGTGGCAAGGCGCGCGTCTTTACCTTCGCAGGCTTCCGGGATCAGTTCTCCCACCGCCACCGCGAGCATCGCGCCTGCGGCAAACGAGAGCGTAAACGGCAATATCGCCGTGACGAAATGCGTCAACGCGACCGCGAGCAGCGCCGCCATCGGCTCCACCACACCCGACAGAAAACCTCCGAAGAACGCCTCTTTGCGCCCTTTTCCTTCCTCGTAAAGCGGCATCGAAATGATGGCGCCTTCGGGGAAATTCTGAATGGCGATGCCAAGCGAGAGCGCGAGCGCGGCGGCGGGCGCCACCGCGCCCTCGATCGCGCCCGCCGCG
>LVAM01000020.1 GCA_001604005.1 Clostridiales bacterium Firm_07 | reverse complement strand
ATGGCCTACGACATGATGGGGAAGGACGCGAAGGTAGTCGTGATTCCGGACGGCGTGGCCGTCCTGGCGGTAAAGGAGGAAGGAAAATGAGCAGCGCGCTGGCACTCCGCGTGGATGACGTGGACAATGTGGCAACGGTGTTTGCCAACGGCGTCACCGCCGGAACGGAAATCGAAGTCCGCGACAAGCGCGGCAATACCGACAAAATCACCGTTAATTCGGATATACCCTACGGCCATAAGATCGCGGTGACGGACATCCCCGCCGGAAGCCATATCATGAAGTACGGCGAATCCATCGGGGAAGCGGAAACGGATATCCGCCGCGGGGACTATGTGCACGTCCATAATATGAAGGCGCTGCGAGGGCGCGGCGACCTGGAAGGGGAGGCTTGAAGATGGCATATACATTCCAGGGCTACCGCCGTCCGGACGGCAAGATCGGCGCCCGGAACCTGGTTGCAATCATTCCCAGCGTCATCTGCGCCAACGATGTGGGGCAGGCTATCTGCCGGCAGGTGCAGGGGACCATCGGTTATTTCCACCACCAGGGCTGCTGCCAGCTGCCGCTGGACCTGAAGCGGGTGACGGACACGCTGTCCAACCTGGGACAAAGCGCCAACGTCGGTGCCGCCCTGGTGGTGAGCCTCGGCTGCGAGGGCACCGACCATGAGCGCATTGTGGAAGAAATCCGGGCTACCGGCAAGCCGGTGGAGATCATCCGGATCCAGGAACTGGGCGGAACCAGCCGGGCTATCCAGGCCGGCATCGATGCCGCCCAGAAGATGGTGCAGCAGATTTCCGGCATGCAGCGGGAAACCGCAGACATCTCCGAACTGACGATGTCCATCAAGTGCGGTGCATCCGACACCACCAGCGGCATGGCCAGCAACTGCGTGATCGGCTATGTGGCGGACAAGCTGGTGGACCTGGGCGCTACGGTGATCTTCGGCGAGACCACGGAGTTCCTGGGCGGGGAGCATATCCTGGCCCGGCGCGCCGTGGGCGGCGAGGAAGGCCTGGTGGGACAGAAGATCTACAAAATCGTGAATGAAATGGAAAAGCGCGCCATGGCCATCGGCGAGGATATGCGCGGCGGCCAGCCCACTCCCGGCAACATCGCCGGCGGGCTGAGCAGCATCGAGGAGAAGAGCCTCGGCGCTATCGTGAAGTCCGGCCACCGGCCCATCCAGGGCGTGCTGGAATACTGCGACCGAGCGGACGGGAAGAAGGGCCTGTGGATCAAGGATTCCCCCGGGCGCGAGCCGGAAATCCTTACCGGCATGGCGGCCACCGGCGCCCAGGTGATGATGTTCTCCACCGGCCGGGGCGCCCCCCAGGGATTCCCGTCTATGCCCGTGATCAAGATCTGCGGCAACCCGAACACCTATGAGCGCATGCAGCACGACATGGACCTGAACGCCGGGCGGATCATCACCGGCGAGAAGACCATCGAGGAGGTGGGCGAGGAAGCCTTCGCCCTGCTGCTGGAAGTGCTGAACGGAAAGATGACCAAGAACGAGGCCCTCGGATACTACGGATCCATGGATATCTTCTGCCTCGGCCCGGTCATCTGAGGAAAGCGGCTTTTTCACCCGGAACGGGTGACAATATAAAGCATAAAGAAGGAGGAAACCTATCATGATGAGCCCCGTACTTGCCATGGCAATCGGTATTGTGGTCATGCTGCTGCTGATCATCTTTACCCGGATGCACGCATTCCCCGCCCTGATTATTTCCGCTGTCCTGATCGCCGTCCTGGCGATGCCGATCAAGGACGTCATTAACACGGTGACGACCGGCTTCGGCAACACGATGAAGAGCATCGGTATCGTCATCGGCTTCGGATGTATCATGGGTATTTTCCTGGAGAAATCCGGAGCGGCCAAGCGGATGGCCCTGACCATCCTGAAGCTGATCGGCGTCAAGAACTGTGACGTTGTGCTCGGCCTCACCGGCTTCGTGGTCTCCATCCCGGTGTTCTGCGATTCCGGTTTCGTCATCCTGTCTTCCCTGGCGAAGGAATTCTCCCGCCTGACCAAGAAGAGCATGGTCTGGCTGGGCGGCATCCTGGGCATGGGCCTGTACATCACGCACTTCATGGTGCCGCCGACCCCCGGCCCGCTGGCTGTCGTATCCACCTTCAATGAGAACGGCCACGGACTGGACCTGGGCATGTACATCATCTACGGCCTGCTGATCTCCATCCCGCTGTTCATCGCCGCCGTGTTCCTCTTCCGTCATTACGGCAAGAAGTATCCGGACCTGGTGGTGAAGGAAGAAGAGATCGACCGCACCAAGTACACCCCGGCGCAGCTGGCCGTCCTCGACCGCATCGCCCAGAAGTCCCGCGAGGGCAAGGAACTGGAGAACAAGGACTTTGAAGATCTGCTGTCCGCTGAAAAGCTGCCCAGCGCGTTCATGTCCTTCTTCACCCTGCTGTGCCCCATCGTGCTGATCTTCGCCAACACCATCGTCGGCCAGATCCCGTCCTTGAACGGCACCGCCTTCAAGGATATCATCCAGCTGCTCGGTAACCCCGTGATGGCGCTGTTCATCTCCCTGTGCATCGGCGCGTTCTTCCTCTGCAAGGAATTTGACCGCAAGACCTGCGTGCAGCTGATGGGCGAAGCCTGCAAGGACGCCGGCCCCATCGTGTTCATCACCGCTGCCGGCGGCGCGCTGGGCGCGGTTATCAACACCATCGGCGCTGCCAAGATCATGGCGGACTGGCTGGTTGCCACCGGTATCCCGGGCATCCTGGTCCCGATCCTGATCGGCGTGATCATGCGGTTCCCGCAGGGCTCCGGCACCACGGCCATGATTACCGGTTCCGCGATCGTTGC
>LVAM01000019.1 GCA_001604005.1 Clostridiales bacterium Firm_07 | reverse complement strand
ACCTGCCGCCGCTCCCGCGCCGACGTCTGCCGCGCCCGCCGCACCCGCGGCAAAACCCGCCGCGGGCGGAACGCCCGTTGCCGCGCCGATGCCCGGCACGATCAATAAGATCAACGTCAAAGTCGGCGACAGCGTCAAGCGCGGCGACGTGCTTTTCGTGCTGGAAGCGATGAAAATGGAAAACGATATTTGTGCGCCGCAGGACGGCAAAGTTGCCGCCGTGCTCGTTGCGCAGGGCGCGTCGGTCGCGACCGACGAAGTGTTGCTCACCTTGTCTTGAAGTGAGGCGTCTTTATGCTCGAAAGTATCCGAAATTTTTTGCACGGCACCGGCATTGTCAAACTGTTTGCCGCCGACAACTGGTGGCAGACGCTGATTATGTTTGTCATTGTGGGCGTTTTGGTGTATCTGGCGATCGTCAAGCAATATGAGCCGTTGCTCCTTTTGCCCATTGCCATCGGTATGCTGCTTACCAATTTGCCCGGCGCCAATATTTTTCACCCCGAGTTTTTCATCAGCGAGACGAACGAGGCGTTCAGCGAACTTTTCCCGCGCGTGCTTGACGAGGGCGGGCTGATCGACCTTCTCTATCTCGGCGTGAAACTCGGCGTTTATCCGTGCCTCATTTTCATCGGTATCGGCGCGATGACCGATTTTTCGCCTCTTATCGCCAACCCCAAAAGCCTGCTGATCGGCGCGGGCGCGCAGCTCGGCGTTTTCGCCGCGTTTGCTTTCGCGCTTCTTTCGGGGCTTTTCACGCCCGAGGAGGCGGCGTCTATCGGTATCATCGGCGGCGCGGACGGACCGACCGCGATCCTTGTCACCAAAACGCTGGCACCGCAGCTGCTCGGCGCCATCGCCATCGCGGCGTACAGTTATATGGCGCTCATTCCGCTTATCCAACCGCCTTTTATGCGGCTTCTCACCACGAAAAAGGAGCGCGCGATCCGTATGACCACGCTCCGCAAGGCAACGAAAGTGGAAAAGATCTGCTTTCCCGTGCTCGTCACGTTGATCGTCGGTCTCATTGTGCCGGACGCCGTGCCGCTTGTCGGCTGTCTGATGTTCGGTAACTTGCTCAACGTCTGTGGCGTGACCGACCGCCTTTCCAAAACGGCGCAAAACGAGATGATCAACATCGTGACCATTATGCTCGGCATCAGCGTCGGCGCAACGGCGACGGCGGCAAACTTTTTGAGCGTGCGCACCCTTGCCATCGTCGGCTGCGGGCTTGCCGCGTTCAGCATCTCCACGGTGGGAGGATTGCTGACGGCAAAGGTGATGAACCGCATTTGCGGCGGCAACGCCATCAACCCCCTCATCGGCTCCGCCGGCGTTTCCGCCGTGCCGATGGCGGCGCGCGTTTCGCAAAAGGTGGGGCAGGAGACGGATCCTTCCAACTTCCTTTTGATGCACGCGATGGGTCCGAATACCGCGGGCGTGATCGGCTCTGCCGTTGCGGCGGGCGTATTTCTTTCCTGGAATTTTTGACGAGGTGAAGATATGGGAAAAGTGAAAATTACCGAAACGGTTTTGCGCGATGCGCATCAGTCGCTCATCGCCACGAGAATGACGACCGAGGAAATGCTCCCCGTGCTTGAAAAAATGGACGCCGTCGGCTACCATTCGCTGGAAGCGTGGGGCGGCGCGACGTTTGACGCTTGCCTTCGTTTCTTGAACGAAGATCCGTGGGAGAGACTGCGCAAGATCCGCGACCGTGTGAAAAACACGAAACTTCAAATGCTCTTTCGCGGGCAGAATATTCTCGGTTATCGCCATTACTCCGACGACGTGGTGGAATATTTCGTGCAAAAGTCGATTGCCAACGGCATCGACATCATTCGCATTTTCGATGCGCTCAACGACGCGCGAAACCTGAAAACCGCCATCAACGCGACCAAAAAAGAGGGCGGACACTGCCAGGCGGCGTTCTCCTATACCACGGGTCCGATCTACACGTTGGAATATTATACGAAATACGCCAAGCAACTTGAAGAAATGGGCGCGGACTCGATTTGTATCAAAGATATGGCGGGGCTTCTCAAACCTTACGCGGCGTACGATCTCGTCAAGGCACTCAAAGAAACCGTCAAAGTGCCGATACAATTGCACACGCACTACACGGCGGGGCTTGCTTCGATGACGCTGATGAAAGCCGCGGAAGCGGGCGTCGACGTGGTGGATACCGCCATCTCGCCGCTTTCGATGGGCACTTCTCAACCCCCCACGGAGAGCCTTGTGGCGGCGCTTGCCGGCACACCTTACGACACGGGGCTGTCGCTCACGGCGCTCGACGAACTGACGCGCTACTTTACGCCGCTCCGCGAGCAATATCTGAAAAGCGGGCAACTGGACGTCAAGGCGCTCAAAGTCGACGTCAACGCGCTGCTGTATCAGGTCCCCGGCGGTATGCTTTCCAACTTGATGCGCCAACTTGCCGAGGCGGGTAAATCCGACCTGTTGCCGGAGGTTTTGGCGGAAGTGCCGCGCGTGCGCGCCGACGTGGGGTATCCGCCCCTTGTCACACCTTCTTCGCAGATCGTCGGCACGCAGGCGGTGCTCAACGTGATGAACGGCGAACGCTATCGGATGGTGACCAAAGAATTCAAGGGCATCGTTCGCGGCGAATACGGCAAAACGCCGATGCCGATCGACGAGGATTTTCGCAAAAAGATCGTCGGAGGGGAAGAGCATATCGATTGCCGCCCCGCCGATCTTCTCCCGCCGGAACTCGACACCTTGCGCGCCGAGATCGCGGGGTATATCGAACAGGAAGAAGACGTGCTCTCGTACGCGCTTTTTGAAAAAGTGGCGCTTAAATTTTTCGAGGCGCGCAAAAACAAAAAATACGGTATCGACGCCACCGCCGCCGACGCGGCGAAAGGCGTTCATACGGTGTAAAAAACAGGCACAAACGCAAAAAGAGGCGATCGCACGGGCGATCGCCTCTTTTTTCGGCGAAAAAAGGCGAGAAAAGCCGAAAAAATGTTGCAAGAAGTATTTACAATTTCCGAGTGGTTATGATATAATAAAAACGTATATAAGAAAAAACCGGCGGAATCTTTGTCTGTATCCGCACCCCGAACGATCGGCATTTCACGAAAAGGCGGTAAAAAATGAGAGCATTACTTGGTACCATATTTGCCGGTAAAATGTCATTTTCGGCGTTCTTCGATCCGTTTCGCCATTTTTCCGTGGTGGATATTTTCGACATTTTGGCACTGGCGTTTCTTTTCTATCTCGTATATCTTTTTGTGCGCGACCGTCGCGCGGGAAAACTCTTCTGCGGCGTCGTGGTGGCGCTCGTCCTTTACGCGCTGGTCAGATTGCTGCGCCTTTACGCGGTATATTATGTCTTTTCGCTCTTTCTCGGATACGGCGTTCTCCTTGTCATTATCGTGTTCCAGCCCGAACTGCGCGCGACGGTGGAAAAGCTCGGCGCGCTTCCCTTCAAGAGCCTCAAAGGCGTGGGCGTAGAGCCGAAAAATATGCTTCTTTCTCCCGACGCGGTGCAAAAGATCGTCGACGCCTCGAAGCAACTCTCTTTTGAGAAGACCGGCGCGCTGATCGTGATTGAACGCGGCACCAAGATCGGGGAATATATACAAAGCGGCACAACGCTCAACGCCGAACTCTCGGTCCCGCTTCTCCGGGCGCTCTTCGTTAACGGCGCGCCTTTACACGACGGCGCGGTGATCATTCGCGGGGGCAGGATCTTTGCGGCGGGCTGTTTCCTGCCGCTTTCGGCAAAAGAGGACATTCACAAAGAACTCGGCACGCGCCATCGCGCGGCGATCGGCATTTCGGAAGAAAGCGATTGCATCGCGGTCGTGGTTTCGGAAGAGACGGGCACCATCTCGGTCGCCTGCGGCGGACATCTTTACCGTTATTCTTCCACGGGACAATTGCGGCGCAAACTCTTTGAACTTCTCGGCAAAGATGTTGAAAAAGAAAAGAGCGGAGGTGCGGTATGAGCCATCAGCAGGACGTTTCGGTGCAAAATCCCGACAAAGAAAACAACGGTGAATATATCGTGCGCCGTTCCCGCACCGCCAATATCATCGCGGCGGTGATCTGTTTGCTTCTTGCCGTGCTCTTTTGGTGCGCCGTGATGAATATTCAAAACACCAAGCGCATATCGCTGACCGTTACGGGGAACGAGCAATATACCTATTCTCTCTCCGCGACCACCGTAAGCGTGTCCGGCACACGCGCGGCGCTTCGCGGCGTCGGCGAGATCGCCGTGAACGCCGAGAGCCTTGGCGAAGGGGAATATGAGATCTCGGCAAAGGATCTGACGCTCCCCGCCGGCGTTCGCGTTTCGTCATCGACAAAATTCGTGTTAACGGTGCGCGCACGCTGATGCAAAAAAACGTAAAAACGTTGCTCCTTTCGGACATTCGCACAGCCTATACGGCGTCCGACGAGGAGATACTTCACATAGCAAAAGAGAGAATGAAGCGCCTGTGCCGGTTTGGTGCAGGGCTTCATTTTCGGCTTTATAAAAAATCGCTTGACGCCCGAAACAAAAAGAACGTTCTTTTCGTTTCTTCGGTGCTTGCGGAATTTTCCGAGCCGTGCGAGATCGACGACGCGCTGTTCCCGCACGCGCACGCGCGCGTTGTGGATCTCGGCGTACCGGAGCCGGTTTTCGGAAACGAGCGGCTCGGTGCCCGTCCGCTGATAGTGGGTATGGGCCCCGCGGGGCTTTTTGCCGCGTTGGAACTCGCGCGCGCGGGATACGCGCCGCTCATTATTGATCGCGGCGACGGCGTTGCCGAGCGCGCGCGGAAGACCGAACTTTTCCGCGTCACGGGGACGCTGGATACCGAGTCGAACGTGCAGTTTGGCGCGGGCGGCGCGGGGACGTTTTCGGACGGAAAACTCATCACGCGCGTGAACGACGCGTATTGTCACTATATTTTGGAGCAATTTGTGCGCCACGGCGCGCCGCGCGACATTTTGATACAGGCAAAGCCGCATCTCGGAACCGATCTCTTGCGCGGCGTGGTCGAGGGAATGCTCTCGGAGATCACGCGGCTTGGCGGCGAAGTGCGTTACCGCACGAAATTGTTGGATTACACGCGGCGCGGCGGCGAGATCATCGCCGAAACTTCGGCGGGAGATCTTTCGGCGGGCGTTTTGTTGCTTGGTATCGGACACAGCGCGCGCGACACGTTTTTCATGTTGGCGCGGCATACGAGCCTTGTTTGCAAACCCTTTTCGGTGGGCGTGCGGATCGAACATCGGCGAGAAGACATTGAACGCGCGCTTTTCGGAGATCTTGCGGGCGACGCGCGCCTCGGCGCGGCGGAATACGCGCTCTCCGACACCACGCTCCCGCGCGGTGTTTATACGTTTTGTATGTGCCCCGGCGGCGTGGTGATCCCCGCCGCGTCGGAGGAGGGCGGCGTGGTCGTCAACGGTATGAGTTATCACAGCCGTGACGGTGAAAATTCCAACGCCGCGCTTGCCGTTTCGGTGTCGCCGGAGGACGTCGGAAACGATCCTTTCGGCGCGATCGCTTTTCAGCGCGATCTCGAACGCCGCGCTTTCGCGGCGGGCGGCGGCAGTTTTGTCGCTCCGGCGGAGACTGTAGGAGATTTTCTTGATACTTTTCGGGGGAGCGCGCCCGCGCGCATTTTGCCGACCTACGGGGGCGGTCGCGTGAAAATGACCGACCTAACCGCTTTTTTGCCGCGCTTCGTCAGTGAAAACCTGGCGGCGGGGATCCGCTCTTTCGACCGCAAACTTGCCGGTTTTGCCGCGCCCGACGCGATACTCACGGGAGTGGAGAGCCGCACGTCGTCGCCGTTGCGCATTCCGCGCACGGAGGATCGAAGGGCGGTGGGCGACGATCTTCTCTATCCGATGGGAGAGGGCGCGGGATACGCGGGGGGCATCACCAGTGCGGCGCTGGACGGGCTTCATACGGCGCTTGCCGTGATGCGGCGCTTTGCGCCCCTGAGATAAGGAGTTTGATATGCGCACGATCGCGATCGTTACAAAACTTTACGAAAACGGCGACGCCGAGGTGTCGGTGGAACGCCGCGCCGCCTGCGAGGGGTGCCACCGCGCGGCGGGGGAAAAAGAATGCTCGGTTTGCACGCTGCTTGGCGGCAACCGTAAACTGTCGGCGCGCGCGCGCAACGCGGTGGGCGCCGGAGCGGGGGACACCGTGATGATCGAAAGCGGCACCACGCGGATGCTCTGGTACGCGGTGTTGATCTTTCTTTTACCGGTCCTCCTTATGCTGGGGGGATATTTCGCGGGCAGAGCGTTGTGGGGAGAAACGGGCGCTTTTGCGAGCGCCGGCGTGTGCTTTTTGCTTCCGTTCGTTCCGCTCGGCGTATATTCCCGCCGTCGCGCAAAACACGCACCCGATATCACCGTTACGAAAATCGTAAAAAAGAACGAAGGTTTATAATCCATCATCGAAAGGAGAGGGCGCAATGGAGCCGTTGCGGGAACACAAGTGGATATTGCCCGATCACGCGGCGTTGCCGTCGGAAGACGAGATTCTGCGCCTTTCCCGTGAGATCGGTTCTTCCCGCGTTTTCGCGGAATTGCTTGCCCTTCGCGGCTATCGCACGAAAGAAGAAGTGGAGCGTTTTCTCTCGCTTGAAGACACGCTCCTTCACAGTCCTTTTTTGATGCCCGACATCGCCGCGGCGACGCGGAGAATCTGCCGTGCCATCGCGGAGAAAGAAAAAATCGCCATATACGGCGATTACGACGTGGACGGCGTCAGTTCCGTTTGCCTTACCTATCTGTACCTTTCGGAAAGAGGCGCCGACGTGGGGTATTATATCCCCAACCGCAACAGGGACGGCTACGGCGTTTCCGAGAGCGCGATCCGGCATCTTGCCGAAGAAGGCGTGACGCTGATCGTGACGGTGGATACGGGTATCACCGCTTTTGACGAGATCGCGCTTGCGGGAGAACTCGGTATGGACGTGGTCGTCACCGATCACCACGTTTGCCGCGAGAAATTGCCCGCGGCCGTGGCGGTCGTCAATCCCCTCCGCGCCGATTCCGCGTATCCGTTCGCGAAACTTGCGGGCGTCGGCGTGGCGTTCAAGGTGATGTGCGCGGTGGAAGCGACGCTTGCCGCCAAAGAGGGGGAAAGCGAGATAGACGCGGTGCGCCGTATGGCGTATCGCTTTGCGGATCTCGTCACCATCGGCACGATCGCGGACGTGATGCCGATCACCGACGAAAATCGCCTGATCGTATCGCTGGGACTCCGCGCCATCGAAAAAAAGCCGCGCACGGGACTTGCCGCGCTGATTGCCGAGGCATCCGGAAACGGCGAAAACGGCAAACGCCGCAAGATCACCTCGTCTTTCGTCGGTTTTACGCTTGCTCCGCGTCTCAATGCCGCGGGCAGAATGTGCGAGGCGTCTCTTTCTGTGGAATTGCTCCTTTCCCGCGAAACGGAAGAAGCACAGCGCGCGGCGGCAAGGCTCTCCGAGATCAACCGTGAGCGACAGGCGGAAGAAAACCGCATCGCGGAAGAGGTATATCGCCGTATTCGCGAAGAATATGATTTGAAAAATACGCACGTACTGGTATTGGAAGGCAACACCTGGAAACAGGGCGTGGTCGGCATCGTCGCCTCGCGGGTGACCGAGCGGCTCGGCATACCCTGCATTCTCGTTTCTTTTGACGGCGCGGATGCGGAGTCCGACGACGCGCAGGACGTGGGCAGAGGTTCGGGACGCAGTGTGGCGGGCTTTGATCTTGTGGGCGCGCTTGCCGCCGTTTCCGCGCACCTTGTGCGCTACGGCGGGCACGAACTGGCGGCGGGGCTTTCGATCCGCCGCGGCGACGTGGCGGCGTTCCGAGAGGCTCTTGACGCATATGCCGCCCAAAAACTGTCGCCGGAAAGCACCGCCGTGTCGATGTGGGCGGATATGTTGCTCTCCCCGCGGGAAGTCTCTTTGCTGTTTGCGGAAGAACTGACGCGCCTTGAACCTTACGGCGTCGGAAACCCCGCCCCCGTCTTTTGCCTTTGCGATCTTACCGTTGCCCATATACAGGAACTGGGCGGCGGCAAACATCTGAAACTGGAACTTTCCGATGGGGAAATGTCGCTTTCCGCCATGCTCTTTTCCACGTCACGCGCCGTTTTCGGCTTTGAAGAAGGCGACGTGATCGACATTCTCGCCGGGGTAGACGTCAACGAGTTTCGCGGAACGCGGAGTGTGCAACTGGTGGTGCGCGACGTGCGCGCCGCGCGGCGCGAGCAAGAGAAGATCGAAACGATGCGGGCGCGTTACGCCGAGATCAAAAACGGCGCGCCGTTCGAAGAGGCGGAAGCGGTCATTCCCGACCGCGAGGATCTCAAAGCCGTTTACGTATACCTTTGCGGCGAGTTGGTGGCAGGAAGGGATATGTGCGGGGACGCGGCGGCATACCGCGCGATATGCAAAACGCACAGACTTTCGTTTTGCGCGTTTATGGCCGCGCTGTCGATTTTCGACGAATTGCGCATTTTCACGGTGAGTGAGGTGGAAGAAGGCATCTTCCGCTTTGCGCGCACCGACAGAAAAGAGCGCGCCGATATAGAAACGTCATCTTTTCTGCGCCGTTTGCGCGCACAAAAAAGAAACACGTAAAGGAGGTGGCATATGATGCAGGAAGTGCATACGGACATTACGAAACTGTTGGAAATCATTTCCGCGAGCGGCAACACGTACAACGTGGAAAAAATCAAAAACGCCTATCAATATGCCGCCCTTTTGCACGAAGGACAGGTACGGCAGAGCGGGGAACCCTATATCTCGCACCCCATTGCCGTCGCCGAGATCGTGGCAACGCTGGGGCTTGATTCGGATTCCATTTGCTCGGCGCTTTTGCACGACACGGTCGAAGATTGCGCAGAAAAGACCGACCTCAAAGAGATCGAAAAACGCTTCGGCGCCGACGTGGCGCACATCGTGGACGGTCTTACGAAGATCGTCGTTTTGCAAGTGGAAAACAAAGAAGAAGCGCACCTGGAAACATTGCGCAAAATGCTGCTTGCGATGTCCAAAGACGTGCGCGTCATTCTCATCAAACTTTGCGACAGACTGCACAATATGCGTACGCTCAGCGCCAAATCCGACGAAAAACAGCGCACCACGGCACTGGAAACGATGCACGTTTACGCACCGCTCGCGCACCGGCTCGGTATGCAGCGCATCAAGCAGGAACTGGAAAATTTAAGTCTTCAATACCTCGATCCTTACGGTTATAACGAGGTCAAAAACGATATCGAAAAAAAGTACGGCTTGCACACCGATTTCGTGGAGCACACCAAGAAAGAAGTGGAGCAAAAACTGCGCGAAAACGATATTTCGTTTACGCTTGAAGGTAGGATCAAATCGGTGTACAGCATCTACAAGAAAATGTACACGCAAAACAAGAGTTTCGACGAGATCTACGATTTTTACGCCCTGCGCGTTCTCGTGAAGACCGAACTGGAATGTTACACGGTGCTCGGCATCATCCACGAGGCATATAAGTCGATCCCCGGCAGATTCAAGGATTATATCTCCACGCCGAAAGCAAACCAATATCGCTCGCTGCACACCACGGTGATCGGGCGATACGGCATTCCCTTTGAAGTGCAGATCCGCACCTATGAGATGCATCAGATCGCGGAATACGGCATCGCGGCGCACTGGAAATACAAATCCGGCGCGCAGAGCAAAGAGGAGATGGATAAACGCCTCAAATGGGTGTCGCAACTGCTTGAAAACGCGGACGGAACGCGCGACCCCGACGAGTTTATGAGCGCCCTGAAAACCGACATCTTTCAGGACGAGACCTTTGTTTTTACGCCGAAAGGCGACCTCATCACGCTCCCGCAGGGGGCGACGGTCATCGATTTTGCCTATGCCATACACTCGGCGGTGGGCAACAAGATGGTGGGCGCGAAGATCAACGGTATGATCGTGCCCATCGACCGCGTGCCGAATAACGGTGAGATCGTAGAGATCATCACCTCCAACACGAGCAAAGGCCCCAGCCGCGACTGGCTGAATATCGTTACCACCAGCGAGGCGCGGGGCAAAATACGGCAGTGGTTCAAAAAAGAAAAGCGCGCGGACAACATCGCGCTGGGCAAATCGTCGCTTGAATTTGAACTGAAAAAGTTCGGCAGGGCGACAAACGAGGCACAGCGCGCCGAGGTGTTTGCGGCGACGGCGCAGAGAATGGGCTTCTCTTCCGCCGACGATCTTTTCAACACCATCGGATACGGCGGCATTTCGGTCAGCAAGATCGCCACCAGACTGCGCGAGGAGTTTGACCGCGTGGTGCGCCCCGAACCCGAAGACGCGCCGATCGTCACGGCGGAGCAGGTCCGCACGGTCGCCGAGCCCCGCCATATCCGCAAAAACAGCGGTATTGTAGTGGACGGCGAGAGCGGTTGTCAGGTGAAATTTGCCCGGTGCTGTAATCCGCTTCCCGGCGACGCCGTCATCGGCTTTATCACAAAAGGGTTCGGCATCTCGATCCACAAAGTGGATTGTCCCAACGTCGCTTTGTCGCGGCAAAAGACCGAAGAGGCGGGCAGATGGGTGGAGGCGCACTGGGAAAAAGGATCGGACGGTGCCGCACAGGGCGTATACGAGGCGTTGGTGCAGATTTATGCGTATTCCAGTATGACGATTTTGGCGGATCTGACCAACGTGCTTGCCGAAATGCGCGTGTCGCTTTTGCAGATCAACACGCGCCAGAAAAACGACGGCAATATGATCATCAATTTGAAGATCAGTTGCAAAAACGCAGAACATTTTCGTTCGATCACCGCGCGTCTGAAAGGTCTGCGCGACGTGATCGATGTGGAAAGAGGCTATGTATGATCGCAGTATTACAGCGCGTGACCGCGGCGTCGGTCGTTGTGGCGGGAGAGACCGTCGGCAAGATCGACGCGGGACTTCTGATACTTCTCGGCGTTTCCGCGACCGATGAGAGCGTCGACGCCGAGGCGCTTGCCGAAAAGATCTCCAAATGCCGCATTTTCGAGGACGAGGCGGGGAAGATGAACCGCTCGCTGATCGACGTCGGCGGCGGGGCTTTGGTCGTTTCCAACTTCACTTTGCTTGCCAATTATGCGCACGGCAACCGCCCCGATTATCTTGCCGCCGCGCGTCCCGAAAAAGCGGAGGGATTGTATATGCGTTTCGTTTCCGCGCTCGGGGAAAAAGTTTCTCCCGTTGAGCACGGTGTTTTCGGCGCGGAAATGAAGGTGATGATGGAAGGCGACGGCCCCATCACCATCGTGATGGACAGCCGCGTGCTCATCGGAAAGGTCAGGAAAGAATGAAACTGCACATTACGGGCAATACCGACGTCAACACCTATTACGTCCAAACGCTTTGTATGATCTTTTTTCCCGGTGAGAAATTCTCGGACGAGGTCGAAGCGGGCGAGCCGGAGTTCTTTCTCGACGTAACGGAGGACGCGGCGGCGGTGCGCGTTTTCGCGCGGCTTTTGTATCAGGAAAAACAAACGACCGCCGAAGCGTGCGTGATAAAAGACGGCGCGCGAACATCCGACCGCACGCGCAAGATCTGCATCGGACAGGCGGTACTGGACGCGGCGGGCGAGATGATGCATTATCACCCCTCCTGGGGAATGCTGACGGGCGTGCGCCCCTCCAAGATCGCCACCGAGATGCTGCAAAGCGGTGCCTCCAAAGCCAAAGTGCGGAAGATGCTTTCAAGCGAGTATCTCGTGATCCCCAAAAAAGCCGCGCTCGCGACCGACGTCGCACTGCGTGAGCAGGAGATTCTCGGCACGCCGGGGGCGCGGGATTGCAGTCTTTACGTGTCGATCCCGTTTTGCCCTACGCGTTGTTCGTATTGTTCTTTCGTCTCTTACACGTCGCAAAGATTGCTCTCGCTGATCCCCGATTATCTGACGATGCTTTGCGCCGAGATACGGCGGAAGTTTTCGCTCGTGCGGGAACTGGGGCTGACGCCGAAGTCGCTCTACATCGGCGGCGGAACGCCCACGATCCTTGACGCGGCACAACTTGAAGTGCTGCTCTCGGTAATCGGCGAGACCGTTGACGTGTCGGCACTGCGCGAATACACGTTGGAATCGGGCAGACCCGATACCATCACGGCGGAAAAAATGGCGATCGCCGCGGCACACGGCGTTACGCGCGTTTGCGTCAATCCGCAAACGCTGTGCGAGGAAGTGTTGCGCGGCGTGGGCAGAGCGCACACGGTCGAAGATTTTTATCGCGCTTATGATATTGCGCGCGCCTCGGGCATACAGTGTATCAATACCGATCTGATCGTCGGCTTGCCCGGGGACAATTTCGATCTCTTTTTCCGTACGTTCAACGAGATCGTGCGTCTTGATCCGGAAAACATCACGGTACATACGTTTTGCGTCAAGCGCGCGGCGGAGATCTTGCGGCAGGGAAAGCGCGTCTACAATCTGCGCGGCGGCGATGCCGGCAAATGCGTGGATTATTCCCAGATCCGCGCCGCCGAAGCGGGATACTTGCCGTACTATATGTATCGCCAAAAGAATATGGTCGGCAATTTTGAAAACGTCGGGTTTTCAAAGCCGGGCTTTGAGTGCCTCTATAATATCTATATGATGGAAGAGGTGCATTCCATTTTTGCCGTGGGCGCGGGCGCGGTCACGAAACTTGTCGATTACGCGCCGCAGGGCAGCGGCAAAAAATCGGTCATTCGCCGCGTGTTCAACGCCAAATATCCGTATGAATATTTGGAGAGCGACAAGAGCGCCGAGGTGGCAGAGACGATCGCGGAATTTTATCGGGAGCGCGGTATCTGATCGCGCTCCTTTCGGAGGCGCGATCTTTGCAAAAACAGGGGCGGGAAGAAAAGAAGTTGATGAGCGGCGTGGCAATTTTGATGCCCGCCTCTCTTTTCACCAAGATCATCGGGCTTTTTTATAAGATTCCCTTAATCGCCATCGTCGGCGTGGAGGGGATGGCGTATTTTCTCGCGGCGTATCACATTTATTCCTTGCTCTTCGTTCTTTCCGCCACGGGACTTCCGAGCGCGCTTTCGCTTTGCGTGGCGCGCGCGCTCGCGAAAGGGGAAAAAAGAGCGGTACGCCGCATTTTTTCGGTTTCGCTTTGGCTTTTTCTCACCCTCGGTGTGTGCGGCACGGCGTTGCTGTTCTTCTTTGCGCCCGCGCTCGCCCGCCGCATTTCGATGGCGGACGCCGCGGCGGCGATCGCAGCGATCGCGCCCTCGCTCTTTCTTGCCGCCTTTACGGGTGCGACCAAAGGTTATTTTCAGGGTTTCGGGCAAATGTTGCCGACCGCGCTCTCCGAGGTGTGTGAGGCGCTCGGCAAATTGATTTTCGGACTTCTCTTTGCTCTGAAAGCAAAAAAGGCGGGCTTGCCGACACCCACGGTGGCGGCATACGCCATTTTCGGCATCACGGTCGGAATGCTTTTGTCGGCGCTTCTCCTTTGCGCTTTTCTTACGGTGCACTTTTTTCGCGCCAAAGGAAAAAAAGAGAAAGACGCGGCGGAACTGCCGCGTCGCCGCGCGCTGCTTTGCCGCCTTGTCGCGCTGGCGTTTCCCATTACCGTCAGCGCTTCGGTGATGAGCCTTGTCAGTTTGGCGGATACCGCCGTGATCTCGGCGCGCTTGCAGAGCGCCGGATACGCGCCCGCGGTCGCCAACGCGATGTACAGCAGTTACGGCAATCTTGCCGTGCCGCTGTATAATCTCGTCCCGGCGCTCCTTGCACCCGTCACGCTGTCGCTGATGCCGCTCATCGCCGCCGCGTTCTCCAAACGCGATCTTGAGGGCGCAAGAAAAATTTTGCGGACCGCCTTTTCGCTCGTCACGCTTGCGGCGCTGCCGGCGTCGCTCGGGCTTTCGATTTTTGCCGCGCCGATCCTGCGCTTTTTGTATCGCGGTCAATCTTTTGCCGTGTCGCTTGCCGCGCCGGCGTTGTCGCTTCTTGCACCAGCCGTGTTGCCGGCTGTTTTGATCGGCGTTGCCGGAGCCGCTTTGCAGGCGTCGGGGCGCACGGGTCTGCCGGTTGCCGCAATGGCGCTCGGCGCGGGAGTCAAACTTTCGCTTGAATGGATCTTGTTGCCCATCGACGCGGTGGGACTTCTCGCCGCTCCGATCAGTACGCTTTGCTGTAATATGACGGTGCTCCTTGTCGAGGGCGTCGCGCTCTCACGCGCAATGGGCGGCGTAACGCTTTTGCCGAAAGATCTGTTTCGCCAACTCGCCTCGGCGGCGCTTTCGGTGGCGGGCGGCGCATCGTTTTACTATTTTGTGCTGCGAAACGCACGGGCACAGATATGGAGTTTGCCGCTGTCTTTGGCGCTTTGCGGCGTTCTTTTCCTCTTTTTTGCCTGTCGCACGGGTGCGATCGGAAAAGAGGAACTGCTTCTTTTGCCCGCGGGCGAGCACGTATATGCGACTTTTCAAAAAATCAGATTGTTGAAATAGAGGTAAAAATATGACACGGGAAGAAAAAATACAACGCATTTTGGGAAAAAGCGCATACGATACGCAAGATCTGCTCACCATAGTAGAGTTACTGCGTGCGCCCGGCGGTTGTCCGTGGGACAGGGAGCAGACGCACGAGAGTATGCGCAACGATCTGATCGAAGAAACCTACGAGGCTGTCGAGGCGATCGACAAGAAAGACCCCGCGCTCCTTTGTGAAGAACTCGGAGACGTTTTGCTTCTCGTCGCGATGCACGCGCGCATCGAGGAAGAGAGCGGCAGGGGCGGTTTTGACAAGATCACGGACGGCATCTGCCGCAAATTGATCCACCGCCACCCGCACGTTTTCGGAGAGACAAGCGTCAACTCCGCCGACGAGGTGCTCCGAAACTGGGAGAAGATCAAAAGCGAAGAAAAGGGCAGAGCCGACGTGACAGCAAAACTGCGCGCCGTGCCGCGGCAGTATCCCGCGCTGATGCGGGCGTTAAAAGTCGGCAAAAAAGCGGGGATGATGGATTTTCCGAACGCCGATTCCGTACTGGATAAGATACGGGAGGAGACGGAGGAAGCAAAGGCCGCGCTTGTCGCGAGCGACGGCGACGCGCTTTTTGAAGAAGTGGGCGATCTGCTGCTCAGCGTGGCGAGTTTCGCGCGCAAAGCGGGCGTTGATCCCGAGCGGGCGCTTTCGGTCGCGGTGGATAAATTTATCGATCGTTTTGCCCTTGTGGAGGAGACTTTGCGCGCCGAAGGACTGTCTTTTGAGGACGTTGACGACGAAAAAAAGGAAGAAATTTGGCAAAAAATCAAAAAAAATCATAAAATTTGACAAAAAAATTGATAATGCTATTGCAAAATCTTGTGGAGTATGTTAAAATAACGTTGGTGGTGGGCTTTCCACGACACATTAAAAAAAGAAAGGATACCTTACGATGAACAAAGCAGAATTGATTGAAGCGATCGTTGCCAAGAGCGGGCTTACCAAAAAAGACGCAGGTGCTGCCCTGGATGCCGCAATGGAGGCTGTCAAAGACGCTCTCAAAGCAGGCGATAAAGTTCAGTTGGTGGGCTTTGGCACTTTCTCTGTGAAGACGAGAGCCGCCAGAACCGGCAAAAACCCTGCAACGGGCGCCGCTATCCAGATCCCCGCGTGCAAAGTTCCTGCTTTTGCTGCCGGCAAAGCACTCAAAGATTCGATCCAATAAGTTGACAATCCAGAGCGGCGAGGGCATATGGCTCTCGCCGCATATTTTTTGAGGTTTTATTTTGAGATTAGATAAATTTTTGAAAGTCAGCCGCATCATCAAGCGCCGAACGGTGGCAAACGAGGCTTGCGACGCCGCGCGCGTCACGGTCAACGGCAGGGCGGCAAAAGCCTCTTACGAGGTGCGGGAAAACGACGTTTTGACGATCACGCTCGGCGCGCGCAGTCTGACAGTTCGCGTTCTTTCCACCAAAGAGATCACGGGAAAGAGCGACGCCGCCGCGCTGTACGAAGTGATCGAATAATGCACGGCGCCTTCGCATATATTCATAAAAAAAGCGGAGGCACACTATGGAAAAAGCAAGCACCGAAAGCGCCAAAAAACACACGCTCACCGCAACGGCGCGCGCACACGCCGTGATCGGCGGCGTGCGGGAAGTGGAGAGCTTTGACGAGGAAAGCGTAATCCTGCTTACCGATTGCGGAGAACTGACCGTTACGGGAGAAGGACTGCACATCGGCACGCTGGATATCGCGCGCGGCACGGTGGAAGTGACGGGACAGATCGACAGCGTGTTTTACGGTGAAGGGAAAGACACGCGGCGCGGATTTTGGTCGAGGCTGTTTGGTTGATGGAAATCTCCCCGTTCTTGCAGTTCGTTTTCTTTGCGGGGTCATTTTTGCTCGGGGCGATCCTTGGCGCGTTTTGGCTTCTTTTGCGCGTTTTTTGCGTGATTTTCGGCGCGTATCCGCAAAAAGAGGAGATGCGCGGCGTTTACGCGCGCCCGTTGCCGCTCCTTCACCGTCCGGTTCGGTTTCCGAAAAACAGAACCTCCCGTCGGGTTTATCGCGCCGTTTTCATCGGCACGGGTGATTTTCTGTTCTGCGTTTTCGCCGCCGTTTTGTTTATTCTTTGGAACTATCGCGCAAATAACGGCGAATTTCGCTTTGAAGCGCCGCTTGCCGCCGCGGCGGGTTTTGCGTTTGTTTTGGCGATCGGCGGAAAAAGGCTGGATCGGGCGGCGGCGTATCTCGCGTTTTATCTGTCCGCGTGTCGAATGTATCTGGCGGCGCTTTTTGCTTTTCCGCTCCGCATTCTCGTCCGGACGGTGAAAAAGAGGATCTTTTTGCCCGTGAGAGTGCTTTTGCGCCGCGCGGCGCTCCTCGCGGCACATAAAAAGAGCGCGGCACTCTGCCGTGCACAGTTGATCTTTGCCGAAAACGGTTTTTCGGAAAAGTCGCGTCACTTAAAAACGGAGGAAGTCACAAATGAAGACAAACACGGCGCAGGACGCGCACAAAAAATTACAGCGCGTCATTTGCGTGCTCATCATCGCCATTTTCGCGGCGGCACTCGTGATCGCCTCCATACGTTTGATGGCGTGGAACAAAGAGCGCCGCGAGATCGCGAAACGAGAAGCGCGCGAGCGTGAACTGGCGGAGGAGATCGCCGCCACGGAGCACGAGATCGCCCGCGACGTGGACGAAGACTACGTAAAAGATCACACGGGAACGGCGGACCCCGGCGCGGAAGTGGTCACAACGCCGTAAATTTTCACAGCCGCGTATAAAACGCCCCCGAAGTGTAAAAAATGGAAACAGCGGAAACGCACGGAAGGGGGAAAACAAATGTCAGCCATATTATCGGAACTGATCGGACAGCGCTGCATCATCAAAAATGAGGACGAAGAGTATCTCACGGGGCATGCCGACGTCACCTGCCACGTGCTGGCGATGGACGACGAATGGATCAAGATCGCTTACGTGGACGAAGCGGGAAACCGCGTGTCGAGGCTTGAACGTGTGGATACCATCGACAGCGTGGTGATCGTCAACGATAACCGATGATCGAAAAAAAGACCGATGCACAGCATCGGTCTTTTTTCAAAATATACCTGTGAGGAAGATTTCAATTCCAACGGCGATGAGAACCAAGCCGCCGAGCGCGGCGGCTTTGCCCGAGAACTTGGTGCCGAACTTTTTGCCGAGCAGAACGCCCGCAAAGCAGATGCCGAGCGTCAGCGCGCCGATAATGAGTGCGGCAACAAGCGCGCGCGGGAAATCGTATTCGGCGATGGTAAAGCCGACCGAGAGCGCGTCGATGGAAGTGGCGACGCCTTGCAAAAGCAGAGTGCCAAACGCGATGTGCGCGATGGTTTGCGCTTCTTCGTCTTTTTTTCGAAACGCCTCCCAGAGCATTTTACCGCCGATATATAGGAGCAACACCAACGCGATATATGGGATCGCTTTTTGAAATTTGACGAAGAGTTCCGCCATCGTATGTACCACAGCCCAACCAAGAAGCGGCATAGCGGTTTGGAAAAGGGCGAATATCCCCGCGATAGAGAGCGCCCGCTTTTTGGTGCCGAAAGGCTCCGAAAGACCGTTGGCAAGCGAGACCGAAAAGGCGTCCATCGCAAGTCCTACGCCAAGTAGGGCTGAATTGAGGATGAGTTGTAGCCAAGTCACGGGCGCGCCTCCCTTCAAAAGGAATGTCGCACCATTGTAGCATATTCGGTGCGGCTTGTCAAGCACTTTTCGTCGTGAAGACCGTGCGGCGACGAGAAGACGCGAAAAAAGAGGCGTTTTCTGCGTGGTATAATAAATTAAGGTAGAGTTTTCCACCGCCGTTTCCGACGAAAAATTTTTTGGTTTTTTTGCTTGAAAAGTATTGACGAAAAAAGGCGATTGTGGTATAATACAAAAAATGCTCCGGCAAGAGGAAAGGGAGGGCGTGAAAATGGTATTCGCCAAAAGAAAATACGCAAGCGAAATTTCCCGTCCCTTGTCGACCTCTCCCGTGCAAGGTGTTTTTGTCCCCCGTATCGCTTTTCGCAGATAACTTCCAAGTTATCTGCTTTTTTAATGCCTTTTTCGTGTATTTTGAACAAAAGGCCGCCGTACACGGCAAATGAAAGTGTTATCAAATAAAAAGGAGATAAAAAAATGAAACTCGCTTACAACGTGGACGCGAAGCCGCGCGATATCGGCTACGGCAAACTGGTTTTGTTTGCCCTTCAACAGATGCTGGCCATTTTGGCCGCCACCATCGCCGTGCCGACGGTTGTCAACAACACCTGCAAACTTGTCGGTGAAGCGGCTATGTCCCAATCCGCCGCCCTCTTCGGCGCGGGCGTGGGCACTTTGGTCTACCTGCTCTTTACCCGGTTCCGCAGCCCCGTGTTCCTTGGTTCTTCGTTTGCGTTCCTCGGCTCTATGTTCGCCGCGTTCGGCGGTGCCGCTTCTATGTATGTCGGCTATCTCGGACTCCTGATGGGCGCGGCTTTCGCGGGCCTCGTATATGTGATCATCGCCCTTGCCGTCAAGTTTGCCGGTGTCAACTGGATCAATAAACTGATGCCCGCCGTGGTCATCGGTCCCACCGTTGCCATCATCGGCCTCTCGCTTGCGGGCAACGCCGTGGGCGACGCCCTCACCGGTATCAAAGCCGGCAACGTGATGACCCTTACCGGCGCGCTCTCCCTTATCTGCGCGCTCGTTACGCTCGGTACCGTGATCGTTTGCTCGGTTTACGCGAAAAAGACAATCAAAACCATCCCCTTCATTATGGGTATCCTTGCCGGCTACGTGCTTGCCACCATCTTTACCCTCATCGGCAAAGGTGCCGAGAACACCGCGATGCAGTTGATCGACTGGAGCGGCTTCAAATCGATGCAATGGGTCCCCGATTTCACCTTCCTCAAAGCCTTCAAGGGCTTCAAGGATCTGACCCCCGCTTACGTCGGCACGATCGCCGTGGCTTACGTGCCCGTCGCTTTCGTGGTCTTTGCCGAGCACTTGGCTGACCACAAGAACATTTCTTACATCATTGAAAAAGACCTTACCGCAGATCCCGGCCTCTCCCGCACTCTCCTTGGCGACGGCGTCGGCTCGATGGCGGGCGCGTTCTTCGGCGGTTGCCCCAACACCACCTACGGTGAGTCGATCGGTTGTGTGGCGATCTCGGGCAACGCCTCGGTCGTTACCATCCTTTGCACCTCGATCCTTGCGATCGTTGCCGCTTTCGTGGCACCCTTCGTCACCTTCCTTGCCACCATCCCCGCTTGCGTGATGGGCGGCGTGTGCATCGCGCTCTACGGCTTCATCGCCGTGTCGGGTCTGAAAATGATCCAAAAGACCGACCTTGAAGACAACCGCAACCTGTTTGTGGTCGCCACCATCCTCATCACCGGTATCGGCGGTATGTCGCTGACTTTCGGCAAAGTTACCCTTACCGCGATCGCGGTGGCGCTGATCCTCGGTATCCTTGTGAACCTGATCGTCAGATGCAAAAAACCGACGAAAAATAATCATCAAAGAGGAAACCTATGAAAGTTACAGTTTTCGACCATCCGTTGATTCAACATAAGATCTCCATTATGCGCTCGGTGGAAACTTCCTGCAAGGAGTTTCGCGAACTCGTCAAAGAAGTGACGATGTTCATGTGCTACGAGTCGCTTCGCGATATGCCCTTAAAAGACGTGGAAGTGACCACGCCCCTTACGACTTGCAAGACCAAAATGCTTGCGGGGCAGGAGATCGCCGTGGTGCCGATCTTACGCGCGGGACTTGGTATGGTGGAGGGTGTGCTTGAACTCGTGCCCACCGCAAAGGTCGGCCACATCGGTCTTTATCGCGACGAAGTGACGATGAAGCCCCACGCCTACTATTGCAAACTGCCCAAAAACATCGATGAGCGCTGCATCATCGTGACCGACCCGATGCTTGCCACGGGCGGTTCCGCGGTGGCGGCCATCAACTTCATCAAAGAGCGCGGCGGCAAGAATATCAAGTTTATGTGTATGATCGCCGCTCCCGAAGGACTTAAAGTCCTGACCGAAGCGCATCCCGACGTGGATGTGTATTGCGCGCACCTTGACGAAGGTCTTAACGAGCATTGCTACATTCTCCCCGGTCTTGGCGACGCCGGCGACCGCATTTTCGGTACGAAATAACAAAAAGGGCGCACGCCTACGGCCGTGCGTCCTTATCTTAAAGGAGAAGAATATGCGCAAAGGTTTCAAAATGAAACTCAACGAAGGGCAAGCGGAGGAATACGAAAAGCGCCACAACGCCCTTTGGGACGAAATGAAAGAGATGATCCACGCTTACGGCGGGAGCAATTATTCCATCTTTCTTGATCGGGAAACGAACACGCTTTTCGGGTATATCGAACTGGAAGACGAAGAAAAATGGAAGGCGAGCGCCGACACCGAGATCTGCCGCAAATGGTGGCATTTTATGGCGGACATTATGGAAGTCAATCCCGACGAAAGTCCGGTTTCGACAGATCTCTTTGAGGTATTTCATTTGGATTGAACGCGTCGCTTCCCTCAATTTCAGATCAATTCGTATTGACTTTCGCTTTTTGCGGACTTATAATGTAAGTGGCAGAAGATAAACCGTTTGCCGAATTTTTACGTGAAGGAGACAGATTATGAAAATCGGATTTGCACGCGTCAATATCACTCCCCCGCGAGGGATACCGGTCGTTGGGTATTTTGCCAAGCGTTATGCTTCCGGCGTTCTTGATGAACTGGAAATCAATGCCATTGCCGTTGCCGAAGGTGAAGAAAAAGTTTTGCTTTTGGCCATGGATCTTTTGAATTGCGGAACGACCGCCTACATCAGAGAGTGCCGCGAGAAGATCTCCGCCGCCACGGGCGTACCCGTTCCGGCAATCTTCATTCACTCAACCCACACGCACACGGGACCGGCTCTTGATCCTTTGCGGGGTGAAGGCGAAAGCGCGGAAATGATCAAAGAGTACGGCGTGTTTGTGGGACACCGCTTGATCGACGTTTCCCTTGCGGCGATCGAAGACTTGAAACCCGCCAAAATGGGATACGGCGAAGGGCGTGCGCCGGGCATCGCGTTTATTCGCCGCTATCGTATGAAAGACGGCAGCGTGCAGACGAACCCGGGTTATAACAATCCCGACATTGTGGCGCCGATCGGCACGGTGGACGAGCGTGTGCATATACTGCGTTTTAACCGCGAGGACGGCTCCAAGATCGCCGTAGTCAACTACGGCAACCATCCGGATACCATCAGCGGCGACAGGATTTCCGCCGACTGGCCGGGTTTTGCCCGTCGGACAGTCGAAAAAGTGTTGGATAACACCAAATGCATTTTCTTCAACGGCGCGCAGGGCGATCTCAACCATATCAACGTTCATCCCAAAAGCGAAGACCTCAATATGATGCTGATGGACGACAGCACCCCCACGCGCCGATATGCGCACTCTCGCCATATGGGGCGCGTGGTCGCGGGCGCGGTGCTGCAAGCGTGGGATAAGGTGACGGAAACCGAAGACTGTACCTTGCGATATATGGAAAGGACCGTGGATATCCCGTCTCATATACCAACGGCCGATGACGATATGGCGGAGGCGCACCGCATCAAAGATCTCTACGAAGCGGGCAGAAAAAACGAGCTGCCCTACGAGGGTATGATGTTGAACACCGTGATCGCCAAAGCGTGCCGGTTGGTGCTATTAGAGCACGGCCCCGCGTCTGTCCCGATGTCCTTTATTGCATTGGCAATCGGTAAAGCGGCGTTTTTCGGTATTCCCGGCGAGCCTTTCGGCGCGATCGGGCAGGCGCTCAAAAAGGCGGAAGGGTGGGATGTCGTTTGCCCCTGCTGCCTTGTCAACGGCACCGAGGGGTATTTCCCGATGAGAGATTCCTATGAGGAAGGCGGATACGAGGCGTGCAATTCACGTTTCAAAGAAGGCACTGCCGAGTTGATCATCAAAGAAGGCACGGATATGTTGAACAAGATTCGGAAATGAAAGAAAAGGACGCACGTTGTGCGTCCTTTTCTTTCAAGCGCGGCACGCTGTTTTTGGGAGTTTCGGTATAATTCCTATTGACTTTCGATTTTATTGGGTTTATAATGTAGATGACAGGCAAGCCACGGCTTACCGAGTTTTTGAAATCAAAAGGAGATTTGCAATGCAAGTCGGATTTGCGCGTGTCAATATCACGCCGTCGCGGGGAATGCCCGTTGTCGGCTACTACGAAAAGCGGTATGCTTCCGCTGTGCTGGACGAATTGGAGATCAACGCCGTTGCCGTTGCTTCGGGAGAAGAGAAAGCACTGCTCATCGCGATGGACGTTTTGGACGGCGGCTCCACCGCCTATATGCGGGAATGCCGTGAGAAGATCTCGGCGGCGACGGGCGTGCCCGTGCCCGCCGTGTTTATCCATTCCACACATACGCACACGGGGCCCAGCCTTGATCCCGCCGATGACGAAGGGGAAAAAGCGGATATGATCCGCGAGTATTGCGCTTTTGTCGCAAAACGTCTGGTAGACGTTTCCGAGGCGGCGATCGAAGATCTGAAAGACGCGCAGATGAGTTGCGGAATGGGCAAAGCGCCCAACATCGCCTTTATCCGACGCTATCGTATGAAAGACGGCAGCGTCAGAACCAATCCCGGCGTCAACAATCCCGACATCGTGGGACCGATCGGCGAAGTGGACGAGCGCGTCCACGTCATTCGCTTTGACCGCGCGGACGGTTCCAAGATCGCCGTGGTCAACTTCGGCGATCACCCCGATACCATCGGCGGCACCAAGATCTCCGGCGACTGGCCGGCTTTTGCCCGCCGCACGGTGGAGAAGGTGCTGGACAACACCAAGTGTATTCTCTTTAACGGCGCGCAGGGAGACGTCAACCACGTCAACGTGCACCCGACGGGCGGATCTTTGAACGGTATGTTCCGCGATTTTGACGCCGTTTCGCGCGGCTACACGCACTCGCGCTATATGGGGCGCGTGGTGACGGGCGCGGTTTTGCAGGCGTGGGACAAAGCGGAGAACCTGGAAGACACCGAGATCCGCTATCTTGAAAAAACCGTGAATATTCCTTCCAATATGCCCACGGCAAACGACGATATGAAAGAAGCGCATCGCATCAACGATCTCTATCTTGCGGGCAGGATCGACGAAGTGCCGTACGAGGGGATGATGAAAACCACCGTAATGGCAAAAGCGAATCGGTTGGTGAAATTGGAGCACGGTCCCGAATTTTTCCCGATGTCCTTTGACGCGGTGGCGATCGGCAAAGTGGCGTTTATCGGCGTTCCCGGCGAGCCTTTCGGCGCGATCGGGCAGGCGCTCAAAAAGGCGGAAGGCTGGAAAACCGTTTGCCCCTGCTGTCTTGTCAACGGCACGGAAGGCTATTTCCCGATGAAAGATTCTTATGAAGAAGGCGGATACGAGGCAAGTTCTTCGCGTTTCAAGGAAGGCACCGCCGAACTGATCATTGAAGAGGGCACGGCAATGCTTGCCGCGTTGAAAAAATAAAATGACCAAAACCACTTTTTCCGCATTTATCGATGAGAGCAAAGAGGAGCTCTTTGCTCTCATCGCCGACCTCTGCCGCATCCCCGCTCCCTCGCACCACGAAGAAGCGCGTGCGGCTTTTTGTCGGGAGTATCTCACGCGTGCCGGCGCGAAAGGCGTGTACGTTGACGGGGAGAATAACGTCATTTTTCCCTGCAACGCCGAGGGCAGCGATCGCTTGACCGTTTTTGCGGCGCATACCGACACGGTATTTCCGGATACCGAGCCGATGCCGTATAGCGACGACGGCGAATTCTTGCGCTCTCCCGGCGTGGGGGACGACACCACCAGTCTTGCCGTATTGCTGTTGACGGCAAAGTATTATATTCAAAACGATATAAAGCCGAAGGACGGCATTTTGTTCGTTGCCAATTCCTGCGAGGAGGGGCTCGGAAATCTTGCCGGCGTGCGGCGATTGATGGAGGATTATCGCGGGCGCGTGCGGCAGTTCGTCACGTTCGACAGCAATATTTCGATCCTCAACGACCGTTGTGTCGGCTCGCACCGCTATCGTGTGTCGGTAAATACCGCGGGCGGGCATTCCTATACCGCGTTCGGCAACAAAAACGCCATTGCCGAACTTGCCGCCATCGTGCGTGAGATCTACGCGCTTTCCGTGCCGGATAAGAGCGGCACGCGCACGACGTACAACGTGGGGCAAATCACGGGAGGCACTTCCGTCAATACCATTGCGCAAAATGCCGAAATGCTGTGCGAATATCGCTCCGACGACGCGGAATGTCTTGTCGAGATGGAAAAGAAATTCGCGCGCATTTTCGCGGCGGCGCAAAAAGAAGACGTGCGCGTGTCGGTGGAGCGCATCGCCGAGCGACCGACGGCAAAAGGCGTCAATGAGAAGGCGCTCCGACGCCTGATCGACACCGCATCCGACGTCGTCGAGAGCGTCACGGGCGAAAAACCCCGCACAAGCTCTGCTTCAACGGACTGCAACATTCCGCTTTCCCTCGGTGTTCCCGCCGTTTGCGTGGGCGTTTACGAGGGCGGCGGCGCGCACACGAGAGAAGAATGGGTAAAAAGAGATTCCGTGCCGACGGGGCTTTTGATCGCATTGCGTTTGGCGGCGACGCTGACCGGCGCGGGAGAGGAGAAAACATGAAATTTGCAGCGGCGGGCGACGCCATCATAGGGCGGCGCATCATACCGGAATTTGCCGGATACAAAGAACTGACTCCGTATTTTGAGAGTGCCGACGCACGGTATTTCAATTTGGAAACGACGCTGTTTGAAAAAGGGGAGTGTTATGCTTCCGCGTTCAGCGGCGGTACGTATCTGCGTACAAGTCCTTGCGTTTTGAAGGATCTGCTTGCTTTCGGCTTTAACATGACCTCGTTTTGCAATAACCACGCGATGGATTTTTCCTATGGCGGGCTTCTGTCGACTCTGCACGCCGTGAAAGAGAGCGGGCTTGTGCACGCGGGCGTGGGCGAGAGCCTTGCCGACGCGGCCGCGCCGGCGTATCTCGATACTCCCGCGGGGCGCGTGGCGCTGATCGCGGTGGATTCTTCGTTCGACCCCTCGATGATGGCGGGAGAATCCTCCCCGTTCTTTCCGGGCAGACCGGGCGTCAACGGATTGCGCGTTCGCTCGTATCTGCGCCTTGATGAGAAAGATTTTGCTTTTGTGCGCGAGCTTGCCGATAAGACCGGCATCAACGTGCAAAAGGTGATCGAGGCAAAAGAAGGGTACGGTCAATTGCCGCGCGAGAATGAAACGGCGCTCGGAAGCCTTTCCTGTGTGCGCGGTGAGAGATCGGAATACGTCAGCGAGATTTTTGCCGAAGATATCGAGCGCGTCAAAAAAGCCATTTACGAGGCGCAACTGCAAGCCGATGAGATCATCGTTTCGGTGCATTCACACCAACTTTTCGGCGACGCAAAGGAGAATCCCTCCAAGTTTTTGGAAGATTTTGCGCATATTTGCATCGACAGCGGCGCCACCGCCGTGGTCGGACACGGTCCGCACCTCCTGCGCCCGATCGAAGTTTACCGCGAGTGCCCCATTTTCTATTCGCTGGGTGATTTTATCCTGCAACTTTACAATGTGGAGGCGGCGCCGGCGGATTTCTTTGCCAAGCAGTCTCTGCCCGCAAACGCCACCGTGCACGAATTGCTTGCCAAACGCTCCCAAAACTTCACGCGCGGTCTGATGGAAGATGAGAGAATGTTCCTTTCCGTGATACCGCTCTGGGAGAGGGAAGGCGGAAAACTGAAATCCTTGCGTCTTGTGCCGCTGGAACTTTCGATGAAAGGCAACCACGCCGTGGTCGGTTTGCCGCGCCTTGCCAAGCCGGAAAAGGTGCTCTCGTATCTCGGCGAGATGTCTCGCCCATACGGCGTGACGCTTCGTGCCGACGAGGATGGATTGATCACTTGCATTTGGTAAAAAACAATAAAAAAGCGACTGCCCGCGGGCAGTCGCTTTTTGTCGCTTATTTGTTCAGCAAGGCAAGCAGGGTGGTATCTCCGAACGCCTTTTTCCAATCGGCGGCAAAGCCGGCGATCGAGGTGTCGGTGGTGGTGTGAGAAAGCAGTTTGCGGAGCACGTCGGCGCTCACGGTCGCGGTGTGACATCCCGCCACCGCCACGTCCAACACTTCCTTGGCGGTTTTGAAGCTTGCGGCAAGGATCTGCGTTTTGGTGCCGGAAGTCGCAAAGATCTCCACGATATCGGCAACGGTCCCCACGCCATCGGCGCAGATGTTTTCAAGACGGCTGACGTACGGGGCAACGTACGCCGCGCCCGCGTTGGAAGCAAGCATTGCCTGTGCGGCGGAGAGAACGGCGGTCACCGTGATGCCGTAACCCTCTTTGGAAAGCGCCATCGTAGCGCGCAGTCCCACGTCGGTCGCGGGGATCTTGACAAAGGTGTTTTTCTTGTTTCCGAGAAATTTGACGATCGCTTTGGCTTCTTCAACGATCTTGTCATATTCGGTCTCGGTCACCTGCACGTGCATCTCTTTTTCCTCGCCGATGATGGCGCGGATCTCGGAGAGAAGTTTCAGTACGTCGCCGCCCTCGTGCGAGAGAATGGTGGGGTTGGTCGTCACGCCCTCGATGGGGAAATACGTATTGAAATAGCGAATGTCATCGAGATTTGCGGTATCCAGAATGATTCTCATAGCGCACCTCGTATCAGCGTTTCAGTTGGAGATCGTAATGGGGATCGTATGCCTTTTCTTCGTCGGTGAATTTGTGGAGCGTGTTGATGGTCTCGCCGCCGTTCCACTTTCTGTCACCGATGTCGTCGGCGGTGCCCATCACCGTGATGTTGAGCTGTCTGTGTCTTGCGCGGACCTGATCCCAGTCCACGAAATAAATGTGCGCAAATTCGCCGCCGTCCAGTTCTCCGTCTTTGATAGTGAGGGTTTCGCTTCTGCCGAAGAAGACGGAACGGAGGTGTCCGTCGGTGTTCATGCTGGTGAAATCGCCGGGTTCATTGACGTATCTGCCGAACTGCGCGTGGATGGGGCCGGGGTGGCGGTATTGATGCTCCTCTTTGAAATCGGGAACGAGTTTCCGCATAATGTCAAGCAGGTCGTGTTGGAGGAATTCCAGATCGAACGAGTCGATGTCGTGGGAGCACTCCTGCACCATAACCGAGCAGGTGGTGTGGTGGGAAGCCACGCACACGGTGCCGTTTTTCACGCCGGACGCTTTGACGATCTCGCGCACCTCTTTGGAAACGTCGTGGAAGGTGGGGATCCAGCCTCTCGATTGCAGTTCCAGTTCTTTTTGAAATACCTTGAAATCCATTGTCTTTTCTCCTTTATTTATGATTTTTTGTTTAATCGTTTACCGACCGCCCCGTTGGGGTGGATGACGGCAAATTCTTCGTTTTGGAACGCCGTGTATTCAATGAGCGCGCTTTGGAGCGCGTCAAAGATCGTGCAGGTCACGGCAAAACTGGTGGTACCCTGGCAGTTGTAGCGGTCGCATTCCCGTGTCACCTTCATCGCCAAAACGATGTCGGCACGTTCGGCAAGGGGCGAGGCGAGGTTTTCGGTGACTACGATCACGGTGACGCCCTTTTTGCGGCAAATATCCGCGATCGGGATCAGTTCGTCGGTACTGCCGCCGCGCGAAGCGAGGAGCACGACGTCGCCCGCTTGCAGATACCCCAGCCCGCCGTGCACGGCTTCGGCAGGGGAAAGAAAGCGCGCGGGGCGCTCGATGCAGCACATCAGGTGCGCGAAATGGCGGCAGGCAATGCCGGAGTGCCCGCAGCCGGCGGCGGCGATACGGGGGGCTTTTGCCAGCGCCTCCACGGCGGCGGCAAGTTGGGCGTCGTCCAACACCGCGGCGCTTTTTTCAATGGCGTCGGCTTCGATCGCAAACGCGTTTTTGGCCGCCGCTAACACTTCTTCTTTCATTTTCCGTGTACCTCGTCCCAAGTTTTGCGCAAGGTGTAGAGCATTTCTTCGGCGGCGGCCTCCGGATCGGCGGCTTTCATCACGCCGCTGGTACAGCCGGTCGCCTGCGCGCCCGCGCGGATCACGCGCGCCACGTCTTCGGGACCGGAAATGCCGGCGCCTTGCAATACCATAATATCGGGATTGATGGCGCGCACGGCGGCGATGGTATCGCGCACGTAGCCCATATCGCTGGTCACGCCGGTTCCGATCAGATCGGTCGGCTCCGCCACGATGAGGTTGGGGGAAAGGAGCGCCACCTCGCGAATTTCGGCGACCGTGTCGGCGCAGACGATAGTGGCAAGCCCCACTTCGTCGGCACGAGCGATGGTGGCCTTTACCTCGTCAAGCGTCAGTTTCTTCTCGGCGTGGTTGAGCATCACACCCACGGCGCCCGCTTCTTTGACGGCTTCGGGAAGCACCGAGCCGAGCCCGCGACCGGGGCGCAAGGCGTCCATATGCTGTGCGTAAATATGTACGCGCTCGGTGTTCTCGGCAAGCAGACGGATGTCCGTGTACTGCGGCGTGATGATGACGTCGAGATCGTATTTAGCGGCGATCTTATCGACGGCTTTGGCGAGTTTGAGCATACGCTCGCCCCACATAAAGCATTTCGGGCCGATCTCAAAATACGGAGCGCGGATCTTGTAGTCTTTTAACATAGCGGTTCTCCTTTAATTCATACGCGCGTCCAGCGCGCAATAGCGTTCAAAAGCTTCGCGGTAATCGGCGTCGGTCGGCGCAAAAGAACGGTCGGTCTTTACCACCGTATCCGCCGCCGTCACAAGGTCGGGAAACGCTCCCACGCCCACGGCGGCGGAAAGCGCCGCGCCGAGACACGCGGTTTCGCTCTCACAAAGCGTTTTCAGCACTCTTCCCGTGACGTCTGCTTTGATCCCCGCCCACAGCGGGCTTGCGGCGCCGCCGCCGGTGATGCGGATTTCCCGCACCTTATCGGGGAGCAGATCGAGGATCTGTTTGAGGTTAAAAGCGATGGCTTCCATAATGGCGCGCGCGATATGCCCGCGCGTGTGCGTGAGCGTCAGCCCCGCGATGACCGCGTGCGCGTCGGGATTATAGCGAGGTACGAACGAACCGCAGAAGTGCGGCAGAAACGTCAGCCCCTCACACCCCGCCGGTACGGCGGCGGCAAGCGTGTCCAATTCTTTGAAAGAGAAGTTTTCGGCAAGTTGGTTGCGGAACCATTTGAGCGCCATACCCGCGGTGGAGGAGGCGATGATGCGGCAATACTTGCCCTTGACGGCGTGTACGTGGCAGGGGACGATGCTCTCCGGAGAGAAGGGCGGGATCTCGTCTGTCATGGCGCAGATCGCCATAATGGTGCCGGTCATTTCGCTGATAACGTCTTTTCCCGTCGCGCCCGCGCCGAGCGTCCCCGCGATCTGATCCAGCATTCCGGAAACCACGGGAATGCCGCGGTAGGTGCCCACCTTTGTGGAAGAGGGGATGATTTTCGGGAGCTTTTCTTCCGGAACGCCGAGAAAATCAAGCATCTCCCGCCACCAACAAAGGTTGCGGATATCAAAATACAGCGTGGAAGATTGAATGGTCGGTTCGGTGACGAAATTGCCGGTCAAACGGTAAAGGATCCAGTCTTCAAGCAGAAAAATGCGCTCGGCCCGCTCGAAAAGATCGGGGCGGTGACGGCGGAACCACAAGAGTTTTGCGGCAGGCCAGCCGGCAACGATCTCGGGCTGTCCCGTCACATCGTATACGGCTTTATTGCCGAAAGCGGCTCGGATCTCTTCCGCCTCGGCGGTGGCACGGTTGTCCAGCCACACAACGGCGGGTGCGAGCGGCGCGCCTTCTTTATCGGCAAGGATCAGCGTTTCACCCTGCGTGTCCACCGAAATGCCGTCGATCTTGCCGCACTCCGAGAGAAGCGCGTCGATCACGTCGCGGCACATCGTAAAATAGGTCTCCGCGTCAAACTCGATGGCGCCGGTCGCTCCGTCGGTGGAGAGGGTATAGTCAACGCTTTTCAAAGCGAGACGCGCGCCGCTTTCGTCAAAAACGGCGGCTTTCAATGAAGTTGTGCCGATGTCGATGCCGAGAAATCGCTTTTCGCTCACGGCGGCGCCTCCCTTTGTTTCGATTATGTTTCGATTTTGATTTCACTTTATTATTATATCATACATTATAAGCGAAGTCAAGATATTCGGGAATTTTTTGTCTTCCGAAACGGCATATTTTGCGAAAAGCGAGAAAAGAAACTCTTTTCCGTTTCGCGTTTGTTGCTTTTTTTCACGATATATGTTACAATAGAAGCGGTTTGAAGCAAAACAACGAGAAAGTGAGCGTAATATGGCGGAACGAAATGCCGAGAAAAGGCGCGAGGAGATCTTAAACGCGATCCGCGCGAACGGAAAAGTGCGGGTGACCGAACTCAGCGTAAAATACGGTATTTCCGAAGTTTCGATCCGCAAGGATCTGGAAATTTTGGAGGAGCGCGGACAACTTGCGCGCGTGCACGGCGGTGCGGTCGGCTTTGAAAAAATGTACGTCAATATGGATCTTGAAGAGCGCGCGAGGACCAACGCCGAAGCCAAGCGACGCTTGGCGGATGCGGTGGCGCGCCTTGTCGAAGACAACGACACGCTGATGATGAACGCGGGCACCACGCTCTCCTACGTGTTGCGTGCGATCAAGGGCAAACACAATATCAGCGTGGTGACCAATTCGATCCCCAACGCCAACGAGGCGGCGCTCTATTCCTCTTTCCACGTCATTTTGCTCGGGGGAGAGCTCGATCCCAAATATCAGTTCACATACGGCAAAAACGCGGAGGAGCAACTGCGCCAATATCACGCGACAAAATGTATTCTGTCGGTGGACGGCGTGCGCGCCGACGCGGGTTTGACGCTCTATTACGCCAACGAAGCGGCGCTGGCAAAAAGGATGATGGAGTCTTCCGACAACGTCATCATTGCCGCCGACGCGAGCAAGATCGGAAAAAGCGCCTTTGCGCAGATCGAAAACGTCAGCGCGGGGCAAATACTGGTCACGACGGAAAGCGCCGATCGGGCGGAGCTTGAACGCTTGCGGCAAGCGGGCGTGACGACGCTGGAAGCATAAGAGATTGTACAAAACGCGGCGTATTTTGTACGCAAAAGGCGGTAAAATGTTTTATAATATACAAAAAGGCTGTCTTCGGGTGCGCGAAAATGACTGAAAAAAAGCAGAAAACAGACGCGTTTCGCGTCGAGCGCGCGCTGGCGATCGACGCCGTGACCTCGATCCATTATTTTGAGTTTGACGATACGTTTGTCGATGAAGCCGAGAGCCACGAGCCGTGGGAGCTTGTCTTTGTGGACAGAGGCGCGTGCGCGGTGGTCGCGAACGGGCAGGAGATCTTGCTCAATCAAGGCGAAATGTATTTTCACCAACCGTGGGAGACGCACAAACTGAAAACCGTCAAGGGCGTTGCGCCCAACGTTTTCATCATCACGTTTCTTTCCCACTCGCCCGCGATGCGTCGTTTCGCCGATCGCAAACTTATCGCCACGCTTTCCGCGAAACAGCATATTTCGGCGATCCTGCACGAGGCGGAATCCACCTATGAGATGCCTTTCAACAGTCCGCGGATGCAACTGCTCAAACTGAAACCCCGCGACGCGCTGTTTGCCGGCGAGCAGACGATCCTCTCGCGGCTTGAACTGATGCTGATTGAATTTGTGCGCGCCGATAAAGAAGAGGCCGTGAAACCGCGTACTTTTCACTCGCGGGAAGTGATCGGCGACGCGTTTGCCTTGCGCATCATCGCGTATATGGAAAAGAATTTGTACAATCGTTTTTCCGTCGAAGATCTTTGCGCGGAACTTTCCTTTGGCAGAACATACGTTTCCAACTATTTTTCGCGCGTGTGCGGCACAACGCTGCTCAATTATTACACGATGATGAAGGTCGGAGAAGCCAAACGGCTCATTCGGGAGTCGGGCAAAAACTTTTCGGAGATCTCCGAAATGTTGCTTTTTACCAACCCGCATTATTTTTCCACCATTTTCAAAAAATACGCCGGTATGACGCCCTCGCAATACAAGCGGTCCTGCCGGATGGAATAAGGAGCGAAAGATGAAACAGGCACTCATCAACACCAAGATCATTCAACCCGACCATATCGTTCGGGACGGTGTGATCGTGATCGAGGACGGAAAGATCGTCGATTTCGGATCAAATCTCGACACGAGCGGTATGGAAACGATCGATCTTGGCGGTAATTACACGGGTCCCGGACTTATCGATATTCATACGCACGCGGACGGCGTGGAGTCCTTTTTCTTTGAAGCGCCGGTCGAGGCGGCGAAAACCCTTCTTTCTCACGGCGTGACCGACGTGCTGCCCGCGCTGTATTTCAGTATGAACAGCGAAGAACTTGTGCGGGCGATCGGCAAGATACGCGCCGCGATGGAATCGGGAAAAGCGGATAACATTTTGGGACTTTATATGGAAGCGCCGTATCTCAACCCGAAATTCGGTTGCGACAAAGAGAATATCCCGTGGGCAAAACCCGTGGATCCCGCCGCGTATGCCGACGTGCTGAACGCCGCGTACGACATCGCCAAGGTTTGGTGCGTCGCACCCGAGCGAGAGGGCATTGAGATCTTCTGCCGCGACGTCAAAGCCAAGAATCCCAACGCCGTTTTCTCGGTGGCGCACAGCGAAGCGGAGCCCGCCCAAATCGAAAAACTCATACCGTTAGGGCTCAAATGCGCCACGCACCACACCAACGCCACCGGTACCATTCAAAAGCACCCCGAGTGCCGCAGCGCATGCGTGGACGAGACCGCGCTTTACAATCGGGATATTTACACCGAGCTGATTTGCGACAAAGTGGGCATCCACGTCGATCCCTATATCCTGCGTCTTGTAAAAAAGATCAAAGGCGACGATCGCATTATCCTCATTTCGGACTCCTTTATCGAACACGGTCCCGTGCCGAGCGAAGGATACGAAGGCGTGGACGACATCAACTTCGACTTTTCGGGTGAGATCGCGGGCACGAAACTGACGCTTGACCGCGCTTGCCGCAATATGATGATGCACACGGGCGCGTCGCTTTGCCAAGTGTTCCTTTACGCCGCCACCAACCCCGCGCGGATGTTGTCTCTCCCCGATCGCGGCGTGATCGCGCGCGGCAACGTCGCCAATCTGCTCGTCGTGGATGCCGAATTCAATGTGAAAAAGGTGTTCCTCGGCGGCAAGGCTGTTTCTTGAAATCTATAATTTACAAATAAAGGAGAATGATTATGAAAGACATTATCTTCGATCCCCCCACATCTTTCGCGTTCCGCTGCGGTGACTATGTTCCGTTTAAGGACAGAGAACTTTGCGAAAAACTTCGCAAGATCAGCGGCAAAGACCTGGAAAAACACCCCAACCCCGACTTCAAGATTAAAGTGATGCAAAACCCGCACCCCGTTCTGATCGCCACGCTCTTCGCGCGTATCAAAGCGGCTTCCGAAGCGGGCAAAAAGATCACATTGATCCTCGGCAACCCCGAACCCGAAACCTACGTGCCGCTTGCGCAACTCATCAACTATTTCGGCGTGGACTGCCGCAACGTCCACATCTTCGCGATGGACGAATGGGCTGACGACGAAGGACACATCGCTCCCGAGACCTACAAAGCGGGCTTTGCGCACTCGATGCTCAAATATCTGGTTTATCAGATCGACCCCAAACTCCGTATGCCTCTTGAAAACGTGCATTATCCCACCAATAAGAACATCAACGATTATTCCGATATGATCACCGATTGCGGTGAGGGCGGAGCCGACATTTGCAGCTCCTCTCCCGGATGGACCGGTCATATGGCGTTCATCGATCCCGTGCCGCCTTTCACGGATGCCGCCAATATGGACGAATACCTCCAAATGAAAGCCCGCATCGTGAAACTGCACCCCCTCACCGTGGCGCAGAACTCGCTCCACGGCGTGTTCGGTCAGTCCGGCTACATTGCGGACGTTCCGCCTTGCGCCGCGACCATCGGTCCCGTCGACGTGAAGAATGCCCGCGAGAGAATCGAAGTGCACGCACTGCTGACCAACTGCACCTTCTCTTCCTGGCAGCGTATGACCTCCCGCCTCGTGCTGCACGGCCCCGTCACGCCTCTGATCCCCAGCTCGATGCTGCAACTGATGAAGACGCAGGTCTACGTCAGCGAAGAACTTGCCGCTCCTTTCGATTGCTGGGAGCAGGTCGGTTATTGATCGACTGACAAAACCAAAATTGCCCGACGGAAAACCGTCGGGCAATTTTTCAGTAAAAAGCCACCCGAAAAAACGGGCGGCTTTTTATTGTAACTGTTGCGTCAAGTCATCGATCAGCGCGGCGATATGCACGCGCGTTTGCTCGGGGAGAAGATTGTACTTTTTGAGCATTTCGTCACTTTGTCGGGGGTCGGGCGTAGCGGTGCTGAAAAACTCGGCGGGGGTGACGTTCAGATAGTCGCAAATATAGAAAAATATGCTCATCGAGGGCAGCGCTTTTCCGTTTTCGATGCCGTTGATATAGCCCGGATTTTGCCCCAACGATAAACTCATATCGCGCGCCGAAACACCTTTTTGCGCGCGCAGTTTGGACAGACGCAAAGAAAACTCTTCCGGTAGCATGCGCTCACCTCCTCTATTATATTATAGACGATACGAATGTCAGAAAATCATAAATAATACGATAAAACGCTTGACATATCGTTTTTAATATGATAAAATTGAAAAAGTATAAGAGGAGAGGCGAGAATTGAATATGGAAGAACAGAAAATCAATGAAAATATGCTTGAAAAACCGAGTCAAACAAGAAAAACACTTGAAATGGTCTGTATTGCACTTCTTGGGATGATCCTATTTGCCAAATTGCTTTTCCCCGAGGCAGTCGCGGAACTGACAATGACTTTCGGCGTCATGGATTTTGATGAACTTATTGTCGAAAACATTTTTATCCGCACTCTTGTGCAGTTTATAATGGGATACTTTGTCTATTTTTTCTATATATGCGCTGCTTGCAGAATCCGATATATGAATCGCATAGAGAGTATTATTGTAATAGGCGTTATTTTATTGCAGGTTGTTTTGAATTATGGAGGGATTAATACCTTGTACAATTTAGTGGTAGATGTATCTTTATTGACATTGCCGCTATTGTTTACGATTGTGCGCAAGACGATTTCGGTCAAGCACTTTTACTCAACGATTATTGCATATCTTGCACACAACTGCTCACAAGTCGTTTCTATGAGTGTAAGAAACATAGGCGATCTTATATATCCAACATTTTGTTCTACGTTCATTATAATGATTGATGCGCATATTGTGCAAGTATTGCTGTATTTATACTATACGGAAAAACCGATAACAAAAATTGTTTGTGAAGAAAAGGAGAGCTAAAAATGAGCAAAACGGAAACAGGAACTTGGAGCGGCGCTCTTGCCGGTGCCATAGCGGGTGCAAAAATGGGAGCGGGAATCGGTATTGTAGCAGGACCGTTGGGCGGAATAGCCGGTACTGTGCCGGGACTCGTTGTAGGCTTGATTGTGGGCGGCCTAACAGGAAATAAAATCGGTGAAACCTTAGACAAAAAAGATCAAGAACAGCAGAATCAACAGCAAAATACTCAAAATAATAATTGGAAACAAGAAAGATGATTGGTAACATTCATATGGAGAAAGAAAATGCTTGATGAGACAAATAAGGTTTTGGAAGTTTTAAAAAAATTTGGCATACAATGTCAATGCGATAATGACGAAGATGGAAATGATAGAATCTTATTTCAAATTACAGGGAAGTACAAAAATCTCTTAAATTACATCTTGATTTTCCAGCCAGCAGACAATGACAATGTGTATTTTTCAATGTTTTGTTATTTGTTGAATGTTAATAAGGATGAAGTCGATGCTCTACAACAAATCCTACAGCTACTAAATGAATATAATAAAAAATACACATATACGTTTTTTTTAAACGATAAAGGTAGCATTATGTTAAGCGATCACTCTTATGTGCATATAGGTTCTTGTCAAAAACTTGCGCTTCACCGCGTTTTGGGAATGTTTGATGTTGCAAATGAAATATTTCCCCAAGTAATTCAATGGGCAAAGTGAGACATCAAACGGCATGGAAAAGATAGCGTCAAAATGTGAATTCTGTTCAAATAAAGAAATTTGATGCTATCTGCATCGCAACAAAAACCCCGCGGGGAATGTCGTCTCCGCGGGGTTTTTGTATTTCCGTGTATGAAAAATAGAAAATGTAAAATAAAAAATGGAAAAATGGAGAAAATAAATGGATAACGTCACATATAGATCTTCGCGTGCCGGATGTCGAGGTCGATCTGTTTTTCAAGTTCTTCTGCGGAATTGAATTTTCGCTCGGCGCGTAGGAAACGAAGAAGCGACACGCGGATCTCTTTGCCGTAAAGATCGCCATTAAAATTAAATAGAAAGGTTTCGCAGTTGGTCTCCTCGCCGTCCTCAAAAGTGGGGCGCGTGCCGATATTGGTGATGCCGTAGTATTCCCGCCGCCCCGTATCGACCGTGCAAAGATAAACGCCGTGCGCCGGGATCACGCCGCCGTTTCTGATGGAAAGATTCGCGGTCGGATATCCCATTGCGTGTCCCTGACCTTTTCCGCCTTGCGCCGCGACCATCGGTCCCGTCGACGTGAAGAATGCCCGCGAGAGAATCGAAGTGCACGCACTGCTGACCAACTGCACCTTCTCTTCCTGGCAGCGTATGACCTCCCGCCTCGTGCTGCACGGCCCCGTCACGCCTCTGATCCCCAGCTCGATGCTGCAACTGATGAAGACACAGGTCTACGTCAGCGAAGAACTTGCCGCTCCTTTCGATTGCTGGGAGCAGGTCGGTTATTGATTTTTGCCAACGCCCGACGGTTTTCCGTCGGGCGTTTTTGTGTGTAAAAATCGAAAAAGCGCGAAAAGGGATTGACGAAATCGCTTTTATCCTGTATAATAAACAAAAAGAAAAGGCAATGACGGGGAGAAATCTCACTTTTGCGGCAAAGAGAACCGGTGGTTGGTGTAAATCGGGCGCGAGATGAGGCATAGTCACCCCCGAGCCGTTTGCCCCAGCCTGCGCGCGAGGGCAAAACGGGTTGCTCCCGTTACAGGGCGGCGCTGTGGCGCGTGAGTGGGCTATGCCAACAAGAGTGGTACCGCGGAGGAAACTTCGTCTCTTTTTTGCAAGAAATTGTGAAAAAGGGATTTTTCTTTTTGGAGGAACTATGCAGCATTTGGACCGGTATGGAAAGCAATATTTTTTGCCGCAGGGCGTGACGATGGATTTTCTCCGTCGCGACGCTTTGTCGCGCGCGCCCATTTGGTGCAGCGTGGATTTGCGCGACGGCAATCAGGCGCTCCCCGTGCCGCCGGGATTGGAAGAGAAAGTGCGGTTTTTCGATCTTTTGTGCCGCATCGGTTTCAAGGAGATCGAGGTGGCGTTTCCCGCCGCTTTTAAGAGCGAACTGGATTTTTGCCGCGCGCTCATCGAGCGCGGTCTGATCCCCGACGACGTAACGATTCAGGTGCTGACGCAAACGCGGCCGCAGATGATCGAAAAAACTTTTGACGCGATCCGCGGCGCAAAACACGCCATCGTGCATATGTATCAACCGGTTTCTCCCGCACAGCGTGAGCAAATTTTCCACGCTGACAAAAAGGATACGATCGCGGCCGCCGTCGAGGCGGCGAAAGTAATGCGCGACTGCCTTGCCGCCGCGGAAGGTGAGGTGACGCCGGAGTTTTCTCCCGAAAGTTTTTCGGGTACCGAGCCGGAGTTTGCCGCCGAGATCGTCAATGCCGTTCTCGACGTGTGGCGACCGACGTCGGAACGCCGCGCCATCATCAATCTGCCCGTTACGGTCTCTTACGCGATGCCGCACGTATACGCCGCGCAGGTGGAATATATGTGTCGCCATATCAACGGGCGCGAGAACGTGATCGTTTCCCTCCACCCGCACAATGACAGAGGGTGCGCCGTGGCGGACAGCGAACTCGGGCTTCTTGCCGGAGCGGATCGCGTGGAAGGCACGCTTTTCGGAAACGGAGAGCGAACGGGCAACGTCGATCTGGTCACGCTTGCGCTCAATCTCTTTGCGCAAGGAGTGGACCCGAAACTTGATTTTTCCAATCTTCCTGCCGCGGTCGAGGTGTATGAGCGGACGACGGGAATGCACGTGCCGCCCAGACAGCCGTACAGCGGCGCGCTTGCGTTTACCGCGTTCAGCGGCGCGCATCAGGACGCCATTGCCAAAGGCATCGCGTGGCGGCAGGAGCACAAAGACGCGAAATGGAACGTGCCGTATTTGCCGCTTGATCCCGCGGATCTCGGCAGAAACGGCGAAAACGACGTCATTCGCATCAACGCACAATCCGGAAAAGGCGGCGTAGAATATATTCTCGAAACCTACTATCACCACACCTTGCCCCCGGCGATGCGCGGGGAATTCGGCAAAACGATCAAGAACATCTCCGATGAGAGCAAAAAGGAACTTCTGCCCGCCGATATTTACGGGATCTTCACAGACGCATACGTCAACCTCGGTACGCCGATCGAGATACGAAAGGTGCGCTATCGGGAGGAGGCCGACAACAGGATCGAAGCGGAGATATCTCTCTTTTATCGCGGTGTGCCGCAGAATATACGGGGGAACGGCAACGGGCGCCTCAACGCCGTGACGAACGCGCTGAAAGATTTGACGGGAATTCGGTTTCATCTTGAAAGCTACACCGAGCACGCGCTCGGGGGACAGTCTTCTTCGGAGGCGGCGTCTTACGTCGGTATCAAGGCGGACGACAGATTTTTCTGGGGCGTGGGCGTCGACGCGGACATTATGCAATCCTCGGTGCTTGCGTTGGTCAGCGCGATCGACCGCCTGCTGAACGAAAACGAAAAATAAATGAAAAAACAAGAAAAGAGCCTGCCGCGAATATCGCGGTAGGCTCTTTTGGGATTTGGAAGCGAAAAATAAAGAAAAATAAACAAAGAAAATGGAAAATATCGAAATAAAAAATGGAATTTTGTCAAATATAGATCCTCGCGTGTTCGATATCCAAAGAAATTTGCTTTCTCAAATCGTCTATCGAGGCAAACTTTTGCTCGGCGCGCAAAAAGCGAAGCAGTGAAACGCGGATCTTCTTGCCGTACAGGTCGCCCGCGAAATCAAAGAGAAAGGTTTCGCAGTTGATCGCTTCGCCGTCCGCGAAAGTCGGGCGTGTGCCGATGTTGCAAATGCCGTAATATTCCCGTCGTCCCGCGTCGACGGTGCAAAGATACACGCCGTGCGCCGGGATCACACCGCCGTTTCTGATGGAAATATTCGCGGTCGGATATCCCATTGCGTGTCCCTGACCTTTTCCGCTTTGCACCGTACCGATCAGGGAGAAGGGGCGGCCTAACATTCTTGCGGCGTCCTCCGGGTGTCCCGCTTCCAGATACCGGCGAACGGCGCTGGAACTGATAACGTTTTTACCGTCCGTCACGGGCGGCAAAATACCGAGCGCGCGGGTGGGATCGTTTTCAAACGCAGCGGCGAGCAACTCGGGCGTGCCGGCGCCGTCTTTTCCGAAAGTATAGTTGAATCCGCACACGGCGGCGCGACAGCGGCAGGCATCAAACAGAACGCGATGGATGAAATCCGCGGGGGAGAGAGCGCGCACGGCGTCAAAATCGAGAAAGACCGCAAACTGCAAACCCGCAAGGCGCAAGAGGCGCATTTTCTCGGCGTTGTCGGTCAGTTGCGGCGCGTCGAGACCCAACGCGCACGCGGGTGGGGTGCGAAAGAGCAGAGCGCCGAGCGGCAATTTCATCTTTTTTTCGGAGGTGAGCGAAAAGAGAAGATCCACGAGCGCGCGATGTCCCTTATGTACGCCGTCAAAGTTGCCGAGGCACAGTCCGCAATCGGTGGGGGCAAACGCTTCGCCGGACCGTAGTGAAATGAACTCCATCTTCTCTCCTCCTTTCGCGGTAGTAAGATTTATTATAGCGAATTTTCTTTTCATTTTCAAGCGGTGAGGGAAAAAACGGCGAAATCTTTCCGAAAAGTCGAATTGACAGACGGGGCGATGTATGGTATAATAAACAATTACGAAAGGGGGCGCGAATATGGAGAAAAGTCTGGATGAGAAAAACGCTTTTTGGAAGATCGAAGACCTTTTGCCGGTCGCCGCGCGTCCCCGCGTGCCCGTCGGACGGGATACCGGGGCTGTGGATGTCCGATCGGGCGCTCCCGTGAAAGGCGCGGACGAGCCTCCTGCCGACGAGCGCCTTATCACCGCGCGCGAGACGGATATTTACCCGCAAGATCCTGACGAGGAGTATATGCCCGCCGACTCGCTGATTTCCGCGGTGCGTATTTTCCACCGCCGTACGAACGAGCGGTATTACGAGCAGTTTCGCCGCGCGGCGGTGTATTACGCGGAAAAAGAGGGGGAAGAAGTCCCTTTCGCGGAGTTTTTTTCTTATATGCCGCAGTATTCGCAGATGAATGAGGCGCAAAGCGCATACTATTTCTACTGGCGAACCGCTTTTCGGCACGGAGAAAAACCGGCGGCGTCGCTTTCATATCTGCTGTTGTACGTTTACGAACAGATCAACCTTGCGCCCGCGTCGCCCTCTTCTGCGCAGGAAAATCTGATGCGGCTTTGGCGCCTTTACGGTGACGAACACCCCCGGCTCGCGACGCTTGTGCGCGAGTGGGTGTGCGATCTCTCACTGCTGTATCGTCTGCCGCCTCCCGCGATCCACGTGAGCGAATATCGAAAAATGCTCGGCGATTTTCGCCTGAAAGAATTTTTTATCCCGGCGGAGAGTCGGGATCGCGCACTGTCCGCCGCCGTGTTGCTGTTTTGCAACAATTATGATTATACGAAAAGCAAGTTTTACACAAAGGAGACAAAAGCCGATTTCGACCGCGTCCTTGTCGGCGCGACAGAGGTGGCGCTCGGCTTTTTGCGTGACGAGGGCAAGGGGCTTCTCACGGGCGAAAACGGCATCAGCAAAATGACGCGGGAGACCTTTGCGGGGGCGGTCTGCGCCTATCCGCTCAAAGCGAAGATCGAGGTGCGCTATACCTCGTTTTCCGCCACGCACGAACTGCGCTATATTATGACCGACGTACTCAAATATGCGGAGAACGCGCTGCGCGGTGCGTGGGGTATACGCTCAAAACTGACGGTATATGCCGTCACAAGGCCGCTTGCCGCCTGTCTTGACGCATATTTTGCCCGTGTTTTGCCTGAAAAAAAGTCGCGCGCGAGGGCGAAGACTGAGAGCGAAGCGGTATATGAATCCCGCTACACAATGCCTGTCCGCGCACCGTCGTTCGCGCGCGCCGCCGAGATCGAGGCGCTCTCGTGGGACACCACCGAGAAACTGACGGCGGCGTTTGAAGAAGCGGACACAAACGAAAAACCTCAGAGAGAGGTTGAAACGGCGTCCGTGCCCGCCGATCGCGAAAGCGCGGCTTTTGCCCGCGATTTGCCTGTAGGCAAACAAATTGAAGCGGAAACAGTATGCGAAAACGGCGGTTTTCGCGAGAAAATAAAGCCGTTTTTGCCGTTTTTGATCGCCGCGCTTCACGTGGACCGCGAAGAGCAGCGCGCCGTCGCTCGCGCGCAGGGCGTCATGCCGGACGTGCTCGCGGACGCGATCAATACGGTGGCGGAAGACGCGCTCGGCGACATTTTGCTTGAAGAAACGAACGGCACTTACCATATTATCGGTGAATATATCGAAATCCTTGAAAGCGAGGGACTCTTATAATGGAAAACACGGAAAATCGCGCCATACCGCGGCGCATTCTTACGTCGCTTCTTTCATCGCTTACGGCGGGCGTCGTGCCGCGCAGCGGCGCGCCGTATATCGCCATCGGCCGTCGGGAGGAGATCGGCGCATTGCTCTCCGATCTTGAAAACATCGCTGAGGGCGGCTCCTCTATGCGTTTTCTTATCGGCAGATACGGCAGCGGAAAGAGTTTTCTCATTCAACTGTTGCGCGGGTACGCGCTGGAACGCAATTTTCTCACGGCCGACGCTGACCTGACGCCGGAGCGCCGCCTTTACGGCACGTCGGGAAGCGGCGTTGCCACGTATCGCGAACTGATGAAAAACCTCGCCTCAAAATCCGCGCCCGACGGCGGCGCGCTCCCGCGTGTGATCGCGCGTTGGATCGGGGAGATCAGAGAGCGTCTCGGCGGCGAGGCAACGGGAGAAGTTTTGCGGCGCGCGGTGGCGGAAGACCTGAAATGCGTCGAGTTTTTGGTGGGCGGTTTTGATTTTTCCCGCGTCGTCACGGCGTATTACGAGGCGTACCTTTCCGATGACGACGCGCTGATGAGCAGTTGTCTTTGCTATTTGCGCGGTGAATTTTCTTCCAAATCGGAAGCGCGGCGCGCGCTCGGTTTTTCAGTCTCTGAGATCATAGACGACGGCAACTGGTATGATTTTATCAAACTTTTCGCCGTGCTTGCGCGCAAGATCGGCTATCGCGGTTTTGTGGTGTTTCTCGACGAATGCGTCAACCTCTATAAGATCGTCAACCGCGTGAGCCGCGAGAACAACTACGAGAAGATCCTTTCGATGTTCAACGACGCGCTGGAAGGCAAAGCCGAGGGATTGATGCTTCTTTTGGCGGGAACGCCGCAGTTTTTGGAAGATCCCCGTCGTGGGCTTTTCGGTTATGAAGCGCTCCGCAGCAGGCTTGCCGACAGCCGTTTCGCCTCGGAGGAGTTTTGCAATCTGATCGGCCCCGTCATCCGCTTGCGCCGCCTTTCGGAAGATGAAATGCTGGCGCTTGTGGTGCGCGTTACGGCACTTTTCGGAGAATATTATCATACGACGCCCCGCATCACGAAAGAAGAGCAGGTGCGCTTTCTCGAATTGTCGCTCTCCCGCGCGGGGAGCGCGGAAATGATGACGCCGCGAGAGCTTTTGCGGGATTATCTCACGGTGCTTGGCATTCTTTTGCAAAATCCGGAAGCTTCGTTTGCCGATATTGCCGCGCGCGTCGGGGGAGAGAGCCGCGCGATCCCTTCCGCCGAATACGAAGAAACCCCTGAAACGGTAGCGAAAAAGCAGAGCTTTTCGCCCGAAGACATTGTTTTTTAAGGAGGCGCTATGACCGAAGCGGATGCCGTTTTCCGGCGTTTTCCCGAGTTTATACGGGAATATATTTTCGCGCATTCCTGGGAGAGTTTGCGCGCGGTGCAGATCGCCGCGGCAAAAACCCTTTTCTTTTCCGATCATCACCTGCTCCTCACTTCCGGCACGGCGAGCGGCAAGACCGAAGCGGCGTTCTTTCCGATCCTTACCGACCTTGTCGAAAATCCGATGCCGGGCGTGGGCGCACTCTATATCGCGCCCCTCAAAAGCCTGATCAACGATCAATTCGCGCGCTTGGAAGAAGTTCTGCGTGAGAGCGGTGTCCCCGTGACGCACTGGCACGGGGACGTCGGCGCGTCGCACAAACAGCGTTTTTTGCGCGATCCCGCGGGAATTTTGCAAATTACGCCGGAGTCGCTTGAAGCAATGCTCATTCGCCGTCCGAACGATCTCGTGCGTATTTTTTGTCATTTGCGCTATATCGTGATCGACGAGGTGCACACACTGACGGGCAGCGATCGCGGCAATCAGATCATCTGTCAGATATCCCGCTTGTCGCGCCTTATCGGCAAAGAGCCCCGCCGCGTGGGGCTTTCCGCCACGGTGGGGGACAGCGCGCTTGCCGCCGCGTGGTTGGCGGGGGAAAGCAAAACGCCGGTGGATTGTCCGCGCTTTGACGAACAAAAAATCCACTGGAGACTGGGACTTGAGCATTTTTTTATCGCCAACGCCGACGCGGAACAATCCGAAGGCAATCGCGTGCTGACGCCCGAAAAAAGCCCCGTTGACGCGGGATATTCCTATATGTACGACTGCGTGCGGGACAAAAAAGCACTGCTGTTTTCCAACTCGCGCGAGGAGACAGAGTTCGTCACGGCGACACTGCGGCAGATCGCCAAAATGCGCGGAGAGCCGGATATATTCCTCATTCATCACGGCAACCTTTCGGCGGCGCTCCGCGAGGACGCGGAGGAAAAAATGCGGCAAAACGAACACCGTTTCGTCACTTGTGCCACCGTGACGATGGAACTTGGCGTGGACATCGGGCGACTGGATCGCGTGGTGCAAAACGGAGCGCCGCACGCCGTCACTTCTTTTCTGCAAAGGCTCGGTCGTTCCGGCCGGCGCGGGCAGGTGCCGGAGATGATGATGGTTTTCCGCGAGGAAGACGCGCTCCCCAACACACCGTTGCCGAAACTGATCGCGTGGGAACTGCTGCGTGCGGTGGCGATCGTGCAACTGTATCTTGAAGATCGCTTCATCGAGCCGCCGCGGCAAAAAAGGCTGCCTTTCAGTTTGCTGTTCCACCAAACGCTGTCAATTCTTGCTTCCTCCGGCGCGATGAGCGCGGCGGATCTTGCCGCGCGCGTGTTGTCGATGCCGCCGTTTCTCGCGGTGACAAAAGAGGACTATCGTACGTTGATTTTGTCGATGTTACAAGCGGATTTCCTGCAAATGACCGAGGAAAAAGAACTTCTCGTCGGGCTTGCGGGAGAGAAACTGCTGGACAGTTTTCGCTTTTTTGCCGTGTTCTCTGACAGCGAGGACTATACCGTGCGCGCGGGGGAGCGCGACAAAGGAAGCGCCGAAGAGATCGGCACCATCACCACACCGCCGCCCGTGGGCGAGCGCTTTGCGCTTGCGGGGCGGGTGTGGGAAGTGGAAGAATTGGACGTGCGGCGAAAACTGGTTTATGCCCATGCCGTCGAGGGGAAAATGGAAGTTTCCTGGCCGGGGGATTACGGTGAGGTCCATACGCGCATTTTGGAAAAAATGCGTGAGATTCTTATAAGCGATACGGAATACCCTTATCTTAAACCCAACGCGGCGCGCCGCCTCTCTCTTTGCCGCCATCTTGCCGCCAACACCGGCGTCGGCAAAAAAATGCTGATCTCGCTCGGCGGCACCACGTACGCCCTCTTTCCGTTTCTCGGAACGCGCGGATTCCGCACTTTGCGACGATTCCTTACGGCGCACGCAAGGGAACTCGGCGTTTCGGGCTTGGAATTTGAAGGGTGCGATTATATGACTTTTCATTTGGAAAAGGGCAGAGAGGTATTCCTTTCGGCGCTTGCGGAAATCGCCGCGGGCGGCATTGAACCGGAACGGCTTGTGGCGCCTTCCGAGTTGCCGATTTTCGATAAATACGATCCCTTTATACCCGGAGAACTGTTGCGGCGTGCTTACGCCGTCGATCGTCTTGCTCCGCGCGAGGCGATGGCGCGTATCGAAGAATTGCTGCGGCAAGGATAAAGAAAAGGCGGCGCGGTGCCGCCTTTTCTTTACTTTTGATCTTTCATCACGCGGTCAAAGAGAAACGAGAGCGCCGTCAGCGCGGCAAGCGCCGCGACGGGATACTCCAACATTTTTCCGAAGCGCGTCGCCGTGGCGGGGGAATATGTAGGCGTTTGCTCGATATGGAGCAGTAAGGCGAAAAGCGAGGCGAAAATCAGCAGCATTCCGCCGCCGAGCAAAAAGCGCGTCAGCGGTTCGAAAAGTTGTGCTTTCGGCGTTTTTGCGGTGGAAAATCTTTCATTTTTTCTCATAATCATTCAAAAATCCTTTTTATGAATATCGCGGGTGTGGAAAAACGTGCTATGTCTCCTTTATTATAGCGAAAGGCGGAGGTTTCGGCAAGTGGAAAATTTGAAAAGCATAGGAAAATTTTGCATATTTTTTGAGAAAAGCACTCTTAAAACCATCTGAAATGCTCCAAAATAGGAACAAAATGTAAACACTGTGAATAATTACACGTCGAACAGTGCATAAATTTTGCGTTTTGTTCGGCTTTCCCGCATATAGCGCGAAAAAAGCGAAAAAACGCACAAAAACGGCACAATGCGACAAAATCCACAAGAAAACTGTGGAAAAGTGCTTGTGGTACAATGGATAGTGCCGACAAGGCGCGCAAAAACGCATTTGCGACACGAAAGGAAATATGATGGAGACATTTGAGAGCACGGACAAAACACACCGCCCCCTTTCCCACGTGCGGAAAAAATCGGGAAAGATCGCGGAGCGACGCGTGACGCTATCCGAGGGCGGAATACGTTATCTTCTCTTTTTTGAAAAGCGATATGCTGTCGCGGTCCTTTTCCGCGGCGTCGGCGTGCGCGTTGCGTTGGGTGAGAGCGCCTCTTTTGCGCGCCGCGTCTTTTTCGCGCTTGTGCGCGGGGCGGTGACGCCGCTTTCGGTGCGGGATATCGTGCGGGACGCTATGATTTCGGAGATTTTCGACAAATGAATGCCGCGTACCACTTTACAAAAGGCGAAAAATATGTTATACTGTATACAGTATTTCGGCGATCCCGCCGGCGTTTTGAAGAAAGGTATGGTCAAGGTCCTTATGAAATGTCCGAACTGCGGATTTCCCGACAGCAAAGTGGTCGATTCCCGCCCCGTTGAGGATGGTTCCAGCATTCGTCGCCGGCGCGAGTGTCCCGCGTGCCTGAAACGTTTCACCACTTTTGAAACTTGGGAATCTATGCAGATCCTTGTGGTAAAAAAGAACGGAAGCAAAGAACTTTTCGACCGCACCAAAATGCTCGGCGGTATTATGAAAGCCTGCCAAAAACGTCCCGTAAACGGAGAGGAGATCGCCGCGGAGATCGAGCAGGAATTGCAAAATTCCCTGGTACAGCAGATCACTTCCCGCGAGATCGGGGAGATGATCATGGAAAAACTCAAAGCGCGCGACGAAGTGGCGTACGTGCGCTTTGCTTCGGTCTACCGGGAGTTCAAAGATCTCGACACGTTTCTTGCCGAACTGCGGGATCTGAAAAAAGACAAAAAGAAAAAGAAATGAAAAAAGCCGTCGCAAATCGTTTGCGGCGGCTTTTTACAGCAGGAAAGCAAGCAGAGAAGGCAAAAGGCGATAATCGTCCACCGGCACAAAGCCGAATTCCGAATGCGCGACGCCGGCGTCGTTACCGCCGTCTTTGTATTCGTCTCCGCAAAAAAGGACTTCTTCGCTTTTGTAGCCGTGCTCCGCGCAAAACGCGCGCAGGGCATAAAGTTTTGAATGCGGATGCGGAATGATATCCACCGAGTTTGTGCCGGAAACGAGCACCGTATCGGAAGGAAAGTGCGCGCGGATCTCCGGCAAAAGGAGAGCGCGCTTGGCGCCGTCGCGGTCAAAAGACTGCTTGTCCGCCACACCGGCGGTGGTGCCGAGCAGGGGGAAGCCGATCAGACCCGTTTTCGTAAAGAGGACGCTGTCGCCGCGATAGTTTGTGTAGCCGTGTTTTCGGCGCAAAGCGTCAAAAAAAGCGTTTACGGCGGAGACGTCGCGAGTTTCGGCGCATTGTTCGGTGCAGACAAGATCGCCGTAAGGATCAACCTTGCCTTTCTCCAACCCGTAATTTCCCAGCAGATCTGCCGCGGGAAAATGGCGCGTTTGTCGGAAAATGCGATGACAGGAAGCCGCGCTCAAAATGAGAAGCGCGTATTTTTGCGAAAGCGTATACAAAAAGAGGAGATTATCGTTTTCAATCGGCGTGTGGCTCGCCGTCAGCGTGCCGTCCAGATCAAACGCGATCAAGCGGTATGCGGAACGCTTTTGCACCGTGCTCTCCCCCTTTCTCCAATGTCTTTTTATCAGTATACCATTGTGTCGGCAAAAAAGCAACCGAAAAAAGCAAAAAAAGAGGAAAAACGGCGCGAAAAGGGTGTACAAATCAAGAATGTTATGTTATAATAATCTCAATATTTGCTTGCATATTCTATGCGGGGAGAAAGGACCGTTTTCGGCTTCGGGTGATGAAAATGAAAGATCGCGACTTCCGCGGCAAAACAGGGCAAGGCAAAATGAAAGAGGAAGAACGACACCTCGCCCACCGCGCGCCGAATGCGCACGGCAAAGGAGCGGAAAGAGAGAAAAAAACGCCTGTCGACACAGTGCCGGAAGGGCTTTCGGTGGGGCGCAACGCCGTGCGGGAACTCCTCCGCTCCGGGCGCACGGTCGATAAAATTTTGGTACAAAGCGGAGAGCGCGAGGGGGCTCTTATTCCCCTTGTCGGCGAGGCGATCGCGCGCGGGATACCCGTGGTGGAAACAAACCGCGCGAAGCTTGACTTGCTTGCCGGCGGAACGCCGCACCAGGGCGTGATCGCTATGGCGGCGGAAAAAGAATACGTCACGGTGGAAGAGATTCTCGCCATTGCCGAGGCACGGGGCGAAAAGCCGCTGATCGTGGTGGCGGACGGCATTTCCGATCCGCACAATCTCGGCGCCGTTATACGCTGTGCCGAGGGGTGCGGCGCGCACGGGCTTATTATTCCGAAAAGGCACGCGGTGGGATTGACGCCGCAGGTCGGCAAAGCCTCCGCCGGCGCGATCGAACATCTTGCCGTGGCGAAGGTCGCCAACGTCGCCGCCACGCTGGATACGCTCAAAAAAGCGGGGCTGTGGATCTTTACCGCCGAAGCGGGCGGAGAGGATTTCCGCCGCGTGGATATGAACGTCGGCGCGGTGATCGTGCTCGGCAGCGAAGGAGAAGGCGTTTCGGAACTGGTGAAGAAAAAGAGCGATTTCATCGTGTCGATCCCGATGTACGGGAAAGTCAATTCTTTCAACGTTTCCGCCGCCGCCGCCGTTTTGCTGTCGGAAGCGGCCTATCAGCAACGCGAGAAAAACAAATGATCCGTAAAATCGAAATTTTGAAAAAAGGGGGTGCGCGGCGTGCGTCGAAGAAGAGATCCGGATGAGACCGATCGTTTGATCGAAGAGATGAACGATCATATCCGAAACAGCGGGAGCGACGCGGAAAGATCACGCCCCGCGCCGCATCGCAAAAAAGAGGGCGCGGAACCGCCCGCGGGCAAAACGGCGGAAGCCGAAGCGGCAAAGACGGTGGAAGGACTTTTGCGCGACATTATGGGCGATACCGATAATAACGGTAAGACTTTGCCCGAAGCAAAGGGAACGGTGCCGAAAAAGCCGCACGTTTCCGCGCAAGCACGCGACGGCGAGATCCCCGAGATCGTGACGAACGAAGACGGGCAGAGCGCGTTTTCCTTCGCGGAAGTCGATCGTTTTGCGCCTCCCGAGGTCGAAGAAGCAGAGGACAGGGGAGAAGAGAACTCGATCGAGGACGAAGAGCAGTTGAACCTCTTTTCTTCTTTCGATGTGAATAAGCCGCATCGTCACCGGGCTTTTCGCACAGATTCGTTTTTGCGGGGAGTCGACGCGGAAGAAGACGACGCCGGGAGAGAGCAAAGCGATGACGATATTCGTTTCTTGCTTGCGCTCGATTATGAGGACGAACTCGGAAACGCGATCGGTTTTGATCGGATCCGCGCCTATCGGGAACTGGATATCAACGGCGAGAACCAAAAATTAAAACGCCGCAAAAAAGGCGAAAAGCGCGAGTTTGAAGCGGCGGGGCAGGATATCAGTATGCGGAAACAGTACGCCGCCCAACAGCGGGGCTTTTTGTGGCAGTTCATTTTTTCCGCGTTCATTTTGATGCTGACCGTATTTTATGAGCGCCCGCATCTCTTGCAAAAGATCTTTCGCTTTTTGTCGGATGGCACCGTTTATCGTCTGCCGTATATCCTGATCGGTTTGCAGGTGCTGATTCTGGCAAGCATTTTCTCCTATAAGCGTCTTTTCGACGGCCTTGTGCAGTTGGTGCGCTTTGCCCCGATCGATTCCTCGTATTGCTCGGTGATGATGCTGGGCACGATCTTGTATCATATCCTCTTGCTCTTTTTGCCGCAGGAAGGGTATCCCACGTTGTTTCTTTCACCCGTGGCGGGCAGTTTGATGATCCTCAAACTTGCCGATCTTCTCGATTGGCGGCGCGAGTCTTCGGCATTTCAGGTCGTTTCCTCACGCAAGGAAAAATTTGCGCTTCTCCCGCGCGTGTCGGTGGGTGGCCCGCAAAACAACGCCCGTGTGCGCCTTGACGAGGTTGAAGACGGCGAGAAAACACTCTACGTTTGCCCGGTAAACTTCGTGCGGCATTATTTTGCCAACACCGATAAGCGCGCCGAACATCAGACGTCAATGGGCATTTTGCTGTTTCTCACCTCGGCCGTCGGCGCCGTGCTGGCACTTGCCGTGTTTGCCTTGGGGAAGGGGCTTGCGGCAAGCGTGCAGACCGCGTTCGTTACATTTTTGCTTTCCATTCCGCTCACCTCGTTGCTTGTCACCTCGTTGCCGATGTATTTTGCCTCGGTGATGCGGCTGAAAAAGAAAAGCGCCATCGTCGGAGAGGAAGCGGTCTATGCATCCGGCGGAAAAACGGCGCTGGTATTGCCCGACAAGGGGATCTTCAACGAAATGCCCCACGATTGTTTTGAGTTCGTCAAAGGGGGCGACAGGGAGTATACCGAGCGGCTACTGCACGCGTTGCTCGTAAAGATCGGCAGTCCGCTTGCCGAAACCGTGCGTGGCGGGGAAGAAGAGATCGAAATCGTGCTCACCGAGATCGCCGAGCGCGGCGTCAGCGCGTTGGCGGGTGCGGAGAAAACGCCGATCCTTTTCGGCGACGTCGATTATCTGCACCGTTACGGCATTGAGGTGCAATCCCGTCGGGAGAATTTGGAGGAAATGCGCCGTCGTCTCCTTTGCGTGGCGATCGACGGCAGAGTTCAGGCGCTCTCCCTCGCAAATTATCATATGACCGACGATATGCTCCGTTTGCTTGACGAACTGGAAGCGGACGACGTGCGCGCGGTGATCCGCACCAAAGATCCTGCCGTGTACGACGAAATGCTCAAACAAATGTTGCCGGAGCGCGAAGAATTTGTGCGGGTGATGAAGCCTTCCGCAAAAGAGACCGACATCAGCACGGCGCGCGCCGACGTTACGGTAGTGTCGCTTGATTCTCCGCAGGAAGCGGCGCGCGCCTTTACGATTTGCCGGCGCGTGCGGCGCGTGGGCAATTTCGGCAAGTGGTTGGGTATGATCTCCACTGCGTTCGGTATGGCACTCTCCGCCCTGCTTGCGTTCCGCGGTGCGATCGGAAAGATCAACGGCATCGCGGTCACGCTCTATCTTTTGTCGTGGGGCGTTCTGCACGCGCTGGTTTCGTATTTGCGGTTGCGCGCCAAAAAAGAAGTGTAAAAAGCGTCTCCCGCACGAGGTGCGGGAGACGCTTTCAAAGGAGAAAGATGATGAACGAAAAAGTTGCCGCCCTGCTCAAATCCGTGACAAAACCGGGCAGATATTCGGGCGGGGAATACGGTGAGGTGCAAAAAGACAAGCACGCCGTGTCGGCGCGCTTTGCTTTTGCTTTTCCCGATACGTACGAGATCGGTATGTCCAACCTCGGTATGCGTATCCTTTACGGGGCGCTCAACGCAAGACCGGATATCTGGTGCGAGCGCGTATTTGCCCCGTGGGTGGATATGCAGGAGAAAATGCGTGAGTACGGCGTGCCGCTTTTCGCGCACGAATCGGGCGATCCCGTGCGGGAGTTTGACATTCTCGGCTTCACCTTGCAATATGAGATGTGCTATACCACCGTACTGCAAATGCTGCGCCTTGCCGGCATTCCCATACGCGCCGCGGAGCGCGGAGAAGAAGATCCCATCGTGATCGGCGGCGGTCCCTGCACCTATAACCCGGAGCCCGTCGCGGACTTTTTCGATTGTTTTTCGATCGGCGAAGGCGAAGAAAATCTTGTCGAGTTTGCCGAACTGCTCATCAAAATGAAAAAAGAAGGCGGTTTTACCCGCGAGAAGTTTCTCCGAGAGGCGGCGAAGATCGAGGGTATCTACGTTCCTTCGCTTTATGACGTTGCCTATCACGACGACGGCACCATCGCGTGCGTGACGCCGCGTTTTCCCGACGTGCCGCGCACGGTCAAAAAGCGCATTATGCCGGATATGGACAAAGCGTTCTTTCCCGAAAAGGTCGTGATGCCCTACATCGAGACCGTGCACGACCGCATTATGCTGGAAGTTTATCGCGGTTGTATCCGCGGCTGTCGATTCTGTCAGGCGGGTATGATCTACCGCCCCGTGCGCGAAAAAACGCCCGAGGTGCTTCAAAAACAGGCGCGGACGCTCTACGACGCGACGGGGTACGAGGAGATCTCGCTCACTTCGCTTTCGATCAGCGATTATACGCGCCTTGAAGAATTGACTTGCGGGCTTCTCGAATGGACAGATCGCAATATGGTCAGTTTGTCGCTCCCGTCGCTCCGCGTGGACAGTTTCGGCGAGGAATTGATGAAAAAAGTGGCGTCGGTGCGCTCGTCTTCGCTTACCTTCGCACCCGAAGCGGGCACGCAGCGCTTGCGTGACGTCATCAACAAAAACGTGACCGAAGCCGACCTGATGCACGCCGTGAACGTGGCGTACGGCGGCGGAAAAACGGCGGTGAAGCTCTACTTTATGGAAGGACTTCCCACCGAAACGGCGGACGATCTTGCCGGTATCGCCGAACTTGCCTCGCGCGTGGTTGACGAATATTATCGCGGTCCTTACCGGCAAAAGGGAAGATCGCCGCAGGTGACGATCAGCGTTTCCTGCTTTATTCCGAAACCCTTTACGCCTTTCCAGTGGGAGGCGCAGGACACGATGGAGATGCTGGCGGAAAAACAGGCGTATCTCGGCTCCAAAGTGACCGACCGCCACGTGCGCTATACGCACCACGACGCGCGCGTCAGCCGCATCGAAGCGGTGTTGGCAAGAGGCAACCGTCGCCTTGCCGCGGCGCTGGAACTTGCCGCCGACGAAGGCTTTTGCTTTGACGCGTGGGACGAGTTTTTCGATTACGATCGCTGGCTTTCGGTTTTTGCGCGCACGGGGATCGACCCCGCCTTTTTCGCAAACCGCGCGATGGGACTTGACGAAATTTTGCCGTGGGATATCATCGACTGCGGCGTGACGAAAGAATTTTTCAAGCGCGAACGCGCTCGCGCGTACGCAGGGAAAACGACGCCCAACTGCCGCGAGCAATGTTCGGGCTGTGGCGCAAACCGCCTTGGCGGCGTGCGCGTCTGTTGCCCCGCGGGGTGTAAGGAGAAAAAATGAAAGACAACGAGCAAAAGTTTTCTTTGCCGCTCCTCCCGGAGCCGCGCACGGTGCGTATTTGCTTCCATAAAACCGGCAGATTGCAATTCATATCGCACCTCGATCTCCAACGCACCTTCGCGCGTGTTTTGGTGCGCGCGGGGTTGCCGATCTGGTATTCCAAAGGCTTCAACCCGCACATTAAAATGGTGTTTGCGCTTCCGTTGCCGGTGGGCGTCGAGAGCGAGTGCGAACTGCTGGATATCCGCGTCGAGCGGGAAATGTCGGACGCGGAAATTTTGCGCCGATTAAACGAGGAACTGACCGACGAACTGCGCGCCGTGGCGGCATATCCCGCCGAGCGCAAGTTTTCGGAGATTGCCTTTGCCGAATACGATTGTGAGATAAGAAGCCCTTTGATCCACGCGGACGCCGAGAGCGCCGTGCGGTCGCTTTTGGAGGGCGAGACGCTGCCCGCGATGAAAAAGACCAAATCCGGTGAAAAAGAGATCAATCTGCTCGACGCCGTTTTGCGCTATGCCGTTCGCGCCGAGGAGGGCGCGCTTTACCTGTCGCTCACGCTCATGTCGGGAGAGGGAGGAACGGTATCTCCCGAACTGGTGCTCCGTACCCTTGCGGCGCGCGCCGGTATTTTGACGGGAGATCCGATGCGGGAGAGTTACCGCGCGCTTCGCCGTCGTCTCTTGCTCTCCGACGGCGTGACCGAGTTTCACTGATTGGAGAGAACTAATGAAAGTTTTGTTTGCCGACAGGGAGATCGCCGTGATCGTCAAACCGTTCGGTGTGCTCTCCGAGGGTGACGAAGGAGAGAGCGTGCCCGCACTGCTTGCCCCCGAACTCGGTGCGCTCTATCCCGTGCACCGTCTCGATCGCGCCGCGTCGGGCGTGATGGTCTATGCCCGCACGAAAGAGGCGGCGGCACGACTTTCCGACGCTTTCCGAGCGGGAAAAACGAAAAAAGAATATACTGTCGTCACAGCGGGCGTGCCCGCGGCGCGCGCGGGTGAAATGCGCGATCTGCTTTATCACGATCCCCGTGCAAATAAAACCTTTCGCGTGGAGACGAAGCGCTCCGGCGCAAGAGAGGCGGCGCTTCTTTACCGCGTGGAGAACACGGCGGCGTTTGAAGGGGAGAGTTTCGCCGAGATCTCGGTGCGGCTTCTCACCGGACGCACGCATCAGATCCGCGCGCAATTTGCGTCGCGCGCACTGCCTCTCGTGGGGGACGGCAAATACGGCAGCCGCGTAAAAGCGCCGCACATCGCGCTTTTTGCCCGTGCGCTTTCCTTTCCGCACCCGAAAAGCGGCAAGGCGCTTTCTTTCGACGCGCCGTTGCCCGACGAGTTTCCGTTTTTGCTTTTCGGCGCCCCGCATTATGAGATCGAAAGAAAATTTTTGGTCGCTTATCCCAACGCAAAAGCGCTTGCCGCTATGCCGCATTGCCGCGTCTTTCAAATCGAGCAGACGTATCTTTGCCCCGCCGAGGCAGGCGCCACCGAGCGCGTGCGAAAAGTGACGGAGGGCGACAAAGTTTCCTATATCCACACGATCAAACGGCGGGTAAACGCCCTGCGCGCGATCGAAGAGGAAAAGAGAATTTCGGAAGAGGAGTACGCGGCGTTGCTCGCGCGCCGCGACGTCACGCTTCGCACGATTCGGAAAACGCGATACGCGTTTCCTTTCGGCGGGCGCACGGTCGAGGTAGACCTGTTTGATTTTTGGTCTGATCGCGCCGTTGCGGAGGTGGAGATCGAGAGCGAAGAGAGCAAAATCGTCCTGCCACCTTTTTTGACGGTGCTTGCCGACGTGAGCGAGGACGCGCGCTATAAAAACGTCAATTTGGCGCGATCTTTGCCATAAAAACCCGAATAAGCGACGCGAAAAAGCGCGGAAGCATTGCTTCCGCGCTTTTTCGCGCTTTTTCTTGTCCGCGCACAAATTTTGTCGGAAGTGCCGCTTCCGACAAAACTTTCTCTTTCCGTTTTCGGAAAAATATCCGAATTTGGAAATAAATTTTGCAAAACCACTTTACAAAATCGGAAAAACGTGCTATAATTGTGCCAAAGTCGGAAAAACGAGGTGCGATATGGACTATATCAAGCGGATCAAGCAGATCAAATCCGAGCGAAAAATGACGAACGACGAATTGGCGGAAAAAACGGGAATCCCCGGCGGCACGCTCTCCAAAATCTTGGCGGGGATCAGTGAGTCGCCCAAACTCTCCAACATCGTTGCCATTTGCGAGGCGCTCAATTGTTCGCTCGATTACGTGATGTACGGGATCGAGGAGAATAAGAACAACTATACCTTAAACGAGGACGAGATGCGCTTTATCGAGCGCTATCGCGCGCTGGACGAACGCGGAAAAGAAAACGTCGGCGCCCTTCTGGAACGCGAAGCCTCTTGGGGGGAAAGCGTGCCGGCAACGCCCGCACGCAGTGCCGCCCCCGCGTGGAGAGAGCCGCTTGCAAGCCGTCTTTCCGCGGCGTATGCCGCAAGCGACAACGGGTTTCGCAAGATCTCCCTGCCGCTTTACGATCTGCCGGTCTCGGCGGGGTGCGGCGTGGCGCTGGACGGCGAGAGCACCGAGGAGATCTCGGTCAGCGACAACGCCCGCACGCGTGAGGCGGACTTTGCCCTGCGGATCAGCGGCAACTCGATGGAGCCGCGCTACCGCGACGGCGATATTCTGCTTGTGCAGGAGACCGATACGATCGAGTTCGGAGAGCTGGGCATTTTCATTTTGGACGGCAACGGATTTTTCAAAGTTTTCGGCGGAGACAGACTGTATTCTCTGAACCCCGAATACGGCGATATTCTCCTCAAAGACTTTGAAAGCGTGCACGTCGCCGGCCGCGTGATCGGAAAACTCAAAAGAAGATAAAAGAGGGGTCGCCCGCATCGGGCGACCTTTTTTGTTTGAAGATTGACAAATATTTTCTCTTATGGTATAATAATGAGTGAATGTGCGGAAAACAACGTTTCCGCCTTCAAAATCCTTGAAAAGAGAGGAAAATATGGCTCCCTATGTAATTTTTGTGGATTCCGGCTCGGATCTCTCGCCGGACATGCTGAAAAAATATGATCTTGTCTGCATTCCGCTTTCCGTCACGGTCGGCAACAACGCTCCCGTTTCGGAAAACGAACTGGATATGAAAGAAGTGTATGCCAAACTGCGCGCGAAAGTACAGGTGCGCACCTCCGCCGCCGGCATTGAGACCTTTATCGAAACTTTCGAGCCGTATCTCGCCGCGGGCACCGACGTGCTGTATCTCGGCTTTTCTTCGGGAATCAGCGGCACTTATAACGCCGGTTTTGTCGCGGCGCGCGAACTGCGCGAAAAATACCCCGAGCGCACGGTCGAGACCGTAGACACGCTTTGCGCCTCTCTCGGCGCGGGGCTTATTGCCGCGCTGGCGGCCGAAAAACGCCTTGCGGGAGCGAGCCTTGCGGAAGTGCGCGACTATGTCGAGAGCACGAAACTGCATCTTTGCCACGCCTTTACGGTGGAAGATCTTTTCTTCCTGCACCGCGGCGGTCGCGTCAGTCTTGCCACCGCGGTGGCGGGCTCCGCGCTCGGCATCAAACCCGTGATGCACGTGGACAACGAGGGGCACTTGACGAAAGTGGGCACGGCACGCGGCAGACGCGCGTCTCTTGACGCACTGTGCAACAGAATGCAAGCGAGCGCTTTTGATCCCAAAGGTTCCCACGTCTTTATCAGTCACGGCGATTGCCCGGACGACGCCGAATACGTCGCGCGGCGGCTTCGCGAAACGATGGGCGTCACCGACGTCACCATCGGCTATATCGGCCCCGTCATCGGTGCGCATTCCGGTCCCGGCACCGTTGCGCTCTTCTTCCTCGGAAAGGAGAGGTAAACAGATGAAGATAGACGGCAAAAAATTCAGCGAAATGTGTATCTCCGCCGCCAACGCGCTGAATAACGACCAAGTTGCCATCAACGCGCTGAATGTTTTTCCCGTTCCCGATGGGGACACGGGCGTCAATATGAGTTTGACGATGAGCACCATCAAAGATATGAACGACTTTGAGGGCACGGTGGCAGATTGCGCCACAAAAGTCGCCAACTGTATGTTGCGCGCGGCGCGCGGCAACTCGGGCGCCATTCTCTCGCTTTTCTTCCGCGGATTTGCAAAAGCGTTAAAAGGGCTTGAAGAGGTTGATGCAGAAGATATTGCAAATGCCTTTGAAGTCGGCACGAGAGAAGCGTACGGCGCGGTGATGAACCCGACCGAAGGCACCATCCTCACGGTGATGCGCATTTGCGCCGAACGCGCCGTGGAAGCGGCGCGCAAGGGCGAGTTTAAGGGAGATGTGGCAGGCTTTTTCGCCTACCTTTTGCGTGTTGCCAACGAAACGCTGGCGCTCACGCCCGAACTTCTGCCGCTTTTGAAAGAAGCGGGCGTCGTCGACGCGGGCGGAAGCGGATTTGTCACGGTGATCTCCGGTATGCTGGCGTCGCTCAACGATCGTCCCGTGGCGCGCGAAAAGGAAGAGGAACCCGCGGCGCACACCGCGGCGGATTTTGAAGATTTCAACACCGACGATATCCGTTTTGCTTATTGCACCGAGGTGATCGTCGATAAAGACGAGGCGCACCGCAGCGAGAACAGCGCCGCCGAGTTCAAAGCTTTCCTTTCCGGCATCGGCGACAGTATGGTTTTCATCGAGGACGAGGAGATCGTTAAAGTGCATATCCACACCAACAATCCCGATCAGGTGATCGGCGGTGCGTTGGCGCTGGGCAGTCTCTCGATGGTCAAGATCGAAAATATGAAAAAGCAGCACACGGCGCTTTTGAATGAGAAAGAAGATCAGACGCCGCTCAAAGAGATCGGCTTTGTGTCCATTGCCGTAGGCGAAGGCGTAACGGCGGCGTTCCGCGATCTCGGCGTGGACGTGGTGGTGCAGGGGGGACAGACGATGAACCCCAGCACCGACGACATTCTGGCGGCGATCCGCGCGATCCGTGCCAAAACCGTCTTTGTGATGCCCAACAATAAAAACATATTCCTTGTGGCGGATCGCGCGGCGGAGATGAGCGAGGACAAAAAGGTGATCGTTTTGCCCACGTCGCAGTTCACGCAAGGCATTGCGGCGATGATGGCGTACGACGAGAGCGCGGACGCCGAGACGAACGAGCAGGCAATGCACGCCGCGGCGGAAAACGTCACAACGCTTTCTCTTACGCACGCCGTGCGCGACGCGGAGATCGACGGCATTTCGATCAAAGACGGCGAGGTGTTGGGGCTCTTTAACGGCAAAGTGAAACTTGCCGCCGAAAATTGCAAGGACGCCGTCAAGGCGCTTTTGCCGGCGCTGGAAAATCCAGCTTTTCTTACGATTTATACAGGCGAAGAAGCCAAAGCGGATGAGATCGCCGCGATCGAGGAGATGCTCCGTGCCGCTTTGCCTTCCGCCGAGGTCGTCACGCTTTCGGGCGGTCAGCCGCTTTATCCCTTTGTGATCGCCGCGGAATAACGAAGTACCATTAAGATTACATAAAAATAAGGAGAAGTACTATGAGCAAAAAGAAAAAAGTGGGCGGTTTTATTGCCGATTTCAAAAAATTCGTCACGCGCGGGAACGTGTTGGATATGGCGGTTGCCGTGATCATCGGCGGCGCTTTCGGCGCCATCGTCACGGGACTTGTTCAGCACATTTTCAACCCCGTTCTCTATTTACTGACGGGCGGTAGCAAGAGTCTGGACGGGCTTCGCACGGTGCTTCGCCCCGGCGCGGAAGCCGTGAAAGATCCGGTAACGGGCGAAGTGACCACCGAGGCGGTGAAAGAAGTGGCGATCGAATGGGGGCTTTGGCTGCAGAGCATTATCGGTTTTCTCATCATCGCGCTCTTTATGTTCCTTGTGATCCGCATCATCACCAAGATGGGTGAAAAGATCCACGCGAAAGAACTGGCAGAGAAAAAGGCCGCAGACGAAGTCAAGAAAGCCGAAGAGAAAGCCGCCGCGGAAGCCGCCGCTGCCGTTGCCGCCGAAAAAGAAGCGAAATTGCAGCAATTTTATGACAACGTGGAAAAGCAGACCCAACTGCTCGAAAAAATTGCCAAAAAATAAATCGAAACGAAAAAGCCCGACGTTTTGCGTCGGGCTTTTTCTTGTCGCGCACACACTTGCACGCGTTTTTTGTCATATTTTGAAAATGGGGAGAAACTCCCCGATTTTCAGAAAGGAATATTCTATGGCAACTCTTTTTAATCAGGGAACGGTTTTTTACACGCCGGAAAACGGCGAAACGGCCTCCCTCGTTTCCAATACGACCGCCACGAACTATGATCTGTCGTACGCGCTCTCGATCCGAAGCGGCGCGTCTTTGCAAACCTATTTGACGGGCGACACGATCCGGCGCGTGATCGAAGTCAACAATACCGGCAGCGGCACGCTGACCGACGTCGTTGTCACTTCGGATCTCGCGGGCGGCGCGCTCGCTTTCGAGGCGGACAGCGTCAGTGCGTTTCTCGATAACGGGGAGACGCTTGTGCCTGTTTTGGCGGCAGTGACTCTGGGAGAAAACACGGTGAGCTTTGCGTTTGAAGAGCCGCTTGCCGGCGGTGAACGCATTTTGCTTGTGTATCACGTCGTCGTTACCGAGATCGCGGGCGCCGAGATCGTCGCGACCGATACCGTCACCGCGTTTGAGGGCGGCACGGAAAGGGCGGAGATCTCCGCTGAAGACAGCGTAACGCTGACGCGTGCGGTGTTGGAGATCAGCAAGAGCGCGCCCGAATTTGCCGACGTCGGTGAAACGATCCTTTATGTGTTCACGCTCACCAATCATTCCGAGGCGTCCGTGAATATTGACGCGCTGAGCGACAAACTGCCGGCAAACTTCACTTTCACCGCGCTTACGATGAAGGTAAACGGTGCGCCCGTCGCGCTTGTGGAAAACGTGGATTTCGTCATCGGAGAGGACGGCACGTTGAAGATCACACCCTCTTTCCCGGTCAGCATTCCCGCTTTGGGTGTCGCGATCGTGGAGATCACCGGTGTGGTGACCGCGTGATTTTTTTCGGGACGGCTTGCGCTTTTGCGGCGCAAGCCGTTTTTGCTTGACGGGCGCGGGGCTTTGTGGTATACTGAACGAAAGAAGGGAGGGGCGAGAATGGGCAGATGTATCGTATCGCGCGGGAGCGAGGGCGTGTCTTTCCTGTTGGAGTCGGATCACGGCGAAAAGATCGTCGTTTCCAAGGCTTACGCTTCTCTTGACACGTGCAAAAAAGGGATCGCGGCGCTGATCGGCGAAGGGCGGACCGCGCCGCTCGTTTGGCGCGGAAAAAAGGCTCCCAATCCAAAAATCGAAGTTTTCAAGGACGAGGCGGGATATCGTTTCGTTTTGCGTTCCGTCAACGGAAAGGACGTTTTGTCCTCACGTCCGTATGCCACCGAAAAGGCACTGCGCCGCGCTGTCGCTATGCTGCGCCGCGCGCTTGATTCTTGCGAGGTGATCTTTTGCCGCGAAGCCGAAGAAAAAGTTCTGCGGATAGCGGGATCAAAACAAGCGCCCCGCGGCGCGGGGAAAGCGAAAAGGAAACAAGCCTTTGCGGCAACGTCGAAAAAAGAAACGATCGCCGCCGCACCGAAAAGCGCCCCGCCGTCATATACGGAAGAAGTTCCCGATTTTTCGTTTGCGAAAGACGCGGCAACGCCTTTGGATAAGGTTGAGCCGGCGGGAGAATCGGAACGCGCGCCGATCGGGCAAAAGACGGCGGAATTTCGCCGAAAGGACGAGAAAATCTCGCTTGGAACGGTGCATCGCGTATCGGGCGTTTCTCCCGCAAAAGGTACAAGTTCGTCGCTCGTCGACGCCGCGCGCCGAAAGGAAAAAGACGGCATTTCACGGGGGATCTTCGGCAGACTGTTCAAAAAGTGACGGCAAAAGGCAAAAAATACGAAAAGAAGAAGGAAAATTTATCATTTTCTCTTGATAAAGTCTTCACAATATGTTAAAATAACAAAGTACACAAAATGCCGCAAGCGGCAAATCGACGAAAGGCGGGTTTATCTATGACCTACAACAAGAAAACGATCGAGGATATCGAAGTAAAAGGCAAAAAAGTGATCGCACGCTGCGATTTTAACGTTCCGATGAAAGACGGTGTCATTACCGATGAAAAGCGCATCGTGGGCGCTCTGCCGACGATCCGCTATCTCGTGGACAACGGCGCCGCCCTTATCCTTTGCTCGCACCTCGGTCGTCCGCACAACGTACTCAACGCGAAACTGAAACTCGACAAAAAAGAGAAGAAAAAAATCGAGGCTCTGCCCGAGAACGAGCGTGAAGCCGCAACTGCCGCCGCGCTTGAAAAAGCAAAAGGCGACGTCAAAAAACTCTCGCTTGCGCCCATTGCCGCGCGCCTTGCGGAACTGCTCGGCCGTCCCGTGCAGATGGCAAGCGACGTGATCGGTCCCGATGCCGTGGCAAAAGCCGCCGCGCTGAAAAGCGGCGAAGTGTTGCTCCTTGAAAACGTCCGCTTCCACGAGGAAGAGGAAGCCAACGATCCCGCGTTCGCCAAAGCCCTTGCCGATCTCGTCGGTAAAGACGGCGTTTACGTAAACGACGCGTTCGGTACCGCGCACCGCGCACACGCGACCACCGCGGGACTTGCCGATTATCTCCCCGCCGTTTGCGGTTATCTCATTCAAAAAGAGATCTCCGTGATGGGCGACGCCTTAAATGATCCCAAACGTCCCTTTGTGGCGATCCTCGGCGGCGCGAAAGTGTCGGACAAGATCGGCGTTATCAACAATCTGTTGGACAAGGTCGACACCCTTATTATCGGCGGCGGTATGGCGTATACCTTCTTCAAGGCGCTCGGCAACCCCGTCGGCACCTCGATCTCCGAGAACGACAAGGTGGATCTCGCCCGCGAACTGATGGACAAGGCACGGGAAAAGGGCGTCAATTTCCTGCTTCCCGTCGATAACATCATCGGCCGTGAATACGACGAAAACACGCCGTATATGAACATCTTCTCCGACGCTATTCCCGACGGTTGGATGGGACTTGACATCGGTCACAAAACGCAGGAGCTCTTTGCCAAAACGTTGATCGGCGCGGGCACCGTGGTGTGGAACGGCCCGATGGGCGTTTCCGAATGGGCGCATTTCGCCGAAGGCACCAACGCCGTGGCAAAAGCGGTCGCGGAATCCGGCGCGATCTCGATCATCGGCGGCGGCGACTCCGCGGCGGCTGTCGAAAAACTCGGCTACGCCGATAAAATGACGCACGTTTCCACCGGCGGCGGCGCATCGCTTGAATTCCTTGAAGGCAAGGAACTGCCCGGCATCGCCTGCCTTTTGGACAAATAATTTCGGAGAAGAGGGAAATACTATGAATCCGACAAAAAGAAGAACCGTCATCGCGGGCAACTGGAAAATGAATTTCACTCCCGACGAGGCGACGGCGTTTATCAACGAACTCAAGCCTATGGTCGCGGGCAAAGACAACTGCGACATCATCTTCTGCGCGCCGTACGTCACCATTCCGGCGGCGATGGAAGCGGCAAAAGGCTCCAACATCAAGATCGGCGCGGAAAACGTGCATTTTGAAGATCACGGCGCCTTTACCGGCGAGGTTTCCGCCAAAATGTTGCGCGCCATCGGCGTGGACACCGTTATCGTGGGGCACTCGGAGCGCCGTCAGTATTTCGGCGAGACCGACGAGACCGTCAACAAACGCACCAAAGCGGCGCTTGCGGCGGGTATGCGCGTGATCCTTTGTATGGGCGAAGTAAAAGAACAGCGCGTGGCGGGCATTACCAACGAGATCTGCGCTATGCAGATCAAACTGGATCTTGCCGGCGTCAGCGCCGAAGAGATGAAAAACGTCATCATTGCGTACGAGCCCGTGTGGGCGATCGGAACCGGACTGACCGCCACCCCCGAACAGGCGGAGGAAGTCTGCGCGCTCATCCGCGGCGTGCTTGCCGAACTTTACGGCAAAGAAGTGGCGGAAGCGACCACCGTGCAATACGGCGGCTCGATGAACGAAAAGAACTGCGCCGAACTGCTGGCGAAACCCGACGTGGACGGAGGGCTTATCGGCGGCGCGTCGCTTGTCGCGGCGAAGTTTACGGCGATCGTGGACGCGGCGCAATAATATGTTCGGAAACGGAGAGCAAACGGCTCTCCGTTTTCCAAAAAGAAAGGAAAGTTATGGCAAAATACAGACGCGGCAGGATCAACGACGAAATGCAGAAAACCGTGGCGGAGATCCTGCGCGAGGTGAAAGATCCGCGTGTGAGCGGGGCATTCGTCAGCGTGACGGGGGCGGAAGTGACGCCCGACCTCAAATTTGCGAAAATCTATTATTCCGCGCTGCGCGGCGACAAAAAGGAATTGCGGGCGGGGCTTGTCTCCTCCGCCGGTTTTGTGCGCCGTATGATAGCGGAAAAGATGAATTTGCGCATCACGCCGGAACTCACTTTCATCGAGGACAATTCGATCGCTTACGGCGCGCATATCGCGTCCTTGCTCAACTCCATTGAGATCTCTCCCGCACTGGCGGAAACCGAAAGCGAGGAAAAAGAACAATGAGCGGCACGTATCGGGCGCTTGCGCACGAGGAAGTTTTGCGCTTTTTGCTTAAAAAAACGCCGAAACTGCTCCTCATTCATCGAAATCCCGACGCCGACGCCATCGGCTCGGCGTTTGCGTTGATCGAGTTTCTCCGTGCGCTGGATATTCCCGCTTATTGCGTGTGCGCCGATGAGATCCCGCACCGTTTGCGTTTTCTCACGAACGGCGTACAGGAAAGCGTTTTGCCCGCCTCTGTTCCCACTTCTTTTGCAAAGGCGGACGTTGTGTCGCTTGACGTTGCGTCTACCTCGCAACTCGGTGCGCTCTACCCGACGTTTGGCAAAGACGTCGCGCTGATGATCGATCATCACGAAAACGGAGAGATATTTGCCGATTATCTGCGGGAGAGCCGCGCGGCGGCGACGGGAGAGATCCTTTTTGATCTTTTTGCGGAAGCGAAACTTTCCGTTCCGGAGCGGTGCGGGGAACTGCTGTATGCCGCCATCAGCGCGGATACCGGCGGTTTTCGCTTTTCCAATGTCACGCGCGAAACGCATCTGCGCGCGGCGGCGCTTGTCGCGGGCGGCGTGGACGTGGCAAAAATCAGTCGCGCGCTGTTTGAGACGAAATCTCTCTCTCTGCTTCGCGCGGAGCATCTGGGATATGAAAAAATGCGGATATTGTCGGAGGGAAAACTTTCCTTGATCGTTTTGACGTTCGAGGAGATCGCGCGAAATGATCTTGCCGACGAAGACCTTTCCACCGTGATCGAACTGGCGCGTTCGGTGGAGGGGGTGGAAGTTGCCGCCGTGTTGCGGCAGCCGAAAAACGAGCCCCGTTTCCGCCTTTCGATGCGCTCCGTGTCGACCGACGTCGGCGCCGTTTGCGCCAAACTCGGCGGCGGCGGACACAAACTGGCGGCGGGGGCGACTATTGAAGCCCAAAGCGAAAAAGAAGCCGTCGAGCGCCTTTTCGCGGTGCTTATGCCGGCGCTTCGGTAATTTCTGCCATACACACACCGCGCACGGCGCGGATATACTAAAACCGACAGGCATTTGTCGGTTTTTTTCAAATTCTCGATGAAAGGAGCCCCGCTTTGAAACAGGCAAACGCATACACGGTCGCCGTTACGGCGATTTCGGTGTATTTGGGCGCCGGATTTCTTTCCGGTCAGGAACTTTTCAACTTTTTCGGCGTTTTCGGCGCGTGGGGCTTTGTCGGAGTCGCTCTTGCCGCGGGAATCTTCTTTTTTGTGGTCTTTACGATCCTTTCTTTTGCGAGCGAGAGCGGATACGACAGCGCGGAGCGATTGATCGTCGGTTTTGATTCTCCCCCCGCGCGAACGGCGGTCACGATTTTCGAGGGCGTTTTTCTCTTTCTTATTGATGTGTTGATGGTGGCGGCGGCAGGCGCGCTGATCGCGGACGCGTTCGGCTTTTCGTTGCCGCTTGGCTGTGCGCTCTTTGCGGCGATCTCACTTGCGGTCTCGCTCTTTGGGCTCACCGGACTTTTGCGCGTGTTCTCGTTCATCGTGCCGCCGCTTGCGTTCTTTACGCTCTTTCTCGCCGCAGGCGGCACGGTGCGCGCCGGCGGATTGCCGGCGCTGTCCGCTGCGGGCGGCAACCTCGGTTTCGTTTCTTCCGCGTTTTTTTACGTCACGTTCAACACCGTATGTTCGGTGCCGATCCTTGCTCCTGTCGGCGCAAGAATCAAAAATAAGCGGCATTTGCGGCTCGGAGTCCTCTTCGCGTCGCTTGCTTTTTTCGCCGTATCGTCCTTGATCCTTGCCGTGCTTTTTGCGGTTCCGGCGGCAAGAAACGCCGAATTGCCGATGCTTTTTGTGGCTTCCACTTTCGGAAAAACGGTATACGGCATTTTCGCGGCGCTCCTTTGCACAGGAGTGTTTGCCACGTCGATCTCCTGCAAGACCGCGCTCTCTTTGACGCTTCGCACGCTGTGCCCGAAACGTGCGTTCCACACCGTTTTGGTATTTCTGTTGGCGCTTTGTTCGTTTCTGATCTCGCTTTCGGGCTTTCGCACGCTCGTGTCGATCATCTATCCGATCTTTGGGTATATCGGCGTTCTTCCGCTTGCGATGCTCATTTATCACGCCTATCAATATAAAAAGAAGCCCTGACGCGCATTGCGGGCAAAGGAAAGGGCAATACTGCAAGCGGTAATTTTTTGCGACAAAACTTGTCAAAAACACCGGAATATGCTATACTGAAAAAAACGACGCAAGGGAGGCGGAAAAATGAGAAGATTCTTGCTTTTCGTTCTGATGCTGGCGCTCCTTGCGCCTTTTCTTGCGCTTTTCGCTTCGGGCGCCGTTTTGCCCACTGACGAGAAAATCAAAACCGTCGAAACGGAACTTTTTGAAAAAATCGGAAACGACACGGTCGGCGCGGGTGTCCTGATCCTTGAAAACGGTGTTCTCACGATGCTCGACGGCGCGGGATATGCCGATATGGAAACGGGGAAAGTGATCACCGCCGAAACGGTGTTTGAGATCGGAGAGCTTTCCGGCGTTTTTGTCGCCCTTGCGGCGTATTGTTGTAAAACGGAAGGCACGCTGGACACAAAAGCCGACATCTCTCGGTATCTCTCACCCAAAGAAATGAAAGCCCTTTCTCTGCGCTATCCCGTTTCGGTGCGGCAACTGCTGCTCGGTACGGCGGGATTTGCGGGCAGAGAATTTGACGTTACGGTACGGCGTCCGAGTTTGCTGTTTTCCTCGCTTGAAGAAGCGGTGTTTGCCGACGTGCCGCAGCAGGTTTTGAAACCGGACACTGCTGCGTCGTATTCCGCTTTCGGTGTGGCGCTGGCGGCGCTGGTCATTGAGCGCGCGTCGGGAATGCCGTATGATACGTACGTGCGAGAGCGCGTCCTCGCGCCCCTTGGTATGAGCGCGACCTATCTTTTTGATAACGGAGAAACGTCGATCGAACGTGCCGCCGTCGGTTACGAAAAAAAGCAAGCGGGCGGCTTTGCGGAAAATGCCGAAAAAGGCAGAACGTATGCGGGCTTATATCCGGCGTGCGGCGCGCTTTGCAGTCTTGCCGATTTGTCGGTGCTCCTTTCGCTACTTGCGGGAGAGACCGTCGGCGAGAGTGCCGTTTTGCGCGCGGCGAGCGCCGAAATGTTGGATACGGTTTTCGATAACGGTGTCTTTCGCGTCCGTATGCCCGCTTTTCGATCCTTCGGCGACCGGTGTGTGATCAAGACAAGCACCGCTTCGTTTACGCTTTCCCTCGTCTTTGACCGCGCCGCGCAAAGCGGCGCGCTTGTGGTGACAAATACCGCGGAGAGTTCTCTCTCCGATCTGCCGCTCACGCTTTTCCCCGTCAATGAGAGCGCCGCGGAGTTGCCTGCCGGCGATCTTCTCGAAGTGAAAAAATTGGAAGGCGCATATCGGCTTCTTTCCGAGGACAACCACACCTTCGCGGGGCGTTTTACGCACAAAAGTACGGCAATAGAAGTGAAAGCGGGCGAAGACGGCACGCTGCTCTTCGGAGAGCGCGCGTTGATACAGATCGCGCGCGGCGTTTTTGCCGACAGAGAAAAGGAGAGCGTGCCGGTTTTGCAGTTCCTTACCGACGACGAGGGCACCGTGCGCGCCGTCGTGACCTTTGAGGGCGCCGCCCTTACGCCCGCGCCGTTTTACGCGCGCCCGCTTGTGCAAAACGTGCTTTTCTATCTGCTTCTTTTCTTCGCGTTGTGGTTTTTCTTCGGCGGATTTATTTTCTTTTTCCGTTGGAAGTTCCGCCGCACGCCCACGTTCGGGGACGGATTTCTCTATATCCTGCCCGATCTCGGATCGTCGTTGATCGCGCTTTTGACGCTGATTCAGATCCTTGCCGTCATTTCGTGGGGATTCGGCGCGTTTCTTTCGCTTTTCCGCGTTTTGTCGGTACTTTCGCTTGTTGTGGCGATCGGCGTGATGGCAGGGTATCTGCTCACGCTTGCGGCAACGCTGACCGATAAAAAGATCTTCCACCGTTCGGTGCGTAACGCGCTCTTTTTCGTGATCTTCGCGCTGCTGCTCTATTTTTGGGGACTTACCCCGATGTAAGGAGACGAAATGACATCGGAGAAATTTGACATATTCCCGCGTCTTGCCGCAGCGGAACTGATCGAAAAGACCGAAGCCGCCAAACGGCGCATTTTTGCCGTTTACGGATTGTCGGAGGGCGCGGCGCTTTGCCTTTGCCGCATTTATGAAACGAAGGGCGGCATTTCGGCAAAGGAATTGATCCTTTCCGACAAATGGGGCAAAAGCGCGATCTCCCGGCATTTGAAATTGTTGCGCGAGAGAGGATTTTTGAACGCTACCGACGACGGGCACTATAAGCAGAAGATGACGCTTTCGCCAATCGGCGCGGCGGCGGCGCGCGCGATCTCGGATGAGATCGATACCTTGCGCCGCACGGTGCGCCAAGGCGTTTCGGATGACGATCTCGATACGTTTCTCGGTACGCTGTACCGTATGTCTGAAAATATCAATGAAAAAAGCCGCTCGTGAGAGCGGCTTTTTTGCGGTTATCACCGCAACTTTTCCAGCGCGGCGGCAACGCCGGCGCGATTCTCCAAATATTTGGCGAGTTTTGCCCGCTCCCCCTCCACCACGGCGGCGGGGGCTTTGGCGACAAAACCTTCGTTTTGCAGTTTCTTTTCGATGCGCTCTATATCGTTGTCAAGGCGGGCAAGTTCCGCGCCAAGGCGAGCCTTTTCCTTTTCGGGATCGACAAGATCGGCAAGCGGGAGATACAGCGTTGCCGCGTCGGTAACGATCTGCACGGCGTTGTCGGCGGCAAAATGCGCCGTGTCAAATTTTTCCGCCGCTTCGATCTCGGAAGCAGAGGCAAGACGGCAGAAGAACGGTTCGGTGGCTTTGCCGAAACTGTCCGTGTAGCGCGTTTCAATGTAGATCTTTGCCTTGCGCGACGGCGCCACGTTCATATCGTTGCGGCGCGTGCGAACGGCGCGGATCGCGTCAATGACGCGCGCGATGCGCGCGGCGTCCTCGGCAAAATCCAGATCTTTACGGTATTCGGGATACGCCGCGACCATAATGCTTTCTTCTTCGCGCGGGAGCGCGGAAAAGATCTCTTCGGTGATGAAGGGCATAAAGGGGTGCAGGAGTTTTAAGATGCCGCAAAGCACAAAGCCGATCACGTTTTGTGCCACGACGTTTGCCTTGCTCCCTTTGTCCGACAAGCGGGATTTGGAAAGTTCGATATACCAGTCGCAAAAGACGTCCCACACGAAATCGTAGAGCGCGGAGAGCGCGATGCCTATTTCATAGTCGTCCAGCGCGCGGCGTACCGCACGCACGGTGCGGTTGTATTCGGTGAGGATCCACTTGTCTTCGGGCGCGAGGTCGGCAAAGTCGGGCAGGGAAAGGGTGCTTTCCGTCAAATTCATACGCACAAAGCGCGCGGCGTTCCAAAGTTTATTGGCAAAGTTGCGCGCCGCTTCGATCTTTTCGTCGGAGAAACGCATATCGTTTCCGGGCGAGTTACCGGTCGCCAGCGCAAAGCGCAGGGCGTCCGCGCCGTATTCGTCGATGATTTTCAAGGGGTCAATGCCGTTGCCGAGCGATTTGGACATTTTTCTGCCCTGCGCGTCGCGTACGAGCCCGTGAATGAGCACCGTGTCAAACGGCACCGTGCCGGTATATTCCAGCGCGGAAAAGATCATACGGGAGACCCAAAAGGTGATGATGTCATATCCCGTGACAAGCGTGTCGGTGGGGTAAAAATAGTCAAGATCCTCGGTTTTTTGCGGCCAACCGAGCGTGGAGAAGGGCCACAGCGCCGAGGAGAACCAGGTGTCCAGCGTGTCGGGATCCTGCGCCATCGGTTTGCCGCATTTGGGGCAGAGCACATTTTCCTCTTTGGTGACGGTCATCTCTCCGCACGTCTCGCAATAGAAAGCGGGAATGCGATGTCCCCACCAAAGTTGACGGGAGATGCACCAATCGCGGATATTTTCCATCCAGTGAAAATAGTTTTTCTCAAAGCGTTCGGGCACGAATTTGGTGCGTTTATCGCGCACCGCCTCGATGGCGGGCTTCGCAAGAGGCTCCATTTTGACAAACCACTGTTTGGAGACCATCGGCTCGATGGTGGAGTGACAGCGGTAGCAGGTGCCGACTTCGTGAGAGAGCGGCTCGGTTTCTTTCAGGTATCCGCCTTCACGCAGATCGTCAAGGATCGCCTTGCGCGCTTCTTTGACGGAAAGCCCCGCATATTTTCCGCAATCCAGCACCACGGGCTCGTCCTTGCCGGCTCTGCCCTCGCGGCGCAGTTTTTCGGCCTCGGCGGCGTCCGCCGCGCCGGTCATTTTGCCGTCGTAGGTCAAAACGCGCACCAGCGGAAGATCGTGCCGCTTGCCCACCTCAAAGTCGTTGGGGTCGTGGGCGGGCGTGATCTTCACCACGCCGGTACCTTTCGTCATATCGGCGTGTTCATCGCACACGATCGGTATTTCTTTATTCAGAAGCGGCAATATCACGTGACAGCCGTGCAGATGCCGGTAGCGCTCGTCGGCTTCGTTGATGGCAACGGCGGTATCGCCCAGCATCGTTTCGGGGCGCGTGGTGGCAAGTTCCAGTTTTTCGCCGGTCTCTTTGACGGGGTAGAGCAAATGCCAAAAATTGCTTGCCTGCGTTTCGTATTCCACCTCGGCGTCGGAGATGGAAGTTTTGCATTTGGGGCACCAGTTGACCATTCTGCTGCCGCGGTAAATAAGCCCTTTATCAAACAGGCGCACAAACACTTCTTTCACGGCGTCCGAGCAGCCCTCGTCCAGCGTGAAGCGCTCACGCGACCAGTCGCAGGAAGAGCCGAGGCGCCGCAGTTGCGAAACGATGCGCCCGCCGTACTGTTCTTTCCACGCCCAGGCGCGTTTGAGAAAGCCGTCGCGTCCGACGTCTTCTTTCGTCAGTCCTTCTTTGCGCATCGCCTCCACGATCTTGGCTTCGGTGGCGATGGAAGCGTGGTCGGTGCCGGGGAGCCAAAGCGTGCAATAACCGCACATACGCTTGTAGCGAATGAGAATATCCTGCAAGGTCTCGTCCAGCGCGTGTCCCATATGCAGTTGCCCCGTGATGTTGGGGGGCGGGATCACAATGGTATACGAAGGTTTATTTTTGTCGATTTTGGGCGTAAAATAACCTTTTTCGCACCAGTTTTGATAAATGCGCTCCTCAAATTCCTGCGGAGCGTATGTTTTGGGCAGATCGTTTTGCAGAGCCATATCGGCGCCTCCCGAACTTATAAAAATAGACGAATGGATGATTGTATAATCATAGCATAAATTTACAAAAAAGTCAACCATCAAGCGGGGAAGAGACGAAAAAAGTGTTTTCGCGTATTGTGCCCGAAAAATTTTTCAAAAAGGCTTGACAAGATGCGTGCCTTTTTGCTATAATACTTTTCGTCACCGTAAAACGCTGCTATAGCTCAGTCGGTAGAGCACGTCATTGGTAATGACGAGGTCATCGGTCCGAATCCGATTAGCAGCTCCATTCGGGAAGCGGCGCCGCAAAAGCGGCGTCGCTTTTTGTGTCAAAAACGGGAAATGGCGCGTGGACGGGGCGTTTTTTCTGTAAGCTTTTTGTTGACAAAAATCTTGAAATATGTTAACATAACAAGAAGAGGGGAGGTGCCTTGGATGATTTGCAAGCATTGCGGAACGGAATCCGCGTCAAAGTTTTGCCCGCACTGCGGGAAACCGATGATGTCGGATGTTTTCCCGGGAGAAACGGTATCGGCGCCTTCCGAAACGATTCAGGCGGCAAACGGTGCGCAGGCACCCGGCGAAAAAAAACGCAAAGGGTTTCGGCGATATGCCAAACGGCCACTCAAAATCGGGTTTAAATCCGTGTTTTTCCCTTCAATCGCCTTCCTTTTGCCGCTTGCCTATCTATTTTTGGATTTTCTCGTGGTTTTTCGGGAAAAGATCCTTGAAACGGCGGAGAGCGGGGAAATATATCTCTATCGCGTGTTTTCCTTTTTCATCTCTCCCGCTTTCGGCTCCGGCACGACCGCCGAGTTGTTGGCGGGTGCGATGGGCGACGAAGAGCCGCTGTTTGAGACTTTTACGCCTCTTGCTTTTCTAAAGGCGGGCGGCTCGGTCGGCTTTTCGATCTTTCCGGTTGCGTTGGCGGTTTGCCTGATCTTTCTATCTGCCGTGATGGGCGTTCTTCTGCTCTTTTCCGGAGGAAGAATCCTTAAAAACCGCGTGATGACCGATCTCCTTTTGTGGGGCGGGCTCGGCGCCGTTTTCGCGCCGCTCGTGGCGCTCACTTTTGTGCGGCTCGGTTACGGTTTTGCGAACGGCTTTGACGCCGCCGACCGTTTGATGACGCGTGTCGGCGTGTCGGTGGAGTCGATGTTGCTGATGGCTTTCCTTTTCCTTACCCTGTTTCCCGTTGTGCGCCGCGTCACCGCGCTTTCCGCCGCCACGCGCGCAAAGACCTGCCACATCGTATTGCCGCTCGTGCCGTGCCGGAAAATGCCTTTTAAACTGAAAAAGAGCATTGTCGCGATCTTTTCCGCGATGGCGATCGCCGTTGTGGTGCTGTATTTCTTCCTGCCCGTGACAACGATAGGCGGGTATTTGAACCGCGAAACGGTTTGGGGAGCGATCTTCGCAGACCTTACCGCACTTTCAAAATCCGGTTGGGCGATGATCGCGGACAGAGAAAACGGGCTCGATCTCACCGCGCTTTGCGGTGCGTTGCTCAAACTTTCGATCCTTTGGCAGATCCCGATCTTGGTATACGGGGTCGTCGCCGTTTTGGTGACGGGTATCCGCGTGCTTCGCTTGAAAAAAGAAACGCTTTATGAGCGGAAGTGTGATTACCGAATGTTGGAAAAACTTTCGGTGCGGATACGGAAAACCATACTTGTGCCGTATTTTGTCTTCCTCGGTATGCAAGTTTTGCTCACGCTGGGCATTCTCATTGCGTCACCCGTCGGTGCGCACGTCGATTTTGCGGACATCGACGGCACGTTGACCGTTATCTATATGACCATTGCGCGTGTGCGCACGCTCGGCGCGACGAACACGCTCTTCTCGGCGCTGGCACTCGGCGGAGTGCTCCTTTCGCATCTCACCGGACAGTTTGCGGGGCTTGTGCGCCTGGATTCCGAACTGGAAAAAGCATAAAGACAAAAAAAGGCTGTCGCCGCGGCGACAGCCTTTTTTGTTAGATTTCGGGGAGCGTGACGGGGAGAGCTTTGCCGAGCGGCAGAGAATAGATGAGCACTTTGTCCGGCGCGTGCCCGGTGAGCGCCCGAAGCGCCAACGCGTAGTAAGCAAGTTGCTGTCCGTGCCGGCGGGAGAGCGTCTCGGCGGCGGCAGCGGGGTTCCGCATTTCATAATCGGAGAGGCGGTCGGTTTTATAGTCCGCCAAAATCAGCGCGTCGGTTTCATCCGTAAAGAAAACGTCGATCACGCCTTGCACGGGGAGTTTTTCACCTGCCAATTCCGCCGCGAAAGTTTTGTCCGCGGTAAAGGAGGCGGCGGGGAGAAAAATGTGAAAGCGCGTTTCTCGGTGCAAACTTTTCGCTTTTTGGAGCGCGGCAAAAAAGTCGCTTGCAAAGAAGCGCTCCAATTCATCGACGCGCACGGCGTCGGCGGCACGCTCGGGCAGAAAACGCCCTTCGATCAGCCGTGCAAGTTCCGCGGTGACGCCGGTTTGTCGGACACGTGTAAAATCGCAAAATTGCAAAAACTCGTGCGTGGCGGTCCCGCGCTCCGCCGCAGAGGGCGTTTTTTTACCGAAATTCGCCTCGCGCGTGAAAGTGTGCAGGAGCCTTTCGGTATCTTCCGGCGCGAGATCCTGCGGAGTCGCACAGCGATCGCTGTCAAATACGTCCAACGCGACGGGGGAGAGGCGGGAGACCGACAGCTTTGCCGGCAGACGCGTCAAGTGCGCGTAAGGATATACGAAATCGAAGCGCTCGGACAAAAACGTTTTCAAAGCGTTTTCTCCTTGTTCCGCCTCGGAAACAAGAAGCGTCGGAGGATCCGATGGCGTCGCTTCTTCGACGGGAAGTTCGACGTTTTCTACTTTTACCCATTCCGGGCAAGGATTTGCCGACAGAGCGGTGAGGATCCACTCGATAAAAGAGTTTCCGTTTCCGTAAAACAGTTCTTGAGGAAGTCCGCACGTGTCGCACTGCTCGTAAAGTTGTTTTTCACGGCTTTTCACGGTTGCGACGACGATCAATTGTTCAATGGCGCGCGTCATTGCCACATAAAGGATGCGCATCTCTTCTTCACGTGCTTGTTTGTCCAAATAGGCGTCGGCAATATGGTATTCAAAAGTTTTCGCACGGGAGATGGGACCGGCGTTTGAGAGTTTTGCGGCGCAACCGAGACGCGGATCTATCGCGATCGGCAGTTTTTTATTTTCTTTCGGACTCAGATCGTCCGCGGCGTCGCCGAGAATGCAGATCGGAAATTCCAAACCTTTTGCGCCGTGTATCGTCAGGATCGAGACCGCGTTTTTGTTGCCGTTTGCCACATTCACTTCTGTGCTCGACATAATGTCTTCAAGATAGGTGATAAAGCGCCCCAAACCCTTGAAGCCGCTTTGCTCGAAATTGCGGGCGTATTCGTAAAAACGGCGCAAGTTGGCGCGGCGTTTTTTCGGAGAAGAACCGTCCTCATAGCCGGTAAACGAAAGCAGGGCCGTCTCGCGGTAGATCGCGCGTACAAGGTCGTCCGTGGGGAGCGTGCGCGCCATTTTGCGGTAGCGGGAAAGGAGCGCGAGCGCCTCCCGCACCTTCTTTGCAAGCGGGCTTGCCGCGTCGCTCTTTTCAAAGCGGGAAAGCGATTCGTAAAGCGAAACGTCTGCAGAGCCGGAACGGACACGCACGATCTCTTCCAGCGTAAAGCCGAAAAAGGGCGAGCGGAGCGCCGCCGCAAGAAACACATCGCGGAAAGGATTGTGGATGGCGGCGAGAAATCCGTAGACCGTCAGTACTTCGGGGCTGGTGAAAAACTGCGTGCTGTCTTTGTCTTGACAGGAGATTCCGCGCGCTTCAAGAGCTTTGGCAAGAAAAACGTTTGTCGCAGTGTGTTTCCGAAAGAGCACGGCGATATCGCGGGGCTCGATCGGTCGTCCGTCCGCTCTTTTGCCGTTTTTCAGCAGATTTTCGATCTCCCGCGCGATGCAGTTTGCTTCCGCCGGTCTGCACTCATCCTTGTTTCCCTGATGTTCCAAAAGCAGAACGCGGCAGGGGAAAGATTCGGGGGGATCTTTTTTTTCTTTCGGGAAGTTCAAATTGTCGTTTTCCCTGTCGTATCCGATACTCTCTTTGCTGCTCCCGAAAAGAAAGTTGAAAACGGCGTTGGAAAAATGGATCACGGGGCGGTCGCACCGGAAACAATCCGACATAAAGATCAGCGCTTCTTTTTCGTTGCCCGCTTCGCCGAGCGGTTTGAATTTCCTGCGATAGTCGGCGAAAATATCCGGACGCGCGTGGCGGAAACGATAAATGCTTTGCTTGATATCGCCCACCATAAAGCGATTGTCCTCTTTGGAGATCGCGCGGAAGGTGGCGTCCTGCAACGCGTTGACGTCTTGATATTCGTCAATGTAGATGCCGTCAAAGGAATCGCGTATTCCTCGCGCCAGCGGCGTCGGTTCTCCGTTTTTGTCGATCAGCAACTCATAAGCGCCGCGCGCAACGTCGCTGAAATCAAAGATGCCACGCGTCTTCTTTTCCGCGAAGAGCGCTTCAAGAAAGCGGGAGAGCGTCTTGTACAAAACGCGCAGTACGCGCGCTTCTTTTGCGGCGTCGCTCCGGATCAGCGTGGGGGAAAAGTTTCTCAAAAACTCTCTCAGTTCTTTATAAGCATTACGATGTACAGCGTACAATTTGCCCAGCAGCAACTTTTCCTCCGGCAGTTGTTCGGCAATTGTTTTTCCCGAAACGGAAGCGGAAATCGGAGCGGTCAGCACGCCGAGTAAGCCTTCAAGGTCTTTGTCTTGCGCGTATTGCAGAGTCCTTTTTGAACGCTCAAGCAGCTCGGCGTGAACAGGCTGATATTTTTTGGTGCGATCCGGGTCGTGGAAACTTTCGATATATTGCAGGGTATAGGTGAAAAAGTCGATTTCTTTTGCGGCAAATTGCTCCATTTCCTCAAAAAAGTGCCGATGCCATACGTTGGTCGCGTTCTTGTCGAGATCGTCGGCGGATGTGTGCAAAAGTTCGATGGATTCGGGCAGAGCAAGGAATTTGTCGCAGAGTTCGCACAAATTCTTCGTGAGCGAATCTTCGCTTTTCAGAGCGCAGAGAATATCCGCCAACATCGGAAAATCCGGTTCGTCGCGGTACATGGCGTCAACGGTCTCGTTCATCACCCGACGTTTGAGAGATTCGAGCTCCGCGGGATCCGCAATGCGGAAAGAGGGGGGGAACCCGACCGCGTCGAAATGCGTGCGCACAAGATCGAGATAAAAAGAATCAATGGTGGAAATGCGGGCACTGCCGAACAAAGTCAACTGCTTCAACAGGCGCTCGTTCGTCGGATCTTTCGCAAGTGCTTCCGTCAGCGCGGCGCGGATGCGCGTGCCGAGTTCCGCCGCGGCGGAACGGGTGAAGGTGACGACCAAAAGGCGAGAGATGTTGACGGGATTTTCGGGATCGGTCAGCAAGGATATGATGCGCGCGGTCAGAACGGCGGTTTTGCCGGAGCCGGCGGCGGCGGAAACGAGCAATGTCTTGCCGGCGGTATCCACGGCGCTTTGCTGTGCGGGGGTAAAAACGCGTTTTTTGTCTGCCATTTCGTCACCTCCTTGCCGGGATCGCCAAGCGGCAGATCGCCTTAAACGAGCAGTATTGACAGGGGAGTTCCTTTCCGTGTGCGTGCGGTTCTGCCGTCGCCGCGCCGCTTTTCATATCGTCGTAAATGCGTGATACCGATTTTTCCAGCGTATCAAACATATCGGCAAAGTCCCGTGCGTTCCAAATTTCACAACCGTTTTTTGCTTTTCCTTTATTGAGCGCCGTGTATACCGCGTCGTCGCCGAGCAGAACGCCGCTTCGTTTGATGCGGGCGACGGCGTCGTCAAGAGCGGCTTCCGGATCCTTGGATCCCAGCGTCTGTTCGGAGGAAACTTTGGCGGAGAGATACGTGACGGCGGCGGGTAAAAACTCCGTGTCCTCGGGCAGTCCCGCAAGGCGGCAGAGTTCGGCATTTTTCGTGCGGCAAAGCGAGAAAAGATACAGGGGCATCTGCATAGAGAAGCCCTCTTGCAACGCCTCTGACGAAAAGGTTATGTCGCCGGTTTTATAATCCACCACGCGCACGAAAACACGTCCGCTCGGATCTTTCCACAGATCCACGCGGTCGATCTTTCCCGCAAGCGTCACGGTGGTGTTGCCGTTTTTCAGCGCAGCGTCTTTTAATACGTATTCCAGCGCCACGGGGGAAAAATCTCCGTTTTTCAATTCTTCAAGCACGCTTGCCGCGGCGACATCCGCCATCATTTCGGCGCGTGTATAAAGCGCCAGCGTGCGGGGAGAGGGCGTATAGCCCTTTTCGGTCAAATCAGCGAGATATTCTTGACTGAGTTTTCCGATCAATTCCCGCCGCATCTTCTTGTCGCATTCCCCGAACGGAATGCCTTTCTCGAGCAGACGGCGGAAAAAGCGTTCCAGAACGGCATGAACGACAGTGCCGACGGCGGAAGAGTCAAAGGCATCGTCTGCTTCTTCGCGCAAGCGCAGAACGTATTGACAATAATAGGCAAAGCGGCAACCGGCAAATTTTTCCAATTGCGTGGGGCTGATCGCGCGCTCCTTGAAAAGCCTTTCCGCCGCGTCTTTGCTGATCTCGTCGTGCTTTTGCACGGCGGGACGCGTCAACATTTTGGCGGCGGCGACGCCGCGCTCTTCGAGAAGCGCGCGGAGTTTGTCGGCGTCGGCGGCGCGGAACGCGTCGAAGTGTTCGAGCGCGCCTTGCGGTGTGTAGACGTACGAACGGGGATTTGCGGTATCAAAGCGCGGCGTTTCTTCCATGCCCAACAAAAACTTCGCGCGTTCAAAGGCAATCGAGGGAGCAAGCGCCGCGCCGGTTGCGGAAAAGTCGGAAGAAGAGAGGAAAAGCGCTTCCCGCGGCGAGGAAAAGGCACGAAAGACATAGAAAAATTCCGCGGAGGAGAGATCCGCCTCGTTTTGCGGCAGAGAAAGCCCCAAATCTTCAAGGCGCTCTTTTTCCATACCGTCGATCAGTCCGTCGTCACGCACGTTTTTCGGAAATTCGCCTTCATTTAATCCGAGGATCAGCACAAAGCGCGGGTGTCCCGCGCGCATCATAGAAGCCTCGCCCAACGTCACCTCGTCGGCGGCGGTGGGAATGGAACCGATGTCGGTGCGCGAAAAAACGATCGTGATCGCGCGATAAAATTCCTCCGGCGAGAGCACGTCGTCGCCGATGGCGTCCGCGATCCCTTCCAGCGCGTCCAGCACCACGCCGTAAAGGCGGGAGAGTTCTTCCGCTTCTCTGCGCTCGCCCGCGGCAAGCGCGGCTTTTGCTTCGTTTTGCAGAGTGTCGGGGATGTGCAGCGTATCAAGAAGCTTTGCAAGCGCCTGACAGCACGCCCGCGCGTTTGGCGCCTTGTCCAGCGCCGCAAAAAACGGCGAGAGTTTTGCGGTCAGCGTTTCGCGCACACGGTTGGCAATATCCAAAATGTTTTTGCCGCGTGTCGAGAGCGTGTCGGTATAGCCGTCCGGATTTTTGGTGAACGGCGCGGCAAACGCACGCGCACCGCGCGGTTTCCACACCGAGAGATATTCCTCAAAAACGTCGGCGTCGTCTTCCGTGACGCCGCACAGCCCGGTTTTGACATATTCGATCACGTCTTCGGTGCGCCAGTCGTACAGTTTGATGAAAAAGATCTCCAAAATCATTTTCATCAAAGGGCGCACGGAGACGTCGGTTTTTTCGGAAAGGAAGAAGGGAATGCCTTCCCGTTCCAGTGCGGCGTCCAAGATCCCGCGCCACTTGTCGGCGCTTCGCACCACGATCGCGATATCGCGGTAATGTGCGCCCTCGCGCACAAGGCGGTGGATCACCGAAACGGCGTGCGTGGCTTCCTCAAAAGGGGAAGTCGCCCGACAAAGCCGAACGGCGCCGCTTTTTGTCAAAGCGTCCGTCATCGGCGCGGCATCGGGCGAAAAGAGATTTTTCGCAAGATAGGTGACGGCGGTTTCTTCCTCGACCTCGGTGGGGTATGCGATTTTGATCGGAATGTCGAGTTCTTCCGCCATGCGCTTTAATTTTCGGTGTGTGGCAAGCGGCAGCGAGAGATGGACGCCGCGCTCTTCGGGCGAGGAGAGCGGGAAAGAGACCGTAAAATCCGGCGCGGCGCGCATCAGCGCGTTCAGAATGTTCAATTCCTGTTTCGTAAAATCGGTAAAAGAATCCACAAAAACAGAGGTTTCGGAGAAAAGGGCTTGACCTTCTTTTCCGGAGAGCAGATCAAAAAGGCGAGAAAGGTCGTCCGACGCGTCGTCGTAACGAACCGAGAGATCGCTTTCAAATGCGGAAAGCACCGTGGCGATGTCCGTCAGTTTTTTTGCGAGCGGCTCTTCGGGGGAGAGTTTTTTCGCGGTTTCAAGCAAGATTTCGGGCGAAATGCCGTACGCTTTCATCTGGGCGTGGGTGGCGAGCATTTTATCGCAAAATGCGCTGCTGCACGCGGCGTCTTTGCCGTAAAGGAGCAAATCGCCCGAGAGCGCAACAAGGGTGCGCCACATCATAAGCGCCGCCACGGGGGGCGTTGCGGCGCGATAAGAGAGACCGCCCAGCACGCGAAAAGTGCGGTTGGCAAGGCGGGAAAAATTCAGTACTTCAAAGGAGAGCTGTGCGGCTGGGGGGAGTTCTTCCAGCATACGGCGCTCGACGTCGGCGCTTTCCTGTTCGGGAACCAGCAAAACCGCTTTTCTGCCCGCCGCAAGTTCTTGTCGGATCAAAGACACGATGGTGTTTCGGGCGGGCAGCGTTCCGCCGTGATAGAGAAAACGGATCATTGGGAATCCTCCAACAGGCGCAGATTGCGTAAGATGACCGCACGGCCGCGCCAACTGTAAGCGCGTGCGGCAAATTCCTCGTCGGACATTTCTTCGACACAGTTTACGGTGAGGCGGGGCAGTGCGCTGTCGATGAAAAAGCGAATATTCGTATAAAGCGTGCCCGCCTTTTTTGCCGCGATCGTGACGGGACACGCCTCTTGACAAATGTCACAACCGAAGGCGACGTTGTGGGCTTTTAAGATTTTTTGCTCATTTTCCGAGAGAGGCTTTTTTTGTTGAGAGAGCGCGGAAAGGCAACATTCCGTTGCCAGCGAAACGGGGCAGGCGGCGCGGCACGCGCCGCAATTCGGGCAGTACGCGATCTCTTTTTTCTCGGCATATACTTTCGCGTCGGTGACGATCTCGCCGAGAAACACGAAAGAAGAGTATTTTTTCGTCAGGAAAAGGTGGTTGCACCCGAGGAAACCGAGCCCCGCGCGCGCGGCGGCCTCTCCCTCGATAATGGGAGAGTGATCGGTAAAGCCGGCAAAGCGGAAATCGGGAAAAGTCGAGCGCAACAAGGGGAGAACTTCATCGAAGAGCGCGGCGAAAAAACGATGATAATCGGCGGAAACGCAATATGCGGAGATGTTTTTTTCGGGATCGTCGCAAGCGTGGGTATAATACGGTACGGCAAAAAGGAAAACGGTGCCGTCCGCGATTCCCGCGCGCTCCAAAAGATAGGGGCGCACCACGCGGCAATCGGTAAGCGACAGCGGTGCCACTTCTTCGATCCCGCGTGCGCGTAATAATTCTTTGACGGCTTGCAACATCGGCGCGCCCTCCTTTTTTCGTGTTTGTTCTGTGAACATTATACCAATTCCGCGCCTCTTTTTCAACGTTTTCGGCGGATTTATGCAAGAAAATCACCAAATGTTCACATTTCGGGATTATACTGTATGCGAAATCTCACGAAGGGAGTATGGATAATGAGTTGGCAAGACGAACAGCAAGACAAAGGTGAAGCCTCTCACGAAGAAGAGCAAAACGGAGCGGGGCAATGGTACAGCAGTTTTTACCAAAATGACGGCAGTGATATGCCCCCGGTGGTGTTTCCGATGGACAGACAGGAAGGCGGCGAGGTAAAAAAGGCGTCCAAAAAGAAAAAAGGACTCCTGATCGCGTTGTCGATCTTTCTCGCGTTTGCGCTTCTCATCGGTTCGGCGGCAGGCGGCGCCTGGATCGTTTCTTCGCTTAACGCAGAGCAAAGAGACAACTCTCTTTCTCCCGTCGGAGGCGGAAACTCCGCGCTCGGCGGCGACGTGTACAGCGCCGAAAGCGCCGCTTCATACGATTATGCGACCGTCTCCGCAACCATAGAAAAAAATGACGGCGCCGCGCTCGGCTCGGCGCGTTACGGCTCCGCCGGCGACAGCGTGAAAACGCCGATGGAAGTGGCGGCGGAAGTCAAAGATTCGGTGGTAGAGGTGATGACGACCGTCACTTCCGCGCGCGGAGCGGTCTCCGCCGGCGCGGGCAGCGGCGTTATCATTCACGCCGACGGCGTGATCGTGACCAACCATCACGTGGTGGACGGCTCGGATAACGTGTATGTGCGATTGACGAATGGCAACACGTATGAGGCTTACGTGCGCGGCGTGGACGAGGACGGCGACATCGCCGTTTTGAAGATCACCCCGAAAGAGACGCTCACGGTGGCGCGGCTCGGGTACAGCGCGGCGCTCAAAGAAATGGAAGAAGTGATCGTGATCGGCAACCCGTTAGGGCAGCTCGGCGGCACCATTACGCACGGTTATATCAGCGCGCTGGACCGCGAGATCCCCTTTGACGACGGGATCACGCGCAGACTGCTTCAAACCGACGCCGCGATCAACGGCGGAAACTCCGGCGGCGGGCTTTTCAATATGGCGGGCGAACTTGTCGGCATCGTGGAGGCGAAATACTCCGCGGTCGGCGTTGAGGGGCTCGGATTTGCCATTCCCATCGATACGGCGTATACGTCGATCGGCAATCTGCTCTCGCTCGGCTATATCCCCGGTGTGCCGTCGCTGGGCGTCAAGATCGTCGACGCGACGATCTCCTCGTTCCCGTTCTCCTATGCTGTGGTCAGCGTCAGCGACCCCAAAGACAGCAGTGCGTTTGCGAAAAACGACATCATTCTCTCGGTGGACGGCACTTCGGTTTCCTCCGTCAACGCCGTCAAGAGCGTCCTGCGGTCACATAAGATCGGCGACAGCGTCAGCGTGGTGGTGTCGCGCGGCAGGGACAACGTGACGCTTTCGGTCACGTTGGTGCAGTATATTCCTGCCGATATGGCTTGATTTTTTGAAAGGAAAAGACAATGGACAGGATTTTGGTGGTCGATGACGAAGCGCGTATTCGCTCAATGATCCGCAAATATGCCGAGTTTGAAGGCTACGAGGTGATCGAGGCGGGGGACGGAATGGAAGCGGTCAATCTTTGCCGCAGACAGGAGTTCGACATCATCATTATGGATATTATGATGCCGGAACTGGACGGCTTTTCGGCTTGCCGCGAGATCCGCAAAAAATCCTCCGTGCCGATCATTATGCTTTCCGCGCGCAGTGAGGAATACGACAGGATCAACGGGTTTGAGATCGGCGTGGACGACTATGTGGTCAAACCGTTTTCACCCCGCGAACTGATGCTGCGCGTGGAGGCGGTGCTCAAACGCGTGCGGCGCGGCGCGGAGGCGGTGCGATCGAAAAACGAGGTCGTGCGCCTTGATAACGGCGGGCTCGTTGTGGATCTCACGGCGCATATCGTTACGGTGGACGGCGTACGCGCCGATCTTTCTCCCAAAGAATATTTGTTGCTTTTCTACTTGTTGCGTAACAAAAACATCGCGCTTTCAAGAGAAAAATTAATGAGCGAGGTGTGGGGATACGATTTTTACGGCGACGCCCGCACGCTGGATACGCATATCAAGTTGCTCCGAAAGAGCCTGGGCAAATACAGCGAACATATCGTAACGGTGCGCGGTGTCGGGTATCGTTTTGAGGTGTCCGATGAAGCCCTCGTATAAAACAAAAACAGCCGGCGGCATTCGCAGCCGGCTGCTGGCGTCTCTTGCTATGCTCACGTTTCTCGTCCTGCTTGTCGTTTGGATCTTTCAGGTTTTTTTGCTCGGATTTTTTTATGAGCGCGAAAAATTTGAAGATATGAAGACCATTGCCGCCGAACTGCGGGAATATGAGGGCGCCGAGGGTTTGGCGCGGGGGGTGCTGCACGCCGCGCGGGATAAGGACGTGTGCATTCGTGTAATGCAGCGCTCCGGCGACGTGCTTATTCCGTTTGCCGATGCGGACATCACCGGCGAATGTGTCATTCATCAATTCGGCGAAGAAGAAGTGCTGGAATGGTATCGGAAAACCGCCGATACGGGATCTTACAGCGAAAAGGTGCGCGTGCGCACACGCACGGATTCCGGCGTCGTTTTGCCGGGCATTCGACATAAGGCGGAGCACGCGATCCACGCGGAGATCTTTGAAAAAGACGGAAAAGAGTATTTTTTGCTGTTGGATTTCAGCCTTCTGCCCGTGGACGCCGTGCTGCGCACCGTGCGAACGCAATTGACGTGGATCGTGCTCATTTTGCTTTTGCTTGTTGTCGCTTTTGCGTTTTTCCTCTCTTATATGATCACAAAACCGCTCTCCGACATCACCGAAAACGCCAAACGCCTTGCCGTCGGGAAATACCGCCCGCATGCGGTGAAAAAAGGATATAAGGAGGTGCGGGAACTTTCGGACGCACTGGATTTTGCGGCGGAGGAGATCTCGGCGGCGGACAGACTGCAAAAAGAGTTGGTCGCCAACGTTTCGCACGATTTGCGTACGCCGTTGACGATGATCAAAGGGTACAGCGAGGTCATGCGGGATATTCCCGGCGAAAACACGCCGGAGAACGTGCAGATCATCATCGACGAGACCGCACGCCTTTCCGACCTTGTCAACGATATTTTGGATCTTTCCAAATTGCAATCCGGCACCAAAAAGCCCGAGACCGCGGTCTTTGATATCGACGCGCTGGTGAGGGATACGATGGAGCGCTATAAAACGCTGATCGCGCGGGAAGGATACCACATTGAATATCATTCACAGCGCAGTGCCTTTGTCGAAGCCGACCGCACGATGATCTTGCAGGTCATTTACAATCTCATCAATAACGCCGTCAACTATACGGGCGAGAGCCGGCGAGTGACGGTGCGCGAGGAGATACGCGGGGAGCGTGTGCGGATCTCGGTCGCCGACGAGGGCAAAGGGATCCCGCCCGAATCCATTCCCGACATTTTCGACCGCTATTATCGCGTGGATAAAGTGCACAAACGTGCCGTCAAGGGCAGCGGCTTGGGGCTCTCGATCGTCAAGAGCGTGCTTGAAGCCCACCCCGCCGCCACGTACGGCGTCGACAGCGCCCTGGGCGTCGGCAGTGTGTTTTGGTTTGAACTGCCGATCAAAGAGCCGCCGGAGGAAAACTGACGACAAATCAAACGAGAAGGCGCACCGCGTTTTGCGGTGCGCCTTTTCGCTTTTGCTTGCTTTTGGGAGCGTGATGTGCTACAATAATGAAGACGAGGTGCTGTTATGGAAACATACTGGGAGAAAAATTTGCTCTGCCCCGTTTGCGGCGAAAAAACCGAGCGGATCGGCGGCAGTCTTTTTTGTCGTGGCGCACGTCGCCACTGCTTTGATTTTTCCGCCGCCGGATATTTGAACTTTGCCCCCGCCACGGCGACGGGGAGCGGAGACGATGCAACACTGGTTGCGGCGCGCACCGCGTTTCTCGACGCGGGATATTATCGCCCGTTTGCCGAGAACGTGACGGAGATTTTGCGCCAATATGCTCCGAGTGGCGCGTGCATTGACGCCGGGTGCGGAGAAGGGTACTATACGTCGTTTTTCGCGCGTTCCGGGTATAAGATGCTCGGCGTAGATCTTTCCAAAAAAGCGATTGCGCACGCCGCAAAGCGCGCCAAAAAAGAGGAGATTGACGCCCTGTTTGCCGTTTGCGGCGTTTTCTCGCTTCCCGTGGGCGAAGCGTGCGCCGACGCCGTGGTCAGTCTTTTTGCGCCGATCGCGGAAGAGGAGTTTTGCCGCGTGCTGAAAAAAGGCGGCGTTCTCGTCACGGTCGCGGCGGGAAAAGATCATCTTTCGGAACTCAAAAGCTTGCTTTACGATACACCGCGGGGAAACGCGCCGCGCGCGGATCTGCCGAAAAACATGGAGTGCCTTGCAAGCAACCGCATCGCGTTTTCGATGCGGTTGGATAACAAGGCGCTTTGCGATCTTTTTGCTATGACGCCGTATTATTACCGGACGCCGAGCGAGGGGCGGGAGAGATTACAAAACACCGATTCGCTTTCCGTTTTGGCGGAAGCGGAGATATCGGTTTTTTGTAAAAAATGACAATATGCCCCCAAAGGGTATTTGTTTATTTGAATTTTCTCTTTTTGCGGGAGCATAAGAGACCGCCCAAAAAAGCGGCGGGCAAAAGGAGCAGGCAAAAAAGCGGCTTTGTCGTCCCCGCACCGCTTGCCTTTGCCGCAAGCAGGATCGCCGAAAAGAGCAGAGAGAGCAGAGCGCCCGCCGAAAGCGGAGCGAGAAACGGTGCGCGCTTTCCCGTGAAGCGCGTGGCGAGCGCGCCCGCAAGAACGGCGGAAAAACCCAAAATACACAATGAAAAGAGCGCGCGGTGACGCTCCGGATCTTTCGTGAAGAGCAGAGCGCCGCCGACGGCGGCAAGAAGCGCCACGCCGACAAGGAGCGAGAAGACAACGGCTTTGCACACTCCGCGAAACAGCGCGGGAAACGAGGCGTCCGCTTCCTCTTTTCTGTGCCGCGCGGGGCGGCGGTTTTTCTTTTTCAACATAAAAATCCCTCCATACGGTCTTTACAAAATCGTATGAAGGGGTTTTTATTTTTAGTACCGAAAGAGATCAATCGGCGCTTTTTTCTTCGTTTTGCGCGGTTTCCTGCTGTTCGGTTTCTTCTTTGGCGGCTTTTTCTTTCACGGGTTTCTCGCCTTTAGCTTCCGCTTTTGCCGCTTTCGCCGCTTTCGCCATCGCCTTTGCCTCGTCAGCGGGGACGTCTACGCTGCGAACCGCCGTTTTGAGCAGGCGAATGCGCGTGTGGTCGCGCGTGGTCTCGATGACCATCGTTTCTTCTTTGATGCTGACGACCTTGCCGATGATGCCGCCGATCGTGGTGATCTCATCGCCGACCGAGAGGTTGTTGCGCATTTCCGCCGCGGCGCGCTCTTGTTTGCGCTGGGGGCGAATGCCGAAAAAATAAAAGACCACGACGACCGCAAACAGCATGCCGATCATCAGAATGGGATTGCTCATAGTTTTCCTCCTTGAAATTGTGACATTGAATACATTATAAACGTTTCGGCGCAAAAATACAAGCCCCAAAATGTAAATATTTTACTTTTTTGCCCTCGCGCGCGAAAAAAACTTGAAAAGAGTGGAAAATTGTGTTATACTAACTTTGATTTACACGGGCGGCGTTTTGCCGTCGGAAAGGAGTTTTTATGCCGCAGATCGACTATCCGGAGTGCGGAAAGATCATCAACACGCACGGTTTTCGCGGCGGCGTAAAGATCGAGCCGTGGTGCGACAGCCCCGCGGTTTTCTCCCGTCTCCCCGCCGTGTATTTTCTGCAAAACGGAAACTACGTGCCGAAAAAAATCTTGCGCGCGTCGATCTTTCGCCGTTTCGTGTTTGCCGAGATCGAGGGTATTTCCACTATGGAGGCGGCGGACGCTCTGCGCGGAACGGTACTGTACGCCAAACGTGAAGATCTCGCGTTGCCCCAAGGCGCCGTATTGATCGCGGAGATGACGGGAATGCCCGTCTACGCGGCGGAAGGCGGAGAGCGCCTCGGCACGGTGCGCGAGGTGATCCACCCCGGCGCACAGGATATTTATGTGATCGACACGTCGCGGGGCGAGGCGTTGATCCCCGCCGTTCCGGCGTTTGTCGCGCACCTTGACGAGGGTGGACTCTATATCACGCCGATCGAGGGGATGTTGCCGTGATGAGATTTGATATTATGACGTTGTTTCCCGATCTGGTCGATACGATTTTGGGGACCAGCGTGATCGGCCGGGCGCAAAAAAGCGGCGCCATTGAGGTGTTTACGCACAATATCCGGGCATATTCCGAGGATAAACACCACCGCGTGGACGACACGCCCTGCGGCGGCGGAAAAGGCATGCTGATGATGGCGCCCCCCATTTATAACTGCTATAAAGCCGTTCTTGAAATGTCGGGTGAGCGCCGCAGGCGCGTTCTGTATATGTCGCCGCGGGGAGCGGTTTTCACACAGAAAAAGGCGCGGGAACTGGCGGAATATGAGCAACTCGTCATTTTGTGCGGACATTACGAGGGCGTTGACCAGCGCATCATCGACGAGATCGTGGACGAGGAGGTTTCCGTGGGCGATTTCGTGCTGACGGGCGGGGAGATCCCCGCGTGCCTTGTCACCGATGCCGTGGCGCGCCTTGTCGACGGGGTGCTCTCCGACGCGGAATGCTATGAAAAAGAGAGCTTTTCGGACGGTTTGCTTGAATATCCGCAATATACCCGTCCCGTCGAGTTCCACGGGCGGCGGGTGCCGGAAGTGCTTCTTTCGGGACATCACGAAAACATTGAAAAATGGCGGAGCGAAGCGGCGCTTGAAACGACGCGCCGAAATCGCCCGGATCTTTTGAAAGACTGACCTATATCTGACGTTGCCGGGAAAGGAGGGATTGCCGTGAAAACTGCACGTACGCGTGAGAGCGCCGTAGCCGGCTTTTTCGCGAGACTGACGCGATTTGTGTATGCGGTCGTTTGCGAGGGCTTTTTCGGGCGCGTTATGACGGCATATGCGGCGTGTAACGCCTATTTGCGATCCTCCGGCGTCGGCAGGCTTTTCACCAAAATTTCACACGGAAAAAAGGCGGGATACCGATCGGTGCGCCGCAGTGTGGCGCAATCCATCGACCGGAGCTATCTGCGGCGCGGCGTTTCCGCCGCCTTCGGGGCTCTGCTTGCCTGTAATTTGCGCACCATCGGGCTGTTTTTCGTCACTTGCGGCACCTATTCGGCGCTTTCTTATTGGCTTTTCTCCGTCATTTGGAGCGTCAAAAGCGGCGGGCCGATCTATCTGTATATCGGGTTTGCCGAACTGGTGATCGGCATCTTGCTGCTCTTTTTCGACCTGTCGCTCGGGTACGCGCTCGATCACAGCTTTTTCTTCGGCGTGCTCGTTCACTTTTTCGGGATCTCCGAGGAAGCCTTCAAAGAATCCGATCGCACGGGCAGACAAGGATATGCCGTGGCGGTGCCGCTCGGTATGTTGGCGGGCGCGCTCGGCGTTTTGATCAAGCCGCAATATGCCTTTCTCGGCATTTTGCTGTTTTTCATCTTCCTTTTGGAGTTTTCGGTGCCGGAAGCGGGCGTCATATTGTTGATCGCGGCGATCCCGTTTGTCGGTTTTTTGTCTTCTTCTTTTGCCTTTATGTTTTTGCTGACGTTGTTGGCAGTGGCGGCGTATTTTGCCAAAGTGCTGCGCGGAAACCGCGTGTTTCGTATGGATTTGCAGGACTTCGTGGTGCTTTTGCTCCTCATTTATACCGCGCTGATCACCTTTTTCGATCGCGGCGTATCCGCAAAAAGCGCGGTGCTTGAAGTCGCGCTTGTGGGAATATATTTTATCGTTTCCAACGGTATCGCCACACGGCAATGGCTGCGCCGCGCGCGCGGCACACTGGTGCTTTCCGCCACGGCGGCCGCCGTGGTCGGCATCGCGCAGTTCATCGTCGCCGCCGTTCTTGATTCCGAAAAAGGGGCGACGATCGCAACGTTGGGCAGGGCGGTGCATTGCGGCTTTTCCGGACGCATACCGTACGCCGCGTTCCTTGTCTTGGCTTTTCCGTTTGCGCTTTCCTTCCTGATCGGCGGAAAAAAGCATCACCGCTTGCTTTTCGGCTTTTCCGTCCTGTCGATCCTTGCCGCGCTGGTGCTGACCTGGGTACAGAGCGCGTGGCTTGCGGTCTTTTTCGCCACGATCCTCTTCTTCCTCGTGTTTGACAAGCGCACTTTTCCGTTTTTCCTGTCCGCCGGCATTCTTGCGCCGCTTGTGCGCGCGATGGTGCCGACCTCGTCCCGCGCGTTTTTGTTGCGGCTTTTCCATATGGATGCGGAAGTCGCGCTTGCGCGCGGCTCCGCCGTTCGGCGCATCTATAAAGAGGCACGGTTTTTCCGACTCGGCAGCGGCGGAAAAATTCGCTTTTTCCGCGAGGTGTTGCTGGGGCTCGGCAGAAACGGTATCGCGCAGTTTTCCGCCTTTTACACGGCTTTGCCTGCCGATACGGCAGAGGAAACGTTGAGTTTTTGGTACTATCGCCTTCTTGAAGGCGGCGTGATCGGCGTTCTCCTGCCAGCCGCGCTTTTCTTCTTCCTTTTGCAAAACTGCTTCTCACTGCTTGCCGCCCGCAGGGGAGAAACGCGTTCCGTGTGGCCGATCGCGGGCATCGCGGCGGTCGTCGGCGCGATCGTGATCGGCATATTCCACTATACCTGGTACGATTATTCCGCAATGGGCGCCTTTTTTGCGGTGATCGCTCTGATCGGCGCAGACGCGCGCTATGAGCGGAGCACGATGCCAAACGACGTCGAGAGCGGCGGGAACAGTCCCTATTCCGCGGAGATTTCCTATTACAGAGTCGATTGATTTTACGGAGGTACAATATGGACGAACAAAAAAACACATCGTCGGATCTGTCCGAAAAGAAAGAAAAAAGAGTTCGTTTGCCGCGCCGAGATAAGCAAAAAGAAGGCGAGCGCGGGCGCAGATGGATGTTTCTTGCCGTCGATATCGTTCTTGTCGCCGCAATCGTGGCTTCGGCGATGTTTCTCGTTTCGCTCCTCACGCCGATCTCGTTTTTCTCGTCGGATCAAAAGGAAGCGCGCGTCGTCACCTACACGGTGGAACTGGCGGGCGTGGATAAAGGCGCCGTTGAGGCGTTGCATATCGGAGACACGGTGATCGACCGCGAAAGCGGCAGTACGCTCGGCTCCGTGACGGCGGTCTCCAGTCGTCCGTATGAGACCTATACGGATATGCCTTCCGCCGCGCTCGATCCGGTCCTTGGCAGTTACGTGGTGCAAAAAAAGACCTATCCCGATGATTTTCTGACGATTACCGTTACGCTGTCGGTGGAAGCTGTGTATGAAAACGGCGTCGGTTATCGCACGGGCGACGCGCGCATCGCCGTCGGACGCGATATGGAACTGCAATTTTCCGCGTTTGTCGGCAACGGCGTTTGCGTGACCTTGACAACACCGTAAGGAGGGAAAGATATGGCGGAGAAAAAATCACTGCACCTGCGCTTTAACGCGCTGGACGTCGTGCTTATTTTGCTTGCGATCCTATGCATCGTGGGCGTCTTTCAGAGACACAATATTCAAAACCTCTTCACGGCAGGGGACAAAACGGAGTCCTATACCGTCACTTTTGAGATTTCAAAGATCCGAAGCAGCAGTATGGAACTGTTGGAAACCGGAACGACACTCTATACCGAAAACGGGGGCGAGCGGATCGTGCTGGGCACGATCTCGGAAAACGTCGCGGTCTCGCCCGCGGTGGAATACCTCACGGACGGCGACGGCAACACCGTCAAGGCCGTTTATCCGGAAGACCGCTACGAGCATTATCTACGCGTAGACGGCAAACTTGCGGGCGAGGGCGTGGAGCGAAACGGAATCTTTTTGCTCGCGGGGAAAATGCAGCTTTTCGTCAATCAGACGCTCACCGCACACACCGAAACGGCGGATTTCGAACTGCGGATCGTGCAGATTGAAAAGGCGTCTTGATTTATCTATTTTCGACAAAAAAACGACGTTCGTATTGTGAAAATACCCAAATAATGTCTATTGATTTTCATCTTTTGGTTTGCTATACTATTAAAGGATATGGTCGTCGCCTTTTTTGAGTGGCGACAAAAAACTGCGAAACGGAGTTTTTTTCGATGGTAACACGTGATGTCGTTATTACGAATTTGATCGGTCTGCACGCTCGTCCGGCGACATTCTTTATTCAGAAGGCGAATAGCTATAAGTCTTCCGTTTGGGTGGAAAAAGAGGATCGGCGTGTCAACGCCAAAAGCCTGCTCGGCGTTCTCTCGCTCGGTGTGGCGCAGGGGATGACGATCAAACTGATCGCGGACGGCTCCGATGAAAACGAGGCGCTCGACGGATTGCAGGAAATGATCCGAACGGGTTTCGGCGAAGAATAAAGCAACTGGGGCGCCCTTGCGGCGCCCTATATTTTCATATGTTGAACTTTTTCTTATCAAAATGAAATTGAAAAGAAAAATACAATCCCAAATTGCAATCGAGTGATTTAAAAAACAGGTGGCATATCGCAAATTACGTCATCTCGTCAAACGGAGTTGGAAAATGAGCATATTGAGTTATGATAATAATCGATTTTATCTGGATGGGACTCCCTATACGATCCTTTCGGGCGCGATGCACTATTTCCGTATCCCACGGGCATATTGGAAAGATAGGCTCCTGAAATTGAAGGAGTGCGGTTTCAACACCGTTGAAACCTATCTTTGCTGGAATCTCCATGAGCCGCGAGAAGGAACGTTTGTTTTCTCCGAAGAACTTGACGTGGGCGCATTTCTGGATATTGCCGCTGAACTCGGTCTGAACGTGATCCTGCGTCCCGGGCCCTTTATTTGCGCGGAGTGGGAGTTTGGTGGGCTTCCGGCGTGGTTGTTATCCTATCCTGAAATGGAGCTTCGGTGCAACAACAAGCTGTTTTTGGAAAAGGTTCGCAACTATATTCGGAAGGTTTCGGAGATCATACGTCCGCGTCTTGCCGTGAACGGCGGGAATATTTTTATGATTCAGGTCGAAAACGAGTACGGCAGTTACGGCGATGATAAAGCGTATCTTCGCGCAGTCGCGGAACTTTACAAGGAAAACGAAATCGACTGTCTGTTCTTCACATCCGACGGTCCCGAATTCAGTATGATGACCGGCGGAACATTGGACGATCTTCTTTGCGTTGCCAACTTCGGTTCAGACGTTCCCAGACGCACAGCTTTCCTCAAAGAATACCGCCCGGATCAGCCCATCATGTGCGGAGAATTTTGGGGCGGATGGTTCGACCATTGGTTTGAATCGCACCATACACGGTCGACCGACGACGTTGTGAAATGCATACGCGATTTTTTGGAAACAGACGCGTCTTTCAATTTCTATATGTTCCACGGGGGAACAAACTTTGGCTTCACCAGCGGAGCAAATTATAAAACGAAATACGAACCGACGACCACAAGTTACGATTACTGCGCACCCCTGACCGAGGCGGGCGATCGTACTGAGCTTTACGATCGAATTCGCGATCTTTTCAAAAAGAAGTTCGGAAACGTTCCGAAACTGACCGCGAAGGAGACCGAAAAGAAAGCATACGGAAAGATCGAGCTTTGCGAAAAAGCCATGCTTTTCGACCAGCTGGACGTTCTCTCCGAACCGATGCTCTCCGAGACGCCGAAATATATGGAAGAGATCGGACAGGATTACGGATATCTGCTTTATGAATCCGAGATCAAGGGGCCGCGGAACGATTGGCAAATGCGCGCAGACGTCGTTCACGATCGCGCGGAGATCTTTGTGGATGGGCAGTTCAAAGGTGTTTTCGAGCGCTGGGATCCCGAATCGCAGACACGCGCCGATATCCGGTTGCCGCTTCAAAAAGGGAAAAAAGCCAAATTGCAGATTTTGGTGGAAAATATGGGCAGAGTCAATTACGGGCACAAACTCAAAGATCGTAAAGGCATCCAAGGAGTCGGTTTCGGCGTAGCCCTTCATTTCGGATGGAAAATGTATCCGCTCCCGATGACCGACCTTTCCGGATTGACCTTCCGAGAGGACAATGAACACAGTTCTCATACTCCGGCGTTCTATCGTGCCTTCCTCTTGATCCCGGACACACCCAAAGACTGCTTCGTCCGGATGAACGGGCTGACAAAAGGATTTGTTGTGGTCAACGGTCACAATCTCGGGCGCTATTTCAACCCGGCAGGGCCGCAGAAAACGCTGTACGTTCCCGCGCCTTTCTTGAAACAAGGCGAAAACGAGATCCTCGTTTTCGAATCCGATGCCGCAGATCATCCGAGCATCGAATTTCTGGACGCTCCCGTTTGGGATTGACAAGGAAGCGTGAGCCGTCAAAGTTTTCGACGTGTGCGGATCAACTTGCAGAATGAAATGCTTTCGATCTGTAAATGCGCCAAAACAGTTTACGACAACGAGCGCAAACGCACAAGCGTTTGAAAGCATCAATTGTTTTTCTGAAAGGAAAAGTCTTATGAGTGATTTTTTGGAGAATGAGGTCTCTGCTTTTGTTGAATCCTCCAAAGCGGACGTCAATATTGCTACATTGCACGGACTGAAGGTTAACCTCATCGGAGACAGCTATCTGAAGGGACACACGATGAATACCGCTATGGTTTGGCCCTCTCTCCTTTCCGACAAATATTCCTGGATTTTAACGAACTATGCGAAGAACGGCAATATGCTTTCCACTTTCGGAAATGCCGATCCACAGCCCATCGTAACACGATTTGGTCAGATGGCTGACAATGACCCGGATATTGTGATAATCAATGGTGGCCGCAATGATTATAATCATACGGTTCCGATCGGGAAGAGCGACAGCACGGATACCGGAACATTCAAGGGCGCGTTGCATACGTTGTTTGTTGGTTTGAGAAAGAAATATCCGAACGCAATGTTTGTCTTTACAACGGTTTGGAATTTTCCGGACACCAACAGCGGAACCACGTTGACCTATTTGGATTACGCAAAGGCAGCAGAGGAGATTTGTGCCGCGCACGGAGTGTACTGCTTTAAAGCGTATGATCCCGACGTTTCCGGAGTGGATATGAGAAACGCCGAGTTTCGCGCCGTTTACTGTCTTTCCCCCGGAGACATCAGTCATCTGAATTTCGCGGGAATGAAATTGGTCACGCCGAAATATGAAGCGTTTTTGGCAGAATGTCTTGCAGATTGGACCGTTCATAAAGATAATCTGATTCCCAAAACCGCCGAATCTTTTATAGAGTCGCGTCCGTTTTTTTGCTGTGGCGTTGAATTGAGCAAATACCGAATCGTTCAAAGCACGAATGCAACGATTGACGAACAGATTTTTTCGGCATATTTAAGAAATCATCTAAAGAACAAATATGGGATCGATTTGGCGTTGACGACCGATTCCGAAGCGGAAACAGCCTATGAGCTTTTGATTGGGAAAACCGATCGTACAACGATTTTTGCGGAGAAAAACCAATTTCATATTTCCGCATCCGAAGGAAAAGTGCAGTTTATTGCCGGTGATGCGCGCGGATATGAATCTCTTTGTGAGTATGTAACAAAGGTGCTTTTCTATCCGGAGGCGGAAGAAAACGATCGTCCGAACAACGGTTTTTCGTATACGGGAAAAGCCGATAACAATTTGACTTCCGGAACGATCTGCGCTTCCGATTTGCTCGGAGATACGCGGATTATGTTTTACAATGTGTGCAACGCGAATTCTCCTTCCGGATCAATTGCATTGCGATCAAGGGTATATGAATCATTGATACAATCTTATCAACCGGATGTTTTCGGAATGCAGGAAACCGGCGCGGATTTTCATATGTATCTGACTCCTTTACTCGTCCGGAACGGCTACACGGAAGTCGGTAGTCCCGTCGGCGATAAGAATTATACGGCAATGTTTTACCGTGCGAAAACATGTCGTTTGCTGGATTCCGGGTGGCATTTGTTTTCCGGCCCAAACAACTCGAATTCAAAAAGCATATCCTGGGGCGTGTTTGTTGATATTGCATCGGGAGAGCGTTTTATCGTTCTGAATGCGCATTTTATGTATAATCAAAAAGGAATTGACGGTCCGGCGGCGAGATTGAACAACGCAAAAGAAAGTCTGTCGCTGATCAGACGACTTCAAGCCACATACGGCGACACCCCTATTGTTTTGGGCGGTGATCTGAATGATTCTTTGATGTCCGGTGCACTGACCTATTTGCGCAATGCGGACGGCGTTTTCTGTGCGTGGGATGTCGCAAACGAAAAAAACGATACCGCCGGATATCACCGTTACGCCACCTATGATGAAGACGCTTCAAGTTGGGTAAAATGGGAAGAGCCAACCGAAAATTATTTATCCGACAGAACGATAGATCACGCTTTTGTGTGCGGAAATTGTTCTGTTCTGCGGTATGTAAAAGTTTTGAGTTTGTACACATATTGGCTGTCTGACCATATGCCTCAAATTCTCGATGTTTCACTTCGATCGCCTCACTAATGTGAGAAAAAGAATTGTTCGGTCTGCAAGAAAACGGCAAAGAAGCAACTGTCACACTTGAAGAAACGGAAAGTTCAATCTTGTTTTCGCAAGGTGTCCGTTTTGTGAGGGAGAATTATGGAAAAAGCGAGATCACGCACAGCGTTGCTTGAAAAAGCGAACAGTTTGCCGCCGACGCCCGGCGTGTATCTGATGAAAAACGCGCAGGGGCGTGTGATCTATGTGGGAAAATCGCGCAAACTGAAAAACCGCGTGTCGCAATATTTTCAGAACAGCGGGAAAACGCCCAAAACCGCGCGCATGGTGATGCAGGTCGCGGATTTTGACTATTTTCTCTGCGACACCGAGATCGAGGCTCTGTCGCTCGAAAACACGCTCATCAAACAGTACGCCCCGCGGTATAATATCCGCCTCAAAGACGCGAAATCCTATCCGTATATCAAAATCACGGCGGAAGAATATCCGCGCTTGGAGTTTACCCGAACGAGAAAATCCGACCGTGCCAAATATTTCGGCCCCTATTCCGGCGCGTCGGTGGCGGGCGGCGTTTTGCGTACTTTGCAAAAAATGTTGGGTATCCCGCATTGTCACCGCCGTTTTCCGGAAGATTTCGGGCGCGAGCGCCCCTGTCTTTCCTATCAATTGGGGCAATGCTGCGGGCTTTGCACGGGAAAAGTCGGGAAAGAAGAATATGCCGCTCTTGTGCGCGACGCGATCGAGATTTTGCGCGGCAACACCGCCGCGGTGCGCGCCGCATATCAGACGCAAATGGAAGAGGCGGCGGAAAACGAATTTTTTGAGCGCGCCGCCCTTTGTCGGGATCGCATTCGCGCGCTCGATAAACTTGCCGACAGGCAAAAAGTGGTGGCAAGCCCCGACGCAAACGAAGACGTATTCGGGTTTTATCAAAACGATTACGGCGCCGCGCTGACGATCTTTTACGTGCGCGGCGGGGCCCTTATCGACAAAAACGAGATCGTTTTCGGAAGCGACGAGATCCTTGACGCCGACGCGCTTCTTGCCTATGTCTATCATCAATACCGCGCAAACGAATCGATCCCGCCCCGTGTGTTTTTGAATTTCGATGCGGAAGCGGAAGACCTTGCTTCTCTTGAAGCGTCGCTTTCCGAAATTGCCGGAAGGCGCGTTCGCGTGGAGATTCCACAGCGCGGCGAGCACAGAAAACTCTCGGAACTGGCGGCGGAAAACGCGCGGGAACGCTTGCTTGCGGAACAACGCACGAGCAAGCAAAGCGAAGAAGTGCTTGCGCGCCTTGCGGAACTTTTGGCGCTGGAAGTTTTACCGATGCGCATCGAGAGTTACGACGTTTCCAACTTCGGCGTCGAGCACAAGACCTGCGGTATGATCGTTTTGGAAAACGCGAAATTCGTTAAAAGCGATTATCGCATTTTTCATATGAAAGAGGTAGAGGGCACCGACGATTACGCCTCGATGCGCGAGGCGATCTTGCGCCGCTTTGCGCACAGCGCGGACGTGGGCGGAAGTTTTTCAAAAGAGCCGGATCTGATCTTGCTTGACGGGGGCAGAACCCACGTCGCGACCGTCAAACGCGCGCTTGCGGAAAAAGGCGTCTTTGTGCCGATTTTCGGAATGGTGAAAGACGCATTCCATAAAACGCGCGCGCTTTGCGGCGAGGAAAACGAGATCTCCATCGCGCGGGATCGCGCGGTGTTTACGCTGATCTACTCGATCCAAGAAGAGGTGCACCGTTTTTCGATCCGTGAGATGAGCCGTGCCAAACGCGCGACTTTGCGCACTTCGTCTCTTGAAAAGATCGACGGCGTGGGCAAAGAAAAAGCAAAAGCGTTGCTTGCGCATTTCGGCGGGCTTGCCGCCGTGAAAACGGCGGACAGGTCGGCGCTTGCGGCGGCGCCGGGCGTCGGCCCACGCCTTGCCGACACGATCTTCGCGTATTTCCACAAGGAGGGATCGGACAAATGATGCGCATCATTACCGGCAGTGCGCGCGGCGCGCGCCTTGTCGCGCCCAAAGGTGAGACCACGCGCCCAACTTCCGAGCGCGCCAAAGAAGCGATCTTCTCGGTTTTGCAATTTGAAGTACAGGGAAAACGCGTTCTTGATCTCTTTGCCGGATCCGGACAGATGGGACTGGAAGCCGTCAGCCGCGGGGCCTCTTTCGCGCTTTTTATTGATTCTTCCCGCGAAGCGCTCGCCTGCGTGCGGGCAAACATCGCCAAAACCCGCGCCGAGGACAGATGCGAATGCCGCCTTTGCGACGCGCTTGATTTTCTTCGCGGCACGCCGACAAAGCCCTTTGATCTTGTTTTTCTCGATCCCCCCTACAAGGCGCAAGTCCTTGTGCCCGCTCTTTTGGCGCTTGCCGCGCCGGGGTGGCTTTCGGACGAGGCGACGCTGGTGGCGGAGTATGCCGCGGAAGACGATCTTTTCGCGGGTTGCGAGGCGCTGCCCCCAAAATTTGAGCAACTGCGTACCGCGCAATACGGCGCGGCGCGCGTTGACGTACTGAAAGTGAGACGAGAGAGATGAAAAGGGCGTTGATACCGGGCAGTTTCGATCCGATAACGCTGGGACACCGCGATCTTATCGTGCGCGCGTGCGCGCTCTATGACGAAGTGATCGTTGCCGTGATGAACAATCGCGATAAGACGTACGAAACCACCATCGCGGAGAGAGCCGAAATGGCGCGCCTTGCGCTTGCCGATCTTGCGCGCGTGCGGATCGTGACAGACGGGGGCTTGCTTGTCGATCTTTTTGACAAAGTGCGCGCCGATGTGATCGTCAAGGGCGTGCGCAACGAGGAAGACCGACATTATGAAGAACAAATGGCGGCGTGGAATTTGGCGCATAATAAAAGAGCGGAGACGGTTTTTTTGCCCGCCTTGCCGCAATACGAAAACCTTTCTTCGCATCTCGTGCGGGAATATGCGCGTGCGGGACAAGATCTGACCGCGCTTGTGTCTCCCGCCGTTGCGGCGTATATCGCAAAGCACAATCTATACCGTATTTGAATTTGACAGAGGAAACAATGAAAAAGTACTATCTTTTGCGCGTTTTGGTGACGGCACTGCTCGGCATCGCGCTTGGCGTTCTCCTTTTTCTGCTGCGGCAATATGCCGCGGAGATCTTCGACGTGCTCTTTATCGCAGCGGGGCTTTGGATGATCTTGTTTAATTTTCCGCCGTTTTTCACTTCGCTGCTGCATATCAAGCGGCGGGGGGAATGGATCGTTTGTCTGTTGTCCTTTTTCTCGATCCTGCCGGGCGTTTTTCTCATTTTCACTTCCCGCGACGTGGCGGCATATTTTCTGCTCGGTTTTACCACGGTATTGCCGATCGTGCGCGTGTTGCTGATTGAAAACCACAAAAAGCAACTTCGCATTGAATTGCCTTTGGCGCTGACGGGTATTGCGGTATCGGCGGCGTCGCTCGCGGAGGAGGAAAAACTTGTTTTTCTGATCCTTTCTTTTGGCGTGATCGGCATTTTCTCTCTGTATTTGCTGGCGTCGCTTTTCTATTTCTTCACGTATTCCGCGCGTTTTGCAAAAATGCGTCGTGAAGAAAGCATCGTTTCTGCCGAGGAGAAAGCACCCGACAAGGCAAACGAAGAAGAAATTGCCGGAAAATAAGCCTCAAAAGATAAATTTGTGCCGCCCGCTCTTTCGCGGGCGGCTGATTTTTGCGTAATAATTTGAAATTCCGAAAAAAGAAAAACAAAAAAATAGATAAAACAGAAACAAAAATAGAAAATTCAATAAAAATAATGGAAAAACAGATAAAGGGAGAGTTTTTGTCGATTTTTCGGAGAAGATTTTTCAAGTGGACGGAAACCGACTTGACAATCGCTCTTTTGTGATATATAATATGTGCTGTCATTGCTTCGGGAAAGGGGGAGGGGTATGATACTCAATATGGGCCCGATACTGCGGGGTGAAGTGCGCCGTATGGAGATCGCGTACGATCTCGTGCCGCAAAGCATCCCCGACGTCACTTTCACAAAGGACGCCCGCGTGGAAGGCTATATCACCGACGACGCGGGCTATATGCGCCTTCATTTAACGGCAAAGTTGCCGTATCGCGGCGTCTGCGCCAGGTGCCTTGATCCCGTGGAAGGCGTTTTTTCCTTGCAGTTTGAGCGCACGGTGGTTGCGGAGGGCGCGATGAGCGAAGAAAAACTGGAAGAAAACGACGACGCTTACGTGATGATCCGCGACGGGAAATTGGACGTGGATGAACTCCTGTCCGGGGAGATTTTGATGTCTTTTCCGATGCGGCTACTTTGCGACGAGAATTGCCCCGGGCTTTGCCCCAAATGCGGCAAGCCGCGGCGCGAGGGAGATTGCGGCTGCTCCGAAAAAGAAATTGATCCGCGGCTTGCAGTTTTGCAAAAATGGCTTGACAAACACAAAAATTCGTAGTATAATCAAAATGATATGCAGAAGAAATCCCCTAAGGAGGTGTAGGTAGATGGCAGTCCCGAAGAAAAAGGTATCTAAGGCTCGTAGAGATAAGAGGCGTTCCAACAACTCCAAACTCGATATGCCCGGTATGGTCAAATGTGCAAAATGCGGTGAATATGTTTTGGCGCATCACGTTTGCAAGGCTTGCGGTTCTTACGACGGCAAAGAAGTGATCAAACAGGCATAAGTGCCGAAAAAAAGCGGAGAGCAAAAGGCTCTCCGCTTTTTTTACGTTCTTTTTCGGCGTTTCCGGGAAAAGAAAAAGAGCGCAAAAAGAAAAAGCAAAAGAAAAGCGGTGCCGGCGTCGGCGGCGTTTTGCTCGGAAAAAGCCGAGGCGGCGGCATCGGCGGGAGACGCAAGCAGCGGCTTTGCAAAACGCAGATAGAGCGCCGAAAAGCACGCGGCAAGAGCGCCCTTTATCAGATGCGCGGCAAAATACGCCGAAAGCGGCGGGCGTTCTTCACCCGAGAGCGCGAAAAGTTGTGCGGCAAGTGAAAAGCCGCCGAAAGCGGCGAAAAAAGAAGAGAAGAGGAAGGCTCTTTCGGGAGAGAGCAGACGAGTCGCGGAAAAAATGCCGCCGCTGAATTCCAAAAGCCCCGAAAGGATCAGCGTCGCCGTGGGCGGTACGCGAAACGCGGTGCCCAGCGCGGCGAGAGAGGAAGAAAGAGCCGAGAAAAAGAGCACAAACGCCGCGATCGTGAGCAGTGAGGAGAGCGCACGGGTGACGCCTCCCGTCAAAAGCGGGAAAAAAGAGGCTTTTGGGAGTGTTTCACCCGAAACGCGCATAGGGGGAGCGGTGCGCGAAAAAAAGAAGCGCGAGAAAAAGCCCACGAGAAGGGAAGCGGAAACGACAGAAAGAAAAAGCGCCGTTCCCGCGCTTTTATTGCCGAAAACGCCGACGCCCACCGCTCCCACAAGAAACCCCGCGCTGGGCGTATCGCAAAAGAGCGAAAGGCGGCAAAAATCTCCGCGCGAGAGTTTCGCTTCGTGCCGCGCGGCAAGGGCAGTGAGTATGCCGACGGGAAAACCGCAAAGGACGCCGAAAAAGAGCGCGGCGCCGCCGCGCTCTCCGAGCCCGAATATCTTTTCGGCAGGGAGCGCGCAGATCCTGCCGACGAGATTTTGCGCACCAAACGAGTTCAGCCACTCCGAGACAACCAAAAAGGGGAAAAGAGCGGGAGCGACGCGCGTGGCGAGAAGATAAAGCGCCGAACGAGCGCCGGCAACGGCCGCGTCAAGTGTCAAGAAGAAAAGAAAAAGCAGAAAAACGGCAAAGAGGAGCGGAAGATAAGAGCGACGGAAAAGTCGTTTTTTCACAGCATAAGCCTCCCGCGTGCGGCATAGGGTAAAAAGGATGACACACGCAAAGAAACATATGTTTAAGAGAGGTTTTCTATGCCGAAAAAACGAGATTTCCTTGCTCGTATCGGGGCTAAACTGGATATTCCGCGCGAGGCGCTGCCCGGCGGTTTCGGGCTTTTTATGTCGGGGCAAAACGAGATCATCGTGCGGGGATACCGCAAGATCTTGCGCTACGGACGGGAGGAGATCGAACTCTCTCTCGGAAAAACGCGGCTGAATATCGAAGGCGAAGATCTGTTTTGCACGCTTCTGACGGCGGAATCCGTCACGATATGCGGAAATATCCGTCGCCTCACGTTTTGCGCGGGTGAAGAGTATGCGCATTGATTTTCGCTTGTTCGGCTATCGCACGTTTGCCGTGCGAGAGGAAGACGCGCTTGCTTTTCTCGAAGAGTGCCAAAGAGTGGGATTTGTGCCGAAAAACCCCAAACGGTGTGAGAAAACGGGAGAAATACGGTTTGCGGCATCGCTTTTTGAACGCAGAAAAATTCGCTTGCTCAAAGTGGCGGTGCGCGAGGTTGGCACGGGAGGATTGCCGATCCTTTTTCGTCGTCTGATCGGACGCCCGGGGCTTATCTTCGGCATTGCGGCGGCACTGTTTTTGCTGATCTTTTCGCATCTTTTTCTTTGGGATATTCGCGTTTCCGGGTGCGAAAGCATTACGGAAGGGGAGATCGAAGAGGCGCTTGCCGAGGCAGGGGTCTATCGCGGCGCCTTTCTGCCGCGCACGGAAATGGACGGCGCGATTCTTTCGGTGCGTGAAAAGGATGAGCGGATCGGTTATCTTTCGATCAATCGGCGCGGCACGGTCGCCTTTGTGCAGCTTCGTGAGGCAAAGATCGAAACCTCGCGTGAAGAAGTGCGCCCCGCAAATCTGATCGCAACGGCGGACGGTATCGTTACGTTGCCGATGATCTATGCGGGGGAGTGCCTGGTGCGCGAGGGCGACGCCGTGCGTGCGGGACAAATTCTTGCGGCAGGCGTCACGCAAAGCGAAAAAGCGGGCGGCAATCTCACAAGGGCGGCGGGGCAAGTTTTGGCAAAAACCACCCATACGTATCGCGTTTTTGTGCCCTTTTCTTATGAAGCGAAAACACCGGAGGGGCGCGCGAAGACCGTGCGAGAGATTAAATTTTTTAATAAAACGATAAAACTTTATAAAAACCCGCCCGAAAAAGACGAAAAATGTGATATAATAGAAGAAACCCGATATTTTACGTTCGCGGGCGTGAAATTACCGATTGCCGTGCACAGCATAAAAAAAGCACCGTATACGTCGGTAATGCGGCAAAGAGGAGAGCGCGAGGCGTGGCAGATCGCCGTAAAAGAGAGCGAAACACTGCTTGGCGCGGAGAAAAGCGCGTATGCGATCCTCGAAAAAAGCGTGGCGCGGGAAGTAAGCGCCGAAGGCGTTACGTTGACCACGACGATCGTGGCGGAAGAAAATATCGCGGCGGTAGCGGAGATCGAAACCAAATAACGCGAAAAGAGGAAGTTTATGGAACGCGAGATCATCAAAATCGGGCAAAGCGACATTACGGCGCGCATTTTCGGCGTGGCGGATTCTTATGCGCGCGAGGTGGAAGACGCTTTCGGCGTGGATATCCGCAACCGTTCCGAAAGCGCGGGCGACGCCATCGTCGTCACGGGAATGGACGCCGAAGCGGTGCGCCTTGCCGCCGAGGTGTTGGAAAGGCTTAAAGCGGAAGCGGAGAGCAAGGACGAGATCTCGGAACAGCGCGTTTCCTATATCATCGGTATGGTGCGCGACGGAGAGAGCGCGGGGCTGGCGGATCTTGACGCCGGCACGGTGTGCGTGACGAGCCGCGGCAAACCGATCAAAGCGAAAACACTGGGGCAAAAGGCATATATCGACGCCATCGCGCAAAACACACTGACGTTCGGCGTGGGACCGGCAGGCACGGGCAAGACTTTTCTTGCGGTGGCAATGGCGGTAAAAGCTTTGCGCGCGGGCGACGTCAGCCGTATCATTCTCACGCGCCCCGCGATCGAAGCGGGCGAAAAACTCGGTTTTCTGCCGGGCGATCTGCAAAGCAAGATCGACCCTTATCTGCGCCCGCTTTACGATGCGCTCTACGAGATGCTCGGCACCGAAAACTATGTCCGTATGGTGGAAAAACAAGTGATCGAGGTGGCGCCGCTCGCCTATATGCGCGGGCGCACGCTCGATGATTCGTTTATCATTTTGGACGAGGCGCAAAACGCCACGCCGGAGCAGATGAAAATGTTTTTGACGCGCCTCGGCTTCCGTGCGAGAGCCGTGGTGACGGGAGATCTGACGCAGACCGACCTGCCCGCGGGGCAGCAAAGCGGGCTTTCACAGGCGGTGCGGATCCTCAAAGGTATTCCCGACATTGCCATACACACTTTCTCGGAGCGCGACGTGGTGCGTCATAAACTGGTGCAAAAAATCATTCACGCTTACGAACGTTACGAAAAAGAAAAAGGTGAAAAAGCGCGCTCTCGCACCAAAGGAAAAGGGAAAGACTGAAATGAAACTGCGTATTTACTTTGCGAACGATCAGCAAAAAGAGAAAATCACACCGGCGCTGCGGGGGCTCGTTCGCCGCGCCGTACATCAAACGCTGGAATATGAAAAAGTGGTGGAAAACTGCGAGGTTTCGGTCACTTTTACCGACAACGAGGGGATCCGCGCGATCAACCGCGACTATCGGGATCTCGACCTTCCGACCGACGTGCTCTCTTTTCCGCAATTTGACGTTTTGCCAAACGGCACCCGTGTGCTCGGCGACATCGTGCTTTCCCTTGAACGTTGCCGCGCACAGGGCGAGGAATACGGGCACGGCTTTGATCGCGAGTGCGCTTTCCTCACCGTCCATTCGGTGTTGCATCTTCTGGGGTACGATCATCTGACGGGAGAGCGCGAAGACGCGCAAATGCGCGAAAAACAAAGCGCGATCGTGGAGAAAATGGGACTCGGCATCGTAGGAAAAACGGAGGACAAGCAATGAAGAAAACGGGATTTATCGCCATCGTGGGAAGACCCAACGTGGGCAAATCGACGCTTTTGAACGCGCTTCTCGGCGAAAAAGTGGCGATCGTTTCGGCAAAGCCGCAGACCACGCGCAACCGCATTCTCGGCATTCTCACGCGAGGCGACGCGCAATTCGTATTTGTGGATACGCCGGGGCTACATCGCCCGCAAAACCCGCTTGGCGAATATATGATGGACACGGCAAAGACTTCGATGACCGACGCCGACGCGTTGCTGTTGCTCGTCGACGCGGGGAGAGCGCCGTCGAAAACCGAAGAAGAGGTGGCGGAATATCTGAAAAAGACGGGGATCCCCGCCGTGCTTGCCCTCAATAAGACCGATCTTTACGGCGCGGAAGAGATCGCGCAAACCATCAAACAGTACGCCGCATTGCACGATTTCGCGGCGTTCGTTCCGATCTCGGCAAAAAAAGGCAAGCAACTGGAAGCCCTGCTTTCGGAATGCGAAAAATTGCTTACCCCCGGCGAATGGTTTTTCGGCGAAGACGAAGTGACCGATCAGCCCGTGCGGCAGATCGCCGCCGAGATCATACGCGAAAAACTGCTGCGCACGCTCGACCGCGAAGTGCCGCACGGCGTCGCCGTTGTGATCGAAGAATTCAGCGAAGAACAAAATCTGATCCGCATTCGCGCGGAGATATTCTGCGAAAAAGCGTCGCACAAGGGTATCATCGTCGGAAAAGGCGGGGAAGAACTGAAACTTGTCGGGACATACGCAAGGGAAGATATGGAAGCGATGTTCGGCAAAAAAGTTTACCTCAACCTGTGGGTGAAAGTGAAAGAAAACTGGCGGGAAAGCAGCGCGACGGTGCGTAACTTCGGTTACCGCCGGGAGGAGTGACGATGCGTCGCTTTTCCGCGGACGTGCTGATCTTGCGCGCGACCGATCGCGGCGAAAACGATCGACTGCTTACGCTTCTTTCCGAAAAAGAGGGGCGGTTTTACGCGATCCTCAAAGGCGCGCATTCGCTCCACCGCCGCGAGGCGGCGGCAAGCGAGCCCTACACGTGGAGCAATATCGAGTTTTACGAAAAAAACGGCGTCAAGTGGGTGCGAAACGCCACCGTTTTGAACGCGTTTCCGGGCATTCGTTACGATATGGACAAACTTTTTCTCGCCGCCTATGTCGCGGACGTGGCGTTTGAACTCTCGGACGAGCGCGCGGAGGCGGGCGAGATCCTGCCGCTGACGCTCAATACGCTCCATATGCTCTCGGTGACGAAAAACGACAACGCGCGTATCAAAGCCGCGTTTGAAACGCGCGCCGCCGTGATCGCCGGCTTTGCGCCCGATCTTTCCGAATGCCGCCTTTGTCACCGCGCCGTGACGGGGGACAGCCTTTTCGATATTGCCAACGGCGCGCCGATCTGCCCTTCCTGCGCAAAGACGATCCAAGCGACTAACGCGGAAACGGGAGAATTCGGAGAGCGCATTCTCCGCTTGCCCCTGACGGCGTCGTGCCGCGCGGCGATCTCCTACATTGAAAACAGCGACGCAAAGCGCGTCTTTTCCTTCCGTCTTGACGGAAAAGAGGAACTTGCGTGCTTTTCCCGCGTGGCGGAAGCTTATCTTCTGCACCATTTGGAGCGGGGCTTTGAAACGCTCCAAAACTACAAAAAATTGAGTGCCGTATCGATGCGGCAGACAAAACCGAGTGAGGAAATATGAGGTTCGGGGAAAGAGAAAAAATCCTTCTTGAATATGACAAAATACTGGAAATGCTTGCCGCGCTTGCGCCCACGACGGGCGCGAAAGAGCGCGCACGCGCCTTGACGCCGGATGACGACGCCGACGTCGTGCGCGCGCGACTTCGCGCGACGGGCGACGCGATGCGGCTCCTCGGCGAGAAAGGAATGCCTTCTTTCGGCAGGATCGAAGATCCAACCGACGCGCTGACGCGCGCCGCGCGCGGCGCAACGCTGACGACGCGGGAACTTCTCGATATAGCGGGAATCTTGCGCACGGCGCGGGGGCTTTTGGAATATATCCGCACAAACCGCCGTTTTGAGACCTCGCTTGACGAGATCTTCGAGCGTCTTTTGCCGGACAGGAAATTGGAAGAGCGCATCACGCGCTCGATCGTCGGCGAAGATGTGATCGCGGACGAGGCAAGCCCGGCGCTGTCGGATATTCGTCGCAAGATTCGCGCGGCCAACAATCGCATCAAAGAAACGTTGCAACACTATATCACAAGCACGACGTACGCCAAATTTTTGCAGGAAAACATCGTGACGATGCGCAACGGGCGCTACGTGATCCCGGTGCGCGTGGAGAATAAAAACGAGATCAAAGGCTTGATCCACGATACGTCGGCCTCCGGCGCCACCATTTTCGTCGAGCCGATGGCGGTGGTGGACGCGAACAACGAACTCAGTATGCTGGCGTCGAAAGAACAGCACGAGATCGACCGCATCCTTTTTGAACTTTCCGGCGCGGTGGCGGGCGAAGAGGGCGCGCTGGCGCTCAACTATGCCAATATGACCGAACTTGCCTTTCTTTTCGCCTGCGGAAAATTGGCGGAAAAAATGCGCGGCATCTGCCCCGAGCTTTCCGCGCGTGAAGTGGATCTTCGCCGTGCGCGCCACCCGCTCATCGACCCCGAGCGCGTCGTGCCGATCAGCGTGACGCTGGGCGGGGAGTGGGATACGCTCATTATCACCGGTCCCAACACGGGCGGCAAAACCGTTACGCTCAAAACGCTGGGACTTTTCGCGCTGATGGCGCAGTCGGGGCTCTTCATTCCCGCGGACGACGGCTCGCGCTTGCCGCTTTTCGACAGCGTTTTGGTCGATCTCGGAGACGAGCAAAGCATCGAGCAATCGCTTTCCACTTTTTCTTCGCATATGACGCACATCGTGTCGATCGTGCGGGAGGTGACGGCACGCTCGCTCGTCCTTTTCGACGAACTCGGAGCGGGGACCGATCCCGTGGAGGGCGCGGCGCTTGCCGTTGCCGTTATCGGCGCGGTGCGGCGCGCGGGCGCGCTTGTCGCGGCGACCACGCACTATGCCGAACTCAAAGCATTTGCGATCGAAGAAGCGGGCGTGCAGAACGCCTCCTGCGAATTTGACGTGGCGACCTTGCGCCCCACCTATCGATTGATCGTCGGCGCGCCCGGAAAATCGAACGCTTTTGCCATTTCCGAAAAACTGGGACTTCCGCGCGAGGTGGTGGAGAACGCCAAAGCGCTGGTCAGCGCGGAAAATCGCAGATTTGAAAACGTGATCGAAAAATTGGAAGCCTCGCGCCTTGCCGCCGACCGCGACAGGGAAGCGGCGGCAAAGGAACTTGCCGCCGCGGCATCGGAGAGAGCGCGCGTGGCGGGAATGACCGAAGGAACGCTTGCGGCGGCAAAGAAAACGCTGGAAGACGCGCAGAGCAAAGCCGCCGCGTTGATCGGCAGCGCCCGCGCGTCGAGCGACTATATTTTCGCGCAGCTCGAAGCCGTGCGCCGTGAGCGCGAATCGGCAAATCTGGGTGAGAAACTCGATGAAACGCGGCGCGCCGTGCGCGCGCATTTGCGTGAAAACGCCGATCGACTGGATCCCGTGGAAAACCGCTCGAACGAAAACTACCGTCTGCCGCGTCCCTTGCGGGAGGGGGACACGGTGTATCTCGTTGACATCGACAAAAAAGGCGTGCTCCTTTCCGCCCCCGACCGCGGCGGCAACGTGCTGGTGCAGACCGGTATTTTACGCACAAAATCAAAAGTTGCCAATTTGCGCCTTATCGAAGAGGAAGCGAGCCTTGACACGGCGGACGGGAAAAAGATTCCCGCGAGCCGCTACGGCACAAAAGTGTCGCGGGAGTTTCACGATGAGATCGATCTGCGGGGCAAAACCGGCGACGAAGCGTGGGCGGAAGTGGATAAGTATCTTGACGGCGCGCAGTTTTCGGGCTTTCATACCGTGCGCTTGATACACGGAAAAGGCACGGGGGCGCTCCGCACGGCGCTTTGGAAATGCCTGAAAAAAGATCCCCGCGTCGCCTCTTTTCGCATCGGACAGTACGGAGAGGGTGACGGCGGCGTGACGGTGGTCGAACTGCGGTAAGTTTTGTCAAATTAGACAAAAAAATTTTTGCTTTCCTTTGAAAATCGGCAAAACGCTCAAAATCGTTCGGAAACGCAAAAATCGTCGAAAAATCCTGTGCAAACCGAAAGTTTTATGTTATAATAATAACATATGACGGGGGTCGCCCCATACAATTTTATAATGCGCGCGGAGGAAAAAACAATGAAGGATGCACTTTACGGCGAATTGAGCGTCATCGGTATGTCCGGCAACGAGCAGTTTGTCAATCAGGTCGATTATTATCTCAAAGATTGGCGGAGACACGGGGGCGAAGAAACCTTTATCGCCTCGGCGGAATGTCCGAGATTCGGCACGGGAGAGGGAAAAGCCCTGCTGCACGAGTCGATGCGTGGACACGACGTGTACATTTTCTGTGATCCTTTCAATTACGGCGTGACCTACAAAATGTACGGACAGGTCGTGCCGATGAGTCCCGACGATCACTATGCGGATCTCAAACGCGTCATCGCCGCGATCGGCGGCAAGGCGCGCCGCGTTTCGGTCATTATGCCGATGCTCTATGAGGGCAGACAGCATAAACGCACCGCCCGTGAATCGCTGGATTGCGCCCTGATGCTCCAAGAACTGGAAGGTATGGGCGTGCGCAACGTCATCACCTTTGACGCACACGATCCCCGCGTGCAAAACGCCGTCCCGCTTTGCGGCTTTGAAGATGTGCATCCCACCTATCAAATGATCAAAGCGCTGGTGCGGCAATATCCCGACATTTCGCTGGATAAAGAAGACATGATGATCATCTCGCCGGACGAGGGCGCGATGGGCAGATGTACGTATTATTCCTCGGTGCTCGGCATCGACATCGGTATGTTCTACAAACGCCGCGATTACACCCGCATCGTCAACGGCAGAAACCCCATCGAAGCGCACGAATATCTCGGCAGAGATCTGACGGGAAAGGACATCATCATCGTCGACGATATGATCGCCTCGGGCGAGTCGATGATCGACGTGGCGGTACAACTCAAAGAAAAAGGCGCGAAACGCATCTTCGCTTTCGCCGCATTCGGGCTCTTTACGGACGGCCTCGATAAATTCGACAAAGCCTACCAGGACGGCATCATTTCCCGCATTTTCACCACCAACCTCGTTTACCGCACGCCCGAACTTCTCGCAAAAGAATGGTATACGGAAGTGAATATGTGCAAATATGTTGCATATATTATTGATACACTCAACCACGACGACAGCATCAGCACCTTGCTCAATCCCGTCAAGCGCATTCACAATCTGCTTGAAAAGCACAAAAAGGAATTGGGCGGTCAGATGAAAATGGCGTTTCCGGAATCGAAACAATCGACATAAACAAACAGAAGCGCAGACGGCACGAAAGGTGCTTTCTGCGCTTCTTCCAAATGAAAGGAAGGGCAAAATGGCAAAAACGGAACGACCGAACTGCCCGGCAAAAAAGACTTCTATCGGCGGTCAGGCGCTGATGGAGGGAATTATGATGCGCGGCCCCGAAAAAAGCGCAATGGCGGTGCGCCGCCCCAACGGAGAGATCTTTTTTGAGGAAAAAGAAAATCCGCAGAAAAAGCGTCCCAAAATATGCAGACTGCCCATCATCCGCGGCGTTTTCGGCTTCGTGGATTCGATGGTGATGGGATATCATTACCTGATGCGCTCGGCGGAGATCGCGATGGAGGAGGAAACGCCCGCCCCGAAAGCGGAAGAGGCGGACCTTGCCGCTGCCTCGGAGCAAACGTCAAACGGCGGGGAAAGCGCGTCGACGACAGAGCAAAATGAACCCGTTGTCCGGGAGAACGTTCCGAAAGATGAAGGAAAAGGGCAGGCAAAAAAAGGCACGGGCAAAGCGGCTCTCGGAGCCGTGACGGTCGTGGCAACGGTGCTCGGCATCGCGCTGGCGATCTTTCTTTTCGTGTGGCTGCCGTCGTTTCTCTTTTCGCTCCTGAAACCCGTTCTGCCCGCTTCGATGGCGGGGAGTCGCTACGCGCGGTCGATCTTTGAAGGCGTGTTGAAAATCCTCATCTTGGTTTTGTATATGCTCCTCGTGTCACTGATGAAGGACATTCGCCGCACCTTTATGTATCACGGCGCGGAACATAAGACGATTTTCTGTTATGAACACGGCTTGCCGCTCACCGTGGAAAATGTGCGAAAACAACGGCGTTTTCACCCCCGTTGCGGCACTTCTTTCCTCATTTTGATGTTGATCGTCAGCATTGTGGTGGGGCTTTTCATCCCTGTTTCCATCGCCGGCGTCAACGAAACGCTGTACACGGTCATCCGCGCGGCGATCAAACTTCTTCTTATTCCGCTTGTGATGGGCATCGGCTATGAATTGCTCAAATTCGCGGGGCGGCACGACAATATCTTCACGCGCGTCATTTCCGCGCCGGGTATGTGGTTACAGCATATCACCGTTCGGGAGCCGAGTGACGATATGATCGAGTGCGCGATCCGCGCTTTTGTCGCCGTGCTTCCCGCCGACGAGAGCGATCGTTGGTAAAAAAGAAAAAGCCTCCGCAAGGGGGCTTTTTCCGTTGCCACTTGATTTTCAGCCCGAAAAGGTGTATAATAAACTGAATTTCGCAGAAAGGAGAAACACCGTATGATCTATGTCGGCGCGCTTGCCGCGATGGTCGCGTTGCGCTTTTTGCTGCACGAATATACCGAGCGCAACAAAAAGATCTTTACGCTTTGTGCTTTTCTCCTTCTTTTCTTCATCGCCGCTTTTCGTGACGTTTCCGTCGGGCGCGATACGGCGTCGTTTTGCAACATTTTTTCGGATATTTGGTGGCGCGGCTTTGCAGGCGCCCTCCGTTATCAATCCTGGACAGAGCCGGGCTTTCGCCTGCTTTGCGCCGCGATCGGCTTTTTTACAAACGATCCGCAGTGGCTCATCATTGTGACAAGTCTTCTCATACACGGATTTATTTCGCTTGCCATTTACCGGCAATCGCGCAACGTTTATCTCAGTTTCTTTCTCTATATGGCGCTGATGCTGTATCCTTACTATTTGTCGATGATGCGGCAGGCGCTTGCCATAGCGATCTTGCTTTTTGCGCTGGAATTTCTCAAAAAACGCAAGTGGATCGTATATGCGCTGCTTGTTTTGCTGGCGTTTTCCTTTCACACAAGCGCCATCATCTTTCTTGCGGCGCCGCTTTTGCTCCTTATTCCGGTCAATCGGAAAACGCTTTCGATCCTTCTTCCTGCCTTTGCGGCGGCGGCGGTGATCGCCACCGCGTTCGCCTCGATTTTCGTCAACGCGCTTTTGCGCCTTTTCTCAAAATACAGCGCGTACGAACAGTCGAGTTTTGACGCTCTCTATTATTATTTTGCGGTGTTTGCCGTGTTTGCCGTATACGGCGCGGTACGCTTGTATTTCACGGTGCCCGCCACCGATCCCGCCCGTCTTGACGCGCCTCCGCGCGCACGCACGGCGGCGGGTGTGGACGAGGTTGGCTTTATGACGACGCTGATGTTGCTTGGACTCATCCCCGCGGCGGCGATGACGCAGTTCGGCATCATCGAGCGCGTATTCAACTATTTTGAGGTTTTTTATCTTTTGTGGATCCCGCTGTTCCTGCCGCCCTTTGATTTTGACAAACAAAAAAGACGGCTCGGTTTCCGCGCGGAAACGCTGTTCATCGGCTTTTTCTGCCTCGCTTATTTCGCCATCGTGCTCTTTATGCGCAGTGCGCAATGGTATGACGCGCTGCCGTACCGCTTTTTCTGGCAGTGATCAGCAGTATTCGCGCAAAGTATCCAGCGCGCTCTTTTCGATGCGGCTGACATAAGAGCGGGAGATCCCCAGCATATTCGCCACTTCTCTCTGTGTTCGCGGCGCCTCTCCGGAAAGCCCGTAGCGCAGGAGAATGATCTGCCGCGCGCGCTCGTCGAGCACGTTGTCAAGCAGCCGCCGCACAGTCTCGCTTTTTGCCTGAACGTCCAGTTCTTCTTCGATGTTGTCTTCGGTGGCGATCACATCCATGTAGGTAAGCGGGTTACCGTCGCGATCAACGTCGATGGTTTCGTTGATCGAGACTTCCGCGGAGAGTTTTTTGCGCGCACGGAAGTGCATCAAGATCTCGTTTTGAATGCATTTTGCCGCGTATGTGGCAAAACGCGCTCCGTTTTCCGGATTGAACGTGTCGACCGCCTTGACAAGCCCGATGGTGCCGATCGACATCAGATCTTCCTGGTTTTTTGCCGTTCCGTAGTATTTTCGCACGATATGCGACACAAGACGCAGGTTGTGCAGAATCAGTTTTTCCCGCGCCTCCATATTGCCTTTCCTCGCCGCCGCAAAGGCGGCGTTTTCTTCTTCTTTGGAGAGCGGCGGCGGAAAATTTTGCGTTGTGCCGATGCCGAGCAGAAAATGCACGGCGCCCAGCAAAAGCGAGAGTAAAAAAGAGAACATCGGATCACCTCCACACACTATATATGCGAAACGGGCGTTGTCCGATGACCTCGGCGGCGCCGTATAAAGACGCGAAAACAAGGAAAAATAGCGGTAGAAAACGCAAAGGAGAGAAAAATGATCTCGCTTTCCTCAAATTACCGCGAAAACGTAGCGCGTCTTACGCGCGATCTGCGCGTCGGAGAAAATTTCGACATCATCTGCAAATCGCTCTCTGTGGGCGACGGCGAAGTGACGCTGTTTTATATCGACGGACTGATCAAAGACGGCGAAATGCAGAAGCTTTTTGCGTATTTTTTGACGATGCGCGCGATGCCGCAAAGCGCCGATGAATTTCTCCTTTGCCATATGCCGTATGTAGAGTGTGACGTCAGCGACAACGGAGAAGAGATCGAAGCGATGCTCTTTTCGGGCGCCGCGTTGATGCTCGGCAGTACGTTCGGCGCGCGTGCGATGCTCATCGACGCGCGCACATACGCCGCGCGCGGCACGGCGGAGCCGGAAAACGACCGCGTGCTTCGCGGTGCGCGCGACGGGTTTGTCGAGTCGCTGATCGTCAACACTTCGCTTGTTCGCCGCCGCATTCGGGATACGGCGCTGACGATGCGCCATATGACGGTGGGGCGTGCGTCGAAAAGCGACGTGGTGATCGCGTTTATGAAAGGAAGAGCCGACGAAAAATTGGTAAAATATCTTGAAAAGAAGATTGGAACGCTCAAAACCGACGCCCTGACGATGGGGCACGAATCTCTGGCGGAAAGTCTGATCCGCAGCAGGTGGTACAATCCCTTTCCGAAGATTCGCTACACCGAGCGCCCCGACAGCGCGGCGGCGCACATTTTGGAGGGAAGCGTGATCGTGCTGGTGGACAATTCTCCCGCGGCGATGATCCTGCCCACCTCGATTTTCGATTTCTTGCAGCAGAGCAACGATTTTTTCCTGCCGCCCCTCACCGGCACCTATTTGCGTCTTGTGCGGCACGTGGTTTTTTGGTTGACGTTGTTCTTGACGCCGCTCTGGCTTCTCGGCATTCAAAACGCCGCGCTCGTACCGTCTTTTTTGCGGTTCGCGTTGCCGCAAAGCACGGGTGGGCTTCCGATCTATTTTCAGTTGCTCCTCACCGAGTTTGTGATCGACGGTTTGCGTATGGCCTCGATGAATACGCCCGATATGCTGACCAATTCACTTTCGGTGATCGGCGGGCTGATTCTCGGCGAATACGCCATCAACATCGGGTGGCTGACGCCGGAAGTGATCCTTTATATGTCCTTTGTCGCGATCGCCAATTTCACCCAAACCAGCGTGGAACTCGGCTACGCGTTCAAGTTTTTGCGCATTATGCTCCTCACGCTCGTGGCACTTTTCAATTTTTGGGGCTTTTATGTCGGAATCGCAATCACGCTCGTATTGCTCATCACCAATCGCACCGTCAACGGCGGGCACAGTTATCTCTATCCGCTTATCCCGTTTTCGGGACGCGCGCTTTTGTCGCTCTTCATCCGCCGAAAAAAGCAGGACTGAAAACGTCGCGCCCGCGCATTTGCGCGGGCGCGATATGCTTGACAAGCGGAGATTTTTGTGCTACAATACAAAATAGCGGAAGGATGGCAAACGCCGCTTCCGGGTGAGGGAAGATATGAAAAAAGATCAAAAAAAAGAGAGAGTTTCAAAGCCGAAACGCGGCAAGCGCGCGGCACTCTTTTTGCTCGCTTTATTTATCGTATTGCTGATTGCGGCGGCGCTTCTTTTGCCGTACGGCGGCGTGCTCAATCATTATTTCGGATTTGATATTTCCGCCAAGGTGCCGGCGCTTTCTTTTCTGTCTCTCGGCACGCAAAAAACCGACGTGCACACGCATACATACGGAGAATGGGAAGTGGCGACCGAGCCGACCTGCGGCACCGACGGGCTTGCGAGGCGTCATTGCGCGTGCGGCGCGGTGGAAGCGCGCACGTTGTTTGCGACCGATACGCATTCTTACGACGATGCTACACACACCTGCACGGTTTGCGGCGCAAAAACGCGTTCTCCCTATGCCGGACGTATCGTCACTTTCGGAGAGTATCCGCAAACTCTCAAAGCCGCCAATGTGAATATTACGAACACGCAGGACGCGCGTGGATATTACCTCGGCTCCGACGGCGCGTATTATGCCAAAGTGACGGCGGCGGCGTACGTTCATCGGTCGATCTACGGCGGCACCGGCGCGGGCTTCAATTCGGTTGCGCTCTTTTCCGGCGGTTCGCAGATTGTGTACGGACAGGTGTATTATTTCAAGGTGGAGCCGATCCGCTGGCGCGTTTTGTCGGAAGAAAACGGAACGGCGTTGCTCCTTTGCGAAACGGTTTTGGACAGCGTTCCGTTTGATACTTCTTCCCCCATTACCAGCACGTATGCCATCAGCACGATCTACAACTGGCTGACGAACAATTTTAAGAACACCGCGTTTTCGGAGGCGGAACAGGCAAAACTGCTTCCCACTATGTTGAGTAACAGTACCGACGTTTTTGCTCCCGACGCCAAGGCGGAAGAAAGCGCCCCGTTTGCGGATACCGTCTTCTTCCTGTCTTACGCGGATATGCTGAATTCGTATTACGGCTTTTCCGAATATCCGGACAGAGACGACGCGGAAAGAACGAAAGCGGCAGGCGACTATGCACGCGCGAGAGGCGTGTATTATGAAAATAACACGGGCAACGGACTTTGGTGGCTCAGAACGCCGCGCAGTAATTCGACAAGCATCGCGGCGGCGGATGTCGTCAATACGCGGGGCAACACCAACGTTGCCGCGGTCGTCAGCAACGCGTTCGTCGGCGTTGCGCCCGCCGTTTCGGTCAAATTGACCGATATCGGATTGCGATAAATCATCACGATAAAAACAGCGCGCTCCTTTTGGGGAGCGCGCTGTTTTCATACGTTTTACAGCGAGGCGATCCAGTGCCCGAAAAAGAAGAGAAGAGGCAAGGTAGCAAGCGAGAAGAGCGAAGTGGTACCGACCGTCTGGGCGCTGTAAGCGGGCTCTATGTCATAGGTCTCGCAGAGCATCGTCACGCCGGTGGCGCTGGGCATCGCCGCGACCAGTGTGCCGAAGAGAATGATCTCGTAAGCGCCCGAAAAAGGCAATGTGACGAGTTTCAGGATCAGACACACGGCGGCGGGGATCAAGAGCAGTTTGATGACGTTGAAAAGATAAAGCCTTGCGTTTGAAAGCATTGCCTTCATCGGAATGGTGGCAAGCAGGGCGCCGATGATGAGAAGCGAGATCGGCGTGCAGAGGTTGCCGAGATATTGGACATAATCGTGAAAGAGGTGCGGGATCGGGATCACGGCTTTCAGCAGATAGAGGGCAAGACCGATGACGCTGGGGATCGTGCCGTGATTGAAGATCGCTTTTTTGGGCGTTAAGCGTATGTCGGAGCGCCCGCGCGCCAAAATGATGATGCCGAGCGTCCAGAGATAAACTTGAAAGCCGACGATGAAGAACGCGCCGTTAAAAGCGCCTTTGCCCGGAAAGACGGCCTCCAGTATCGGAAAGCCGATAAAACCGGCGTTGGTAAAGGTAATGGCAAAAAGATTGATCTTTTTTTCGTTCAGATCGTGGAAAAGCGGGGAAAAGAGCAATCCCAAAAAGTACATAAGCGGGTGCAGGAGAAAGCCGAGCAGCAGATAAAGGAGCCCTTCTTTCAGTCTCCCCACGTCAAAGGGCCTGACGAGGAACGCGCCGATGATCATCATCGGTTGCCCGACGCGCAGTATCAGCGCGGAAAGACGTTTGGAAGCTACGTTGTCGATGATCCCGCGTACGCGGCAGATATATCCGGTCGCCAGCAGGAAAAACAGCACCGCGATTACGGCGGAAAGGTTGAGAAAAGTATCGGTACTCACAGGTCATTCTCCTTGATTTGTCAATTCGTCAAGTTTGCGTCGGATCTCTTTCATATCGGTCAGCATATCTTCTTTCTTGCGCGGGTCGCGCAAGAGGAAGGCGGGGTGATATACGGCGGTCATCCAAAAATTGCCCTTTTTGAACCATTTTCCGTGATCTTTTGTGATATGGAAATCCGGACCGATCAACCGTGTCGCGGAAACGCGCCCCAGACATACGATCACGCGGGGAGAAATGAGGCGCACTTGCTCACGAAGATAGGGCATACATTTTTCCTTTTCCTCAGGCAGAGGATCCCGATTGTGGGGCGGACGGCATTTGAGCGTGTTGGCGATGTATACTTTCTCGCGCGGTATCCCCACCGCGAAAAGAAATTTGTCCAGCAGTTGCCCCGCGCGGCCGACGAACGGCGTCCCCGTGAGGTCTTCCTGTTCCCCCGGCGCTTCGCCGATAAAGAGCAGGTCAGCGTTTTTGTCGCCCGTTCCGAACACGACGTTCGTGCGCGTGGCACAGAGCGGACAATTTCGGCAATTTTGCACGGCTTCTTCCAAAGCGTTCCAATCCATCGGGCAAGCCCCCTTTCATCGCTGTATATTATAGCAAATTCGGGCATAAAGTGCAAGAGCTCCGACCGATATGTTTTTTTGCGTAGAAAAACGGAAGATTTTTCAAAAAAACTTGAAAACAATAAGCAAGTGTTGTATAATTAAGAGACAGTAAAATATGCTGATCAGAAAGGAAAATCTTATGAAAGTCATTCATTGCAAATCGTATGAAGAAATGTCCGATGCCGCCGCCAAAATCATGGAGGAGCAGATCGCAAAGAAGCCCGACTCCGTGTTGGGGCTTGCGACAGGCTCCACCCCTGTGGGGCTTTACGCCGCGCTTCGCCGTGACTACGCGGCGGGAAAGGTCGATTTTTCCAAAGTAACGACCGTCAATTTGGACGAGTATTGCGGCCTTGCGGGCGATCATCCGCAAAGTTATCGCTTCTTTATGCAGGACAACCTCTTCGATCACGTCAACGTGCGTCCCGATCACACCTTCGTGCCCGTCGGCACGGCAAAGGATCTCGACGCGGAAGCCAAGCGCTATGAGAAACTTGTCGCTTCTCTCGGATATGCCGATTTGCAACTGTTGGGCGTCGGTCCGAACGGTCACATCGGCTTCAACGAGCCCGCCGAAGAGTTGTTCCTTGAAACGCACGTCGCGCCTCTGACCGAGACGACCATTCGCGCCAACGCACGCTTCTTCAACTCCGAGGACGAAGTGCCGAAACGCGCGCTCAGCATGGGCATGGGCACCATTTTTGCGGCGCGCCGCATTATGCTGCTTGCCAACGGCGCGGCAAAACGCGAGGCCATAAAAGCCCTTCTCACGAAAGATACCGTTGACACGAAATGCCCCGTAACGCTGTTGCATCTGCATCAAGACGTTACGGTCATTTGCGACGACGAGGCGTGGCCGCTCTGATAAAGAGAAAAAGCGGACGTGAGAAAATTTCAATGAAAAAAGTTACTTGTGATATGCACGTCGCGATCAATCAAAAGATCGTTGAACTCGGCGACGGCAAACTTGCGGATGCGTTTCTTCGGGAATACAGCGACCATGTGGGAGAGGGTCATTTGCAATTTTCCATCCCGCAAATCGAAGGATTTCCCGCGTTGCAGGGCGGCGGCACGGACGGCAAGTATCTTTATTATGCGTTGGTAAAGACCACCGCCGAAGGCGAGACTTCGACCATCGTCAAACTGGATCCCGCAAGCGGCGTTCTTCTTGCCAAAAGCAAAGAGTTAACGACCAATCACACCAACGATATCACGTACGACAGCGCGAGAGATCGCCTTGTCGTGGTACACAATCAGCCCCGTGCCACGCTTCTTTCGCTTCTGGATCCCGCAACGTTGGAAGTAACCGAGGTTGTCGACATCGGTATGCAGATTTTCTGTATGACCTATAACGCAAAGCGTAACTGCTTTGCGGTGGGCAAAAGCGGCGGGCAGGATTTCGCCGTTCTTGATGCGAACTTTAAGAAGATCAAAGACTGCACGGCGGTCTGCACGCGCTACACGACGCAGGGTATGACGTCGGACGACGATTTTCTGTATTTCGTTCAAGCCGGTAAAAACGTCATTATGAAATACGACTGGGACGGCAATTTTGTCGAATATCTCCCCATTGATATTCGCAAAAAAGGAGAGCCGGAGAACCTCTCTTTCATAGACGGACAATTGTACGTGGCATACAATGTCTATCTCGAAAGAGGTCTCGGTGTCCCCGAGGTCTGCAAAATGATTTGGAAACAGAAATAACGAGAGGAAAAGGAAAACAATATGAAAACCATAACGCCCGATATGCACGAAGAGGTCAACGCAAAGATCTTGAAACTCAAAGAATATAACCCCGTTGACGAGTTTCTTCGTGAATACAGCGACCATTACGCCGAAACCAAAACGCTCTACAAACTCCCGCAGATCGAAGGATTCCCGATCCTGCAAGGCGGCGGAACCGACGGAAAATATCTGTATATGGCGCTTGTCAGCGTCAAGGTGAACGATCATCAAAACGGTCTGATCGTCAAACTGGACCCGCAAAGCGGCAAAGTGCTGGCGCAAAGCAAGGTGCTTGAAATCGACCACGCCAACGATATTACTTACGACGACGTGCGCGGTCGTCTTGTCGTGGTACACAACGCGCCGCGCGCCGGATTGCTCTCGCTCATCGACCCCGAAACGATGGAAGAGACCGACGTTGTGGATATCGGAATGCACATTTTCAGTATGAATTACAACGCAAAGCGCAACTGCTATGTCGTTGGCAAGAGCGGCGGGCAGGATTTTGCCGTGCTGGACGCGGATTTCAAACCGATCAAGCATTTTACCGCCGTCAACACGCGCTACGTCACGCAAGGCGTCACCTCAGACGACGATTTCATTTATTTCGTTCAACACTGCGAAAACGTCATTATGAAATACGATTGGGACGGCAATTTCGTGGAGTATATCCCTATGGTCAACAATAAGGGCAAAGAACCCGAAAGCCTTTCCATTATCGATGGAAAAATCTATTCGGGGCATAACACTTGGGAACAAAGACGTTTTGCCGTGCCCGAAGTTGCGGAAGTTACCATCAAGGAAAAACAATGAATCTGGCAAAATTACAAAACGGAAGCGACCTGCGGGGCATTGCCCTTGCCGGCGTTCCGGGTGAAGAAGTTAACTTAACGGAGGAAGCCTGCCGCGCGGCAGGGCGCGGTTTTGCGCTGTTTCTTACCAAACGGTATGGAAAGGAGCGCACGTTGCGCGTGGCGATCGGACGTGACTCCCGACTGTCCGGAGAGCGGCTTTCGCACGATATGTGCGAGGCGCTGACGAGCGAGGGGATCGCCGTTTTCGACGTTGGGCTCGCAAGCACCCCCGCGATGTTTATGTCCACCGTGACCGAAGGGTTTGCCTTTGACGGCGCCGTGATGGTGACGGCAAGCCACTTGCCTTTCAACCGAAACGGTTTTAAGTTTTTCGTGCGAGAGGGCGGTCTCGAATCCTCGGATATCCGCGAACTTCTGACACTTGCCGAGAGCGGAGAGCACACGGGGCTACCGTGCGCGACGGTTGAAAAAATCGAATTTATGCCTACTTACGCGGCGCTTCTTGCCGATCTGATTCGGCGTGAGACGGGTGAGGACAAACCGCTTGCGGGACTTCATATCGTGGTGGACGCCGGCAACGGCGCTGGCGGTTTTTACGCAAACGAGGTTTTAAAACCGCTCGGCGCGGATATTTCGGGTAGCCGTTTTCTTGATCCAGACGGACGTTTTCCCAATCATATCCCCAATCCCGAAGACGGGAACGCAATGAAAAGCATCACCGAGGCGGTGCTTGACGCGAAAGCCGATTTCGGCATCATTTTCGATACCGACGTCGACCGTGCCGGCGCGGTGCTTTCGGATGGCAGTGAACTCAATCGCAATCGAATCATCGCTATTTTGGCGGTCATTTTGTTGCGCAAACACCCCGGTACCACCATCGTCACCGACTCCGTAACTTCCACGGGGCTTGCCGCGTTTATTCACGCAAAAGGCGGCGTTCACCACCGCTTCAAGCGGGGATACCGCAATGTGATCGACGAGGCGATCCGCCTCAACGAGGCGGGGCAGGACGCGCAGTTGGCAATGGAAACTTCCGGTCACGGCGCGCTGAAAGAGAATTATTTTCTCGACGACGGCGCCTATCTTGTCACCAAACTGGTGATCGAATTGGTGAAGGGCAAAAAAGAGGGGTATACGCTGGAATCGTTGATCGCGGATCTTCGCGAACCCGCGGAGCGCGCAGAAGCGCGCATGAAGATCGCCGACGCGGATTTTCGCACGTACGGCAAGCGCGTACTCGCCGATCTGGAAGAATTTGTCTCCGGCACCGCGGGGCTTTCGCTTGTGCCGAACAACTATGAAGGCGTGCGTGTGAACGCGGACGACAAACACGGAAACGGGTGGTTTTTACTGCGTCTTTCTCTGCACGAGCCGCTCCTCTCTCTTGCGATGGAGAGCGACAGCGCGGGCGGCGTTGCCGAGATCAAATCGGTCTTGCGCCCCTTTCTTACACGATATGACAAACTGGATCTTTCCAAATTTTCCTGATGAAAAAGGCGCCCTCGGGCGCCTTTTTCATAGTTTTGAAAAGATCTCCACCGCTTTTTTCGCGCATATCTTCTTTGCGTGTTCGGGCAGGAGCAACGCCGCGCGCTCCACTGTGCGCGGTACGGCGTATTCGCGCGCAAAGCGATAATCTTCACTCAACGTGCGCGGATTGCCGCGCTCCGAGATGAGCAACCACCAATCGCCGCCCTCGTCGCGCCAAAGTTCGCTCTCACCCGCGAAACGCCGAAAAGCAAGGCGACGGCAGAGCGCGCAGATCGCGTTCAAATCACCGGAAGAAAAAGCGATACCGCGTCGCTTTTCTGGCGGGGAGCGCCTTTCTTTTTCGAGCGTTTCCCCGTGCGGGGAATCGGGCGACAGACCGACCTTGGTGATGAAAAGCTCACATCCGCCGTCTTTTGAGGGGTAGAATTGTATGTAGATCTTATCCTCGCTTGCGTCAAAACCGGTTTGCGCGAACAGATCGCTGAGAACTCCCCGAAAAGATTCCTTTGATGTCGGCGGCGTCAGATCATCGCCGTCGAAATCCAGCGCGTAGCGCCGAGCGTCCTGCGCGCTTAACATAATTTTCAATTTGTGTTCGCTGATGCGGATCCATTCCATCGTGCCACCGCCTTTCCACTACTACAATTATAATCGGATTTTCGGGGTATGGCTACCCCTAAAATTTTGGTAATACCGCCGACCTTTCGTTGACTTTCCGGCGGAGTTATGATAAAATGATAGATGGGAAAACAGAAGAAAGGAGAACGATATGCGATATTTGATCGACGAAGATATAGTTGAGATCCCGTTGCCCGAAATATATGCGATCGCATATCGAAACGGCGATTTGGATCGACGCTTTTCTCCTTTGCCCGAGCGCGCGACCGATGGCGTTCTCCTTGCCGACACCGTGCGGTATGGGGAGATGACATACCGCGTTTTCGGGTATGCACACGATCTTTCTTTTTGCGACGGATCCTGGTGCCTGACGATGCGGGATCGCGTGAAAAAATCGAAAAAACCCTCGGAGGGGTTGCTTTTTTTGTCGCGTGTGCTGGCGCTTTTTGCGGCAAAGCAACACGACGCCCCGACGGTTTGCGTGCGATTGATCCTGACCGATGACGGGGGTGAGGCGCATCTGCGCGAAAGGCGGGTATCCAAAGACGAATTGACCGCTTTTTATCTGTCGTTGCTTGCGCGCGTTGCGCCGTATGCACGGGAAGAAAAGGCGCGCCTTGCGGTACGCTTGCCCTCCGCCGCTCTCGCAAAATTTCCTTACGAGGGACTGCGGGAAGGGCAGAGCGAACTTGCCGAGGAGTGCTATCGCGCGATCGCGCGGCAAAAACGCCTTTTTGCCGAGGCGCCGACAGGCATCGGAAAAACGGCGGCGACGCTTTATCCCGCCGTTCGTGCACTGGGGAAGGGGCTTTGCCGACGCATCTTCTATCTGACCGCAAAAGCGAGCACTCGCCGCGAAGCGTTTTCAGCCGCCGCCCGCCTGTTTTCTGCGGGCGCGAAACTGCGCACGGTCGTTCTCTATGCCAAAGAGCAGATGTGCCTGCTTGAAGGCGGATGCCACCGCGAAGGCGTTTCGCTTTGCAAAGGCACGCTTTGCCCGTATGCAAAGGGATATTATGAGAGATCGCACGCCGCGCTTGCCGAATTGCTTGACGCATACCACGGCTTTTCCCGCGCGGCGATCCTCGAGGCGGCAAAAAAATATCGCGTTTGCCCTTATGAGCTCTCTCTTGATCTTTCGCTTTTTTGTGAAATCATTGTTTGCGACTATAATTACGTTTTCGATCCCGCCGTTTTCCTGCGCCGCTATTTCGATGAAAACGAGGGCGAGCGGGCGGATTACGTATTTTTGGTAGACGAAGCGCACAACCTGCCCGACCGCGCACGGGATATGTATTCCGCGCGGCTGTCGGTCGAGCCTTTTGAAAGCCTTTATGCCAAATTGAGTTCCGACGATGACGGCGCGGAAAGTGTTCTCGGCGGCTTTTTGATGGGGTTTCGCCGCCTTGCCGATCTGTGCACCGAAAATCGCGTCAAACGCGATACGGGCGAAAGCGGATATGCCGTACAAAGAGAGCCGATCTTTGATTTTATGCGTCTTGCGGAAGAAACGCAAAAAAAGATCGAGGCGTTTTTGCGCGGGCGCGGAGAACACCCGCTTTTTGCGGAATTTTCGGAGATCCTTGCCGATCTGCGCCGCTTTTGCCTGATCGGGGAGTATTACGACGAGCGATATCTCACCTTTTTAACGTTGCAAGACGATAAGATCTCGGTGCAACTGTATTGTCTCGACCCCGCGGGCGTGCTCTTTGCCGCGCTTTCCCGTTCTCGCGCGGCGATCCTTTTTTCGGCAACGCTCACGCCGCCCGAGTATTTTTCCGAGGTGATGGGCAGTGAAAAAGAAGCGATGACGTTGAGGCTTGCGTCGCCGTATCCGACCGAGAATTTGGCAGTGGCGGTCGTGCCGACGGTGGACACGCGGCTTGAAGAGCGAGAAAAGAGTTATCGGCGCGTCGTCTCTCTTATCGCGGGAACACTCAGCGCGCGGGCGGGAAACTACATCGTGTATTTTCCATCTTATGCGTATATGGAAAGCGTATATGATCTTTTTCGCCAAAAGTATCCCGCAGTGGAAACGCTGGTGCAGGAAAGAGAAAAAACGCGGGAGAACGAAAAGCGGTTTTTTGAGTTTTTCAAGGACGATAAAGGCGTTTTGCGCGTCGGTTTTTGCCTACTCGGCGGCAGTTTCGCGGAGGGTGTCGATTTGCCGGGCGATCGGCTGATCGGGGCAGTGATCGTGGGAACGGGCACTCCCGGTATTTCCAATGAACGCAACCTGTTGCGGGACTATTACGAGAACAAAAACGAAGCGGGATATGACTATGCCTATCTCTATCCCGGTATGAATCGCGTTCTGCAAGCGGCGGGGCGTGTGATCCGCCGCGCGGAAGATCGCGGCGTTGTCGTTCTGATTGACAGCCGTTATGCGGGCGAGCCGTATCTCCATCTCTATCCGGCGCACTGGAAAAACATCACGGTGACGAAAAGCGCCGCCGATCTTGCGGGTTTTCTTTCCGCGTTTTGGCAAAAGCGGAAAGAAGCCGAAAAAAATTAAACTTTTGTCTTGCCAACAGAAGATTTTTGTGCTATACTGCTTTCATGTTCACGTTTACGATAAATTTTCGGATTTGAGGAAGAAAACAATGAATTATTTGCAAATGTCACCGAAAGAGCGCAAAGAGGAACTTGACAAACTGCTTTGCGCATACGAAGGATATAAAAATCAAGGCCTTTCGCTCGATCTGTCGCGCGGCAAGCCAAACAGCCGGCAACTGGATATGGCAAACGGGCTCCTCACCGCGCTGACAAAACCCGAAGATTGCTATTCCGAGAGCGGTGTGGATTACCGCAATTACGGTATTATGGAGGGTATTCCGGAAGCGAAGAAGCTCTTTGCCGAACTCTACGGTATACCTGCCTCGTATATCATCGTAGGGGGCAGTTCCTCGCTCAATCTGATGTACGACACCGTGGCAAACGCGATGCTTTACGGCGTATACGGCAGCAAGCGCCCGTGGTGCCGTGAAAAAGCGGTCAAGTTTTTGTGCCCCGCGCCCGGATATGACCGCCACTTTACCATTTGCGAATCGCTGGGGATCGAGATGATCCCCGTGAAAATGACGCCGACCGGTCCCGATATGGACACGGTGGAGCGCCTCGTGTCGACCGACGCGGCGATCAAAGGCATTTGGTGCTGTCCCAAATACGCCAACCCCGAGGGAACCACCTATTCCGACGAGACCGTGCGGCGCTTTGCGTGCCTTAAACCCGCGGCGCCCGATTTCCGCATCTTTTGGGACAATGCCTATGCCGTGCATGATTTTTCGCCTGAAACGGCGGACGTCCTCTCGGATATTTTTGCCGCCTGCCGTGCAGAGGGGACCGAGGACCGCGTGTTTTATTTCGCTTCCACTTCCAAGATCACTTTCCCCGGCGCGGGCGTGGCGATCTTCGCCGCCTCGGAAAACAATCTCGCACAGATAAGATCCATTCTGACGGCGCGAACGATCAGTTATGACAAGCTCAATCAAATGCGCCACGTACGCTATTTCGGCAACGCGCAAAATGTGATGAAGCATATGCAAAAACTGGGCGCGATGCTGCAAGTGAAGTTCGATTTGGTGGAAAATATCTTGAATGAGGATCTTGCGGGAACTTTTGTGGGGCGTTGGAACAAACCGCACGGCGGCTATTTCGTCAGCTTTTACACGTTGCCCGGTTGCGCCAAGCGCGCGTTTACCCTTTGCCTTGAAGCGGGCGTGAAATTGACCAATGTCGGCGCCACGTATCCGTACAGACAGGATCCGGAAGACAGCAACATTCGTCTTGCCCCTACCTATCCCACCGATGAGGATCTCGCCGTGGCGATGCGCGTTTTTACCCTTGCCGTGCGCATTGCCGCGCTGGAAAAACTGTTGAACGAAAAAACAGCGTAATCTGTTTATTATACGCCCTCCCCGCTTTTGCGGGAGGGCGTTTTTCGGAGAAAACGATGCAAAAAAGAACGCAGAGAGAAGAAAATCCGTTTCCTTTTTCGGACAGTAACAAACGATATCATACGTACGAGTATTATTTGCGCCGGACTTTCGGCGGCAAATGCGTCAAGATCCCCTTAAACGGCGGCTTCACTTGCCCGAACCGCGACGGCCGATGCGGATACGGCGGGTGTATTTTCTGCTCCGGGCAGGGGAGCGGCGATTTTGCGCTGTCACCCGATCTGTCGCTTGCCGAGCAATATCGCGCGGAGCGCGAAAAGTTGAGCGCAAAATGGGACACCGCGCGCTGTATCCCGTATTTTCAGCCCTTTACCAACACGTATGCGCCGGTCGAGCGCTTGCGCACGCTTTGGAACGAGGCGCTGGCGTTGCCGGACGTTGTGGGAATGAACGTTGCCACGCGCGCCGACTGCCTGCCGGACGACGTGGTTGACTTGCTTGCGGAGTTTTCCGAGCGCACGGTGCTCACGTTGGAACTCGGATTGCAGACGATCCACGACAAAACGGCAAAGGCGATCGGGCGGGGATACCCCCTTTCGGTATTTGCGGACGCGTGGGCGCGCTTGCGGGAAAAAGCCCCGTGCGTGCGCCTCGGCGTTCATTTGATCTTCGGTCTTATTGGTGAAAATGACGAAATGATAGGGCAAACTGTTCAATACGTCGCGCGCCTTTCGCCGGAAGAGGTCAAATTTCACTCTCTCTATGTTGTGAAAAACACGAAAATGGCGCAAATATACGAGAACGGTGGGTATTTTCCGCTCTCAAGAGATCAATATACCGATTTGGTGGTTTGTGCCATTGAGCATCTTCCGCCTCAAACGGTGGTGGCGAGATTGACGGGAGACAGCGCCGAAACAGAACTGCTTGCGCCGCTTTGGGGCCTTAAAAAGCGAGAGATTTTGAACGAAATAGACAAAAAATTCTACGCGCGAAAAACCTATCAAGGAAAGTTATATTCTCTATAAAATGCGGCTTTTTCTATTGACGCGGGCGCGCGTATATGATAAAATAATACTAACATACGCGAATATGTCTTTTCTGAATTTCAAGCCAAAGGAGAAAACTTATGAAAAGGACCATTTCACTTCTTTTGACTGCGGTGCTTCTGCTTGCCTCCGTGCCGGTTTTCACACTGACGGCGGCGGCGCAAGACACCCCCGCGGCTTCGGCTTCGTACGTGCTGTACAGCGAAGATTTTGAGGGGCTTTCCGCAACGCTTTCCAAAAACGAACTGTTGCAAGCGCTCGGTTGGTACGTCCCGACGGCATATCAAGATGCAGACGTTGCCGACTATCGCATCGTCACCGAGGGCGAGAACAACGCGCTTCGCGTTTCCACGGTACAGCCAGCGGGATTGACGCTTGACAGCGCGGTCACGATCTTCGGAAACGACGCGATGGCGATCGTTCGTGAAGGCGACTTCGTGATCTCGTATGACCTGACCTATCGCGCGGGGACCGAAAACGTCGACGGTTACAGCGCCCTCGTTTATAATTTCAACGAAAAGAACGGCACCTCCATCGAGGATGGAAACGCCGCCGCGTACGGCATTGCCGCGGTGCGCGCCTGCGGCACGGGTATGAACGGCGTCGTTTATCCCCGCAGCGCTGCCTCGCAATACGTCAGCCTTGAGGGCGCGCCCAACAGCGCCCGCGCCGTGATGACCAACCGTTATCTCACGGCGGGCGACTATCCCTCGGTGTACGGAAAGATCGGCGGCGTGGAAGCGGCTGACGCGGTGCGCACGGGCACCTTCGCGCTGCTTGACGCCAAACTTTCCGTGCGCGTGGAATACGTTTATGAAACCGGTATTCGCGTTTTCGTGAATAACGTCCTTGTTTCCGAAACCCTGATGGCGGATTACAACGCGGAGTACAATTCGCACACCTGGGAAGACTTTCTGATCTCCAACAGCGGCGCCGCCGTGTCGATCCTGACGAAATACGGCGTGGTCGCCGATCTCGACAACATTCAAATCGAAGCCGAAGAGATCGGCAGAGAAGGAATGCTGACGGGCAAATTGCCCGAACTGATGATCACCGAGATCGCCGCCTGCCCGAAAGGCGGTTGGGCGGAATATATCGAGATCTACAACGCTTCCGACGAAGAGATTGATCTGATGGATTACGCGTTGATGTCTTCCAACTACGTATATGAAAGCGGCGAAGATTCGGTCCTTGTCGACGACCGCTATGATTATTATACAAAGCAGAAGTTCGGCTACGTCGTTCCGTTCTCCGACATACTCGGTCAACCCGTGAAGAGCAGAACCAAATTCTATTTGACGGAGCAGGATCTGAAAACCTATAAAGGACGCTATGTGTTTGCAGAGACGAATACCGAAGTGGACGCCGGTACCCGATACAGACAAACCGAGGCCAAGACCTATGTCAGCGATCCCGAAGGTAAGTTCGCGGCGGTCTACTACACCGAAGGATGGAACGCACGGTACGTGCAGGGCAACGCGAATTACGACTATAACACGATGCTCGCGCCCGGGCAGTGCGCGTTGATCTACACGATGAGTGACGCTTCCGAAAATTGTTGGCGGTACGGTATCAACGCAGGCATCAACGATCGAATCGGCATCAGCTCCGATCTGTGCTTCCGCAGTTACTATGCCGATTACGGATTGGACGATCCCACCGTCAAGGTTTTTGCTTCCAACGCCTTTAACCTCGGCGACGCGATCCAACGTCACTATTTCATCGGCAAAACCGTCGGCGAGGACGGCTCGCGTCTTTCCACCTCCGTGCCGATCTACGCGCAAAGAAATCAGATCGTTTCCTACGTGGAATATTGCCAACCTCTTGTCAGCGGCTATGTTTACGGCAACGAATCTTTGATGCCGACAAGCGGCAACTTCGGCAAATCCGGCACGCACGATTCCAGCACCGGTTGGTCGGCATCGTATGTGTACGGCGTGGACGCTTCCAGTCTCCCGCAGCGCGGCACTCTGTATACTTTCCAAAACTATGCGTACAGCACATCCCGTTCCACCATCGGCTGTCTTGCCGGCTATCAGCAGATCCTGCTCGACGCCGTGCGCAAAAAGAGCGACGGAACGATGGCGGATCTTTCCATCACGGAGATCGTGCCAAGGACACTAAACTTGGCAGGAGAGGATAAAAACACCTTCTCCGCAATGGAACTCACCAACACAAGCTCTCACGCGGTCAATCTGTATCGCTATGCACTGGCCGCCACCGAAGAGGGAACTCTCGCGTTTCGCGGACGGTATTTTACCCGCATCACCGAGATGCGTTCCGGCAACCCGGTCTTGCGCGGATCCTATAACGGCGCTTATTACTATTTTGCCGAAGAGCATTTGTCCAACCCCGAGAGATGTATTCTGCAACCCGGCGAAACGGTGGTCGTTTGGTTCATCACCACCGACACGTACGCATCTTATGCGAATGACAGTGACTTTGGGTTTGATTATTTCCGTCAATATTGGGCGGACAACGGCAGCGAGCGTCTTGCAATGAGAAAAGCGGACGGTTCCTACGCCGTGCAAGTGATCGCGGTGGACGGCGTAACCAGCGAGACCTATAACGCCGACAATATGAACGACGTGTTTGAGCTCTCGTCCGCAAGCGCCCGCGTTTACGGCGTCGTTTCGGCCGGCATTGCCGCCAGCGCCCGTTCGGTGCGCGATGACAAGGGCGTCAAGATGTTGGACATCGCGCCGGAAGAAGCGCAGTCTGTGGCGTTTCTCAGCAACGCGGCGACCTATTATCAATTGAAGCCCGTCGAGGTGGAGAGCGCGGACGGCACGAAATATCTTGCCAATCGCCTCTTGCGGCAGATCCCCGCCAATATGGGTATGCGGTATATCGTGGGTGCGGCGGGAATGAGTCGTTGCAGTGCGATGACGCGTACGATGAAAACGCAGCAATATGTCTACACAAGCGCCAATCCCATCGCCCCCGAACTGGATTCCGGAAAGACCCCGCGTATCGTGATCCGCACGAACAACGCGCTGATGCAACCGAAACTCGGTTCGCTCAACGGAAAAGAGATCTATCCTTTCTATCAAAATTACATTCAGGAAGATGAAGCCGGAAACCGCACCGTTTTCAACCCCGGCGCGCTTTCGGTGGAAACGCTGAACGGCGCGGCAGTCGCCACAAACGGCGCGAGCGCGCAGCTTCGCTTTGACGTGGCGATCCACGCGGCGGAATATGCGGCGCTGGTCGCGTCCTGCGGCAGAGACAACGTCAACATCGGCATCCTGGTCGTTCCGAGCGATCAGCTTGGCAGCAAAACCTTGAACAAGAGCAATTTCCCGAACGCAACGGTCATAAGCGGAAAAGTCCTCTATTTTGAAGGCGACTTCGTGATTGTGGGCGGTTATCTGCCGGTGAATGCGGCAAACTACAAAACTTCCTATTCCGCGGTGGGCTTTATCGAGTATCGCTTGCCCGGCGCCGCGTCGACCGTCACATTGTATTCCGGCGTGGAAGCAAAGGGCAATGTGGATGCCGTGGCGCGCATGGCGCTCTTCGATACTGAAGAAACGAGTAACGCCCAGTATCGCTTTGCGACAGACGGCGGATTCAGCCGTTACAGCGCCGCCGTACAGGCAAAACTTCGTAGCTATATTTCCGATTGACGAAGAATCAATCTGTTCTACTATCAAAGAAGGAGTGTAAAACAATGAAAAAAATTCTTTCCTTGTTGCTTGCAACAGCGCTTGTCATCGGAATGATCCCCGTCTTCTTCCTGTCCGTCGGCGCCACGCCCACGGAAACCCCGGAAGAGTTTCCCGCGCTGCTGATTACCGAAGTGACAGCCAACACGGTCAACTACTGTGAGCAATATCCGGTTTGGAAAGCTATGATGCCCGAAATTTTCGCCGCCGCTCCGGAAGGCGACGCGGCGAGCAATTATTGGGATGTTTTCCGCTATATCGAGATCTACAACGCGGGAAATACCACGGTCAATCTGTACGATTACAAACTTGCCTACGATCCGATCGGCGGGCAGACGGGCGGTACCGTTCAGTTCAATACGCTTACCGCCGGCGGCGTTCCCAATTCGATCCGTTACGGCGGATATGATCGGGTGATCCTGCCTTACGGCACGTCGCTCGACGGCTATTATACCTTCGACGGTTCTTCCTACACGGAGTGCGATGCGTCGGACACAGCCGCACTGGACGGCGTTTATTACCGTGAGGTTTCTTACGGAGAATACAGCGTTGTCAACCCCGACACGGCGACGTTGGATCCCGGTGCGTGCGCGGTTGTTTGGATCTATGGCTCGGACGATATGAGCGCCCACCTGACGACCGAACAATTCAAGGCGTACTATGAATATCAGTTTGCGCAGGGAAAGACCGGCAACACCTACACGGTGGATCTTTCCGATGTCCTTGTGCTCTGCACCAGTGCTTCCGACGGTTTCAATTTGCAACAGTGGGGTGAGTGCTTCTACGGCATCGTTCCCGCCGACTATACAAACACCGCCGACGCGGCGCGCGAGGACGAATGGATCTCCTATGCGCACTGGACGCAATACGAAGGCGTTACCGCCGCGGCGCTTGTGGGCGTATATCAGACCACAGTCGGCGAAACGAACGTGCTTGCCGCCAACTGTTTCGTCAAGGATGAGGCGACAAACACGTATCGCCCGGTTTCCGTCGCGGACGGCACTTGCGACGCGGAGGGCAAAGCACTGCAAGTGAAACTTACCGGCGGCGAGCCCGTTGCGGTGACGCAATCGCTGATCGGTACGTACGTTGAAAAAAGCCAATATCTTGTCTACAACGAAACGCTCGGCATTTATGTACATCCCAACTACGACGACAACACGGCGGACGAGAAGGGTATGGCGGTCACGGGCGTGCAGTATTATCTGGCTGAATATGAGGAGATCGTATACTATACGTTTAATCTCTCCAAGAGCAACACGACGTATTTCCACTATATGGCAAACGCGAGCACGGCAAACTTCCTTTACGGTTTCGATACCGCAAGACCTTTGCGTGAGGGCGTTCCGTACACCCCGACTTCGACCGACCTGACGCCGGGATGCCTGACGGAAGTGCAGCGCGCTTCTCTGCCCGGAGCCGCGAGCGTGGAACTTCCCGGGCTTGTGATCACGGAAGTGGCCCCCAACCCCGCCGACGCGCAACCTTATAAATATGTAGAAGTTTTGAACACGTCCGCGCATCCGATCAACATTTTCGATTATAGTTTTGTGATGCAGACCACCACGCCGACTTCGATGCGCAACGAGTATTTCAGCAAGATCCACACCATTATCCCGGCGGAAGCGGGGAACGTTATGGTGGCAAATCCCATGGCGGTAAACCGCGCGATCGCGCCGACAAACCCCGCGTACGCGGACGGTTATCTGCAACCCGGCGAAACGGCGCTCATTTGGAGTTATTCCGCCACGGCCGCCAGTTTGCGCCTCTCCATTGACGATTTCCGTATATTCTATGACCTGCCCCCGGAATACAAAGTCGTTGCAACGGATACCGATCCCGTTCTTTCGTATCACGCGGATATCCCGACCGGTTTTTCCACGTGCGGTCTTGTGAAAAACGATCGCATCGGCTTTACCGGAGAGCCCTACGTATCGGCGCCGATGATGAACGCGGTCGAGTTTACGAACAGTGTGCGGACCTCCGCGGTATACGGCGTGTCGTTCAGAGAGTGTGAGTGCTTCGTTCTGAACAACCCCGTCGCGTTGACCTGTTTCAATACTGCCATCACGGAAGGATATGCATATCAGTATGTTTGGAACGCGCCAAACGGCGTCTCCGGCAAACTCGGCATCCCACTTCGTCGCGGTATGATGGAGATGGCAAAATACAATGCTCCCACCATCTTTAAGTTTTCTTCTCCCGTGATCGACGAATCTTTCCTGGCGTCTCCCGGCGCTCTGCTGACCGCACAAAGCGTGCCGACCGCGGCGCTCAATGCCGTGTATATGTATGATGCGGCAGGAACGGATACGACCGACGCGCCCAAAAACGAGGACGACAAGTTCACGTATCTCGGCGTTCTTTCGGACGGCAGGCACGTATATCTTTCGCGGGCTGTCTCTTATGTGGCAAGCGAGGCCAACGTTAAGATCAGCGAGGCCGCGACCGCCGTTTCGGCAAGCGCTGGCACAACGATCTCCTTCAAAGCCAAAGTGGATAGAAGTTATTATAAGGAATTGGAAAACAGATTCGCCGGTAAAGTGGGCGTCAAAATTTTCCGCACCGCCGATTTCGGCAAACTTTCCGGCTTTACGGCGGAAGAATTGAGTGCGGCGGGCGTTGTGCCGGTGGCAACTTCCGATAATATGCAGAAAGTGCTGATGGGTTCGGTTTATGAGTTTTCTTCCGCGCCCGCGGCAATGCAGAGCGGATATTTCACCGATTCTTACTTTGCGGTCGCTTACGTGCAGTTTGAGACCGCGCTGGGCGTTTCGACGATCTATTCCGCCCCGAGCAGCAGCCTTTCGGCGCGTCAGTCGCTCGCCTCGGCTATGATGGGCGTTTCCGACGTGCGTACGGAAGAATATTGCTACGACCTCGGCGACGGCACGTACAGCAAATACACCGCCGCGCAGCGCAGAGTCTTTGAACAGATCTGCCGCGCCGACTGACCCATGATAAAAAATCCCCTTTCGTGTCACGCGAAAGGGGATTTTTTTGTGCTTTTTTGCGGGATTTCGGCAAAAGCGAAAAAATTTTTGTCATTTTTTCAAAAAACTCTTGACAAGTTGTTGAAATGTTCGGTATAATGTAACCAAGTGGAAAGAAATGTAAAAAAATGTTATGCAATGGAAAGAAAGGAGGTATCGAGATGCTGTTCGGGGAATATCATCACACGCTGGATCCGAAACGTCGCGTTTCGATGCCTGCCAAACTGCGCGAGGATCTCGGAGAAGAGATTATGATCGTGCGCAGCATCAGAGGCGCGTGCCTTCGTTTCTTTTCGATCCCCGCTTGGAAAGAATATATCGAGCCGCTTAAAAAACTGCCGCGAAAAGTAGCGGAAGAAACATATTGGTATCTCTATCACGACGCAATCAAAGTCTCTCCCGATTCGCTCGGCAGAGTGTTGCTCAGTGAAGAATTGCTCCGCTTCATCGGCGTTCAGGCAGATGAAGAGAGCGACCGCAATCTTGTTTTGGTCGGTTGCGGCGATTTCGGAGAGATTTGGTCGGAAAAGACGTACGGCGCACGGGAGATCGATACCGACGCCATTCGCCGCGCACTGGAAGAGAACGGATATTGATATGGCGACGCCGTTTTCGCATCGCTCGGTCTTGCTTTGTGAAGCAGTCGACGCGCTTCTTGTGCGTCCCGACGGTACTTATGTCGACGGAACGCTGGGGGGCGGGGGACATTCTGCCGCCATTGCGGCAAAACTGACGACAGGGCGCCTTATCGGCATCGACCGTGATGCCGCCGCGCTTGCCGCCGCCAAAGAGCGGCTTGCCCCTTTTGCGGGGCGCGTGACCTTTGCGCGGCACAATTTTTCCGAACTTGCCGACGTGCTTTCGGAAAACGGCATAAGCGAGATCGACGGTTTCCTTTTGGATCTCGGTGTTTCTTCGTATCAATTTGACGCGCCGGAACGCGGTTTTTCCTATCGGAACGACGCGCCGCTCGATATGCGGATGGACCAAAGACAGGAACTTTCCGCCTATACGGTGGTCAACACATATTCGGAAGAAGAATTACGCCGCATTCTCTTTGTCTACGGCGAGGAAAAATTCGCACCGCGCATCGCGGCGCGCATAGTGGGAGAACGAGCAAAAAAGCCGATCGAAACGACCGGTGAACTGGTTTCGCTGATCGAGGGCGCTATTCCCGTTGCGGCGCGCGACGGCGGACACCCCGCAAAACGCACCTTTCAAGCGATCCGTATCGCCGTGAACGGGGAATTGGATGTGATCGCCCCAACGATCCGAAGCGCCGTTTCTCATCTGTCGAGAGGCGGCAGGATCGCGATCATCACGTTTCACTCGCTTGAAGATCGCATCGTAAAAGAAACTTTCGTCGATCTCGCGAAAGGCTGTATTTGCCCGAAAACGCTCCCGATCTGCGTTTGTCACAATAAACCGAAGATCAGAATCATCACTAAAAAACCCATCGTGCCGGGGGCAAAGGAGTTGGAAGAAAACCCGCGTGCTCATTCGGCAAAACTGCGCGTAGCGGAAAAATGTTAAAAGAAAGGAGTATGACCTATGAGTGCTCAAACCTATGAAAAGGTATATTTTCACGAGGACTACAAAAGCGCGTTTGCCGCTTTTTGCGGTGAATACGGCAAAAGAGCGGAAGAAGCGTTGAAAGGGCGCAAGATCGATCATACTCCCGCGTCTAACGTAGACAGCGTTATTTTCCTTGACGATAACGGCTCCGGCGGCTTTACCATCGGAGGCGCGGAGGATTTCGTGCGCTATTACGAGCGCACTTACGGCGAGGGAAAGATCGAGCGCGTGCGCGCGGATCTTGCGCGTGCGGCCTCCAAAAAATCAAGCAAGACGGAAAACACTTCGCCGCGCGTGCAAACGAATGTGAATATAGGGCAAGTCCGCTTTTCAAAACCGCGTTTTACGCTGTTGCAGGGCATTTTCGCGATGATGCTGATGCTCTCGCTCGTTCTTTTCGCCGTAAGCGGTACAATGCTCAAAAAAAGCCACGAAGAAATGCTCCGTGCCGAACTTGAAATCGCGGAATTGGAAGAAGTGCGCGCCGATCGCCAAAACGCTTTGGAAAACAAAAACAAAGACGCCGAGATCGACCGCCTTGCCGCTGAATACGGATTTGTACCGAAAGAAGAACTTCCCGTCACATATTTGGATCTTGACGGCGAGGATGCCGTGGAGATTTTGGATACCGACACCTCCGGTACGGGGTATTCCGCGTTGCTCGACGCCCTTGCCACACTCTTCAAGTCATAAAAAAGCACCCCGACGAATATAGTATGGTTGCGGCGTGAGTCGCGCCGTATCGGCGGATCTCGACCCCGCAAGGGAAGAGATCCGCTTTTTCGTTGGGGAGGATGTTATGGCGAAACTCTCGATAGACCGCAGAACATTAAAGCGTTCGTCACTGATGGCCGTTTTTTTGTTGGCGGTCTTTCTTTTTCTTCTTTTCCGCGTTTTCGCGATACAATTTTTTCAATTTGAGCACTATCAAAAAAAGGTGATCGACCAACTGACCACCGCCTCCCCGGTGCGCGCAGAACGCGGTGTCATTTTGGACAGCGCGGGGCGGGTTTTGGCGGAAAATCGGACGGTATATCGCGTGTCGCTTTTTCCGAACGTTATCGAACGATCCGCGAGCGCCGATGAGACGCGGGAAAGGATAGCGGCGGGGCTTTCCGAAATCTTATCTTTGAATATCGAGAAAGTGCGGGAGCATCTTGCGCATAAAACCGCGCTCTCCCGCACGGTGGCGCAAAATCTCGATACCGAAACGGCAAATCGCGTTTTACGATTTATCGGAGAAAACAAATTTTATGAAATGATCGCCGTGGAAGCGGTCACGACGCGCTATTATCCGTATGGTTCGCTTGCGGCGCATTGTCTTGGCTTTACCGGCAGTGACGGGCAGGGACTCTACGGGCTTGAACTGCAATACGACGCGGCGCTTCGCGGCAAAAACGGATCCTATGTTACGGCGCGGGATTCCCGCGGAAACGAAATGCCAAACGCCTATGAAGCATATATTCCCGCCGAGAACGGATATACGCTTTATACCACGCTGGACGCCTACATACAGTCTGTTTTGGAACGGGAACTGAACAAAACGTTGCTCGAATCCGGCGCGAAAAACCGCGTGTGCGGCATTGTGATGGATGTGGAGAGCGGCGCGATCCTCGCTATGGCAACGGCGCCCTCGTTCGATCTCAACGAGCCTTTTGCGCTCAATGCCGCGTCACAAAAAGCGATAGACGCGCTGGGAGTTGATCCCGCAAGCGAAGAATACGCGGCGGAGAAAAGCCGGTTGTTGCTTGAAACGTGGTCGAATAAAGCGGTCACCGAGATCTATATGCCCGGTTCCACTTTTAAAACTCTCACTTGTTCTATGGTACTGGAAGAGGGGGCGGTGACAAATCTTGACGAGCGATTCTTTTGCAGCGGCGCGCTGACCGTGGCGGATCGGAATATCCACTGCCACAAAGCGGGCGGGCACGGGAGCCTGACTTTCAAAGAGGGGCTGCAGAACTCCTGCAATCCCGTGATGATGACGATCGCCGCAAGGCTCGGAAAAGATAAGTTTTACCAATATGTGCGGAATTTCGGCTTGCTGGAAAAGACGGGGATCGACCTACCCGGTGAGGGAAACTCCATTTTCCACGCGCCGTCCAAGTTTACGGAACTGGATCTTGCCACCGCCTCTTTCGGACAGAACTTCAAAGTGTCGCTTTTGCAGATGATCTCGGCGGTCAGCGCCGTGGCGAACGGAGGGGAATTGCTCTCGCCCTATTTGGTGGAGCGAATGACGGATAGTGACGGAAACGTGGTATATGAGCACGAAAGGGCGGTGCGCCGCCGCGTGATCAGCGAGAAAACCGCCAAAACGATCTCCGCGATCCTTGAAGAAGGCGTCTCGGGCGACGGCGGCGCCAAAAACGCTTATGTGCCCGGGTATCGCGTGGCGGCAAAAACAGGCACTTCGGAGAAGATCGGCGACGACGCGAGCGCGCGTATCGGTTCTTGCGTGGGATACGCGCCCGCCGACGAACCCCGCGTGGCGGTCATTATCGAGGTGGATGAACCGAGCGGCGGCGTGCGGTACGGCAGCGTGGTTGCCGCACCGTATCTTGCCAATGTGATGGAGGATATTTTGCCGTATCTCGGCGTCGAGGCGCGGTATACGGAAGAGGAAGAGGAAAATCTCACGGTAGGCGTGCCGAACTGTATCGGTATGACGCGGGAAGAAGCTGAAGAACTTTTATCCGAGGCGGGCATCGCGGCGGTGTTCTCCGGCGAGGGCGATCGCGTGCTTGCGCAATCGCCTGCGGTCGGAAGCCGCATAAAAAAGAACGGGGCAAGCGTTTCGCTTCGCTTTACGGAAGAAGAGACGACCCCGCTTTCGGTGCCGGACGTGGTGGGAAAAAGCGCCGCGGAGGCGAACAGAACGCTGGTGGACGCGGGATTTAACGTGGCGATCGAGGGCGCGCGCGATTTTTTGCGGTCGAGTAAAAACGTTGCCGCGCAATATCCGGCGCCGGGCGTTTCTTTGCCGCGCGGAAGCGTGGTCACCGTGCGCTTTTTGTATGATGAAAAAGACGAATAGGAGGGCGCGAGATGGTTTTGAGAGAACTGCTTGCGTCGGCGGGCTACGTATGTCCGAAGACGCTTGAAAACATTGAGATCAGCGGGATTGAATGCGACTCGCGCCGCGTTGCGCGGGGAAACGTATTTGTGGCGCTTGCGGGATTGAGAGAAGACGGCTTTTCCCATATCGGAGAAGCGATCGCGCGCGGCGCCGCGCTGATTGTGGCGGAAAGAGAAGCAAAAGGCGCGCCTTCTTTTGCGGTGCGGGACGCGCGCGCGGCGACGGCAAGACTGTATGACGCGTGGTACGGACACCCCGCCAAAACTCTCTCCCTGATCGGCGTTACGGGGACGAACGGAAAGACGTCGGTCTCCACGATGATCGCCGCTGTTTTGCGCCGCGCGGGAGTTTCTTGCGGGCTGATCGGCACGGTGGAGTGCTCTCTTGACGGCAAGAAAATATCTGCGCCGAACGCCGATCGCCTTGCCAATATGACAACGCCCGATCCGGCGCAACTCTATGCCGTGCTTGCCGAAATGCGTGATAAGGGCGCGCGATACGTCGTGATGGAAGTCAGTTCGCACGCGCTGACGTTCCGCAAGACCGATCCGCTTTTTTTCGAGCGTGCCGTGTTTACAAATCTTTCACCCGATCATCTTGATCTGCACGGAGATATGGAAGCTTATTTTGCCGAAAAACGCAAGCTGTTTTCCGCTTGCGCGGGAGCGGTGGTCAATTGTTTTTCCCCTTACGGACAGCGTCTTGCGGACGGACTGCACGTACCGCTTTGGCGGTTGGACGCGCAAACTCTGCGCAAAGCGCGCACAGACGGGTGTCGGGGCGTCTCGTTTTCTATTTTCGAGAACGGCAAGGAAAATTCTTTCACGTTGCCGCTTGTCGGAAACTTTTTCGTGGAAAACGGAGCGCTTGCCGCGCTCACGGCGCTGTCCGTCGGCGTGCCTTACGCCGTGGCGGCGGACGCGCTTTCCACGTTTTCGGGTGTTCGCGGGCGTATGGAGCGCGTGAGCGACGAGACGGATGATATTACGGTTTTTATCGATTACGCGCACACGCCGGACGCTCTTGAAAAACTGCTGTACAGTGTGCGCGATATACGGGAAAGCGGTGCGAAGATCCACCTTCTTTTCGGGTGCGGCGGTGACAGAGATCGCACCAAACGTGCCGTGATGGGGCGCGTGGGATCCCGACTTGCCGATTTTTTGATTCTGACCGCGGATAACAGCAGAAGCGAGAAGACCGCCGACATTCTGCGGGACATTTTGCGCGGTGTGGACAGAGAAAAGCCCCATACCGTGATCGAAAACAGAAAAGACGCGATCGCTTTTGCCTTGCAAAACGCAAAGAGCGGCGACATCGTGATTCTGGCGGGAAAAGGACACGAAGAATATGAGATCATCGGGCAAGAGCGCCTTCCGTTTTCGGAGCGTGACGTCGTGCGCGAAGAACTCTTGCGCCGGAAGAAAGGAGGGGGGAAATGAGGATCGAACTGGCGAAAAACTGTCGCGATCTCGCGGCGCTTCGCACTTTTTTGGGTGTCGGGAGCACCGAAGACGCCCAGGGTATGCTTGCGGGCATCGCGACAGACTCCCGTGAGGTATTGCCGGGCGATCTTTTCGTCGCCTTGCCGGGAAAGCGGCAAAACGGTGCGGTTTTTATCGAGGACGCGTTCCGCGCGGGCGCCGCGGCGGTTCTGACAGAAGAAAAAACGCGCGCTGACGACGCGCGTGTGCTTTTTGTGCCGTCGGTCACGTTTGCGCTCCTGCGCGCGGCGGGAGAATACCGCCGCCGCTATGGTAAAACCGTCGTCGCCGTCACCGGAAGCACGGGAAAAACCACCGCCAAAGAGGGGATCTCTGCGCTTTTGCGCGAAAAGGGCAGCGTACAGTACAGCCGCGGCAATTTCAACAGCAATATCGGAATGCCGCTCTCGCTCCTTTCCTTTGAGGTGTCGGATTTTTGGGTTTCGGAGATCGGCGTCAGTCACACGGGCGAGATGCGCGAACCGGCGCGCGCCGCAATGCCCGACCTTGCGGTGCTGACCAACGTCGGTACGGCGCACATCGGAAATTACGGCAATTTTGCGGCATTGCAAGCCGAAAAAGCCGAGATCACGGCGCATTTGTCGCCCGTAGGCGCGGCGCTTGTTCCCGCGGAAGTGCCGAACGCCGTTTTGGGTTGTCCCGCCGAAAAGATTTTTCATTTCGGGAGCGCGAGCGCGGATTTTTTCGCGGAAAAGATTGTCAACGGTGAAAAAGGTGTCACACTGGATTTTACGGCGCAAAATAGGTACGAGCGAAAAATTTGCGGTCTTTCGTTTCCGATAGCGGGCAAGATCGGCGTCAGCGCGCTGGAAATCCTTGCTTCCGTCGGCGTTTTGCTTGGGCTGACGGACGACGAGATCATGCGCGGCGTGGCGGCGGCTGGTAAAAAGACGCCGCGTTTTCGCGTTTTGGAGGCGGGGGATAAATTGCTCTTTGACGATACGTACAACGCTTCTCCCGAATCGGTCGCCGGGGCGCTGGAAAGTTTTGCGCACCGCGCGGGAGATCGCGTGCGGGTCGCGGTACTCGGCGATATGCTGGAACTCGGAGCATACAGCGAAGCTTTGCACGACGCACTGGGAGAAGCCGCCGCGCGAAGCGGCGTGTCGCTGCTCGTTTCATACGGAAAGTTTGCGGCTTTCACGGCGCGCGGTGCCGCGCGCGGCGGTATCCCCGCGTCGAATATACACATTTTCGGAAAAGACGAGCGGGAAAGGTTAAAAGAGAGCCTTCCTTGCCTTTTGCCCGCCGATGCGGCGGTGCTTTTCAAAGGATCGGGCGCGATGCGTATGAATGAATTTCTGCTTGTCGTAAAGGAGGGAACGATATGATGCACGCACCGGCTTTTTATGTTGCGGCGGCATTGCTCGCCTTTCTCTTTACCGCCCTCTCGGAATACTTTTTGGTGCCCGCCTTGCGGCGGCTGCACCTTGCGCAACCGATCTTGGAGATCGGTCCTTCGTGGCATCTGAGCAAGGCGGGAACGCCGACGCTCGGCGGGCTCGGTTTTATCGCGGGCATCGGTGCCTCGGCGCTTTGCTGTGGGGTGTTTTTGTTTTTCAGGCGGGAAAACAGCGCGTTGAACGCGGTATCGCTCCTGTATCTTTTTGCCGTGCTGTCCGGCGGGATCGGCTTTTTCGATGATTATTGCAAACTTCGCAAAAAAGAAAACAAAGGGCTTTCGGCGTGGCAGAAATATCTGTTGCAGTTACTTGCCGCCGCACTTTTTCTCTTTCTTGCCCGCGCGCTCTCGCTCGTTGACACGGGCGTTCGCTTGCCGGTGTCGGGGAAAATCTTGCAACTTGGTATTTTTTATTACCCCCTCGCGCTTCTCTATATAACGGGGATCGAAAACGCTTTCAATCTCACCGACGGCGTTGACGGGCTTCTTTCCTCGCTCACGGGCGTACTTGCCGTCTTTCTCATTTTGCTCGGAGTGCGGGGCGCGGGCGCCGACGTCGCTTTCTGCGGCGCGTTGCTGCTCGGCGCAATGCTCGGATTTCTCATTTTCAATCTTCACCCCGCCAAGGTGTTTATGGGTGATACGGGCTCGCTTTTCCTCGGCGGAATGGTCTCGGCGGCGGGGATACTCACAGGCGAGGCGATCTTGTTGCTTTTTGCCGGCGGCGTGATGGTGATCGAGACGGCCTCGGTCGTTTTGCAGGTCGTTTATTTCAAGTTTTCAAAAGGCAAGCGCCTTTTCCGTATGGCGCCGCTCCACCATCATTTTGAAAAGTGCGGTTGGAGCGAAGAGCGCGTGGTGGCCGTCTTTTCCTTTGCGGCGCTCGGCTTTGCCGCGCTTGCCCTGGTTTTGAGGTGAATATGCAAAAAGAAAACATCCTTTCCGTGTTTTTCTTTACAAGAGAAGAGCAAAAAGAAAAGGGAAGAGCGCCGGACACGGTGTTTTTTACGCTTGTCCTTTTGCTTCTCGTTTTCGGCGCGGCGATGTCGTACAGCGCCAGCGCGGTCTACGCGAAGGAGTTTTACGGGGACAGCGGCTATTTTCTCAAACGCTATCTGCTTTTTTCCGCATTGGCAATCTTCGTCACATCGCCGCTCGTTCTCCTTGCCAAACCCGCTTTTTTTCGTGCGCTCGCGTGGATTTTATACGGGATTTCGATTTTTCTCTTGATTCTTGTGCTGTTCATTGGTACAATAGGAGGGGGAGCGCGTCGATGGCTGATACTGGGACCGTTGACGATCCAACCTTCCGAGATCGCCAAACTTGCGCTTATCCTGATGTTGGCGCTGGTGCTTGCAAAACACGAAAAGGAAGTGCTTTCCACGCGCCGCGGAAAGGGAAGCTTTCGTTACGGCGTCCTCGCGCCCTTTGCGCTCATTTTGCCGATCCTTTTGCTCGTGGCGGCGGAAAAGCACATTTCCGGCTTGCTCATCATCGGCATGATCGGCGTGGCGATGCTCTTTTTCGGCGGCACGCGGCTCCGCTATCTTTTGATGTTGTTTTCGCTGATCGCCGCGGCGGGCGTTCTGCTGGTCCTCGTGTCTTCATACGCGCAAGTGCGCGTCAACACCTGGTTACATATCGAGGAAGTGGACCCTCTCGGTTCCGCGTGGCAGACCCTGCAAGGGCTTTTTGCCATCGGTTCCGGCGGTATTTTCGGCACGGGATACGGCAAGGGCCGGCAAAAATACGGCTACGTTGCCGAGCCGCAAAACGATTTTATCTTTACCGTTGTCTGTGAAGAACTCGGCTTTGTCGGCGCCGCTCTCTTGATGCTCCTTGTCCTTACGGTCGTTTTGCGCGGTTTTCGCATCGCGTCGCGCGCGCCGGATCGTTTTTCGGCGCTCGTTGTTTTCGGTATTTCTTTTAAACTCGCTCTGCAAACGGCACTAAACGTTGCCGTTGTCACCAACTCGATGCCCAACACCGGCGTTTCTCTGCCGTTTTTCAGTTCGGGCGGTACATTTCTCGCAATGCAAATCTTTGAGATGGGAGTTGTGCTGGCGATCTCTCGCTTCGGCACGCAGAGAAGATGATGAAACTGGTCGTCAGTTGCGGCGGTACCGGCGGGCACATTATGCCGGGGCTCGCCATCGCCGATACCGTGCGGCGCAACGATCCCCGTGCAGAGATCTTGTTTGTCGGCGCGCGCGGCGGTATGGAGGAAGATCTCGTCAAAAAAGCGGGATACCGCATCAAAGTGTTGGACGTGGAGGGGCTGATTCGTCGCCTTACGCTGAAAAATATCCGGGTCCTCATAAACGCGCGCCGCGCCGTCGGGGAAGCCGAAAAACTGCTTCTTGATTTTGCGCCCGACGTGGTGTGCGGAACGGGCGGCTACGCCTCGTTTCCGACACTGCTTGCCGCCGCGCGCCTCGGGATCCCCTCCGCGGTGCACGAATCCAACGCCGTACCGGGACTTGCCGTGCGTCGCCTTGCACGCCGCGTCGATATGGTGTGGCTGAACTTTGCCTCTGCCGCGGACGCTTTGCCGCGCGGCGCGCGTTATTCCGTTGTCGGCAATCCCATGCGGGAAAGTTGGAGAACACCCGTGCTCCGCGCGAAAACGGGTAAACGCGTACTCGCGTTCGGCGGGAGTCTTGGCGCGGAGAAGATCAACGACGCGGTGCTTGATCTGATGTGTGCGGCGCGCGAAAAACAAGACGTTTCGGTGTTGCTGGCAAGCGGCAAAAGGGAATACGAGCGCGTTTTCGCGGAGTTTTCCAGCCGTTCTCTTTCGGGTGAACCGCGTTTTCGGGTGGTGCCGTTCATTCACGATATGGCGCGCGAAATGGCGGCGGCGGATCTGGTCGTTTGCCGCGCGGGCGCCATTACGCTCTCGGAACTGTCTGCGGCGCGTCGCGCGGCGATCCTTGTCCCCTCGCCCAACGTTACGGGCGATCATCAAAGAAAAAACGCCGCGGCGCTTGCCGGGGTGGGCGCGGCGGTTTTGCTTGACGAAAACGAGCTTTCCGGTGAAACGCTGACGGGGCGGGTTTTCGCTTTGCTTGAAGACGCAAACACGCGCGAAGCGATGGAGTGCGCGGTCGGCAAGTTTTTCAACCCGCGCGCAAATCAAACGATTTATGAGGACATATTAAAATTACGGAGAATATAAAATGCAAGGAAACAGAAAAAGAGAAGAAAAAGTCGCCGCCGGAAAGAGGCGCAGATTTCACCCCGCGTTTCTTGCCGTGCTTGCGGCGGTTTTGCTTTTCGGTACGGTTACGACCGTATTTGCTTTCTTTTCGATTATGCGAGTGGAAAAGGTGGAGATCATCGGCACCTCGGCAGTCGGAGAAGCGGAGTTTTTGCGCGCGGCAGAGATCGAAAAGGGAGACTTTTTCTTTGCTTTCTCCGCTAAAAAGAGCGCGAGATCCTTTTCCGGCGCGTACCCCGCTTTCCGTGATGTGCGGGTGAAAAAAGTTTTGCCGGGTACGGTGCGCGTGACGTTGACGGAAGACGTTGCCGTTTATACGCTTGTTTCCGAGGGAACGACGTACCGTTTATCCGCGGATCTGCGCGTGATGGGCACGGGGGAAAAGACGGACGCGATCTTTTTGGAACTGCCGCCCGTGCGCGTCACAATGGGCGAAAAGGTACTCTTTGAGGACGAAAATACCAACGAGCGGATGCACGCGCTCCTTGCCGACTGTGCCGCCTCATCCGTCGGAAGAACGGCAACGCGATTTGAGTTTGCGGACCGTTTTGACTTGCGGATCGTGACGGAAAACGGTGTGCTCTTAAAACTCGGCAGTGCCGAGAGCGCGGCAAGAAAACTCCAAGCGGCGGAAAAGATCCTTGCGCGCGAAGATACGGGGGAGATCCGCGCGATCGATCTTGGCGACCCGGAAGCGGCGATCGTGGAGAAAGGATAGCGGGAAATGACGGCTCCTGTCGTCAAAAATTCAAATATTTTCGGAAAACGTATTGCAAAACAAGCGAAAATATATTAAAATAGTGTTAATGAATTTGTACAAATCGCCCATTGCGGCAAACGGAGGTACATATGATTTTCGAGCCAAGTGAAAATATGGAGTGCGGCGTCGTGATCCGTGTGATCGGCGTGGGAGGCGGCGGAAACAACGCCGTCAACCGTATGATCGCCTCCAACATTCGCGGCGTGGAGTTTATCGCGGTCAACACCGACAAACAAGCCCTTCGCAATTCCGAAGCGACGAAACACGTCGTCATCGGCGAGAAGATCACCAAAGGATTTGGCGCGGGCGCCAATCCCGACGTGGGCGCGCGTTCCGCGGAGGAATCCATCGAGCAGATCAAAGAGATGTTAAACGGCGCGGATATGGTGTTCGTCACCGCCGGTATGGGCGGCGGAACGGGCACGGGCGCGGCGCCTGTGGTGGCGCGCGTGGCGCGCGAAATGAACATCCTCACCATCGGCATCGTCACCAAACCGTTCAGTTTTGAGGGCAAGCGCCGTATGGAACAGGCGGAGCGGGGCATTAAAGAATTGCGGCAATACGTCGATTCTCTTGTCGTGATCCCCAACGAAAAACTGAAACAAGTTTCGGATACCCGCATTACGCTCGGCAACGCCTTTGAGATCGCGGACGACGTACTGCGCCGCGGCGTGCAGAGCATTTCGGAACTGATCAACGTGCCGGGCTTTATCAATTTGGATTTTGCCGACGTCACGTCGGTGATGAAAAACGCCGGATACGCCCATATGGGCGTGGGCGGCGCGACCGGCGCGGACAAGGCGGAACTTGCCGCCAGAGCCGCCATTTCCAGTCCTTTGCTTGAAACTTCGATCCACGGCGCGCACGGCATTCTCATCAGCATCACCGCGTCGCACGACGTGGGGCTTGAAGACGTGGACCTTGCCTCTTCGATGATCTCGGCGCAGGCGCACCCCGATGCCAACGTTATCTGGGGTCTCGCGTTCGACGATTCGCTTGAAGACGAGATGCGCGTCACGATCATCGCCACCGGATTTGAAGACCCCTTGAAAGCGGCGCCCGCGGAAACCGCCGAAAAAGAAGCGGAGCCGCAAGAAGCGACGCCCGCCGCGCCCACACAACAAGAAGCGGCGCAAACCTTTAACCGGCCCCAACCGGAACCTGCCGCCGCACCCGCGGCGCCGCAACACGCGCCGCAGTTCGACGCGGAAGGTGAAGATTCCGCTCTTTCCGAAGACGATTTTGCCGACATTATGAGCATTTTCAAGGACCGTGCCAATCGGAACAGATAAATAAAAATCAGCGCCCCGCAAAGTTTGCTTTGCGGGGCGCTTTTTATATGCTTTATTTCGTCAACTGTGCCGAGAGAACGGCGTCCGCGCTTTCCAGCGCTTCTTTAATCTTGCCCGCGTCCTTTCCGCCTGCCATCGCGTTGTCGGGGCGACCGCCGCCCTTGCCTCCGGTTACGGCGGCAACGGCGCCGACCAGTTTTCCGGCGTGCGCGCCGCGTGCCACGGCGTCGGCGCCGGCAACGGCAAGGAAGGTAAGGCGCGTCGCGTCTCCGGCGGCAAAACAAGCGACCGCGTCCGGGTACTCCGCCTTGATCGCGTCCGCAAGGCTTCTTGCCACGTCGGGCGTCATACCTTCAAAGGAGGCGGTGAGAAGTTTTACACCGCTCACGTCGCGGGCGGAAGCGAGCAGGGCGTCTTTTTTGGAAGAAGCAAGTTTCGCGCTGATCGCGTCCACTTCGCGATGCATCGCTTTAAGTTCTTCAAGAAGAGCGGCGGCGCGTTTCGGGAGATCTTCGGCGTTTTGCGCTTTCAGCACGGCGGCGCTTTCCGCGATCAAAGCCTCGCGTGAAGCGAGAAAGTCAAGCACCTGACGACCGGTAACGGCTTCAATGCGGCGGATGCCTGCCGCGACCGAAGTTTCGGATAGGATCTTGAAAAGACCGATGCGGGCGGTGTTGGTCACGTGCGTGCCGCCGCAAAACTCGGTGGAGACGGTGCCCATACGCACGACGCGCACGGTTTTTCCGTATTTATCCTCGAAAAGCGCCATCGCGCCGAGTTTTTGCGCGTCCTCGATCGGCATTTCGGTGACCGAAACGGGAAGCCCCGCAAGAATCTGATCGTTGACGATCTTTTCCACGTCCGCGAGTTCTTTTTTCGTAAGCGGCGCGAAGTGACTGAAATCAAAGCGGCAACGTTCGGCGTCGACAAGCGAACCGGCTTGCGCCACTTGATTTCCGAGTACGCGGCGGAGCGCCGCGTGCAGGAGGTGCGCCGCCGAGTGGTTGCGCGCCACCGCCTCGCGGTTTTCAATGTTGGCGCGGGCGCACACTTCGTCGCCCACGCGCAGTTTTCCTTGCGTCACGGTCGCGACGTGCAGGAAAATGCCGTCGGTTTTTTTCGTGTCGCGCACGTTGAGAAGCACGCCGTCGCCGAGGATGGTGCCGAGATCGCCCACCTGACCGCCGCTCTCGCCGTAAAGAACGGTTTTGTCAAGCACGACGGTGCAGTCGCCTTCGCTCACCTCGCCGACGCGCTTTGCGCCGTCCTCGTCCCGCACGATAATGGCAAGCACGCGGGCGTTGTCCGCACGGAAAGAATCGTAACCGTCAAAAATCGTTTTCGGAAGCCCCGCAAGCAGATTTTCGGCGGATTTTTCCCAGCCGCTGATATTGCCGCGCGCGGCACGTGCCCGTGCGCGTTGCTCGTCCATCAGGGAGAGGAAAGAGTCTTCCTCAACGGTGAGATCCTGTTCGGCAAGGATCTCTTTTGTCAGGTCGATCGGGAAACCGAACGTGTCGTAGAGTTTGAAAGCGTCGGCGCCGGCAATCTCGCGCTTGCCCGCTTTTTTCGCCGCGTCGATCATAGAAGAGAGGATGGAGAGCCCCGCGTCGATCGTCGCGTCAAAGCGTTCTTCTTCCATCGACACCATTTTGAGAATATAGTCTTGTTTTGCGAGAAGCTCCGGATAAGCGCCGCCGTTTTCGGCGATCACCACGCGGCAGAGATCGGCAAGGAAGGCATGGTTGATGCCGAGCAGTTTACCGTGCCGGCAGGCACGGCGAATGAGGCGCCGCAGCACGTAGCCGCGTCCCTCGTTGGAGGGCATCACACCGTCGCAGATCATAAAAGCGGCGCTTTTCGCGTGGTCGGTGCAAACGCGGATGGAAATGTCGTTTTCCGCGTTCTCGCCGTATTTTTTTTCGGCAATGGCGCACACGGTATCCAGGATCTTGCGGATCGAATCCACCTCGAACATATTGTTGACGCCCTGCAATACGCACGCAAGGCGTTCAAGCCCCATACCGGTGTCGATATTCTTTTGTTTCAGTTCGGTGTAGTTGCCTTTTCCGTCGTTGTTGAACTGTGAGAAGACGTTGTTCCAAATCTCCATATAGCGGTCGCAGTCACAACCGGGGCGGCAGTCTTTCGAGCCGCAGCCGTATTTTTCTCCGCGGTCGAAATAGATCTCGGAGCAGGGGCCGCAAGGACCGGAGCCGTGCTCCCAGAAGTTGTCCTCTTTGCCGAGTCTCGTGATACGCTCCGCCGGCACGCCGATCTTTTCTGTCCAAATGCGGAACGCCTCTTCGTCATTTTCGTAAATGGAAGGGTAGAGAAGTTCCTCCGGAATTTCCAGCGTTTTGGTCAGAAATTCCCAAGCGAAAGAGAGCGCGTCCTCTTTGAAATAATCCCCGAAAGAGAAGTTGCCGAGCATCTCGAAAAACGTGCCGTGCCGCGCGGTGTGTCCCACACGTTCAAGATCGGGCGTGCGGATACATTTTTGACAGGTGGTCACGCGGCGGCAGGGGGGCTCCACCTCGCCGGTGAAAAACTTTTTCATCGGCGCCATACCGGAGTTTATGAGCAAAAGCGATTTATCGTGATCGGGGACAAGCGAAAAAGACGGCAGACGCAGATGCCCCTTTGACTCGAAATAAGCGAGAAACTTCTCGCGCAGGTCGTTGAGAGATGTCCATTTCATAACGGTTGCCTTTCATAGTGGGATTTTGCGCACGGCGCACATAGATAAAAACATTATAGCATTCCACAGTGGCACTGTCAAGCGATAGGAACGCTTTTTCGGCAAATACTTTTTCTTAAAATTTTTTAAGAATTGATTGACTTTTGTATAAGCTGGTGTTAAAATAAAATCGCAAACACCCCCAAATCAGAATTTAGGAGAAAAACTATGGAAAACGGTATTGTTCGTATTGCGGTCGTGGGCGTCGACAGCATCGGAAAGGTACATATCAACGCCATCAAAACGCTTCCCGGAGCAAAGCTTACCGCCGTGCACGACGTTGTGGAGGAATATGCCAAAAATAGGGCGCTTGAAAACGGTCTTGACAAATGGTATACCGACTACGATCAGATGCTTGCCGACGGCGGATTTGACTGTGTGATCATTTGCTCTCCCGACAAATTTCACGTGGAGCAAAGCGTTAAGGCGCTGCGTGCGGGATACCACGTTCTGTGTGAAAAACCGCTGACAATGACGCTTGCGGAGTGCGATCAAATGGTCAAAGCCGCAAAGGCTTCCGATAAAGTATTTATGGTGGGACAGGTCTGCCGCAAAACGCCCGGTTTCGTCAAGGCGAAAGAAATGGTGGACGCGGGTGAGATCGGCGAACTCTTCTTTGTGGAATCGGAATATGCGCACGATTACTCTCTCCTCGGGCACGGCGAATGGCGGCGTGATCCCAACTATCTGCGCCACGCTATCGTGGGCGGCGGTATCCACGCGATGGATCTTCTCCGCTGGATCGCGGGCGACCCGCTTGAAGTGTTCGCGTATTCCAACCACAAGGTGCTTACCGACTGGCCCGTGGACGATTGCACCATCTCGGTCCTCAAATACCCCAAAGGGGTGATCGGAAAAGTGTTTTGCTCGATCGGTTGTCATCGACCCTATACGATGCGCACCGTGCTGTACGGCACCAAAGGCACCATCATTGTAGACAATACGTCGCCGTATCTGACGCTTTACAACAAGTTGGAGATCAAGGGAGAGAACAAGAAGCCGGAGTACAAGGAAGAAAAGATCCCCGTTGAAGTGGCGTCGCACAATATGTCCGCCGAGATACAGGATATGTGCGATGTGATCCAAGGCAAGATGCCGCTTGAGATCGACGCCGTGCAGGGCGCCAACAGCGTGGCATTGTGCCTTGCCGCGGTGGAATCCGCCGCCACGGGCCTGCCCGTAAAACCGCATTATTTCAAGTGATTTTTGCCATAAAAAAGCGCCGCGCCGCGGCGCTTTTTTATATGTCGCGGCAAAAAATGGCAGCAAAACGAGAATTTTGTGGGCATTTATGCCAAAAGGAAAAGCGCGTTTTTGTGTAAAAGATTGAAAATGCAGGAGGCAATCGTGAAATTTTAGTACAGAACTTGCAAAAAAAACGAAAAAATGCTATACTGTACCTGAATTTTGAATGACCGATCGCGCGACCAAGGCGCGACGGAAAGGAGAAACAATATATGAAAAAAAGAATCCTTGCACTTTTGCTTTGCGTTTCGATGCTGGCAACGTTCGCCGTCACGCTTTCTTCCTGCAAGAAGAAATACACCGGCGAGCCGACCGTCAGCAAAAAAGTTGTCGACATCGATTTGACGGACTACAAAGTCGTCTTTTCCGATTCTCTTTCGAGCGTGGCGAAAGACAAAGCGCGCGCCATCCCGAACGTCGTAAAAGAACTTTCCGGCGCCTCTGTGCGTATCGGTAAAGCTTCCGACGAAACCGAGAAAGAGATTTTGATCGGTCAAGTGGACAGAGAGGCCGTTACCAAAGCGCTCAAAGGTTTTAAGGGCGATGGCTTTACCATCCGCGTCATCGACGATAAGATCGTGATCGTGGGCACCACCAACCTCTTTACGTACGTGGCGCTGCAATATTTTTACGAGCACTATATGACCGAGAGCGCGGTGAAGGGCACGACGATGAAGGTCAATCAAAAAGTGCTGCTGCAAAACGTGCCGGTCATCACGCTTGCTGCCGATAACGCTTGTCAATATGAATTCGTTTACGGCGCCGAAATCGACGACGACCCCAAAAACTTTACCCAAAAAACAACGAGTGCGGTAGCCGGGCAGAACGTTGACTATCCTTACGACGCTTTCAAAAACTGCACCAAAGCCTTTTCCGGACTTGCGAAAGCCGGTACGCTGAAATCCAAAAAGGACGATGCGGAAGCGACCGCCAACGAGATCTTGATCGGTCAGGTAAACCGTGATGAGTGCAAGGAAGTGCTTGCCTCGATGACGCCCAACCAATACGGCGTTTTCGTGAAAAACGGCAAAGTGCTTGTGACCGGTTGGACAGACAAAGCGCTTGCAAAATCGGTGGAATTGTTCCAATCTATGATCAAGGACGCCACCAAAGAAGATAAAAGCGTGGTTCTCCCGCCCGATTATGCCGATCTTTATACGCTGTCCGCTACCGATGCCAACTGGCTGGTGGAGTTCCCGAGACCCGAAGCGGAGCACCTCGAATTGATCCGCGTAACGGACGTGGGGGATGATTCTCTCGTGTATGCCTATCGCGGCAGTGACGTGACAAAAGCGACCTTTGACGCTTATTGCAAGAAACTGGAAGGCGAAGGATATACCAAGATCACCGAAAACGTGATCGAGACCAACTGCACCGCAATGTATACGAACGTAAAGACCAACGCCTTCCTTTACGTGCAATTGGCGCTTTATCCTTACGCACAGCAGCAAAATCTTGCGGCTGTCTATCAGCCGATCCTGCGCATCACGGCGGCGCCGCTTGATACGCAAGTCGTGCCCGGAGACGATCTGCTCACCCCCACCAATTACGATCGCTATCAGCGCCTGACCGATACGATGCTGACGGCAGTGAAATTCGATTACGACGGCGCATACGTAGGTGATGAGAAAAAATACGATTTCGGTATGAGTTACGTCATCACGCTGGAAGACGGCACCTTCTTCCTTTTTGACGGCGGTACGCACGACAGCCCCAACGTCAAACAATCCGAAGTGCTCTGGAACATTCTGTGCGATTTGAAAGTGCAGATAACGGGCAAGATGCCTTCCGCCGACAACCCCATCCACGTGCGCGGCTGGGTGCTGACGCACGGACACGTGGACCACTATGGCACGATGCATAAATTCATCAAAACCTATGGTCAGGATCCCGCGTTCAAGTTGGACTATATGCTGACGAACTTCCCCTCCGACGAGGAATGCTATCAGGGCTACAACCCCACAACCTATATGCGCGATCAACTTCCCGCTCTTCAAGCTGCCGTGCGCGGCGGTTTCAAATACCTCAAACTGCACACGGGCGAGCATCTCTATTTCCAGAACCTTGAAGTGGAAGTGCTTTTCACGCACGAAGAGTTCAACCCGCAGCGTACCGATTTTTACAACGATACTTCCACGATTCTGCGCCTGACCTTTAATACGTCGGACGCGTATACGGGATATGTGGTCAACCGGACGACCGGCATCTTTACGGGCGATGCGTATCTCATCGGCAGCCGTACGTTGCGCGCGATGTACGGCGAGACGTTGCAGTCGGATATGGTGCAATCGGCGCACCACGGCGGACTCGGTATGGAAGCGGAGTTTTATTCGCTGGTCAACGCGCGTGTCGTTTTGATCCCGGGTCATACGCCGAGCGTCGGTGCTAAGTGTTTGCTCCAGGATGCAGACCTGACTTCGTGGTACAGCGGCTTTGTCAATAAAGCGAATCGCGCAACCTTTACGGCGCCGAATATGCGGTATATCATTTATTCGGATATCTGCAACTATACGATGAAGTTCGGTGCAAACGGCGTCGATTGCGACCATCTCTATACGGTGGGCAGCGGTGCGCTGGAACCGGTCGAATCTCCCGACGGCGCCAGCGTGGTCACACGCGCCCAGTTGGAAGCCGCCTATCCTTGGGCATATTCATAATGTAACAACAAAAAGCGCCGCATATGCGGCGCTTTTTTTGCGTTTTTGAAATTACAGAGCGGAGAGCGCGGCGCCGATGACGGTGCCGTACTGCGCGTTTTCGGGAATGTGAAAACGAATGCCGAAATTCTTTTCAAAGCCGAAAAGCGTAGTGCGTATCGGCTCGATCGTGGTGAGATTTCCCGTCAGGACAACGTCAGAGAGATGATAATTTCTCGCGGCGAAAACCGCCATCATACCGACCGTTTCCGCTACCATATTGAGTATGCCGCACGCGATGTCTTCGGGAGTTGCCAGATCGCTCAATTTTCCGAAATTGGAGGCGGTGAGATCAAGGTTGCCGGAAAGTTCCGGATCCGCCGTAATATCGCCGATGCGCAAATCGATCTGCGAGAGATCGCCGCCTTTTGCCAGTTGTTCGATGTGTTCTACCGTATCGACGCCCAGCATTTTGCGGGAAAGACCGATCACGGTCCCGCCGCCGACGCCGGTGCCGCCGAGATAACGGATATCGGTTTTATCGTTTTCACGTTTGGCGTAAATAAGCGCCGTGCCCGTGCCCATACTGACGACGATCGCCTCGGGAAGCCCCGAAAGATAGAGACCGCCCAGCCCTACGCTTTGAAATTCCGAAACGGCGCGGCAATCAAGCCCTTCGTAGAGCGGCTTTTGCTGAAACGCGGAGCCGACGCCGGTCATCATCACGCGCGTGATCGAGGAAGGGGAAAGGTCGTTTTCCATTGTAAATTTGCCGAAAGCGCCGTAGATCGAGGTGAGAGGATCGGCGGCGCGCACGAATTGCGGTGTGATGAGCGTGCGCTCCCCGTCGTTTTCTCTGAAACCGACGATCTTTGTGGTGCTTCCGCCCACGTCAATGCCGAGCACGGTTTTTTTCATACGAAAACTCCTTTTTTGAAGTATCATTATTGTATCACAGACTTGAAAAAAAATCAAGCGTATGCTATACTGTTCTTGTTATTTTATGAAAGGGGGAGCGGAAGATGGCGCTGGACGCGGGGTATCTTTCTTTGCTTGTCGCCGAGATCGGGCGAGAAGCGGCGGGCGCGCGGATTGAAAAGATCGCACAGCCCGAAAAAGAGGCGCTGATCTTCACGCTTCGCGCGAAAGACGGGGCGAAACGTCTTCTGATCAACGCGGGATCGCAAAATCCGCGCATCGGTTTTACCGCTCTGCAAGCGGACAATCCTCCCGTTCCGCCGGCGTTTTGTCTGCTTTTGCGCAAACATCTTTCGGGCGCGCGCTTCCTTTCGATCAAACAGAGCGGTTTTGAGCGCGTCGCCACGCTTTCTTTTGAGTGCCGCAACGAACTCGGCGACCTTGTCGAGCGCCGCCTTGTCGCCGAAATGATGGGCAAATACAGCAATCTGATTTTTACCGACAGTGAAGGGAAAATACTCGGCGTGCTTCGTCCCGTGGATTTTTCCACCAGCACGAAACGGCAATTGCTTGTCGGCATGCGATATGAATTGCCGCCCCCACAGGAGAAAGCAGACCCGACTGAAATACGAAAAGAAGAGTTTTTCGCGCTTGCGGAAAAAGCGAAAGATATGCCCGCGGATAAGTGGATCCTTGCCTCTTTTTGCGGCGTCAGCCCGGCGTCGGCGCGCGAGATCGCGTATCGCGCCGCGGGCGCGACCGACGCGCCCGTTTCCGACGTCGCCGCGTTTTTTGCCGCGTTTTCCGGCGTTTTCAGCGATCTAAAACACGGAAAAACAAAACCGTCGCTCGTCAAAAGCGAAGCGGGAGCGCTCGTGGAATACGGCTTTTTGCCGCTCACGCAATACGGAAAAACACAAAGCTTTGACAGCCCGTCGGAACTGCTTGACGTTTGGTTTTCGGAGCGCGACCGCGCCGCGCGCGTAAAACAGCGCGCCGCGGATCTGTTGCACCTGGTCGGCAGTTCCCGCAATCGCATTTTGCGGAAATTAGAGTTGCAGCGCGGCGAACTGGCGCTTTGCCGCGAAAAAGACGCATACCGCCGCGCGGGCGATCTCATCATCGCAAACTGTCACGCGATCGCGCGGGGAGACTGCCGCGCGGAATTGATCGATTACACCGATCTTTTGCCGGATGGCGGTTTCGGAAAAGTGACGGTGGAACTTGACGCGCGCCTATCGCCCGCGGCAAACGCACAGCGGTATTACAAAAAGTACAATAAATGCAAGACCGCCGAAACCGAACTGACAAGGCAGATCGAGATCGGAGAGAGCGAACTTTCGTATCTTGACAGCGTTGCCGCGGCACTTGCGGGCGCGGAGGGAGCGGAGGACCTTGCGGAGATCCGCGAGGAACTTGCCGCCGCCGGATACGGCGTGCGCGGGGGCAGCGCGAAGGGCAGGGCAAAGAAAGCCGTTCCCGCCTTTGCGGAATATCGCACAAGCGGCGGCTATCGCGTGCTTTGCGGAAAAAACAATCTGCAAAACGAATATATCACGCACAAAGTGGCGGAAAAAGACGATTTTTGGTTTCACGCAAAAAACAAAGCGGGCTCGCACGTCGTTTTGCTGTTGGAAGGGAAAGGCGAGCCGCCCGCCACCGATTTTACCGAGGCGGCGGAGATCGCGGCGCTTTTCTCGGCGGCATCGGGCGCGCCGATGACCGAAGTCGATTATACCACGGTGCGGCAACTGAAAAAAGTGCCGGGCGCACGCCCCGGCTTTGTGGTCTATCACACGAATTACAGCGCGACGGTCAGCCCGAATAGGGAAAAGATCGCCGCGATGCGGATAAAATGAACCGCGCGGTGTTCCGCGCGGTTCATTTTTTCGGTTGAATATTCGCCAACGGATTTTTGGACATGGCGTTTTCCATACTGCTGCTGCTGACGTGCGTGTAAATTTGCGTGGTGTTGAGCTGTTCGTGCCCCAAAATGTCTTTGAGCACGCGCACGTCCACCTCGCCCGATTGATACATCAGCGTCGCGGCGGTGTGACGCAGTTTGTGCACCGAGAGTTTGCGCTCTCCCAGCCCCGCCATATCGAGATATTTATAAACCATCCATTGCACGGTCTTGACGCTGATGCGCTGCATACGCTCGCTTAAAAACAGCGCTTTTTCGTGCAGATCGCGCCCGTTTTCAAGGGCTTTGCGCTCGGCAAGATAATCGGTCAGCGCGGCGCGGCAGGCGTCGTTGAGATAGATGATGCGCTCTTTCGCGCCCTTGCCCGTCACGCGGAGCGACTGCATTTCGCGGTTGATATCCGAAAGGTCGATACCAACCAGTTCCGAAACGCGCATACCGCAATTCAAAAAGAGGGTGACGATGGCATAATCGCGTTTGACGGTGCGGGAAGAACGGTCTTCCGCCACCGTTCTAAGAAGCAGGAGAGATTCTTCAAGGGAGAGCACTTTCGGCAGCGTTTTTTTCGGCTTCGGCGACTCGATGTCGGCGGCGGGATTGACTTCAAGTTGTTTCGTCTTGTTGACCAAATAGCGGTAAAACATACGGATCGTCACCAACTTGCGCGCTTTTGCCGCCCACAGATTACGGCGCACCGAGCCGGTGTATTGTAAAAAGGCGTAAATTTCGGAAGTCTTGATCGAGCCGAAAAAAGCAAGGTCGAGTTCCCGTATGTCGATCGACAAAAACTCGTCGGATTCGGTGTCGATCCCGTTTCGCGTTGCCACGATATAGCGGCAGAAGGTGCGCAGATCCAGGAGATATTCGGAGACGGTCTTTACGGAGCAGTTCTGAATGCCCGATTTATAGGCGGCAAAATCGCGCACCGGCGCGGGACATTCGGCAAGCGGCACGGCATAGGGTTTGCTCATCGTTGTCTCCTTTCTTTGAAATGTGAAAAAACTGTGATTTTTCTTGCATTCGCCGGCAATTTTCTGTATAATGAAAAAGAATTCACAGGGAGGTCTTTGTATGAAAGCCTTTTTCAAACGATACGGATATACGATCTTCAAACTGACGCTCAATCAGTTCGCCATTGCGCTTTTCGGCGTGGCGATGGCGTTTGCCGCCGCCAAAAGCGGCAGACAGGCGTTGCTTGTCGTTACCAGCGTTTTTTCGGTTCTTTTTTATCTTTTCCTTGAATACGCCGTGATTTGGGAAGTCGGCGCGAAAGACGGCATCAGCGCCGCGGCGCGGGGAAACAGCAGAAAACTCTATCGCGGGCTTCTCATCGCGTTGTGCAGCAACGCTTTTAATTTGCTTCTTGCGTTTCTCACGTTGCCCTGTATCGCAAATCCCAAAAACGGGCTCGGTTCCGCCGCGAAATTCATCGCGTTGTTGTGGGAAGGTATGTACGAGGGGATCTTGGCGATCCCGTTGCGCGGTCTTTTCCTTCGCGATTTTGTGTGGGCGTATTTCGCCATCGTCGCGCCCGCGCTGATCGTCATATCCGTCGGGTATATTCTCGGCAGTTTCAATCTTCACGCTACTAACATTTTAATACCAAAAAACAAAGATGTCAAGAACGACGGCCGACCCGAATGAAAAATCTTTGAAAGGGGTGTCTTATGCTTAAAAAAATCGCGAAAGCCGTCCGCGTGCTGACGGTGCCGCCCGTTATGGTGGCGGTTTTGATGACTTTGCTGTGGTTTTTCGCGGACGTTTTTCTCTCCGCGGCGGATTTCTTTTGGATCTTGCTGTTTCTCGGCGCAGTGCCGCTTTTCGCGTATCCTTTTCAAAAAATGATCCCGACGCTCCGCGCGGGGGGCAGAAAAATGCAGCGCCGGCTCGCGTTTTTGTGGGCGATTGGCGGATATATCGGCGCGCTCGTTTTCGCTTTGCTGCGCCGCGCGGGGAAAAACGCACTCTTTCTCGTCGTCGTGTATTGCCTTTCGCTCCTCTTTCTCACGGCGATCAACCTTACGCCCCTGCACGCCAGCGGGCACGCGAGCAGTCTTGTCGGGCCGCTTACCTTGCTCGTTCTCTTTATAGGACCTGTCGTTTTGCCGTTCGGTATCTTTCTTTTCTTTCTCACCCTTTGGGCGTCTCTGTATCTCGGCAGGCACACGATAAGAGAGTTTTTGCTTGGCGCTTTGCTGTCTCTTGCGGCGATCGGCATTTCGTATCTCCTGCTGCGCCCCGCAGTTTGAAAACCGTCTTCGGACGGTTTTTTTCTTTTTAGAAAATGCAAAGATGCTTTGCTTTTTGGCGTTGCTTGTGCTATACTATATATATCTGTCAAAAAAGGGGGTGCGCGCGTTGAGCGATGGCGTTTTTCATTTGAAAAGTTCTTTTTCACCCACGGGGGATCAACCGCAGGCGATCGACGCGCTTTGCCGCGGTATCGAGGCGGGTATGCGCGCGCAGACCTTGCTCGGCGTCACGGGATCGGGCAAAACGTTTACGATGGCGAACGTGATCGCGCGGGAAAACCGCCCCACGCTGATATTGGAGCCCAACAAAACCCTTGCGGCGCAGCTTTGCTCGGAGATGCGGGAGTTTTTCCCCGACGCGGCGGTGGAGTTCTTCGTGTCGTATTACGATTACTATCAACCCGAAGCCTATATTCCCGGCAAAGATATGTATATCGAAAAGGACGCCGCGATCAACGACGAGATCGACCGCCTCCGTCACAGCGCCACCAGCGCGCTTTTTGAGCGGCGCGACGTCATCATCGTGGCAAGCGTTTCCTGCATTTATTCTCTCGGCGACCCAGAAGAATATAAGAGCCTTATTATCTCGCTTCGTCCCGGAATGAAAATGTCCCGCGAGGAACTGCTCGCACGCCTTGTCGCCATTCAATACGAGCGCAACGATATGAACTTTGTGCGCGACAAATTCCGCGTGCGCGGCGACACGGTGGACATTTATCCCGCGGGATTTGAGGAGCGCGCGGTGCGCGTTGAGTTTTTCGGCGACGAGATCGACCGCATCACGGAGTTTCGTCCCGTCAGCGGGCAAACGCTGCGCGAATTGCGCTATTTCGGTGTGTTTCCCGCCACGCACTACGCCGTTTCCGAGGCGAAGCGCGAAGCCGCGCTTGCCGAGATCGGCGCGGAGATGTTGGAACGGGTGGAGTTTTTCAAAAGTCAAAACAAGTTGATCGAGGCGCAGCGCATCGAGGAGCGCGTCAAATACGATCTCGAAATGTTGCGTGAAGTGGGGTATTGTTCGGGCGTGGAGAATTATTCCCGCGTGCTTGCGGGCAGACCCGCAGGCTCGACGCCGTTTACGCTTTTGGATTATTTTCCGAAAGATTATCTGCTTTTCGTGGACGAGTCGCACATTATGATCCCGCAGGTGCGGGGTATGAGCGGCGGCGACAGCGCGCGCAAGAAGAATTTGGTGGATTTCGGCTTTCGTCTTCCTTCCGCCTATGACAACCGCCCGCTGTATTTTCCCGAATTTGAGGCGAGAATGGGACAGACGGTTTTTGTCAGCGCCACGCCCGCCGATTATGAAAAAGAACACGCCGAGCAGGTGGTGGAGCAGATCATACGCCCGACGGGATTGCTTGATCCCGAGGTGGAAGTGCGCCCGATCGAGGGACAAGTGGACGATCTTCTCGGAGAGATCCGCCTGCGTGCCGCGCGCGGTGAGCGCGTGCTTGTCACCACGCTGACAAAACAGATGGCGGAAGACTTAACGGGATATCTCGAAGAAAACGGCGTGCGCGTCCGCTATATCCACTTCAACGTGGAAACGATGGAGCGCATCGAGATCATACGCGATCTGCGTCTCGGAAATTTCGACGTGCTGGTCGGTATCAATCTTTTGCGCGAAGGGCTGGATCTCCCCGAGGTGTCGCTTGTGGCGATCCTTGACGCCGACAAAGAAGGCTTTTTGCGCACCGAAAGTTCGCTTATCCAAACCATCGGCCGCGCCGCGCGCAACGCGTCCGGCAAAGTGCTGATGTACGCGGACAGCGTGACGGGCGCGATGCGGCGCGCCATCGGAGAGACCAACCGCCGCCGCGCGATACAGAGCGCCTACAATACGGCGCACGGCATCACGCCGCGCACCATCGTCAAGGAAGTGCGGGATCTCATTGAGATCGCGCAAAACACCGAAGGCGAAAAAGGCAGGAAAAAGAAAATGTCGCCCGCCGAGCGCAAGAAACTCATCGAGGTGTTGCGCTCCGAAATGCGCGAGGCGGCAAGAAAATTGGAGTTTGAGCAGGCGGCGTTCCTTCGGGATAAGATCCGCCAACTGGAAGAAGAGCAAAACGGCGAAAAGAGGTAACAATGTCCGAAGAAATCATTTTGAAGGGCGTGCGCGTCCATAATCTGCAAAATATCGACCTTTCGATCCCGCGCAATAAACTGGTGGTCTTTACGGGGCTTTCGGGGTCTGGAAAATCCTCGCTTGCCTTTGATACCCTCTATGCCGAGGGACACCGCCGCTTTGTGGAGTCGCTCTCCTCTTACGCGCGTATGTTTTTGGGGCAACTGGACAAGCCCGATCTTGACAGCGTGGAAGGGCTTTCTCCCGCCATTTCCATCGACCAAAAGACCACTTCCAAAAACCCGCGCTCCACGGTCGGCACGGTGACCGAGATCTACGATTATCTCCGCTTGCTCTATGCGCGCATCGGCATTCCGCACTGTCCCGTGTGCGGCAAGGAGATCAGACAGCAAAGCAAAGATCAGATCGTCGATCGCATCCTTTCTTTGCCCGAAGGCACGCGCTTTCTCGTGCTGGCGCCCGTGGTGCGCGCCAAAAAAGGTATGCACGAAAAGGTGTTTGCCGACGCGCGGAAAAGCGGCTTTGCCCGCGTGCGCGTGGACGGCAGTCTTTACGACCTTTCGGAAGAACCGAAACTGGATAAAAACGTCAAGCACACCATCGAAGTGGTGGTGGATCGCCTGGTGCGGCGCGACGATATTACGGCGCGGCTCGGCGACTCGGTGGAGACCGCTCTCTCGCTTGCGGACGGCAATTTGCTGATCGTCCCGATGGCGCGCGAGGGCGAGGAAGCCCCCGCCGAACTTGCGTTTTCGCAAAATTACGCCTGCGAGGAGCACGGCATTTCCTTTGGCGAACTTGAACCGCGTATGTTTTCTTTCAACAATCCGCAGGGCGCGTGTCCCGAATGTTCGGGACTCGGCGTGATGAGTCGCCTTGCCGATTGGAAACTGATCCCCGACGAGACGCTTTCGCTCTCGCGCGGCGCGATCGCCGTCAACGGTTTCAAAACGCTCGAAGGGGAAAGCTGGAACGGTCCGCTTTTCTCCGCCGTCGGAGAGCGTTTCGGCTTTACGCTTGACACGCCGATCGAAAAGTTCACCCCCGAACAAAAAAAGGTGTTGCTTTACGGCTCCGGCGAGGAAAAATACCACATCGTGCGCTATTTCGCGAAAGAGCGCCACGAGCAGATCGTGCCCTTTGAGGGCGTGGTCAAGATGATCGAAAACCGCATTCGTATGTACGGAAACGAGTATTACGACGATTTCGTGGAGGACGCGCCCTGTCCCGCGTGCCACGGCAAGCGGTTGTCTCCTTTCGTGCTTGCCGTTACGGTGGGCGGGAAGAACATCGACGATTTTTGCTCGATGTCGGTGCGGGACGCGCTGGATTTCGTCGAGCATCTCCAATTGAGCGAGACCGAGAACAAGATCGCCAAAGAGATCCTCAAAGAGGTGCGCGCGCGGCTCGGATTTCTCATCAGCGTGGGGCTGGATTATCTCACGCTCACAAGAAGGGCGGGCACGCTTTCGGGCGGCGAGGCGCAACGCATACGCCTTGCCACGCAGATCGGCTCCGCTTTGGTCGGCGTTCTCTATATTCTCGATGAGCCGAGTATCGGGCTTCATCAGCGCGACAACGGAAAACTCATTCGCACGCTCAAAAATCTGCGCGATCTCGGCAACAGCGTGCTGGTCGTGGAGCACGACGAGGAAACGATGGAAGCCGCCGATTATATCGTGGACGTCGGCCCCGGCGCGGGGATCCACGGCGGCAAGATCGTGGCGTGCGGCACGCCCGAGGAGATCAAAAACGCGCCGAACTCGATCACGGGCGCATATTTGTCGGGGAGAAAACAGATTCCCGTGCCGCAAACGCGCCGCGCGGGGAACGGACGGTTTCTCACCGTCTTCGGCGCGCGGCAGAACAACCTGAAAGGGATCACCGTGCGTTTCCCGCTCGGCACTTTTATTTGCGTCACCGGTGTGTCGGGATCGGGCAAATCCTCGCTTGTCAACGGGATCGTTTACCCGTATCTTTCGGCAAAACTCAATCGCGCCACGACGTATCCCGGCGCGTTTGACAGCGTAACGGGCGCGGAATATCTTGACAAGGTGATCGCCATCGACCAAAGCCCCATCGGGCGCACGCCGCGCTCCAATCCCGCCACCTATACGGGGCTTTTCAACGAGATCCGCGATCTTTTCGCCAAAACCCCCGACGCCAAGGCGCGCGGGTACACGGCGGGACGTTTTTCCTTTAACGTCAAGGGAGGCAGGTGCGAAGCCTGCGAGGGCGACGGCGTCAAGAAGATCGAAATGCACTTTTTGCCCGACGTGTACGTCACCTGCGACGTGTGCAAAGGTAAACGCTATAACCGCGACACGCTGGACGTGCATTATAAAGGCAAAAATATTGCCGACGTTTTGCAAATGACAGTGGAGGAGGGGCTTTCCTTTTTTGACGGCATTCCCGCCATCAAGCGAAAACTGCAAACTCTCTTTGACGTCGGTCTCGGCTATATCGGTATCGGACAATCTTCCACCACGCTCTCCGGCGGCGAGGCACAGCGCATACGGCTTGCGGGCGAACTCTCAAAGCGCGGAACGGGCAAGACGATCTATATCCTCGACGAGCCGACCACGGGACTGCACAGCGACGACGTCGCCAAATTGGTGGAAATGCTCCAACGTCTGACGGACGGCGGCAATACCGTGATCGTGATCGAGCACAATCTCGACGTCATCAAGACCGCCGATTATATCGTTGATCTCGGCCCCGAGGGCGGGGACGGCGGCGGAACGGTGGTCGGGTGCGGCACGCCCGAGGAGATCGCCGCGATGGAGCGCTCCTACACGGGGCAGTATCTCAAAAAATGGTTGGAGAAGGGCAAAAAGAAATGATCGAACTGGTTGCGACCTGCCTTTTCGGGCTTGAAAAGCAACTCGGCGCCGAGATCGACGCGCTGGGCTGTCGGCGCATCGACACGATGGACGGCCGCGTTACGTTTGCGGGTGAAATGTGCGATATTGCGCGCGCCAACGTCTTTTTGCGCACCGCCGAGCGCGTGTATCTGCGCGTGGGCGCGTTTCCGGCGCGCAGTTTTACCGAACTGTTCGACGGCGTGCGCGCGCTCCCCTTTGAGGAGTATATCGGCGCGCACAACGCCTTTCCCGTAACGGGGCACGCCATCAAAAGCGCGCTTTACTCGGTGCCCGATTGTCAAAGCATCATTAAAAAAGCGGTGGTGGAGCGCCTTTCCTCGGTCTATGGCATCAAGATCTTTCCCGAAGACGGCGCGCCCTGCCGCGTGGAGTTCTTCCTTTTCAAAGACGTTGCCACGCTGATGATCGACACCACGGGTTCGGCATTGCACAAAAGGGGATACCGCCCGACGTCGGGCGCGGCGCCTTTGCGCGAAACGCTTGCCGCGTCGCTTGCCATGGAAGCGCGCCCGCGGGAAGACACGCTCATACACGATCCGTTTTGCGGCTCCGGCACCATTCTCATCGAAGCGGCGATGATCCTCAAAAACATCGCGCCCGGCGCGGGACGGAATTTCGCGGCGATGGATTTTGACTTTTTGCCGAAGCGCGTGTGGCGCGATGCCGCCGACGAGGCAAACGCCGCCGTGCGGCGTGAGGCGCGCCCGACGCTCTATGGATCGGATACCGACGGCGAGATTTTGAAACTTGCCGCCGAAAACGCGCGGCGCGCGGGGGTGGGGGAGTGCATCCGTTTCTTTGCCGCGGACGCGCGCAAAATCCAAAAGGTGGAAGCCGACGCGCGCGGGACCGTCATTTGCAACCCGCCCTATGGGGAGCGAATGCTCGACGTGCGGCAGGCGGAAGAACTCTATCGCGCCATTGCCGCGCCGTTTCACGCGCTCTCTCCTTGGCAAATTTACATTCTCACCTCGCACCCGCGCTTTGAAGCGCTTTACGGCAAACGCGCCGACAAGGTAAAGAAACTCTACAACGGAATGATCCCGTGTTACCTCTATGAATACTTTCGTCCCGATTTTCTGAAAAAGAAGCGCTGAAATTGCTCCGCCCATAAGGGCGGGGCTTTTCTTTGCAGTTGAATGCGCAGTTTGCCGATTTTTTTGAAAATTTTTTCAAAAAATGAGAAAAATCATGTATGAATATCTTGACAAACGCGCAAAACAGTGATATATTTAGTCTTGTGGTTAGCACTTTCGGTCAAAGAGTGCTAAAACGAAAGGAGGGAGCGGCGTGAACGAGGAAAAACCCGTGTTGAGCGATCGGAAAAAACAGATCCTCAAAGCCATCGTCGAGGCGCACATCAAGGGCGGCGAACCGGTCGGTTCCAAATATATCACCGAAAGTCGGCAGTTGTCCTGTTCTTCCGCTACCATCCGCAACGAGATGGCGGAGCTGGAAAACCTCGGCTATCTCGAACAGCCGCACACCTCGGCGGGGCGCGTGCCGAGCAAACAGGGCTACCGTTTTTACGTGGATTCGCTGTTGGAAGATTACGCGATCACGGCAAAAGAGATCGCGCAGATCAACCAATTGATGAAAGTGAAACTCTCCGAACTCGATCGGATCTTGGAGAACGCCTCCAAAGCCGCCTCCACGCTGACCAACTATACGGGATTTGCCGTCAAAGCGCGCGAACACGCGCTGACGATCAACAAATACGAAACCGCGATGATCGACGCGCACAGTTTCATCCTGATCCTGGTGGCGTCCAACGGCACGGTGAAAACCCGCAACCTCATCTCCGAGGGCGAGATCACCGAAAAAGACTTGGCGGCGCTCTCCGGCGCGCTCAACGAACTTGCCGTGGGGCTGTCGGCGGATGAGATCACGTTGCCGATCTTGATGCGGCTTGAAGGGCGTATGGCGGGGCACGAGGCGCTTGTGAACGCCGTGATGAAGTGCGTTTACGAAGTGTTGCACGACCTTGACAGCGGCGACCTGAAAGTGAGCGGCATCGACCGTTTGTTGCAATATCCCGAATTTACGGATACCGAGCGCCTCGGCGAGCTGATCGGCGCCATCGAGGGGAAAGAGGAGATCCTCAATCTTTTCCCCGACACCGAGGGCGACGACGTGAGCGTGGTGATCGGCTCCGAGAGTTCGGTGCGCGTGATGAACCAATCCACGGTGGTTTTCAAGCCCATCAAGCAGGGAGGGCACACGGTCGGCGCGATCGGCGTGATCGGTCCTTTGCGTATGGATTACGCCCGCGTGCTGGCAATGCTTGACAACCTCGGCGGCAACGTCACGCAACTCTTAAACGAGCCGACACAGCCGAAGGGCGAGAGTGAGAAGCAATAAACCCTTTGGCGGAAAGGATATTATGGAAGAAAAAGAAAAAGAGCCGCTGACGCCCGACGAAGCGACGGAAAAAGAAAACCCGAACGACGCGGAGACGGCAACTTTTGCCGAGAGCGCCGAAGAGGGAAAAGAGGAAAAAGAGCCGAAAAAGAAAGTGCGGCATCTGGAAGCCGAACTTGCCAAAGCCGAGAAAAAGGCGGCAGAGGGCGAAAAGGCGCTGGAAGAACTGAACGACCGCTATTTGCGGCTTGCCGCGGAATACGATAATTTCCGCCGCCGCAACGCGAAAGAGCGGGAAAATCTGTACGCGGACGCGCTTGCCGAGGCGCTGACGGCGTTTTTGCCGATGGTGGATAATTTGGAGCGCGCCGCCGCCTTTTCGGACGGCGAGAGCCTTGCGAAAGGCATTGCGATGGTATTACGCGGTGCGGAAGAAACGCTCGGCAAACTGGGCGTCACCGAGATCGAGGCGCTGGGAAAGCCCTTTGATCCGGCGCTCCACAACGCCGTGATGCACGTGGACGATCCCGCGCTCGGAGAAAACACGGTCGCGGAAGTCCTGCAAAAAGGCTATATGAAGGACGATCGCGTCCTTCGCTATGCGATGGTCAAAGTCGCAAATTGAAACAGTCAAAAATTACTTTATAGATAGATCGGAGGAAATCTATTATGGGAAAAATCATTGGTATCGATCTCGGTACGACAAACTCTTGCGTCGCCGTGTATGAAGGCGGCGAGCCGAAAGTCATTCCGAACCCCGAAGGCGCGCGCACGACGCCTTCCGTCGTGGCGTTCTCCAAAACCGGCGAGCGTATGATCGGTCAGGTCGCGAAACGTCAGAGCATCACCAACCCGGAGCGCACGGTCATTTCGATCAAGCGCCGCATGGGCACTGCCGACAAAGTGACGATCGACGACAAACAGTTCACCCCGCAGGAGATCTCCGCGATGATCCTGCAAAAACTGAAAGCCGACGCCGAGGCGTACCTCGGCACGCCCGTGACCGAAGCGGTCATCACCGTGCCCGCCTACTTCTCGGACGCACAGCGTCAGGCGACCAAAGACGCCGGCAAGATCGCGGGGCTTGACGTCAAGCGTATCATCAACGAGCCGACCGCCGCGGCGCTTGCGTACGGTATGGATAAGGATCAAAACAAGGATCAGACCATTATGGTCTTTGACCTTGGCGGCGGCACTTTCGACGTCTCCATTTTGGAGATTTCGGACGGCGTTTTCGAGGTGCTTGCCACCAACGGCGACACGCACCTGGGCGGCGACGATTTCGACCAACGCATCATCGACTGGCTTGCCGACAACTTCAAAAAAGAGAACGGCGTCGATCTGCGGCAGGACAAAATGGTGCTCCAACGCCTGAAAGACGCGGCGGAGAAGGCAAAGATCGAACTTTCGGGTATGACGTCGTCCAACATCAATCTTCCGTTTATCACCGCTACGGCGGCAGGTCCGTTGCACCTTGAAACCACGCTGACGCGCGCCGAGTTCGACCGCATCACGGCGGATCTTGTCGACCGCTCGATGGGTCCGACGAAAAAGGCGCTTGCCGACGCGGGCAAGACCGTAAACGAGATCGACAAAGTGTTGCTTGTCGGCGGTTCCACCCGTATCCCCGCCGTGCAGGAAGCCGTAAAGAAATTTATCGGCAAAGAGCCTTTCAAGGGCATCAACCCCGACGAATGCGTCGCCATCGGCGCCGCTATCCAGGGCGGTGTGCTCGGCGGCGAGAAGAACGACCTTCTGCTCCTAGACGTCACGCCTCTTTCGCTCGGCATTGAGACCTTGGGCGGCGTTTTCAATCGTATCATCGACAGAAACACCACCATTCCGGTGAAAAAGAGCCAAGTGTATTCCACCGCCGCCGACGGGCAGACCTCGGTGGAGATCCACGTGCTGCAAGGCGAGCGCGAAATGGCGGCGGACAACACCACGCTGGGCAGATTTACCCTTGACGGCATTCCCGCCGCTCCGCGCGGCGTGCCGCAGATCGAGGTTGCTTTCGATATCGACGCAAACGGTATTGTCAACGTTTCGGCGACCGACAAGGGCACCGGCAAGGAGACCCATATCACCATCACCTCTTCGACCAATATGTCGAAAGAGGATATTGATAAAGCGGTGAAAGACGCGGAGAAGTTTGCCGCCGAAGACAAGAAACGCAAAGAGGCGGTCGAGGTGAAGAACCGCGCCGAAAGTGCCATTTTCCAAAGCGAAAAAACGCTCGGAGAACTCGGCGACAAGGTGGGCGAAGAGGATAAAAACGCCGTCAAAACGGCGGTGGAGAAACTCCGCGCCACCGTGGCGGGCGGCGACACCGAGGCGATCAAAGCCGACACCGAGGCGCTTGAAAAAGCGTTTTACGCCATCTCCGAGAAACTCTATAAACAGCAAGGGGCAAACGGCGGTGCGGCAGGCGGACAGCAGCAGGGCGACGCCGGAGCGAACGGCGGATTTTACAACGCCGATTTCGAAGACAAGAGCAATCAATAAAAAAGCGGGGGCGGCGCATGGCGCCGCCCCTTGCCGACATACGGAAAACGAGATTTTGACGGGAATTTTTGCCCGCAAGGAGAGCTATGGCAGAAAAACGCGATTACTATGAGGTACTCGGCGTCGAGAAAAACGCCGATGATGCTGCCATCAAAAAGGCATATCGCACACTGGCGAAAAAATATCACCCCGATATGAACCCGGGGAACAAAGAGGCGGAAGTCAAGTTCAAGGAAGTCAACGAAGCCTACGACGTCCTCTCCGACGCCGATAAACGCGCGAAATACGATCAGTACGGTCACGCGGCGTTTGAGGCGGGCGCGGGAGGCGGCGCCGGATACGGTGGATTTGGCGGATTCGGCGGCGGTTTCGGTGATTTCGGAGACATTTTCAACAATATCTTCGGGGGCGGGTTCGGCTCCGGCGGCGCACGGCGGAACGGTCCCGTGCGCGGCGATGACATCGGCGCGCGCGTTTCGATCACGTTTGAGGAAGCGGCGTTCGGCGTCAAAAAAGAGATCAATTACAACCGCATCGTCAAATGCCCCGACTGCTCGGGAAGCGGCGCGGCGAAAGGAACGAGCGCCGAGACTTGCACGAAGTGCCACGGAAGCGGGCAAATGCGGGTACTCCAACGCCTGGGCGGCATGCAGTTTGAAAGCACCACGACCTGCGACGCTTGCCGCGGACGGGGCAAGATCATCAAATCGCCCTGCCAGAACTGCCGCGGTACGGGCTTTATCCGCATCGCCAAAAAACTGGAAGTTTCGATCCCCGCCGGCATTGACGACGGAGAGCGCATCGCATTGCGCGGGCAGGGCAACGACGGCAGAAACGGCGGGAGCGCGGGCGACCTCATTTTGCAGGTGATGGTCAAGCCGCACCCGATTTTCGAGCGCGACGGCTACAATATTTACTGTGAAGTGCCCATTCCCGTGACGCACGCGATCCTCGGCGCAAAAATCGAAGTGCCGACGTTGGAAGGCAGTGAAACATACACCATTCCCGAGGGCACGCAACCGGGCACGACCTTTACTTTGCGCGGCAAGGGCATTCCGTTCGTCAACAGTTCCCGCCGCGGAGATCTTATTTTCCGCGTGAACGTGGAGATTCCGCGCGGACTTTCCGAAAAGCAAAAAGAGGAAGTGCGCGCCTTTGCGGGGGATTGCCAAGAGAGCAATTACGCCAAGAAAAGCGGCTTTTTCAAGCGTATTTTCGAGAAAAAGAATAAGTGAGGAAGACAATGAACACCACGAGCGAGTGGACACAGATCAAAGTGACGGTCCCGCTTGAACAGCTTGACGCGCTGACGGCGGTGATGAGTATGCTGAACAACAATCTGATGATCGAGGATTACAGCGACATTGATCTCAAAACCTGTTACGGCGATCTCATCGACGAAAGTATCCTCAACGCGGACAAAACCGTGGCGGCGGTTTCGGTCTTCGTTCCCGCCGACAGACCGTATTCGGACGCGGTCGCGTTCCTGAGAGAGCGGCTGGCGGCGTGCGGCATCGACGGTAAGATCGAACTGATCGGCGTCTCGGAAGAGGACTGGGCGAACTCTTGGAAAGCCTATTATAAGCCTTTGCACATCGGTCGCCGTATGGTGATCGTGCCGCAGTGGGAAAAATACACGCCGAAAAAAGACGAGATCATTGTGACGATGGATCCCGGTATGGCGTTCGGAACCGGCACGCACGAAACCACAAGACTTGTGATCGAAATACTGGAAAATTTGGTAAAACCCGGCGACAGAGTGCTTGACGTCGGGTGCGGCAGCGGCATTCTTGCCATTTGCGCCGCCAAACTCGGCGCCGCCGAGTGCCGCGCATACGACATTGACGGCGTGGCGGTGCGCGTGGCGCGCGAAAATATCGCCGCAAACGGCGTTCCGAACGTCACGTGCGACGTTTCCGATCTCCTCCGAAACGTCGATCTTTCGGGCGGCGCGTACGATCTGATCTGCGCCAACATCGTGGCGGATATCATCATTCGTATGGCGCCAGACGTTGCGCGCTATATGAAAGAAGACGGCAAACTGCTTGCTTCCGGCATCATTACCGAGCGCGCGGAAGAAGTTTGCGGCGCCCTTACCGCGGCGGGACTGACCGTGTGCGAGCGGCGAGATGACAACGGCTGGTGCGCGCTTGTCGTTTCAAAATGATCGAATAGAGAAAAGAGCCGATCTTTGCGATCGGCTTTTTTCTGTCGATTGTCACAAATTTCTCATTGACAAGTTGTTGATTTTGCGATATAATACTCATAAGTTATCAAAAAGGGGTGGAAAAATGCCGCGTTTCTTTGTCGCAAGTCAACAAATAGAGAACGACTGTGTGCGCATAACGGGCGAAGACGCCCATCATCTTTCTTATTCTTTGCGCGCCGGAAAAGGCGACAGGGTGACGATATGTGACGGCGCGGGGAACGATTATATTTGCCAACTGACAGATTTTCTCCCCGACGAAGTGCGTGCGCGGGTTTTGGAGAAACGGGAAAATCAAACCGAGCCGCCGCTTTTCATCACGCTCTATCAAGCACTCCCGAAAGGCGACAAACTGGAAACCATCATTCAAAAGGCAGTGGAATGCGGCGTTTCCCGCATCGTACCCTTTGAGAGCGCGCGGTGCGTAGCGCGAAGCAAAGGGGAAAACGAGGAGAAAAAGCGCGCGCGCCGCGCGCGCATCGCCGCCGAGGCGGCGGGACAGTGCGAGCGCGGGATCCTTCCCGCGGTGGAGAAGACGATCTCCTTTTCAGAAATGCTCACGGACGCCGCAAAAAACGATCTTGTGCTTTTCTGCTATGAGGGAGAGGGGACAAAATCTCTCGGTGAGTTGTTGCCCCCGCCCGACACGGCGAAAACGCTCGCCGTTGTGATCGGCAGCGAGGGCGGCTTTGAAAAATCGGAGGCCGAAGCGGCAAAAGAACGCGGCGCGAGCCTTACGGGACTCGGCAAGCGCATTTTGCGCACCGAAACCGCGCCGATCTTTGCGCTTTCCGCGATCTCGTTTGCCACGGAATTGCGGCAAATGACAAATAAATAACAAAAAGAATACGAAAAATCTGTGAAAAATGGCAAATAACTATTGCAAAATCACAAAAAATCGTGTAGAATATATGTAATTCTACACAACTTTGATAAACGGATAAGAACTGTGAGGAAAGAAGTATGTCGAACAGATTATTCCAAGGCGTGATCCATCAGATGAAAGAAGCCATTGACCGTGTGATCGGCGTTATCGACGAAAACGGGCTCATCATCGCCTGCTCCGAACTTCTCAAGATCGGAGAAGTGCGCCAGGGCGTGCGGGACGAACTCTCCCACGCAAGCGAAGAGATCGCGATGGGCGGATACACGTACCGTCCGATACTCGGCGGCGTCAAGACCGAATATCTGGTTTTCGTGGAAGGTGAGGACAAAATGGCGGAGAAAATGTGCAAGCTTCTTGCCATTTCTTTCGGCAACATCAAAAATCTTTACGACGAAAAGTATGATAAAGGCTCTTTCATCAAGAATATCATACTGGACAATATCCTTCCGAGCGACATTTACATCAAGAGCAAAGAACTGCATTTCAACACCGAAGAGGTGCGGATCGTTTTCCTCATCAAATTCACCGGCAAGACCGATATGATGCCGTTTGAGATGCTCCAAAATATGTTCCCGGACAAATCGAAAGATTACGTCATCAGCGTGGGAGAAAACGACATCGTTCTTGTCAAGGAGATCAAGCAGGGCACCGACAGCCGCGAGATCGAAAAAATGGCGACGGGCATTGCCGACACGCTCTCCACCGAGTTTTACGCCAAAGTCATCATCGGCATTTCCACCGCGGTCGACAATATCAAAGACCTTGCGCGCGCATACAAAGAAGCGCAGATCGCGTTGGAAGTGGGCAAAGTTTTTGAGACCGAGAAGAATATCATCAGTTATGAGAATCTCGGCATCGGACGTCTCATTTATCAACTGCCCACCACGCTGTGCGAGATCTTTTTGCAAGAGGTCTTCAAAAAAGAGAGTCTGGACGCTCTCGACCGCGAAACGCTGATGACCATTCAGTGCTTCTTTGAAAACAACCTCAACGTTTCGGAAACGTCGAGAAAACTTTTCGTGCACCGCAACACGCTGGTGTACCGCTTGGAAAAGATCCGCAAACTGACGGGACTCGATCTGCGTGAGTTTGAGCACGCCATCACCTTTAAGGTCGCCTTGATGGTGAAAAAATATCTCAACTCGAAACCGATGAAGTTTTAAGTGAAAGGCGATGGAGGGCGTTTGCTCTCCTTCGCTTTTGACTGTTCGGAAGCGCCGCCTTGTCGCAACGCGGTAAAGAAGGAGAGAAATGAAACTCTATTTTGTCTGTTCCGCCGTCTCGCTTTGCGGTCGTGAACCGGAAGTGAAGGCGCGTATCGCGGAGAGAATACCCGAAGCCCGCGTGCAATATGATACCTCTCTCGGTGCGCTTTGCGTGTTCGTGTCGGACACGGAGGATCGTGAGCGGGCGGAAAGAGAAGTTTTATCGGTGCTTGCCGATCTCGGCATTGCCGCCACGCCCCTCTCCGAGTGCGAAATTGTGCGGCCGGTCGAGATAAAGAAGATCAAATCCCCCAAAACGGTGCGGCTTTCGGTCTTCATCATAGCGCTCATCGCCACGCTCCTGATCGCTTCTTTGCTCTCCTTTTTCCTCTCTTCCGTCTTTCTGAACGCGGGGAAAACGCCGCTTGGAAACGACAGTACGGTCAGCGAAGATAACCTCGGCAAGATCAAACTTGTCGATTATATTTTCTCCAAATATTCCACGTACGATATCAACGGCAATTTGCAGGTTGACTCGATGCTCCGCGCCTACGTCACGGCTACGGGAGACCGTTACGCCGCGTATTACAACGCGGAAGAATATGCGGAACTTGTGCGCGAAGAAAGCGGGCAAAGCGCGGGGATCGGCGTGCGTGTGGCGGTCGACGGCGACAACAAAGAGATCACCGTCACATACGTGATGAAAAACTCTCCCGCCGAGCTTGCCGGCGTGCGCGCGGGCGACCGTATTATCGCCGTGGGCGCGGGCGAGGAGAAGACGAGCGTCGCCGATATCGGCGCAAACGAAGCGGTTGCCCGTTTGCGGGGAGAAATCGGTACGACGGCGGAATTTTCCGTGATGCGCGGGGACGACGAGATCCCGTTTTCGATCTTGCGCGCTGAATTTACCGCGATCACGGTCATCGGCAGAGTGAGCGAAGCAAACGCCGCGGTGGGGATCGTGGAGATCACCGAATTCGGCGTCAACACACCCGCACAGTTCAAGAGTGAGATGCAAAAACTGATGAACGCCGGGTGTGATCGCTTCATTTTCGATCTGCGGGACAATCCCGGCGGAGAATTACGCTCCATCACAGCGGTACTGTCCTATTTTATGAATGAAAACGATACGATCGTTTCCACGGTAACGGCCGACGGAGAAACGACGACGTATAAGGCAAACCCCGTCACATACCGCGATATATACGCGCCGTGCAGCGTGGATAAGACCGAGATCGGTATGTATCGCGCGTTTCCGAAAGTGACATTGACCAACGAAAACACCGCGAGCGCGGCGGAACTTTTTACGGCGGCGCTTCGCGATTACGATCTCTCCACGCAAGTCGGCAAAACGACCTTCGGCAAAGGCGTATTTCAAAACGTGGTTCCGTTGGAGAGTTGGGGATATTCCGGCGCACTGCGCCTCACGGTCGGGAAATACAACCCGCCGAGCGGCGAAAACTTTGACGGCGTGGGCGTGATCCCCGCCGAAGGGTGTGTGGTCGAGTTGCCGGAAGGCGCCAATTTCCACGCGCTCGACGAGGCACAAGACGCGCAGTTGCAAAAAGCGATCCAAGTGATTTTGACCAAATAATCAAATACAACAGAGAACAAGGAGAAAAGGTATGGCAAACGAGAAGAAAATTACGATGACGCAGGAAGGCTATGACGAACTTGTCAAAGAACTTCGTTGGCGCGAGGGAGAAGAACGAGAGCGCATCAAAAACGATATCGTGACCGCACGCGGTTTCGGCGACCTTTCCGAAAACGCCGAGTATGACGCGGCCCGCACGGCGCAGGCTGAAAACGAAGCCCGCATTCTGCAAATCAAAGCCGATCTTGAAAACGCGCAGATCCACGATGCTTCCAAAGCCGAAAAAGGCGTCATCGACATCGGTTCTACCGTGAAAGCGAAAGACAGCGCGACCGGAAAAGAGAGAGTTTTCCGCATCGTCGGTTCCAACGAGGCAGACGTCGTCAGCGGCAAGATTTCTGATCTTTCCCCCGTCGGCAAAGCTCTGATCGGTCACCGCGCGGGCGACACGGTCACCGACACGGTGGAACAAAGCGGCTATACCTTCTCTTATGAGATTTTGGAAGTCACACGGGATTGAGAAAGGATTTCCTATGTCTGACGAGATCAATCAAGTAAACGAAAACGAAGAAGTGAACATCGGCGACGTCTTTCGCGTGCGCCGCGAAAAACTTGCCGCTCTTTGCGCGGCGGGAAACAATCCTTTTGAGAAAGTCCGTTACGATTTTGACACCTATACGACCGAGATCCTCAACGATTTCGAGCATTTCGAGGAGAAAGAAGTCCGCATCGCCGGCAGAATGATGAGCCGCCGCGATATGGGAAAAGCCAACTTTATCGACGTGATGGACGGCAAAGGAAAGATCCAGTGCTACGTGCGCGTCAACGACGTGGGCGAGGAGACCTTTGAGCAGTTCAAAAAGTGGGACATCGGCGACATCATCGGGCTTTCGGGCAAAGTGTTTCGCACGCGGCGCGGTGAAATTTCGATCCACGCATACGGCATCGAGCTGCTTGCCAAGTCACTGCTTCCGCTGCCGGAGAAGTTCCACGGCCTCAAAGATACCGATATGCGCTATCGCCAGCGCTACGTCGATCTGATCGTCAATCCCGAAGTGAAAGAAACGTTCGTCAAGCGCAGTCGCATTTTGACCGAAATTCGGCGCTATCTGGACGAAAAGGGCTTTCTTGAAGTGGACACGCCGATCCTGACGCCCATTGCCATCGGCGCCAGCGCGCGCCCCTTTGTTACGCACCACAACGCGCTCGATATGGATATGTATCTGCGCATTGAGACCGAGTTGTACCTCAAACGTCTCATCGTGGGCGGTATGGACCGCGTGTACGAAGTCGGCAGAATTTTCCGCAACGAGGGAATGGACACGAAACACAATCCCGAATTTACCTCGATCGAACTGTATCAAGCGTATACCGATTTTCACGGAATGATGGATTTGGTGGAAGACCTCAACCGTCATTTGGCGGAAACGATCTGCGGCTCGACGGTCATTACCTATCAGGGCAAAGAGATCGATATGGGGCACTGGGAGAGACTGACGATGATCGAAGCCGTGAAAAAATACAGCGGTGTCGATTATCACGATTGGAAGAGCGACGAGGACGCGCGCGCCGCGGCGGCACAGCATCATGTGGAAGTGCCCGCGGACGCGACGAAAGGTACGGTTCTGGCGGAGTTTTTCGACGCCTTTGTCGAGGAAAACCTGATCCAGCCCACCTTTATTTACGATTATCCCGTCGAGAACAGCCCGCTTGCCAAGAGAAAACCGGGAGACCCGATGTTCACGGAGCGTTTTGAATATTTCATCAATGCCACCGAGTTCGGAAACGCCTTCTCGGAGCTGAACGATCCCATCGACCAAAAAGCGCGTTTTGAGCGCCAAGTGGCGGAAAAACTTGCCGCGGAACCCGATTCCAAAGCGCAGGTGGACGAGGACTACGTGACCGCCCTTGAATACGGGCTTCCCCCCACGGGCGGGCTCGGGTTCGGCGTCGATCGCCTTGTGATGCTGCTGACCGACAGCGCGTCCATCCGCGACGTGCTTTTGTTCCCGACGATGAAACCGATAGAATCTTAAATAATTCGGCGCGAGAAGCGCGATGAGCACCTACCGCCCACGGCGGTAGGTGTTTTGGGAGTGAAAGATGGAAGATAGAAACCGCGAGGAAAAAATCGAGGGCGGGGAGATCCGCTTTGAAAAAGCGCCTCGACAGGAGAAAAAACACGGAAAAATCTATCGCTTTTTGGATAATTTCTGGTATCACCACAAGTGGGCGACCATAGCCGTTCTTTTTCTCCTTTCGATCGCCGTGTCTGTCGTGGTGACGATGTGTCGGCGCGAGGACGAGGGCGATCTTTCCGTGACGATGGCGCTACCGCTTGGATTTGCGGACAGGGAAGGCGAATTTCGTGACCTTGAAACTTGTCTTTCTTCCTATCTGCCCGAAGATTATGATAAAAACGGCAGAAAAAGCGTCAAAATCATCACGTATACGGTCTTTTCGGAAGAAGAGATCGCCGCGATGGAGAGCGCGGACGCGATCGGGTTACAGGAAAACGCCACGCAATATCAGAACTTTTACCGCTATCTCGGCGTGGGAGAAGCCGGCGTTCTCTTTCTTTCCCCCTATCTTTTCGAGGAACTTTCGGCAAACGAGGGGTATCTTGTCAACTTGGCGGAAACGCTCGGAAGTACGCCTGTCGGCGGGATCGAGAAGATTTACGGGGGAGAGCGGCACGTCATTTGCGGCGTGCGGCTCGGCGATACCGCGCTTTACCGAGAAAACAGCGCCGTGCGCTGTCTGCCCGAAGATACCGTCGTGGCGCTCCTTGCGCCGCTGACGATCGGAAAAAACAGCAAGCCCGAGGAATATGCCAAATCCGTGGCGTTTTTGCGCGCGTTGCTTGAAAAATAAGTCCGTTAAGGGGGGAGAGAGATGGAAAGAAACTCGCTTCGCCGATGGTTTCGCGTCGGAGATTTTCTTGCCATCGCCGTCGTACTGACGCTCGCCGCCCTTCTTTTTTTCATTTCCATCGGCGGAAAAAAAGGCGATTTTGCCGAGATTTCAACGGCGGAGGGCGAGATCGTCGTTTTGCCGCTTCGTGAGGAGCGCGAGGTGCAAGTGACCTCGCGCGGACATACGCTGATCGTTGCCGTGAAGGACGGCGAGGTATGTGTCAAAAGCGCGGATTGCCGCGATCAGGTCTGCGTGGGCACGGGCGCCGTCTCAAAAAGTGGGCGGAGCATCGTTTGCGCCCCCGCCGGCGTTGTGGTGCGCGTGGTGAAGGGAGGGGTGAGCGATGCCGACTTTGTCGCGGGGTAACGTGTGGGTGCGCCGCGCCTGCCGTGACGGCGTTTTTCTCGCGGCGGCAATGCTTTGCTCCTATTTGGAGTTTTTGCTCCCCGTTTTTGCCTTTATGCCGTTGCCGGGCGTCAAACTGGGGCTTGCCAACGTGGTCACGGTGATCCTCTTTTTCTTTGTTTCACCGATCGACGCGGGGCTTGTACTCACCGCCCGCGTGGCGTTGTCCGCACTGCTTTTCGGAACGCCGGTGTCGCTTTTCTTCTCCGCGATGGGCGGCGCGCTCGCTTTTCTTTCGCTGTTTCTCACGCGCCCCCTCTCGCATCGTTTTATCGGTTTCGTGGGTATATCGGTGCTCTCCGCCGCGGCGCATCAAACGGGGCAGATCATCGCCGCGACGATCCTTTTCGGTGCGGGCGTGTTTCTTCTTTATCTGCCTGTGTTGCTCCTTGCCGCGGTTCTTACGGGAACGCTGACCGGAATGTTGATTGTGATTTTGGAAAACAGGCTCGAAAGATTGTGTAAAAAGTGTTGAAAATGTTAGAAAAAGCAATTTGTGTTCTTTTGTGCATTATAATTTGTTTTTCTTTTGCGGCTTGCGGGAGAAAGACGACCGCGACGGAAAAGACGTTTTTCGTGATGGACGCGGCGCTGACCGTCCGCGTTTATACCGATCGAAACGCCAAAACCGAAGAGATTTTCACGCGCGTTTTCGATCTTGTCACCGAGCTTGACGCCGCGCTTTCCCGCACGGTTGAAACCGGCGATATCGCGCGGATCAACCGGGAGCGGAGCGCGGGCGATCTTTCGCCCCACACGTTGGCGGTGCTTTCGATCGCGTCGGAAATGACCGAAGAAACGGGAGGCGCGTATTTACCGACGATGGGTGCGATCACCGATCTTTGGAAAAAAGCGGGGGAGGAAAACCTCTTACCGGACGCGACGCTCCTTGAAAATGCCGCCGCCGAAGCGCGGAAGGGCTTTTCGCTTACCGACGGTGTTTGTACCATTCACGGCGTGGGGGCGCTTCTTGATCTCGGCGGCATCGGGAAAGGGTACGCGGTCGATCTCGTGTGCGCGCTCCTTGCGGAAAGCGGCGTCACCGGCGCGCTCGTGTCTTTCGGCAGTTCGGTGGCGACCGTTGGCGAAAAAGGGGACGGCACGCCTTTCGTCATATCTCTGCGCCACCCCCGAAAATCGGACGCCGTCTTCGGAAAACTGACCGCGCCGCTCGGCGTTTTGTCGGTTTCGGGGGATTATGAGCGTTACGTTACGGTGGAGGGCGTGCGCTACGCGCATATTCTTGATCCCGCGACAGGGTATCCCGCCGGCGGTATTTCCTCGGTCAGCGTGCTTGCCGGCGACGGCGCGCGCGCCGATGCGCTCTCCACGGCGTTTTTCGTGATGGGCAAAGAAAAAACACGCGCCTATCTCATAGAACACCCTGCCGTGCAAGCCGTTCTGTACGGCGCCGATGGAGAGATCTTTATAACAGACGGGCTCTCGACCGTTTTTGCGAAAACGTCGGATTGACCCGCGCAAAATGCGCGGGTTTTTCTTTTGCGCGCCTTGACTTTTGTCAAAAAATGTATTATAATTATATGCTGTATTATTATTCTCCAAAAATGCGGGGGAAACAAATGTCGGATCAGGGAAAAACAATGAAAAACGCGTCGGCTGAGCCGTTTTCGGAAGAGATATGCGACGCCGTGCTGGCATTGAACCGTGAAAGAGAAGCGCGCCGGGGACACAGTCCGCGCTGTTTCGTGCTTACTTTCGGTTGTCAGCAAAACGTGGCGGACAGCGAAAAACTGCTCGGTATGGCGATGCGTATGGGATACGCGCGCGCCGAGACGCCGGATAAGGCGGATCTGATCCTTGTCAATACCTGCGCCGTGCGGGAGCACGCCGAGGATCGCGCGCTTTCCATCGTGGGGCAATATAAGCACTTAAAAGAGAAAAATCCCGATCTTCTGATCGGAGTGTGCGGCTGTATGGCGGCGCAGCAACACCGCCGCGAACAATTGAAAAAAAGTTATCCTTACGTGGATTTCGTGATGGGCACTTCGGTGCTTCATCGCTTGCCGGAACTGCTCCTTGCGGCGCTTTCCACGCGCAAACGCACGTTTTGCTCCGACGAGGAGAACGTCATAGCCGAAGGCGTGCCGATCGTGCGCGACAGCGCGTATCGGGCGTTCGTCAGCATTATGTACGGGTGTAACAATTTTTGCACGTATTGCATCGTTCCGTACGTGCGCGGGCGGGAGCGCAGCCGCGCGCCTGACGAGATCGAGAGAGAAGTGCGGCAACTGGTTGCCGACGGCTGCAAGGATATCACCCTTCTCGGGCAAAACGTCAATTCATATGGCAAAGGGCTATCCGAAAAGGTTGATTTCGCCGATCTTCTCGCGCGTCTGGACAAGATCGAGGGCGATTTCAGACTGCGCTTTATGACCAGCCACCCGAAAGACGCCACGCGCCGTCTTGTCGACGTGATGGCAGGCGGGCGACATATCGCACACGCTTTCCATCTCCCGCTGCAATCGGGCAGTGATGCCGTGCTTGAAAGAATGAACCGCCGCTACACCACGGCGAAATATTTGGAAATTCTCGACTATATGCGCGAGAAAATGCCGGATATTGCCGTCACCTCGGACATCATCGTGGGCTTTCCCGGCGAGAGCGAAGCGGATTTTGAAGCAACGCTTAAAATGCTCTCCCGCGCGCGCTTTGATATGATCTTCTCGTTTATTTATTCTCCGCGCCGCGGTACGCCTGCCGCCGAGATGCCGGATCAGATCCCGCGCGAGGCGCAAAGCGCGCGAATGGGGAAACTTCTTTCCTTGCAGGAAGAGATCGCCAAGGAGATCAATTTGCCGCTTGTCGGTACGGTGCGCCGCGTGCTCTGCGACGGAGCGAGCAAGACCGACGCCGGTATGCTGTCTGGAAGAGACGAACAAAATAAACTTGTTTTCTTTGCGGATGACGGAACTTCCGCGGGGGAGTGGGTCAATATCAAAATAGACCGTGCCGCGCCGTTTGCGCTGTACGGTGAGAAAGTGAGATAAAAATGGGCATTTTCGAGTTGGCAAAAGAACTGGGACAGGCATTGAAGAACGACAAACGCCTCGTTCGTCTTGAAGAGGCGCGCGTCGCCTATGAGAACGACGAGCGCGTGGGAAAACTGGCGACGGAATATGAAGTACAGCAAAAGGCGATGCAAAACGAGATGATGAAAACGCCGCGCGACGAAACTTTGATTTCGTTGATCAGCGGGCGTATCGACGCGCTTTACAAAGAGATCACCGAAAACGAGGCTTACCGCGCGCTGGAAGCCGCGCAAAACGAGGTGAACGACCTGATGAATATGGTCAATTCCACCATTTCGTTCCAAATTTCGGGTGAGGAGGCGTCGGGCTGTACGCACGATTGCTCCACCTGCGGGGGCTGTCACTGAAAAAGGAAAAGGAGGTGCCGCGATGACGCCGATGATGCAGCAGTACTTTGAGATCAAAAATCAATACAAGGATTACCTGCTTTTTTATCGTCTCGGAGATTTTTACGAGATGTTTTTTGACGACGCCGTCACGGCGTCCCGCGAGTTGGAACTGACGCTGACCGGGCGGGATTGCGGCGAAGCCGAGCGCGCCCCGATGTGCGGCGTGCCGTTCCACAGCGCCGACACCTATATTGCGCGCTTGATCGCAAAAGGCTATAAAGTCGCCATTTGCGAGCAGATGGAAGATCCGGCAACGGCAAAGGGACTGGTCAAGCGCGACATTATTCGCGTGGTCACGCCGGGTACGCTGACCGAGCCGACGATGCTCTCGGAAAAGAAGAACAACTTTATTGCTTCCGTGTGTCTTGAAGGTGCGCAGATCGGTTTTGCCGTTGCCGACGTGTCCACGGGAGAAGTGTACGCCACAACGCTTGCGGGTGACAACAAAGAAGCGCGGTTGCAGAGCGAACTCGGCACCTATATGCCAAGTGAAGTCATCACCGATCTTTCCCGCGCGGCGTTCGGAGAGCTTTGCGATTTTATCACCACGCGCGTGGGCGCGATGTTAGAGGACGGGGAAGCGGCGCGCTTTGAAATCGGCGGAGCGCGCGAGCGCGTTTTCTCACAGTTCAGCGCGGCGTTTCCCGAAAGCGCCCGCGACGATCTTTCGATGATCGCGGCACTCGGCGCGCTCCTTTCCTATATCGGGGAAATGCAGCGCGGCAACCTCTCCTACATCAAAGAACTGACAATCTATTCCGACGGGCAGTACCTCGATATGGACATCAACACCCGCCGCAATCTGGAACTGACCGAAACGATGCGCAGTAAAGAGAAGCGCGGCACGCTTCTTTGGGTGCTTGATCGCACCGTTACGGCGGCGGGCGCACGGCTTCTGCGCTCCTATATCGAACACCCGCTCCTTTCGGTGCGGGAGATCAAAACAAGACAAAACGCCGTTTCCGAACTTTTTGACAACTTCCTTTTGCGCCGCGAACTCTCCGAGGCGCTCTCGGGCGTGCTTGATCTGGAACGCCTCATCACCCGTATCGTTTACGGCACGGCAAACGCAAAAGACTTGCGCGCCGTGGCGTCGACCGTGGCGGTGTTACCCGAGGTGCGGCGTCTGCTCTCCGGCACCGCTGGCGAGGAACTTACGCGCATTTACCGCGATCTTGACGAACTTTCCGACGTGCGGGAACTGATCGACAACGCCATAGCCGAAGACCCGCCCTTTGTGCTTCGCGAGGGCGGACTCATTCGTCCGGGATACAGTGAACAGGTGGATTATTTGAACAGCGTGATGCGGGACGGCAAATCCTTTATCGAACGCGTGGCGCTGGAAGAGAGAGAAAAAACCGGTATTCGCACGTTAAAGGTAGGGTATAACAAAGTCTTCGGGTATTATATCGAGGTCTCCAAATCTTTTGTTGATCAAGTACCCGATCGCTATATCCGCAAGCAGACGCTTGCCAACGGAGAGCGGTATATTACCGAGGAACTCAAAGATATGGAAGCGACGATCCTCGGCGCGGCGGACAAGGTCTGCGCGCTGGAATACGAGCTCTTCCAAGCGGTGCGCGCCTCGGTTGCGGAGGCGTCGGAGCGCATACAGCGCGCCGCCGCGCTGCTTGCTAAGCTTGACGTGTATCTCTCTTTTGCCGACGTGGCGGCAAAGAACAATTACGTTTGCCCCGACGTCAACAACGGCGACGCCATCGTCATCAAGGACGGACGTCACCCCGTGGTGGAGCAGTTCGTAAAAGACGCGTATTTCGTTCCCAACGACGTGTTGCTGGATACGAAAAACAACCGCTTGCTTCTCATCACGGGTCCGAATATGGCGGGCAAATCCACCTACATGCGACAGGTCGCGCTCATCGTACTGATGGCGCAGATCGGCTCTTTCGTGCCCGCCGCCTCGGCGGAGATCGGCGTGGTCGATAAACTCTTTACCCGCGTGGGCGCGTCGGACGATCTGGCATCGGGACAATCGACCTTTATGCTTGAAATGAACGAGGTCGCCTATATTTTGCGCAACGCCACGCGCCACAGCCTCATTATTTACGACGAGGTCGGCAGGGGTACGAGCACCTTTGACGGTATGAGCATCGCGCGCGCCATCGCGGAATACACAAGCAGCCGCAAGATCGGCGCGAAAACGCTGTTTGCCACGCATTATCACGAGCTGACTTCGCTTGAAGAAGAACTGGACGGCGTGGTCAACTACAATATCGCCGCAAAAAAGCGCGGCGACTCGATCACGTTTCTTCGCAAGATCGTGCGCGGCTCCACCGACGACAGTTACGGCATTGAAGTGGCAAAACTTGCGGGACTGCCAAACGAAGTGATCCGCCGTGCGCGCGAGGTGTTGGAAAAAGTGGAAGAGACCGCCAAAGCGGTCACGACCGCGCCTGAAAAACACGCAAAAAAAGAGGAAAAGGACGAGAGCCTTATCACGCTGGACAACTGTTTTGAGAGGGAGGTGGCGGAAATTTTGCGTCGGACCGATCTCAATATGCTCACGCCCTACGAGGCGATGAATTTGCTCTTTGATCTGAAAAAACGGCTCGGATAAAGGAGAAAACAATGGGAAAAATCAATGTCTTGTCGTTTGCCGTCGCCAATCTCATCGCGGCGGGCGAGGTGGTGGACCGCCCCGCTTCCGTCGTCAAGGAGCTGATGGAAAACGCCATTGACGCGGGTGCGCGGCATATCACGGTGGAGATCCGCAACGGCGGCACCACCTTTATGCGCGTTGCCGACGACGGGTGCGGTATGACGGCGGAGGATCTGCCGATCGCCGTAAAGCGTCACGCCACAAGCAAGATCAGCACCGAAAAGGATCTTGAAGGCATTACCACCCTCGGCTTTCGCGGCGAGGCGCTTGCCGCCATCGCGGCGGTCTCGGAGTTGCGGATCATCACGCGCACAAAAGAGGCGCAAATGGGCGCGATGCTCGTTTCCTCGGCGGGAGAGATCAAAGAGATCACGGAGCAGGGCGCGCCGAAGGGCACGACGGTCATCGTGGAGAATTTGTTTTTCAACGTCCCCGCAAGGCGCAAGTTTTTGAAAAAAGACGTATCGGAATCCATTGCCGTTTCCGCTTACGTTGAAAAAATAGCCCTCTCCCACCCCGAGATCGCGGTGCGTCTTATCGTGGACGGCAATATGCGCTTGGAAACGGCGGGAGACGGCAATCCGAAAAACGCGGTTTACGCCGTTTTCGGCAGAGAATTTGCCGCAAAACTCATCGCCGTTTCGGGCGGTGACGGCGGCGTGCGCGTGGAAGGCTTTATCGGCAGACCAGACAGCGCGCGTCCCAAACGCAATTATGAAAATTTCTTTATCAACGGGCGGTACATCACTTCCAAAACGGCAAGCGCCGCGCTGGAACAAGCGTATACTTCCTTTATCGCCCCCGAAAAATTTCCGTGTTGTGTGCTTTATATCACCATTGATCCCGCGGCGGTGGACGTCAACGTGCACCCGGCGAAACTGGAAGTCAAGTTTTCAAACGAGCGCCCCGTTTTCGAGGCGGTCTATTACGCCGTGCGCGCCGCGCTGGAAGAGAATACGGATCGCCCCGAATTGAAGATCCCCGCACCGCGCCCGGACGCGGCGCACGCTTTCGCGCCCATTGAGGAGGGAAAGCGGGAGAGCCTGGACAAAAGGCAGGTGCCGATGTTCGGTGAGCGCACCGCGCCCGCGTTTTCCCGTATGAGCGCGGCGGAATATCAAAACCGTTTCGCGCAAAACCGTCTTGCCAACGCTTTCGGAAAATCGAGCGGCGAGAAAAACGCGGAAATCCCGATTTCGGCGGCTTTGGGAGAAACTTTCGGAAAAAGAGAAGAAGAGACGGAGCAAAAAGACGCGCCGCGCGCACTGCCCGCTGTCGCCGATGCCGTAAAAGAAGCCGAAAGGGTGTCGGAGCAAAAGCCCGACGAGCGCGCGATCTTGTTCCCGCGTGCGGAGTGGCGGGTGATCGGCGAGGCGTTCCGTATGTATATTTTGGCAGAAGTCGGAGATACTCTCCTCTTGATCGACAAACACGCCGCGCACGAGAGAGTGATCTTTGAGGATCTGCTGCGCAATCTGCGGGCGAGCGAGCGCCCCACGCAAAGCCTTCTTTTGCCGCTCACGCTCTCGGCTTCACGAGAAGATTGCGAAACTTTGCACGCTTTTGAAAAAGAGGTCGGCGCGGTCGGATTTTCCTTTGCCGTGTCGGAAAACGAAATCGCGGTTTCGGAAATTCCGGACGGGTTGACGGCAAGAGAAGCGGGAGAACTGCTCCTCACCATTGCCGCTCAACTGCGCGACGGAGAGGGAAAAGCCACGATCTCGCGGGATATTCTCTTTGAAAAAGCACTTTATCAGGGCGCGTGCAAAGCGGCGATGAAAGGCGGGCGGGAATATCCGCCGGAATACGTCGCGTGGCTATGCCGCCGCCTTGCGGAATTGGAAGATATCACGGTATGCCCGCACGGGCGTCCGATTGCCGTCAAACTGACGCGCGCGATGCTCGATCGTCAGTTCGGCAGAACATAAGGAGTGACAATGTCCAAGTTTACACTGAAAAAACAAGACGGCAGGGCGCGCCGCGGCGTGCTTGACACCGTGCACGGCGCGATCGAAACGCCCGTTTTTATGAACGTCGGCACCTGCGCCGCGATCAAGGGCGGCGTTTCTACCGTGGAACTGAAAGATCTGAACTGTCAGGTCGAGCTTTCCAATACATATCATCTCCACCTGCGTCCCGGCGACGATCTTATCCGCGATATGGGCGGACTGCACCGCTTTATGAACTGGGATCGTCCTATTCTCACCGACAGCGGCGGATTTCAGGTCTTCTCGCTCGCGCAGTTGCGTAAGATCACCGAGGAAGGCGTGCATTTTGCCTCCCACATCGACGGCAAACGCATCTTTATGGGACCGGAAGAGAGTATGCGGATACAATCCAACCTCGCTTCCACCATCGCGATGGCGTTTGACGAATGCGTGGAAAATCCCGCACCGTACGATTACGTGAAAGAATCCGCGGAGCGCACCTATCGCTGGCTCGTCCGTTGCAAAGCGGAAATGGCGCGTCTTAACGCGCTGCCCGACACCATCAATCCGCATCAGATGCTCTTCGGTATCAATCAAGGCGGTACTTACGAGGATCTGCGCATCGACAATATGCAAAAGATCGCGGCGTTGGATCTTGACGGCTACGCCATCGGCGGGCTTGCCGTGGGCGAGGAGACCGAGGAGATGTACCGTATCATCGACGCGGTAGAGCCCTTTATGCCCATCGACAAACCGCGTTATCTGATGGGTGTCGGCACACCGTGCAATATTCTCGAAGCGGTGCATCGCGGCGTCGATTTCTTCGACTGCGTGATGCCCAGCCGCAACGCGCGGCACGGAAACCTCTTCACTTGGCACGGAAAAATCAATTTGCTCAACGAAAAATACGCGCACTCTCCCGCGCCGATCGCGGAAGAATGCGGCTGTCCCGCCTGCCGCAATTACTCGCGCTCCTATATCCGTCACCTGCTCAAAGCCAAAGAATCGCTCGGTATGCGTCTTGCGGTGACGCACAATCTGTATTTTTACAACGATTTGACCGCCAAGATCAGAGAGGCGCTAGACGAGGGATATTTTGAAAGCTTTTATCAGAAATATCGCTTGATCCTGGGAGAACGCCGTCCCGACTGAAAGGAGAAGTTATGATCGAAAAACGACTGCTCGAAGAACTGCTGGATATCGCGGTATCGACGGGGGCGGATTTTGCCGAAGTTTTTGCCGAACGGGAACACACGGAGCAGATCCGTTTGATGGAGGGGAAAGTGGAAAGCGTAAAAGACCACTTTCTCGCGGGCGTCGGCATTCGTGCCTTTTGCGGTACGAAGACCTATTACGCCTCCACCGCCGATCTTACCCCCGCGGGGCTTCGTGCCTGTGCCGCCACGGTTGCCGGGGCTCTCGGAGAGAAAAGCCCTTTCGCGCACGCCGTATCGCTGACGCCAGACGCATTGCCGAAAGATACCGTGCAAACCTTTCCCGCCGACGCGGAAACGGCAAGAAAAGCCGAGATCTTGCGTGAAGCGGGCGCCGGCGCGTACGCCGTGAGCGACAAGATCCGGCAAGTGGTCGGCACTTATGTCGACGTCGATCGCACTTTTCTCGTCGCCAACACCGCGGGGCTCTGCCGCGAAGGCAGAAAAGTGCGCACCCGCCTTGCCATGCAGGCGATGGCGGCAAACGGCGAGGATACGCAATCCGGTTTCTGCGGCCCCGGTTCGGGCGTTGGGATGGAATTTTTTGAGCGCATTTCGCCGCGTGCCGTGGGCGAGAAGGCGGCAAGAGAGGCTCTCGTCAATCTTTCCGCCGCTTATTGCCCTGCGGGCACGATGACGGTGGCGATTGAAAACGGTTTCGGCGGCGTCATTTTCCACGAGGCGTGCGGGCACTCGCTTGAAGCCACCTCGGTCGGCATCGGCGCGTCGGAAATGGCGGGGAAGCAGGGCACGCTGATCGCCAATCCGAAAGTGACCGCCGTGGACGACGGAACACTGCCCGGCGCGTGGGGCTCGATCCCGATGGACGACGAGGGCAACGCGCCGCGTCGTACGGTTCTCATCGAGAACGGCGTGCTGAAAAACTATATGATCGACCGGCTCGGCTCTCGGCGTATGGGTATGCCGATGACGGGCTCTTCCCGCCGTCAGGATTATCGGTACGAGCCGACCTCGCGTATGACCAATACTTTTATTGAAAACGGACCCGACCGCAACGAAGACATCATCGCCTCGATGGAATACGGGCTTTACGCCAAGTCTATGGGCGGCGGTTCGGTCGACCCCTTGACCGGTGCGTTTAACTTTTCTGTCAGAGAAGGCTATATCGTGCGCAACGGCAAGATCTGCGAGCCGGTGCGGGGAGCTTCGCTCATCGGCACGGGCACGGAGATCCTCAAAAACATCGATATGGTAGGACAAAATCTTGAAACCGCGGAAGGAATGTGCGGTTCGTCGAGCGGGAGTATTCCGACCAACGTCGGACAGCCGCTCATCCGCGTAGCGAAGATCACGGTAGGAGGCAGATGATGGAATTTGCAACAATCAAAGACGTTCTCTTTGCCGCCGCGCGCCGCGCGGGATTGACGGAGTTTGACGTCTACTGCCGCATCGGAAAAAGCCTCTCGCTTGACGCGATGAAAAAAGAGCAAAATTCCTTTTCCGCAAGCACGGCGGCGGGCGTTTCGTTTCGTTGTGCCGCGGGCGGGCACATCGGCAGCGCCTCGACCGAATCTCTTACAAAAGAAGACCTCGAAGATCTCGTGCCGCGCGCCGTTGCGGCGTCACGCGTTATCGACAGCGATGAGACGCCGATCTTTTACGACAAAAAAGACGAATACGTTTCGCTCCAAAAAGAAGCGGGCGATTTGCCCGACGTTGCGGATCTTCGCCGCGTGGCGCTTGCGATGCAGGAAGAACTTTTCGCCCAAAGCGCGCTGACGACCGATGCTTCCACCACCGGCGCTTCGGTTTCGCGCGTAACGGTGGCGCTGGCAAATTCCAACGGCATTACACTCTCGCACACCGCCGAAAATCGCTATATTTCAGCGGAGGCGGTCGTTAAAAAAGGCAACGAAGCGGCATCTGCGTTCGCGTTTTCGCCTTCTTTCAAAGAGGGAAAAACCGTGGTCGGAAAAGCGGTACGGGAAGCGACCGAGCGCCTTGGCGCCAAAGGCTTGCCGACCGGCGTTTACGACGTCATTTTCTCTCCGCGCGAAATGCGCACCCTCCTTTCGGCTTTCTCGCCCATATTCAGCGGTAAAAACGCTCTTATGGGACTTTCCCGACTTGCGGGAAAAGAGGGAACGACGATCGCCTCGGAGTGTTTCACGCTTTTTGACGATCCTTTCTATCCCGAAAACACGATGAAAATGCCGTTTGACGCCGAGGGCGTCGCCACAAGGACGAAACCTTTGATCGAAAAAGGCGTCCTGAAAACGCTTCTCTATGATCTTGCCACCGCAAAAAAGGCGGGCGTTGCCACAACGGGGAACGCAAGCCGCGGCGTTTCCGAACCGGTCTCGATCTCCCCGTATTGCCTTGCCGTCGCACCCGGAAACGAGAGCGAGGAAGAATTGCTTGCCCGTATGGGGAACGGCATTTATATCACCGAACTCAAAGGTCTGCACGCGGGAGCGAGCGCCGTGACGGGGGATTTTTCCATTGAGAGCGCGGGCTTTTTGGTGGAGAACGGTAAAAAGACGCGCGCCGTGAAAGGGTTTACCGTCGCGGGCAATTTTTACGATCTCTTGAAGAGTGTTGCCGGCGTTTCCGATCGCGCCGAAATGGGCTTTCCCGGCTTTTTTGCAACCGCCGCTCCGGCAGTGTTTTGCAAAGGGCTTTCGGTTGCGTGCGAATGATCGTTGATCGCTCTTGATCGTGCGAAAGATATGTTGTATAATCAATGTAACGTGCAAAAGGAAAAAGGAGTATTATGCTGACAGTCAAACAAAAAATCGCCGCGCGTCTTGAAGACGCGCTTGCCGCTATGTGTTCCGAGGGGGCGCCGAGCGCCGGGGAGATCGCGGCGATGCTTGAATATCCGCCCGACCCCACGCTCGGAGATCTGGCGCTGCCTTGCTTCAAATTCAGCCGCGCATTGCGTCGCGCACCCGCGGCGATCGCCGCGGCGCTGATCCCCGCGATCGAAGCGGAAGAAGCGGTGGGCTCCGTGCAGGCGGTGGGCGGCTATCTCAACATCACCGTGAGTGACCGTTATCTTGCCGAAACCCTCCTGCCGCGGATACTTTCCGAGGGCAAGGATTACGGCAAAAGCGATATGGGCGCGGGAAAAACCGTGGTGCTGGATTATTCCTCACCCAACGTCGCAAAGCCTTTCCATATCGGGCATCTCGGCACCACCGTGATCGGGCATAGCCTCAAACGTCTTCACGAGTTTGCGGGTTATCACTGTGTCGGAATCAACTATCTCGGCGACTGGGGCACGCAGTTCGGGAAACTGATCGTGGCGTACCGCCGTTGGGGGAACGCCAAAGAAATTGACGAGGGCGGCGTGGACAAACTGGTCGAACTTTACGTGCGTTTCCATAAAGAAGCGGAAGAGAACAAGGCGCTGGAAGAAGAGGCGCGCGTCGAGTTTCACAAGTTGGAAAGCGGAGACGCCGAGAATCTTTCGCTTTGGCGGAAATTTATTGATATCAGCCTTGCCGAATATGAAAAAACATATCGACAGCTCGGCATTACATTCGACAGCTATAAAGGCGAGAGCTTTTATACCGACAAAATGCCCGCCGAAGTGCAAAAACTGCGCGACAAGGGTTTGCTCAAAATCGATGACGGCGCCTCCATTGTCGATCTCGCGCCTTACGGTATGCCGCCTTGCCTGATACTCAAACGCGACGGTTCAACTCTCTATCCCACGCGGGATATCGCGGCGGCGGTTTATCGGCAGGCAACCTATCATTTTGATAAAGCGATCTACGTGACCTCGGCGGGGCAGAGCCTGCATTTCGCGCAGTGGTTTAAGGTCGTGGAACTGATGGGATACGACTGGTACGATAAACTCGTTCACGTGCCGTACGGCACCGTCAGTATCAACGGCGCGAAACTCGCCACGCGCACGGGCAACGTGATCCTGTTGCGCGATCTTTTCGGCGCGGCGATCGAAGAAGTAAAGAAAATTATGGAAGAGAAAAACCCCGATCTTGCCGACAAAGAGAAGGTGGCAGAGGCAGTGGGCGTGGGCGCGATCGTCTTTTACTATCTTTCCAACAATCGCAACAAAGACATCAATTTCGTGATGGAAGACGCCCTGAATTTTGATGGGAACACCGGGCCTTACGTCCAATACACCTACGCGCGCACGGCGTCGCTTCTTGCGCGTGCGGGAGAGATGAGGGCGGACCAGATCGTGCTGACGGCGCCCGAAGAGAGCGCGCTCTTAAAAGTGCTGTCGCTTTTCCCCGAAAAGGTGCTTTCCGCCATTGCGGAATACGAGCCTTCCGTCATCACGCGCTATATTTTGGACGTGGCGGCGGCGTACAATCGTTTTTATCACAATTGTCCGGTCTTATCTGCGGAAAACGCCGACGTTCGCGCCGCACGCGTGGCGCTGACGCGCGCTACCAACATCGTGCTGGGCAACGCGTTTCCGCTGATCTGCATGAAAGCAATGGAAAAAATTTAAGGAGAATAGAGTTATGTCAGGACACAGCAAATGGGCAAACATCAAACACAAAAAAGAGAAGACCGACGCGCAAAAGGCGAAAGTGTTTACGAAAATCGGCAAAGAGATCGCCATCGCCGTGCGTGAGGGCGGAGGAGACCCGAACAGCAACTCCAAACTGCGCGACCTTATCCAAAAAGCAAAGGCGAGCAACGTCCCCAACGATAACATTGAGCGCATCATCAAAAAAGCCGTCGGCGGCACGGGCGAGAACTACGAGGAGATCACCTACGAAGGATACGGTCCCGGCGGCGTTGCCGTGATCGTGGAGACCACAACCGACAACCGCAACCGCACGGCAGGCAATCTGCGCGCGTGCTTTACCAAATTCAAGGGTAATATGGGTACATCGGGTTGCGTTTCCTTCCTTTTTGAAGACAAAGGCGTGATCATCGTCGGAGACGAAGACGCAAAGATCGACGAGGACAAACTGATGGAAGACGCGCTGGAAGCGGGTGCGGAAGATTTCGGCGCGGCGGACGAAGAAATGTTTGAAATCTACACGACGCCGGAAGATCTTTACGCCGTTAAGGACGCGCTTGCCGAGAAAAAATATCCGATCCTTTCGGCGGAAGAAGACAAGATCCCAACCAACACCGTTACGCTCTCCGACGCGGACGACATCAAATTTATGTCACTGCTTCTCGAAAAACTGGAAGAAGACGACGACGTGATGAACGTATATCACAACTGGGAAAACTGCGAAGAATAATTTTCCAAACGAAAAAGGCGCGCCGCGGGGCGCGCCTTTTTGGCTGTTTTTTTCTGTTATTTTCGCGCCGTAACGGGTAAAAATGAAAAGTGAAATTCATTTTTGGGAGGCGCGAAATGGAGAAAGAAACAAGGTTGTTTACGCGCGTCATGATCCTGGGCGTCGGCTCCGCCGTTTCCAAAGCCACGATTTTTCTTTTGATGCCGCTTTATACAAGACTTCTCACACCCGCCGATTTCGGCACTGCGGATCTTTTGGTCAGCGGAGCGACGCTGCTTTTGCCTTTGCTGACGCTGGAAGCGCCGGAAGCGATCTTTCGCTTTCTTGCCGGCAAAGGAGAGGAAAGAAGCATTGTGCAAGCCGGACTGAAAATGGTCGGTGCTGGCGCTGTTTTTACAGCGGTTTTATTTCCTTTTTTAGCGTTGATCCCGTTTTTTCGTCCTTTTCTCGCGTTGCTCTCCCTGTATGTTCTTTCGGCGGCTTGGCACAAAGTGACGGCGTGCGTGTTGCGCGCGCGGGGGGAATACGGTTTTTTTGCGACGCAACAGTGTTTTTGCACTTTTCTCGCTGCCTTGCTTGCGTTTCTGTTTTTGTCGACCTTTCGCCTTTCGGTGCGCGGATATCTCGTTTCGATCCTGCTATCGGACGCGATCACAGCCCTGCTTTTGACGGTTTATCTCTTCAAAACACGCAAAGGAAAGACGGAAAATGTGGAAAACCCGCTGTCACCGATGCTGCGGTATGCTCTGCCGCTCATTCCGAGCGCGGCGCTGTGGTGGATCTTCGGCGCGGTGGGGAGATACGTGCTTCTCTATACGCACGGACGCGCCGAGACGGGCATTTTCGCGGCGGCGATGAAGATACCGGCGGTCCTTTCGTTTGCCGCGGGCATTTTTATGGAGGCGTGGCAATACAGCGCCGTGCGTGCGGGGAAAGATCCGCGGGCGCTTTTCGGCAGAATTTTTGCCTCGTTCGCGTCGCTCTTGCTGCTTTTTACGGTTTTTCTCGTTCTCTTTTCTCGTGTGCTGGCGGCGCATCTTTTCGCGGATGGATTTGCAAATGCCGCCGCTTTTCTCCCGTTTCTTCTTATCGGCGCGTTTTGCGGGGCGCTTTCTTCCTTTTTTATCAGTACGAATATGGTGAAACTGCGCTCTTTTGTCTCTCTTGAAACGGCGGGGATCGGTGCGGCGTTTGCCGTGCTCGCCTCTTTTTTTCTGATCCCCGCGCAGGGCGTCGCCGGCGCCGTTGCCGCAACGGTCATTTCCGAAGCGGCTCTTCTCGTTCTTCGTGCCTTGATCGCACGGCGGGTGCTTTCTTTTCCGCAGCCTGTTTTCCGTTTTTCGATTTCTTTTCTCTTTTTGTTTCTTTGCGCCCTGCTTGCCGCAAGGGAAAAGGGAGGATTGAGCGCGGTTTTCGGTTTGACGGCGCTCCTGCCTTTTTCCCCGGAATATTTCGCGCTTTTTCACAGCATCATGCAATATGGAAAAAATTTTTTCAAAATTCGGCAAAAAAATGCAAATTAGACTTGACAAATAGAAAAAGACGGCGTATACTTGTTGCATACTGATAGAGGCGCGGGAAACATCAGTACCCCGAAAGACGCACGGAAGGGCGCGGGGAAAAGGGTTTCTTGCCGAAATTCGCCGCCTGCCTTCCGGCAACGGCGCGTTGGGACAAAAGAGAAGATCTTTTGTACTGTCACAGTAATGTGGAGTGCTATCGTCAAAACGTGGAACCCTCGGGTTCATTTGTCGCGGCAGAGCACTTCCGCGACATTTTTTATTGTGCAGGAGGAAAAAGAAATGCGCATGACAAAGAAGAAAATCATCAACCTTGTTGCCATTGCTCTGGCACTCGTCGCGGTGGTCGTCCTTTCCATCGTACTGAAAACAGACGCAACGGTCGACTGCCCGGACTGCGAAGGCCGCGGCTATATTGCCGAAATTGCGACCTGTCCGGTTTGCGAAGGCGATGAAGGAGCCGTTGAGACCTGCGAAACGTGCGGTCAAACGGGAGAGATCAAAGCAGCCGTGGTAACGGAATGCGAAACTTGCGAAGGCAAGGGCAGCGTGACGCCGGACAGCCGCTACTACGCGACCTTTATGGCGCTTGTCCCCCCGATTCTTGCCATTATGTTGGCGCTGATCACCAAAGAGGTGTACAGTTCGCTGTTTGTCGGCGTTGTCGCGGGCGGCATCTTCTATGCCAACTTTAACCCCGTCACCGCGGTGGAAACCATCACGACCAGCGGCATTATTGATGCCGTCGCGGGTACGGCGGGCATTTTCGCCTTCCTTGTGATCCTGGGCGCCATCGTCATTCTGATGAACAAGGCCGGCGGTTCCGCCGCGTTCGGCAAATGGGCGCAGACGCACGTCAAGACTCGCGTGGGCGCTCTGCTTGCTACATTCGCGCTCGGCGTGCTCATTTTCGTGGACGATTACTTCAACTGCCTTACGGTCGGCAGTGTGATGCAGCCCGTCACCGACCGCCACAAAATCTCTCGCGTCAAACTGGCGTATCTCATTGACGCCACCGCCGCGCCAATCTGTATGATCGCGCCCGTGTCCTCGTGGGCGGCCGCCGTTTCGGAATATGTTGCCGAGGGCGAAGGACTCAAATATTTCATCAAAGCCATTCCGTATAACTTCTATTCGCTGCTTACCATTGCGTTCGTTATCACCATCACCATTATGGGTTATGATTACGGTAAGATGGCGAACTTTGAATTCAAGGCGCAAAACGAGGGCGACCTCGGCGCAAAGACCGACGCCGAAGAAGCGGGAGAAGCGACTGCGTCGCGTGCGCGTGTCTTTGACCTGATCGTTCCGATCGTGGTGCTGATCGTTTCCTGCGTGGTCGCGCTTCTTTACGTCGGCGGCTTCTTTACCGCGGGCGATACGCAGTGGAATATGATCCAAGCCTTCGGCGATACCGACGCGACCGTCGGCTTGCCGATCGGTTCTCTTGTGGCGCTGGTCATTACCGTCGTCTATCTGATGTGCCGCCGTCTCATTAACTTCAAGGAATCTATGAGCGCGATCCCCAACGGCTTTATCGCGATGGTGCCCGCGATCCTCATTCTGACCCTTGCAACGGCGCTGAAAAATATGACCTCGCTCCTCGGCTCCGGTGATTTTGTCGCCGGCGTGCTGGAAAATGCGGGCACGCTCAAACTTTTCCTGCCCGCCATCATCTTCCTTATCGCTTGCGCCCTCTCCTTTGCCACGGGCACTTCGTGGGGAACCTTCGGTATTCTTATCCCGATCGTGCAAGCGGGCGTCGGACTTGGAACCGAACTCGGCGTGATCGCGATGTCGGCTTGCCTTGCCGGCTCGGTTTGCGGTGACCACTGCTCGCCCATTTCGGACACCACCATTATGGCGTCGGCAGGCGCGCAGTGCAACCACGTCGATCACGTGTCTACGCAGCTGCCGTATGCCTTGACGGTTGCCGCCGTGTCCTTTGTTTCTTACGTCATCGCGGGCGTTTTGCAAAACGTGGGCATTTACTGGTATGTCACTTTGCCGATCGCACTTGTCTTGATGATCGGTACGCTCTTTGGCATCCGCGTGCTCAAAGGGAAGAAGCAGGCTCTGTAATTTTTAAGGATCCCGAGAGCATATTGTTTTCGGGATCCTTTTTTGCGGAAAGATGAGATAAAAAATGACAAAAAAGCAACAAAGAACATTGGTCTTTTTCTGCTGGGCGGTCTATACTTTCGCCTATCTCGGCAGATATAGTTATAATTCCAACGTAGGCCCCATTACAGATCATTACGGCGTCAATGCCATTCTTTTTGCCGTACCGACGACGTTTTTCTTCTTTTCGTACGGTGCGGGGCAGATCGCAAACGGGCTTTTGTGCGGCAAATACAAGATGCGGTATATCATTCCCGCCGCGCTGATCGTGTCCTCCGGGATCAACGCCGCCGTTTTTTTCGGCGCGCCTTTCGGTTCTTTCGGAGCGCTGTGGTTGGTAAACGGTATTTGTCAATCGGTGCTGTGGCCCTCGCTGTTGCTCATTCTTTCCCGCCATCTTGACGAGCATTATATGCGCGTGGCGCTTGTGGCGATGGGTACGACGGTCGGTGTCGGCACAGTGCTTGCTTACGGCGCAAGCGCGCTTTTTGCGCTCTTTGACGGTTTCCGATTTTCTTTCCTGCTTGCCGCCGTTGTAATGACGACGATCGGCGTTTTCTGGTTTTTCTGTTACCCGTATATGACGGGCGGCGGGGCGGCGACGCCGAATGTCGAGAAAAAGAAAGCAAAAGAGCCGCAAAATCCGAAAAACGCTTACGCGAAACTGGTCGCACTGCTCGTTTTGCTGTACGGTTCTTACGCCGTCATTCTCAACTTTATCAAAGATGGGCTCGGCACTTGGGTGCCGAAGATCCTCAAAGACAGTTACGGGCTTTCCGACAGTCTTTCGATCGTGCTGACCTTGGTCTTGCCGGTCTTCGGCGCGTTCGGCGCCACCATGGCGGTTTTTGCAAACAAAAAGGTCAAAGTGCACTCGGATCTGCTTGGCCTTTTCTTCCTTGCGACAGCCGTATTGACCGGCGTGATCATCCTGTTGCTGAACAGTTCCTACTGGTGGATTATTTTGGTCTGTTTCGGGCTTTCCGCGATGCTGATGCACGGCGCCAACGCCATCGTGACGAGCGTTTTGCCGCTTTCTTACGGTAAAAAACTCAACGCGGGGCTTCTCGCGGGGCTACTGAACGGCACTTGCTACGTCGGCAGTACGCTATCGCAAATTATCATCGCCTCGATCGCCGTTGCCGGCGGGTGGAAGACCGTGTTTCAGGTCTTGTTCTTTGCCTGCGTCTTTTTGGTCGCACTTTCGCTTGTCCTTTTCCTTGTGCGCTTGTTTCAAACGAAAAAAGCGGCGAGTGAGGAGGTTTCTCAATAATTTTCCGAAAAATTGTAAAAAACTCTTGCAATTTCCGAAAATGTATGCTATAATGCTATCCGTGTGTTGACACAAGTTTAAGGATGGTCCGCTGCGACGCTCTGCAAGAACATCCGGATTTTAAGGAGGCCTACAATGGATCTGATCAAGGCTTTTACAAACGAGCAGTTGAAAGCGGAAGTGCCTGTCGTACGCATCGGTGATACCGTTCGTATCCACAACAAAATCGTCGAGGGCACGAAAGAGAGAATTCAACTTTTTGAAGGTACCGTCATCGCGAAGCACGGCGGCGGAATTTCCGAGACCTTCACGGTAAGACGCATTTCTTACGGTGTCGGTGTGGAAAAAACCTTCCCGATCCACTCGCCCAACGTGGTGAAAGTGGACGTGGTGCGCGTTGCGAAAGTGCGCCGCGCCAAACTGTACTACCTGCGCGACCGCGTCGGTAAGGCATCGAAAGTCAAAGAAAAGATTTGACAACGTAAAAAAGGGGCTTGCGCCCCTTTTTTACGTGTGATAAAAGCACGCCGCCGAGGTTTTTCCTCGGCGGCGTTTTGATTTTATTCTTTGGCAAGTCTTGCGGTCAGCGCGTTCAGTTCTTCGTACATCGCGGCAGGGACGTGGTCGCCCACCTGCGCGTAGAACTCTTTGATGTTCTCCACGTCGGCAGTCCATGCGGGCACGTCGACGGAAAGGAGATCTTTCATCGTGTCGGGCGTCACGTCGTCAAGCCCTTCAATGTTGATGTCCTCGGGTTTGGGGAGATAGCCGATCGCGGTCTTAACGGCGTCCACTTTGCCCGCACAGCGGTCAAGGATCCAGAGGAGCACGCGCATATTCTCGCCGTAACCGGGCCAGATGAAGTTGCCCTCGTCATCGGTACGGAACCAGTTGACGTGGAAGATAAGGGGTTTGTTCGTAAAGTCGGGGCGGTTGCCCATATCGAGCCAATGCTGCCAGTAGTCGCCCATATTGTAGCCGACGAAAGGACGCATCGCCATCGGATCGCGGCGCACCACGCCGATAGCACCCGCGGCGGCGGCAGTCGTTTCCGACGCCATAATGGAGCCGACGAAAGTGCCGTGCCGCCAGTTGAAGGATTGATAGACCAGCGGAGCGGTCTTTGCGCGGCGACCGCCGAAGATGATGGCGGATACCGGCACGCCGGTAAGGCTGTTAAATTCCGAGGAGATGCAAGGGCAGTTTTTGGCAAGGGCGGTGAAGCGGGAATTGGGGTGCGCGCCCGCGGTGGCAAGTTTGTTTGCCTTGTCATAGGTGCGATAATCCCACGCGTTGCCGCGCCAGTCGATAGCGTGTTCGGGCGGGTTGTTGTCAAGCCCTTCCCACCACACGGTGTTGTTGTCGGTGTTCAGTACCACGTTGGTAAAGATGGTGTCGCGTTTGGTGGTGGCAAGCGCGTTGGGGTTGGATTTTTCGTTGGTGCCGGGCGCCACGCCGAAGAAGCCGTTTTCGGGGTTGACGGCGTAGAGTTTGCCGTCTTCTTTGTTGACGCGCAGCCACGCGATGTCGTCACCCACGCACCAGACTTTGTAGCCTTTTTTGCGGAAGACTTCGGGCGGGATGAGCATTGCGAGGTTGGTCTTACCGCAAGCCGACGGGAAAGCGGCGGTGATATATTTGATCTCGCCATTGGGGTATTCCAAACCGAGGATCAGCATGTGTTCCGCCATCCAGCCCTCTTTTCTGCCAAGGTAGGAGGCGATGCGAAGGGCAAAGCACTTTTTGCCAAGCAGCACGTTTCCGCCGTAACCGGAGTTCACCGACATAATGGTATTGTCCTGCGGGAAGTGCGTGATGTAGCGGTTTTCCTCGTCAAGATCGGCTTTCGCGTGCAGACCTTTGATATAGTCGGGGCTGTCGCCGAGCGCTTTGAGAACGGCGGTGCCGACGCGCGTCATAATGAGCATATTCAGCACGACGTAAATAGAGTCGGTCAGCTCGATGCCGTATTTCGCGAAAGGCGAGCCGACCACGCCCATCGAATAGGGGATCACGTACATCGTGCGGTCTTTCATCGCGCCGTTATAGAGCTTTTTGAGTTTCGCGTACATTTCGTCGGGCGCCATCCAGTTGTTGATGTTGCCCGCTTCCTCTTTGGTCGGGGTGCAGATATAGGTGCGTCCCTCAACGCGCGCCACATCGTTGACGGCGGTGCGGTGCAGATAGCAGTTCGGCAGGAGTTCTTCGTTGAGTTTCGTGAGTTCCCCAGTCGAGCAGGCTTCTTTTCTGAGTGCCTCCGCCTGTTCTTCGCTGCCGTCGATCCAAACGATCTCTTTCGGCCTTGTCATCGAGGCCATTTCGTCGATCCAAGAAAGGACATATTTGTTGGTCGTCATATCATTCATCTCCGTTTTGCTTTTTTGATATGGGCTTGACATATCTATTTTTATTTTACTACAATTCTGCAATTTTTGCAAGGGCGGCTTGCAAAGTCATATTTTATTTACAAGTGCCGACCGCGCGGTCTTTGGATTGTTTTTCAGTCCGTCGCTTTTCGGGCAATTTGAAAATCGAAGACAGCAACCACCTGTAATCTTGCTTCGCAAAGCCTCCCGTGACGAAGAGAAAAACGCAATAGAGCGCGACGAAAAGTGCAATATGCAACACGAGCGCGGCGGAAGAGAGCGGAACGGGGATCAAAAAACGCACCGTAAGTTGCAGAAAAGCGGCGGCGCCGATGACGGAAAGGAGCGGGCGCCCGATCCATTTGATAAGGGACGGGCGAAAGGCGCTGACGGAAATAAGACGGGCGATACTGAGAGAGGCGTTGAAGATCTCGGTCACGTAGATCGTCAGAATATAGCCGTCAATACCCATTTTGGGCACCAAAAGCGCCACGGCGACGACGGAAATAAGGGTATCGAGAATATTGACGTTCATCGAATAAACTTGCTCACCGAGACCTTTGAGCATCGCGTCCGTGGCTGTATCGAGATACATAATGGGGACAAGAGGCGCAAGCAGGGCGATGTCGCGCGCCACTTCGGGATTATTGTAGAGCACCAGCCCCAGTTCTTTCGCGAGCGCGATCATAAGCCCCCCCACGCCGATGGAGAAAAGCAGTGTCATCTGATATGCGCGTCCGGCGATATAGCGGATCTCGGTTTTATTGTCCGCGGATTGCAGTTCGGTCACCTCGGGAATGACGAGCGCGGCAAACGAGGCAAGGATGGCGGCGGGGTAGAGAATGACGGGAAGCGCCATACCGTGAAGCGCGCCGTATGCCGCCAGTGCCGCGCCGCGATCGGAGCCGTGGCGAATAAGTCCGCGCGGGATCAGTACGTTTTCCACGGCAAGCAGCGCGGAACGGATATAGGTGCTGACGGCGACGGGTAGGGCGATATTTGCCACGCGCACGCGCGCGCCGTATTTTTGCCGCGGAACGCTTTTGAAACGTCGCTTATCAAAAGTATAAAGAATGATATTGAAAAGAAGCGAAAGGATCTCCGCCACGGCGCCGCCCGATAAAACGGCAAGCAGGCACCCTTCCGTGGTTTTGGGCGCGACCACCACCAGCAAATATCCGGTAAAGAGAATCTTGACGCATTGCTCGCTGACTTGTGCCAACGCGTTTTTCCAAGCGCGCCTGACGGCGGTAAAATAGCCGTTGAGGACCGACGTCAGCGCGATGGGTAAAAGCGTAAAGGAGAGCAAGCGAAGGGCGCGAACGGTGCGCGTGTCGTGGAGAATATGCGCGCCGACCGGATAGGCGAGAACAAATTGCAGAAAAGAGGCGAGCGTTCCGAAAAACGCCGCGTAAGCAAGGCACGCGGCAAGACACCTGCCGTTTTCGGCGCCTTTGGTGGCTTCCAAGCGCGCCGAGATTGTGCGCACGGTGGCAAGGTGGATGCCGGAGGTCGCCAGCGTCAGGGCAAAGTTATAAACGCCAAAGACCAGTGCCAGCAATCCCATTGCTTCCGCCCCCACTTTTCCGGTGACGTAAACGTTAAAACTGACCGATACGGTGCGCATCAGGAGCGCCACGGCGGTCAGCAGCAGCGCGTTTTTGAAATATGCTTGTTTTGTCTTCATAAATACCCCTCGTTTCATCGGAATATTGTATGAAAAAGCGTCAAAAAATAGCACTTTCGGCATCCTTTCGGACAGCTTGAAAAAAACGCAAAAAATCTCGGGAAAATACTTGACAAAAAGGGCGGTGTAAGACTATGATATATAGAGCATAAAGCCGAACAACGAAGGAGGAATGAGAATGGCTGTCTATGTTTGCGCTCTTTGCGGATACGAATATGATCCTCGCGTGGGAGATCCCGATAACGGCATTGCCGAAGGAACCGAGTTTGAAGATCTGCCGGAGGATTTTGTATGTCCTTTGTGCGGAGCATCCAAAGAAGATTTTGAAAAACAAGACGTCGATGAAGACGAAGAGGCTTGATCGCACGCATATAAAAGACCGGCGCGTCCCTTTGGACGCGCCGGTCTTTTCTCGAAAAAATGTGCGGCGCGCCATAAGGCGCGCCGCGGGTAAAATCACATTTTGATAACTTTTCCGGTTGTGATGCTGTTGTAAGCGGCGACCATCGCGGCGATCGTTTCATAGTGATCGCGCAGACCCACGGGGGGCTTTGCGCCGTGCCGCACGCACTCATAAAACTCTTGTGTGCGGCGATTCCAAATGCCGATGCTCTCGGGGCTGTCCGCAAGATAGCGGTTGGTGCGGGGATCCACAAAATAATATCCTTTGCCGTAAAGGTCGGAAATGAGCGTGCCTTTCGTGCCCACGATATTCATCGTCACTTCCACGATGCGAGGATAGATCTCCCAGTCGACTTGACGCACGACGCGGGCTTCCAGATTGGCATAGGAAGGATCGAGAGAGTAGATGATGCCGTTTTTCATTCTGCCGGAGATATGCACAAGATCTTCGGTTTCAATATCGCGCATATTGGGCGCGACGTCGGCAAACACGGTATCAAACGAACTGCCGGAGAGGAGTCGCACGACGTCGAAAATGTGCGGATGATCGGCAAGCGCGCCGCCGCGATAGCGGGGATCACCGTCGCGCAGAAATACGCGTTTGCCCCAGCTCTCCTCGGGCGAGCCCTGCCACGGGCGCCACCAGATGGGGTTGTGGGAATAGTTTGTCAGCGTGATCGAGAGCGGTTCTCCGATCTCGCCGGAATCCATAATGTCTTTCGCGCGCATAATCTCGGCGTGATGGCGCATTTCCAGTTCCACCTGGCAAACCACGCCGGCTTTTTCGGTCACCTCGATCATCTCTTTGTATTCGTTAAGGTCAAAAGAGGGAATTTTCATCGAAAAGATGTGCAGACCCTTGGCGGCGGCAACGCGCACCTGTTCCAAATGGCGGTCGTTGGCGCTGGCGATGATGACGGCTTCAAGGTCGGGGTGGTGCGCATAAAGTTCTTCGTCGGAGTCATATTTCGGAATGCTGTCTTTCAGGCGATACAACTCGGCCTTGTCGCGATAGCCGGGTTGGACCGAAACGGCAACGAGATCAAAGAAAGGATCGTTTTGCAAGCCGAAATAAGATCTTGCGTGTCCGTGATTGCAGGAAAGGATCGCAATTTTAATGGGTTTCATCGCTTATGCCTCCACTTCTACCGTTTCGCCGGTCTTGTCGGATCTGAACACCGCGTCCATCACTTTGAGAAGATGCGCGTGATTGGCGCGGATCTCGCTGATCTTTTCGCTCTTTTTGATGAGCGCGTTGATATAGAGCGCCATTTTGCAATCTTCTGCGTTAAGACCGTAAAGATAAACTTCCAGGTCGTCAAAGACTTCGGGTTTGACGGAACTGTCGTTAAAGACGTACGTGCCGTGTGAAACCACCTGATTGTCCACAACGCGGTCGTTGACCATACTGTTTTGCAGGATCACGCGGTGTTGGCACTGATTGACGGCTCCGTTTGCCATCGTGGCGCCGAAATCCAGGTTTGCCAGCGTGCCGCGATCGGTCACGGCGATGAGATTGCAGGCGTCGCCGTTCTTAAAAGCGGTCACTTTTTTGATCTTCGCGCAAAGCACGAATTCCGCAATGTCCAGTTCGCGGTAAAGCGCCTGCTCAAAGGTCATATCTTTGCCGAAGAAAGAATACGCGTTGAGACAGCAGACGGTGTCGATCTTGTTGCGACAGAAACGCCAAATGCTGCGGATGCGGACGTCATAATGCCAGTAGGGAAGCGGGATTTTCTCGGTCTCGCCGTCAAGCGAGAGCAGGTCGGTCAGATCGTTTTTGGTTTTGCGGAAGAACGTGTACGAAGGGATGGGAACTTCCCGGATCGTCAAAAGTTTGTTGACGCCCTCTTCCACGGTTTTGATTTGATCAAGCATCGGTTTTGACCTCTTTTCTTAATTGTTTTTGAAATGTACTTCGCAAACTTCGGCCATCGGTTTGCCGTTTTCGCGGATACCGTAGGTGACAAGGAGACGACCGTTCACAAAGTACAAATGTTCGGGTTCTTGCAGAACTTCCGTGTCTTTCACAAGCGGAATATACTCTTTGAAATCTCCGTTCCAATCGTATTTCATCAAGCAGTTGTTGTGGAATTGCAGAAAATAAAGAGCGTCGTCGTCAGACGTCATACCTTGCGTGACGTATTTGGTCTCCACGCCGGTAAAATCACGCACGGGGCGGAAGTTTTCATCGAAAAAGGCAAAATTCTTACCGCCGCTCTTGCCCGCCGCGAAAAGGCGGCGCTTCTCGTTGTAGGCGATCGAAAAGATGTCGCGTTCGATCACGCGATCTTCTTTGAGCGTGAGCGTATCGGCGTCGATCACGGAGATAGTATTGCGGCAGGGTCTGTTGTGTACGGCAATCAGTTCTTTCCTTTCCGGCAGATAGACGAAATCGTTGCTGTGGTGCAGGACGAGATTTTCGCTTTTTTGCAAAACTTCGCCGCTCGCGGCGTCCACGCGCACGATCATCGTGCCGAGATCTTTGTCCCAACCATCTCCGTTCTTCATCCAGCGGGTAAACGCCAAATACAAGTTTTTGCCGTCCGTACAGCCGCCTTGCAGGCAAAAATAATCCGGGTGTGGCGGTTTTACGGTAAAGAGCCGAACGCATTCGCCTACTTTTGTGCTGTAAGAGAGGAGGCGTTCGTGTATTTTTTGCCTGTCGGGGTAGAGCGAGAGGATCTCTTCGTTGAGAGCGGAAAGTTCTTCGGTCGTCATTTGCGTTCGCCTTTCGATTATGAAATATAAATTTTCATCAAAGCATTTTGACGCGCGGACGGTATTTCGCGAGGAAAGCCGCGTTTTTCTCGTCGCCGCCGGGAGTGTTGGCGCTCGACCAGACGGGCGGTGTAATGCCTTTTTCCACGCAAAGGCGCACGGTTTCGATTTCAAGCAAATGCGCGATGTAAAAATCGACGATGTTGGAAAGGGGAGCGATGGGAGTGTCACAGCCCGGCACGGTCACGGCGGCATCGCCGACGGGATTGAAGTCGTCGATCTTGACGTCGGCGTAATCATAAAGATTGGTGCCGTTGGGGTGACGGATAAAGTGGTCGGCGGGCATTTTCTCCTGCCATTCCGCGCTGGAAACGGCAATGATCTTCGCGCCGCATTTCTTCATCTCCATCGCCGCGTCGATGGTGGCGGGGTTGATGCCGATGTTGTGGAAAAAGATCACCACGTCGTCTTTTTGCAGTTGATAGTATTTCACGATGGAAGCGCCGTAATTGACGGTGCGTTCCAATTCAAGGTATTTGCCCGCCTGATTGAAAACCGAAAGTCCGGTCTCCATCATCGGGTCGATGCAGGCAAGACCGCCTGCACGGAAAAACATTTCGCCCACGGGCAGCGTGGTGTGTCCGCCGCCGCCGTAAACGTGGATCAAACGGTCGTTTTTGATAGCCTCCACCATCAGTTCGGCGGCCGCGTGGATGTTGTCCGCCTGCGTCGCATTCACTTTTTCAAGGTTTGCGATAATGGAATTGTAATATCCGAAATCCTGCATTTTTGTCATAGCCGTAATCCCCTTTTCATTTCTTCACGCGCTTGTAGGCGTTTCCGATGGTGTCCCAAAGTTTGATTGGGTTGGGCGCGGCGACCGAAGTGCCGTAACCGCCGCGATAGGTCCAGGAAGCCAGACGATCAACGCCGAGGGATTCATAAAGATCCACAATGCGATCCACTTGCGTCTCGTCGATCGGATCGGCGAGATAGCCCATCAGCCATCTTTCGGACTCTTTGCCGTATTTTTTCGCGATCTGCACGGTTTTCTCGGTGATCTCTTTGAAGAAACTTTCCGGCAGGGACCAGTTGATGATCGTGGTGGAAAAGACGTCGAAATAGGGGCAGGCGGCAACCATTTCCCAGTTGTCGTAGCCGCGCATTTCGGTCACGTAATAGGAGTTCTTCGTTGCGTGCACGCAGCAGGTGATTTCCAGTTTGGGATTGACTTCCTTGATGGCTTTGGAGCAGTCGGCAAGGGTTTTGAGCGCCTCTCTCCAACGGAATTGCTTAACGTCGTCGTTCATAAATTTGGGCATTTCGTAACCGTAGTACGCCTCAAATTTTTTCATACATTCGGGGCATCTGCAAGCCCAGTCGTCTCCGACACCGCCCGTGATCGAGGCGTAACCCTTCGGATAGGCGTAGTGCGGCTCGTCCCAGAAGAAGCCGTCCACCTCGGTCTCGCGCGCAAGTTTCAGGCAAATGCCCGTGAAATAGTCACGGAACGCGTTGGTGTTGAAACAGGCGTGATTGAGCACTTCGCCCGTATAGGCGGAAACCTGCCGGTGGTGGATATTGTTCTGTAAGAAAAGACTGACCTGCTCGCCGCCGAAATATTTGCCGATGCCCCAGGTGTCGGCAAGGACGCGCAGTCCCGCTTCGTGCGCGGTGCGCACGATGGCGTTGATGTTGGGAAACCAAAAGTCCATATCGAATTCCGTGATCGCCAGGATCACCGTGTCGCAGCCGTGTTCTTTCATTTCTTTGAAATCGGCGGCGGCGTGCTCCACGTAGTTGAATCCGTAATACGAGATCGCCGTGTGTTTGATCGCCATAATAACCTCCCGAAATTTAATGGTGAGAGTTTTTCTCTCGCTATAAGTCTAACATTTTTCGCACTGTATTGCAAGCCGAAATATCGGGAGAAAAGGTTTGATTTTCGACACTCACATCGTCCACGTTTTTTTGTAGGCGGAAGGGGAGACGCCGCACGCTTTCCGAAACGCGGTGCTGAAATATTTGCTGTCCCTGAAACCGCAAAGCGGAGCGATCTCCCTGACGCCGTAAAAACCGCTTTGCAAAAGTTCCTTCGCGCGCTCGATGCGAATGCCGTTCAGATAGGCAAGAGGGGAGATATTCATATGATTTTCAAAGCAACGGCGAAAGTAGGTCTCGCTGACGCCGATGGCGGCGGCAAGATCGGAAATGCCGAGATCGGCGTCCGAAAACGAGGTGTTCATCATCAGGAGCGCCGGCTTGATTTTATTGTAGATCGGAGAAGCAAGGTTATTTTCATATTCTTTTTCTATATTTGCAAGTATCTTATAAAACAATGACATAGCGCGAAAATAATAGTCCGGATCGCGTTCCGTCCAAATTTTATAGAGGTCGGAAAACTCGTTTTGAAAACGCGCGAGATGCAGCGGTTTTATGTGGAGAAAGGTGTCGGAAAGCGGCTTGTCGGCGGAAAAACGCACCACCAAAATGCGCTCTTTTCCGGCGCGGATGCGATAGCTGAAACCGACCGGAAAATAGCAGATCTCGCCGCTTTCCACCACTTCTTCTTCCTCTCCGGTAATGAAATGCGCGTCCCCGATCTCACGAAAGGAGAGGTCGTAAAAATTTTTCTGGGGGACAAGCGTATTTTGCTTTTCCCATTCCAAAATATGGACGGATTCGATCTTCAAAGAAGCGTCGAAAGTATGAAAAAACATAACATCACCTCGCGTCAATTTTAACACAAAAGAAGCACTTTGTAAAGAGAATGCAAAAAATGTATTTTATTCATTGATTTTGAATATTTGTATTGACATTTGACTTTTTTATGCTATAATGAATTAAATATATGTGTTCAAGGAAGGCAAGTTATGACCACTATCAGCAGAAAAGAGGCGCGTAAGGCGGTTTTTGAACTGCTTTTTGCGGCGGAATTTCAAACGGATCAGTCCCCCGAGGCTTTTTTCGAGGCGGAAAGCAAAGCCCGCGAACTGCCCGACGACGCCTATATACGGCAGGCTTTTTTCGGCGTGACGGAGAAGAAAGACGAACTCGACGCGCAGATAAACCGCAACGCAAAGGGATGGACGGTGGAGCGGATATCCCGCGTTTCCCGTTCGATTTTGCGCCTTGCCGCTTATGAAATGTGCCATATGGACGACATTCCCGTCAGCGTCTCGATGAACGAGGCGGTGGAACTTTGCAAAACTTTTGATGAAGAAAAAGCGCGCCCCTTTCTCAACGGCGTGCTCAGCGGTATTAAAAACGAGATCGGCGGCGACAAATGAAAACCGCGTTTGTGGGGATAGACACAAGCAACTATACAACTTCGCTCGCGATCGTCACGAAAGAAGCGGGCGTCGTTGCCAATCTCAAAGCGCCGCTCCCCGTGCGTGCGGGTGAGTGCGGTCTCAGGCAGAGCGACGCGGTATTTGCGCACACGAAAAATCTGCCCGAACTTCTTCTCCGTGCGGGGGAGATCCTCTGCGAGAACGATCTTGACGTCGCGGCGGTCGGCGTTTCGGAAAAGCCGCGCGACGTGCAAGGCTCCTATATGCCGTGTTTTCTTTCCGGCGTTGCCGCCGCAAAGGCCTTCTCTGTGGGCGCGCGCGTGCCGCTCTTTTCCTTTTCGCACCAAAGCGGGCATATTATGGCGGCGCTATACGGCAGCGGCGCAAGAGAAACTTTGCGTGAGAAAACCTTCGGCGCGTTTCACGTTTCGGGCGGCACGACCGATCTTTTGCTCGTTACACCCGATAAGGACGGCTTTTTCGTTGAAGAAATCGGAAAAAGCGCCGATCTGCACGCGGGGCAGGCGATTGACCGCGTGGGCGTGGCGCTGGGGCTGACGTTCCCGTGCGGTCCCGCGCTTGAAGAACTTGCAGCGAAAAACGACAAACCCGTACCGCGTCCCCGCGTGTCGGTGAAAGGTACGACCTGTCATTTGTCGGGGCTTGAGAATTTGGCGCTCGATCTTTTTCGGAAGACGGGCGACGCCGCGATGACGGCGGATTTTGTCCTCTCGTTTCTCTCGGAAACGATCGTAAAAATGTCGGAGAACTTCCGCGCCGCAAACGGCGCGTTGCCGCTCCTTTTCGCGGGCGGCGTAATGAGCAACAAAAAGATCGCCGCCGCGCTTGGGGCGCGTCTTGCGGATTGTTTCTTTTCGCCGCCCGCCTTTTCCGCGGACAACGCGGTGGGAACGGCGTTCCTCACACTTGAAAAATATCACTGATCTCTCGGAAAGGGGGCACGCTTGTGCGGGATATGATCCTGACGGTCAGTCAACTGAACGAATATATCAAAATGTCGATGGATTCCGACGAACTGCTTGCCTCCGTTTACCTTCGCGGCGAGATCTCCAACTTCACCAACCACTATAAGACCGGACACTTTTATTTTTCCCTGAAAGACGAAAATGCCGCCGTGCGCGCGGTGATGTTCCGCTCATACGCGGCGGGCGTTGCTTTTTGCCCCGAAAACGGAATGCGCGTGATTTTGCACGGCAGGGTTTCGGTTTTTCCGCGCGACGGGGTATATCAGATCTACGTCGACGATATGCAGCCGGACGGGGTCGGCGCGATGAGTCTGGCGCTTGAACAACTGCGCCGGAAATTGGAGGCGGAAGGGCTTTTCGATCCCACAAAAAAGCGCCCTTTGCCGCCGTATCCCGAAACAGTCGGCATTATCACTTCCGAGACGGGTGCGGCGGTGCGGGACATCTTGCAGATCCTTTCGCGCCGTTTTCCCGCGGCGCGTCCCGTGCTTTTTCCCGCGCTTGTGCAGGGAAGCGGCGCGCCCGAAAGTCTCATCGCGGGGCTTTCCTACTTTGCGCGTGAAATGCCGGTCGACGTGATCATCATCGGACGCGGCGGCGGTTCGCGCGAGGATCTGGCGGCGTTCAACGACGAGGCGCTTGTGCGCGCGATCGCGGTTTCTCCCGTGCCTGTGATCTCGGCAGTGGGGCACGAGAGCGACGTGTCGCTTTCCGATTTTGCCGCCGACCTGCGCGCGCCTACGCCTTCCGCCGCCGCCGAACTGGCGGTGCCGGACGCGGCGGAACTGAAAAACCGTCTTAACAAAGAGCGCTCGCATCTCTTTTCGCTGTTGCAAGAGCGTATCGCGCGAGCGCGCGAACGCCTCTCGGCGCTTTCCTCTTCCGGCGTTTTGCGTTCCCCGCGCGTCTATCTTGACGAGCGCAGAATGACGCTTGCTATTCTTGAAAAAAATCTTTTTGCGGCAGCCGAAAAACAGACGCGCGAGGCGCGATCGGACTTTGCCGCGATCTGTGCGAAACTCGACACGCTGAACCCTTTGCGCGTTCTTGCGCGCGGATACGCCGCCGTCTTTGACGCGCGGCGGGGGAGCGTTCAAAGCGTGGAGAATCTCTCCGCGGGCGACCGTCTCACGGTGCGTTTTGCTGACGGCACCGCCGACGTAGACGTGGTCGCGACATACCGGAGCGAAATCGATGTAAAAGGAGCGAAATGATGGCAAAAGAATCTTTGAAATTCGAAGCGATGCTTGCCGAACTGCAAGCCGTGGTCGACAAACTGGAAGAAGGCAAGGCGGGGCTTGACGAGGCGCTCTCTCTTTACGAACGCGGCACGGAACTTGTGCGCCTTTGTAATGAAAAACTGGAAAAAGCCGAGCAAAAACTGCTTGTCGTGCGCCCCGAAGCGGCAAAAAAGGAAGGCGACGCGTGATGGATATTGAAGCGAGACTAATGGAGAATGCGCGTCTTGTCGACGCCGCGCTCACGGAATTGACGGCGCGGGACGACGCGGATTTCGCCCGATTGCTCGACGCCGAGCGATACAGCCTTTTCTCCCGCGCAAAGCGCGTGCGCCCCACGCTTGTTTTGGAGTTTTGCCGCCTTTGCGGCGGGAGCGACGCGGCGGCGCTGCCTTTCGCGGCGGCGGTGGAAATGATGCACACCTCTTCGCTGATCCACGACGATTTGCCCGCTATGGACGACGACGATCTGCGGCGCGGAAAACCGAGTTGCCACAAGGCGTTTGACGAGGCGACCGCCATTTTGGCGGGCGACGGACTGCTGATCGAATCCTTTGCCGTGATCTCGGAAAACCGCTTTGTGTCAAGCGACGCCGCGCGTGAAGCCGCGCACGTCCTTGCCCGCGCGGTGGGGAACTTCGGTATGGTGGGCGGTCAGATGATGGATCTTCTCGGAGAGGGCAAAGTGCTCCCCGAAAAATCGCTTTACAAACTGCAAGCCAAAAAAACCGGCGAACTGCTTGCCGCCTCCGCCGAACTCGGCGTTATCGCGTCGGAAACGGCTGATACCGAGGCGCGCCGCGCCGCGCGCGCGTACGCGGAAAACGTCGGGCTCGCGTTTCAGATCATTGACGACGTGTTGGACGTCACGTCCAGTGCCGAGGTCCTCGGCAAAGCGACGGGATCGGATGAGCGCGCGGAGAAATGCACGTTTTTGACCTATCACTCCGTCGCAGAAGCGACCAAGATCGCCGCCGATCTGACGAATCAAGCGAAAGCAGCGCTTGACGGAATGAAAAATACGGAAGTTTTACTTGACCTTGCCGATTTTTTGGCGAAGAGGGCTTTTTGAGAGGTACATATGAATTTTCAAAGTTTTTCGGAGAATTTTATGGATTTTCTCACAAACAGGATACTTTTATGCGTGGTCTTTTCGTGGTTGCTCGCACAGATTCTGAAATTGTTTATGTCCCCGAAATACCGCAAGAATATGTCGGTTTGGCGCTTTATCGTGGGCAGCGGCGGTATGCCGAGCTCACACTCGGCGGTGGTGTCGGCAACGGCGGTCTCGTGCGGCATTCTTCACGGATTTGATTCGGCGTATTTTGCCATTGCTACGGTGCTCGCCATCGTGGTGATGCGAGACGCCGCCGGCATTCGGCGCGAAGCGGGCAAGCAGGCGGAGGCGATCAACGCCGTGACCGCGGAACTCAGCAAAAAGCGAAAGAATTTTGCCGATTATACGCTTGCGGAACTGCTCGGGCACACGCCGTTTCAGGTAGTCGTCGGAGCTCTGCTCGGCATTCTGATGGCGTTTCTCTGTCAAAACGCCATCTTTCCGATGATGTTTGACTGATATGCGCTTGGATCGTTTTTTGACCGAAAAGGGCTATGCGGACAGCAGGGAGCGCGCCAAACGGTATATTCTTTCCGGGCGCGTGACCGTAGACGGCAAAACAGTCGATAAACCTTCCGCCGAGATCGAGGGAGAACACGAGATCACGGTTGCGGAAGATACTTTCGTCGGTCGCGGCGGAGAAAAACTTTTCGCGGCTATTGCTCTCTTTTCACCTCGCGTCAAAGGCGTGCGAGCACTGGATATCGGCGCTTCCACCGGCGGTTTTACCGATTGCCTCCTGCGCGCGGGCGCGGCGTCTGTCGTGGCGCTGGATGCGGGCGAGGGGCAACTGCACCCCCTGCTTGCCGCCGACGCGCGTGTGCGCTCCGTCGAACACTATAACGCGCGGTATCTCGACGTGCGCGACGTTGGCAAATTCGATCTCATCGTGATGGACGTTTCTTTTATCTCGCAGACTTACGTTCTCCCGCGCCTGCCCGCGCTGCTTGAAGCGGGCGGCAGCGTTATCACGCTCGTCAAACCGCAATTTGAGGCGGGCAGGGCGGCGCTTGGCAAAAAGGGGATCGTCAAATCTCCGAAAGACCGCGTCGCCGCGCTCTCGCGCGTGCTTTCGGCGGCGCAAAACGAACGGCTCGTCTGTCGCGGTTTGATGAGATCCCCCATCACGGGCGGCGACGGCAATATAGAATATTTAGCGTATTTCACACTCGGGGAAACAAATGAGCGTCCCCACGTCATTGACCTTGCAAAAATCGTGGAAAAAGGAGAGGATTATCTTGAAGATCGCGATCATCACCAACTTTAATATCATCGACAAGGCGAACGCCGCACTGAAAGTGGCGGAAGAACTGTTGCGGTACGAAGCGACGGTGCTGTTTTTGACGATGAATAAGGACCGCATTTTCCGGATGCACAAAAACAAAAAAGAATATGTGTATCTGTCTCCCGAGGAGATATACGGCGAAGCGGATCTCGTCCTTGTTCTCGGCGGCGACGGCTCGATGCTCGACGCGGCGCGCCGCGCGTCTCCGCTCGGGAAACCTTTGCTCGGCGTCAATATGGGGCATCTCGGCTATATGACCGAACTGGAAATACAGGATATCGACAAACTCTCACGCCTGTTTACGGGGGAATATGAGATCGACGAGAGAATGATGCTTTCGGCATCGGTAGAGACCGAGCAGGGCGTGGTGCGCGGAGAGACTTTCGCGCTTAACGATTTCGTTATCTCCAACGGCTCGGTTTCTCGCGTGCTTGATCTGGAACTTTCCGTTGACAAGGAAGCGGTCGTTTCCTACCGTGCGGACGGTCTGATCGTCGCCACGCCCACCGGTTCCACCGCCTATTCGATGTCGGCGGGGGGGTCCATTACCGATCCTCGTCTCGATTGTTTTTGCGTCACGCCGATCTGTTCGCATCTCCTTTCGGCGCGCCCGCTGATCTTTTCGGGCGACGCCGTCATCGAGGTGAAGAACACCTGTTCCAGAGAAAAAATGCTGTGCTTGACGGCTGACGGGCGCACGGGGATCGACATTTATCGCGGCGACGTCGTGCGCGTGACGCGTTCCCCTATGAAAACGCGCCTCGTGCGGCTCGGAAACGGCGGCTTTTATGAGAAATTGCGGAAAATTATGGTTTGATGTGAGGTAAACGATGAAAGAGAACAGGCAAAAAAAGATTTTGGAGATCGTCAACCGCTATACGGTGGAAACGCAGGACGATCTCATCGATCGCCTATCAATGGAAGGTTTTTCTGTCACGCAGGCGACGGTTTCCCGCGATATTCGGGAACTGCAACTGACAAAAATACTGACAAGCAAGGGAAACTATCGCTATATCGCGCCCAAAAAAGAGGATATGCTGACGGGCGCGAAATTCAACGCCGCGCTGATCGACTCGATCATTTCCGCGGAATACGCGCAAAATCAAGTCGTCATCAAAACCTATCCCGGGCTTGCCAACGCGGTGGCGACAGGCATTGACGCGATGATGCTTGCCGAGGTGCTGGGTTGCGTGGCGGGCGACGACACCATTCTCGTGGTCACGCGGAGCGAAAGCGCGGCAAAAACGATGCGGGACAAAGTACACGCGATGATGAAAGCGGGATAAGCGATGTTACGATCCTTACATATCGAAAATGTAGCGGTGATCGAAACGCTTGATATGGATTTCTCACCGGGGCTTACGGTGCTGACGGGAGAGACCGGCGCGGGAAAATCCGTTATGATGGAAGCCATCGCGTTTTTGCTTGGTGCAAAGCCTCGGCGCGAGCTCCTAAGGAGCGGCGCGAAAAGGGCTTTTGTCAGCGCCGTGTTTTCCGATATCGGCGCGCCCTGCCGCGCATACCTTGCGGCGGCGGGATTTGACGACACAGAGGACGAGATATTGCTGGAACGTACGCTCGACGAGAGCGGCGGCGTGCGTGCGCGTCTGAACGGTCGTGCCGTGACGCAGAGCATTTTGCGCGAAACGGCGGGATATCTGCTTAATATTCAGGGACAAAACGACAATTTGCAACTTTTGCGTCCCGCCGTGCAGCTGGAAATTTTGGATTCGGTCGCCGGTCTTTCGGAAGATATGGCGCTTTACGGCACGGCGTACCGCGCTTGGCAAGCGGCAAAAAAAGAATACGCGGAACTCTCGGAAAGCGCCCGCGACGCCGCGCGCATGCGCGACGTTTACGCTTTTCAGATCGGCGAGATCGACAGAGCGAATTTGCACGCCGGTGAGGAAGAAGAACTCACGGCGTTGCGGCTCAAATTGCAGAACATCGAAAAGATCTCCAAACAGTCTGAGTTTATTTATCATATTTTACACGGCAGTGAGAAGGGCGCGGCAACGTTGATTTTGGATCGCGCCGCCGAAACACTGGAAAAACTCTCGGCGGTGATCCCGTCTGCTTCCGACCTTGCCGCGAAACTTTCCGAAATGCGCTATGAAACCGAAGATATTGCCAACACGGTGCGGGACTATGCCGCCGAAAGAGACGGCGATCCCACGGCCGCGCTCGACCGCGTGGAAGCGCGGCTTGATCTCATCACAAAACTGCGTCGGAAATACGGGGAAGATATCGAGGCGATCCTCGCTTTCAGGAAAACGCTCTCGGAAAAACTCGGCGCGCTGGAAAATACGGACGAGCGAAAAGACGCTTTGGAAAAAGAGATCACGCGCCGCGAGACCGAACTGCGCGCTCTTGCCGCAAAGTTGTCGGAACGCCGCTTAACGGCGGCAAAGACGCTTTCCGCGGCGGTGCTTGACGAACTTTTGTTTCTCGATATGTCCGGTACCCGCTTTGAAATTGCCGTCAGGCAAAACGGCACGCTGACGGAAAGCGGTGTGGATACGGTGGAGTTTTGTCTCTCGGCAAACAAAGGAGAGCCGCTTTTGCCGCTTGCCCGCGTAGCTTCCGGCGGAGAACTTTCCCGCGTGATGCTGGCGCTCAAAGCGGTTCTCAACGATCGAGACGGCGTGGGTACGGCGGTTTTTGACGAGACCGACGCCGGCGTTTCCGGCAAGACCGCGCGCAAGATCGGCATCAAACTTGCCGAGATCGGCAAAAAAATGCAAGTTTTCGCGATCACGCACTCGGCGCAGGTCGCGTCTCTTGCCGCCACGCACCTGAAAATTGCGAAAAGCGAGCAAAACGGACGCGTGCAAAGTTTTGTGACAGTCCTTGACGAGGAGGGACGCGTAGCGGAAGTGGCGAGGATCCTCGGCGGGCTTTCCGTCACGCCCGCCGCTGTCGCGGCGGCGCGCGATATGCTGCTTGAAGGCAGGGAATATCGTTAACGCAGCCGTTTTCGTATCCGAAAACGTTCCCGCTTCTTGACAAACGAGAAGCGGGAGAGTACAATATATAAATAAACTATGCAATTAAGTGGAGCGTACTATGAAAAATCAAGAAAAGACAATGGACAAAATCGTCGCCTTGTGCAAAAACAGAGGCTTTATTTTCCCGGGATCCGAAATTTACGGCGGGCTTGCCAACTCCTGGGATTACGGACCGCTCGGCGTGGAGTTCAAAAACAACGTCAAGCGCGCCTGGTGGAAGAAATTCGTACAGGAAAACCGCTACAACGTGGGGCTTGACAGCGCGATCATTATGAACCCCGAAATTTGGGTGGCCTCCGGCCACGTGGGCGGATTTTCCGATCCGCTGATGGATTGCAAATCCTGCAAGGCAAGACATCGTGCGGACAAACTGATCGAAGATTATGCCTTCGAGCACGGGCTCTCCGACAATCCCGCGGGGTGGAGTTTTGAGCAAATGACGGAATATATCGCCGCGCACGGAATCACCTGTCCCGCCTGCGGCGGAAAAGAGTTCACCTCGATCAAAAAGTTCAACCTGATGTTCAAAACCTTCATCGGCGTGACCGAGGATTCCGGCAGTACCGCGTATCTGCGTCCCGAAACGGCGCAGGGCATCTTTGTCAATTTCCCCGCCGTACAGCGTTCCATGCGCCGCAAACTGCCTTTCGGCGTTTGTCAGATCGGCAAATCTTTCCGAAACGAGATCACACCCGGAAACTTTACGTTCCGTACGCGCGAATTTGAGCAAATGGAGTTGGAATTCTTCTGCAAACCCGACACCGACCTTGAATGGTTTGCTTATTGGAAAGACTATTGCCACAAATTCCTGCTTGATCTCGGAATGAAAGACGAGAACCTGCGCTTGCGCGATCACGAAAAAGAGGAATTGTCGTTTTATTCCAAAGCCACTACCGATTTTGAGTTCCTTTTCCCGTTCGGTTGGGGCGAGTTGTGGGGCATTGCCGACCGCACGAATTACGATCTCTCGAAACACGCGGAACACAGCGGCAAGGATCTTTCCTATTTCGATCCCGAAACGGGAGAGCATTACGTGCCTTACGTCGTGGAGCCGTCGCTCGGCGCAGACCGCGTAGCGTTGGCGTTCCTCATTGACGCTTACGACGAGGAAGTGTTGGACGCCGAAAAGAACGACGTGCGCGTGGTGCTCCACCTGCACCCGGCGCTTGCTCCGTATAAAGCGGCGGTGCTTCCGCTTTCCAAAAAGCTCGCGCCCAAAGCGCTTGAAATTTACGACGAACTCTCCAAGTACTTCTCGGTGGATTACGACGAGACCGGCTCGATCGGCAAACGCTATCGCCGCGAGGACGAAATCGGCACGCCGCTTTGCGTGACCGTTGATTTTGACACGGTGGGCGACGACACCAAACCCGCCGACAACTGTGTCACGATCCGCAACCGCGACACGATGGAGCAGGTGAGACTGCCCATTTCCGAACTGAAAGCATACATTGAAAATTTCATTGCATATTAAAATAAAAGGAGAGCGATGATGAAGATCCGTGTTGCCGAGATCAATGTAGAGATCCATAATCGCTTTCCTTATTTGGAGCGCCTCTGCCGCGATTATATCGCGGATTTCGAGCGCCCCGACATTGTCGTTTCGATCACCGAAGAGGAGATCGCGCACGAGCGCGCCACGGCAAAATCGCCCTGTACCTTTTCGGATGGGTATCTGGAATCCCTTTGCACCTATCGCGCCATCGCGGAAGAATTGCCGCGTTTCAACGCGTTTGTTTTTCACGCGGCGGTGATCTCGTACGGCGGAGAGGCGTTTGCTTTTTCCGCGCCGAGCGGCACGGGCAAGACCACGCATATCCGCTTATGGCAAAAGGTTTTCGGCGACGCCGTTTCGGTCCTCAACGGAGACAAACCGATCATACGCATAAAAGACGGCGTGCCGATTGCTTACGGAACGCCCTGGTGCGGCAAGGAAGGAATGCAGGAAAATGCCGCGGCGCCGCTTTCCGCGCTCCTCTTTATTAAAAGAGCGCCGGAAAACAGCATATCGCCGCTTTCGGACAGCGAGTATCTGTCGCGCGTTTTTTATCAGGTTTACGTTCCCAAAAACAGCGAAAATCGCGTCAGATTTCTCGATTTATTGCATATTATGGCAACTTCCGTACCCACTTTTTTGCTTGGTTGTAATATGGAAGACGACGCGCCCCAAATTGCTTTGAACGGCATACTTTCACACAAAAACAGGAGATGAAACAATGATCCGCAACGAAAATTTCGTGATCCGCAAGATCGGTACGCAATATGCCATTGTGGCTGTCGGCGAAGCGACAAAGCGCTTTAACGGTATGATCTCGGTCAACAAAACAGGCAGTTTTATCTGGGAAACGCTGAAAAACGATCTTTCGCTTGACGCTCTTGTCGCCGCGATGACGGAGCATTACGACATTGACGCCGAAACGGCAAAAAAAGACGCCGAAATGTTTGTCACGGCGCTCAAAGGGGTAGGCGCGATTGAAGGCGATTGAGTTTTCGATGGAAGAGCTCTATCCGCTCCTTTCCGAAGTGGTGAAAAGCGGCGGGGAGTTTCGTCTTTTTCCGCGCGGCGTCAGTATGCTGCCGCTGCTTTGTGAGGGCAAGGATTCCGTGGCACTGGTTTCGGTGACGGAGCCGAAAAAGGGCAAGATCTATCTCTATCGGCGACCTGACGGGCAATTCGTTTTGCACCGCTGTATGGGCGTGGAAGGAGACACGCTCACCTTTTGCGGCGATAACCAAAGAATTTTGGAACGTGGCGTGAGGAGAGATGCACTCATTGCCGAAGTGGCGGCCGTATATAAAGGCGAGAAACGAATCGGGCGCACCGCCGCGCGCGCGAAACTGTATCGCCTCGTCTATGCCACGCGGCTCGGTTTTTGCGGAAAATGTTTTTTACGGCGCGCAATAAGAAAGATCCTTTGCAAATAACGCAAAGGATCTTTCTTATTGGTCAAAGCGAAGCGAAGTAGGAGGGGAGTTCCGCCGTTTGGGCGGCGGCAGCCTCTTCCTTTTCTTTTTCGGCTTTTTTCGCGCGGACGTTTGACACGATCATCATAATCGAGGTGACGGCAAGACCCACGACCATCAGGGCGGCAAGCACCCACGCCATAATCTTGGCGGCAAGTTTTTGTTTTTTGCTCATAGTGTTTTACCTCTGTATATTAAATTTTATCATCAAGGGAAAGTTGTTCTTCATCCACAAACTTGTCCGAGAGCGAAACGCCCGTGGCGGGAAGTTTGTATTTGCGAAATCCTTTGGCGTCACCGATCTCGGAAAGATCGGTCGTGGCGCGCGACACCGCTTTGTCGCGCCGCGTCAGATTCATCAAGATCACGCCGCCCGAAGAGCGCGTCGTCATCACGGGGATCATCGAGGATTTGAACACGATCGCGCGCGCGGAATCCGAGATGAGCAACAGATCAAAGGGATCTTTTTCTATCTCGTAAAAGATACCGACGACGGGAGAGTTGGCGGAATATGCGCCTTTCAGTTTACTGCGGTTGCCCTTCGTCTCATAGGCGCGGATCGGCACGCGCACGCCTTTGCCGTTGGCAAAGATGAAAACGAGGTTTTCTCCCTCGGGATACGCGTTTTGCACGCGCATATAGATCGGGCGCTCGTCTTTATCCATGCCGAGTTTGGCGTTGAGAAAATCGCCGAGCAGGGAAGCTTTCGTGTTCTCGAAATCCGACACCGACACGCGGTAGACCTGTGCTTTGTCGGTAAAGATCAGCAGATTGTCCTTGTTGTTCGCGTCGAAAACGTTGATAATCTCGTCGTTTTCTTTCAGTTTTTGTTCGTCGTTGCCGCGCAGGGATTGGAAGGTGATCTTTTTGAAATATCCTTCCCGCGTCAGCACCAGGCGCACGGGATAATCGGGAATGCTGTCCTCTTCGGGCAGGTCTTCGATCTCGTCGACAAAGAGGAGCTGCGACTGACGCGGTTTGCCGTATTTTTTCTTGATCTCACCGAGTTCCGCGGCTATCTTGGCGCGCAGTTTAAGTTCGTCGCGGAGCGTTTCGTCGAGGTCTTTGATCTCGGCGTTGAGCGTATCCATTTCGCGCACGCAGTTGAGAATGTACTCTTTGTTGAGGTTGCGCAATTTGATGTTGGCGATATAGTCCGATTGCACGCGGTCGATCTCAAACGCCTCCATCAACTTCGGCACGACGTCCGCGTCGTTTTCGGTATGGCGAATGATCCGCACCGCTTTATCAATGTCAAGGAGCACTTTGCTCAATGCCATCACCAGGTGCAGTCGTTCCTGTTTTTTGACCATATCGAATTTGCATTCGCGGCGCACGCACTCGGTGCGGAACGTGATCCACTCTTTCAGAATGTCCACAACGCCGAGTTGGCGGGGCGTTGCGTTTATCAGCACGTTGAAATTGCACTTGAAACTGTCTTCCAGGGGCGTCAGCTTGAAAAGTCGGTTCATCAGCTTATCGGGATCGGTGCCGCGCCGCAGTTCCAGCGTCAGTTTGAAGCCGTTTAGGTCAATGGCGTCGCGGAAGTCCACGATCTCCTTGACTTTTCCTTCTTTGACAAGCGCCGCGATGGCGTTGAGGATTTGCTCGATGGTGGTGGAATAGGGGATCTGCAAAATGTCGATGGCGTTGTTTTCTTTATCGTAGGTGTAGCGGGAGCGGATCCGCACCGCGCCCTGTCCCGTCTCAAAGATCTGCCGCATCTGCTCTCGATCGTAAACGATGAGACCGCCGCCCGGAAAATCGGGGGCTTTGATAATATCAAGCAGACGATCTACGCCGGTTTTCGGGTTGCGCAGGAGCGCGATGGCGCCGTCGCACACTTCCGCAAGGTTGAAAGAACAGATGTTCGACGCCATACCGACGGCGATACCCATATTGGGCGTGACGAGAATGTTGGGAAAGGCGGTCGGAAGCAAGACCGGCTCTTTCATCGTGCCGTCGTAGTTATCGACAAGGTCAACGGCGTCGCGGTCGATGCCGTCGAAAATTTCGCGGCAGATGCCGTCAAGTCGCACCTCTGTATAGCGCGCGGCGGCGTATTTCATATCGCTTGAATACTGTTTGCCGAAACTGCCTTTGGAGTCGACCAGCGGGTGGAGAAGCGAGGCGTTGCCGCGTGTCAGACGAACCATCGTTTCGTAAATGGCGGCGTCTCCGTGCGGGTTGAGTTTCATCGTTTGCCCCACGACGTTGGCGCTTTTCGTGCGCGCGCCGCCGAGCAGTCCCATTTTATACATCGTATAAAGGAGTTTGCGATGCGATGGTTTGAGACCGTCGATCTCCGGAATGGCGCGTGAAACGATCACGCTCATTACATAGGGCATATAGTTTTTTTCGATGGTCTCGGTGATCGGCTGCGGCGTGGCGGGTGCGGGAATGATGCGGGAGAGTTCGGTAACGGGGGTGGATTTCTTTTTTGCCATCGTTCCTGTTACTTCCTTTCAAGTCAGTGTGATAACGGTATGTGCGGCCGCGCGCAAAGCGCGGTTGTAAAGCGCAAGTCCCAAACCGCTTGTGGGAGGCAAGTGCGCGTACAAGTGCGTAAGCGAAGGATTTTCGTCGGCGTCGCGAAGCGCGGCGAAGAAGCAGTGCGATTGCGCACGCAGATCGGCACGATTTCCGATCGGGAAAATCGTAAGCGGCGGTTTGATAAAGGGGAGATCTTCTTTGAAACACAGCACGCCGACATGTTCTTTGTCGGAAAGCGCGTCAAGATACCGATAAAAAGCGGTCGCGTCGCCCGAAAGCAACGTCAGTGGCGCGCGGGGGGCATAGTGCTTGTATTTCATTCCGGGGGAGAGCGGGCGCTCGTTTTCTTTCAGTCCCGCGGTCACGGCGGGGGAGATCTCAAAAGAAGAGAGTTCTTCCGAGAGTTCTTCCGGCGTTACGGCGCCGGGACGGAGCAAAACGCCGCGATCGCCGTCAAGTGCCACGATGGTGGATTCAAGCCCTATCTCAGCCTCTCCGCCGTCGATGATGTAAGAAACCCGCCCGAAAAGGTCTTCCGCGGCGTGTTTTGCCGTGGTGGGCGAGGGTCTGCCCGAAAGGTTGGCGGATGGCGCGGCGATCGGCACGCCCGCGGCTGCGATCAGCGCGCGCGCCACGGGGTGCGCGGGGCAGCGCACGGCGACGGTGTCAAGTCCACCGGTGACGGTGAGAGGAACAGTCGGCTTCTTTTTTAGAATCAGTGTCAAAGGTCCGGGCATAAAACGCCGTGCCAAACGGTAATACGCGCTTGTCGTGACGGCATAAGGCTCCGCGTCTTCGGGATTCGCGACGTGGATGATCAAAGGGTTGTCCGAAGGTCGCCCCTTCGCCGCGTAGATCGCCGCGGCGGCGTTGGGATCGGTGGCGTTTCCACCCAGCCCGTAGACTGTTTCGGTCGGGAAAACGACCAATTCTCCGCGCCGTATCGCGTCCGCCGCGATCCCGATCTCGGTTTCATGGCCTTGGGGCGCGTCCATTTGAAAGATCTCGGTTTTCAAAGTATATTTTCCTTTCCGTTACACGGAAGTGTTTTCGCTTGACGATCTCGCCGCGGCAAGCGCCGAGATCAATTCTTCAAGATCGCCGTCGAGCAGTTTGTCCAAACAATAAAGGGAGAGGGCGATGCGGTGATCGGTCACGCGGTTTTGCGCGTAATTGTAGGTGCGGATGCGCTCGCTGCGGTCGCCGCTGCCCACCTGATCGCGCCGCTCTTTTGCAATCTTGTCGTTTTGCGCGCGGTTTTGCAGATCATATAGCCTTGCGCGGAGCATTTTCAACGCCTTTTCACGGTTTTTGAATTGACTGCGCTCTTCTTGACACTCCACCACGATGCCCGTGGGTTTATGGAGTATGCGCACCGCGGATTCGGTTTTGTTGATATGTTGACCGCCCGCTCCTGTGCTTTTCATCGTTTCCATCTGAACGTCGGCGGGAGAGATCTCCACTTCGATCTCTTTTGCTTCGGGGAGAACCGCTACCGTCACGGTGGAAGTCTGTATGCGCCCTTGCGACTCGGTCACGGGAACGCGCTGTACGCGGTGCACGCCCGATTCAAACTTGAATTTGGCGTATGCGCCGTCTCCTTCGACCGAAAACGAGATCTCGCGGAATCCACCGAGATCCGTCGCGTTTTCGCTGATGCGGGAAGTAGAAAAACCGAGCGACGCGGCGTACATCGTGTACATACGGTACAGTACCGCGGCAAAGAGCGCGGCTTCCTCGCCGCCGGCTCCCGCGCGGATCTCCACGATCACGTTGCGTCCGTCGCGCTCGTCACGGGGAATAAGCAGCGTTTTCAACTCGGTTGAAAGCGCCTCTTTTTCCGCTTCGAGCCGCCGCACCTCGTCACCGGCAAACGCCGCGATCTCGGGATCGTTCCTGTCGGCGGCAAGGCGCCGCGCCTCGGCGATCTCCCCGTCGATCAGGGAGATTTTTTCGTATTTCTCGGCGATGGGAGCAAGGCGGCTGTATTCTTTCAGCAACGCGGCTCTGTCCGCTTCGGTCGTTCGCTCTCCCGCCGAAAGTTGCTCACCGAGTTCGGCAAAACGCGAAAGAGCGGCTTGCAGTGCGGCGTTCATTCGGCGCGGAAAAAGGCGAGAAAGGCGCGGTAAGTTTCGTAAAGATCGACTTTGGAGATGATCTCATACGGCGCGTGCATCGAGATGACGGGCACGCCGAGATCCACCGTGTCGATATTGTGTTTGGCGATATATTTGGCAACGGTCCCGCCGCCGCCGATATCCACTTTTCCGAGTTCACCCGCCTGCCACACGACTTCGTTTTCGTCCATCACGCGCCGGAGCCATCCGATATATTCGGCGGAAGCGTCGTTCGTTCCGGATTTGCCGCGCGCGCCCGTGTATTTCGTCAATACGACGCCCGCGGAGAGAAGCGGCGTGTTGCGCTTTTCAAACACTTCGGCAAAATTCGGGTCAAAAGCCGCCGAAACGTCGGCGGAAAGGCATTTGGCGGCGGCGCGAACACGCGCGGGGCTCTCGCCCGTCGCCGCGGCGATCTCGTCAATGAGATCAAGAAAAACTTCGCACTGCATACCCGTGTTGCCCTCGCTGCCGATCTCCTCTTTGTCGGCAAGCACGCAAAAGAGCGTGTGCGCGCTGTCGGCGGCGTCAAAAATCGCGGAAAGCGCGGGGTAGGCGCACACGCGGTCGTCGTGACCGTAAGCGCCGACCATCGAACGGTCAAAACCGACGTCGCGCGCCGGAAACGCGGGCACGGCGGAGATCTCCGCGGAGAGAAAATCTTCTTCCGTGATGCCGTATTTTTCATTGATGAGCGCCATCGTTTTCAGTTTGACGGCGTCTTTTTCCTCATTTTCCATCGGCATACTGCCCACGAGAACGTTCAGTCTTTCGCCGGGGATCGCCTCGCCCAGCGGCAATTTGTCAGTCTCGTGACCGAGATGGGGAAGGAGGTCGTTGATATAGAAGACGGGATCGTTTGCCGCCTCGCCCAATTTGATTTGGACTAAGGAGCCGTCCTTTTTGGCGACGACGCCGTGGAGGGCAAGGGGCGTGGTGACCCATTGATACTTGCGAATGCCGCCGTAATAGTGGGTTTTGAGAAAACTCATTCCGCCGTCTTCAAAAAGCGGAACTTGTTTGAGATCCAGGCGCGGGGAATCGATATGCGCCGCCGCGATACGGATGCCTTTTGCAAGCGGCTCGGCGCCGATCGAAAAGAGAAAAAGGCTCTTGTCGTGGTTGTTGTAGTAGTATTTTTTTCCGCGTTCCAGCTTGTCTCCCAGTCGATACGGGAGAAATCCGCGTTCCGCGGCAAGCGCGATCGCCGCCGTGACCGCCTCGCGCTCTGTTTTGGCGTCGTCCAGAAACGCCTTGTAACCCTCGGCGTAGGTAAACGCCGCGTCGAAGCGCGCTTTGTTCGCTTTTTCATAAACGGTTTTCTTGTCATACAGCAATTCGTCGCGCAGAGAAATTTTTTCGCTCATTTTTGCACCTCGTTTTCATACTCCGCGGCATACCGTTCGTATGCGCGCAAAACTTTTTTGACGTATTGTTCGGTTTCGGAAAAGGGAATGGATAAGAGCCTTTTTCCGTCGGACAGCGACGGATCTTCAAGCCATTCGCAAACGCGTCCTTCGCCCGCGTTGTAAGCGGCAAGCGCCGTTTCAAGCACTTGAAAGCGGGAAAGAAGATAAGAGAGATAATACGCGCCGCAACGGATATTGACGGCGGGATCTTCGATCTTTTCCGGAGAGAGGTTTTCGTGAAAAACTTCCCTCGCAAGATAATCGAAAGTATCGGGCATCAACTGCATCAGTCCCCGCGCCCCCGCCGCGGAGCGGGCGTCTGCCTTAAAATCGCTCTCAACGTATATGACGGCGAGAAGAAGGGAGGGCGACAGCGAAAACTCCGTCGCCGCGTCGGAAACGAGCGCGAGCACCGTTTGCTCACGCGCGCGGCGCCTTGCGTTCATCACGGCGTCGGTCACAAAAAGCGCGACGATGAGAAGCGCGAATAACAGTAGGATCAGTGAAAAGAGAACTTTGCGATCATTCAAGAAGAAACCCCTATCGCGGACGCCTCCAAAAAGGAACGCACGGCGGCGTCCAGTGCGGCAAGATCCGCGTCGTTTTGCAAAATATACGGGCAGTTTTCCTTGAAAAAGGCGTCGCTTTTCTGCGCGGCGAAACGTGCGCGCGCGGCGACCTCGTCGATCCCATCGCGCGCTCTCACGCGCGCGATGCGCGTCTTTTCGTCGGCAAGCACGGCAAGGAGAACGTCAAAACTTTTTTCCAGCCCCGCCTCAAAGAGTTGCGGCGCGTCCACCGCCACGGCGCGAGCGCCGGATCTTTCGTATGCGCGTACCTTTTCCCAGGTCTTTGCCATAATATATTTATGGGTGATTTGGTTCAAAATATGCAAAGCGTCGGAGTTCGGCTTTCCGAAGACGATTTTTGCCATTTTCTTTCGGTCGGGCTTTCCGTCGGTCAAAATCTCGTTTCCGAAGGCCAAGACCAATTCCCGCGCCATATCGGCGTCGTTTTGAAGCAGTTCGTGATACACTTCGTCGGTGTCCACGGTCGGAATGCCATAGCACAGCAGAATACGCGCCACCTCGCCTTTTCCGGCGCCGCTGTTTCCCGTCAGTCCGATGGTTTTCATTTCCGTGCACCGCACCTTTCCGCAAATATGATATATCTTACAACATTATACTACAATATTTTTAAATTTGCAAGGGAAAACCCGCCTTTCTCGGTGATTTTGTCTTGTATTTTTGACAAAAATCCGCTATAATGAAAAAGAAAGGGGGCGAAGTTGTGCGTTATCGGGATATTCTTTTTGATGCCGACAACACCTTGCTTGATTTTTATCGCTCCGAGCGCGAGGCGCTTTCCGACGCGCTTTTTGAGATCGGCGTCGCGGCAAGCGACGATATGATCGCCGCTTACAGCGCGATCAACGACAGAATGTGGAAAAAATTGGAGCGCGGCGAGATCGACAAAGTGCGGCTTCGTCTTGCGCGTTTTGAAGAATTTGCCCGCGACTGCGGCATCGTGACCGACGTGCCGCGTCTTGCCGAGCGCTACACCGTGCTGCTTGCCACAAAATCCTATCTGATGCCCGGCGCGCTTGCGACCGCGCGTACGCTTCGCGAGCGCGGCTGTCGCCTTTTCATCATCACCAACGGGATGAAAAGCGTGCAAACCGGCAGGTTCGACCACTCCGCGCTTTTTCCGTATTTTGAGAAAAGTTTTATTTCCGAAGAGATCGGCGCCGAAAAGCCGAGCCGCGCGTATTTTGACCGCGTCAAGGCGGAGATCCCGCATTTTTCGGACAGGGAAACGCTGGTCGTGGGCGACTCGCTTTCCTCGGATATTCGCGGCGGCGTCCTTGCGGGGCTTGACACCTGCTGGTTCAATCCGCAAGAAAAGCAATCGCCGGCCGACCTTCCCATCACCTATACCGTCACGCGATTGGAGGAGATCATCCCCATCGTGTGCGCGCCGTGACGCCGCGCATCGAGGAAGTTTTAAAAGAGCGAAACATTGATTTTCTGACCGACGTATCGGCAAAGACACTTTCCACGTTCCGCATCGGCGGGATCGTCAAGACTTTGATTTTGCCGAAATGCGTTTCGGAACTTGAAGAAGCGATCGCTCTTTGCCGCGCGTGCGGCAATGACTTTGCCGTGATCGGCGGCGGGAGCAACGTTCTGTTTGGCGACGGCGCGATCGACGTCGCCGTCATATCCACGCGTCGCCTTGACGCCGTGCGCGTCAGGGACGAAACGATCTTTGCCGAGTGCGGCGTTTTCCTCGGAAAACTTGCGCGTTTCGCCGCGGAAAACGGGCTTTGCGGATTGGAATTTGCCGCGGGCATTCCCGGAACGCTCGGCGGCGCCGTCTTTATGAACGCCGGCGCTTTCGGCGGCGAGATCGGCGCTCTCGTGCGGAGCGTGCCGGTCTTTTTGCCCGAGGAAAACAAAATACGCCGCTTTTCCCGCGAAGAAGCGGGCTTTGCGTATCGAGAAAGCGTTTTTCAACACAGGGGCGCGATCGTGCTCGGTGCAGAACTTACGCTCGCACGCGGCGATCCCGCAGAGATCGCGCGAAAAGTCTCGGAGTTTGCGCGTCGGCGAAAGGCGACGCAACCGCAGGGCGAGCCCTCGGCGGGCAGCGTTTTTCGCCGTCCCGCGCCGGGCTATCCTCTTGCGCGGGTTCTTGACGAACTCGGCGTCAAGGGCTGGCGCGAGGGCGGGGCGGCAGTGTCGGAAAAGCACGCGGGCTTCATCGTCAACCGCGGCGGCGCGACCGCGCGCGACGTCAAGAAACTGATCGGGAGAATACAAAACCATATCGAAAAGGAAAAAGGATTCAGACCGCAAACCGAAATTCGGTCGATCCCGAGGGAGAAATGAATTATTCGCTGACGCTGAAAAAAGAACTGATCGAAAATCCGCCCCGCAGGGCGTGCTGTAAGCGCGCTTATGCGGCGGGATTGCTTTTCGACGTGCGCGAGTGGCGCAACGGGTGTCTGGTGCTGGTTCTTTCTTCCGCCGCCGCTCGTCGCGAATGCGCGCGCGTATACAGAGAACAGTATCGTCGCGAGGCGTTGACGGACGGCTCCGTGATGCTTTTTTCCTCGGAAAAACTCTTTGCCGCCTACCGCGATCTGCCGGTCTTTTCCTGCCCGCACTGCCAAAAATACTTCTTTGCGGGGCTTTTCCTTTCCTGCGGCTCGATGACCGATCCCGAGAAAGGATATCATTTGGAGTTTCGCATCGCCAACGCCGAAAAAATACCGGTTTTATCCGATCTTTTCAAAGGCGCGGACCTCGATATGAAATGTCGCAGGATCGACTTCGGCGCGGGCTTTTATTGCAAAAAACGCAGTGAGATCGAAAAATTTATTTATCTGATCGGCGCGGACAACGCGCTTTTCGCGCTCCTCAACGCACAAATACAGCGCGGCATTCGCAACGAAGAAAACCGCGCCACCAACTGTATCGCGCACAACATCGGCAAAACCGTCAGCGCGGCGACAAAGGTCCTCTCCTCGATCGAAACGATCCGCTCGGCGGGGAAGTTTTCGCTTCTTCCCGAAGAATTACGGGAAACGGCGAAATTGCGCGAGGAAAACCCTTCGGTGTCGCTTGTTGAACTTGCCGCGCTCCACAATCCGCCCATCACGAAATCCGGACTCAATCACCGATTGCAAAAAATTCTTCGCTTTGCCGAGGATCTGAAAACCTCCAAAGGGACAAGTTAAGGAAAGGAGAAAAGCCGTGTCTTTCGCGCATTTGCATCTGCACAGCGAATACAGCCTGCTTGACGGCGCGTGCCGCGTGGAAGAGATCCCGCGCCGCGCAAAAGAGTGCGGGCACAGCGCCGTTGCTCTGACCGATCACGGCGTGATGTACGGCGCCGTATCCTTTTGGCGCGCCTGCAAAAAAGAAAACGTCAAGCCCATCATCGGCTGTGAAGTGTACGTTGCGCCCGGCTCACGTTTCAGCAAAACCACTGCCGACGCACATCCGTATCATCTCGTGCTTCTTTGTCAAAACGAGATCGGCTACAAAAATCTTGTCACGCTTGTCTCGAAAGGGTTTACGGAGGGCTTTTACGGAAAACCGCGCGTGGATATGGACCTTCTGCGTGAGTATGCGGAAGGGCTGATCGCACTGTCGGGGTGCATTGCTGGACAATTGCCGCAACTGCTGATGCGCGGGGATTACGCGGAAGCGTGCCGCATTGCGAAAGAGCTTTCTTTTATTTTTGGAAAGAACAATTTTTATGTAGAAATACAAAATCACGACCTTCCGGAAGAAAAACAGGTCTTGCCGATGCTCAAAAAATTGGCGACGGATTGCGGACTGCCGATGGCGGCGACAAACGACTGCCACTACCTGCGGCGCGAAGACGCGACCACCCAAGCGGTACTTCTTTGTATCCAGACAAACAGCCGTTTGGATGACGGACGACCGATCGGTTTTGAGACCGATGAGTTTTATTACAAAACCACGGAAGAGATGGAAACGCTTTTCGCGGATTTTGAAGGCGCGATCGAAAATACGCAAAAAATTGCCGATCGCTGTTCCTTTGATTTTGATTTTACGAAGTCGCATCTTCCGAAATTTCCCGTGCCGAGCGGACAAACGGCAAACGGGTATCTCGTCGCGCTGACCGAAAAAGGCTTTGCGCGTCGGGAAGAAAAAGGGGCGCTTTCTCCGAAACATACGCGCGAAGAATATCGCGCCCGTATGGAATACGAACTTTCCGTGATCGAAAAGATGGGTTATGCCGACTATTTTCTGATCGTATGCGATTATGTCGGCTTTGCCAAATCGCACCACATTCCGGTAGGACCGGGACGTGGCTCCGGGGCAGGCAGCGTGGTGGCGTATTTTCTCGGTATCACCGACGTCGATCCGTTGGAATTTGACTTGCTCTTCGAGCGTTTTCTCAATCCCGAGCGCGTCAGTATGCCCGATATCGACGTGGATTTTTGCTACAACCGGCGAGAAGAGGTGATCCGCTATGTGAGCGAGCGTTACGGTGAGGATCACGTTTCGCAGATCGTCACTTTCGGCACGCTTGCCGCGAGAGCTGCCATTCGCGACGTCGGCAGGGCGCTGGGCATTTCCTACGCGGAAGTGGACGCGGTGGCAAAGGCCGTGCCGCGCGAACTCGGCGTTACCCTGCGCGAGACCATACGGCTGCCCGAATGGAAAGAGATCCTCAAAAATCCCCAAAATAAGCGTCTGGTCGATCTGGCGATGGCGTTGGAGGGTATGCCGCGCAACGTTTCCATTCACGCAGCCGGCGTGGTCATCACCGAAAAACCGCTGATCGAATATCTGCCGCTTGCCACCGGAAACGGCGCCGTTATCACGCAATACGATATGGACACGGTGGCGAGTCTCGGACTTTTGAAATTCGACTTTCTCGGTCTGCGCTATCTCACCATTATCGACGACGCGGTGCGGGAAATTACGGCAAGAGAGCCGGATTTTGACATAGAAAAGATCCCTCTTGACGACAGGGCGACTTTCGCGCTTATTTCGCGCGGCGCAACGTCGGGCGTTTTCCAGTTGGAATCGGGCGGTATGCGGCAAATGTTGATGAATTTGCAACCCGATCGCTTTGACGATATCATCGCCGCCATTGCTCTTTATCGCCCCGGACCGATGGATTCGATCCCTACCTTCATCGAAAACCGCAAAAACCCCGAAAAGATCACGTATACCGTTCCGCTGCTGCGCCCGATTTTGGAAAGTACTTTCGGGTGCGTCATTTACCAAGAGCAGGTGATGCAGATATTCCGCACGCTTGCGGGCTATTCTTTCGGCCACGCCGACATCGTGCGCCGCGCGATGTCCAAGAAAAAAGCCGACGTGATGGCGGCGGAAAAGCAAAGTTTTCTTGACGGCTGTGCCGCCAACGGCATTGACGGGGCGGTGGCGGAAAATCTATTTTCCGATCTTTCCGATTTTGCGAACTATGCCTTTAACAAAAGTCACGCCGCCGCGTACGCCGTCATCTCTTACCGCACGGCGTATCTGAAAGCGCATTATCCGCGAGAGTATTTTGCCGCGCTGTTGACCTCGGAACTCGGCAATATGCAAAAGACGGCGGAATATATCGGCGAGGCAACGAAAATCGGCGTGCGCGTTCTGCCGCCCGACATCAACGAATCCCGCGCCGATTTTTCGGTCAGCGGCGATCATATCCGTTTCGGACTGTTGTCGCTCAAAAATATCGGGCGCAACCTCATCGACGCCGTGAGCGCCGAGCGAGATCGCGGCGGTGCGTTTCGTTCCTTTGACGATTTTCTGAACCGCGTTCCCACGACGGAACTCAATAAACGGGCGGTGGAGATGCTGATCCGTGCGGGCGCGTTTGATTCGCTCGGCGTTTTGCGCAGTCAATTGCTTGCGGTATACGAGTCTATGCTCGATCTCGTGCAAGGGCGCGCGCGGAGCAACCTGACGGGGCAGCTCGATATGTTCGCGACCGCTGCAGAGGAGAGCCCCGCGGTCAAATATCCGCAGATACCGGAATTGCGCACGCGCGATCTGTTGCTCGGAGAAAAAGAGGCGGCGGGAATGTATTTTTCGGGACATTTGCTCGACGGGTATTCAAAAGCCCTTTCGCGCAAAGACTTTTCGTCGATCAGCGACATTACAAAGCCCAACGCCGATGGCGAATACGCCGTCCGCGACCGCGAGCGGGTACGCGTTGCGGGAATGATCGGCAACATCACCTTCAAAAACACGAAAAACGACGAGCGTATGGCGTTTTTCACTCTGGAAGACTATTTCGGCGAGATCGAGTGCGTGGTTTTCCCGAAGATCTACGAAAAGGCAAGCGCGTTTCTCTCTCCCGAGATCGTTGTCGCCGTGGAAGGGAATATTTCTCTGCGCGAGGATGAAAAACCGAAGATCATCGCCGCCGAGATCGAAGTGTTGCCGGAAAACGGCGATATCGAAGAAAGCGTTTCGCCGCAAAGATCGCCCGCTCCGAAAAAAGAAAAAGCAGATGCGCCGACCGTGCCGGACGAAAAAACCTTGGCGACCAAAAAGATCCTCTATTTGCGCGTGCCGTCCTTCTCTTCCGAAAAATATCGCCTTGCGGAGAATCTGATCGAAATTTTCGAGGGCAACTTGCCGGTTTCCTTTTTCGATGCGGAAAATAAGCGCTATCAGACCGCCGCAACGCGCTTTGACTGTACGCCGTACACGTTACGGGAACTGATATCGCTCCTCGGCGCGGAAAACGTCGTGCTTAAATAAGCATTTCCAATCAAAAGTCGGTATAAAACACCCCCGCTTTTCGGGAAACTACGAAAAGCGGGGGTGTTTTTATGAAAAAAATAAAAAAAATCGGCAGGGCGGCGGCGTTTTTTTTGCTTTCGCTTCTGTTGTCGCTTTTCCTGCTCGGCACGCTGTCGGTGCTTGTCGCCGGGCTTCTTGCGGCGAAACTGGATACGACGATAGATGACAGCTTGTTGCTTGAAAACGCGCGCGATAAAACGACGCGCCTGTATTGTTATAACGAGCAAGGCGAGGCGGTTGAACTTGTAAGCGACCGCGTGAGCGGTTATGAAAACGCGCTTTTTTGCCCGATCGAGGAGATCTCGCCCGTACTGCGAAACGCTTTTATTGCCATTGAGGACAAACGCTTCTATACACACGGCGGCATCGACTGGGGCAGAACCTTGAAGGCGGCGGGGCGGTATCTCGGCGGCAACAGCGACTTCGGCGGCTCCACCATCACACAGCAACTGGTCAAAAACCTCACCGGAAACAGTGAAAAAAACATCAAGCGAAAAGCCGAGGAGATCCTGCGCGCGGCAAAGATCGAAAAACGGCTCTCCAAAAATGAAATTCTCGAACAATATCTCAATATCGTCAATCTCTCGGAAAATTGCTACGGCGTGCGTACCGCCTCCAACGCGTTTTTCTCCAAAGAACCGTATGAATTGACGGCGCGAGAAGCGGCAACGCTTGCCGCCGTCACGCAAAATCCGGCGCGGTACGATCCCGTAAAACACCCCGAGGAAAATCGGGCGCGGCGGGATCTTGTGCTCTCCGAAATGTACGCGCAGGGTATGATTGACAAAAAAACTTACGAGGAAGCAAAGAGCGAGCCGACCGTTCTTTCTCTGAACGAAAATGCGCTTTCCGGCAGGATCAATTCCTTTTACGCCGACCTTGTGATCGAAGACGTGATCGGCGATCTGATGCGGGAAAAAGGGATCAGCCGCGCGGCGGCAAGCCGCGCGGTCTATTGCGGCGGGCTCAAAATTTTTGTGACGATGGACCCCGAAATACAGCAGATCGTCAGCGATTTTTACGCGGATCCCGACAATTTTCCAACGCACGAGGGCGGCAAAAAAGCACAGAGCTCCATGCTGATCGTCGATCCGACGAACGGAGATATTTTGGCGGTAGCGGGAGCGGTAGGAGACAAAAATTCCAATCGCGTGCAAAACTACGCCACGACCGTAAAACGTCCTTCGGGATCGGTCGTCAAACCGCTTTCCGTCTATGCGCCGGCACTCTCGGCGGGCAAGATCACCTGGTCGACGGTTTTTGACGACGTGCCGCTCAAATTCCGTGACAACGGCGCCCCGTGGCCGCGCAATTCTCCGAATCTTTACCGCGGTCTTACCACGGTCGCGGAAGCACTTACACACTCGGTCAATACCGTGTGCGTGTCGATTCTGGAAGAACTGGGCAATGCCGCGTCGATCGATTTTCTGCGTGAAAAATTAGAGATCCGCTCGATAGACGCCGTGAAAGACAGCAACGAGACGGCGCTGGCACTGGGACAACAGACCGAGGGTGTCAGCTTGCGCGAGATCGTCGGAGGTTATACGGCACTCGCCAACGGCGGCGTCTTTTCCGGAACGCGCAGTTATACCAAGGTGCTCGACGCCGACGATCAGTTATTGCTTCTCAAAAATCCCGCTGAAAGACAGGTGCTCGGCGCGGAAAACGCCTCCATTCTCACTTTAATGCTGCGGCGCGTAGTGGGTGAGGGAACGGCAAAATCACTGAAACTGAAAAATACGGTGGATGTGGCGGGCAAGACCGGCACTTCCAGCAAGAACTGCGACAAGTGGTTTGTCGGCTACACGCCGGAACTGCTTGCGGGGGTGTGGTACGGCTTTGAATATCCCGCGCCGCTCTCCGACGTCAAAGGCAATCCGGCGCTTGACGTTTTCGATGCGGTAATGGAAAAGGTTCTTGAAAAACACGCGCCGAAGATCCCGCAATTTCCAACCGACGAAAACCTTGTCGCCGTGCGCTATTGCAAGGATTCCGGAAAACTTCCAGGAGACGCTTGCTCGCTTGATGCGCGCGGCGACCGCACCGAAATCGGATATTTCAAAAAAGGCACCGAGCCGACGGAAAAATGCGACAGACACGTGATCGTGCGGTATTGCGAAGACGGCGGTGTGGCGGGAGAGGATTGCCCCGCAGAAAAATGCCGTGACGTGGCGCTGGTACGCGTCCTGCGCATTTTCCCGCGTCAGATCCGCGTGGAAGACGCGCCCTACACCTACGGCGGCGAGGTGACGGAAAAACTGCGCGAGATCGACGAGAGCGAGCCGTACTATGCCGCCAACTACGCCACGCGGCAGTTTTTCGGCATCGGAATGGGAGAAATCCCTTTTAATCGCGCTTGTGCGGGCGAGGAGGATTTTTGGAAGCGCCGCGCGGCACTATCCGGATAGAGTATATCGGAAAACCGCCCGCCCGAGGTGTCTGCCTCGGGCGGGCTTTCTCGTTTTGCTTTGTCGGCGCCGACTTCCATAGGGCAATGTTGACTTTTGTCGAAAAACATTGTATAATGAACAAAATTCGTTTCCCGTACCCCCAAAGCTATAAAATGAGGTACCGCATATGAAAATAATACGAAAATACGGCTTGTCTCTCTTTTTTGCAATGCTTTTGGCATTTACGCTGATCGCGTGTAAAACGGATGAACCGATGGTCGAACACGGCATTGAGGAGCCGACAGAAGCGTCGCCCGAACCCGCGCCGCACACCCACACCTGGGGCGCGTGGTCGGTGAAGACCGAGGCAACTTTCGACACCGAGGGAGAAAGGGAGCGCGCTTGCACTTCCTGCGACGCGCGAGAGACCGAGAAAACTTCGTGTCTGACGGTCGCTTTTCGCATCACCGCCGTCGATGGCGATGTGCCGACGACGATCCGCGTCGCCGAAGACGGCAATTATATGCTTTCCTCGCCGTCAAAAGTCGGATATGATTTTCTCGGCTGGAAAACCGAAAACGGTGAGGATTTTGCGGCGTCCGGCACGATCAGTGCCGACGTAACCGTCCACGCGGTCTATAAACTTTTGCAAACGACGACCTTCGCGGAACTGAAAGAACGTATGGAGGGCGGTGCAGACGTGATCGATCTTGCCGCGGACATCGTGCTTACGGATACGATCTATGTGTCCGACACGGTAGAATTGCGCGCAAGCGAGCCGCGCGTGCTCACGCGCTCCGCCGATTTTCTCGGTGATCTCTTCGTCGTCGGTCTCACGAAAGACGGGAAGAATCCAAATTTGTTCGGAAAATCCCCAAAACTTTCTCTTTGCCCCGAGGGGACGGGCACGATCACGCTGGACGGCAACAAAACCCTTGTCACGGGCGACGTGGCGGGAAGTGCCTTTTTCCTTGAAAACAGCGCCGAGTTGAATGTTTTTGACGGCGTTTCGATCATCAACTGCAAAAAGACCGCCAACGCTTATCTGCTTTCCGACGCGCACAGCATTTCAAGCCCCGAGATGACGGGCGGCGCGGTAGCCGTTATCGCAAACGGTACCTTCAACTTCCGTGGCGGCGTTATCCGCGATTGCGAGGTAAGTCTCCTTGACGCGGCGGTGACCGATGAAACAGAGCAAAGCGAAGGCTTTGACGCTTCTTCGCGGGGCGGCGCCGTCTTCAATTACGGCACGTTCAATTTCTACGGCGGCGTGATCGAGAACTGCCGCGCGGGGCGTGGCGGCGCCATCTACAACTATCGCATTATGTATCTTTACGGCGGAGAGATCCGCAATAACTTTGCCGCGGCGTACGGCGGTGCCATCTACCAGCCGAACTCGCAATATGCGTATTTTACGGTCGGTGAGGCGGGGAACGCGATCAAAGTGAGGTTTTCCGGCAACGAGGCGGGTAAGACCGGCGGTGCCGTGTTTACTTCACATCAGAGCAGTATCGTGATCGCGGGCGGCACGCTCTTTACCGAGAATAAGGCGCTCGGCGGCAACGGCGGCGCCATCAGTACGGCGGGCGCTCTTGTGATCGAATACGCCGAGTTTTCGAAAAACACCGCGTCGGCAAAAGGCGGCGCGATCTACGCGTATTACAATGCCCCCGATTTTACGACGCGCGAAGTACAGATCAAAGCCGGCGAATTTACGGAAAATACCGCGCCGCGCGGCGCGGCGGTCGCCTTTGGAAAGGGTGACGACGTGGAGACCGGCGCCATCGGCGTGATCGGGGCGGTCACTTTCAGAAATAACAACGCCCCGGCAAACGCGGCGGGCGATTATGGATTCGGCGGCGCTTTGCACCTTGACAACAAGAGCAAGGTGACGGTCTCGGGCGCGGCCGTCTTTGAAAACAACACGGCGGCGGCGACTGGCGGCGCGGTGTATATCACCAAGCAATCCGAGTTTTTGATCGACGCGGCGTCAGCGGTTTCGTTCCTTTCCAACGCCGCAACCGCCAAAAACGGCGGCGCGATCTATGCGACCGATAGTGCCGCGGTCAATCTCCTTACGGACACGGTGTTTAACGGCAATACAGCCGGCAACAGCGGAGGCGCGATCTATCTCTATACCGGCGTGACGGCAAGTTTCGGTAAGATCACAGCAGAAAACAACGCGGCGACCGCTTACGGCGGCGTGATCTACATATCCGGCGCGGCAACCGCCGTGATCGACGAAATTTTTGCCGCGAACAACACAGCAAGCCAGGGTGGATTTATGTATGAAACCACGACCGCCACCGAAGTGACGATCAACGGCGGCGATATACGCGGCAACACCGCGACCGAAGCGGGAAAAGGCAACGCCGTTTGGGTAAACACGAAAAAAGCGATTTTGAAGGTGAAAGGCGGCGCCACCGGAGAATATCTGATCTTTACCGAAGGTGATATCGCCGGTGCCAGCGGTTTTTCGATCACCGCGATCGACTGAGAAAATGCGTATGAAATTTTTGCAAAAAATCCTTTGCGGTGTTCTGCTGTTTTCCATACTGCTTGTCAGCTTTGCTTCTTGCCGCTCCGAATCTCCTGCGCCGGAAGCGGAAGTGAATCCCATCACGGAAGAAATAACGCCGAAAGAATCGGAAACACCGCCGGACACAACGCCGACGATGACGGTTCGAGACAAAGTCCTCATTCCCCTTAACAACGATTTCCGCAGCAGGACCGAGGTCACATACGAGGGCATCAACGGGCATTCCGTCACGGTTTATACCTTTTTCCGGGATTATTTGGAGCAGGGAAACAATCCGAACTTTTCGCAGGCACTGCTTATTTGGCAATGCATTCGCTACAAAGAAGCCAATCCCGATGAAGACGTGCGCATCACCTGCACCAGTTTTCACTTTTCGATCTTTTTCGCGGCGTGTGTGGAGCCGACGGCTCCCGATTACGGACACGTGAAAAATCTTTACGACAGCGATTTCTCCGAAGACGGCTATTACAGACTCTCATATCTTCTCGTGGAAGCCGCGCGAAAGGGTATCGAAGTGACGGTGATCGGACAGTTGGATGCCGCGGCGGTGATGCACGACGGCGAAATGAAACCCGATATGCGTTTTGCGGACTATTTCAACGCGCATCTTTCCGACGCGGCAAACGCGGAAGGAAAAACCGTCGGCGATTTTATGGACTTTAAGTTTTCCAACTGGGGATCTTACGGCGACAAGGCCGCGGCGGATATGATGCACACAAAAACCTGTTCGGTTTCGCATTATTTGGATAATGACGGCACGGCACACGGCCCCGCCGTTTGGACCGGCAGTATCAACATCGACGGTGTCAACGATTTGGAACAAAACGGAAACGAGACCATCCAAGCGGCGGTTATCGTTGCCGGGCACGAAGATATTCATCGCGTGTTATATAACTATACGCGTCTGATGGCAAACTATTGCGGGCAGGAGGACATCGTACCCTTCAGAAACGAGGTGGTGGCGCGTTCCACCGCGCAGATCGCCGATCTTTCCGCGGGCAAGACCGTGTCGCCCGCGGAGCAGATCGTATATATCGGCTCGCCGCAGGATAACGTGTTTGAGCTTTATTTCACGCCGCTCGGCGGTTCTTTCAGCACCTGGGATACCGTACACAACCCGTACATCAAATATATCGCCAAACTTGTGGCGGCTTCAAACGGCGAAGAGCACATTGAGTTTATTTGGAACAACGTCAAATACAAACAGACCTTTGCGCTTGCCGATATGATCGCCGAGGCGTTGCAATATGCTTTTGAGAACAGCGCCAACAGGGAAAATCTTTTGCAGCTGCAACTGCCCGGGCTTGACGCCTCGCTTTTCGACGGTCTTACGGCAGGGGAAAATATCGGCTATATTTCGATCAACAAGACCCCGTTCGCCTATCACACCAAAGATCTGCAACTATCCTATGTGGAGAACGGCGTGCGCTACTGCGTGAGTGTGCTCAATTCGCTCAATTTTCACGAGGGCTCGATGTATCATCAGGCAAACACGATCCTTGTCATTAAAGAAAACGAGGAGATCGGCAACGATTTTTACGTGGATTATGCCTTGATGCTCAATCCCGTGATGAACGAAAATATCAGCGAGCGTCGTATCACCCGCTAACATAAAAAATCACCCCGAAAACGGGGTGATTTTTTATGTGATGACGCCGCCGCCGACCAGATATTCGCCGTCGTAAAATACGATAGACTGCCCCGGTGCAACGGCGCGCTGTGGGGTTTCAAATTCCGCCACAAGCGTGTCGGGAGAGGTCATCTCCACCCGTGCGCGGGCGATCCTTTGCCCGTAGCGTATCTTCGCGTCGAACACGCGCGGCGTGCCAAGCGCATCAAAAGGGATCCAGTTGACTTTTTCGGCGGTGACGCGGCTGCTCATCAGATCCTCGTTTCTGCCGAGCGTAACGGTGTTTTGCTTCGCGGATTTCGCCACGACGTAGCGTGGCTCTCCGAACCCCACGCGCAATCCTTTTCGCTGTCCGAGCGTGTAATGCAGCATCCCGTCGTGTTCGCCGATCTCGTTCCCTTCAATATCTAAAAATTTACCCTTTTGCAAAATAATATTCGTTTGTTTTTGGATAAAAGCAACATAGTCACCGTCGGGAATAAAACAAATATCTTGACTTTCTTTTGCGCGCGCCATCGGAAACCCATGCGTCGCCGCAAACTCCCGCACCTCATCTTTTTCGGCAAAATCGCCGAGCGGAAAGAGCACGCGGGAAAGTGTTTCCTGCGAGAGCGTATAGAGTACGTAAGACTGGTCTTTTTTCGTGTTGGCGGCACGCCGCAAAAGAAAGCGGTCACCTGATTTTTCCACGCGGGCGTAATGTCCCGTGGCAAGTTTGTCGTATCCGTTTTCCCGCGCAAAATCAAGGAGCGCGCCGAATTTGATCGCGCGGTTGCAAAGCACGCAGGGGTTGGGGGTTTTACCTTCAAGATACGTGTTGATGAAGGGCAGAATGACGCGCTCTCGAAACGCCGCGCCGAGATCCGCCGTGAAATGTGGGATACCGAGCGTTCGGCAAAGCGCGGCCGCCCCCTCGATATCCTTTTCGTTATCGGCAAAAAGGCGCATCGTCACACCCGCCGCGCCGTATTCTTTGCTGATCTTCGCGGCGGCAACGGCGCTGTCCACGCCGCCGCTCATCGCCACCATCACTTTTTCGTTCATTGCGTTTCGTTCCAATCGTATTTTGTGAGTTCTCCGGTTTCCGACAATCCTTCAAATCGGTATTGCCGCAATATCTCAAAGACCGCCACGGCCACCGAGTTGGAGAGATTGAGGCTCCGCAAATGCGTGCGCATCGGGATCCTGACGGCGGTTTCTTTGTTTTGAAGCAACAATTCTTCGGGCAATCCCGCGCTCTCTTTGCCAAACATAATATATACTTCCTCGGGATAGGCGACGTCGGCGTAATTCTTTTGTGCTTTGGTCGTGAAATAATATACGCGGGCATTCGGGTTTTCGGCAAAGAAATCGGCAAGTCCGTCATAGTAATGAATTTGCAGTTTGTCCCAATAATCAAGTCCCGCGCGTTTGAGTTTTTTGTCGTCGATCTCAAATCCAAGCGGGCGAATGAGGTGCAAAACCGCACCTGTCGCGGCGCAGGTACGGGCGATATTGCCGGTATTTTGCGGAATTTCCGGCTCGTGCAAAACGATATGAATTCTCGGCATAGATGCTTCCTTTATTTGTGATACTTGTATTATATCGCATTTTTCGTCGCTTTTCAAGAAAAAAATATACAAGTTTTTTCAAAATCGCTATGGCAAAATCAATTTATGTGTAGTATAATAATCTTAATACGCTCCACGGAGGATCATTATGGGACTTTTCGGCACATACAGTTCGCGTCAAATCAAAAAACTGCAAAAAGTGGCAGAAGCAATAGAAGCGGCGGCTCCGCGCTACGCGGCGATGAGCAATGAAGAACTTTCCGGCGTCACGGCCGTGCTGAAAGCGCGCCTTGCGGCGGGCGAAACGACGGACGATATTTTGGTGGACGCCTTTGCCGCCGTGCGCGAGGCGGATGACCGTGTGCTCGGGAAGCGCCCTTTTTTCGTTCAGTTGCTCGGTGGTATCATTCTGCATCAAGGCAGAATCGCGGAGATGAAGACCGGCGAAGGTAAAACGCTTGTCGCCACGATGCCCGCATACCTCAACGCCCTGACGGGCAGAGGCGTCCATATCGTGACCGTAAACGATTATCTCGCCCGCCGCGACAGCGAAGAAATGGGCAGAGTTTACGCCTTTATGGGGCTTTCCACGGGACTGATCGTCAACGGACTTTCCGCCGCGGAGCGCAAGCAGGCGTATGCGGCAGACATCACCTACGGCACGAACAACGAGTTCGGTTTTGATTATCTGCGCGACAATATGGTGGTGTATAAAGAGGATATGGTGCAGCGCGGACACGCTTTCGCCATCGTGGACGAGGTCGACTCGATCCTCATCGACGAGGCGCGCACGCCGCTTATCATCTCCGGCGCGGGGACGAAATCCACCGATCTTTACGAAGAAGCCGACCGCCTTGTGCGCAAGATGGTCAAGCAGGTTTGCAAAGAGGTTGACAACAAACTCTCGCTTGACGAGGTGGAAGCCGACTATCTGGTCGACGAAAAGGATAAAAACGCCATTCTGACGCCGCGCGGCGCCAAACGCGCGGAAGAGTTTTTCCATATCGACAACCTTTCCGATCCCGCCAACGCCGAGATCGCGCACCACATCAATCAAGCGATCCGCGCGTGGGGCGTGATGCAGCGCGACGTCGATTACGTGGTCAACGAGCACGGCGTGATGATCGTGGACGCCTTTACGGGACGCATTATGCCCGGCAGGCGATACAACAACGGACTGCATCAGGCGATCGAGGCAAAAGAGGGCGTAGAAGTTCAAAAAGAGAACCGAACGCTTGCCAGCATCACGTTCCAAAACTATTTCCGTATGTATGAAAAGCTCTCCGGTATGACGGGCACTGCGCTGACCGAAGAGGCGGAATTCCGCGAAATCTATGCTCTTGACGTGGTGGAAGTACCCACCAACAAGCCGATGATCCGCGTGGATCACGACGACGTCATTTACAAAAATTTGAAGGGCAAATTCGACGCCATCGTGGCGCAGATTGAAGAATGCCACAAAAAGGGACAGCCCGTGCTTGTCGGCACGGTGAGCGTGGATAAATCCGAGGCGCTCTCCGAGAGGCTCAAACGCCAAGGGATCCCGCACAACGTGCTGAACGCAAAATATCACGCGCGAGAAGCCGAGATCGTGGCGCAAGCCGGCAAATTCGGCGCCGTGACGATCTCCACCAATATGGCGGGACGCGGCACCGATATTATGCTGGGCGGCAATCCGGAGTTCCTTGCCAAAAACGAAATGCGCAAGCAGGGCTTTCCCGAAGAGATCATCGCCATGGCGACGGGAAACGCCGACGTTGAGGACGAGGAGATCCGAAGCGCGCGCGAGCTTTTCCACACGCTGAACCAAAAATTCAAGCAGGAGATCGCGCCCGAAGCCGAGAAAGTGCGCGAAGCGGGCGGGCTTTTCATCCTCGGCACCGAACGTCACGAGAGCCGCCGCATCGACAACCAGCTGCGCGGCCGCTCGGGAAGACAAGGCGATCCCGGCGAGTCGAGATTTTTCATCTCTTTTGAAGACGATCTCTTGCGCCTGTTCGGCGACGGCAAGATGGCGCGCTATATGCAAGCGCTTTCCGACCGCTTCAATTTGCCCGAAGACTTACCGATCCAAATGGGATTTTTGTCAAAATCCATTGAGAACGCGCAAAAGCGGCTTGAAGATCAGAACTTCAAGCGCAGAAAGTACGTTCTCACGTACGACGACGTGCTCAATCAACAGCGCAACCTCGTTTACAGCCAACGCCGGCAGATACTGGACGGCGAAGATATTTCGGAGACGATCAAAACGATGATCCGCTCTTCGATCTCGGAGAACATCGCGTTTCTCGCGGCGGGCGAGGAGGCAAGCGCCTTCAATATCGCCGCGATCGAGGCGCAATACGGCTTTTTGCTCTCCGCCGCGGATAAAGCGACGCTTGCCGCGATGAGCGCGGACAAAAAGACGCGCGGCGCAGATATCGAAAACTTTCTTGTCGACAGAGCGCTTCAAATATACGAGGAACGTCGCGCGATGTTTGGCGATGAAGGTTTCAAAGAGTTGCAGTGTCACGCGCTCCTTTGGTCGGTCGATACGCATTGGATGGAGCATTTGGACGCGATGGACGACCTCAAAGAAAGCGTGGGACTGCAAGCCTATGCGCAACGAGATCCCATCAACGAATATCGTTTGCAAGGTTCCGATATGTTTGAGGAAATGTCGGCACAGATCCGCGAGGAAACCGTGCGCACCGTGCTCTCCTGGATGCCGAAACCTGCCGAAACCAAGCGCAAACAGGCCGCAACACCGCTACGTGCCGGCACGGAAGGTATGAACAAAGAAGAAAAGAAAAAGACCGTGATTCTCCGGAAAGCCGAAAAGGTGGGCAGAAACGATCTCTGTCCCTGCGGATCGGGCAAAAAATACAAAAAGTGTTGCGGGGCACCCAAAAATCAATAAAACACGAAAGGAGAGGGAAGAATGGGCTTCGGATTTGTCGTACTGGGATACTTTTTTGCCAATTTGATGTCGCTTCGCTCTCTCCTTGCTTTCGCTATGCCGATCGGCTATCTGCTTGCCGCCATCGGTTTTTACCGTCTGATGGCGTACGAGCGCCGTTTTCTCTATTCCTTGATCGCGTCGGCGTGCGCCCTGCCGTTTGCGCTGTATTTTGCCGCGTACTCGCTCTTCCTTTTGGGCGTGCCGCTTGACGGCGCGTGGTTTGCGGACGGTGCGCGGGGCGTTTGGACACTGCTTTACACGCTGTTTCTCTTTGCGTTTCATTTTGCGCTTCTCTATCCCGTCGCCGCGCTCTGCGGACAAACCGGCCTGCCGGCGCTTGTCGCCGGCGCGTGGAGAAACCTCATCTTCGTCGGCGTGTTTACCGCGACCTTTCTTTTTTCCAAACTGCCGTTTCTCGGTGGCGCGGCAAAGTATTTCACACTGCCGCTCCTTTCTCTGCGCCTTATCTATATTTTTCTTGTCACTCTGCTTTTGTGGCAAGCCTATCGCACGCTCACCGATCCCGAAGAAAACAAACCGCCCGAAATAACCGACAGACGAAAGGAGAAAGGACAAGATGCCGAAGAACAATAAAACCTTGCTATGGTTCTTTTTCGCCGGAATGATCTTTCTTGCCAACCCCGTTTTTGCCGTGATCGACGTTTTGCCGGATTTTCTCGGCTGCGCTTTCATTTTTTACGCGCTCTCGCGTGCAAGCGCGCTGTCCTCCGGCGTCAAGGATGTGCGCACGGCATTTTCAAGGCTCCTTATTTTGCAAGCGGCGCGCTTTGTTCTCTCTCTCCTGTCACTGCGCACGGGGCAATCGGAAAGCGCCACGCTTCTCCTCACGGTCACCTTTGCTTTCGGCGCGCTGTCTCTCTTTTTCCTTATCCCCGCGCTGATACGCCTGAAAAACGCGACGCCCGCTTTTTGCGCGGCGCACGGCGGCTCGTTTTCGGAAGCCTGTGATAAACGGGGGCGCAATCGCTTTGACCGCTATATCGGACTTTGCGTATGGTTTTTCATCGTGAAAGAACTATTGACGGTCTTGCCGGAGTTTACGGCGCTCTCTCTTTCCTCGGATGTCCTCAACGGCAGAGAACGGCTTTATGATTTCATCGGATTGCTGCGCTTCCTCGCGTTTGCGGTGATCTTTGTTCTTTTCGTCTATTTTACGGTGCGTTCCACGCTCGTTTTGCGCCTTGTACGCTCGGATACCGAACTCTTTGCCGCCGTCGGCAGGGAATATGACCTGTATATAGCGGAGCACCCGCTGCTTCTTTCGTATCGGCGCAATCTGCTCTCGCTTTCTTTCTTCTTTGCCGGCGCTCTGATGTGGACGGATTTTTATATTGATTTTCATAACGTGATCCCCGACGTCGTTGCCGCCGCGCTGATCCTTGCGGGTATCCTCGTCTCTCCGCTTCCCGGAAAGAAAAAGATCCCCGCCGCCGTTTTTTCCGTTTTCTATGGCGTTGCCGCCTTCTTTTCCGGGCGTTTTGCCTACCGGTTTTCCACGGAGTTCGACGCCTTTGCCATTGACAAAAATCAACTTGCCGCGCGCGCGTATTTTGAAATGTGGATCTCCTCGTTTGTCGAGTTTTTGATCTTTTTGGCGCTTCTTTCTTTCCTTCTTCTGTTTCTTCGCGAGATCGTGCGCCGATACGCGGGGTATATTCCCGAACACGCGAGCGAATTTGAAGACAAAAAACGAAAAGAATTGCTGGAAGCGTGGGACAAGCGCTTACTGCGCCTTGTTGTCGTCGGCTTTATCGCCGCGCTCGCCTCGTTTCTCTTTGACTATATTCAGGTGATCCCGAACTTTAAATTTTCCGTCTTGCTTGAATATTTTTGGGTGTTCGACTTTCTTCTTTCGCTGGCGTTTGCCCTCTTGCTCGGAAACGCCTTCCTTTCCTTGCAGACCGATCTGCACGACAGGATCCGATATGACTGACAAATAAAATAAAGGAGAATCAAAATGTTTCTGATCAAAAACGGATTTGTACATGATGCGATACACGAAAAACCGTATGCGGCGGATGTTTTGGTGGAAAACGGCAAGATCAAAGCCATCTCCGCCGACCTTTCGGCGGACGCCGAGACCGTGGACGCAAGCGGGCTTTCGGTTTATCCGGGCTTTGTGGACGCGCACAGCCATATTGGGCTCAACGGTTATGGTATCGGCTACGAATGTCTTGAAAACAATGAAAAAAACGACAGCGTTTGCCCGCAACTGCGTGGGATAGACGGTTTCAATCCCTTTGACGCGGCACTTCCGGAAGCGCGCGACGCGGGCGTGACCACCGTTTGCGTGGGACCGGGCAGCGCAAATGTGGTAGGCGGCACTTTTGCCGTGATGAAAACGGCAGGAAAAAGCGCCGACGATATGTGCGTCATTCCCGCCGCGGCAATGAAATGCGCATTTGGAGAAAACCCGAAAAAAATCCACCGTGAATCGGATATCTCCTCGCGTATGACCGTTGCCGCCAAACTGCGCGAACTTCTTTTCAAGTCTTTTGAGTACGACAGCAAACTCCGTGCCGCCGGAGACGATCCCGCAAAAGCCCCCGCTTTCGATATGAAACTGCACGCTATGCTGCCCGTGGTGCGAGGCGAGATCCCTCTCAAAGCCCACGCGCATCAGACGAACGACATTCTCACCGCCATCCGTATAGCCAAAGAGTTTGGCGTCAAGATGACCTTGGAGCACGTGACGGAAGGGCATCTTGTCGCGGACATCATTGCCGAGGCGGGCTATCCCGTTGCCGTCGGTCCCTCTGCCTCTTATCCCTCCAAATACGAATTGCGCGGAAAAACTTGGGAGACGCCCGCCGTGCTCCACCGCGCGGGTTGCCGCGTCTCCATTACTTGCGACGCGCCGGTGACACGGCAAAACTTTCTTCCGCTCTGGGCGGGTCTTGCCGTCAGGGCGGGGCTTGATCCCTTTGCCGCTCTGCAAGCCATCACGATCAATCCCGCGCGCCACATCGGCGCCGACGCGCGCGTCGGATCTCTTGAAATTGGGAAAGACGCGGACATCGTTTTAACGGACGGCTCTCCCTTTGAAATCAACACGCGTGTGTGCCGCGTGTGGATCGACGGTAAAGAGGTCTTTGCCGCCCGCTGAACGGCTTGCATAAAATTCCAAATTCCGTATCACACTATCTTTGCGGAAGACATTCTGCCGCAAAAATAAAAGGAGTGATACAAAATGGGAAAAAATCAGGATAAGCAATCCAAACAGCAAAAAAGCAACGCGACCGATCAAAATCAACAAACGAACGGGCAAAGCAAAAACGAAAGCGATTGCAAGGACGAAAAAGACTGCAAATGACGCGGAAAAAGAGAGCCGATTTTCGGCTCTTTTTTTCTTGCGCTCTTGAAAAAAGATCGGGGGGTGTGCTATAATGAAAAATGAAGATAAAAACGGGAAGAGGTATGGAATGACCGACATCAAACAGCGTTATTTGGCGTGCAAACGCGCGCTTTTCGATCGCTTTTTCGCGCATTTGAACGAACAGCAAAAAAAGGCGGTATATCAGATCAACGGCCCGCTTCTCATTTTGGCGGGCGCAGGCAGCGGAAAAACCAAAGTGTTGGTCGAGCGCATCGCCTATATGATGCGATACGGAAACGCATATCAGGCAGATTCCATGCCGTTTGGGGTAGATGAAAGCGACGTCGAGGCGCTGGAAGCCGCGCAACACTCCGATATGAGCCGCACGGAACTGCGCGATCTCCTCACGCAGTTTGCCGTCTCTCCGGTCGCCCCTTGGCGCATTCTCGCCATCACTTTTACAAATAAAGCGGCAAACGAGATGAAAAGCCGTCTTGCCGCTTCTTTCCCGGATCAAAGTGACCTGCCGAATTCCATTTGGGCGGGAACCTTCCACGCGATCTGTATGCGGATCCTGCGTCGCTACGCGGTCGAGGCGGGCTTGCCGACGGGATTTACCGTGTATGACACCGACGACTCCAAAAAGGCGATGCGCGCCGCGCTCAAAGCCGTCAATATCGACGAAAAAGTGTTGCCTGTCAAAACCGCGCTGAACTACGTGAGCCGCGCGAAAGACAAATTGATAGCCCCCGAGGATTTTCTCGCCGAGTGCGGAAACGACTATCGTATGCAGCTTTTCGCCAAAGCGTATGCGGCGTATCAGGCGCGCCTTGCCGAGTCCGGCGCGCTGGATTTTGACGACATCATTTTTCGCACTGTAAAACTGCTTCGCGACAATCCCGAGATTCTTGCCGCGTATCAAAAACAATTTCAATATGTTTCGGTGGACGAATATCAGGACACAAACGAGGCGCAGTTTTATCTGACGGCGCTTCTTTCCGGCGGATCGAACAATCTGATGGCGGTAGGGGACGACGATCAAAGCATTTATAAATTCCGCGGCGCGACCATTGAGAATATCCGCAACTTCACAAAAGTTTTTTCTTCCGCGAAGCTTATACGCTTAGAAGAAAATTATCGCTCCACACAGCGTATCCTCGACGCCGCCAACGCCGTGATCGCGCATAACGAAAAAGCGGAAGAGATGCGGAAAGTCCTCTTTACCCGCCGCGGCGACGGCGCGAAAATACATGTTCTCAACCCCGACGACCAAAACGCGGAAGCACGCACCGTCGCGGATCAAATTCGTAAAAAAGTGGCGGCGGGTGAGGCGCATTACCGTGATTTTGCCATTCTTTTCCGCACAAACGCGCAATCCAACGCCCTTGAATCGGTCTTTGCGCGCAGTGGGCTACCGTATCGCGTCCTCGGCGGCACAAGGTTTGCCGATCGCAAAGAGATACGGGACGTCGTGGCGTATCTGCAACTGATCACCAACCACGGGGACAAAGACCGACTTTACCGCATTGTCAACGAGCCTCGCCGCAAGATCGGAGAGAAAACGCTTGCCGCCGTGGAAGAGATTGCTGCGCTGGAGAAATCCTCGATGCTTTCCGTGATGGCGCATGCGGGGGATCACATCGCGCTTGCGCGTTCCGCAAAAACGCTCTCGGATTTCGCCGCGCTCATCGAGGAACTGACAGAACTTTTGCCCACCGTGGAACTGCCCGATTTCGTCAATATCGTATTGGATAAAACCGGATATCGGCAAATGCTGCTCGATGGCGGGGAAGAGGAAAAAGAGCGGCTTGATAACCTTGAAGAGTTTATTTCCGGTGTGATCGAATATACGCACGAGACCGAAACGCCCACTCTTACGGAATTTTTGGAAATGAACACGCTTGTCGCCGACGTCGACCGTTACGACGACACGGCGGACGCCGTGGTGATGATGACGATCCATTCCGCGAAAGGGCTTGAATTTCCGGAAGTTTTCCTGCCCGGCTTTGAAGAAGGGATTTTTCCCGGTATGAACACCGTGATGGCGGGTCCCGCCGAGTTGGAAGAGGAGCGGCGTCTTGCCTACGTCGCCATTACGCGCGCCAAAAACGAGCTGACGATCCTGCACGCGAAACAGCGCCTGCTTTACGGCAGAACGGCGGCAAATCCCGCCTCGCGCTTTCTTTCGGAGATCCCCGAGGAACTGCTTGACCGCCCCGCAAAAAGGGAGAGAACGGTTTCGACTTATTCCGTGGGCGCAAATGATTTTTCGTTTTCGACAACGCACGCTCAACGCGGTGCGAAAAAGCCCGCCGCGCCGACGCAAAGTTTTGGCGCGGGAGAGCGCGTGAGACATAATATTTTCGGAGAAGGCACGATACTCACCGTACAAAAAATCGGCTCCGATACCTTGCTTGAAGTGGCTTTTGACACAAAAGGCACAAAAAAATTGATGGCAAACTACGCAAAACTCGAAAAACTGTAAGGAGAGCATATGAACAAAAATTTCTTCACGGAACACGCAAAACAGATCGCGTCGCTTTTTGCGGTCGTCGCCTTGCTTTTGTTCGTTCCCGCCAGTATCACGGAAAGCAAGGCAGGAAAGATCTTTCTTGCCGTGCTGATCGCTTTGTTCCTTATCGCCGGTATTGCGATCTTTTACATAGGCATCAGGGAAGAATCTATGCGCCGCAACTATTTTCTCACTGCCGAAAACGGCAAAAAGATCCCGTTTTCCGCTCTCACGCCGCGCTTGCTCTGCGATCGGATCGACCAATATCTTGCTCCTTTTACCGATACGCCCGCCGCGCTTTTCGCGCTCTGCCCGCAAAGGCTCAAAATGAAACTCGGCGAAGAGCCGCATTTCCGCCCGCTTGTCGCGTGGCGCGTGCTTGCCGCGCTCTCGGCGCTTCCAGCCGCGCAGATCCTGCAATCTTACAGGGAAGCGGACGAGCGTACGCTCGCCTTTTGGTGTCGCTCTCTTGCCGGAGCGGGGGATAAAAAGATGGCGGACTATCTCTTTGCGCTCTCAAAAGAGGAGACGGAAGAAACAAAAATCGTTGCATTTTTCCGAAAAAACAAAGCTTGTTTTGAATCGCGTATGATGCAGTTTACCGAAGAAAATATACGCCTGTTCGATTTGTCCGACGACGCGAAAGAAAGCGGCAATTAAAAAAGCCCGAAACGCTGTCATTTTTCGCTACAAATTTTCAGTGGACTTTCGTGCATTGACAATCCATTAACAAGATCATATAATAAAATTATCATTATATAGCGGAGGTGCTGTTATGGTAGAAAAACAACTGCTCACAGGCGTTGCCTATCATGGAAACCGTATGACGAAACACGTCGTGGAGGATATGGAAGATATCGTCCGCCACAATATGAATTACGTCGTACATATGTTCTCGCATATGGACTGGGTGCGTCACAAAACCGTGATGAAAGATATTTTTGACATCACGAAATCCTACGGCCTTGACGTCTGGGTGGATAACTGGGGGCTTGCCGGAACGCCCGGTGACAAATCTCATTTTCTCTCTTATCACCCTGAGGCGCATCAAATCTTCAACGACGGCACGATGAACCCCACCTGTGTGTGTTTCAACTCGGAAGCGTTTATTCAGTTTACCAAAGACTGGCTCGATACCGTACGTGAACTCGGCGGCGACACCATTTTCTGGGACGAGCCTTCCATCTCGACCAAAAAAGACGAAAACGGCAATCAATTTGAAGCCTGTTTTTGCCCCACTTGCCGCAAATTGTTTGAAGAGATCTATCATCACCCGATGCCGAACGAAGTGACCGACGAAACGCGCGATTTTCGCCACCGCACGATCCTGCGCTATTTTGATCGCGTCACCGCGTATTCCGCTTCGCTCGGTATGAAAAACGTCACGTGCGTGATGCTCCACACGCTTGATTACACGAAGCAGATGATCCAACTGCCGCACCTCGACAATTTCGGCGCCGACCCGTACTGGGCGCCGAGAAAGCACCCAGAGCACGATCCTTACGACTTTGTCTATCATCATACCCAAAATGTGCTCGACATCGTCAAGCCGAGCGGAAAAGACACCCACATTTGGTTGCAGGCGTACGACATTCCCGCGGGTTGCGAAGACGACATTTATCTTGCGGCAAACGCCATTTACGACGCGGGCGCTCGCAACATCGTGGCGTGGAGCTACCGCGGCGGCGAATCCAACACCTATCGTGCCGACAACTGCGAGCGCGTTTGGCAAGTGGTTGGCGAATCGATGGGCGCACTGCGGCGCAGATATATGGACGAAATCTGCCAAAAGCACCGCGAAGCGATGCAGAACAAATAAAAAACAAACGAAAAACGCTTGGAAAAACCAAGCGTTTTTCGTTTGCAGATCATTGTTGCTTTTCTTGCGGAGAAAGCAATTTCAAAATGTCAAAAATGCTCTTGACGGGGTGAAGTGTGATGCCGCTTTGAGAAAAGCGCCGTTTTTCCAGATTCTGTGCCGGCACGGCGGCGCGGGTGAAGCCGAGCCTTGCCGCTTCTTTGACGCGGATCTCCAAATTGGAAACGGCGCGGCATTCGCCGGAAAGTCCCAGTTCTCCGATGGCGACAAGATCATCGGGCACGGTTCTGTCGCAAAGCGAGGAGATAAGCGCCATAGCCGCCGCAAGATCGGAGGCGGGTTCGCTCAAACTCAGTCCGGCGATCACGTTGAGATAAACGTCGTTGGCGGAAAAACGCAGTCCGAGCCGCTTTTCCAGCACCGCGAGGATCAGGCAAAGCCGATTATAATCAATGCCGTTTGAGGTGCGCCGCGGGGCGGGGAACGCCGTCGGCGTGACAAGAGCCTGCACCTCCGCAATCAGCGGCCTTGTGCCTTCCATCGTGCATACGGCGCAGTTTCCGGGCGTTTCTTTCGGTCTGCCGGCAAGCAGCATTTCGGATGGATTTTCCACTTCCGAGAGTCCTTTGTCGGTCATCTCGAAAACGCCGATCTCGTTGGTGGAACCGTAACGATTTTTCATCGCACGGATCACGCGATAACTCTGTTGTCGCTCCCCCTCGAAATACAGCACGGCGTCGACCATATGTTCGAGATTTTTGGGACCGGCGATGCCGCCTTCTTTGTTGATATGCCCGACGAGAATGACCGAAATATTTTCCGTTTTCGCAAGGTTGATGAGCGCCAGCGCGTTCTCGCGCACCTGAGTCAGCGTTCCGGGAGCGGAGGGGACGGCGTCGCTGTATACGGTTTGGATCGAATCGACCACCACCACCTCGGGGCGCACGCGCGTGATCTCGTCGAGAATGCGCTCCATATTCGTCTCGACCAGAAGGAGGAGATTGTCGCCCCGCACACCGAGGCGACGGGCGCGAAGTTTCAGTTGCCCTTCGGATTCCTCGCCCGAAACGTAGAGTACCTTGCGATCGGCGCCGAGAATATCCGAAATTTGCATCAACAGCGTGGATTTTCCGATGCCCGGCTCTCCCGCGAGCAAGCATACGGAGCCGGAAACAAGACCGCCGCCCAACACGCGGTCTAATTCGGAAAGTCCCGTCGCCGTGCGGATATAGGTGGGCATCTCCATCTCCCGATACGGTGTGGCGACGCCCGACGCTTTGCGCGCAGAGAGCGCCCGACGCGGATTTTGCGCGGTTTTGCTCTCGTCTTTTACGACATCCTCGACAAAACTGTTCCACGCGCCGCAAGAAGGGCATTTGCCCAACCACTTCGGGGATTGTGCGCCGCAATCGGAACAAATATAAACGCTTTTCAAACCTTTCATTTCGACCTCCGAAAATTGACACTTTCAGTATAACATTTTTTCGGACCTCTTTCAAGTGCCGCTTTGTATTTTTTCACCGATCACGCTGAAAAAGGCGCCGCAAAGGGAAAGGCGATAAGCGTCGGAAGTCAACTTTTCGCACTCTTCGGGAGAAGAGACAAAACCACACTCGATCAGAATTGCGGGTACGGTGGCATTTTTCAAAATATAGATACTGCTGTTTGCGGCTTTGGCAAGGCGATGATTTTGCGGTTGCAGGACAAGCACTCTTTCCTGTATCGCGTTTGCCCATTCCGCGGAAGCGGCGTTGTTTGCGGAATACCACACCTGCGTGCCCTGACAATCGGCGCCGGGAAAGGCGTTCATATGGATGCTGATGAAAATGCTGTCGGGATATCTCTGCGTAAGGAGCAAGCGGTTTTTCAAGTCGTCCCGCTTTTTGTGTCCCGCCGCGGTGGTTTCATCGTATAAAAGACGGTCTTCCGTGCGGCTCTCCAGCACCGAAAAACCCGCCATCGAGAGAAGTACGGCAAGCGTTCGTGTGTAGGAAAGGTTCAAATCTTTTTCAAGTACGCCCGAAACACCGACGGCGCCGCCATCCTCTCCGCCGTGTCCCGCGTCAAGGATCAGCAAGGGAAAGGCTTCGCCCGCCGCGATCACACTCGAATGCACGGGTACGGTGAAAAAGCGCGAAACGCCCGTAAAAAGCAGTGAAACGGCAAGAAAAAGGACTCCGAAAGGGAGCAGAAGCGTGTTTTTCATCAGATCACCTCATTGCAATATAGAAGCAAAAAGGTGAAAATATGCAAAAGCCCCGCAAGCCAAAGCTCGCGGGGCTTTTGTTAAAGCTCAAATCGATTCCAGATATGCGCAAACGTCCGCCACGGTCACAAATTTCGCGGCGTCGGCGTCGTTGATCTCCACGCCGAATTTATCTTCGCAGATCATCACAAGATCTGCCAGTTCGATCGAGTTGATGTTCAGATCTTTGACAAGTTCGGTCTCCGGGGAGATGTTGTCCGCGTCGATTTGCATTTCATCGACCAAAATGGCTTTGACCTTTTCAAACATAAGTAAAACCTCCGCAAAGATTTTGAGTATAAAAGCATTATACTCTGTTTTTTTCGCTTTGTCAAGCGATTTTGGCAATTTACCCCTCTTTTGGAAAACAGATTGACTTTTTGTCGGATTTTGTCTATAATTTTGAGGGAAAGGAGGGAAAAAGATGGATCTCTTCGGAAAAAGACCGCTCTTTACGGCTTGCATCGCGCTGGCGCTTGCCGCGCTTCTCGCGTTTTATCTGCCGAAGACGGCAATGCTTTGGGTTTTGGCTCTCGGCTGCCTTTCCTTTCTGATCATTTTTATCATACGCTTGTGCCGCGGATCATCGATCCGTCTTTTCACACTTCTCCTCATCCTCGGTTTCTTTCTCGCGGGCGGTACGTCGGCGCTGAAAAGAGAAATCGAACGAAAGAATTTTCTCACACAGTACGCGGGAGAGAGCATCACGGCGGAACTTACGATCAAAGAGGTGTCGTATCGCTATGTGTACGCTTCCAAAGCAAAGGCGGTTATGAAAACGCAAAACGGAAAATCTTGCAGAGTTTCGGTTTTGATATATACCGAAAACCGTTTTCCTTTTGACGCGGGCGACGTGATCTCCGGTACGTTTTCGGTGCACGATCCCGAATCGTCGGAAGAGGAGTGGGGCGACGCCCGCACGCTGCTTGGCGAAGGGTATACGGCGATCCTGACGGAGGAAGGCGACCTTTCGCTTATAAAGAGCGGCACAAACTCTTTCTCCGCGCGCCTTTCCGACAGACGCGCCGCTTTCAAATATACGTTCAGCCGATTTTTCGAGGATGACAGCGCCGGGCTCTTTTCCGCTATGCTGCTTGGTTACAAAAAGGATCTGGACACGCGCACGGTGCGCGATTTTCGCCAACTCGGTATCTCGCATCTGCTTGCCGTAAGCGGACTGCATCTGATGATCCTCACCGGTATTCTCAATCGCTTTTTGCTGTTTTGCCGTGCGGGCAAGAAAACGAGAATGGTGATTTTAGCGCTGACCTCGCTTGCGTATTGCTTTCTTTGCGGCGGCGCGCCGCCGATCGTGCGCGCTTCTTTCATGCTGTGGATCTATTATCTTTCGGATCTTGCCGGCGGAGATCGCGACACGCTGACGACTCTTGCACTCGTCGGCGCGCTGATGGTGTTCTTTTCACCGTATATCCTTTTTCAACTGTCGTTTGAAATGACGATCCTTGCAACTTTCGGGATCGCCGTGATCGGCGAATGGCGCACGACGCACCCCGCAAGGCATTTGCCGAAAAACCACCTTGCGAAACTTGCCGTGCGCGTATGTCGCGCGCTCCTTGCCTCGCTTGTCGTCACGCTTGCCGCCACGATGGCGCTTTTGCCCGTCGAATGGTTGGTTTTCGGCGAGATCTCGCTTATGTTGCCGCTCTCAAATCTCATCTTTCTCCCGTTTGCGACACCGCTTCTTGCCGGCGGTTTTCTGCTTCTGGTCTGTTCTCCGTTTCCCACGCTTGCGCGGCTTGTCGCCGTACCGATTGGCGCGCTGTCGGATGGATTTTTGCTTCTTGCCTCGAAACTCGCGCGCTTTGATTGTATGCTCTCGCTCCGCTATGCTTTCGTTCCTTTTATTTTGATCCCGCTTTTGGCGCTTACGGCGATCCTTTTGTGTCTCGATCTTAAAAAGCGACGCGTTTTGGTGCTGCTGCCCTCGATTCTCGCCGCGGTCGCGTTTTCGATCTGCCTTGTGATCTCCACGCACGCGGGACTAAATGAAGTAACGGTCGCTTTCCGTTCCGTCGGCGCAAACGAGGGACTTATTCTGACGCAAAACGGAAAAAGCGTTTTTATTGACTTTTCCAATGAAAGTTACAATCAAATGCGGCTCAATACACGCGTTGCAAAAGAGGACAACGCAACGCGCGTTGCCGCCATCGTCTTTACGCATTATCACAAAACGCTTCCCAACACGCTGAAAAGATATTTGAAAACCACTTTTGTGGACGAGATCCTTCTGCCCGAACCGCAAAACGAAAACGAAGAGAGCCTATATCTTTCGGTGGAATCCGTTGCGTCACGCGAGAAGGTTTCATTGCGCACGTTTTCTTATAACGCGTCGGAAAATCTCTTGCACGACGTGCGCTTTGTGCTTTTCGCGCCGTTATATGAAAAGCGTTCCACGCAACCCGCGCTTGCGCTGAATCTTTGGTTTCATCAACACAGTCTGCGCTATGAATGCGGCGCGTACAGAGAGTTTCTGCACGACGCGGGATACGGTATAAGCGGCACGCCGCACGACGTTTTCGTGCTCGGCACGCACGGTCCGCGCCCACACGCCGAGATCTCGGTCAAATCGTTTGAGGTGCGGGAATGCGCCGTTGTATTTTCCAAACAAAACACCGATTATTTTGCGGACGATATGTCGTTTTTCAGTTTTTCAGACGGAATATGGAAAGAAAAATTTGCAAAATAACGGTGGAAAAATGTCAAAATCGGGAGAATGGCATAGGATATTAGGGAAGAGCCTTTGCTCTGAATTCAGATGAGGAGGACCACTTTATGCCTGATCCCAGATTTTCCGGTCCCGGGGGAAATGCGGGAGCGCGCGAGATCTACGGAATCGAAACCAACCGTATTCTCGACGCCTGCCGCGACAGGGATTGTTTTGAAGACACACCCGTTACGCTGACCGCCATCGGAAAAGATTTGATCGCCAACACCGGAAACGTGCGCGTGAAATGCGCCACGATCACCGGTACCAATATCACCACCGATCCTGTGCAATTCAACCGCGGCTTTTACACGGTGGATGTAAAACTGTACGTCACGTGCCTGTGTGAAGCGTGCCTGCCGCAGGGGCAAGCGCAGGAATTTGAAGGCGTTGCCGTGCTGGAAAAGCGCGTTGTGCTGTTTGGCGGTGAAAGCAACGTCAGCGTTTTCCGCAGCAACCATTCCGGCGGATTCTGTTCGCTGCCGCAACCCGTCACTAGCACCTCGGGCGATCCGGAGGCCGTTGTGGAAGTGCTTGAACCCATCGTGCTGGGCGCCAAAGTCAAAGAGAAGAAAGAACATTGCTGTCACTGTTGCTGTGCCGCCGATATTCCGGTCGAGGTTGCGGATACGCTGAACGGCACGCTTGCGGACGACGAAGAGGGAAGGCGCTTCCTTGCCGTCTCTTTCGGTGTTTTCTCGGTCGTGCGGTTGGTGCGCCCCGCGCAACTTCTGGTGCAGGGAAGCGAATATTGCCTGCCCGAAAAAGAGTGCGTTGCCGCGGCGGAAGAAAATCCTTGCGCAACGTTCCAAAATATGCCGTTTCCCGCCGCACAGTTTTGCCCCAACGCAACGCCGCCCGCCGGCAACAACCGGCCTTCGCGCTGCTGCGGCAATTCCTGACGCGAAAAGAACGTCAAAAGAGGTGCGATTTTTCGCACCTCTTTTTCAGTTATTCTCGTGATATTGTCTCCGCCAACGGAAGGGGGAACAATGATACCGTTCCTTGAACTGATTGTGGAAGAAACTGGTGTTTTCGTATCCGACGGCGAGAATGATGTCGCCGATGGAGAGATCGGTCTCTTCCAGCAGTCGTATCGCCTCTTTGAACCGTTCTTCCTGCAAAAGCGCGCTGAACGTCGTACCGAAAAGATCGCGCACGCGCTTGGAGAGATAGGGAACGCTCAAATTCAGTTTTTTGGCGAGATCCGAGAGCGTTGCCGTGCGGAACTCGGTCGTCATATATCCTTCGATGCGGGCACGCAGCAGCTCTGCGTCCGAACGATGGCGCGGGGAAGTGATGATGCAGTCGGGCATCTCCGCAAAATGCCGCAGGATCAGCGCGACCGTCATTTTTACCGCCTCTTCGCTGACGATATCGCTGCCCACCATCGCATAGCAGAGATTTTCAAAAAGATTTTCAAGCGGCAAAACGCCTTCGCTGGAAAAAAGCATATACTCCGCTTCGCCGTTGGAGCGGATATTCTCGGAAATAAAAGAAGAAATGGGCGAGGCGGTGGGAATAAACGACGCGAAAGAATGAAAGACCTCGCTTGAAAGGAGTATGTTGACGGCAACGTCATCGGCTCCCGTCTTGCGCACGCTGTGCTGTGCGTGGCGGTTGAGAAGCAACACGTCGCCCGCACGCATTGTTACCTCACGGTGCTTGATGACGTGCGTAAACGTGCCGGAGCAAATATAGGTGATCTCCACGTAATTGTGACCGTGCATCGGAAAATCGGTAAACCGCGTGTGGCGGCGCAGGGCGACCTGCTCGTTTTCCTGCAAAAGACGATGGCGGTTGATGATAAAATCTTTGGCGAAAGCGGAGTATAAACGCTTGTTGATCTTATTTTCGCCGTCCAGGATCTTTTGCTCTTCCTCGCTGACCTCTTTCAGTTTTTTCAAAAGTTCTTCGCGCATAAGAGAAGGGCTCCTTTCGGTTTAAGAACGGTACTTAAAGAAATAGTTGCTCTTTTGCAAAGTAAAATTCGTCTGAAAAAGACCCGTGCGATCAAGTGGACACGGGTCTCTTTTCATCAATACATTTGGATATACGCCTCGCGCTCGGCACCGACCGAGATATATTTGACGCGGCATTCGGTCAATTCTTCAATGCGTTTGACATAGGCAAGAAGCGCGGCGGGGAGTTCCTCTTTTTTGCGGCAAGCACTGACGTCGCAGTTCCAACCGTCCATATATTCGATCACGGGTTTGGCAATATTCAGCGCTTGTCCCATCGGGAAATCGACGGTCTTTTTGCCGTTTACGTCGTAAGCGACGCAAAGCGGAATTTTTTTCATATACGAAAGAATGTCGATCTTTGTCAAGGCGATATCGTCCGCGCCCTGCACACGGCAACCGTATTTTGAAGCGACGACGTCGAAAGGACCGACGCGGCGGGGACGTCCCGTGGCGGCGCCGTATTCGCCGCCCGCGCGGCGCAATTCTTCGGCTTCTTCGCCAAACCACTCACAAGTGAAAGGACCTTCGCCCACACAAGTGGAATACGCCTTCATCACACCCACCACGCGATCCAGTTTCACGCCTGGGATGCCGGCGCCGATCGGGCCGTAAGCGGCGATGGTGGAAGAAGAGGAAGTGTAGGGATAAATACCGAAATCGATGTCGCGGAGCGCGCCGAGCTGCGCCTCGAACATAATGCGCTTGCCCGCTTTCACGGCGTCGGAAAGATACACGCCCGTGTCAATGATGTAATCGCGGAAAATGTCGGCGTATTTTTTGAGCCAGGCAAACATTTCGTCAAACGAAACCGGCTCGGCGTGATACATTCCTTCGATCATCAAAGATTTATACGCCACGATACCGCGCAAACGGTGTTCAAGGTAATCCAGATCGAGAAGATCGCCGGCGCGCACGGCTTTTTTCAGATATTTGTCGCCGTAAACGGGCGCGATGCCGCGCCGCGTGGAGCCGTATTTCTCACCCGCGAGACGCTCTTCTTCAAGGCAGTCCAGTTCGATGTGATAGGGCATCGTGAGAATGGCGCGATCGCTGATTTTAAGGTTTTTCGGGGAGATCTCGATCCCCGCCTCGCGCAGTTTGTTCGTTTCTTTATCAAGATGGGCAAGGTCGATCGCCATTCCGTTTCCCATCACGCACACGACTTCGGGACGAAGGATGCCGGAAGGGAGGAGGTTGAGGATAAATTTTCCCCGCTCGTTGATAACGGTGTGACCGGCGTTGTTGCCGCCCTGATAACGAATGACGATGTCCTGTTCTTCCGAGAGCAGGTCGACCATACGGCCTTTGCCCTCGTCGCCCCAGTTGATTCCGACGATAGATGTAAGCATTTGAATTTAACACCTCCGAAAATGATGAAACGCCCGCAGAACGGGCACAAGAACAGTATAACAAATTTTGCGCCGAATTGCAACCGTTTTTTGCGTTTTTGCGCGATTTCCCGTCAAAAAACTTTATTTTCTGTTTTGACGCAGGATCTCAAAGCCCAAAACCGTGGCGGCGCCCGCCGCGGAAAGAGAGCCGCGAAAACTCCTGCCGTACGCGATCCGCACGACCGCGTCGGTGAGCGCGAGCAGTTCCGCGGAAATGCCGCGTTTTTCTCCGCCCACGATGAGAAGTATGGGGCGGGAAAGGTCCGCCTTTTCAAGATCCACCGCGTTTCGGATCCCCGCCGCCACGATGCGGTAACCACGCGCGCGGCAAGCTTCGATCGCCGCTTTCGGGTCACCCGCAAAGAGCGGCAACGCTTCCGAGGCGCCGGCGGAAGCGCGGGCGACCACGCCCGCCGCCGTCATCCAGTTTCGCTCTCCGAGAAGGATTCCGTCCACGCCCGCCGCGTAGAGAGAACGCAGTGCATAACCGAAGTTATACGGATCTTCCAGCCCGTCAAGCAGGCAGAGAAAGCCGTTTTCCGGCAGATTTTCCGTCGTTGGGGCGGGGAGAGTGCGCTCTTTGCAACAGGCGACAACGCCGCCGTGCGTATTGCCGATCGTCAAAGCGTCGATCTCTTCTTTGGTCGTAAAAACCAGCGGAACGTCATATTCCGCACATTTTTGACGTAAAAACGCGAGTTCGCGGCGTTTTGCTTCCTTTTTCTGCGCGTCAAACAGGATCTTTTCGATTTGTCTGTCGTTCGTTCCCGCGTCGCGCGCGGCAAAAAGCGCCGAAATGGAGGTCATTCCTTCAAAAACGGCGGAAGATGCAAAACGCGATTCTTCTTTTTTCATTTTTCTGCTCCGTTCGTACTTCTTTTTGAACTTTGCGCTACATAAGATAGTATAGCAAACCATGTCAGTATTTTCAAGAGGAAAGAGGGAAATATGGAAGAGCGCGAAGGTCGTGAGAGATGTGAACTTTTGGGAGAATATATTTTGGAACACAACGCGACCGTGCGCACGGCGGCAAGAGTTTTCGGCGTGAGCAAAAGCACGGTACATAAAGACGTGACGGCACATTTGTCGGTACAAAATCCCACGCTCTCGGAAAAAGTACGCGCGGTGCTGGATCAAAACAAAAGCGAGCGGCATCTGCGCGGCGGAGAGGCGACACGGCAAAAATATTTATCCGCAAGGAAGAAAATATAAAATCGACAATTTATTTTTGCTGTGAGAGAAAAGCAGGCGCCGATAAAGATATGTGGGTTGCTGTAAGGACAGGGAAAACCGCGTGAAAATACCGCCGCAAAAAGAACGTAAGCGATCTGACGCGGCGGTATCCGCATTGATCTTCTTCTTCCTTTCACAGATACAATTATACAAAATGCAAATTTTGTATAAAAAAGGGAATGAGAAAAAGGAAAGAGAAATTGAAGAAAAAAGCCTTTCACTTCGGCGAAAGGCTTTTTTGTGTTTGTATTTTTATTTATTGACCGCGATCGCGGCGGACATCGCAGTTGCCATTTGCGCGGCTTGCTCTTGGATGCGGCTTTGTTCGTATTCCTCGATCTGATTCATCAAAGTGGTTTTGAATTCCTCCGGCTGTTTGATACCCGTAAAATGGATCACGCCGGCGGCGGTGTTGATCGACACGGTTCCGTAATGAAAAACTTTTCCCCAGAATCCGCTTTCCGTCGATGTGTTCTGAACTTTATTGAGCGGCGCGTCCAGCGTTTGCGTGTTGATCAAACCGATTTTTCCGATCACGCGTCTGTTGGTAATTGCCAGCTCGCTTTTCTTATAAGCCAACGTGTTGATGATCGCTTTGACGGTCGGGATCAGCAGCAACCAGCAAAGCAAAACACCTTTTATCCAAGTGCCCACCAAAAAGAGCCTCGTCCGTTTTGCCGCTTTGACGACCGTCTCGTTTCTGTTCAGATGTGATTCAACGTATTTTCCCATTGTGATTCTTCCTTCCTTTTTGTTTTTATTTATATATTCAATCGCATATATTTTATACGCGTTTACATATAATGTCAATATGCGTTTGCATATTTTGTTACAATGAACAAAAAGAAGGAGGTGCTTTTGTGTATTTTTATCGTCGCTTGCGCGATCTGCGTTTGGATCACGATTTTACGCAACAATACGTCGCTATGTTTTTACACACACCGCAATCGCAATACGCTTTGTATGAAGCGGGACATCGCGAACTGCCGATGCACCATTTCGTTTCCTTAGCGCGCCTTTACAACGTTTCGCTGGATTATTTGGCGGGCTTGTCGGATACGCCCCGTACCCTTGACGGCACTCCTTATAAAATCAGCAGAACCTGAAAGCAACCCTGCCGCTTTTTGCGCAATTTTTTTCGTCGCATCGAAAAGTTTTTGCGCGAAGAGCGGCTGATTTGTTTTTTGCGTCGTTTTTTCTTTCCGACGCGCAAAAGCGATTGTTTTGCCGAAATTTCGCGCAGATCGGGCATCTTTTTTTGAAATTCTGTTGCCCTTTTCCCATATTTGTGTTATAATGTAATAAATATTTTCATAAAGAGGCATTGACAATGAAATACTTTGTTTTGATCCCGGACGGTATGGCAGACGAACCGATTGAAGCACTCGGCGGTATGACGCCGATGGAAAAGGCGAAAAAGCCGACGATGAACGCGCTGGCGCGCGTGGCGAAGGTCGGCACGGTCTCCAACGTGCCGCAAGATATGGTGCCGGAAAGCGACACCGCCAATCTCGCGATTCTTTCCTACGACCCCAAAATCTATTCCAAAGGTCGCTCGCCCCTTGAAGCCGTCAGTATGGGCATTGATATGAAGCCCGACGAAACGGCGTACCGTTGCAACGTCGTCACGCTCTCCGACAACGGTGAAGATTATGACGACAAGATCATCATCGACCACAGCGCGGACGAGATCACCACGCCGGAGGCCGACGAACTGATCAAAGCCCTGCAAGCCGAGTTCGGCAACGACGTGCGCCGCTTCTATACCGGCGTCAGTTATCGGCACTGCCTGATTTGGAAAAACGGCAACGATCACTATAATTTTATGCGCCCGCACGATATTCTCGGCAAGCGCATCGGAGATTACCTGCCTCGCGTGGAAGACGGCGGCGCGGAGTTTTATCAACTGATGCGGGACAGTTTCCGCGTGCTCAACCATCATCCCGTAAACGAAGACCGTCGGCGGCGCGGGCTCAAACCCGCCAACTCCGCTTGGCTTTGGAGTCCCGGCAAAAAACCGCAGCTTCCCTCTTTCTCCGAAAAATGGGGACTGAACGGCACCGTCATTTCAGCCGTGGATCTGATCAAAGGCATCGGACTTTGCGCCGGTATGCGCTCCATTGACGTGGAAGGCGCCACGGGCAACGTCCACACCAATTATAAAGGAAAAGCCGAGGCGGCGATCCGTGCGTTTTCGGAGGGTTCCGATTACGTTTACGTGCACGTGGAGGCTCCCGACGAGTGCGGGCACCGCGCGGAACTGGATAACAAAATCCTGTCTGTGGAAAAGATCGACAGTGAGATCCTTTCTCCCGTTCTTTCTTATCTGCGCGGCACGGGAGAACCGTTCAGAATTATGATCCTGCCCGATCATCCCACGCCCATTCGCATTCGCACGCACAGCATTTTGCCTGTTCCCTATCTGATTTATTCCTCGGAGCAAACTTTTGCCGGTGTGGATAATTTCTGCGAAAAGACCGCCGCCGCAAAGAACGATTACACGCCGAACGGCTACCGCTTGATGGAGACGCTGACGGCGAAAAAACTTTCCTGAAATTAAGGAGAAACTATGAAAAAATCAACGCGCGAAGATGCTACCATCCTGTTGCTGCGCTCGATTTTCGACTATGTGGAACTGTTTGTTTTCGCGGTGATCGCCGTGGGGCTTCTCGTCACTTTCTTTTTCCGCATATGCGTGGTGAGCGGACCTTCGATGAACCAAACGCTTTCGCACGGTCAAGGGCTTTTCGTTTCGGATTTCGGCTACACTCCGCACGAGGGCGACATCATCGTCTTTCACCAAACCGGCAGCGAATACGCTTCCTTCAACGAGCCGATCGTCAAGCGCGTGATCGCCACGGGCAATCATTACGTGAAGATCGATTATACGGAAGGCAAGGTGTTCGTTTCCTCGGACGACGTGTTTACCGAAGATGAGGTCATAGACGAGAGCCGATACGCCTATTTTGCCGCACCTAACGGGAAATGGGCGGAGAGCGGGCGCGCACCGCTCGTCGAATACGTGCCGGAAGGCTATCTTTTCGTGATGGGCGATAACCGCAACAATTCCGCCGACAGCCGCTCTCGCTATGTCGGGCTTGTGGACGCGCGGCGCGTCCTCGGGCGCGTCTATTTCCGCGTTTTGCCCTTCTCCGCTTTCGGCAAGGTTTCGTGAGGTCACGATGCCGACAGAAATCATACAATGGTTCCCGGGCCATATGGCAAAAACCAGACGGCTGATCGCGGAAAATCTCAAAAAAGTCGATCTGGTCATTGAGCTGTTGGACGCGCGTATCCCGCGCAGTTCCCGCAACCCCGAAATTTTGAAACTGACGGAAGGCAAACCGCTCATCACCATACTGAACAAATCATCGCTTGCCGACGACGCGGCGACGCGCCGTTTTGTCACCGCGCTGACGCGCGAAGGCGCGACGGCCTTTGCCGCCGACTGCCTGACGGGACAAGGCATTGAAAAACTGATGCCCACCGTACGAAATTTACTTGCCGAAAAACAGGAGCGCTACCGCGAAAAAGGAATGGCGCGCTATCTGCGCGCGATGATCGTGGGGATCCCGAACGTAGGCAAATCTTCGCTTATCAACCGCCTGTCCGGCGCAAAAAAAGCGAAAGTGGAAAACCGCCCGGGCGTGACGCTTGCGCCTCAATGGGTGCAAACTTCGGTAGGGCTTGCCCTGATGGATATGCCCGGCGTGCTTTGGCCGCGTTTTGACGACCGCGAAACGGGCGAAAACCTTGCCATCACCGGCGCCATCAAAGACGAAGTGGTGCAAGTGGAAACGCTGGCGATCGCGCTGTGCCGCAAACTGCGGACAAGATATCCAGAACTTCTCGCCGCGCGCTACAAACTTCCCGACGTCGCTGATCTCACCGACGCGGAACTCTTTGAATATATTGGTAAAAAGCGCGGGTTTCTCGTTTCCGGCGGCGAAGTGGACACCGAGCGCACGGCAAATATGCTGCTGGATGAATTTCGCGCCGCCAAGATCGGCAAGATCACGCTGGACGCGCCGCCCACGGAGGACTGAAATGCTGTCGTTTTCACTGGAAGAAGAACTCCGCAAAGAAGGTTATCAATTTGTGTGCGGCGTGGACGAAGCGGGGCGCGGACCCTTGTGCGGTCCCGTTGCCGCCGCCGCGTGTATTCTCCCCGCGGGACTTGTGATCCCGGGGCTTGACGACTCCAAAAAGCTCTCCGAAAAAAAGCGTGAAGAGCTTTTCAAAATCATTTGTGAGAACGCCGTTTCTTACGCGGTGGAACTCGGCAGTGTGGAGGAGATCAACGAAACCGACATTCTTTCTGCCACCCTTGCCGCCATGCGTCGCGCCATCGCACGGCTTTCCCCCGCCCCTGATTTTGCGCTGATCGACGGCAATATCGCACGCGGGTTTCCGTTGCCGGCGCGCGCCGTTGTCAAAGGCGACGCCACTTCCCCGTCGATCGCCGCCGCCTCGATTTTAGCCAAAGTGACGCGGGACCATATCTGCTGTGAACTGGACGAAAAATATCCGATGTACGGCATTGCCAAACACAAAGGATACGGCACGAAAGAGCATATGGAAGCGTTGCGGAAATACGGTCCGTGCGAGATCTATCGCACGAAATTCATTCGCTTTTTAGATAAATGAAACGAAACGCAGCCGCAAACGCGCGAAAAATCGGCAAAAAGGGCGAGCGCGTCGCCGCACGATACTTAAAAAAGGCGGGCTTTCGCATCGTCGCGAGAAATTGCCGTGTGCGCAAGGATGAACTCGACATCGTGGCAAAAAACCGATCGTATATCGTTTTTGCCGAGGTGAAAACACGCACTGTGGACGCCGTTTCTTTCGAAAATCGCCCCGTCCTTGCCGTTGACGCCGGCAAGCGCGCCCGTATGATCCGCGCGGCGCGGCAATTCCTTTCCGAGTATTATACAAATCTTTGCCCGCGCTTTGACGTGATCGAGATATATCTGGACGACTCATTTTTTCATCGCGTCCTGAAAGTCCACCACATTCCCGCCGCTTTTGACAAAAAAGGAGAGCCGATCCTCTGAACTTTTTTGATTTTCACTGCGACACGCCGCTATCCCTTTTTCACGCGTCGCAAGGCAAGAAAACGCCGATCGCCGTTACCCCTGAAACTTCTTCGCTGTTTTCGCGCTCGGTGCACTTTGCGGCGTGCTTTACCCCGCCGGAGATTCCGGACGCTGCCGGAATGGAGCACGCGGTGGCGGTTTTCAAAAATTTGAAAACCGTTCTGTCACATACCGCAAATGCCGCTCTGCTCGGCGTTTCCGACGATTTTGGAACGGCGTTTGACACACACAAATTGTTGATGATCCCCACCGTTGAGGATCTGCGAATATTAAACGCAAACATACGAAACTTGGATCTTCTGCGCGACGCGGGCGTGCGGATCGCCGCGCCGTTTTGGCGCGGCGAGAGCATCATCGGCGGTGCGTGGAACACCGAGACGGGACTTTCCGAATTCGGTTTTTCGGTCGTTGTGCAAATGTTTGAAATCGGTATGATCCCCGACCTTTCGCACGCGTCGGGAAAGGCGGCAGACGAGATCCTGTCTCTTGCCGCCGCAAGAAAAAAGCCCGTGATCGCTTCTCATTCCAACGCTTTTGCCGTCACGCCGCACAACAGAAACCTTGACGACGGGCGTCTGCGCGCGATCGCAGAGACGGGCGGCGTAATCGGCGTTAATCTCTACACCCCGTTTCTGACAGACAAGAAACGCTCCGAAATCGGCGATCTGCTCGCGCACGTCGCCCACATCGTGCGTGTGGCGGGGCGGGAATCCGTCGTTTTCGGCACCGATTTTGACGGTATGGACGCACCGGCGCAAGGAATTGCGACGCCAAACGATCTTTTGAAAATCATAGACCCGATGAAAAAACAAGGATTTACCGAAGCGGACGTTGACCGACTCTTTTATCGGAACGGCAAACGCTTCTGCACGCAATACTTATAAGGAGAAAAATATGGAATTTCAAAGCACAAGAGAAGAAACTTCTTCGCATTATTCCGCGGCTCGCGTCATCAAACAGGGGCTTGCCGAGGACGGCGGGCTGTTCGTCCCCGAAAGCATTCCCGCCCTGTCGTACGCGGAGATCGAAGAACTTCGACATCTCGATTATCCAACGCGCGCGGCAAAGATACTCGGCAAATATCTCACCGACTATACCGAAGAAGAACTGCTTGCCGATTGCCGCGCCGCCTACGCCGAAACTTCTTTCCGCGGCGGCGCCGCGCCGCTCGTCGCACTTTCCGACACGCTTTTCTCGCTTGAACTCTGGCACGGTCCCACGGCGGCTTTCAAAGATATGGCGCTGCAAATTATGCCCCGCCTTCTTTCCCGCGCGCTCGGCAAAACCGGAGAGGCGCGCACAGCGCTGATCTTGGTTGCCACTTCCGGCGACACGGGCAAAGCGGCACTGGAAGGTTATAAAGATATTGATCAGATCAAAATTGCCGTCTTTTACCCCGAAAACGGCGTCAGTCGCGTGCAAAAACTGCAAATGCAGACGCAAGAAGGCAAAAATGTCTATGTAGCCGCCATCAAGGGCAATTTTGACGACGCGCAAACCGGCGTCAAAAAGATCTTTTCCCTGCCCCTCGCCGCCGAAACGCTGAACGAAAAAGGATATTTTCTCTCTTCTGCAAACTCGATCAACTGGGGCAGACTTGCGCCGCAGATCGTCTATTATGTCTCCGCTTATTGCGACCTGTTGAACGCGGGCAAACTGAACCTCGGCGACAAAATGAACGTAACGGTGCCGACCGGCAACTTCGGCAACATTTTCGCCGCGTATCTGGCGCGCGAGATGGGCTTGCCGATCGGAAAGCTTGTCTGCGCCTCGAACGAGAACAACATTCTCACCGATTTTCTCCGCACCGGCATCTATGATCGCAACCGCGCTTTCCATCTCACGATGTCCCCCTCGATGGATATTCTGATTTCCAGCAACTTGGAGCGCCTTCTCTTCTTCGCGGCGGGCGCGGCGCGCACGAGAGAATATATGCGCGCACTCTCGAAAGACGGAAAATACACGGTTGCGCCTGATGTAAAGGCGAAAATCGACGAGGTCTTTTGCGGCTATTTCGCCGACGAAAAAGTCACCGCCGCCACGATCCACGATACGATGCGCGACTACGGCTATCTTGCCGACACGCACACCGCCGTCGGCATCTCCGCCGCGAAACAATATATGACCGAGACCGGCGACAAAACGCCTATGGTGGTGGCCTCTACGGCAAGCCCGTTCAAATTTGCCGCAGACGTCTACGCCTCACTGTACGGCGAACGCCCGGGCGATCCGTTGGCGGCACTCTCGATGCTCTCGGAAAAGACCGGCGCCGAGATCCCCTACCCGCTTTGCGGCATCGACCGGCGCACGGTACGTTTTTCGGACGTGATTGCTCCGGAGAATATGCTTGATACCGTCCTCGCTTTTGCGGACAAATAAAAAATGCGGGGCAAACGCCCCGCATTTTGCGCGTCACTCTTCTTTTTGCTTGAACGTCGCGCAAACGGTGTCCGCGCCGGAGGCGGCGAAACTCGGCCCCACGGCGATCTTATCCGCCGTGCAATGGCAATCTCCCTCGTGATACGCGCAGTTTTTCACATCACAACTGATCCCGTCGTTGACGTGGCAACCGTGACAATGATTTTTCTCCATTTCAAATCTCCTTTCGTGTGATAAAAACAGTATGTGCAAGTTACCGTGCTTTATACGCGAAAGAGAGCGGAAAGGAAGTTTATGGCTCTTTACACCATCGCCGATCTGCATCTTTCCATCGGCAAAAAATATCCGATGGACGTTTTCGGCTCGCGTTGGCAACAGTATACCGAAAAAATACGAAAAAACTGGCTTGCCGTCGTCAAAGAAGAGGACACCGTGGTGATCGGCGGCGACATTTCTTGGGCGATGCGTCTTGAAGACGCGCGGGAAGATTTTGCTTTTCTCCACTCCTTACCCGGCAAAAAACTGCTTGGAAAAGGCAATCACGATTTTTGGTGGGATACCGCCGCGAAATTCCGCAAGTTTACCGAAGAAAACGGTTTTTCCGATTTGTCTCTCCTTTATAATAATGCTGTCGTATGCGAGGATTTTATCCTCACCGGCACAAGAGGATGGTTTTTGGAAGAAGAAAATCAGGTCACGGTGGGCAACGTCGATTTTTCCAAAATGATCAATCGGGAGACTCAGCGCCTGAAACTCGGTCTTGACGCGGCGAAAAAACTGGGCGCGGGAAACGACAAAGAGATTTTGGTTTTCCTGCACTTTCCGCCGATCTGGCGAGATTTTCGTTGCCGCGAAATTCTCGATGCGCTCCGTGACGCCGGTGTGCGGCGGGTATTTTACGGGCATATTCACGGCAATTATACCTGCCCTGCCGTGACGGAAGAAAACGGGATTTCTTTTCGCCTTGTTTCTTCCGATTATCTGAATTTTGCGCCGTATCGCATTTTTCCCGCTTCTATATAATATATTTTGGAAATCTCTTGACAAATTCAAACAAAATCAGTACAATATACTTTGTATGAAATTTTCAAATCTCCGGAGGACAAAAGAATGAAATTGATCAAGGCTGACAAATTGGAGCACAGCCAATACGAACTCCACATTTCGGTGGAAAAAGAGGTTTTTGAGGCGGCTCTCACAAAAGCCTATCAAAAAGACGGCAAAAAAATGACGGTTCCCGGCTTCCGCAAAGGAAAAGCGCCCCGCTCCGTTATCGAGAAACTGTACGGAAAAGGTGTGTTTTATGAAACCGCCATCAACGATCTGATTCCGGATACTTACGACGCCGCCGTCAAAGAGGCGGGCATTTCTCCCGTGGCGCAACCCGAAATGGACGTCGTTTCGCTTGACGACAACGGTCTTGTTCTTTCGGCAAAAGTATATGTAAAACCCGAAGTTTCCATCGCCGATTATGCCGGCATCAACGTGGAGCGCACCGTTACCAAAGTAGAAGACGCCGACGTGGACGCCGAGATCGCCACCGTGCGCGAACGTAACGCCAGAGAAACCGAAGTGCTGGGGCGCGCCGCCGAAATGGGCGACACCGCCGTGATCGATTACGAAGGTTTTTGCGAAGGCAAGGCGTTTGAAGGCGGAAAAGGCGAAAATTACGCGTTAAAACTCGGCTCGAACACCTTTATCCCCGGTTTTGAGGAGCAGGTGGCGGGCAAAAAGATCGACGAGGAATTTGACGTGAACGTCACTTTCCCCGCGGAATATCACGCGAAAGACCTTGCGGGCAAGGAAGCCGTTTTCAAATGCAAACTGCACGCGCTGACGCGCTCGGAACTGCCCGAACTTGACGATGATTTTGCCAAAGACGTTTCGGAATTCAACACCTTGGCGGAATATCGCGCCGATTTGAAGGCAAAACTGCAAAAGAGAAACGAAGACAGCGCCGCCGGCGCCGTGGACGAAAAACTGGTCGACGCGCTGATCGAAAAACTGCAAGCCGACATTCCCGCTCCGATGTTCGACGCGGAGACCGAGAATTTCCTGCGCGATTACGACAACCGCCTGCGGATGTCGGGTCTCGATCTCAATACCTATCTGAAATACACCGGTATGACGCTGGATTCCCTGCGCGAGCAATTCCGCCCGCAAGCCGAACGTCAGGTAAAGGCTCGTCTTGCGCTTGAAAAGATCGCGGAACTTGAAAACGTAGCCGCCACCGAAGAAGACATTGACGGTGAATATCAGCGGATCGCCGGCGCATATAATATGCCCGTGGAAAAAGTGAAAGAGGCTGTTCCCGCCGACTCGGTCGCCGAAGATATGCGCGTAAAGAAAGCGATGGATTTCGTACGCGATAACGCGGTCGTTACCGATGCTCCTCAAAAGAAAAAGAGCGGAAAGAAAAAGACCGAAGAATGATTGTACGGTAGCCGCGGCAAAACGTCGCGGCTACTCCCTTAAAGGAGGCAGATATGATGAACGATTTTTTAAGAAATAATGCCCTGGTTCCGATGGTTATCGAACAGACCGGTCACGGCGAGCGTTCCTACGATATTTTTTCACGCTTGCTCAACGACCGCATCATTTTTCTCTCGGACGAGGTCAACGATGTAACGGCGTCGCTTGTGGTGGCGCAAATGCTCTTCCTCGAAGCGCAGGATCCCGACAAGGACATCGCCTTTTATATCAACAGTCCCGGCGGCTCCGTAACGGCAGGTATGGCAATTTATGACACGATGAACTATATCAAATGCGACGTGTCGACCATCTGCATCGGTATGGCGGCGTCCATGGGCGCGTTTTTGCTCTCTTCCGGCACGAAAGGCAAACGCCTTGCTCTGCCGAACAGCGAAATTATGATCCATCAACCGCTCGGCGGCGCAAAAGGTCAGGCGGCGGATATCAAGATCCAAGCCGATCTCATTTTGCGCACCCGCGATACCCTCAATCGCATTCTTGCGGAAAACACCGGCAAGAGTGTCAAACAGATCGCGCGCGATACCGACCGCGATAACTTTATGACAGCCGAGGAGGCGCTTGCCTACGGTCTTGTGGATAAAGTGATCGCCAAGCGCGTTTAAGGAGTTTTATGCCGAACACAACGAACAAAAAAGGAATGCCATATTGCTCTTTTTGCGGGCGAAGCGAAGATCAGGTCGAACGTATGATCCTATCCCCGACCGGCATATATATCTGCAATTATTGCATCGACACCTGCGCGGAGATCCTGGAGGAAAGCGAGAGCGCGAAACCCGCCGCCCCCGGCGCCTTTACGCTGGATACGCTCCCCCGCCCCACGCAGATCAAAGCCACGCTTGATGAATACGTGATCGGTCAGGAAGACGCGAAAATCGCGCTTTCCGTGGCGGTTTACAACCATTATAAGCGCATTTTGGCTATGAAAGTCGAACACCGCCGCAAAGGCGAGCGCAAATTCGTTGCCGAACCAAACGAGGACACGGTGGAGATCCAAAAGAGCAACGTACTCCTTCTCGGTCCCACGGGCGTGGGCAAAACCTATCTCGCACAAACGCTGGCAAAAACCCTGCGCGTTCCTTTTGCCATTGCCGACGCGACAACGCTGACCGAAGCGGGCTACGTCGGCGAGGACGTGGAGAATATTTTGCTGCGCCTTATCCAAGCGGCGGATTTTGACATTGCTCTTGCAGAACGCGGCATCATTTATATCGACGAGATCGACAAGATCGCGCGCAAAAGCGAAAACCGCTCCATTACCCGCGACGTATCGGGAGAGGGCGTGCAACAGGCACTTCTGAAAATTCTCGAAGGAACGGTGGCAAACGTCCCCCCGCAAGGCGGCAGAAAGCACCCCAACCAGGAATTTATCCAAATCAACACGAAAAATATCCTGTTTATCTGCGGCGGCGCGTTCGAGGGGCTGGACGGCATCATCGAACGGCGTAAAGGAAACAGTACCGTCGGTTTCGGCGGAGAGATCCTGAAAAAAGCCGAAAAGAAAAAAGCGGGCGTTTTCAAAGACGTCACGCCGCACGATATCGTGAAATACGGGCTTATCCCCGAACTTGTCGGCCGTATTCCCGTGATGGTGGCGCTTTCGGATCTTGACGAAGACGCCTTGGTGCGGATCATCTCCGAGCCGAAAAACTCTCTTGTCAAACAATATACCAAATTGATCGAAATGGACGGGGTGAAGCTCACCTTCGCCAAAGGCGCGATCGCGGAGATCGCCAAACTTGCCATCGCGCGCGGCACCGGCGCGCGCGGGCTGCGATCCATTATGGAAAAGATGATGCTGCAAACGATGTACGAGATCCCCTCAAGGAAAGACGTGGCACAGATCGTCATTACGCCCGCCGCCGTGCGCGGCGAAGAAAAGCCGCAATACCTGCTTTTGCGCGACGCGCGCGAAGAAGCGTAAAAAAGCGGCTGCTTTCTACCGAATGGTAAAAAGCAGCCGCTTTTTATATATTGATCATTCTTCGATCGGAAGAATTTCAAGAGACGCCATACCGCATACCTTGCCGTTCACGTCGACAGACGCGCGATACATATATGTTTTCAGTTTCCCGGTGGGAGAAGTGGTCTCCACAGATCCGACGACCGCATATCTGACGGCCGCGGTGTATGTTTCGTCGGGAACGCACTCGGAAATATCAATCGTATTGACTTTATTGCGTTCAAATTTCTCGGCAAACGCCTTTTTTGATTTCAGTATAAATTCCTGCACGGCTCTGCTCTCTTTGGTGTTGGCGATAGATCCCATAACTTTCTTATCTCCTTATCGTTTTTCGATGCAGCCCTGCGGCTGATTGTTTACTGTATCATTATAGTACACTTTACAAAAAATGTCAATAGTAAAATCTTCGCCGATACGGTGCCTTTACCGCGCTCCTTTTTGACGGTTGATTTTTTTCTTTTTTTGTGATACAATAAAAAACGGCGCATATCCCCCATTTCCTTGCCATAGAGTGTGTGGGGGTGATGACAATGCCGTTGGGGCTTTTTCGCACAAGTACGAAAAATGCGACTTCCGCTCTCTTTTTTCGTTATTTTCTGCTCTATCTTCTTGCTACGCCGATCGCTTTTCTCGGAAACAACAAGATCGTAACGGCGTGGGTATCGGGACAAAACGCGGGACTTTGCGAGTTCCTTTTTATCGCTCTTGCGCTCTCTTTTGCCTTTTCTACACTGGCAAAGCCGCTTTTCATTCTTGTGACCGTGCTGAAATCTTTTTTTGACGTTACGCTTTTTCGCGGCGCGCTGACCGACGCCCTTGGGCGAAAGATCGGCATTTTGCCGCTCAACGCGCTCTTTTTATACCTGGCGACGTCGCTTTCGCTTTTTGCTTTTTGCGCGGCGCGCGCTTCACTTTTCCCGCACGTCAATGCCGAGCGCGACAGCGCACTGCTTTTTTCACGCGCATTCTTTCTTTACCTTCTTGAAGCGCTTGCGTATCTTGCGCTTGCCACTCTGCTTTTCTTTTTTTGGCACACGCTCTCCCCTTTGCTCGGAATGTAATTTTTTGAGAGGAAGTTTATGGAAAACAAACAAAAAAGGCGATTTTTCTTCCGGAATACCGATCGCCCCGACGCGCTGGCGGAGGATAAAACGCCGAATCTTCTGTATTTTTTCAAATTGCTCGGCAGAAACGCGGGAAAATTGATGTCGCTCAATTTGATGATGGCTGTCCTCTATCTGCCGATCATCGCGATGGTCGTGCTCTACTTCTTCGGCGCCACGAGCGCCACCATATCGGAACCGTTAAACGCGCCGGTTTTGGGTGCTCTCATCGCGAAAACGACACCTCTCGGCACGGTTTTCGCCGGAATGAACTCCGTGCCGCTTCATATGCCCTATTTCACACTCGGCAAAAAGATCGCCTACCTTGTTCTCATTCTCTTTACCGCCGTCACCTGGGGCTGGCAGAACGTGGGGGCAACATACAATTTGCGCAGCCTCGTGCGCGGGGATTCTTGTTTCCTGTTTTCGGATTATTTTTACGCTGTCCGGAAAAATTTGAAACAGGGATTTTTCTTCGGTCTGCTTGATTTCGCCATCAATTTCCTGTTGATTTTTGATTTCTTTTATTTCAGCGCCCTGTCGGGACAACTCTTTTTCGGCGTAATGTATTTCTTCTTTGCCGTGCTCTTTATCCTCTATACCTTTATGCGGTTTTATCTCTACCATATGATGGTGACCTTTGATCTTTCGATCCGCAAACTGCTCAAAAACGCGCTGATTTTTGCCGTGATCGGGATCAAGCGCAATATCGTTGCGGGATTGGGACTTTTGCTCGTCATCGTCCTCAATCTAGCGCTTATCATTCCGCTCCTTGGCGTCGGTTTTTCTCTGCCGATCATTTTGCCGATCTTCTATTTTCCCGCGCTGTCCGGCTTTATCGCCGCTTACGCCGCATGGCCGAATATCCGGCGCTATATGATAGACGGCAACGCAAAAGGGGAAAGCGCCGACGCGGCTACTTTCCCCCAATCAGAGAACTGACCGTTACGAATTCAAAGCCCGATTCCAGCAAAAGCGGCAAAACTTGCCGCAACGCCGCAGGAGTCGGGCTGTTTTTGCCGATAAAGTCGTGCATCAAAATGATCGAGCCGTCCCGCGTGTTTTTTCGGATGTTTTTGACGATCTCACAAGGCGGCGTATGCGCCCAGTCGCGTGTGTCCACGCTCCAAAGAACGACGGTGAGATCCATTTTTTCGGCGATATTTTGCACGTTTTTCGTACAAACGCCCTCGGGCGGACGGAAAAGGCCCGGCGCTTTTCCCGTGATCTTCGTGATGGTTTCCTGACAACTGCGCACGTCTTTTTCAAGTTCTTCGCGGGAAAGATTCGCCGTGTGAAAATGGTTGCTCGTGTGATTGCCGATCTCGTGCCCTTCGTTCACCTCGCGCAGCACAAGCGAAGGATAAAACTCGGCGTTGGTGCCCACCACAAAAAAAGTGGCGCAAATGCCGTATTCCCGCAGAATATCGAGTATTTCCGGCGTATAGCGCGGGTGCGGTCCGTCATCGAAAGTCAGCGCCACGCGCTTTTTCTCATCCGACGAGGACTGCTTGTAATAAATTTTTGCTTCCGCCGCGGCAAGCGGTCGGCAAATTGTCAGAAAAAGCGCGCAAAAAAGCAAAAACGAGAAAGATCTTACGGCGCGCCGCATAATTCATCCAGTGTGCCAAATCGGTATCCCGCCGCGCGTATGCCGTCAATGAGATCGGAAAGGATCGCCGCGTTGGTGGCGGAAGTGGGATGCAACAGCAAAATTTCCCCGTTGTGCAAGTGGTCAAGAATGTTTTTCAAAGCCCTTTGCGCGTCAGGTTGGCGCTTATTGTCCCAATCCGCGTAGGCGAAACTCCAAAAAATCGTTTTGTAACCGAGACCTGATGCGGTCTGCATCATTCCTTCCGAAAAATTCCCCTCCGGCGGGCGAAAATACGGAGAGAGTTTGATCCCATTTTCCGCACAACATTTTTCCAGCGCTCGCAGTTCGTTTTCGATCTTTTCGGGAGACGCAAGCGAGAGATCGGGATGCTTTGCGGAATGATTGCAAACAAGATGCCCCTCCGCCTCCATTCGGCGCACAAGATCGGTGTTGTCCTTTACCAAATGCTCCAAAACGAAGAAAGCGCCACTCGCTTGCTTATCGCGCAACGTGTCAAGGATTTTTGCCACGTTTCCGTTCTCATATCCCGCGTCGAACGTGAGATACACGACGCGGTCTTCATTATCATCTCCGTGCTCGTGATCGACGTAGTATCCACCGTATTTCTCGATAAATTGTAATTCCGGCGCGGCGATCATCTGACGATGGTTTTGATTTTTCGTGCAGTACCAATGGAGCGCCCCGCCCTTTGCGCCGACTTGCAACAGCAAAAGGAGCGCGGCAAGAAACAGCATAAAAGCGCCGTTGACGGCTTTTTTCATTTTCATCACCTCGATGATATTTTCAGCCGTTTTTCCGCCTTCAAACAACGTAATTTTTGGCGATATAAAAAAGATTTGGCGTGCAAAGGCCAAATCTTTTTCAAACGATCAACTTGATCAAACGATCAACTTGAAAAACGCTCCCCGCAAGATTTTGCGGGGAGTGTTTTTCAGTGACATTCGTACCAGTTTTTTCCGATGCCGGCGCTGACGGCAAGGCGCACGGAGAGCGCGGCGGCGTTCTCCATCTCGCGCACAAGGATCTCGCGGGCGCGCTCGGGCTCGGTCGTTTCGACGATCAGTTCGTCGTGCACCTGTAAAACGAGGCGCGCGTCGATGCCCGCTTTTTTCAATTCGGCGTCCACGCGGATCATCGCGATTTTAATGATATCGGCCGCCGTGCCCTGTATCGGGCTGTTCATCGCCACCCGCTCGCCGAAATGCTGCAAGTTCTTATTTTGCATTTTGAGCTCGGGGATATACCGCCGTCTTCCGAAAAGCGTCGTGACAAATCCTCTGCTTTTCGCCTCTTCCACCACGCGGGAAAGATAGACGTCAATATCGGGATAGGCGGCAAAATATTCCGCGATATATTCTTTCGCTTTGGTAAGACTGATATGCAGATCTTCCGAGAGACTAAACGCGCCCATTCCGTAAAGTATACCGAAATTAACGGCTTTTGCCCGTTTGCGAAGTTCCGGCGTGACCGCTTCCGGAGGAACGCCGAAGACGCGCGACGCCGTTTCGGTATGGATATCCTTGCCGCTCGAAAAGGCTTCGCACATTGCCGTGTCACCGGAAAGCGCGGCAAGCAACCGAAGCTCAATTTGTGAGTAATCCGCGTCAACAAGATAATATTTGTTGTTTCGAGAGATAAAATAACGTCTGAACTCTTTGCCGCGCTCGGTGCGGATCGGAATATTCTGCAGGTTCGGTTCGGCGGAAGAAAGCCGCCCCGTGGCAGTTCCCGTTTGTTTGAAGATCGTGTGAATCCGCCCGTCCTCGTCGATCTGTTTTAAGAGACCTTCGGCGTAAGTTCCGCAGAGTTTTGTGACCTGTCGATAGTCCAAAATCTCGTCGATAATGGGATGATAGGGTCGCAGTTTTTCCAGTACCTCGACATTGGTGGAATATCCGGTTTTCGTCTTTTTGCCGTGCGGCAAAGAAAGACGCTCGAAAAGCACTTCTCCCAACTGTTTCGGGGATTGAATGTTAAACTCCCCGCCCGCGAGAAAATAAATGCGTTCTTCCAGTTGCCGCGCTTCGTTTTGCAGTTCCTCACCGTAAGCGGCAAGCCCTTCTTGATCAACGGCAACGCCGGCAAGTTCCATATCGGCAAGAACGCCGCAAAGCGGCATTTCAACGTCATATAGCACGCTATTTGACTGGGTTTCCTCGATTTTGGCATTAAGAATTTCGTAGAGCGCATAGATTTGGCAAAGCGTCGTGGGGAACGCCGCGCAGTTTTCCCCCAGATACGAGAGCGTCAAATCCCCCGCACCGTAGCGCGCGTCTTCCGCGTGGAGCACCCAGGCGGCAAGCATCGTATCGAAATAACAGCCGCGCCAGTGAATTTCTGCTTCTTCCAATTTTTTATAAATGCCTTTCGCGTCGTGGCAAATGATGTGGCGAGTGCCACAGAGAAGTTCTTTTGTCAGGTGCGGATCGGCACGATAGACGCGCTCCTTGTCCGCGAAAAAGCCCTTTCCGTCGGAAAAATCAAACACGAGCATCTGCGAAAGCTCCGAAAGATCGCTTTCGGAGAGATCGCATACTTCCGCGTCCGCTTTTTTCTCCCCTTTCGCCTCGCCTTCGTGTACAAGATCAAAGCGCTTGATAAAGGCTTGAAATTCAAATTTCGTAAAGAGCGCAAGCGCTTCTTTGCGGCGCATCCCCGCAAAGCGATATACTTCGGGATCTTCGTCAAGCGGCGCCTCACGGCAAATAGTTGCCAGGGTTTTGGAAAGATACGCGCTCTCCTTGCCCGCTTCCAATTTGGCGCGCAAAGCGGGCTTGAAATCTCCCGTCGGGAGATCGGCATAGACGCCGTCGAGCGTCTTATGCTCCGCGATGAGCGCAAGCGCGGTCTTTTCTCCCACACCCGCGACGCCGGGAATATTGTCCGAAGAATCACCCATCAGCGCCTTGACGTCGACGAACTGCGTAGGATCGACGCCGTATTTTCCGAAAAAAGCCGCTCTGTCAAAATCCACCGTTTCGGTGTTGGTGGCAAGCAGTACGTGCACGTCGTCGGCAATGAGTTGCAGCGCGTCACGGTCGCCTGTAAGCAGATATGCGCGGCAACCGTTTTCGGTCGCAACGCGGGAGAGCGTGCCGAGAATGTCGTCCGCCTCATAACCTTCCGCCTCGCAAACGCAAAAGCCGAGCGCGCGGGCTGTCTCTTTCGCCAACGGCATTTGCGCCGCGAGTTCCGGCGGCATCGGGCGCCTGCCCGCTTTATATTCCGCATAGAGTTTATGGCGAAACGTGGGGGCTTTGAGATCAAACGCGATCACGGCATAGTCGGGCGACAGAGCTTCCAACTGGCGGGAGAGCATCGTCACCATTCCGAAAAGAGCATTGGTCGGAAGTCCTTCTCTTGTAGAAAGCGGTCGAATGCCGTAAAACGCGCGGTTGACGATGCTGTTGCCGTCAACGATCAAAAATTTCTTCATTTCTTTCTCTCCTGTTTTCCATTGTATACAGTATACCGCTTTTTCACCTTTCTGTCAACGAAAGACGCCCTTTTTTCGCGTCGGGACTTGTCTTTTCGCCTTTTTTGTGATAGAATAATAAAAACGTCGCAAGGAGAAAACGAATGAAACCGAAAGAATTGATCCGCCACATCGCGCTGTTTTCGTGCGTATATTATACCGCCGCGACATTTCTCATTCTTTTTATCTATTTTCTGATCTCCTTTGATCTCTCGCGCGGCGTGCGTGCGACGGCGCTTGTTGCCATTCTGCCCTTTGCCGTGTTTTTTGCCGCCGCCAACGCAATCTATCGGCACACACCCTTAAAAAAGGGCGCACGACTCCTTATCCACTATCTCCTCACGATCGGCGGCGCGATGCTGTTTTTGTATCTCCCGAACCGCGACGCGGGACAGGGCGCGGAGAGTTTTTTGAAACTTTTTCTTGTTCTCTCACTTCTTTACGGCGTCGTGATGACACTCATTTTGCTCATTTCCGCCCGCGCCGCGCGGGTACGCCGCGATACGGCTGAATATAACGAAGTATATAAAGATTGAAATACGGAAAAACTACGGTTGATGGCAAGGAGGTGCTCTTTTGCGTTTCAACCGTATTTTTTTATTGCTTTTTTCGCTTATTCTGCTTTTTTCCTCTTGTCGGGCGGCGGGCGCCGAACAACCGAAAAACGAGGAAGATTATATCGCCTCTCTCACTTTTCTGGGCGATTCCACCACAGCCCATATGATCAACCGCGCCGCGGTCGAGCCCGCGCGCGTATGGGCAACCAAAAACCGGTATCTGAATCTGGATTCCCGCATCACAAGCGCCAAGATCATAGCACCCGACAACGGAAACGAAGAAACCATCGCCGCCGTGGCGGCGCGCATTCGTCCCACTCGTCTTGTCGTGACGCTCGGGATCGATTACGGCGTATATTATTATCGGGATCGGCAGGACACGTTTGCTTTTTACTATGAAAAACTGTTGGATGCGATCCACGAAGCCTCGCCCGATACGGAACTGATATTGCAGTCTGTTTTTCCCGTGGGCAGGAACAGCGCCGCTATCACAAACGATATGGTAAACGCGGCAAACGAGACCATCGGGAAGATCGCCGCGCGGCGAGGTTTGCCGTTTGTCGATCAAAGCGCCGTTCTTTCCGATGAAGAAGGCTTTCTGCGAGACGATTTTTGTTTCGGAAACGACGGGATCCACTTAAACGAAAAGGCGTACGAGGTCATTCTCGCGCACTTGCGCGAGTGCGCCGAGCAAGGAGCGCAAAGATGAAAAAGTTTTTGCTCCTTCTCTTGGTTGCTCTCTTGTTGCTCGTATCCTGTAAAAAAGACAGCGCGGCGCTCACCTTTGACGCGGCAAAGGATGTTCTTGACAATGACCCGTTTTTTGCTTCTTTTACCCGCGCCGACGAGGATTTCATCGCTACCAATTTCGGTGACTCCGCGCCCCCGAAAAACGGCGCGGTCTATTTTTCGGATGCGGGTGAGATCGGCATTTTTTCGTTGGACTCCGCAGAGGAAGCACACCAAATGCGCGAAACGATAACGGATTATCTGGCCACCGAGCGCGCGGCTACGGTCTCACTCTCCGAACTCTACCCGGCCTCGGAGCTCTCGGCGCGCCTTGATCGGTTTGACAACGCGCTCGTCGTGGAAGAGGGCGATTTTGTATATTATATTCTGCTTGACGCCGACGCGCGGAGCGAGGCGGCGCGACGTCTGGACAGAAAAAGGGCTTGACCTTTGGTCAAGCCCCTTTTTCTTACTTCTTATGCCGCTGCTCTTTGATCATCGTATACTTGATATCCCAGAGTTTCTTTGAAAGGTCAACATAATAATTATGCGGGTTGTCGAAACGCTTCACTTCCTCCCACATTCCGTCAAGAGACTTTGCGCAGTGCTTTTGTATCTCGGCAAGGGTCGGTAAGGTGTAAACCTGTTTTCCGTTTTTGAAAACTTGCACGCGAAGCGGCACGGCGACAAAGTTTTCCAGCGTTTTTGTTTTCCAGGTGTTTTCGGGATCGAAAATTTCAAGCGGTTTCGTGTCGTCGATCACTTCGTCGAAAACCGTGATAAGATCCGCCTCGGCTTTTCCGGTATCCCTGCCGACAAGGCGATATACGTTCTTAAAATGCGGCGTTGTGATCTTGCCCACGTTTTCGCTGAGTTTGATTTTCGGAATGATGTTGCCGTGTGCGTCCTCGACCGCGGCAAGTTTGTATACGCCGCCGAAAACCGGATCGGTTTTGGCGGTGATGAGGCGCTCACCCACACCGAAAGCGTCCACTTTCGCTCCTTGGTGCAAGAGCCCGCGGATAATATACTCGTCAAGCGAGTTGGAAGCGATGATCTTGCAATCGGGAAGCCCCGCTTCGTCAAGGCGTGCTCTGATCTTTTGCGAAAGATACGCGATATCGCCGGAATCGATGCGCACGGCGCATTTAGTGATGCCGTGTTCCTTAAAGGCGCGAATGGCGTTGGGCAGTCCGGATTCGAGAACGTTGTAAGTGTCGATGAGGAGCGTGGCGTTTTGCGGATAGATGTCGCAATACGCGGAAAACGCCTCGTATTCGCTGTCAAACATTTGCACCCAGGAGTGTGCCATCGTACCGCCCGCGGGCACGCCGTAGACCTCGTCCGCCACGGCACAGGCGGTGGAAGACACGCCGCCGATAAAAGCGGCGCGCGCGCCGAGGATCGCGGCGTCCGCACCTTGTGCGCGGCGGGAGCCGAACTCGCTGACGGCTCTCCCCTTTGCGGCGCGCGTGATACGCGCCGCTTTGGTCGCGATGAGCGACTGATGGTTGATGATCATCAAAATATAGGTTTCGACGAACTGCGCTTCAATGGCGGGCGCGCGCACGGTAAGGATCGGCTCCCCCGGAAAAATGACGGTCCCTTCCGGCACGGCGTAGATATCGCCCGTAAAGCGGAAAGTTTTCAGATACTCCAAAAAGGACTCCGAAAAACAGCCCTTTCCGCGCAGATACGCGATGTCGTCTTCGTCAAAATGGAGATTGTTGATATATTCCACGATCTGTTCCAGCCCCGCCGCGATGGCAAAACCTCCGTCCTCCGGATTTTCACGATAAAAAACATCGAAATAGGCAATTTTGTTCTGCATTTGCTTTTCATAATAGCCGTTGCCCATCGTCAGTTCGTAATAATCAAAGAGCATCGTCAAATTGCGAAAAATACTTTTCATTGCTTTCTCCTTTTCGTCTCAAACGGATCTTTCTCTCCGCGTCCTTTTTTGCTTTTCTGCTGTACGGCGACCAGCGTTGCCGCCGCGCCGCTCGCAAACACGACAAGCACCGTGACAAGGATCGCCGTGACCAGTTCCCGCCGGCTTCGTTTTTCCTCTTCCTCGCCGTCCTCGTCGTTTTTTTGTAACGTCATCAGGGCGGCAAGTTCTTCGCTCGTGCGCGTGTCGCTTTCCACCGTGACAGATTCGATCTCAAGTACATACGGACTGCTCTCGCCGCTCAACGTCCGCGACAGGATCCGCATACAGGAGATCTCGGAAAGATCCGAGCGCACCGAGGAAAGGTCTAAAAAGAGTTCAAAACTCTCCCCGCCCGACACAAGCGCGTCCGAAAAAATCGAAACGCCCTCGCCCAGCATCAGCAACTGTACTTCAAAGGGGACTTTGACCGTGCTTTCGAATTTCAGTTTGACACGCAGATACGGCGCGACGGAAAAATCGAGGCGTTGCGGGAAATTGCACGCCACCGCGCTGTACGCGTTGGCGCTGTCGGGAGCCATTCCGGCGGAAAGAAAGCGTTCGTCGGCACCGGAAAGCACAGACAGTTCGTGACAGTTCTCCGCCGCATACCACCCGAGCGTGCCGGTGGCGGTTTCAAAATCAAAGAGACGGTATGTACCGATCGGCGCGACGCCCGAAGAATACGCGTTTTCCGTCAGCGAGAACTCATAATCCCGCCGTCTTAACAGTTCGGCGCCCGTGTGCGCCGCATTCCACTCGGAAACGGAAGAGATGCCGTATGCGCCGAGAGCGCGCGCCACCACCGTGTCACCCCCGTTTGAGTCGATCTTGCGCACGGTATAATTGAGCGCCCCCTTCATCGCTTCCTGCTGTTCCTCGCTCAAAGGCGAAAGATCGCAGATGAACGCCGTCACGTCTTCCGAAAACCACAGGGTGAGATACTGCAGCGTATAAGCGGCAAGCAAAGCATCCGGAGAGAGATCCGCGCTCGGCAAAAAGGCAAAGAGGATCTTGTTTTGCAGACATCCGTAGGTAGAAGACAGCGCGCGCACCGTCTCCATAAAAACGTCGAGGCGATCAACGCCGTAAGTACTGCCGTCGTTTACCGCCACGAGAGAAGGCGGGCTTTCGGATTCCAGCATAACGGAAAACTCGGGCGGAGCGGTCGTACAACTCGAAAGGGCGCGCAGAAACGATCTTAACAGAAAAGTCGTGTCGTATTCTCTTGTCTTGCCCGCCGTAAAATCTTCGGGATAAGACACGCGGTCGGAGAAAGGCAACACGAAGCGCACGTCGGGAATGTTTTGCCGCGCGGTATTCGCCACAAGCAGAAACGTCGTTGCAAGATCTTGCGCATAATCGGCAAGCGACGAGGGTTCGGCATAGTTGTATTTTGCCGCTGAATCAAGACGTCTGCCCAAAATGATGCCGGAAATACGTCCGTTCTCCGTCTCGGCATAGCGGTGCGTGAGAAAATCCGTCACGGCGTACAGGGCATAGAGCGACCAGCGGTCTCGCACGGAAATGGATTTGTACGCGATCTGCGAGGCATCGTCCACATACGGGGTATACGACAGATCGTCGGCGTCCGGAGAAATGAGAAAACGAAGATAGACCGCCGTTCCCGCACCGCAAAGATTTTTCACGGCGAAATCCAGTTTTGAAACATACGCCTCATTGAAATAATAATAGGCGTCTTCGCCGACGTACAGAATACCGCTGCCCTGCGCGCCGTGCAGTTTATCCAGATAAACGTCCACGATCTCAAAATCCGCACCGGCGGAGAGCGCCGCGTCGGAAGCGGCGGTGTGCAATCCTTTGAAGGCGGAAAAGGCGGCGGGCGTTTCAAAAGAAACGGCGGGATAGAGCGGCGCGGAGAGCGGTATGCTCTCGCCCGCTTTCGTGCGGATCGCCACGATATAGCGTGAAAAAACGCTCTCGGCGTTTATCGCCGGCACCGAAAAAGAAAACTGCGCGGTAAGATCCATTTTGGCAAGCGGCGTTTTATCCGACAAATAGACCTCTTCGGAAGGTAAAATGGAGAAAAGCGCCAGCGTTTCGCCTGTGTAGCGCACCATCGCGGCAAAAGACACTTCTCCGGAAACCGCGATGGTTTCCGTCTCCCTGTCAAGGCGACAGGAAACGTTGTTGACGCCGTCATATTCTTTTTCCCGATACGCGGAAGTGTTATACAGCGCGCACAGCACGATCTCTTTGCCGCTTTCGGTGTTGCCGGAAAAAGTGAGTGTAAAATGCGACGCGCCAAGGGAAATGTGCGGCGCGGAAAGCAGGATGGTTTGCTGTTCTTCGCTTTCCGGCAAAATGGCGGCTTGCGCAAATTCGCTTTTCGGACCGTGCTCCACATATTGATACTCGACGCGCACTTTTGTCGCGCCGGAGCGGTTGATAAGCGAGATCAGTATCGTGTCCGACGCTCCTTCCGCCGCTACCGGTTCTATGTCGTCGGCGGTAAAGACAGCTTTTTCGGCGGGGAGCGCAAGATGATAGCGCGCGTCCGTCGAAGGCGTAAACGTCGCCCCTCCGGCAAGCGAGAGTTCCGACACGAAAAAAGGGAGATCCCCCGCGGCGCGCGCGGGCAGTTTCAGCATAAGGGAGAGCGGCAACAAAAAAAGGCAGATCAAAACCGTCGCCGCAACGCGCGAAAAGCGTTTTTTCACTTTGCACACCTCCCTTGTATATTCTTTAACAGTATATCATATTTTTTTATTTTTGAAAAGAGATTTGGCAAAGATTTGCGGAAAACTTCAAAAGGCGGGCATTTGCCCGCCCTTGCTTTTACGATCTCAACCCCGAAAAATACATGGATCCTGCTTGCCAGCAAGCGCGTTTTCAAGCGACGGAAGGACAAGTGAGAAATCCGCGACGAGCGAGTGCGGTTTTTTCTCGGGATCGTCTTGACGCATCGGCACAAAATAGACGTTTTTGCGCGTAAGCATCTCCCCGATGTTTTTGAGGTTTGCCGACAACGCGTCGTTGGAGGCAAGCGCGATGAGAAGCGGTTTGTCGCCGCGCAAATGCGCTTTTGCCGCCATCGTCACCGTGCCGTCGGTGATGCCGTTTGCCATTTTGGCAAGCGTATTGCCCGTGCAGGGGCAAATGACAAGCGCGTCAAGAGGCGTTGCGGGTCCCAGCGGTTCCGCAGCGGCAACCGTGTGGATCACTTCTCTCCCCGTCAATTCCCGCACGCGCGCCACGACGTCGCGCGCCGGAGAAAAACGCGTGTCGGTGGAAAAGATCGCCTCGCTGACGATCCCTTGTACCTCGTTTTTCTCCGCGAGAGCACGGAGAACGGGAAGCGCGTACTTCACCGTGCAAAACGACCCGCAAAGCGCAAAACCGATCAGCATATTCCCACCTCTTTGAAATACGAAAGAAGCGTTTCCGCTATGATCTCCCCCGCGCTCTCGGGCGCGTATTTACCGGGCAAAGAAAGCGCCCAGATAACGCGGACGCTCTGCGCCGCCGCGGCGGCGGGATCCACGCCGCCCGGTGCGGAAGCGAGATCGAGGATCAGCGTATCACGTGGCATTTCGCATAGCACTTCCTCGGTAAAGATCCAATGCGGAACGGTGTTGACCACGGCGGCGCGATCCGCGGAGAGCCGCACAAGATCGAAAGGCTCCGAGAGCCGCACGGTGCGACAACCCAGCGCCGCCGCGTTTTCAAGATCGCTTTGGCGCCGCGCCGCAACCGCGACGTCCGCGCCCAGCGCAAGCAACACGCGCACCAAAGCACGCGCGACGCGACCGTAACCGGTGACGCCGACGGGAAGCCCTTTGATCGTGCGCGGCGTTTCGTGCATCAGGATCTCCAAGGCGCCCTCCGCCGTGGGCAGTGCGTTTTTTTGCTGTAGCTCTTCCGAACAAAAATAATCAAAAAGCCGAATTTCCCGTTCTTTTGCCGCTTTCACAAGTTCGGCGCCGCATTTTCCGCCGGCAAGAACGGCGTCTTGCGGCATCAGATCCACAAGTTCCGCAAGCGTCGGCGCCTTTTTTTCGCTTCCAAGCGGCAAATTGACGCGAACGCCGTCTTGCGAGGTGGGAAGCGGCAAAACAACCGCCGCACAATCGCGCACGGCGACGCGCCAATCGTCAAAATACTCCGCGGCGGGCGGTAAAAGCTCGCGCGGAATGCCGAACACCCGCACTTTTTTCAAAACATCCGTCATTTTCCGGACAAGCGAGATCTGCCGCTTGTCGCCCCCGAAAACGACGATGATGGGTTCTTTCATAGCATTCTCCTTGCTGATATGAGAAAAACCGCCGAAGCGGTTTTTCTTCTATTCCCATATTATGTCGTTTTTTCGGGAGCCGTGCCAAATCGAAGAGAAATTTCCCCTCCGCAGACGCTTTCTCTTTCTCCCTGCTCGTTTTTGACGATCAGCGCCCCGTTCTCGTCTATATCGAGAGCCGAAACGCACCGGGTTTCGCCGTTTTCGATCAAGAGGACCGAACACCCCAAAAAGCAGGCGCGTTTTCGATATTCCGCTTGCCAGGTTTTGGAAGGAATCGAAACGGAATACTGCGAAAGTTCTTCCACAACCGCACCGATGAGTTTGTCCTTGTCCTCATAGGGGAGCGATACGGCAATCTCGGAGAGTTCCGGTGGGAAAGGCTCGGAAAAGGTGTTGATGCCGATCCCCACGATCACGAAAGGTCTTCCCTCTTTGTCCGTGCCGCTTTCCGACAGGATGCCGCATAGTTTTTTCCCGTCAAGCAAAACGTCGTTCACCCATTTGATCTCGGTCGAAACGCCCGTGCATTGTTCAAGGGCGCGCACAACCGAAAGCGCGGCAAAAGGCGTCAGCGCGCCATAAAGCGCGGGCGAAAACGCGGGGCGGAGCACCACGCTGAAATATGTGCCGCCGCGCGGTGAAAAAAACCTTCGCGTCAGCCTTCCGCGCCCCGCGCTCTGCGTGTTTGCCGCAACGGTATAAAATTCCGGCGCTAAGGAGTATGCCGCCGCGCGCGCGGCGGCGTTTGTGGAAGGTAAGGCGTCGTATCGGTGCAGTTCCATTCCGCTCTCCTTAAAACATAGACAACTGATCGGTCTCGTGAATACCGTTCAATACCCCTGCTCCGCGCAGAGTTTCCAGCACGCTTTTGTTGAGTCCCGCGCGGATCTGCAAATCCTCCACCGAGAAAAACGGCTCTTCTTCCCGCGCCGCAATGATGCTTGCGGCGGCGTTTTCGCCCACGCCGGAAAGCGCAGAAAAGGGCATACGGATTTTCCCGTTTTCGGGCAGAAAGATCTTGGCATCGGATTTTTCGATATCGACCGGCAAAAAGCCGATACCGCGCGCCAAACACTCGTTGATCAGTTGCAAAGTGGATACGGACGCCTGTTCTTTGGCGCTTGCGTCCTTACCGCGCTTTTCAATGTCTTTGATCGTCGCCGACACGCGGTTTTTCCCGCCCATCACGATCTGCGCGTCAAAACCGAGCGGCGCGACCGTGAACATAGCGGCATAAAAGGCAAGCGGCTTGTGTACTTTGTACCACCCGAGACGAATGGCGGACATCACGTAGGCGGCGGCGTGCGCTTTTGGGAACATATATTTGATCTTTTTACAAGAGTCAATATACCACTCCGGCACGTCGTGCGCCTTCATATCCGCGATCCAGTCTGGTTTGAGCCCCTTTCCTTTACGCACCGACTCCATAATGAAGAAGGCTTGCTGCGGGTCGAGCCCGTAGCGGATCAAGTCGTTCATAATGTTGTCGCGGCATCCGATCACGTTGGAAATGGTGCAAATGCCGTCGTGGATCAGATTTTGCGCGTTGTTGTTCCACACGTCGGTGCCGTGCGAAAGTCCGGAGATTTGGAGCAGGTCGGCAAAAGATTGCGGCTTTGCTTCCTCCACCATCTTCATTACGAACCGCGTGCCGAACTCCGGCAGACCGAAGGTGCCGAGCTGCGCGTCGATCGCCGCGGGTGCGACGCCGAGCGGACGTGTCGACAAAAAGAGTTCGTACACTTCTTTGTCGTTCATCGGAACGTCCATCACGCTGGTGTCGGTAAAGCGCTCCAACCACTTGTATTTGGTCGGAATATCGTGCCCGAGCTCATCAAGTTTGAGAAGCGTGTCGTGCAAATATTCAAAGGTGAAGTGCGTGGTGACGATATCGGAGTTGGGATCGTCCGCGGGGTGCTGTACGGGACAGAAATCATAAATCTCTTTGTCTTTGGGCACCACCACGATGCCGCCCGGGTGCTGACCGGTTGAGCGTTTGACGCCGACACAGCGCGCGGCAAGCCGATTCATTTCGGCGCGCGGAAGCGAAAGTTTCTTTTCTTCAAGATATTTCAGCACGAAACCGAAAGCGGTCTTGTCCGCCACGCCGCCGATGGTACCGGCGCGAAACACGTTTTCCGCACCGAAAAGTTCCTCCGTGTATTTATGTACTTTTCCCTGCACGTCGCCCGAAAAGTTGAGGTCGATATCAGGGGATTTATCGCCTTTGAAGCCGAGAAAAGTGGCAAACGGGATATTATGCCCGTCGTTCAGCATTTTCGTGCCGCAACGGGGACAGGGCTTGTCGGGCAGATCAAAACCCGAACCGATATTCGGATCTTCGCAAAACTCGGTATAAAGACACTTCGGGCAATGCGAGTGGGGTGGGAGCGGATTGACCTCCGAGATGCCCGCCATCGACGCGACGAAAGAAGAGCCGACGGAGCCGCGCGAACCGACGAGATACCCTTGACTTTCGCTGTAACTGACCAGTTTCTGCGCAATGATGTAGAGAACGGCAAAACCGTTCTTGATGATGGAGTTCAGTTCCGTCGCCAGACGCTCTTCGATCAGTTGCGGTAGCGGGTCGCCGTAAAGCGCGTGTGCGCGTTCGTAGCAAATGCGTGTAAGATCTTCTTCCGCGCCGTCGATATACGGTGTAAAGGTGCCTTTCGGAAAGGGTCTGATGCCCGCTTCCACCATATCGGCGATGGCGTTGGTATTCGTCACCACCACTTCGAAGGCTTTTTCTTCCCCGAGATAGGCAAACTCACGCAACATCTCGTCGGTGGTACGGTAATAAATGTGCATATCGCGGTCTTCGTTTTTAAACTTGACGCTGACAAGCACCCGACGGAAGATCTCGTCTTCGTCGTTGAGAAAATGCGCGTCGCAGGTCGCCGCGACCGGTATGCCCAATTTTTCTCCGAGCGCCACCACGCGGCGATTGAGATCACGCAGTCCTTCGTCGTCCGCAATCCTGCCCTCTTCGATCAGAAAACGATTGTTGGATACGGGTTGGATCTCCAAATAATCGTAAAACTTCGCAATCTCCTCGATCTCACGCTCGGATTTGTTTTCGAGGATCGCGCGCATCAGTTCGCCCGATCCGCAAGCCGAGCCGAGGATCAGCCCTTCACGATATTTTTCAAGCAAAGTGCGCGGAATGCGCGGCACTTTGCGAAAATACTGCAAATAACTGAAAGAAACGAGTTTGTAGAGATTTTTCAGCCCCGTTTGGTTTTTGACCAAAATGATCTGATGATAGGTCGGCAGACGCAAAACGTCCGCGCCTTCGCTCATTTCGCCGCGCAATTCGGTAAAGTTGTGGATCTCACTCTTTTGCATCTTTTCCTGCATACGGAAATAGATGAGCGCCAACATTTCGGCGTCGTCCGACGCGCGGTGATGATGAAAATCCCCAAGCCCGAAATACTCTGCCAAATGATCCAGTTTGTGCGATTTAAGATCGGGGTTGATGTGACGGGAAAGCGCGACCGTATCCAAATACGCGGGATCAAAGGGTATCTCTTGCCGCTTTGCCGCCTCACGCACAAAACCGACGTCAAACTCGGCGTTGTGCGCGATCAGCAGCCTGTTCCCCGCAAAAGCGAGAAACTCCGGCAGCACTTCCTCGATGGAACGCGCGTCCCGCACCGTTTCGTTGGTGATCGAAGTGAGCGCCGTGATCTCCTCGGAAATGGGCTTTGTGGGTTTCACAAACGTATCGTATCGCCTAAGGATCTCTCCGTTCTTCACCAAAACCGCGCCGATCTCAATGATCTCGCAGGTGGTGGGAGAAAGACCGGTCGTCTCCAAATCAAACACGACGAATTCGTCGTCAAAAGAGCCGTTATATTCGCCGTACAACGCGCCCGCGCGGTCATTGACAAAATACGCCTCGATGCCCCAGATCACTTTTTGTCCGAGCTTTTCCGCCGCCAGCATCGCCTCCTGATAGCCCTGCACGTTTCCGTGGTCGGTAATGGCAACGGCGGCGTGTCCCCAACGGTTGGCGGTCTCCACCGCCACTTCGGGCGGGATCAACGCGTCCATACTGGACATCGTTGTATGAAGATGCAATTCCACGCGCTTTTTGGGCGCGTTATCCTCACGCTGTAAACGCTTGACAAGCAAAATATCCGACGGGTAAAACGTCACGTCGACGTCTTCGCCGTCTTTTTTGGCGTCGTGCTTGGTATACCCGCGCATTGCCACCGAAACGCCGTCTTTGAGCACCGCGCCGAGCGCGGCGGCGTCATCGGGAGAAAGAGCGGGCTTTTTGACGGCAAGCGAACTCTGCCCGTCGGTGATACAAAACGAAACGTTGTATTTGTCGCCGTTTCGGTTGAGCTCCGAAACATAGCCGAATATTTCGCCCACCACAACGAGTCCGCGCGTTTGTCGGTCGGTTTGCGCAAGCGGTGTCGCCTTGATATCAAAGGATTCTCCGAGCAAGGGTTGCGGATTTGCGATATGAAAGTGGTAAAAGCCCACGGACAAGGTGTTTCCGCGTATTTCGGCGTCCCGCACGTTGGGAAAAAGCGTGGTAACGCGCGGAAAATCGGTTTCCGAACTTTTTTCCGCTTTTTTCGCGGTTTTTTCTTGATCGACGATCTTCGCCGCTTCGTACGCCGCGCTGCTCTGCCGCAATTTTTCATCCCATTCCGAAAGTTCCCGCTCGATGACGTCGAAAGAATAATCTTTTTCGAGCGCCGCGGAATGGACCAGTTTCACTTTTCGCGTGATGCCGAATTCACTGCGGATGATGCCCTCCATCACCTCGGCGGTCTTGCCCTCCTGCATCAAGCGCATATTTTGCTCGGTATAAGGAAGTTCCACCACAACGGTATCGTCTTCAAGGTGCGCGTGGTAAAAACTGAAAAAGCCGCGCGCGACAACGCCTACGCGCTCGGTTTCGGCGATCAGTTCGGGAATATACTGTTCATCAAAAAGAGACGCCGGATAGCGTGGCAAAATGCGCATACGCGAAATGCGGTACGCCTCTTCGATCTCCGATTCCATCGCATAAAGCTCGGCTTTGGGGATCAAAGTCGGAAAAGCGGCGCTGATCTCCAATATGCGCCGCTCCGTATCCACCCTTTTTTGTATGTCCGTCGCGCCCTCCAAATAGAGCCGGTGCGCGGCGTTCGGTTTGTATTTTTCAAGAAGCTCCAACAGTGTTTTCGCCATAGTTTACTCTTTCCGATTTTTTATGTTTTTTGCATTTGTTTGAGTTCCGAGATGAGCGTCTCCACAATTTTTTCCTGCGGTACTTTGCCGACGATCTGCCCCTTTTTGATAAGCAATCCTTCGCCCTCTCCGCCGCAAATACCGATATCGGCCTCACGTGCCTCGCCCGGGCCGTTTACGGCGCACCCCATCAGCGCGACCGAAACCGGAAAATCCCAAAGCCCTTCGCGGCGCGCGGCGACTTCAAACTGCTCCGAAAGGCGAATCAAGTCGATTTTCGTGCGTCCGCAAGTGGGGCAACTGACAACGCGCAGCCCGCTTTGTCCTTCTATCGCAAGCGCCGAGAGAATGCGCCGCGCCGCGCCGATCTCCTCAACGGGATCGGCGGTCAGCGATACGCGAATGGTATCCCCGATGCCCTCCGCAAGGAGCGCGCCGATGCCGATGGCGCTTTTCACCGTACCCATCGCGGCGCCGCCCGCTTCCGTAACGCCGAGGTGCAAAGGATACGGCGTGGACTTGGCAAGCGCACGGTTTGCCGCGATCATCGTGCCGACGTCCGAGGATTTGACCGACAGCACGATATCGTCAAAATCAAATTCTTCAAGCAATTTCGCGTGGTAGAGCGCGCTCTCGACAAGCGCCGCGGCGTCGGGTTTTCCGTGCTTTTCCAAAATGTGCTTTTCAAGAGATCCGCCGTTGACGCCGATACGAATGGGAATGTTCCGCGCGCGGCACGCCGAGACGACGGCGCGCACGCGCTCTTTATCTCCTATATTTCCTGGATTGATGCGGATCTTGTCCGCGCCGCTCTCGGCGCACTCGATCGCCACGCGGTAGTCAAAATGTATGTCCGCGACAAGCGGAACGGTGACGCCCGCTTCTTTGAGCGCATAAAAGGTTTTGGCGGCGTCGGTGTCGGGCGCGGTCAAGCGGACGACGTCGCATCCCGCCGCCGCAAGCGATCGCACTTGCGCGAGCGTGGCGGCAATGTCGTGCGTGTCGGTGTTGGTCATCGACTGCACGAGGATCGGCGCGTCACCGCCGATGGTTTTGTTCCCCAGCCGCACCGCGCGGGTACGGCGGCGTATTTCGTTATAGTTCATTTTCGGATCAACCCCACTACGTCTTTACAGGCGACGACGATCATCAAGAGCATCAAAAGCGCAAGACCGGCAAGGTGGATATATCCTTCCACTTTGCGATTGATCGGACGCCGCGCGACCGCTTCAAAAATGAGGAAAAAGAGTCTTCCGCCGTCCAGTGCCGGCAACGGCAAGAGATTGAAGACGCCGAGGTTTACGGTGATGACGGTTAAAAGATAGAGAAAGTTGGGGAAACCGCTCCGCGCGGCGTTGCCCATCTCCTCGGTAATGCCGATCGGTCCCGAAACGGCGTTAAGTCCAAAGCGCCCGCGCAAGAGGTCAAAGAGTTGGTCATAGATCATCTTGACGGTCGAAACCGACCGAAAATAGGTATGCGACAACAAATGACCGAACGTGCGCGACTCGGCGTAAACGCGAAAATCGGGTTGCCCGAAAGCAATGCCCTGCTCACTGAGTCCGGGAAAAACCACGCCCTCGACGAGGACTTTTTCACCGTCGCGCTCCACCAAAAGATCCACCGGCGCGTAGCCTTTGTTCATAATTTCATATACCAGTTCGTTGCCCGTGTGCACACGCACGCCGTTGACGCGAAGGACTCTGTCACCAATTTCCAAGCCATAAGAGGAACTTGTCGCCCCCTCGCGAAACTCCGCCACGGTGGTGGAGGCAAGTTGCTTTGTGGAGAGAACGAGGATCAGCATCAGCAAAAAGCCGAGCAACACGTTCATCACGGGTCCTGCCACGACGATGAGGATCCTCTGCCACACTTTCTTGGCGCCGAAGGCGTCCGGCGCGTCGCTCTCCTCGTCTTCCCCCACCATACTGACGTACCCGCCGATGGGAAAAGCGCGCAGAGAATAATCCGTACCGGTTTTAGAAGATTTTTTCGACAGGATCTTCGGTCCCATACCTACCGAAAACTCGTGGATGCCCACGCCGAAAAGGCGCGCCATCAGAAAATGTCCGAGTTCGTGGATGACGACCAAAAGCCCGAAAGAAAAAATTGCCAGTAAAATATAGAGAAAAGTCATAACTTCTCCTTATAAGCGTGTTTCGGCGTGCTCACGCGCCTCTCGATCCGTCGTTAAGATCTCGTCCAGCGTGTGCGCGTCTTTCGCGTGCGGCATATCCGCGATCACGCCGAGCACAGTGTCAAAAAGGCGCGGCAGAGAGATCTTACCCGCAAGGAACGCCGCCACCGCCACTTCGTTTGCGGCGTTGAGAACGGCGGGGACGCCGCCGCCCGCCGCAAGCGCGGCGCGCGCCGCCGGAAGAAGCGGAAAGGTTTCTTCGTCAGGCGGGAGAAACGTGAGTTTTCCCACCTTTGTAAGCGACAATTCCGGAATAACGGCATCCATGCGCGCGGGCGCGGTGAGCGCGTATTGCACGCAAAGCCGCATATCCGGGACAGAGAGTTCGGCAATCACGCTGTTATCAATATATTCCACCATAGAATGGATTATACTCTCGCGGTGCACCACGACCTCGATCTTGTCGGCGGGTACGCGAAAAAGATGCGCCGCCTCGATCACCTCAAAGCCTTTGTTCATCAGCGTGGCGGAATCCACCGTGATCTTGGCGCCCATTTTCCAAGTCGGGTGTGCCAGCGCGTCCGCGACCGTGATCTTTTCAAGCTGCGCGCGGTTCATTCCGAAAAACGGGCCGCCGGAAGCGGTCAAAATCAGTTTTTTGATCTCGCCGTGCCGCCCCGCGCGCAGTGACTGATAAATGGCGGAATGTTCGCTGTCCACGGGTGTGATCTTGACGCCTTTCTCTTTTGCGCGCCGCATGACGATCTCCCCCGCCACGACAAGGGATTCCTTGTTGGCAAGTGCCAAGCGCTTGCCCGCGTCGATCACCGAGAGCGTGGGCAAAAGTCCTGCCTGCCCCACGATGGCGTTGACGGCGGCGGTGGCGTCGCTCTCCCGTATCATGTCAAGGACGCCCGCCTCTCCGGCAAACACGCGCGTGTTGGTATCGGAAAGCGCCGCGCGCAGTTCTTTTGCGGCATTCTCATCCGCCATTGCCGCCGCGGGAACGCGAAATTCCCGCACCGCGCGCTCGATCTCGCGCCAGTTCGTATTCGCGGAAACGCCGCGCACGGGGATCGCGCAGCAGCGCGCCACATCAAGCGCCTGCCGCCCCACGGAACCGGTCGCGCCCAGGATCAGCGTGGGCTCAAAATTGCTTTTTCTCATTTATGCCACCGTGAAAAGCGGGAAAAACGCGGAGATCACCGTGACAAGCACGGTCACTGCCATACTTGAATCGAAGCGGTCCAAAAGTCCGCCGTGTCCCGGCAGCATTTTTCCGAAATCTTTGATACCGTATTCCCGCTTGATCGCGGAAAGAGCGAGATCACCGATCTGCGACACCACCGAGATGGCAAGTCCGCCGAAGATAAGCACGGGATAGTTGGGCATCGCGCCGAAGGCTTTTTGAATGATAAATCCGTAAAGTACCGTTGTCAGCGCGCAAAAGATGATGCCGCCGATCGCGCCCTCCACCGTCTTTTTCGGAGAAACGAGGGGGCTTAATTTATGTTTGCCGAACAGTCTGCCCGAAAAATAAGCGAACGTGTCGGTCACCCAGCCGAAAATGAAGGGGATGAGAAAAAGAAACCTTCCGATGCCGGGTGTGTCGCGCAGTAAAACGACGCACGCGTTCGCCCCCGTAACGTAAAACGACAGCATATAGGCAAGCGCGATCTTCCCCGCCGGTATCTTGCCATAGACGAAGATCAGCACGCCGAAGAGATAGACCGCGGCAAACAGCGCGGTAAGGAGCGCCGCCCGCACAAAAGCCGCACGCGCGTCGTACAGCACGCGCGCAAGGAGCGGAAAAGCAAAGCCGACAGCAAGCAGCGGCACCGAAACGGCAAAGGTTTTGTGCAGCGAGAGGCAACGTAGTGCCTCATAAACCGAAACAAGCGAGATCGCCGCGAAAAGGAGCGGAAAAAGGAAATTCAGCAAGTGGGTGTTCCCGATGGGATCGGAAAACCAAAAAAACGGGAAAATACACGTGATGGCGACGACCGCCGTGATGATTCTTGTTCGCATAGTCCCTCCTTATAAGACGCCGCCGTAGCGCCGTTTGCGTGAATAAAAATCTTCAATGGCGGCGTCCAGTTTCGACTCGTCGAAATCCGGCCACAGGCAGTCCGTAAAATACAATTCCGCATATGCCGATTGCCAGAGAAGAAAGTTGGAGATGCGCAAATCTCCCCCCGTGCGAATGATGAGATCGGGATCCTTTTGCCCGCCCGTGTAGAGCGCGGCGGCGAAATCGGCTTCGTTTACGGCTTTTTTACCTGCGGCGATCAGGGCGTTGCAGGCGTGTACGATCTCGTCGCGTCCACCGTAATTGAGCGCGATATTGAGCGTGCTCTCGCGCCCCGCCGTCATATCTTCGATCGCCTTCATACGCGCGCGACGCTTTTCATCGAAAACGCTTTTGTCGCCGATAAAGGAAAAGCGAAAATCATATTGCGCGATATCGCGCTCAATCTCTCCGAGATAGCGATCCATCAATTTCATAATGGCGTTCACTTCTTTGGGCGGACGTTTCCAATTTTCGGTGGAAAAGGCATAAAAAGTGACCGTCTTTAACCCGATCTTGCGGCAATAATTCGCGATCTTGCGGAACGTTTCAGCCCCGAAACGGTGACCCACTTCGCGCGGCATCCCGCGTTTTTTCGCCCATCTGCCGTTGCCGTCCATGATAAAGGCAACGTGCGACAATCGCTCATCGATTTGCGGCAACGCACTCTTCATTTCGTTTCCCCCTGCTCTTTGTCAAGAAAACGGGCGGGTCTCCCTGCCGGTATTCCCGCCCTGTTTGTCAGATCGCCATCACTTCGCGCTCTTTTTGCGCGACGGCTTCGTCAATGTTTTTGATGTAGCGGTCGGTGAGATCCTGCACCGATTTTTCGGAAGCGGTCTCCTCGTCTTCCGTCATTTCGCCGTCTTTCGCCTTCTTTTTGCAGGCGTCGTTCGCCTCACGGCGAATATTTCTTACTGCCACCTTGGCGTCTTCGCCCATTTTGGTCACCTGACGGCAAAGATCGCGGCGACGCTCTTCGGTGGGTTGCGGAAAGGAAAGACGGATCACCGAACCGTCGTTGTTCGGCGTAATGCCGACGTCCGAGGCAAGGATCGCCTTCTCGATGGCTTTGAGCGTGGACATATCGTAGGGCTTGATGACAAGCGTTCTCGAATCCGAAACGCGAATATCCGCCATCGTGGAGACGGGAGTAGGCGCGCCGTAATACTCAAAAGAAACGCGATTGAGCACGGCGGGATTTGCCTGCCCCGCGCGAATGGTATCAAAGTTCGCGCCAAGCGCCACGAGGGTCTTTTTCATCTTCTCTTCATATTCTCTTGTGTCCAGTTTCATCTCATTTTCTCCTTTTCAGCGGTGTAGTTCCGTGCCGATGTGTTCGCCCATAGCGACACGGTAAATATTTTCGGGATCGGAAAGCCCGAAAGCATAACAGCGAATATTGTTTTCAAGCGAAAACATCGCCGCCGAAAGATCAAGGGCTTTCAGTTCCTTGTCGATCATTTCTTTATAGGTCAGTTCGTCATAGCGCACGGCTCCCGGGTCCTTCGCCGGATCGGCATTAAACACGCCGGAAACGTTTTTCGCCATCAAAACGGCATCCGCTTCAATCTCTGCCGCGCGCAAAACCGCCGCCGTGTCGGTGGAAAAGAACGGTTGACCGAGTCCGCAGGCAAAGATCACCACTTTGCCCTTTTCCAGTGCCTCGCGCGCCCCGCGTATCGAAAAGGCGTCCGCAAAGGCTGGCATCGAAACCGCACTCATCACACAGCAGTCAAGCCCCGCGGTGCGAAATCTGTCTTTCAGCGCCAGCGCGTTGATGGCGGTCGCCAACATACCCATATGATCGGCTTCGGTGCGGTCAAGGTTCAATCCCTGTCTGCCGCGCCAAATGTTGCCCGCGCCCACGATGACGCCGATCTCAACGCCTGCCTCGCGGCAACGGCGCAGTACGGCGGCAACGCGGTCGATAAAATCAAAATTCAGAATGTCGTCGCTTCCGGCGGCAAGTGCCTCTCCGGAAAGTTTGAGCAAGATGCGCTTATATTTCGGTGTCGGCATAAGTAATCCTTCCTGTATTTTCTTTTATTATATTTTAACTCATTAAAAGGATTTTGTAAAGGGGCAAGCGCAAAATTTTCGGAACACAAAAAAGAGGTCCCGTTTTTCGGGACCTCTTTTGAAAAATTCTTATTGTTTGACGCCGGAAAGACGCGCGATCTCCGCCGCGTAATCTTCCTCTTTCTTCTCGATGCCTTCGCCCTTTTCAAAGAGATAGAAGGCAAGGATTTTGATGTCGCCGCCAAGTTCTTTGGCAGTGGCTTTCGTGTATTCGCCGACAGTCATACTGTCCTCTTTCACGTAAGCCTGCTCGACAAGGCAGACGCGCTCGTAGAATTTGCCGAGTCTGCCCGAAACGATTTTTTCCAAAATGGCGTCGGGTTTGTTGGCGTTTTTGGGATCGTTCTTCATCTGCGCGATGAGAATTGCCTTTTCCTCGTTGACAGCTTCAACGGGAACGTCGGCAACGTTGACGTATTTCGGAGGATTGCCCGCCGCGATCTGCAACGCGATATTCTTCGCGTATACCGCAAACTCGGGTTTCGCCGTCACCGCCGCGTCCGCATCGAATTTCACGACGACGCCGGTGGTGCCGAAGCCGTGCACGTAAGAAGACGTGATGCCGTCAACCAAAACGAAACGACGGATCGAAAGGTTTTCTTTGATCACGGCGATTTTCTCAACAAGCGTCTGCTGAACCGTCGCGTCGGTGCCGTCGTAAGGCAAAGCAAGCAAAGCCGCGACGTCGGCGGGTTTCTTCGCGATAATGGTTTTCAGCACGCCGGTGACGAATTCTTTGAAAGCGTCGCTTTTCGCGGCAAAATCGGTCTCGGAATTCACTTCCACCATTGCGGTCACACCGTTTTCGGTCAAAATGTCCACGCGACCCTCGGAAGCGACGCGATCCGCCTTTTTGGCGGCGGTGGCAAGTCCCTTTTCGCGCAGGATCTTGACGGCCTTATCAAAATCGCCGTCGGCTTCCACAAGCGCTTTTTTGCAATCCATCATGCCAAGTCCCGTGCTTGCGCGCAGGTTGGCAACGTCTTTTGCTGTAATCGTAGCCATAGTTTCTCTCCTTATTCTTCGTCGGCTTTTTCTTCCACAGCGACCTCGGCGGCGGGCTCTTCGGCGGCGGGTGCGTTATCTTCGCCCTGCTTGCCTTCGATCACGGCGTCGGCGATCACGGAAGAGATCAGTTTGATGGCGCGAATGGCGTCGTCGTTGCCGGGGATCACATAGTCGGCGTCGTCGGGATCGCAGTTGGTATCGACGATGGCGATGACCGGAATGCCCAGTTTTTTGGCTTCCAGAACGGCGTTGTGTTCTTTGTGCGGGTCGACGATAAAGACGGCGGAAGGCAGAGCCGCCATCGTTTTGATGCCGCCGTAGCTCTTTTCAAGGTCGAAGATCTCTTTTTGCTTCGCGGCGACTTCTTTCTTGGGGAGAAGGTCAAAGGTGCCTTCTTCTTGCATTTTGGTCAGCGAATTGAGGCGGGCGATGGACTTCTTGATGGTCTTGAAGTTCGTCATCATACCGCCCGGCCAACGCACGTTGACGTAAAACATTCCGCAGCGTTCCGCTTCTTCTTTGATCGCGTCCGCGGCCTGTTTCTTGGTGCCGATAAAGAGGAGCGTACCGTTGTTTGCGGCAAGGTCACGCACGAAAGCGTAAGCCTCCTCAAACTTCTTCACCGTTTTTTGCAGGTCGATGATATAGATCCCGTTGCGTTCGGTGAAGATGTACTCCTGCATTTTCGGGTTCCATCTTCTGGTGTGGTGTCCGAAATGGACGCCTGCTTCAAGCAGTTGTTTGATGGTGATTACTGACATAGTTATGTCCTCCTTCGGTTTTTCCACCACGGATCGGCGCACAAGCCGCAAAGGCACCGTGCACGCCGTGCTTTTCCGTGTGTGTTTTTGCTCGCCATCACGCAAGCGAAAATTATTATAACATAAAATGGGTTATCTGCAAACGCGCAAAAGCGCATTTAACATTTTTTTTACATTTTGGCAAGTTTTTCCTTCTTACAGCATCTCGACGGCGATCTCGCCTTCCCGCACAAAGACTTTTGCGGTGGAGAGTTGCCGCGTATAATCCGCGATGATCTTTTCCGCCAGCGCGTCTTCCACGTGTTCCTGGATAAAGCGGCGCATCTGACGGGCGCCGAATTTGCGGGAATACGATCTCGCGGCGATCATTTGGAGCGCGTCGTCACTGACAAGCAGCGTGATCCCCTTTTCCGTCAGCGCGGTTTTGGTTTCATTCATCATAATGGCGGCGATCTTGACAAAATCTTCCTCGGTCAACGCGCGGAACGTGATGATCTCGTCCACGCGGTTGAGAAATTCCGGACGAAGAAAAGAGGAAAGCGCCTTTTCGGTGCGTCCTTCGCCGATCGACTTTTCGGTGGCGGAAAAACCGGCAAGCGCGCCCGCGCTGTCCGAGCCCGCGTTGGTGGTCATCACCAAGATCGCGTTCTCGAAATTGACGGTCTTCCCGTGCGCGTCGGTGATCCTGCCGTCGTCAAGGATCTGCAAAAGGACGTTGAGCACGTCGGGGTGCGCTTTTTCGATCTCGTCGAAAAGCACCACCGAATAAGGTCTGCGCCGGATCTTCTCGGTCAACTGCCCCGCCTCGTCGTACCCGACGTATCCGGGGGGCGCGCCGATGATCCGCGCCACCGATTGTTTTTCCATAAATTCGGACATATCGAGGCGTATGAGCGTTTCGGGGGAATCGAAAAGATCCGCGGCAAGCGTTTTGACAAGTTCGGTCTTGCCCACGCCGGTGGGGCCGGCAAAAATGAAGGAGATCGGCTTGCGCTTATAAGAAACGCCGGCGCGGTTGCGTTTGACGGCGCGCACCACCGCTTCCACCGCCGCGTCCTGCCCCACGATGCGTTTTTTGAGGCGCGCTTCCAGTCCGTCGAGACGCGAAAACTCGTTTTCGCTGATGTGCGACGCGGGGATACCCGTCCAAACTTCGATCACCTTGGCGATCTCGTCTTCCGTCATCACCACCTTGCCGCAATCCGGCTCGATTTCGGCAAGGCGCGCGGCAAGTTGAAGTTCTTTCGCTTTGATCTCCGCAATCGCTTCGTAGCGCTCCTTTTCGGCTTGCTCTCCCTGCACGTTTTCGGCTTCGATTTGTTCTCGTTTTGCCTTTTCAGACAATAATTGTTCTTTTAGTTCATAATTTTCGTTTAAAACCGCACTGTTCAGTGAAAGGTTGGCAGCCGCTTCGTCAAGGAGATCAATCGCCTTGTCGGGCAAATATCGATCGGTAATATAGCGCTCGGAAAGCACCACGGCACGCCGCAGGATACCGTTCGGAATGTGGACGGAATGGAAAGTCTCGTAATAATGTTTAATGCCGCGTAGCATCTCCACCGTGTCCTCGATCGAGGGCTCGTTCACCGTAACGGGTTGGAAACGGCGTTCCAGCGCCGTGTCTTTTTCGATATACTTGCGATACTCGTTGAGTGTGGTGGCGCCGATGATCTGCACCTCGCCGCGTGAGAGCGCGGGCTTTAAGATATTGGCGGCGTTGACGCTCCCCTCCGCTTCTCCCGTACCGACGATGTTGTGTACCTCGTCAATGACAAGGATCACGTTGCCCGCCGCTTTGACCTCTTCGAGGAGTCCCAGAATACGCGATTCAAACTGCCCGCGGAACTGCGTCCCCGCCACCAAAGCGGTAAGATCGACAAGATACACTTCCTTGTTCTTCAATTTATACGGCACGTTGCCTTCCGCGATCTTTTGCGCAAGAGCTTCCGCAATGGCGGTCTTGCCCACGCCCGGCTCGCCGATGAGGCAAGGATTGTTTTTCTGCCTGCGGCAAAGGATCTGCACCACCCGCGCGAGTTCGCGCTCTCTGCCGACGATCCGGTCAAGCTCCCCTGCCGCGGCGCGGCGCGTCAGGTTGCGGCAATAGGTGTCAAGAAACTTCTTTTTCTTGACTTTTTCCGCGCTTTTTGCCTTTTCGGTCTTCTCCGTCGCGCCTCCGGCGTCGGGGGCGGGATTGCCGAAAAGTCCGCTTTCGCGGAAGAGTTTGGGAAAATCGATGGCGGGCGCGCCGCCGTCTTCTCCGTCGTCTTGATTGCTCGGCAGATCGGCGTTCTGCAAAAGCCCGCTGATCTCCTCCTCCATATTTTGCAGTTGATCGGGGGAAATGCCGAGTTTGTTCATCACATTGCCCATCATCTGATCGGTCGGAAGGCCGAGTTCGTTGGCACAGCGCAGACAAAGTCCCTCTGTCTTTCTGTCTCCGTTTTCATTTTTGGTAATAAAGATGGTCGCCACACGTTTGTGGCATCTTGAACACATTACCATTTGGGTTTCCTTTCCGGCATTTACCTGCCCTTGTCTGTCATTTTGTAAAAGAAATATACCGCGCGCCTGCCGTCGAAAATACGCGCGCACCGTTTTCATCGGCAAAAAGGATCGAAAGCGCGTCCGCGGCGGGATAAGACCGGATCTCCTGTTTTACCGAAGACACCGATATCACGGCGCCGTCCGTCAACAGATACACGACATTTCCCGTGCGCACGGCGGAAAAAACGTTTCCCGAAAACGCGCCGTTGTCGTACGTAATCTCACCCTTTTTGTCCGTCATCAAGATTCTGTGAGAGGCGCAAAACGCATCTGTCGACAAAACGCAATATGCGCCGCTTTGACCGGTTCCGAATGCCACGACCTCGCCCGCAAGGGGCGTTTCTTTTTTGAGTTCCCCGTTTTTATACCAACGCATACCGCTCTCGGTCAAAAGTACGAGATTTTTCCGATCGGTAAAAGACGCGGCAACGGGAAGTTCTCCCTTGTAGAACGCGGAAAACTCGGCATTTTCCTCGCCCAGGCCAAACACTTCAAGGAGCGCGCCCGTTTCGCCGTTTTCCGCCTTCATTCCGAGTATCGCCATTTTCTTACCGTTATCGGTAAAGGACACCGAAAGCGTGGCGGAAGCGCGCCGAAAGCGCGCGACAACGCCGAAATTGGGATTATAGAGTTCGATCGCGGAGAGTGCCTGATCCGACGCGGTGATGAGCGCGAAATGCCCCGTGTCCGCCATCGACGCGGAAAGGATCGGAAGATCCGATTTTCCGACGTAAAGCTCCGCATAGGCGTTACACACGGAAAAAACGGTGCCGCCCGCGTCGAAAACAAGAAAATACTTGCGCGACGCCGCAATGCGGGGCGAGGCGAACTCTCTTTCCGCCGAAAAAAGGCATTTTCCGTCCGGAGAATAGGCTTCGATCCCCCGTGTGTTTGCAAACGCCACGCCGCCGCGGTAGGAAACGGCACACTCACCCGTTGCGTAACTTGCGGCAATATCCGCCTCGCTTTTCGGCACGAACGCCGAGAGGGCGCGCAGATCCCCGAAAAACCCGAACAGGCTGTTATACGTGAACGCGCGGGAGAAAAAGAGCGTAAACACAACGAGGAAAAAGACGAGCACAAGCGCAAGCAAACGCGAAAAGACGCTGTACCGCGCGGCAACTTTCCGAAAATACGGTTCCTTTTTCTCGCTCGCGCCGTCCGGCGTCGCCACCAGAGCGCGGCTTTGTTCCTCACGCATCTCGCTCACTCCTTTCCTCATTGTTTCGCTTTATCAATTTTTCAATAAAACACTTTGTTGAGGTACAGTCCCTCGGCAGGCGCGGTCATTCCCGCGCGAGCGCGGTCTTTGCTCTCCAAAACGGCGGCGATATCCGCGGGGTCGATCTTCCCCGCCGCAACCGCAAAAAGCGTGCCCGCCATAATGCGCACCATATGATAAAGGAAACCGTCCGCCGCCACGCGGAAAGAAATCATATCTCCTTTACGCCGCAACTCGGCATATCGCACGGTGCGTGTTTTGTTTTTCTCTTCCTTGTCAGGGGACGCCGCGCAAAACGCGGAAAAATCGTGCGTTCCGACGAATTGCCGCGCCGCCTCCCGCATTGCGGCAAGAGACGCCGCCGAGATCGGGCGAACGGCAAAAGCGCGCCCTTCAAAGAAAGGGTCTCTCTCTTTTCCGTCGTAAAACAAATATTCATATTCTTTCGCTTTGGCGTCGTAGCGCGCGTGAAAAGCGGAAGACACCCATTTTGCCTTTTTAACCGCGATATCGCGCGGCAGATGCGCGTTCAACGCGCGCGGAACGTGTGAGATCGGAATTTCGGTCGGCAAGACGTCCTCGCCGCGCCGCGCGATCGTGGCAACGAAAGCGCGCGCGTGGACGCCGCTGTCTGTGCGGCTGCACCCCGTGATATCACAGGGAAACCCAAAGAGCTCTTTTGCCGCCGCGCCCAACGTCTCCTGCACGGAAACACCGTTTTTCTGCACCTGATACCCACAATACGCCGTACCGACGAAAGAAAACGTGATACAGATCTTTTTCTCCATCGTTCACCTCGTCATCGTATAGCCGTAGCCGTACCGATTGAGCAGCACGATCCCCGTGCCGAAAAGCAAAAGAAGAACAAGCGCCACGCCGTCTCTCGCGTGCAGATGCGGGATCGTCATTTTCGTTCTGCCCTTGCCGCCGCGGTAACAGCGACATTCCATCGCCGTTGCCAACTCGTCGGCGCGGCGGAACGACGACACGAAAAGCGGGATCAGGATCGGCACGAGCGATTGCACGCGCCGCACCGGTCCGCCCACCGAGAAGTCCACGCCGCGCGCGCGTTGGGCGTTCATAATTTTCGCGGTCTCTTCCGACAGGAGCGGAATAAAGCGCAGCGCGATCGTCATCATCATCGCAAACTCGTGTACCGGAAGGCGAAAAACGCGGAGCGGCGAGAGCAAACTCTCGATCGCGTCGGTCAATTGTATGGGTGTTGTCGTATAAGTGAGCAACAGACTGCTCCCCACCACCAGCGTGATGATGCGCACCAACATAAACGAGGCGTTATAGATTCCTTCGCGGAAAATTTGCAGTTTCCACCAGGAGAAAAGCAAATTTTCGCCTTTCGTCACGAACAAATTGACGACGGCGGTAAAGACCATAATGAAAAGCACGGGGCGCACCGCACGTAAAATGAGGCGCAGAGGAATGCGCGAAAGCGCGACAAGGATCAGCATTGCCGCCACGAGTGCCGCGAAGGCGCAGATGTTTTTGGCAAGAAAAGTGCAAACGATAAACAAGATTGAAAGGCACACTTTCATCCGCGCATCCAGGCGGTGGAGCGGTGAGGCGGCGGGATAATACTGCCCCAAAGAAACAGTTTTCATAACGGTAAAAATCCTTTACTCAAACAGCGCCGCGACGGCCTCTGTTGCCGCCGACACCGTGTAAATGTTTTCCGGAACCGGAAGTCCTTTTTCGCGAAGGAGCATCATCAGACGCGCCATTTGCGGCACGGCAAGCCCCACTTCTTCCAGTTCCCGCACGCGGGAAAAGACTTCGTTGCGCGTACCCGTAAAAAGCACTTTTCCTTTGGAAAGCACGACGAGATCATCGCAAAACATCGCCATATCTTCCATACTGTGGCTGACGATGATGACCGTGGCGCCGGTCGCTTCCTTATACGCCCGCACACCGCCGAGAATGCTGTCCCGTCCGCGCGGATCCAGCCCCGCCGCGGGTTCGTCGAGCACCAGCACTTCCGGCCGCATCGCCATCACGCCCGCGATCGCCGCGCGGCGTTTTTCGCCACCGGAAAGATCAAAAGGAGATTTGTCCAGCAACGCCGAGGGCAACCCCGTAAAGTTTGCCGCCTCGGTCACACGCACCGCGATCTCTTCGTCGGATAACCCCATATTGCGCGGCCCGAACGCGATGTCCGATCGCACGGTTTCTTCAAAGAGTTGATATTCCGGATATTGCATCACAAGTCCCACGCGAAAGCGGATCTGCCGCATTTCACGCGGTTTTGCGAAGATATCCTGACCGTCAAGATAAATTTTTCCCTCGTTTGGCTTTTCAAGCCCGTTTAAGAGTTGCAACATGGTGGATTTGCCCGATCCCGTGTGTCCGATCAGTCCCGTCACTCTGCCAGCCCCGAAAGAGAGCGAAACGTCGTGCAGTGCCTCGGCACGGAAAGGCGTTTTGTCGCCGTAAACGAAAGAAACGTGTTCCAGTCTTATTTTGTCCATCGTTCCCTCCAAGCGCGGCAAACGATCTCGGCGCACTCTTCTTCGGAGAGCGGCTCGCCCGGAAGATCTATCCCACGCGCGCGCAGTGCGTGGGTGAGAGCCGTGCATTGCGGCACGTCGAGCCCCGCCGCACGGAGCATTTCGGGTTGCGAAAAGATCTCGCGCGGCGTTCCGTCGGCAAGGATCTTGCCGTCGTCCAGCACGATCACGCGGTCGGCACGCGCCGCCTCGTTCATATAGTGTGTGATCATCACAACCGTGACACCCTGATCGCGGTTGAGATTTTCCAGCGTTTCGATCACTTCCCGCCTCCCGATGGGATCGAGCATCGCCGTCGCCTCGTCGCAGATCATAAGAGAGGGCGACATCGCGATCAGTCCCGCGATCGCCACGCGCTGCTTTTGTCCGCCCGAAAGGCAGTTGGTGTCTGCCGCGGCATAATCGCTCATACCGACGAGGGCGAGCGCTCTGTCCACGCGTTCGCGGATCTCGGCAGACGGAACGCCGAGGTTCTCCGGTCCGAAAGCGACGTCTTCTTCCACAATGGTGGCGACCAGTTGGTTGTCCGGGTTTTGAAAGACCATTCCGACCTCACGCCGCAATGCGTAGATCTCGTCTTCGTCGATCTCGGGATTCGAGAGATCGTGCCCCGCCACGAAAAGTTCGCCAGCGTCCGGCGCGAGAATGCCGTTGAGAAGTTTTGCCAGCGTTGATTTGCCGGATCCGTTGTGCCCCAATACGGCAACATACTCCCCTTTTTCAATATCAAGGGAAATGCCGCGCAAAACCGGCACGTTGACACCGTTTTCCTCGTAAGCGGCGACAAGATCTTTGACGTGAATAAACGATTCTGACATCGGATACCTCATCTTTCAAAACGTGCCGAAGCGCCCGCTGGCAAAACGCTCCCCGTGGTGGCGACGGGAATGCCGATCTCGTCCGCCGTGGTCCTGCCGCCGAAGACTGCACGCACGCGCAGATCGAGAATATATTGCATCGCCGACGGGGAAAGCCCCGTCGTGTAGGAATTGATCAGGAAAAAGAGGGGCTCGGAAGAAAGCAGTTTTGCCGTCAGCGCGACAAGTTCATCCACCGCTTCTTCGATCTTCCACACCTCGCCGGAAGGTCCGCGGCCGTAAGAGGGCGGATCCATAATGACGGCGTCATAGCGGTTGCCGCGCCGGATCTCGCGCTCGACGAACTTTTTGCAATCGTCCACGATATAACGAATCGGCGCGTCGGCAAGACCGGAAAGGCGCGCGTTTTCTTTCGCCTGCGCAACCATTCCCTTTGCCGCGTCCACGTGGACGACGGAAGCACCTGCCTTTGCCGCCGCCACCGTGGCGCCGCCCGTATAGGCAAAAAGATTCAGCACCGAGACGGGGCGCTTCGCTTTGGCTATTTTTTCGGAAAACCAATCCCAGTTTGCCGCCTGCTCCGGAAAAAGCCCCGTGTGCTTAAAGCCCATCGGGCGCACGAGAAAAATCAGATCGCGATAGCGTATTTTCCACTCCGCGGGCAAATCGTTTTCACGCCACGCGCCCCCGCCCGAAGAAGAACGGTGATAGGCGGCGTCGGCTTTTTTCCAAAGCGGGTGACGTTTCTCGCCGTGCCAGATGATCTGCGGATCGGGACGGATGAGAACGTATTTTCCCCAGCGTTCCAGGCGTTCGCCGTCGCTGGCGTCGAGAAGCTCATATTCCTGCCAATTTTTTGAATACCACATATATCTCTCACTGATTAAAATATTTTGCAAGTCTTGAAGCGCCGCAATGACCGTGACACACCGCGATCGCCAGCGCGTCCGCCGTGTCGTCGGGCTTCGGGGGGCTTTTTAATCCGAGAATGGAAGTGACCATCGCGATGACCTGACGTTTTTCCGCTCTGCCGTAACCGACCACTGCCTGCTTGACTTGCAGCGGCGTGTATTCCGCGATGCGCAAGCCCGCCGTCGCGCCGCAAAGAAGGATCACGCCGCGCGCTTCCGCCACACGAATGCCCGTGGTGATGTTGGTGTTGAAAAACAGTTCTTCCACCGCCATTTCTTCGGGGTGATACGTTTCGATCAGCCGCGTCAATTCTTCTTGGATCTGCAAAAGGCGATCTTCGGTCTTTGTGCCGGCGGGCGTTGTGATCGCGCCGTATCCGAGCGTTTTGAAACGCCCTCCGCGATATTCGAGCACGCCCCAACCGACGATGGCAAGACCTGGGTCGATACCGAGAATGACCATACGCGCCCTCCTTGCACATTTTTCCATAATATCCTGATTGTATATTATAACATAAAAAGCGCGCGCCGTCAAATGGTTTTCACCCATTTTCAAAATATTTTATTTACATTTACTCGATAATATGGTATACTGACGATATAGGCGTTGAGAATGCGCCGGAAACGAGGTGGCACCGTGCGGATCATACCTTTGTCCGAGGGAATGGAACTGCAACTCAAAAAGCCGCACCCCTGCGGCGGCGACCGATTTCGGCTCTTGCGCGTGGGCAGTCTTTGCCGCGTGGTGTGTGAAAAATGCGGAAGAGATATGGAGATGGACCGCGTAAAGTTGGAAAAAGCGATCAAATCCACCTCCGCGCCGCAAGCCGAAAAATGAGTTCTATTTATTTTAAAAAGAACGTTTTTTAATGATTTCCTGTTTTTTAAGATTGTGAGGGCAAAATGTTTCATTATTTACGCGGAAAACTTGTTCTTCTCCGTCCCTCGTTCGCCGTTTTGGACGTGGGGGGCGCGGGCTTTCAACTGACCGTCAGCGACCGCACTTTTTCGGCGCTCTCCGGCGTCCCGAAAGACTCCGTACAACTGTTCACACACTTTTCGGTGCGTGAGGACGGTATGGAACTTTTCGGCTTTTTTGACGAGGCGGAACTGGAAACTTTCCGACTGTTGATCGGCGTTTCGGGAATAGGTCCCAAAGCCGCGATGGCGATTCTTTCCGCGTTTTCGCCCGAACAATTTGCGCTTGCCGTGGCGACCGAAGACAAAAAAGCAATCGCCAAGGCAAACGGCATCGGTCCGAAAACGGCGGCGCGCGTCATTCTCGAATTGCGCGACAAACTGTCGCAAAACACCTTCTCCGCCGCGCCCGACGGCGGTGCGGGACTCCCTTTTTCTCCCGCCGCAAACGGCAAAACGGGAGAAGCGGAAGAAGCGCTCTCGGTGCTGGGATACAGCCGTTCCGAGATACTGCGCGCGCTCTCCGCGATGGACACCGCTTCGATGAGCGTAGAAGAGATGATCCGCGGCGCGCTCAAACTGTTGGCGCGCATTTGACCGAAACTTCGCAACTGAAAGGAGTTCCCTATGGATTTTGAACAAAACGGCGCGGATTTTGATTTTGAGAGCCGCATCCTTTCTTCGACCGTGCAAAGCGAGGACGGCAAAGAAGAAATCTCTCTGCGTCCCAAAACGCTCTCCGATTACGTCGGTCAGGCGAAAGTCAAAGAAAATCTGAAAGTGTATATAGAAGCTGCCAAAAAGCGCGGCGACAGCCTTGATCACACCCTGCTCTACGGCCCTCCGGGGCTCGGCAAAACCACGCTGGCAAACATCATCGCCTCGGAAATGGGCGTCAATATCCGCATCACTTCCGGTCCCGCCATCGAAAAGCAAGGCGATCTTGCCGCGCTTCTTTCCGGGCTTGCCGAAGGCGACGTGCTCTTTATTGACGAGATCCATCGCCTGCCGCGCGCCGTGGAGGAGATCCTCTATCCCGCGATGGAAGATTATGCCCTTGACATCATCATCGGCAAAGGTCCCGCCGCGCGCAGCATCCGTATCGATCTGCCGCGCTTTACCCTGATCGGCGCGACCACCCGCGCGGGACAACTGTCGACGCCGCTTCGCGACCGTTTCGGCGTGGTACTGAAACTGGATCTTTACACCCCCGAGGAACTGGCGCTGATCGTCAAGCGCAGCGCCTCGATACTGGGGCTTCCGATTGCGGAGGACGGTGCCATTGAGATCGCGTCGCGCTCGCGCGGAACACCGCGTATCGCCAACCGATTGCTCAAACGCGTGCGCGATTTTGCCGAGATGAAAGGAGACGGCTCCATCACATCCGAGATCGCCAACTATGCCCTGCAAAAACTGGAAATCGACGGTCTCGGGCTGGACGGCATCGACCGTCGAATGCTCGGCGCGATCATTTCCTATTATAACGGCGGCCCCGTGGGACTTGAAACGCTTGCGGCGACCATCGGAGAAGAAGCGATCACTCTGGAAGACGTTTACGAACCCTATCTGATGCAGATCGGCTTTCTCTCCCGCACGCCGCGCGGGCGGTGCGTCACGCGCCGTGCTTACGAGCATTTGGGGCTTCCCCTGCCCGCGCCCGCAAACGGCGAGCAGATCAACTTTTTCGACGATACAAACGGCGCGGAGGCGCGCTGAACGCCTCTCCCCACTTCATAAAAAACAAGCCGCGAACTTTTGTTCGCGGCTTGTTTTTTACCGTTTGATCAGCGATATTCGGGCATCCAACCTTTGTGCGCCTCAAAGAGATCGTCGCAAAGAGAAACGACGTCGTCGATGGAAAGTTCGGCGGAAGTGTGCGGATCAAGCATCGCGGCGCGGTAAACGTCCTCTTTTTTGTGTGAAAGCGCCGCTTCGATGGTCAGGAGTTGCACGTTGATGTTCGTGCGGTTCATCGCCGCGCAGATCTCGGGCAGATCTCCCACCACGGTGGGCAGGATCCCGTTCTTGTTGACAAGGCACGGCACTTCCACGCAAGCCTTGCGCGGCAGATTTGTGATAAGCCCGTCGTTGAGGACGTTGCCGCCGATCTGATACGGCACGCCGGTGACGATCGCTTCCATAATTTTGGAAGCATACTCGTGTGTGCGCACGTGCGTAACGTCGCCGGAAAGATATTTTTCTCTGTCGCTCTCCCATTTGGCGATTTGCCTTATGCACCGCCGCGGATATTCGTCAAGCGGGATATGATACCGTTCGATCAATTCGGGGTATTTGGATTTGATAAAAAGATTGTTATACTCGGCGTTGTGTTCGCTGGATTCCGTGCAATAATAACCGAGGCGACGAATGTATTCGTAGCGCACAAGATCCTTGTCGTCGGTGTTCGGATCGGCGAGAGCGGCGGCGGTGCGGCGCTTGATCTCGGGATAAAGATCGTTGCCCTCCGCGTCATAAATTTCCAGCAACCACGCCATATGGTTGATACCCGCGATCTTCTCTTTTAAGGGCAGTTTGGGCGTCATACCCAGTTTTTTCAGCAAATGAGAGGAGCAAACCTGCACACTGTGGCAAAGCCCCACCGTCTGCACGCCGGTATAACGCTGCATAAAGCCCGTTAAAATCGCCATGGGATTGGTGTAGTTGAGAAACCACGCGTTGGGACAAACCGCCTCGATATCCTCGGCAAAATCAACAAGCACGGGAATGGTGCGTAGCGCGCGAAAAATACCGCCGATCCCCAGCGTATCGGCGATGGTCTGGCGCAAGCCGTACTTTTTCGGCACTTCAAAATCGGTGATCGTGCAGGGATCGTAGCCGCCCACTTGTATCGCGTTGACAACGAAATCCGCACCGCGCAGGGCTTCGCGCCGCTCGGCGACGCCCAAATGTTTGGTGATGGCGGCACGCCCCGCGTTGATATTTTTATTCAGCGCATCGACCATCACAAACGATTCTTCCAGACGCTTTGCGTCGATATCGTAAAGGGCGATCTCAAAATCCTGCAATGCGGGCGTCAGCATCGAGTCACCCAGGACGTTTTTGGCAAAAACCGTGCTGCCCGCACCCATAAACGTAATTTTTCCCATATGCAACCTCCGAAAAAGTTTGTTTTTTCTGTGCCGATCTGTTTTCATCAGTATACTATATCCCACGTGTAGAGTCAAGGGATTTCTGCAGAATTTCTGCAAAATCGGGCTGTTTTTACATCGAAAGTGAAATATCTTTCCAAATGGATTGCCAAACGATCTTACGTAAAATCCCCGCAACGGCGTTTTCTGCCGTTGCGGGGATACGGTCGGGATTATGCGGTTACGGTGAACGACTCCGTCATCACAAGAAGCGCGGGGTCTTCATACGGCTCATACCAAAAACTTTGCGACTCTTTACCGTTTAACGCAACACTGCCCGCGTACACGCGCTCGTCGAAATTATCAACGGTTTCGGCAAATACGGATTCTCCGGGAACGGCGACTAAGAATACGATCAGTTCATACTCGCCCGCACAGGTAATCTCTTCTACCGTGCGGTAGTTTTCATCATTTACATGGAACTCCGAAACACGGTACAGGACGCCTTCCGGAAGAAACGGAGACTGGATCTGCTCGCCCACCGACGGCAGAACGAACGACAGCTGCACGTTGTCGATGACGCGGATCCATTTTGCAAAAAGGCGCGTTTCACCGCTCACGGTGACGTCGTCCCAAAAGTTTCCGTCCCCATCCTGCCAGTCACGAAAAAAGAGTGTTTCGCCCTCTTCAAAAAACTTCTCTGCAAAAGCGGGTTTTTCCACGTATTTGAGGCGTTTCCCCATCGACAGCCGAAGTGTCTCCGGCGCTTCCGCCCCGTTTCCCGTGTCGAAGAAAAGCGAAGTTTCCTCGGGTGTGCCGACGGCAAATTCCCACGTCAGACAGGCAACGGGAATGCCCTTCTCATAGGCGACCGAAATATCCACGGGTGCTTTTCCGTTGATGCGAACGATGAAAAACTCGGGGACAAGGTGTCCGACGACTTTCAACTTCGCCTCGAAATAATACAGCGATCCGCTCTGCAAATCTTGCCGATCGGTATTCCACGCGGCACTTTGTACCGAAAGCCAATTTTCGTTGCGTTTTGCGATTTGATCCGCAAACTCGTTCACCATTTTCGAGGCGGCGTCGCCGCTTTTCGGTGATGTGACAACGACCTCAAACGAGGGCTGTGTCGGTTGCGGCGCTCGCGTTTTCAATCTCGCGATCACGGTGTCGAAATGGTGCGAATACGTCAGATCTCCGGCAGATACGGCGATATCAAAGACCGGCAGAAGATAACTGAACACACTGGCGGGCTCGTCATCTTCGGGCGTATAGTCGAGGTCGATCAATCTCGGACCGAACAAGCGGAGCAACGCGTAAAAATCGGTTTCGCTCAAACTGATCTCGCGCTTTACGACTTCGTTCAGCACGCGGCGAAGTTCTTGCGCGCTTTGCCGATAGTGCGGCACGGCGGCTTCGGCGCTGCCCGCGTTTTCCTCACGCACCGCGGTCGCAAGCAAGGAAGCAAAACCCGTCAATTCGGGCAGTTTGTCCGTCAGTTCGTCGATCTCGATCCCGCTCAATTCACCGGAAAAGATCATTCCCATCAGGTGTACCAGAGTGTCCTGATAACTGTATTCGATCACCGCGTCGTTCTCTTCCGCGTCTTTGAAAGCGTCGCGTCTGATCACTGAATAATTTGCTCTTCCCCCGTTGATCGGTGCCCCCGCGGCGATTCTCGCTTCAAGAAAGCGCACCAATTCCGTCGCCAATTCCGCGCGGGAGTTGTGATCGGCCTCTGCGGCTTTACTGCCGATCTTGGCAAGTTCCGCTTTGAGCGCGGACTCCGTCGCCTCGCTCTTCAATTCATAGTCTTTTCCATAGCGCGTCATTCCCCACGCCGGGATCATCGTGACGATATCATCATTTGCGATATAGTTGTGGATATAGGCATATTTGCCAGATCCGCTCTCTGCGAAAGACGCATCGACCGTTGCGGGAGACTCAAACGTATAGGCATAAACGCCTTGATTTGAGGCGCCCAGTTTTTCGGGAAGTTTCGCCGCGATCAGATTGGCAAGCGCGCCTCCTCTGCTCTGTCCCGTTATCCAGTATTTGGCTTTTGCGCCGCCGAGTCCCGCGATTTTGTCGAGAACTTTCCCCGCCGCCGTGGCAAAAGCGGCGTGCTCTCCCGTCGTGCTCTCCCCGTTGACGGTGAAGTTTTGCTTCCAGCCTTTGGTTTTTGTCTGCGCGTCCAGAGCGTAACTTTGCACGACGATCACGACCAATCTGCAATCGCCGATTTCTTTTGTCGCCCAAGTGTAGGCACAATCGTCGGGATCATCGGTTTCAAAGCCCTCAAATCCGATTTTATCGAAACCGATCGCGCGCAACGCGTTTGCGCCGTGACCGTTTTCATCTTTCGTTGCCGCCGCCGCGGAGAGTTGCATCGACAAAAGCGCCAACGCGTCGTTTCTCTCTTGGGGCGCCTTGTCAAACCAGGCGTCCGAATAATAGAAACTGTCGTCAAGCGTCTCGCCGGGCGCAAAGGTCGAGTATTCGGTGATGGCGCCGAACACTTCCGCGGGAGTATACTCCGCGACCTGCTCGGTTTTGCCCTCGTCGGAAGGGGAATTTTCAGGCGCAGGCACCGTCGTGGAACGCTTACAGCCGAAAAACAGGAAAAGCAAAAGCGCGATCAGCAATACCTGAAAGAAAAGCGCCGCTTTTTGTGAGAAGGCGCATTTGTCGGGGTTGTTCTTTTTCATCGGGGAAACGTCCTTTCTGTCAAAAAATCTTTCAAGGCCTATTTCAATATGGCTTGTCCGCCGAAACGCGCGCGAGGTCAGAGCGGGAATAACCGTTTTATTTTTTCTTCGGTCAGCTGCGCGCCGTACTCGGAAAGCGCAAACGCCTCCGCAAACACGATCCTCTCTCCCGCTTTGCCGTATCGCTTGATCAGTTCCGCCCGATATTTGGCGGCGGGGATCGCTTCCCTGTATTCGTTATGGTTGTTGGTCACATTCGGCATGATTTCGGCAAGCGTCAGCGCCCTGTCGCGCGGGATCCGCGGGGAGCGATACCATTCAAGCCTTTTTGCGGGATCCGCCGGCACAAGCGCCTCATCGCCGTGCGTATACGCCAGCCACTCGTACATTTGCGAGGTGTGGCAATGGTACATCTCAAACTTTTTGTCGATCACGCCGTCCGTGGCGACAACGACGTCGGGAACAAAGACGGGGTTTTTGAATCGATCATCGAAAAACATAATGACCGGCATGTGCCGCATTGCCGGGGCTTCCGGGCAAAAATTCGGCACCGTCAGCATATAGGAAGCGTCCTGCACCAAGAGCGAGGCGTTGCGGTGGTCGGGATGATAATCGATGGTTCGGTGCGTAAAAACGACGTCGGGCGCGTATGCTCGTATGTAACGGATCATGCGCCGGCGCGTTTCAAGATTCGCCGTCACTTCGCCGTCCGGAACGTCCCAAACGTCATATTCGATACCGGTGAGTTTTGCCACCGCCGCGGTTTCCGCTTTGCGGCGGCGCGCGGTCTCCTCAGGGGAGAGGCGGTGATGCCCGCAGCGTCCGTCCGAAACCGACAAAAAGCGCACCCGACACCCGTTTTCCAGATACCGCAACGCAGTTCCGCCACCGCAGATATCGTTATCGTCCGGGTGTGCGCCGATCATCAGAATTTTCAGCCCTTTTTTCATTTGACTTTCTCCGATCTTTTGCCTTCTTCTGTCTTCCGTTTATATATTACTACACGCCTTTGCTTTTGTCAACTTCTAAACGAGATACGGAAAAGAAAACAGCGCGCGACGGAGCCGCTCATAAATCTTTCCCCGATCGCCCGGCGGCAGTGGATTTTCGCCCTTGCCGCATTCCAACGTATACGCGGGACACGAGAGTTTGTCGATACACCAGTCGGCAAGACCGCCGTAAGCCGCCGTTCCTTGCGGTTCGGAGAGTTTGTAAGTGGTAAGACGTGCCAGCATTCTGCCCACAGCCAAGGTTTTGGCACTCATTTTATCGGCACAGTTGCAAAAGATCTCCTCGCCCTGCGTGTGGAGCGACAAAACGCCGACAAGGTCATCGCTGTGATAGCGGAGAAAACGGCAAAGCGCGGCGGTCTCGGGTTCGGATTCCGGATATTCTCCGCTGTATTTCGTCGGCGCGCCGCCGAAAATGCCCATTTCCCGCTCGATTTTTTTATATTCCGAAAAACCGGCGTCGTAATTGTGGTTGAGATCGACGCCGCGCGCGTTTGCCTGCCAATGCGAAAAATCGTCGCCGCCGTTGAAAGCCGTCACCCGCTCGCGTAGAGGATTATCCTCCGCGACGCCGTGCAGGGCATATTCCACACCGTCCGGGTTGAGCATCGGCACGACCGCGATCTTGCGCTCATTGAGGAGACATTTTACCGATATATCGAATACCACCCTGTCCTTTTGCGCGCTGCGGATCAGTTCGTCCACGAAATCGGCAAGAACGCCCGCCGTGATCCCCTCCATACCGTGATGCGCACCCACATAAACGACCGTTTTCTTGCCGCGCCCCACCGTGATCATCGGTATCTCGCGCGAAAAAATCGAGCGGGTAAGCGGCAAAACGCTCACTCCTTCGCGGGGCAGCGTGTCGATCCACCGCATCAGTTGTTTATGATCCATCGCCTTTTCCATCGTTTTCCCCCTGTCTTTTTTCTCATTTTATGCCCCGAGACAGTCAAAAATGCCGCAAAAGAGCGTGGGCGGCGGAGTTTTGGCTTGCTATTTTCGTGTTTTTGTGCTATACTGAAAAAAATCGTCGAAAGGAGCAAAATATGCAGTCCAAAAAATGGCTTTTGCCCGTTCTTTTGCTCTACGGCTCCGCCGCGCTTTACGGGGGCGCGCTCCTCCCGATATTGGAATATCTGCAAGCCGACCTGATCTTTTTCTCTTCCGTGGGGTTTTATCTTCTCTCGCTTTTTGCCGATCTTTTCGACTTTTGCACGCTCTCTTTGGTGATTGCGTTCTGCATTTACGGCGTTTACCGAAACGACCGCTATCCCGTGCCGCCGCTTCTCTCCCTTGCTTTCGGTGCGATCTTCTTCAAACATATCGCCGCGCTGATCGCACTTTCGATCCTGAACGGATCGTTTGATCTGACGGCAAACCGCGTTTCCGAATTGCTTGCCGTTCTCTTGGAGATCGTCGCCTGCCTTCTCGTCTTCTTCGCGGCGCGGCGCCTTATTCGACGTGCAGAAGAAGAAAACGACGAAAAGCGCCGTGCCGCGCGAATCCTTGCAAAAGATGAAGACGCCGTCGTCGACCGTTTTCTGCCTTTTTCCCGTATTTTTCGCCGCTCCAATCCGTTGCAATGCGCCGCTCTCCTCGGCGCCGTGTTCCTGTCCGCCGTCCGCTTGATCGCTTTTCTCGCGGATAAGATCTCCTATTATTCTTATTTCGCGTTTGCCCTCGAAGATCTGCCACTCCTTACTTTGGAGTTTGTTTTTCAGGTTTTGCTTCTTCCTTTTATCGGATATTCGCTCGCGCTCGGCGCGATGCTTCTCTTTGAACGTCGTCGCCTCGAAAACGCGTTGCCACAGGAGAAATTATGACGATAAATTTGCCGCCCGATCTCCCCTCTATTGCAAATCGAAAAAAGCAGGAGATGCTTGATCTTTTACTGGAAGAAGAATACGGCTGTCTGCCCCCGCGCCCTTACCTCGTCAGTGCCGAGACGGTAAAGACAGACAAAAAATTCTGCGCCGGAAAAGCCTTCCTTGAAAAAGTGATGCTGAACTGCAAAGCGGATTTCGGAGAATTCTCTTTCCCCGTCTACCTTGTGATCCCGCGAAACGCCGACAAGATCCCCGCCTTTATCCATATCAATTTTCGAGACCTTGTTCCGGACAAATATCAACCGACCGAAGAACTGATCGACGCGGGATTTGCGACGCTCACTTTTTGCTACACGGACGTTTCCTCCGACGACGGAGATTTTACAAACGGTCTTGCCGGCGTCGTGTATCCGGACGGCGTGCGAAAGCGCGACGATTGCGGAAAGATCGGGCTGTGGGCTTGGGCGGCGATGGCGGTGATGGACTACGCGCTGACAATTCCCGAACTTGACAAGGAACGGATTTCTGTTGCGGGACATTCAAGGCTCGGGAAAACGGCTCTGCTTGTCGGCGCCCTGGACGAGCGCTTTGATTGCGCTTTTTCCAACGACTCGGGTTGCAGCGGCGCGGGACTGTCGCGCGGCAGTGAAAAAGAAACCGTGCAAAAGATCACCGCGAAATTTCCCTTTTGGTTTTGCGAGAATTATAAAAAATATGCGGATCGCGAAGATCTGCTCCCCTTTGACCAACACTTTCTGATCGCCGCCAACTACCCGCACAAGGTGTATGTGGCAAGCGCGGCGGAAGATCCTTACGCCTGCACAAAGAGCGAATATCGCGCCGCGGTTGCCGCAAGCGGATTTTTTGAAGAACGAGGAGTGCTCGGCTTTGTCCACCCCGACCGTTTGCCGCTCATCGGTGAGAATTTCCACAACGGAAATATCGGTTACCATCTGCGCGCGGGGAATCACTATTTCAGCCGCGAAGATTGGCTACGCTATATCGCCTTTTTAAACGCGAAACACAAAGCCACGTAAAAAAAGCGCGCCGTACGGCGCGCTTTTTTTATGTGCTTTTATTTTTCTCAAAGAAATTTTTTCATTGTTTCGGTTGCTTCTTCAACCGGCATCGACACCGTCATAAAAATGTTGGCGTCGTGGTTGACGAGCAGATCGTTGATTTTTTGGAGCAACACGTCAAACGCGGCAATATCGCCTTTGCAAATTTTGAGCGCGCTGTCGAGAAACAGATCGGTCACATCGTAGTTGCTGGCAAGAATGCCCGCCACAAAGCCGTACAGTTCCTCCGCGTCCTGAATGAAAAACTCCTCGGTGTTGACAAGGCGCACGCGCGTTTTGATATTGTAGCGCAGTTGATTCCCTTTTTCAATGCACACGACGTCGCCTTTCGAGGCGTCGGCGGCAGCGTTGACTTTTTCGATCAGGGTTTTGGTCTTCCCCGTACCTTTCACACCTATCATCAATTTCAGCATATTTGTACCTCCGCAACATTATTTTTCGGATAAAACCTTTGTCCTTGTTTTTATTATACACGATAACGGCGGTGTTTGCAAGACTTTTCCCGCAAAAAAAGCCGTGCGCGGAAAATTTTTCCGCGCACGGGATAGAAAGGTTACATTTTTGCAAGACGCGCTTCCAGCGCCGCCTTTTGTTCCTCGTAGCCGGGCTTGCCGAGCAGTGCAAACATATTCTTTTTGTAAGCCTCAACGCCGGGTTGGTCGAAAGGATTGACGCCCGTAAGATAGCCGGACACGGCGCAAGCCTTTTCGAAGAAATAAATCATATAGCCGAGCGATTCCGCCGTGCGGGAATCGAGTTCAAGCAAAATGTTGGGCACGCCGCCGTCCGTGTGCGCGAGAATGGTGCCCTGGCACGCTTTTCCGTTGACGTAGTTGAGGTCTTTGCCCGCAAGGAAATTGAGGCCGTCGATATTTTCGGGGTCTTCGGGGATCTCCACGTGCGTGCCGGTTTCTTTTACGGTAATAACGGTCTCAAAGAGATTACGCATACCGTCCTGGATATACTGCCCCAGCGAGTGGAGGTCGGTGGAGAAAATGACGGAAGAGGGATAAATGCCTTTTTTGTCTTTGCCTTCGCTCTCGCCGTAGAGTTGCTTCCACCACTCGGAGAACATCTGCATAAAGGGTTCGTAACCGACAAGCACCTCGGTGGTTTTGCCTTTGCGCGCCAAAATTTGACGCAGCGCGGCATATTTATAGCAATCGTTTTTGTTAAGATCGGGATCGGCAAACGCTTCGCGGGCGGCGTTCGCGCCCTTCATCAGCGCCGCGATGTCGATGCCTGCCGCCGCGATCGGCAAAAGTCCGACGGCGGTGAGCACAGAATATCTGCCGCCCACGTCGTCCGGCACGACGAAGGTCTCATATCCCACGCGGTCGGCAAAACTTTTGAGAGTGCCGCGCGCACGGTCGGTCGTGACGAAAATATGATCTTTCGAGCCCTCTTTGCCGTATTTTTCTTCAAGCAGGTTGCGGAAAATGCGAAACGCCACGGCGGGCTCGGTGGTGGTGCCGGATTTGGAGATCACGTTGATCGACACATCGCGTCCTTCGCAGATCGCGAGAAGTTCTTTCATATGGGTGGCGCTGATGTTGCAGCCGGCAAAATACACGTCGGGACCGTCTTTTTTCAGATTGTTGTAAAAAGGAGAATTGAGGAACTCCACCACGGCGCGCGCGCCGAGATAAGAACCGCCGATGCCGATGACGATCAGAACGTCGGAATTTTTGCGAATCTTTTTCGCCGCCGCCAGAATGCGGGCAAACTCCTCTTTGTCATAATCGCGCGGCAGATCGAGCCAGCCGAGAAAATCGTTTCCGAGGCCGTTTTTGTTGTGGATCATTTCGTGCGCCGCCGTAACGAGCGGCTGCATCGCCTGATACTCCGCAGGGCGGACAAAGGGCGACAGGAACGAGTCTACAAGATGCAAAGACATAAATTTTTCCTCCTTTTGGACAAGTTGCCTTATTTTTCTTTTATTTTACACCATCTTTTGTGCAAAAGCAAGCGCTTTTTTGAAAAATTACGCAAAAATTACGGCATTTTTTCCGTTTTACGCGGAAAGCAGGAAAAAAGACGCGAGCATACGGCGAAACAAAGTGAGAAAACCGATCTTTTCCACGCTTTCCTCTGCCGTGATCGGCACTCTGCCGATCTCCTCGCCGTTCAAAAGATAAACGGTCTCGCCCACCGTATCCCCTGCCGCGATCGGCGCGGAAAGATCTTCTTTTATGCGTACTTCCTGCACGATTTTCGCCCCCTCGCCCTTTTTCACGGTCGCCGCGAAAGAAGCGAAAGAAACGGGGATCGTCCGCTTCGTGCCGCCCGTAAGCGGTGCCACGCGCGTGGCGCCCTCCGATTTGTAGGTCTCAAAGCCGGCAAAACCGTAATCAAGGAGTTTTGCCGCCGTGGCGTTGCGAATATCCCGCGTGTCCGCCGCCATCACGACGGCGATGAGCGACACGCCGTCGCGTTCGGCGGTAGCGGTAATGCAAAACTTGGCGCGGGAGGTCGAACCGGTTTTCAGCCCCGTGCATCCGCGGTAGAAGCGCACGAGACGATTGGTGTTGGTCAGTCCGAACGCGCCGTCGCGGATGCTGTCCATCCAGATGCCGCTGTATTCAAAGATCTTCGGGTGCGCGATGAGCGCGCGCGACATAATTGCGATATCCCGCGCCGAAATCAGGTGGTTTTCCACCGTATCGTCCAGCCCGTTGGTATTTTCGAAATGCGTGTTTTTCATACCGAGTTCCGCCGCGCGCGCGTTCATCGCCGCGACAAAAGCTTCTTCACTGCCCGCGACAAATTCGGCAAGCGCCACGGCACAGTCGTTTGCCGAAGCGATCACCACGCACTTGATCATCTCCTCGACCGGCATCGTTTCTCCCTCTTTGAGATATACCTGCGAACCGCCCATCGATGCCGCGTGCGCGCTGACCGAAACGGAATCGGTGAGCGCGATCTTGCCGCTGTCCACCGCCTCTATCACGAGAAGCAGCGTCATCACCTTTGTCACCGAGGCGGGCGGCAAAGGCTCGTCGGCATTTTGCTCATAAAGAACCGTCCCCGTTGCGGCGTCCATCAGGATTGCCGCGCGGCACGGAAGATCAAGGCTTGTCGCTTCCCCCGCGATCGTTTCGGTTTCTTTTTCGGCGCTCTCCGCCCCCACGGGCAGCGCAAAGAGAACGGCGCAGATAAGAATGAAAATAACGCCGCGTCTTATGTAAGTTTTCATCGTATCACCCCCGTTTACTCTATGAGGGCGAAAAGAAAAAAATGAGAGCGTGTGCGAAATCGCACACGCTCGTCTCATCGGATACCGAAAGAAAACTCGGTAACGCTGAAAAACTCCTCGCCCGCGTCTATCACGGGAGAACGGAAATCGGGACGGTCCATATCGTCTGGCATTCCTTGCGTTTCGAGGCAAAAAATCGCTTGGGTGTGCTGTGGGACGCCACCTTTCATCGGGCGCTCCGCCGCATAAAAATCGTTGGCGGTATAAAGCTGCACGCAAGGTTGGTCGGTAAAGATCCGCAGTTCTCTGCCCGATGCGGGGTGATACGCGACGGCGCGCAAAACCGGCGTTTTCTGCTTGCCGCCGACGAAGTTGAGCGTAACGTCGTACCCGCCCATCACGGCAAAATGCGGGTGATCGTTCACATAATCCCGCCCGATAGTCTTGGGCGTTGTGAAATCGAAAGGCGTGCCCGCCACGGGAAGGATCTCACCCGTCGGAACGAGCGCGGGCGTGAGCGGCAGATACGTGTCGGCGTCCACCCACAGTTCGTGATCAAAAATATCGCCCGCTCCGAAGCCGCCGAGATTGAAATAGGAATGGTTGGTGAGATTGATGACGGTCTTTTTATCCGAAACGGCACGATAGGCAACGGAAAGCGTATTGTCGTTGCAAAGCGTATACGTCACCTCTACTTGCATATTGCCCGGAAAACCTTCCTCGCCGTCGGGCGAAAAACAGCGGCAAACGAGAGCGGGTTCTTCTCCGTCCCGCGGAGTGATATCCCACATTCTGAACGTAAAGCCGCGAAAGCCGCCGTGCATCAGGTCGTTGCCGGCGTTTGCGGAAACGTGATACCGGACGCCGTCGAGCATAAAGACCGCGCCCTTGATCCTGTTGGCGAAACGCCCCACGATCGAGCCCATGTAACTTTCGTCTTTTTCATAGTATTTCGGATCGTCAAAGCCTCCCGCGACGTCGGCAAAAACGCCGTTTCTGTCCGGCACGATCACCTCTGTCACTGCGGCGCCGTATTCCATCACCGAAACCGTCATCGCGTTTTTGTTCTGCATCGTGTAGCGGTAGACCGTCGTCCCGTCCGAGAGGGTACCGAAAACTCTTTTTGTGATCGACATAGCGTCTCCTTCGTTTTTTCTTTCATTATAAACGCTTGGTTTCTTCGCCGCAAAAGGATTTCGGATTGTTTACGGTTTATTTACAAAAAGAGAGCGGTTTTTTTCGCCGTTCTCTTGACAAAATGTTGATGGAGTTATATACTGTAATTGTCTCATTTGAGACAAAGGAGGGCGTCACATTGACAAAATCGGAACTGCTGCCCGTCTTATCGACGATCTCCCCGTTTTCGCTTGCCGCAAAAGAACATTTGCGTGAACTTGTCGAAAGCGAGGGGTGTTCGCTTCTTGCGCTCACGAAAAAAAGCGCGCCCGCGAGAGAACCTTGCCGCAACGTCTCGGTGTTGCTTGCGGGGCGCGCCGAAATCGTTTCGTCAAGCGCCGAAAAGCCCGTTATCCTGCGCACGCTCTCGCCCCTCGCGGTGTTTGGCGCGGCATCGGTTTTCTGCAAAGAAGAGTTGCCCGAAACGGCGCTTGTCGCAAAAGAGGATGTTTTGCTCTGCCTCTTTTCAAAAGAGGCGATCTTCACGCTTCTCACGAAAGACACCGCCTTTCTCGCGGCGTATCTTTCTCTCTTGGCGGGTCGCGTGGCGTTTCTCAACCGAAAGATACTCTGCTTTACGGCGGGCAGCGCCGAAAAGAAGCTGGCGCTTTACCTGCTCTCGGAAAAAGAGAATACGCTCTCTTTGCCGCACTCGGTCTCCTCGCTTTCGGACGCGCTCGGCATCGCGCGCGCGTCGCTTTATCGCGCGCTTGATCTTTTTGCCGCGGAAGGGCTCATCGCGCGGGAGGGCAGAAAAATTCACATTCTTGACCGCGCGGCGCTCGCCGAAAAATATACTGAAAATTCCGCTTCGCGGATATTTTGATACTCGGAGGTAAACTACGATGAAAAAACTGCTTTCTTTGTTCCTCGCGTTCCTGCTTCTTTTTGCGCTCGTTTCCTGTAAAAAGAAAACCGAAGAACCGGCGCCCGAAGTGACGCCCGTCACCCTGACGCTGGACAGCACCAAATTTGCCGCGCCGGCGGCTCTGCGCACGGCGGTCTCTGAAAATTTGGTGGAATACGCCGTTCTTCCGGAGCCGATGGTCACCATCGCCGCTTCGCAAAACGGCAACGTCAAGGTGGCAATGGATATCGGCGCCGTTTGGCAGGAATATTTCGGCAAAAACTCTCTTTTGCAGGGCTGCGTGGTCGTGCGCACCGCGTTTCTCGAAGAGCACCCCGCCGAAGTCGCCGCTTTTATGCAGGAGTACGCCGCATCGGTGAATTTCGTCAAGGAAAATCCGCATGAGGCCGCGCAGATGATCGCCGAAAACGGTATTTTTGAAAAAGCGGCCGTCGCGGAAAAAGCGATCCCGAAATGCAATCTGCTTTTCCTATCCGGCGCGGAAATGAAAACGGGGCTTGCTGAATTCTTTGCCGAAATGCCCTTGGATTCGCTCGGCGGAAGTTTGCCCGGCGACGACTTTTATTTTCTCGGCAATAACGGCGGGACGCCCGACGGCGCCCCGGCGGTGCGCGTTGCCACGCTCAACGGAACGACCGGTTTCGGCATGGCGAAACTAATGAACGACAAAAGCGCCGGCACGGCGACGCTGAATTACGATTTTACGGTGGAGACCGAGGCCACCAATATTGTCAAAGGGCTGATCAACGGCAGTATCGACATCGGTGCGCTCCCCACCAACGCGGCGGCAACCGTCTATAACAAAACAAGCGGCGGCGTAAAAGTCCTTGCCGTCAATACGGGTAGCGTACTCTACCTTGTGACCACCAACGGCGCGGAAAATCTGAAAATAGCCGATCTTAACGGCAAAACGCTCTATTGCCCCGCGCAAAATCCTGCGTTCATTTTGTCGGCGTTATTCAAAAAAGCCGGCGTGACGGTACAATGAACCGCGCCGCGCGACTTCCGCGCGCCGCGCTCGCGCTCCTCTCCCTTGCTTTTTGGGTGGGGGTATGGGCGTTCGCGGCGTTTCGTTACGGCAAGCCGCTCATTCTCCCCTCGCCGCTTGCCGTCTGCCGCACGCTCGGCGAAATGGCGCTGACCGGCGTTTTCTGGAAGGTCGTCTTTCGCTCGATCTTCCGTATCTTGCTGGGGATCCTCGCGGCGCTTCTTTGCGGCACGCTGCTTGCCGTGCTCGCCTACAAAAGCACGGTCGTCGACACGCTTTTCTCGCCGCTTCTCGCGTTGATGAAAGCGACGCCCGTCGCCTCGATCATTTTCTTGATGCTCCTCTATCTCGGGCGCGACAAAGTGCCGCCCGTGATTGCCTTTATGATGGCGACGCCCATCGTGTTTGCCAACGTAAAAGAGGGACTCTCCGGCGTGGACCGTCAACTGCTTGAAATGGCGCGGGTTTTCGATTTTTCGTTTTTCACCAAAGTGCGAACGATCTATTTGCACGCGCTTCTCCCCTATTTTCTCGCCGCACTGCGCTCGGCGCTCTCGCTTGCCTGGAAAGCCGGCATTGCGGCGGAAGTGCTTTGCGTGCCCACGGGCTCGATCGGGCGGGAGATCTTTAACGCCAATCTCTATCTTGAAACCGATCGTCTTTTCGCTCTGACGCTTGCCGTGATCCTTATCAGCGTGCTGATCGAATGGGGCGCGACGCGCCTTTTGTCCACGGAAAAAAGGAGGAAAAACAATGCTTGAATTCTCCGATCTTTCCTTTTCTTACGGCAAAAAGCAAGTCGTCTCGCATCTTTCTTTCCGCTTTCCCGAAAAAGGCATCGTCGCGCTGTCGGGTCCTTCGGGGTGTGGGAAAACGACGCTTTTTCGCCTCATTGCGGGGCTTGAAAAGCCGAGCGGCGGAAAAGTGCTCACCGACGCCGAAAAAATATCGGTCGTTTTTCAAGAACCGCGCCTGCTCCCGTTTTTTTCGGTGGAAAAGAACGTGGAACTGGTGCTGAAAGACGATCCCGCGCGGGAAGAAAAAACCTTAAAGGCTCTTTCCGATGCCGAGCTCTCGGACGCACGGGATATCCTGCCGGGGGCACTTTCGGGCGGTATGAAACAGCGCGCGGCGCTTGCGCGCGCACTTGCCTTTGACGGCGACCTTTTTCTTCTTGACGAACCCTTCTCTGCCTTGGACGACGCACTGAAAGCGCGGCTTTTTCCAAGAATCAAGGCGCTCGCGGAAGGTCGCCTCGTTTTGCTCGTTACGCACGACAAAGAGGACGCCGTGCGCCTTGGCGCAAAAGTTTTGTATCTCACGGGATCTCCCGTTTTTGATTTGTCGGAAAACGCGTGAAAAACGCGCAGAGGAAAACCTCTGCGCGTTTTTATATCTGACCGCGCATTCGTTTCAGCGCGCCTTTTTCAAGGCGTGACACCTGTGCCTGCGAAATGCCGATGCTCTCCGCGATCTCCATTTGCGTTTTGTTTCGATAAAAGCGCATTTCGATGATCATACGCTCGCGCTCTCCGAGTTTTTTCATCGCGTCGGCAAGCGCGATGTTTTCCAGCCAATGCTCGTCCCCCGACGAGGTGTCGCTCAACTGATCCATCACATAAATGGAGTCCCCGTTTTCGCTGTAAACCGGCTCGTAAAGCGAGATCGGCTCGACAATCGCTTCCATCGCGCGCACCACGCTCTCGCGGTCCTCTCCGAGTTTGCCCGCGATCTCGTCGGCATTCGGTTCGCGCTCTTTTTCGCGGCAGAGTTCCTCGCGCGCCTGCAAGGCGCGATAGGCGAGGTCCCGCGTGGAACGGCTGATCCTGATGGAATTGTTGTCCCGCAGATAACGTCGGATCTCGCCCACGATCATCGGCACGGCATAGGTGGAAAATTTTACGTCAAGATCGACGTTGAAATGATCCACCGCTTTGATGAGCCCGATACAGCCGACCTGAAAAAGATCGTCCACGTTTTCTTTGCGTCCCGAAAAGCGTTGAATAATGCTCAAAACCAGTCGCAAATTGCCGCAGATCAGTTTTTCGCGCGCCGCGCTGTCTCCCGCCTTGACACGCAGTAAAAGTTCTTTCTTCTCCGCGTCGTCAAGCACCGTCAGTTTGGAAGTGTCAACGCCGCAGATCTCAACTTTATTGTACATTGCCGCCCCCTGTTTTTTCTCAAAAACAGTATTGTCGAGAGAAGGCGGCGCTTATTCAAAAGGAACAGGCGGAAAAAAGTGCTAAAACGCGAAAACGGACGCATGTATGCGTCCGTTTTCGATTATTGAAGACTCCGCTCCGCGGCGGTAAACGTGTTTTTCAACAGCATGGCGATCGTCATCGGTCCGACGCCTCCGGGCACCGGCGTGATGGCGGAAACTTTCGGGAAAACGCGGTCAAACGCAACGTCGCCGCAGAGTTTTCCGTCCGCGCGTCGGTTGATGCCGACGTCGATGACGACCGCGCCTTTTTTGATGTAAGTCTCGTCGAAAAATTCGGGTTTTCCGATACTTGCCACCAAAATATCGGCACGGCGGCAAACGCGGGCGAGATCCCTCGTGTGGCTATGGCAGACCGTCACCGTTCCGTTAGCTTCAAGCAGCAAAAGCGCCTGCGGTTTACCCACGATGTTGGAGCGTCCCACCACAACGCAGTTTTTGCCGTCGACGTCTATGTGACTGCGTCGCAGAAGTTCCATCACGCCGGCGGGCGTGCAAGGCACGAAATCATAATCGCCCGTCAACACCCTGCCGACGTTAAATGGGTGAAAAGCGTCAACGTCTTTTTTCGGATCTATGGCAAGCAAAATTTTCTTTTCGTCAATATGACGCGGCAAGGGCAACTGCACCAGTATTCCGTGTATTGCGGAATCTTCGTTGAGCGTCTTGATGAGAGAGAGCAATTCTTCCTCGCTCGTTTCCGCGGGCAGTTCAAATCCTTTGGACAAAAAGCCGACTTCCGCGCACGCGCGATGCTTGTTGCGCACGTATACGGCGGAGGCGGGATCATCTCCCACCATTACCACGGCAAGACCCGGTACAAAACCGTTTTTCTCCGCCAATTCTTTGGTTTTTTCCGCGATCTCACGCCGTATCTCGGCGGCGATCGCCTTTCCGTCAATGATCGTTGCCATCGTCTGTCTCCTTTTCCTCTCCCGATGCGCTCTTCTCGTCTTTTTTCTCCGCTTCGGTCGTTTCATCGCTCTTTGCGGAGCGCAGTTTGCCGATCCCGCGCAGTTTCTCGTAAAGCGGCACGTATTCCTCGCCGTCAAGCGCTGCCCGACGCACGCGCACAAGGCGCAAAACGAGGAGCGTGGTGCAGATCAGGAAACAGAGAAAGCCCACGACCTGCGAAATGCGAAAAACGCCGATATAGAGGCTGTCGGTGCGCAATCCCTCGATGAACATTCTGCCGAATCCGTACCAAGCAAGGTACATCAGCGCTACCTGACCGTCAAACTTCTTTTTCTTATAGAGGAAATGAATGATGAGAAAACCAGCGAGATTCCAAAGCGATTCATAGAGAAAAGTGGGGTGAAAATAGGTCATATATTTGAACGACGCGCCGTCGGCGTCGCCCATCAGTCCCATACGCAGGAAAAAGTTGGCGGAAGTTTCAATGCCGTGCGCCTCTCCGTTGCAAAAATTGCCCCATCTGCCGATGATCTGCCCCAGCATCACGCTCGGCGCGACCATATCGAAGATCTTGATCATTTTCGTTCGATCAAATTTTTTGACTTTGCTGACAAGGAAAAGCGCGAGCGCGCCGCCGATGATCGAGCCGTACATGGCGATCCCGCCGTTCCAGATGGCGATGACGTCAATAAACCCGTGATAATTCCACGCGCCCGTCGCGGGGTCTTTGAGCGTGGTCAACACATAATACGTGCGCGCGCCGACGATGGCGGAAAGCACGGTATAGATGGCGAAATCCAGCACGTCGTCGGTCGAAATGCCTTCAAATTTGGCGTGATAAAGCGTATACAGCAGACCCGCCACGATGCCGAACGTCAGGATAAGACCGTACCAACGCACTTCAAGTCCGCCGAAGATCGGCAGTGTGAACGCGATCTTATTGATCTCAAACGGGGCAATGCCGATGCCGGGAAACGATACGGTAAAGCGATCCATTGCGTTCTCCTTTCATTTTTTCGGAAAGACTACGGAAAGCGTTGCGTTTTCTTTCCGGAATATTTCCGCAAGCAATTCTTCGATCTCGTCTTTGCGCACACCGCGCAAAAGATCGCCGTATTGAAAGATCTCGGCGCCGTCGAAGACAAAAGCAAGCAGATTGTTGGCAATCTCTTCCGTAGAATCGAAACCTTTGATATACTCGGCAAATTCCACGCGCCGCGCGCGTTCAAATTCCGCGCCGTCGATCCCCTGCTTTTGTTGTTCTTCCAAATACGCGAAGACCTCGCGCCACACGGCGTCGGGATCTTCCGCTTCTCCCGCAAGCTGTACAAAACCGAACGTGGCTGTCAAAGCCAGATCCGAGGAAAACTCGGGGGAGATCAGTTTTTTGGCGATCAGACGCCGATAGAGTTCACCCGATTCCGAAAAGAGCGTCTCGGAAAGGAGCGCAAGCGCGGCGTCCATACGACTGCGCGCGAAGGAATCCTTCGGCAAACGGTCGATCTTAAACCCGATCGAAAAGACGGGCTTGGCTACCTGTCCCGCTTCCCGCACGGATTCTTTCACCGCGTGGGGCGGCTCTTTTGGGCAAAAACGCGATATGTTTCGGGGGTAATTACATTTCGGTGGTAAATTTTCGTCGGCGATCTTCAAAATCTCTTCCGGTGTGGTGTCTCCGCAAACCACAAGCGCCATATTGGAAAGGCGGTAAAAGTGCTCGTAGGTTTGATAGAGAAGCTCCGGTGTGATTTTTGCGATGGAGGAGAGAGAGCCGCAAATGTCGTTTTTTACGGGGTGCGCGCTGTAAAGCCCAGCCAACATATTGTAATAACAACGATCATAGGGGTTGTCCCGACACATACGAATTTCTTCCCCGATGATCTCTTTTTCGCGCTCGACGCTGTTTTTTTCAAAATACGGATGCGTGACGAAAGTCAAAAGTTCCGACAAGGATTTTGAAAAGCGATCCGTCGCGGAGAAAAGATATACCGTGCGCGTATGTGAGGTAAAGGCGTTCGCGTCGGCGCCGTATGCGGAAAAATGCTCGAAGGAATCGCTGCCGTCCTCGTTGGAAAAGAGTTTGTGCTCCAAAAAATGCGCTACGCCGTCCGGCATTTTTTCTTTGCCTTCGCCGTCGAAAAAGGCGTCGACACTGCCGAAATCCACGCCGAATAAAGCGTAAGCAGAGGTGAGTTTCTTGGGAAAAACATAGATCGGCAAACCCGAATCGTGCGAGATCTTGTAATATGTTTCGTGCAAAAGATCGCTGTGCAGTGTTTGTATTTTGCTCATTCCGTTGCCTCTTCGCTCCCACAGCCGTCAAGATAATAAACCGCACCGAGACGCATCGCCCGCGCCGCTTCCACAACCTCTTCCCGCGTGACGCGCATCACTCTCTCCCGCCACTCTTCAATGGTCTCGTCATCATCGCTCGCGATCCGCCCCGCGTAAAACGCGCAAAGCGCGGCGGGATTGTCTTCATATTGTAAAAACGCGTTCGCAAGCGACAATCGCGCGGCTTCCCACTCGGTGTCACCAATCTCGCCGCGCGCAAGCGCGGCAAATTCGGCAAGCATCGCGTCCTCGGTCACTTGCCTGTTTTCCGGTTTCATACCCGCCGCCGCCAAGATCGCGCCTTTCGTGCGGTCGGCGCCGGAGGAACATTGATAGCAAAGCCCTTTGTCCTCGCGCACGTGCAAAAACAGTTTGGACGCGGGCGATCCCCCGTATAATTCATTGAGGACGACAATCGCGGGTGAAAGCGGGTGGCGATCGCCGATGTCGGCGCGAAAACCCAGCGTCAGTTTTCCTTGCGAGAGCGACGTTTTTTCGGTAGCGTAAACCGCTTTTTGCGGGGCGTTTTCGGTCACCGCGCGCATAGGATTTCTCTGCCCCGAAAAACCGTTTGCGGTAAGGAACGTCTCTTCCAAGACCGCCGCGATCCTTTGAGGATCGGAGTTTCCCACGTAAAAAAAGTCCGGCATATTCTCGGTGCGAAGAGCGCGAAGACGCGCCGTAAGACTTTCGGCGTCGATCGACGAAACCGTTTCTTCTTCACCGAGAAGATCCAGCGCGGCGGGCTCGCCGCTGTATAAGATCTCTCTGCATTTTGCGGCGCACAGCGCGCGCGGATTGTTGATCTTTGCGCGAATGGCGTCGATCATATTGCGTTTTTCCGTTTCGGTATGGTCGGCGCGCAAGTGCCCGTTTTCCATAGCGGGATCGGTGAAAAAGGAGGCGCAAAGAGCGGTGATTGCGGCGTAAAGCCCCTTGCCCTCCACGTAATCTTCGCCGAGAAAATCGGCGGAAAAGCCGAGCGTCTGCATATCGCCGCGGGTGCTTAACACACTGCGCACCGCGGAAGAATACAGAAAATCCAAATGTCTGCTTAACGCCGTCTGATCCGGAAACTTCGCCGTTCCGCGGCGAAGCACCGAGAGAAGCAAGGTGTTTTTCTGCACAGTTTCCGGTCTTATCGGTGTTTGAAAGCGACAGGAGAAGTATTCGCACTTAAATCGGTCTGTGGGAACGGCGAAAAATTTCGCGCCGCCGGGAAGCGAGAAAAGCCGCCCCCGCATCGTGTCGTCGGATCTCATATCAACCGATCTTTTTTTCAATTTCGGAAACGGCGCCGTCCAGCGGATTCTCCGCTATATTCTCGATCTCGCCTTTGTCCACCAGCGCGGAAAGCGCGGGGTCGATCGGAATGCGGGCAAGCACGGGATAACCGAATTTTTCCGCCACCGTTTCGATATGACTCTCCCCGAAAACGCGGATCTCCGCTCCGCAATCCGGGCATTTGACGAAGCTCATATTCTCTACAAGCCCAAGGACCGGCACTCCCATCATATCCGCCATATTGGCGGCTTTGGAAACGATCATCGAGACAAGTTCCTGCGGACTGCTGACGATCACCACGCCGTCCAGCGGGATCGACTGAAAGATGGTGAGCGGCACGTCGCCGGTGCCGGGAGGGCAATCGATGAGGAGAAAATCAAGGTCGCCCCAGATCACGTCGGTATAGAATTGCTTGACGGTCCCCGCGATCACGGGACCGCGCCAGATGGCGGGCGAAGCCGTGTCGGGGAGAAGCAGGTTGAGCGACATTACGAAAATGCCTTTTTTGCTTTTTGCCGGAAACATTCCGTCCTCGTTGCCAAAGATCTCGTCGGTCACGCCGAAGGCTTTGGGGATCGAAGGGCCGGTGATATCGGCGTCCAGTATGCCGACGCGATAGCCGCGCGCGGCAAGCGCGACGGCAAAAAGAGAGGTGACGAAGGATTTTCCCACGCCCCCTTTGCCGCTGACAACGGCAACGGTGTGCCGAACGTTGCTTTGTTTGTTTAGGGTTTCCTTTTGCGGCTCGGTGCGGGATCCGCAATTTGCCGAGCAGGATGCACAGTCGTGCGTACAAGTTTCTTCCGCCATTTTTGACCTCGCTGAAAGATTGATACATATATTATACACTATTTTCGCTAAATTGCAAGGGGAAGCGAAAAAGCCATGCAAAAACCTTCCGCGCTCTTGTTTTTTCATCGCAAATGTGCTACAATGTGAAAGATAAAGAAAAGGAGCGATACGATGCGAAAACTGATCCGTTACCTCTCTCCTTACAAAAAAGAAGCGATCCTCGGGCCTCTTTTCAAAATGTTGGAGGCTTTTTTTGAGTTGCTGATCCCGCTCCTTGTCGCAAATATCGTGAACGAGGGCATCGCAAACGGCGACCGCACGTATATTTTGCAACGATGCGCCGTTATGCTGATTTTCGGTGTGGTGGGGCTTGTCTGCTCGCTTTCCGCGCAGTTTTTCTCCGCAAAAGCCGCTGTCGGAATGTCGCGCGGCATTCGGCACGACCTGTTTGCGCGCGTGGGAAAACTCTCCTTTGCCGAAACCGACCGTTTCGGCGCTTCAACGCTTCTTTCCCGCGCCACCGCCGACGTGGGACAGGTGCAAACGGCGGTCAATCTTGTTCTTCGCCTGTTTTTGCGCTCTCCTTTCATCGTTTTCGGCGCGATGGTGATGTCCTTTATCGTTTCGCCGCGCGCCGCGCTCGTCTTTCTCGTCACCATTCCCGCGCTTTCCGTCGTGATATTCGGCATTATGCTTGTCGGCATACCGCTCTCGCGCAAAGTCCAAGGCGCGCTTGACCGCGTGGTGCTTCGCACGCGCGAAAATCTCGAAGGCGCGCGCGTGGTGCGTGCTTTTGTGCGAGAAGACGCCTCGGTGCGCGAATTTGTCGACGAAAACCGCGAACTGACGCACCTGCAACGCTTCAGCGGTCGGTTTTCGGCGTTGCTCAACCCGCTTACCTATGCCATTCTCAATCTTTCGATTTTAGCGATCATTTATCTCGGCGGCAAAGAAGTCAATACGGGGAATTTGCGCACGGGCGACGTTATTGCTCTTTACAACTATATGTCGCAGATTCTTGTGGAACTTGTCAAACTGGCAAATTTCATTATCATCATCACAAAAGCCTGCGCTTGCGCGGGGCGGATAAACGAAGTGCTGGAAGCACCGGAAGGAATGAAGGTTTATCCGCCGGAAAACGGCGATACCCCCCAACACGTATCGCAAAAAGTTGAATTTTGCGACGTTTCGCTCGCATACAGCAAAGGAGCGAAAGAGGCGCTTTCCCACATTGATTTTTCGATACCGTCCGGCAAGACCGTGGGCATCATCGGCGGCACGGGATCGGGCAAATCTTCCCTTGTCCATCTGATCCCGCGCTTTTACGACGTCAGCGCGGGCGCGGTGAAGATCGACGGAAAAGACGTGCGGACGCTTGACGAGCGCGCTTTGCGTTCTCGCATCGGCGTGGTGCCGCAAAAAGCCGCGCTTTTTTCGGGCACGATACGCGAAAATCTGCTTTGGGGAGACGCCGCGGCGGATGACGATGCGCTCTTTGCGGCACTGGACGCGGCGGTCGCCGGCGATTTTGTGCGGGCACTGCCCGGCGGGCTTGATTATAGGATAGAACAAGGCGGGCGCAACCTCTCCGGCGGACAAAAACAGCGCCTGACCATTGCCCGCGCGCTGGTGCGCCGCCCCGAGATCCTGATTTTGGACGACAGCGCCTCCGCGCTCGATTACGCGACCGACGCCGCTCTGCGGCGTCGGATCGCTACCCTGCCCTTTGCGCCCACGCTCTTCATCGTGTCGCAGCGCACCGCCTCGATCCGCGACGCCGATCTGATCCTCGTCCTCGAAAACGGCGAGATCATCGGCAAGGGAACGCACGAAGAACTGCTTGAAACCTGCCCCGTTTACCGGGAGATCCATACCGCGCAATTCGGCAACGGCGAGGAGGTGGGCGTATGAAAACACGGCAATCGCAGAAAGCGCCGCGCGGCACCGGTCGCCGCGTGCTCTCTTATCTGCGCGGCTATCGTTTTTATCTCTTCGCTTCTCTGTTTTTGGCGCTTGTCACAGTTCTTTGCACGTTGGCGATCCCGGTGTTGATCGGTCGGGTGATCGACTGCATCGTCGGCAAAGGAAATGTCGATTTTCCGCGCATTTTCCGCTTGTTTGAAATGTGTGTCGCCTGCATCGGCACGGCGGCGCTCTCACAGTGGCTGATGAACATCGCCAACAACAGAATGTCTTTCGGCGTGCTGCGCAATTTGCGCAACGACGCTTTCCGGCATTTGCAAAAGGTGCCGCTTTCCTATTTGGATTCCCGCAAGATCGGCGACGTCGTGAGCCGTGTGATTGCCGACGCCGACCAGCTTTCCGACGGACTTTTACTTGGTTTTACGCAGTTTTTCACCGGCATCCTTACCATTCTCGGAACGCTGATCTTTATGCTGACTCTGCACCCCGCCATCACGCTTGTGGTGGTGCTCGTCACGCCGCTCTCGCTTGTGGTGGCGTCTTTTATCGCGCGGCGCACCTATAAAATGTTTCGACTGCAAAGCGAGATCCGTGGCAAAGAGACCGCACTGATGGAAGAAGCGATCACACAGCACAAAACGGTGGTGGCTTTCTCGGAGGAAGACGCTTTGCTCGCGCGGTTTGACGACGTCAACGACCAACTGACAAAGGCTTCTCAACGCGCCATCTTCTTCTCTTCCACCGTCAATCCTTCCACGCGCTTCGTCAACGGGCTTGTGTATGCCGGCGTTGCCTTTTTCGGCGCGCTCTCGGTCATCGCGGGGGGAAGCGGCGCGCTTTCGGTCGGTGAACTTTCCTGTTTCCTTGCTTACGCCACGCAATATACGAAACCCTTTAACGAGATCTCCGGCGTCATTGCCGAACTGCAAGGCGCTCTGGCGGGCGCGGCACGCATCTTCGAGGTGATCGACTCCCCCGCCGAAACGCCCGACGCCCAAGACGCCGCCGTGCTCCGAGCGCCGCGCGGCGAGGTGGTTTTTGAAAATCTTTCGTTTTCCTATACACCTGAACGCCCGCTGATTGACAATATGAATATCCGCGTTCGCGCCGGTGAACATATCGCCATCGTGGGCCCCACGGGATGCGGGAAAACCACGCTGATCAATTTGTTGATGCGGTTTTACGATCCCACCGGCGGCAGGATCCTTATTGACGGGAAAGACCTGCGTTCCGTCACGAGAGAGAGTTTGCGGCACACGATCGGTATGGTGTTGCAGGACACCTGGCTGACCTCCGGCACGGTGGCGGAAAACATCGCTTTCGGCAAGCCCGACGCCACGCGTGAGGAGATCGTTGCCGCCGCCACGGCGGCGCACGCGCACGCCTTTATCCTGCGTTTGCCGAAAGGATACGATACCCCGCTTGGCGAGGGCGACGCGCTTTCACGCGGAGAAAAGCAACTGCTTTGCATCGCGCGCCTCTTTCTCGAACTCCCACCCGTCCTCATTTTGGACGAGGCGACCTCCTCCATCGACACGCGCACCGAAATGCAGATACAAAAAGCGTTTTCCGCGCTGATGGCGGGACGCACCTCGTTTGTGGTGGCGCACCGTCTTTCCACCGTGCGGGAATCCGACCTTATTTTGGTGATGCGGGACGGGAAACTGGTCGAACAGGGCAAACACGAAGAATTGCTTGCGCGCAAAGGATTTTACGCGGAACTATACAACAGTCAACTGCAACGCGCCGAAAAGAAAGAAGCCCGATAAACGGCGTTTCCGGCGCCCTGTCGCTTTCAAAACGGAATATCCACCAAAAGCGAAACAGCATTTTTGTAAGAATTTACAAAATTCCTTTGCCATACAAAAAATCAGTTGACATTTGGGGCACTTTATAATAAAATAATGGTGTGAATTTTCGACGTGGGCAAAGTATGCCCTGTCGAGGCTCGCGCCATTCTTTTTTATCTTCTCCGCCGGGTGGCGGGGGCTGAAAACGAAAAATTTTTTATGGGTTTCCGGCGGAAACCAAAAGGAGGAACAAGAATTATGAAGCACAAACTCACACGCGTTCTTTTCTTCTCCCTGTTCTTGCTGACGCTCGTCTGCCTGACCGCGCTTGCGGCCTCGGCGGCGTACAGAGTCGAGGGCACGGGCGAGGAATATGACACGCTGGCGGAAGCGGTTGCCGCGGCACCTGCCGACGACACCATCACGCTGACGTCCGCAAGCACGATTTCCGACGCGGTAACGATCAGCAAAAACCTCAAGATTCAACAAACCGACGCATCGTTTACCACAACTTTTTCCAACACGGTAGCGATCACCGGCAACGTGACCTTTAAGGGAGTGCACATTTCTCAAAAAGGCAAATCCACGATCATTGCCATCACAAACGGGACGACCATGTTTGAAAACTGCGTGTTTGAAAGCCACACGGCTGTCGGCGCTCCGAGAACCATCACGATCACGGGCAGCGGCACCACCCCCGTTGTGGTCTTCCGCGGCGGCAACTACACCGTCCCCTCCGATACGAAAACGGACGCCCGTTTCGTCAGCGGTTACCAAAATTACATCATCAACGTTGAAGACGGCGTCTTTACCGGCGACAACACCGTTCGCGCCTTCTTCCGTCTCGGCAACACCGGCACGCTCAACATTCTGGGCGGCACCTTTACCACGGAAGGCTCCGGCTTTGTGTTCTGCGACAGCCATTCCGGCACGGTCAACATCAGCAAAGGCGGCGCCGTGGCTCCTTCTTTCACGAAGAACACCACCTCCTCCAACGCGGCTGTGCTTGACCTGAACTCCTCCGGTAAAGTCAATATTTCCGCCGGCACGTTCGTCAACACGTATTCGCCGAGTGCGCAGCAAAAAGTTCTTATCGGTGCGATCTTTGACGTGCGTAACCACGTCAAACTGACCATCACCGGCGGTTCCTTCTCCTCGGGAACTTATGTCCCGCTTTTACACGTCAGAGACAACGGCTCCATTCACCCCAATGCCGTTATCAAGATTACCGACGGTGAGTTTACCGCCCAGTGGCGCACGTTCAATATTTCTTCCTCCGGCTCGCCTTCGCTTGAGATCGCCGGCGGCACGTATTTGGCGGACGAACGTATCATTTGGGCAAACTCCGGCTCGCCCACCATCGACATCACAGGCGGCACGTTCGGCTCGGAGACTTCCGCGGCAGCTTGTCAGATCGGCGCGTCGAAAGGTGTTATCAAGATCTCCGGTGACACGGTGGTAAAAGGCGCGGGTGTCCGTACGCTGTTTTTGGAAGGCAGCGCCTCGCTGGAAGTTTTCGGCAACGCCGAAATTTATAACTGCAGCACCGCCAACCGTTATACCATCAACGTGCAAAACAACACGGGGTATCTCAAAATTTACGACAACGCTTACGTAGAGGGCGGATATGAAGTCATCCGCGTCAACGGCGCCAACACCACCGCCCCCGTTTCGGTGTACGGCAACGCGACCGTTATCGGCACCGGCAACGACCCTGCCGTTTACGTGGCACCCGAAGTTGTCAACTCCTCGCTGACTTTCAGCGACAACGTCAGTGTCGAACAGACGAAAAACAAATCTTGCCTCTATGTGAGCGGCGCCATTCCGGTCACTATCAACGGCGGTACTTATAAGATCGCATCCGCCGCTGCCGTTTTGTATAGTTCGGGCGCCACCGTCACCATCAAGGGCGGTTATTTCACAGGATCGAACGCCGAGTTTGTGCTCCGTTTTGTCAAAAACTCCACCGTCAACATTTACGGCGGTTATTTCTACCTTGACGGACTGCGCGGCAGCGCCTACATGGTGCGTCTTGAAGGCGGCACCACGGATGCGCCCGCAACCCTTAACATTTACGGTGGTACGTTCGTTTCCGACAACAACGGCGCCGTTATCCGTAACGGCCTTGCGGCAGATACGAGCGACACCATCAACGTGTACGGCGGCACCTTTGTCGCCAACAGCCGCGACACAAAAATTTTCTGGGATGCCGACGATACCGACGCGTTTAACACCAATCTCGTATCGTATTCCTGCCGCGGCGGCTTGCTCGTCCATATGAAGGGTACGAAAACCGCCGGCGTGAAAGTGAAATATCCCACCGTTTCCAAATCTTATACCTATAACTCGATCAATATGGAGCCCTCCGCCGAACTCCGCCTTGTGGAAAACAGCGCGGGCATCCGCTTCACCTCCACCGTGTCGCGCGGCTTTGTCGAGCGTCTCACAAGTGCCGCAAAGGACGGGGCGGTGACATACAGCACGATCATCGTTCCCACCGATTATCTCGAAGGGCTTGCCGGCTTCTCCTGCGACACGCTTGACACGCTGGGCAAATCCTATCTCGTGATTGATGCCGAAGAGGGTATCACCGAGAATCTTGACGGTTCGCTGACCATTTGCGCCACGATCGCTCCGCTCAACTCCTGGAACATCGCGCGCAAATTCTCCGCCGTCGTGATGGCGACCTACACGGAAAAAGGCAGCGATACCACCGCGGTGGTGTATTCCGATTTCCGTCAATCCGCCAACAGCCGCTCCGCCGCCAACCTGGCGAAAAAGGCACTCAAAAATCCTTATGCCTACAACGCGGATCAAATTGCCATTCTCGAAACCTTTGCCGCCGAGGCGGACGCGGATAAACCCGTTGACATTTACGTCATCGCAGGTCAATCCAACGCCTCCGGCTACGGTTCCTTCAACACCGCCTTTGCCGAGGCAAACCCGGACTATGTGAACGGTTATTCGAGAGTTCTCTACTCCGGCGCGGCGGGCTACGGCAGTAGCTACAACATCACCTATTCCGATATCACGGAACTCGGCACCGCCAAACTTGGTCTTGGCGGCGGTACAAAGAATCTGGGCGCCGAAGTCGGTATGGCGGACTACTTCAACCAGTATATGTATAATGAAGATTCCGACCGCACCGCCTGCATCGTGAAATGGTCTGACGGCGGCACGAACCTGCTTGACGTCCTCACCGGTTCCAACGCCCGCAACGGCAACTGGTTGCCGCCTTCCTTTATCGACGCATACGGCGCGAACGGCGAATTTTCCGGTCAGCAATATCGCTCTTTGATGGAAATTATGCAAAACGCCGTCGATAATCTCGAAGCCGAAGGATACGACGTCAGCGTCAAGGGCGTCTTCTGGATGCAGGGTGAAGCCGAGCGCGCGCTCTCCTCGCTCGTTTTCGAGGGCGACACGCTGAGATTCGGCTCCGCCACCACGCCGGAAGAAAGCCGCGTGGATGGCGTCAGCTACACCATCGGCACGCCCGACTTTGAACTTCTCTCCTTTGATCTTCCCTTCTCTTATCCCAGCGTCTTCAATATGTTGATGGAAGATATGCGCAACGACTTCGGCGAAATGACCGGTGAAGACCTCTCCGAAATGCCCTTCGTGATCGGCGAGATCTCGGCTTCCTTCGGCAGAAACTTCAACGATTACGAGGCGGAGTTCATCGCAATGCAGCGCGCGATGGCGGAAGAATTCGACAACGTTTACACCGTCAATTCTTCGGTTCTCGCTACCGGTTATTATTCCGGCGACAACGCGCACTGGACCGCGGAGGACATCACCCTAATCGGCAAGATGGTCGCGAGAGCCTTTATGCTCCATTACGACGACACGCTGGATATCCCCGAACCCTTTATTGACGAAGATACCCCCATCGCCATCGTATATGACGAAAACGACGACGAGATCGGCTGTTTCAACAGCCTTGCTTACGCCATCGGCATCGCACCCGAGGGCGCGACGATCGAATTGCAGGACGACGTGATCATCGACTCCGCGGCGCTCAATATCGCCAACCAGAACGCGATCACGCTGAACGGCAACGGCTATACGCTGTATTCCAACTCTCCCGATCACGCCCTGCGCTTCATCGGCACCGACATCACGTTGATCGACTTCAATCTGTATCACAATACGGAATCTGCCGGCGCGTACGCCGCCTGCCTCTATGACAACGCCATCGTCACGATCGACGGAGACTCCTCCTTCAACTCCTATCAATACGGCTTCTATCTGGACACCGCGGGTTGCACGCTGAACGTGCTTTACGGCGCGTTTGAGACCAGATTCGCCGCCGATATCACCAATGCCCCGATCGTCTGCAACGCGGATTGCACCGTGAACATTGAGGACGGCACCTTTACCGCGGCGCAGAACGGCTCGTGCGTCTACGTGACGCTTCCGGGCGGCGTTTATCACGCCACGCTCGACATCACGGGCGGCTCCTTCTACTCCGCACAGTTTGAGGGTGAAGAAGGCGGCTACTGCATCGTCATCGACAATGCCTACGTGCAGGGCGGAATCAGTTACGCGACCTTTGTCGGTCAACCCGGCGTCTGCGCCATCAACAACCCCAAGAGCTCGGCGATCTCGATGAACAGATCCTCCTGCACGCTGACCGGCACATCCATCTTTACGCAAGAGTTCTCCACCTTTGAAGTCTTTACAAAGAGCGGCACTTCGCTCGCCAAATACGACGACTTTGCTTCCGCCATCAATTCCTGCCCCGCAGGCGGCACCGTGAAAGTTCTCAAGGACTTCTCCTCCGACACTTCCTTCTACGTGAACAACGATAAGGCCGTGACGGTGGACGGCAACGGCAAGACCTTTACGATCAATATGAACGGAAATGCCAGCAACCGCCCGCACGCGCTGGATCTTTACGGCACGAACCTTACGATCAAGAATCTGAACGTCGTGCAAGGAAGCGATGAAAACGGCGAATACGGTCAAACCTACTTCGCATACTTCTATGACGGAGCAAATCTCACGGTCGACGGCGGCACCTGGAATATGGCTTACTGGTGCTTCGTCATCAGTTACAGCGACTGCTCGCTGACGATCAAGAGCGGCACCTTCACCGTTACCCATTCCGAATCCGCCAACTACGCGATCGTCAAACTGAACACCGCAAGCACCGTCACAATCACCGGCGGTACCTTCAGCAGCGCAACGATCGACGCGACCGGAAACAACAACGAACTCGGTTGCTGTGTCCGTGTCCAGCCCAACACCGACGGCGCTGTCATCAAGATCACCGGCGGCACCTTTACGGCGGCAGACGACGCAAACTGCATTCACGTTACTTCCTCTACGTACGCTGTCACCGAAAACATCAATACCGCCAACCTGACCTGCAACGGCGGCACGCTCTACTACGCAGATTAAACCGAAAAGCGCTCCTTGACGGGAGCGCGATCCCCCGCACCGCGCAAGCACTGCTTGCGCGGTGCTTTTTTGCCCGAAAACACGCTTGTTTTTTCAAAAAACGATTGACTTTTCATTCAAATTACTGTATAATGTTTGTAGGTTTTTTTTGCTTTTTTCGAACTGCGGTTTCAATCTGTTTCGGAGGTGTTTTTTATGAAAAAAATTCTGCGGGCGTCATTTGTGTTTTTGCTTTTCGCCCTGCTCTTCGCGGGGCTCACGCTCCTGGGGGCTTCCGCAACCTGTAAAGTGAACGGCAACGGCAACTATAAGCTTCCGGCGGCCGTTGAAGCGGCAAGCGACGGCGATACCATCACGCTGACGGCAAACGAAACGCTTTCCGCCAATCTGACCATCTCCAAAACGCTGACGATCGAAACCACAAACGGCTCTAAAATGACGTTGGGCAGTTATGCGCTCACCTTTTCCGACAACGCCAACGTCACGTTCAACAATTTCAATATCACCGGCAGCGGCGCAAAGCAGATCATTCTCGCTTCCGGCGGCGCGCCCACGGTCACGCTGAACGAGACGACGATCACCTCGACGTATACCGGCTCCGGCGGCAGAGCACTGATCGTTTCCTCCGGCACGTTGAATCTGAACGACTGTCAAATATCGGCGACCGGCGGCAGCGATATGCGCCTTGTATGGGCAAACGGTGTCGACTCGAAAGCGAACGTAAGCGGCGGCTCCCTCGTCTGCAACGGTGCCGGCAGGTGCCTTGTGGGCGGCACTTCTTCCGCTTCGCTCATCGTTGAGAACGTCACGTGCGATCTCCAAGCTCAAAACGCCTTTTTCGCGGAGTCTGCCGCTTCGATCACCTCGCGCGGCAACACCGTTACCAAAGCGGGATCGAACACCACCTCCGCGCTCTTTGACTGCAATACGGCCGGCACCGTTCTCATCGACGGCGGCACCTACACCTCGGTTTCTTTTCTCTTTAACTGCCGCAACGCCGGTCTTACCCTGAATTTAACCGACGGCACGTTCTCCGGGCCCATCGCGTTTACGCTCTCCGCCCCTGCCACGGTCTCGATCTCCGGCAATACGGCGATCACCGCCACCGCGACCTCTTCCCCCGCCTCGACCGTCAGCGCCGCGGCAAACATCACGCTCTCGGGCGCGGCAAGCATCACGGCAAACGCCACGTCGGGCAGTGTTTTCAGCATCAGCGCCAACGCGACGCTCACGATGCAAGATTCCGCAAAAATCATCGCCGTCAACGATACGGCGATCACCACCACAGCCTCTCCCGTTCTGAATCTGAACGGCGGCTCCATCACGGCAAAGGGATATGCCGTTTATACAAAACTCCCCGACGGCGGCGCGGCGCAAACGCCCGCGATCACGATAGACGGCACCGCGATCACCTCGGCCGGCAATCGCGCTCTGTTGCTGTCTTCCTCCGCTGATCTGATCATAAAAAGCGGTTCCGTTACGTCGGATTCCGGCTTTGCCGTTTGGTCCAACACCGCCAAGGGTTCCATTGTGATCGAGGGCGGCAGTATCTCGGCCAAAACGCGCGGCATCGGCTCGTCTTCCGGCTCCACGATCACAGTAAGCGGCGGCGAGATCTACACGGAAAAAGGCTACGCCATCTTTACCGAATCCGTCAATACCACCGTCACCGTTTCGGGCGGCACGATCCGCAACGGTGCGGAAGGCGTCGATCCGCTGATCTATATTCGTCCCAACGCCACGCTCATCATCTCCGGCGGTGATTTCTACGCGGCCGCTTCTCAAATGTTCGCGATCTCCGGCACGGGAACGATCACCGGCGGCACTTTCATCGGCGCGGGCAGCCCCGGATCTTTCATCAACGGAAACGCGCCGGCGCTTTCGATCTACGGCGGCTATTTCCAATCGAACGCGGAAAGCCTGATCGTGCAAACTTCCAACAGCACGCTCTCCATTTACGGCGGCACTTTTGTCGGAGGCAATGCAACCACCGCGCTTGTGCGCATCGGCACCGATTCTTCTTTCTCCGACCTCGGCAACATTTACGGCGGCACGTACATCGCCTCCAACGCTTCCGCCGCCGTTTTCCAAGCGGCGCAGGATTCCGACAACACGCGCGCGATCCTTTACGCCTATAACGCACAGGGCGGAAAATATATCCGCAAATGCGGCAGCGGCGCTTCTTCCGCAAACAACGTCGAATATCCCCCGCTCTTTAACCGCTATGTCTACAATTCCATTTCGGTGGAGTCCGGCGCGGCGGTGCGCACGGTGAAAAATTCCTCGGGCATCCGCTTCGTTTCCACCATTTCGGCGGGTTACTGCTCGATGTTGGAAAACGCCAAAATGGCCGATACCGCGGTGGAATACGGCACCATCATTCTTCCCGCCGATTATCTCAAAGACGGCACGACCTTTGCGCCGGAACTTCTGCGGCGCGAGGGAAAAACGATCTTGGAGATTCCCGCGGTGGAAGGTATGACCGTCAACGACGACGGCTCGATTACGATCTGCGCATCGATGATCAACGTGCGGGAATATAACTACAAACGCGCTTTCTGCGCGATCGTTTACGCAAAATACACCGCGCGGGACGGCGCGCCCACCGTGCATTATTCCGCTCCCGACGCAACCGTGCCCTTCCGTTCGATCGCCGGCGTCGCACGGCTTGCCTACCGCGACGTGAAAGTAAAACAAGACGCCGTGTATCAATACGCGACGGGAGACGGCACGTTCAGCCCCTACACCTCCGCGCAGCGCGAAGTGCTTGCTATGTATTTCGATCCGGACGAAGCCTTGGCGGAAATGGACATCTATATTTTGGCGGGCGACAGCGAAGAAACGGGTTACAGCTCTTCAAACGACGCGTTTGCCGCGTTGGACGAGGAGTTTACCAAAGGATATTCCAACGTGCTTGTCATCGACGCCTCCAACGGCAATTTGAACCCCGTCCCTGCCAAAATCACGGGCGACAAAGTGGGCGTGGAACTCGGTATGGCGAAACTGCTTTCGGAATATTACAACGAAGAGACCGGCAAAGTCGCCTGCATCATCAAAGTGACGGCGAAAGACGCGCATCTGCTGGATATTGTGCAAAAACTTGAAGACGACGGCGAGACCGTGACGACTTTCGGCAACTTTGCGCCTCCCTCGTTCCTCGCCGCACACGGTGCAAACAGCGAAGAACTTTCGGGATATTATTACAAAAAACTGGTGCAATCCGTCATTGCCTCCTATAACAACTTCGCCGCGGGCGGCTATGAATCCATCGCGATCAAGGGCATCGTCTTTATGCAGGGCGCGGCGGATTCCACCGTGACCGAACTGACGTACGAAGGCGAAACGTTGGATTTCTCCGCTACCATCGGCAAATATAACTACCCCGTTTTGATGACGACCGCCGCATATCCGTACTCGTATTCCAATATGTTCGTCTCCCTTGTCAAGGATCTGCGCGCCGATCTTGAAAGCATCTTCGGCGGCGATCTCTCGGCGCTTCCTTTCGTCACCGCGGAGATCCCCACGGCGCTTGGCGGCACGAACGCCGTTACCAACAGCAAATTTATTACCTTGCAGGATAAACTCCCCAAGCAAGGCGCGGGCAGCGTGTTTGTATTGGATTCCGCAAAACTTGCCCCCGACGCATCGGAAAACGGCGGCATTTGGGGCGCGGAAGACTTGGTGCTGATCGGTCAAATGGCTGTCACTTCCATTCTGAACGCCCAATACGGTTACGGTCTTGCACATCCCGCAACACTGGGTGACCCGCTGATCGCCGTGTATAACTCTTCCAACAAACTGCAAGGCACGTACAGCCACCTTACGTACGCGCTCAACAGTATTCCCTCCAAGGGAAGCGCCATCTTGCTCGGCGACGTATCGCTGACAAGCGGCTCCGCGTCGCTCTCCACCTCTTACACCGTGACGCTGAACGGAAACAATCACGTCATCACCTCCGCCAACGACGGGCCGGCGCTGCGCGTGATTGCCGCAACGCTGACGCTCAACAACGTCGCCGTTACCAACTCCTCGACAAGCGAGAACGCCGCGCTGATCTCGGTCCATACCAATGCCACGCTGACGCTGCCAAGCGGCACGTACGAGGCGGCGGGAAGCGCTTTTGCGCTGGACGGAAGCGGCGCCGTGATGAATATAAACGGCGGCACGCTGACAGGCAGAGGCTCCGGCGCGGCTGTGCTCGTTTCGGGCGAAGGCGCGACTCTGACGGTAAACAGCGGCACCTTTAACGCTCACGACTCCGGCGCGGGCGTGGAGGTTTCCGGTCTCGACGCGAAAGCAACGCTGAAAGGCGGCACTTTCAACGTTTATAATTCCGGCGCGGGCGTAAGAACAGCCGGTTCCAACTCCACACTTACACTGAACGGCGGCACTTTCAATGCGTACAATTCCGCTTCGGGCGTGGTGCTCGGCTCGGCGGCGCAAAACTTCTCGATGACGACGCCCGTCTTTAACGCTTATGATTCCGCCGCCGGACTTGCCCTTGAAACCAGACTTTCCTACGCGCTGAAAAGCGGCGAATTTCACGCATATTCCGCAAATGCGTATTGCATCGACATCCGCACGACCGGTCCCTATCTTGTGTTGACAGCCGAGGGCGCCGTGTTTGAAACGGCGGGCGGGCGCGCGATCCACAACCCCAAACTCTGCACGATCGTCGTAGACGTGGATCTCTTCCCCACCATTTCGGATTATTATTTCCCGCTTGCCAACTATACGCTGCGCAACGCTATCAACGCCGTTTATGACCGTTATCCCGAGGTGGAAGGCGAAACCAGTGCCCAAGCTTCGGCACGCTTGGCGCAAGCCAGACTGGAAGAAGAAAACTCGATTTTCGCTCCTTATACCTCTCGCAAGATAAAGATCACCGCCACGAAGAGCGTTGCTTATAAAACGCTTTCCGGCTCTTTCAAAGTCACCGCCGTTACCTATGATCCCGAAACCGGCGAAATCGGCACCGGCGATACCACCACCCTCAAAGACCCAAAATATACGGGCGTGCAGGGCGGCTGCTTTGACGGCTCGCGATACTATTATTTGGCGATGCTCAGCAACGGCGGACTTTCCAGCATCTATCCCGACTATTATTCTTTCATCATCCTAAAATACGACGTTGTGAACAAGACGGTCGTCAGCTATTCCACGCCGCGCGACCTCGACCACGCAAACGACATTACCTACAACCCCAATACGAAGGAATTGTTTGTGGTGCACAACCAGCCGAACGCCGCTCTCATTTCGGTGTTTAACGCGGAAACGATGGCGTATAAACGCACGTTTACCATCGGTTTCAACATTTACGGTCTGCACTATAACCCCGAGCGCAACCAGTACGTGGCGGCGCGCAGCGGCGGCGAGAATATGGCGGTGATGGACGCCAACTTCAACCACCTTTACAGCGTGCGTACCATTCAGACGCAATACACCACGCAGGGCATTTATGCCGACGCAAACTACGTGTATTTCCTGCAACATAACCGCTCCTGCATTATGGTGTACGACTGGGACGGAAACTTTGTGGAATACATCAAAGGTCCGGATCAACTGAACGCCTCCGGATACGAGGGCGAAAATTTGCATTTGGAACCCGGCAAGATGTATATCTGCGCCAATACGCCATTCAGTTACAACAATCTCTATTCGATCGAACTGGTCTCGGCCGGATAAGTCCAAAAAGCAATTATCCCCCAAAACAGTATCGAAAAAACGCCCCATATGTGCGGAAAACCGCACATATGGGGCATCTTTTTCGGGCGCAGGGCGTGATGAAAAAATCATACAAAAACTTTTCTCTTGATTTAGATAAAACGCCGATTTTTTTCAATAAGGCAAATTTTTGCATTTTTCGCTTGTTTTTCAAATGTGATTGTGATAGAATTGAGAATAGATTATTATTAAATGGACATTCTCTGTCCTTCGGACGGCGAAGCCAGTGCGCCGAGTGATACCGAATGCGTCATTTGATATTGTCTCACACTTTTTGCGAAAGCACAAGGAGGAAAAGATGAAAACACGCTTTAAGCACTTGCTGTTCCTGGCAGTACTCCTGACCGCCCTTTTGTGTCTGACGGCACTGGCGGCTTCTGCGACCTGCTCTCTGAACGGCAACTCCTACCCCACGCTTGCCGACGCCATTGCGGCATCGAGCGGCACCAGCGAATTCGGTGACACCAACACCATCACCATCACGGAAAATGAGACGATCAGTTCCGAGTTGGTGATCTCCAAGCCCGTCAAGATCTTGGCGGAAGACGGTGTTACACTGACACTGAACAACTGCATCAACCCAAAAGAGACCGTTTGGATCGAAGGGGTCGATCTCGTTGCGGGCAACATCAGATACGCTTTCTATTGCGGCACCGCAACCGGTAATCTGACGCTGAAAGATTGCAACCTGACCGATGCGGAAACCTATACCACAGGCTCTTTCACGCAGACATTTATGATCAGCAAAAGCACCGTGACGATCGACGGCGGCGAATATCATGCCGTTCTCGGTCCTTCCGGTGTGAACAACCTGATGTTTGACGTGCAAGGAACGGGTAAACTGTACATCAAAGGCGGTACTTTCTACGATGCCGCCAACAGCCGCGCAATCATCCGTGTGCCCGGCGCTTTCACCGGTACATGTGAAATTTCGGGCGGCACGTTTAATATCAGCAAGCAAAACGGCATTTGGTTTGACAACGCAACCTCGGGAACGGTTTCCATCAACGAGAACGATGCATCCGTCTCCTTTACGCGTACCGGTTCAAGCGCTGCCGCGCTTTTCGATTTCAACACAGCGGGCACGCTGAATATTGCGGGCGGCACATACACCTCGCCCAAATTCCTCTTTAACTGCCGCAAAGAGGGCGGTGCCCTCAACATTTCGGGCGGCACCTTTACCTCCTCCGGCGCGCAGGTGATGGATATCACCGCCAACCAGACCATCACGATCTCGGGCGGCACGCTGACCGCAAGCGCCAACGCGCACGCGATCACGACCTCTGCCTCGCCCACGCTCAATCTGAACGGCGGCACGATCACCACGACCGGCTCTTCTTCCTATTCCTGCATTTCCACGTCGGGCGCCGCCGCTCAAACGCCCGCCATCAATATTGCGGGTGCCACGCTTTCCGCCACCAACGCGCGCGGCATCACCATGAGCTCCGCGGGCACCATCACGATGACGGACGGCGATATCAGCGTCGGCTCTTTCGGCATCTGGTCCAACAACGGCGCGGGCAGCATTAAGATACAAGGCGGCTCCATTTCCCGCGCAGGCAACCGCGCCGTCGGTACTTCCGTCGGCTCTTCCATCGAGGTTTCGGGCGGCACCATTACGCCTTCCTCCGGCGCGCACGGCATTATGATGGAAGGCACTGCCGGCACGATTACGGTTTCGGGCGGCACGATCACTTGCTCCGGCGCGGGCGACGTTTTCTACGTTACCGTGGCGGGCGTTACCCTTAACGTTTCGGGCGGTACTATGGAGAGCGCCAAACCGGGCACCTCCTCCGCTCCCGCTTCCGCGATTTTCTGCTTTACCAAAGTTCCCACCTCCTTTACCGTCAGCGGCGGTTCGTTTACGTCGACCGGCGCTTTTGCCGCCACTTATTTTTCCGACGTGGCGGGCGTTACGCTCGACGTCAGCGCGGCTGATCCCGAAAATCCCCCCGTCTTCCGCACCGCGTATCGTATATTCAGTATAAACAAAAACACCACGATCAACATCTCGGGCGGTGATTTCGTCACCAGTGCCAACGAGAATATGATCTGGCAGAACGGCGGCGCACCCGTGATCACCATCACGGGCGGCACGTTCGGCTCTGACGACGTTGCCAACAGCAGCTGTCTTGTGGGCGGTTCCTATGGCACCGTCAACATCCAGGGCGGCGTTTTCCGCAGCAAATATTCCCGCCTCATCTTCTCCGAGGGCGCAAACCTCAACGTCACGGGCGGCGAATACCACAACGTCGCCACGGGCGCATACGGCGTTTTCGACCTTTCCGGCGCGAACAAAACCTATACCGCCAACTTTGAAAATATCACGGTTACGGGCGCCGCGGGCGTGTTTATGTACAGAACCAGCGGCACGCTGAACATCAAATCCGGTTCTTACACCGCCACCACCGGCAACGCGCTGAAATATTACAATGCCAACGCGACCGGTAACGTGACCATTTCGGGCGGCACGCTCCAAGCCAACGGCGGCTCCGTCGTCGCTGTGTTGAGCGCCGCCACCTCCGCAAACTTGTCCATCACCGGCGGCACGCTCTCCGGCGCACGCGCGGGCACCAGCAAAGCATACGTCAGCGCAGTTTTCGATTTTGCCGCCGTTCCCGCTTCCCTTTCCATCACGGGCGGCACGTTCACCTCTACCGGTGCATACGCCGCCGTGTATCAGAGCTCCGTTGCGGGCGTTGACTTTGTCATCGAAGACGACGGCGATGCGGAAACCCCCGCTCCCGCTTTTACCTCCGCTTGGCGCGTTTTCAACTTCTCGCACGCCGGCACGCTGACGATGACGGCAGGCACGATGACGGGCGCGGATCAAACCATCTGCACCGGCGCGGCTTGTACGTTTAACCTCAATGGCGGCACCATTTCGAACTCCGCTTCCGCCTCCTGCATTTACGATCAGGGCGCTTCCACCATCAATCTCGGCGGCGTTACGCTCTCCTCGACAAACGGACGCGGCGTTACGATGTCCTCCGCCGGCACGCTGACGATGACGGCGGGCACCATTTCGGTGGGCGGTTTCGGCATTTGGAACAACGTCAACAACGACACCGACAATGAAACCGTCCGCGCGACCATCACCATTTCGGGCGGCCGCATTGAAAACTCCAACCGTGCGGTCGGTTCTTCCAAAGGCGCGGCGATTTCGCTTAGCAACTGCACCATCGTTTCCTCCGCCAACTCGCTCTTTATCGAGGGCGTCGCTCCCGCCACGCCCGTCACCATTTATAACGCCTCGCTTTCCACCGATTCCGCCAGCAACGTGATCTACGTCACGAAAGGCGGAACCGAGATTGAAATTTCCGGCACCTCGGCAATTTCCGCGGGTACCGGCGCGGCGGTCTATATGGAAGGCGCCGGCTCCACGCTGACGATCTCCGATTCGGCGACTCTTACTTCTTCCGATTATATTCTTAATCTGCGTCACGCGACCACCGTCACGATCGAAGACGACGCGTCGCTCACTTCCACCGGCACGTCGAACCCCGTCATTTACACGCAGTCCGGCGCTTCCGACGTGACGATCAGCGGCAACGCAACGCTCTCGCAAACCGGCAGCAAAGACGCCATTTACTGGTCGGGCACAGGCTCGCTGATCATTGAAGGCAACGCGTCGGTGACTTCCGCGAACGCCAACGCCTTGACGCTGAACGCGGACGTGACCGTTACGATCTCGGACAATGCCGCCGTCACCGGCGCGCACAACGTGATCGAAGTTTCCTCCTCGTCCACGCTGAACCTGAGCGGCGGCACGATTGAAACGATCACCGACGACAGCGATTATGCCTGCGTTTACACAACGGGCGGCACTGCCAAACACCCCGTCATCAATCTCGCGGGCGCGGCGCTCTCGGCGACCGCCGCACGCGGCGTCAATATGGGCTCCGCGGGCACCGTCACGATGACGGCGGGCTCCATCGACGTCGGCGCTTTCGGCATTTGGTCGAACAACGGCGCAGGCTCGATCTCGGTTTCGGGCGGCACGATTTCCGGTAACCGCGGCATCGGCACTTCCGTCGGATCCTCGATCACCATTTCGGGCGACGCGGAGATCAACGCCATCAACCAGCTTGCCGTTCTCATTCAAAGCACCGCGGCGGATCTCACAATCTCCGGCACGCCTACCCTTTACGCCGAATCCAGCGCGACGATCTGCATCACCGTGGGAGGCTGTAACATCGACATTTCGGGCGGTACTTTCAGAAGTGAAAACGCCGGCACCAAAGTGGAAGGCGCAGTGACTTATGCCGACGGCATCTTCTCTATGACGGGCGGCGCCCCCGCTTCCTTTACGATCTCGGGCGGCACGTTCTCCGCCGAAGGCGCGTATTCCTGCGTCTGGTTCAACCGCAATGTGACCGGCGCCGCGTTGACCATCTCCGGCTCGCCCAGTTTCAGTTCAACCAGCCGCACTCTGTATCTCGGTACCACCACCACGCTGAACATCTCCGGCGGTACGTTTGTCACCACCGGCGCCGATCATATGTTCTGGCAAAACGGCGGCAGCACCGTAACCACCATCACGGGCGGTACGTTCGGCTCCGTCGATTATAACGCCGCCTGCCTTGTCGGCGGCTCGGTCGGTACCATCAACATCTCGGGCGGCACTTTCCGCTCGGGTGCGTCGCGCCTGCTCTTCTCGCAGGGCGCCAACCTCAACGTCACCGGCGGCACCTTTACCGCCCCCGCCTCTTCCAACGACGTTTTCGACCTTGACGCGAACAAATCTTACACCGCCAACTTTGAAAACATCACGGTCTCGGGCGTAAACAAGATCTTCCGCTTCCGCACCGCCGGATCTTTGAACATCAAATCCGGTACCTACACTTCCACCGGCGACACGTTGGAATTCTACAACCACGCCAACACCAAGGGCACCGTGACGCTGGGCGGCACGGCAAACACCCTGACGATGAGATCCGCGGGCGGCAACGGCCGCGTGATCGTCGCTTCCGGCTCTGCCACAGGCACGCTGGTGATCGAGCGCAACGCCAACCTCATTTCCGACGCTCGCGTTGCGGAATTGAGCGCACCGATCACGCTCACCATCAACGACGGTTACCTGCAATCGGGCGCCAACGCCTCCGGCCTTGCCGTGTGGAACAACGTCGCCGCCGCAACCATCACGATGAACGGCGGTACCATCACCGGCACCGCTTCCAACGAGGAGAACGCTCCTCTTGACGGTACCTTCCGCGGCATCGGCACTTCCGCCGGCGCCACCATCACCGTGACCGGCGGTACCATTCACACGCGCGGCGCGGCGATCTACGCGGAAGGCGTAAACGCCGCCACCATCACCGTGACCGGCGGTACCTTCTATAAGACCGATGACACCGCTGCCGAAAACTCGCTCTTCAATATCAAAAACGCCTCCACGGTGACCATTACGAACGGCACCTTCAATTCGAGAGCTCAGCGTATGCTGACCGCATCGGGCGTTACCACCATCAAAGGCGGCACCTTTGTCGGCACGGACGACGTGGATATCTTCCTGTATCCCGCAAACGGTACGATGACCATTTTGGGCGGCTACTTCTCTTCCACCGCGTACTATATGGTCCGTGTCGGTAACGGAACCAACGAGACGACGCTCAACGTTTACGGCGGCACCTTTGTACAGGGCACGCCCGCCGAAGGCAACGCAGGCGGACTTGTCCGCGTGGGCGTTGCGGATTCGACCAACGACGTTGCCAACATTTACGGCGGCAACTATACCTGCACCAGAAGCAGCGGTGACAACCACTTCTTCTGGACCGCCAACAACGACGATACCACCGTCTGCAACCTCTATGCCTTTACCCTTAACGGTTACGGCGACGTCCTGAAACGCGGTATGAGCGATGATGTCACCTGGCGTTTCCCCGGCGTTTCCCGTCACTATGCCTACAATAATATTGAAGTGGAGACCGGCGCGGCGATCCGCCTCAACCTTGATCACCCCGGCATCCGCTTCACTTCCACCGTTCCCGCCGGATTTATCGAGTCCGTCAACGGTTTGAAGAAAGACGGTACCGACATCAAGTACGGCACTCTGATCGTTCCGTTGACCTACTATACGGTGGACGGCATCACGCTGACCAAAGAGGCGCTTGAAGCCGCCGGAAAAGTGTATCTGGACATTCCCGCCGTTGCGGGCATCACCGTGGAAGACGACGATTCGCTGACGATCTGCGCTTCGATGATCGACATCAAGAAGGGCAACTACAATCGCACCTTTGCCGCCGCCTTCTACGTGGAATACACCGCCACGGACGGCAGCACCGTGCGCTATTACGCGGACTTCTCGCCCGAGAACAACGCGCGTTCGGTCAAAGACGTGGCGCAAGTGGCGCTCAACGACGTGCGCGCCTCCAAGGTGGGCGATTATCTCAACCGCTTTGAGGGCAGCTATTCGCGTTACTCCACGAGACAACGCGCTGTTCTCGCCGCCTTCGGCGCGACGTACAGCCCGAAAGCGGTCGATATCTACGTGATCGCCGGTCAATCCAACGCCGCCGGTTACAGCGATATGACCTCCGCTTTCAGCGCGGCGCACACCGAAAGTTATGAGCACGTGCTCTACACCGGCATTGCCGCTACTGGCAACGGATACGGCGGATTTGTCAACAAGAAAGACCTTGTCCCCGTGACCAAAGGCCTTGGCGCCAACCGTACCGGCGCGCGCATCGGCGCGGAGTTCGGTATGGCGGCTATGCTCTCCGAATATTACCTCGGCGACGATTACACCGGCACGGCGAACACCGTGGACCGTGACGCCTGCATCGTGAAATGGGCGGACGGCGCCACCAACCTGACCGACGTGTTCGGCACGAAGAACACCAACGGCGGCGACTTCCGCGAGGGCTCTTGGACGCCTCCTTCCTACCTCGAAACCTACGGCAAAAACAACGAGTATCTCTCCGGCAAACAGTATGACAACCTGATGGATGTGATGCAGAACGCCATCAAACAGTTGCGCGAGGCGGGCTACACCCACATCAGCATCAAGGGCGTCTTCTGGATGCAGGGCGAGGACGACCGCAACGTTTCCAAAGTTCTTGTCAACGGCGATGAGATCGAGATCGACATCACCGATTTCGACAGCCCGTACGCATACCCCGCCCTCTTTGAGGCGCTGATGAACGATATGCGCGCGGGGCTCGGCGATCTGACCGGCGAAGATCTCTCCGAGATGCCTTTCGTGATCGGCGAGATCTCCGACTCCTTCGGCAGAACGCACACCGAAAGCCAATACAAGTTTGCGGCGATGCAGCAGGAAATGGCGGAAAGATTTGACAACGTCTACACCGTGGACTGCGCGAAACTGGCTGTCGGCTATATCAACAGCGACACCGCGCACTGGACGGCGGACGATATGCTGCTGATCGGCAAGATGGTCGGCACCAAGTTGCTGAACACGGTGTGCGGGCAGAATCTCGCGCACCCGGCACTGACCACCTCTGGCGCCGCGGACGCTTACGTCTCGGTGACGAGCGGCGGCAAGACTACCTATTATAATAACCTGCCCTACGCGCTGAACATTGCGCCCGCGGGCTCGACGGTGACGCTGCTCAAGAACGTTACGCTGAACAGCGCGCTCAACATTGCCAACCAAAACGCCTTCACCTTCAACGGCAACAGCAAGACCATCACCTCGAAATCCGTTGACGCGGCACTCCGCTTCATCGGCACCGACATCACGATCAACAACCTGACCGTGCTCCACGCCGGCGCTGACACTTCCTCCAACGTGTACTTCAACAACGCCCAAGTCACCTCCACCAACTTTGTGTGGAAGACCACCGCGAGCGCGGCGGCGACCTTGACCGTGACGAAGAGCGGCGGCGGAACGGCGTTTGCCACCAACGTGATGACCAACCTTGCCCCTGTCGTGGCGCTTTGCCCTGACGGCGGCACGGTGACACTGGGCGACGACTTCAACTGGACCTCCGCCGCGACGGTGACCGAAAAGAGCATCACCATCAACGGCGCGGGACACACGGTAACCGCCACGGTGGGCAACGCGTTGCGCTTCTACACCTCCGGCAGCAACACCATCAACAACCTCAACTGGGTGCAGAAAGCCACCTCCGCCACGGCGTATCCCATCCTTGTTTCGGGCTCCGCACAACTGGCGGTGACAGGAAACAGCTCCTTTACCGCCGACACCTCGGAATACGCGGAAGGCAAGTTCTACGTTCCCGTCAATTACGCCGTGCGTTACACGACAAGCGTGCCTACGGCTCTCTCCAACGTGTCGTTTGCGAACACCGTGACCTTTACCGACATCGGCAAATGCAACGTGCAGTTCAACGCCGCCAATGAGACGCTGAACGCCGGCATTGCCGCCGCCATTGCGGGCGCGGGTGAAGACGCCGACGCGCAAAGAACCGCCGTTGCTTCGTATCTGAACAGCAACGCGACCAAGCAAACGGCAACCCTTGCCTGGTATAAGACCGTCAGCAACCTGACGCTGACCGGCACCTACGACGTGGATCACTACATTTGGGACGGCGACGGCAACCTTGTGGTGGAAAAGACCATCACGCTGACCAATCCCGTGTACAAATACACGCAGGGCGGTCTCTTGATCGACGGTTACTTCTACCTTGCGATGCAGAATGTCTCGCAACTGGAAGAAGGCACGTTGCGTAGTGGCGACCACGAGTCGACGATCCTCGTCAAGTTTGATCCTTCCACGGGCAAGGTTGTGGCGTACACCGCGCCGATGGATCTGGACCACAACAACAGCATCACCTACAACCCGACGACCGGCGAACTGCTGATCGCCCACAACTCGCCCAACTACGATATGGTTTCGGTCTTCAATTTGAGCGACATTACGGGCACGGGCACGGTGGTGGAGCGTGAGATCATCAAGATGCCTTACTCCATCTACTCGATCTCCTACAACGAGACGAGAGACCAATACGTGGCGTACGTCAGCGGCGGTCATTCGATTATGATCCTTGATGCCGACTTCACGATAGTCAAGGTCATCAAGACCTTGGCGCTGGGCACCACGTTCACCTCTCAGCAGGGCACGATCGACGACGATTATATCTACATGCTCTGGCACCAGAACAACTGCATCGTCAAGTACAACTGGAACGGCGAGATTGTCGCTTACATCCCGCTGACCAGTTACACCATTTACGAGCCCGAGAACATCACAATGACCGATTCGACGCACGGTTACGTGATGATGGTGGGCAGCAGCGTCACGTACATTTACCGTCTGACGCTTTCGTAATGAGCCGCTTTTGTGGAAAATAAACAAATTTCCCCGCCCCGCACGGCGCTTGCCGTGCGGGGCGGCTTTTTGCGCGCGGCGCGGGAAAGGCGCGGCGGCGAGGGCGCGGAGCGCGATTTTAGATCGGAAGAGCGTCG
>LVAM01000018.1 GCA_001604005.1 Clostridiales bacterium Firm_07 | reverse complement strand
GTGGATATCCACCGCGGCGAGGTGGTCGTCATCATCGGGCCTTCCGGCAGCGGCAAGAGCACTTTCCTGCGCTGCCTGAACCTGCTGGAACTGCCGACGGCCGGCGTGATCACTTTTGAGGGCGTTGACATCACCGATCCGAAGGTGAACATCAATATCCACCGGCAGAAGATGGGCATGGTGTTCCAGCACTTCAACCTGTTCCCCCACATGACCGTCCTGGGCAACATGACGCTGGCGCCCGTCAAACTGCTGAAAAAGCCGAAGGCAGAAGCGGAGAAGGCGGCCATGGCGCTGCTGGAGCGGGTCAACCTGGCGGACCGCGCCGGTGCCTACCCCAGCCAGCTGTCCGGCGGCCAGAAGCAGCGCGTCGCCATCGTGCGCGCCCTGTGCATGGAGCCGCAGGTCATGTTGTTCGACGAGCCCACTTCCGCCCTGGACCCGGAGATGGTCGGCGAAGTGCTCGACGTTATGAAAGAACTTGCCCAGAGTGGAATGACCATGGTCTGTGTAACCCATGAGATGGGATTTGCCCGGGAAGTGGCTGACCGTGTCCTCTTCTTCGATGAGGGTAAACTGGTGGAGGAAGGCACCCCGGCGGAAATCTTCACCCAGGCGAAAGAGCAGCGTACACGGGACTTCCTGAAGAAAGTCCTGTAATTGGCAGGTTCCCTTTCAGCCCCCGCTTCTATTTGTATTGAAAAATTTTTTGTGATTCGGGAAGGAATTACACAGTTCATGTAGAATTGTTCTATTATGTAACTTTTGTGTTCGTTTTTCCTTCCCGTTTTCTTTGGGTCTGACAAGGGAGTTGAAAATCTGTGATTGCCGGAAAGCGCAAGACAATCGGTGTTTTCCTTTGCAAAGCCTATACGGTCTTCGACAACGCCGTCTACGGCGTGCTGGAGGAGCTGTCCGCGAAGCTGGATTACGACGTGGTGGTCTTTTCCACCGTCGGTTACTTCGCCAGCCAGAATGAATACGACGCCCAGGAGCGCCGCATGTTCTCCTTTGCGCCCATCGAGGAGCTGGACGGGATCCTGATGGCGCCGGACACCTATGAAATCGAAGGCTTCCGCGAGGCGCTGCTGGATGAAATCCGCAGCCGGGCGAGCTGCCCGGTGGTGGCCGTCCGCCACGTCAGCGATGAGTTTGACTGTACCTATACCGATGAGGACAATACCATCCGGCCGCTGATCCGCCACCTGCTCGACGACCACAGGCTGACGCGGATCGCCTTCCTGGCCGGCTATCCCGGCCATCCGGACAGCGAATTCCGCCTGGCCGCCTTCCGCAAGGAAATGGCGGACCACGGCATCCCCATCGACGAGGAGCGGGATATCTTCCACGGAAACATGTGGTATACCTGCAGCGAAGCGGCCTACCGGCATTTCTTCGTGGACAATGTGCCCCCGCAGGCCATCGTCTGCGCCAACGACTTTATGGCGGTCGGCCTGGAACGGGAACTGGCGGCCCACGGTCTCCGGGTACCGGACGACGTGATCATCACCGGGTACGACAACATCCCGGACATTACGCTGGACTGCACCACGCTGACCACCGTGGAGCAGGATTTCGAGTCCATGGTCCAGGAAGCCTTCGAGGAGCTGGACCGCCAGATCCGCGCCGGGGAATCCTTCCGCGGAAAG
>LVAM01000017.1 GCA_001604005.1 Clostridiales bacterium Firm_07 | reverse complement strand
CGCCGCATCGGCGCGGCAAAGCGCCGCGCGCGCGGCGTCGTCCAGGCGCCGGCGCCGTACAAAAGATTTCATCAGTTCGCCCACGATGTGGTCGGCGTCGGCGGCGGAGCCGCCGTTGCCCGCCACAAGCAGTTTGCCGCCCGCGGCGAAGGTGGAAACAAGCGCCTCGGAGAGCGCCGCGATCTCTGCCTTTACGGAGACAAGCACGGGATAACGCGCAAAAAGTTCCTCTAAAATTTCGTTTTCTTTCATCGTTTTTCTTCCTGTCTTAAAATTTGCGTGACGCAATCAAGAAGGTCGGTTCCGTGAAAATCGGCTTCCATATCGCCGATGCCCGCCGTGCGGCACCCGGCGCGTCTTCCCGCCTCACAGTCGATGGCGCTGTCGCCGATCATATACGAGGCGGAGAGGTCAATGTGAAAATCCCGCGCCGCGTCAAGGAGCATTCCGGGTTTCGGCTTGCGGCAAGGGCAGTCGATTTTCAGCGCGGGCACTTCTCCGATAAAGCCCTTGTCGGGGTGGTGCGGGCAATAGTAGATTGCGTCGACGAACGCGCCCTCTCGCCCAAGGAGCGTGGCAAGGTGCTCGTGCATTTCGTCCAGTTCCGCTTCGGTCATCTCGCCCCGCGCCAGCATCGGTTGGTTGGTCACGACGATCGCGAGAAATCCCGCGCGATGTATGGCGCGGATCGCCTCGGCGGCGCCGGGCAGGAGCGAAAACTCGTCCGGGTCGGAGAGAAAGGGGTGAAAGGCGTTGATCGTGCCGTCACGATCGAGGAAAAAAGCGCGGCGCGTCTGCCGCAGACACGAGCCGGCAACGATGCCGTCGGCAAGGTCGCGCTCCGCTTCCGCAAGGCGCTCCGGTCTGCCGATATCTTTGACGTATTCGGGAGAATCGTAGGCAAACAGCGCGCCCTCACGCACAAGAGGGCGCAACACGTCGCGGTCAAGATCCTGTTTTTTTACTTCGTCAAAGCGTGAAAGAATCTGCGGGGAAAAGAGGTGCAATCCCGCGTTGACGCGATTGGGATACCATTCGCGCACTTCCTCTTTGTCCAGCCATTCCGTCACCCGCCCCTGCTTGTCGGCACGTAAGATCGCGCTGTCAAAAGGGTGATCGTTGGGGTGTGTCAGCACGGTGGCAAGTCCGCCGCGCGCGCGGTGATAGGCAAGGAATTTTTCAAGATCCACGTCAAAAAGCAGATCGCCGCAAAGCAGGAGAAAATCGTCCCCCGCCAAAAGATCGCGCATCAGCGCCAGCGCCCCCGCCGTGCCGAGCGGTTCTTTTTCCTCCACGTAGGAGATGCGCACGCCGAAACGGGAGCCGTCTTGGAAATATTCCCGAATGACGTTGCCGAGATACCCGATGGTAAGAATAACGTCTCGGATATTTTCCCGCCGCAGGACGGCGATCTCGCGTTCCAGCACCGGCGTGCCCGCGAGGGGGAGCATCGGTTTGGGGATATTGTGACAGATCGAGGCGACGCGCGTGCCGCGTCCGCCCGCCATAATGACCGCTTTCAAGCAATATACCGCCTTACATCGAAATTATAATATAATATTAGCATAACTTATGGGGTTTGGCAAGTCTTTTTACGAAATAAAAGCGGCTGACGCGAAACCGCGTCAGCCGGAAATCGGAGATATCAGCGATCAAGCGCGCCGGAAGAACCGAGCACGTCGGCGATCTTGTGGCGAACCGTCTTTTTCACTTCTTCACGCGCAACGCCGAGGTAGCCGCGCGGATCAAAGAGCGAGGGATCGTCATGGAAGGTACGGCGAATACCTGCCGTCATGGCAAGACGGATATCGGAATCGATGTTGATCTTGCAGACCGCCATTTGCGCCGCTTTGCGGAGCTGCTCTTCGGGAATGCCGATGGCGTCGGGCATTTTGCCGCCGAGCGCGTTGATCTCGCGCACGTAGTCCTGCGGCACCGAGGAAGCGCCGTGCAGCACGATCGGGAAACCGGGCAAGCGGCGGCCGACCTCTTCGAGAATGTCAAAACGGAGCGGAGGGGGCACGAGAATGCCGTCCGCGTTTCTGGTGCACTGATCGGGCGTGAATTTGTACGCGCCGTGCGAGGTGCCGATGGCGATGGCAAGCGAATCCACGCCGGTCTTCTCCACAAATTCTTCCACCTCTTCGGGGCGGGTGTAGGAAGAATCGGCGGCGCTGACGTTGACGTCGTCCTCAATGCCCGCCAGTTTGCCGAGTTCGCCTTCCACCACAACGCCGTGCGCGTGGGCGTATTCCACCACTTTGCGCGTCAGGGCGATGTTGTCCTCAAAGGAGTGTTTCGAGCCGTCGATCATCACCGAAGAAAATCCGCCGTCGATGCAGGATTTGCAAATGTCGAAATCCGCGCCGTGGTCGAGGTGGAGCGCAAGATCGATGCCGCTGTCCTCAATGGCGGCTTTGGCAAGCGCCAAGAGATAGGCGTGGCGGGCGTATTTGCGCGCGCCGGCGGAGACTTGCAGGATAACGGGGGAGCGCTCTTCCGCGGCGGCCTCCGTGATCGCCTGGATGATCTCCATATTGTTGATGTTGAAAGCGCCGATGGCATATCCGCCGCGGTAGGCTTTCGCAAACATTTCTTTGGTTGTGACAAGAGCCATAATGGTTTCTCCTTTTTACAAAAATTTACCATCTCTATTGTAGCCGAAACGGCGCGCAAAATCAAGTCTTTTCGGTAAATTCTTTGAAAAAGAACGAAAAGCGCCGCGCCGAAACGGCGCGGCTCCTTTTCAACCTTCGCTCGATCCTTGCGGCACGGCAAGCGCGGCGGGGGCGAGAATAGGCGAAAACGCGGTCGCCGCGCCGCCGTTTCCTGCGGCTACGCGTGGAAAGACGAGCGCGTCTTCTTTTTCTTCCGCGTTTCTTGCTTCGTGCGGGAGAAGTCCCAAACTTATTCCGATGGCGACGTTGATTTCCTCCATCATCTCCTCGTCGAGATGCCCGATCTTTTCTTCAAGGCGGCGCTTGTCAAGCGTGCGTAATTGTTCCAAGAGCACGATGGAATCGCGCGGCAGTCCCGCGCGTTTTGCCGAAATGTCGATGTGCGTGGGCAGTTTGGTTTTGCCCGTACGCGACGTGATGGCGGCGGCGATCACGGTGGGGCTGTATCGGTTGCCGATATCGTTTTGTATCACCAAAACCGGACGCATACCGCCCTGTTCCGAGCCGACCACGGGCGAGAGATCGGCATAAAAAATATCGCCGCGTTTGACGAGAGTGACCATAAGTTTTCCTCCGGATCCATATGTTTTTCACCTGTATTTTCCGCGCAAAACGCGCGCTTTAATCGGTCGGCGGCAAAATGGCGGATTTTTCCGCCGACAGGAATCGAGCCCCGGCTCTCTTTCAGTGTATGCGCCTTTGTCAAAACGCGTCGATTTTCGCGCCGCGAACTTTGCCGCAAGGCTTGTATTTTCGGCGTATGTGTGCTACAATAAATTGAAGTACTTTGCCCGAAAGGAGATTCTTTATGGATTCTTTCTTTGGTTTGGATCACGCCGCCAAAATGGAAGGGCTTACGCTCATTGCCTCTTTTTATGATCCCGTGTCGCTTTCGATCGCGGAGGAAATGTTAAAGGACGCGGGCGTGCCGTATTTGTGCAAAAACCGCGGCAGCGGCGGCGCGGTGCGCGTCATCGCGGGGTATCAGACTTTCGGCTCGGATATTTTCGTGCGCGAGGCGGACGCCGCGCGCGCGGGAGAGGTGATCGCGCCGCTCCTTTCCGAGTGCGCGGAAGATCAAAACGGAGAAAATCAAGACGATGAATGAGATCTTACTTTGTAAATACGGCGAGATCGTGCTCAAAGGCGCGAATCGCAAATATTTTGAGGATACGCTGATCCGCGAACTGCGCTTCCGCGCGTCGACTTTCGGCAAGTTTCGCGTCACGCGCGCGCAGAGCACGGCGGTGATCGAGGCGACCGAGCCCGGCGCCGATATGGAAGGGCTTTTCGGCGCGATGCGGCGGCTTTTCGGCATTGCCGCCGTGGGGCGCGCCGTCGCCGCAGAAAAAAATATGGAGAGCATCCTTGCGACCGCCGCGGCGTATCTGCCGCAGTTTCTTTCGGATAAAAAGACCTTCAAAGTCGAGGCAAAGCGCGCGGATAAGACCTTTCCCCTCACCTCGCCGGAGATCGCCGCCGAAGTGGGCGGCGCGGTGCTTGCCGCCTGTCCGCATCTGCGCGTCAACGTGCGCGCGCCCGAAGTGACGGTGCAAGTTGAGGTGCGCGAAAACGCCGCCTATATCCACGCCGGGCAGTTCCGCGGCGCGGGCGGGCTTCCCGTCGGCACCAACGGCAAGGGGCTTCTTCTCCTTTCCGGCGGCATCGATTCGCCTGTGGCGGGATATATGATGGCGAAACGAGGCGTGAAGCTGGAAGCGATCTATTTCGAGTCGATGCCCTACACAAGCGAACAGGCGCGCGAAAAAGTGCTGGATCTGGCGGCAAAGGTCGCGCGGTACGCGGGCAGTATGGACGTCCACGTCGTGTCGCTTACGGACATACAGGAAAAATTGATGCAAAACTGCGAAGAAGAGTATTTCACACTGCTTTTGCGCCGTTATATGATGGAGATCGCCAACCGCGTGGCGGAAAAGAGCGGATGCGAGGCGCTCATCACGGGCGAGAGCCTGGGGCAAGTGGCGTCGCAGACGATGCAGGCGTTGGGCGTGACCAACGCGCTGGCGCGCTATCCGGTTTTCCGCCCCGCCATCGGTATGGACAAAGAAGAGATCATCGCGCTGGCGCGCAAGATCGACACGTTCGATATTTCGATTTTGCCGTATGAAGATTGTTGCACGGTCTTTACGCCCCGCCACCCGAAAACGCGGCCGGTGCTTGCGCGCGTCGAGGAAGAGGAGAAAAAACTGCCCTTTGACGCGCTTTGCGAGGCGGCGATGGCAAGCGAACGGGTCTTTCACATTCGCGCAAAGTTTTAAGAGAGGGACACTATGCAAAAACACTATCTTGTGGGCATTGACATCGGCACTTCGGCGGCAAAAGCCGCGCTGTTTGAAAAGGCGAGCGGCAACCGCGCGCTGTGCGTAACAAGCGTAGGCTACCCCGTTTTCTATCCGCAACCCTCGTTCGTGGAGCAAAACCCCGACGACTGGTGGCGGGCGGCGGCGGCCGCCGTCAGGGAACTGATCGAAAAATCGGGTATTGACGCGCGTGAGATCGCGGGCGTCGGCATCGACGGGCAAAGTTGGGCGGCGGTGATGGTTGACGCGGAAGGAAACGTGATCTGCCCCACGCCGATCTGGGCGGATACGCGCTCGGCGGCGATCTGTGAGCGGCTCAACGCTGCATACGGGGAGGAGCGCTTCCTGTCGCTGACCAAAAATCCTTTGCAGGCGGGCTACACGTTTCCGAAGATCCTTTGGTATAAGGAGCGTTTCCCCGATATTTACCGGCGCACCGCCGCCGTATTGCAATCCAACGGCTATATCGCATATCGCCTGACCGGCGTACTGTCGCACGACCGTTCGCAGGCAAACAGCCTTGCCGTTTTCGATATGGAAAAGGGTGTGTGGGACGAGGATTTTTGCCGTGAACTCGGCGTGCGTCCCGATATGCTTCCCCCGCTCTTCGATCCCGACGAGATCGTGGGAACCGTCACCGCGGCGGGCGCGGCGGCGACCGGGCTTGCCGTCGGTACGCCGGTGGTCGCGGGCGGACTTGACACCGCTTGCGACGCGCTGGGCGCGGGTGTCGTGCACCCCGGAGAGACGCAGGAACAGGGCGGGCAGTCGGGCGGCATGAGCATTTGCACCGATTTCCCCGTGCGCAACGATAAACTGGTTTCCTGCCGCCACGTCGTAAAAGGGCGTTTCCTGTTGCAGGGCGGCACGGTGGGCGGCGGCGCACTGCTTCGCTGGTTCAACGGCACGTTCGGTGCACTTGCCGAGGGCGACGCCGCCTATGCCGAGGACGACCGCGCGGCGGCGTTGGTGCCGCCCGGAGCCGATGGACTTGTGCTTCTTCCGTATTTTGCGGGAGAACGCTCCCCCGTTTGGGATCCGATGGCAAAGGGCGTTTATTACGGCGTGGATTATCAAAAAAGCCGCGCGCATTTCGTGCGGGCAAATTTGGAAGCCGCGGCATACGCCCTGCGGCATAATCTCGAAGCCGCCGCCGAGAGCGGCGTGCGCGTCACGGTGATGCGGGCGTCGGGCGGCGCGGCAAAAAGCCCGCTTTGGACGCAGATCAAAGCCGACGTCACCGGTTGCCCCATCGAGGTGCCGGAGGCATTCTCCACCGCCGCCTTTGGCGCGGCAACGCTGGCGGGCGTCGCCACCGGCGTTTTCGCCGATTACGAGGAGGCGGCAAAAGGCATTCGCGTCACGCGCCGCCACGAGCCGGACGCCGACAAAAAAGCGGTATACGACCGCACCTACACATTGTATCGCGCGCTGTATCGGCAGCTTGCGCCGCTGATGCACGGCAAAGATTGACAAAAGAAAAGAAGGGATCATTATGACAAAAGTTGACATTTTTTCGGGCTTTCTCGGCGCGGGCAAAACCACGCTCATCAAAAAACTGATCTCGGAGGCGTTTGCCGGCGAGAAACTGGTGCTCATCGAAAACGAGTTCGGCGAGATCGGCGTGGACGGCGGCTTCCTGAAAGAAGCGGGAATTGAGATCACCGAGATGAACTCCGGCTGCATTTGTTGCAGTTTGGTGGGGGATTTCGGCAAAGCTCTATCCGAGGTCGTGGAGCGTTACGCGCCCGACCGCATTCTCATCGAGCCCTCGGGCGTCGGCAAACTCTCCGACGTCATTCGCGCGGTGAACAACGTAAAAGACGCGGGGCTTGAAATTGCGGGACTTGTAACGGTGGCGGACGCTGGAAAATGCAAGCTGTATATGAAAAACTTCGGTGAGTTTTTCAACGATCAGATTGAGAACGCCGGCACCATCGTGCTCAGCCACACCAAGGGCGTCGGCGAGGAAAAACTCGCCGCGGCGGTGGCGCTCTTGCGGGAGCATAACGCGGACGCGGTGATCGTGACCACCGATTGGGCGGATCTTGACGGCAAGCAGATCCTTGCCGCGATGGAGAAAACCGACACGCTGGCGGCGGAACTGAAAAAACTTGCCGAAGAGGAAGAGGTTTGCCCGGTTTGCGGACATCACCACCATCACGACGATGATGACGAAGACGAAGAGGAGCACCATCATCACCACCACGATGATGACGACGAGGAATGCCATTGTCACCATCATCACGACGACGATGATGACGACGACGAGGACGAGCACGAGCATCATCATCACGATGATGACAACGACGATGACGATGAAGAAGAATGTCATTGCCATCACGACGAAGACGGACATCACCATCACCACCATCATCACGCCGACGACGTCTTTACCTCTTGCGGCGCGGAAACGGCGAAACACTTTGACGAGGAGAGTCTGCGGGATATGTTGACGGCGCTCGGAAACGAGGAGATCTACGGCACGATCCTGCGCGCGAAAGGTATCGTTCCCGCCGCGGACGGCGGTTGGATCCACTTCGATTACGTCCCCGGCGAACCCGATATCCGGCGCGGCTCCGCGGAGATCACGGGCAGGCTGTGCGTCATCGGCGCACACGTCGACCGCGCGGCGCTCTCGGCGCTCTTCGGTGTGGAATTGAGGTAAGAAAATGGCAAAATCAACGGTTCCCGTATACCTGTTTACGGGCTTTCTCAGTGCCGGAAAAACCAAGATGATCCAAGAGATTTTGGAGGACAAAGAGTTCAACGACGGCTCCAAAATTTTGCTTCTTATTTGCGAGGAAGGCGAGGAAGAATACGACCCCACGCGCTATTGGGGCAAGAACGTGCGCAGTTTTCAGGTGGAAAGCGAAAAAGATCTCACCAAAGAACTGCTTGCTTCCCTGACAAAAGAACACGCCACCGACCGCGTGATGCTGGAATATAACGGTATGTGGCAGATGGACGCGCTCTATCGCGCGCTTCCCGACAACTGGTTTGTTTTTCAGCAAATTTTCATCGCCGACGCCACCACGGCGGAGAACTATAACGCCAATATGCGCGCGCTGGTTTTCGACAAATTGCAAAATGCCGAAACCGTCATTTTCAACCGTGCGGACGGCATCGACCGCGCGGCGCTCCACAAACTGGTGCGCGGCGTCAGCCGCCGCGCCAATATCGCCTATGAAACGGCGGCGGGCGAGATGGAATACGACGATATCGAAGATCCGCTTCCTTTCGACGTGAACGCGCCCGTGGTGAAGATTGAGGACGAGGATTACGCGCTTTTCTATCGTGATCTTTCTGAAAATCTCAACACGTATGCGGGGAAAACCGTCAAATTCAAAGGAATGGCGGCGCGCGACAGGTCGCTTGGCAAAGCGTCGGCGGTGGTCGGCAGACACGTTATGACCTGTTGCGAAGCCGATATTGCCTATAACGGGCTTGTCGCCGTGTTTGCGCAAGACACCTCGCTTTCCACCGGCGAGTGGGTGATGCTGACCGGGAAAATACAAGTCGAGGCGCACCCGCTGTACAGCGGCAAAGGGCCGGTCTTGTACGTCACGGACGTGGCAAAGACTTCGCCGCCCAAAAAGGAAGTCGCCACCTTTTATTGACCGGTACGAAAGCGCGACGTTTGGTCGTGCCCGTCAAAGAAGCGCGGGGGCGTTTGCCCCCGCGCCGCGCGCGTTTTGAAAATATTCTTGCAAAATGATCGAAGATGTGCTATACTGACAAATGTTCATAATTACGGAGGGTTATCGAAGCGGTCATAACGAGGCGGTCTTGAAAACCGTTTGAGAGCAATCTCACGTGGGTTCGAATCCCACACCCTCCGCCAGCGGGAGGCGATCTGCCCAACTTCATACCCAGACGGCAGAGTTCAAACTTTAACGTCTGTATTCCGCTATCAAAAAAGCAGTCTTCGGACTGCTTTTTTGAATGGTTCGTTCCGCTGTCGCGGAACGTGACGTGCGCTTCGTGCGCGATACGGAACTCTCCCTTTGCGCAAGTCCGAAAGAGGAGTTGATTTGCCGAGCAAAGTATGCTACAATAGAAAGGGTAAAGATCGCGTTTTCGGACATATCGAGTCGCTTGACAACAATACGCCCGACCCAATACGGTTCGCACACTGCGCGGATCGCTTGAAAAGACAAGTGTGAACGCTTTTCGGGCGGCAGAGAGGACACGTTTCACGCAAGACGGTAATGCAAACGGTTGCCGCGTTACCTTCTTACAAGAAGGCAGCCGTTTCATCCGGCGGAGGGCTGACGCAAAAGAGCAAACAGAAAAAAATGCAAAAGCAGATCGGAAAACAAAAAGTGCAGGAAGCCAAAGATCTGATGGAGCATTTGGACATTTGATATTCGATAAAAACGCCGCAAAGGCAGGGATTTTCCCCGCCCTTGCGGCGTTTCGTGCAGGAGATCTTATCGAAGCGTTACCTCGATCACTTCCATACCTCTTGCGGGTACGACACAGGTGAGTGTGCGTTCATCGTGAGAGACCTTATAGCCGTTATATTTGGAGAGGGAAGTCACGCGAACAATGTCTTTGTGCATCACGATTTTTGGCAAGCAAGTATAATACTCGTCGTTGCTCACGAGAATGACAATCTTGTCCTTTTGCGTTTGAAATGAGGTGATTTTACACTCGCACCCACGCTCCTCGCACAATTTAGGACCGTGTGTGAGTGAGTTCAGAAATTGCGACAGGCATTTGATAAAAGACACACTCCAATGGCGGTATCGCAAGGGCGCCGTCCAAATAGCGCCGTGCGCATCGGCGCTTTTTTGCGAGATTGCTTTCTCGGAAAATAAAGCGTGCGGTTTTTGCTTGTCGCCGTTGGTTTTCAGAGCCGCGTTGTTTGAGGAAATCCACACTTGACCATTGGAGAAAAGCAGATCGCCATACGTTTCTTTCGCGGAAATATACACAACAGTCGCTTTTGTTTGTCGCAGGGCGGCACACTCGCGCTCGCTGTAATATTCCGGAAACAGCGCAAGGATCGGTCGAGTATAAAGAGAAACATCTTTTTCGGTTATGACGCCGGATATGTCTGTTCCGTAAGACAAGAGCATTGCGCTTAGCTTATGAAAATTGTACTCTTTGTTTTGAATGTATCTCCGCGCGTCTTCGACTATATGGTCTTTGGGATAATACAATGCGTACCCATAGGCAAAATCAATATGGTCCGGCAATTGCAAACTGCCCCATTTTGCAAGAGCGGCCCAATCTTCTTTGGGAATGCCGTCCGATAAGCAGTAAAAGGGGGCTTCGGCACAAGCGCGGAAACGACCGCCGGAAAAAACTTTGCTGTGGTTGCGGCGATAAATAGCGCGTTTGAGTTCGTTTGAGGCGTCGTGTATCGCGTTCCATTGTTCTTGCGTGTCGTTGATGGGCAGCAAAGAGATTTGCTTCCACCCCGGCAAATACGCTTTTAAGAGCATTTGCATCAGATAAAACTCATAATGCGCGTAACGGGTTTTGTCCGGCGACACATAAAATCCGCCGCGTCCCTCTTTGGAAAGCGCAGGGTATGTGGTGGAAACTTCCTCAACCATCAGCGCGTATACGTCTTCTCTATACGCAACTTTGTAGTCTATGCCGTATCGGTAAAATGCTTCAAAGGGGTCTCTGGTCCAAAAGCTGTTGATAAAGATGATGTGTTTTTGCGGTGTGATAACGGCGTAGAACTTATCGTAAAAGGTTTTCCACCTGTCGTTGGTAAACAGCAAAAACTCATAATAAAGGGCATCTAAAATGTATTTTCTGCGCGAGCGATACTCTGTTTTTCGGTCGCCCGTAAGTTCTGTCAAAACCGCATAGTTTGCCGTTTTCTTCTCTTTTTTCAACCAATCGACGAATTGCAACACCGTGTCGTCCGAAAAATCTCCGTTTGGGATTGAGGGCCTGTTGCAGGAAAGGCCGTCTGCCAACTGCACCCCGTCAAAACCGTAGTATTCAATGACTTCGCGGATCTTTTTGATGAGATAATCCTCATAATATGTGCCGTCGGCAAGACGTTTCAATATTGAGATGCTGTTTTCATATACCTCTGCCTTGCCGTCAAGGCAAAAGAGTTCAGGGTGTTTTTGACAAAAAGACGTGGAGCGCGTGTTTCCGTTGTCATCGGTATATCGGAAAAAATTGAAGATGCTGAATATAACTTTGATGTTTTTCCGGTGCAGTTCGGCAACCAGTCTTTTTAATTGCCCGCTTGTCCATTTTTGTCTTGCGTGCTCCACGCTGTACAGGTGTCCGGCGTAAGAGCAGTCGCAAGGTTCGAGAGCATATTCTTCTTCTTTGAAATTGTTGACGAAATCAATATGAGAGAACAACAAGGAGATTCCTTCGGGCAGCTCGCAGAGCCGTGTGAGAAAACGCTCCACACCGAAATCGGGCAGTGTATTGTCAAAACCGATCAGTTCTATCCAGTGCCAGTTTTTGGGTTTCATCATCGTTTTATCCTCTTGTTTTGAAAATATCGGAGCGGGTGCGCGCTTGACGCGAGTTATCGCATTTTACCCTCTTTTCGCAATATGTTCTCGGGGATAAAGCCCCAAAGCGTGGTATCGACCATCGGCAGATTTTGCTCTTTTCGCAACATATTGCGGATCTCCTGCAACACATATAAATATCCTCTGATCGCGCGGATCTCCCCCACACCTCTGTGATACAGTTTCGTCAACTCTGCGACCGCGTTTTCCACCTTTTCAAGATCTCTGTCGATTTTGTCATCGTAGTATTTATCGTAGTCGTTGAGTGGCGGTATCCTGCGGCCGAGGATCGAGAATATATGGGGGGTGGAGAGATCGTGCGACACGGTTTGTCGGACAAACGCGGCATCTATCTCTTCGCTCTCCTCCATCGGTTCGTCGTTCCACACTCTGTCCGAAAAATAGCACAGAATGGCAAGAGTGGAATAATCAAAATGATTGTGCACGCCCCAGGCGCACACTTCGCTGCCGATGACCGACCGTTCGGTGCCTTTTTCCACGACCGGGTTTGCCGTCGGATGCCAGTTTCGGAGAGCGTCTTCTTTGATAAAATCGCACATATAGGTTTCGGGAAAATACGAGTTGATAACCTGAAAACCCTGATCGATAAAGCCCTGCATAGAGCAACCTTCAATAGGCCCTCTTTGCGGCATCGCCACGCGCCAGAACTGAATGATGATATCCTTATCCAATTTTGTGGGTTTGGAAATGTCGATGGCATCGTTATAGACGATCATTTTTTTGCCGAAAGATGTTACGACCTTGTGCATTTTGTTTGCAAAATAGATATAAAAATCCAGGTCGGACTCGATGTGTTCTTTTTTTGCCAACTCTTTGCAATGAGAGCAATATTGCCATTCCGGCCACAGATTTTCGGAATCCAGATCGTAAAAATACAGTTCGTCTCCGCCCAAATGGAAGTATTCGCCGTCGAAAATATCGCACAGCTCCCGGATCAATTCGGTTGCCATTTCGTATGTTTTCGGGTTGGAGAGGCAAAGGGTATATTTGCTGATCGGACGGTCGGTGTCTCGCGGTTCCACCACATCGCACAGCAATTCGGGGTATACGGAGGTGAAATACTCGCAGTGCGCGGGGATGTCGATCTCTGGGATGCTTTCGATGCCGAATCCCTTTGCGTATGCCACCAATTCCCGCAGTTCTTCCTGCGTGTATACCCTTCGCTGCGCCATTTCGGACAGTTTCGGCAAAGACTTGACTTCAAAAGCAAAGCCCGTCGTGTCGGACAAATGCCAATGCAGGTAATTATATTTGCAAAGTCCCAGCGTTCGGATGTGCATTTTCAGTTCTTCCAGTGGGATAAATCTTCTGGCAACATCAATGAGCATTCCTCTGTGGTGATAGTTGGGGTGATCTTGGATACTTGCGCAAGGAATGTATACCGCGCCTTTATCTTGTATCGTCAGAGAAATGAGGGTCGCCATCGCGTTTCGCACCGAGAGCGTATCGGTGTATCGCACGTCTATTCTGTCGCTTTGAATGTCAATCTCATAGTATTCGTCAGCGTTTTGGATATGATGAAAAAAGATGCGTTCCTCCCCCTTTCGCAAGGAGAGATCGGCGCGTGTCATCTGAAAGAAATAATCGTGAAAAACTTTCACAAACGATTCGACAAAGACGGCGGCGATACGATTGTCAAAAACGATTTTAGTGCCCGGTTCTTTGGGGAAAACGAACTTTCCGTCTTTTTTTGTATAGTGTTTCAGCCGCGGCAAAATTTTCATAATGTGCCTCCCATTTGTGTTTGGAATTGTATTCCTATATTAACATAAGCAAAAAGGGATTGCAAGAGGGGCAAGAAAAAATCACTCCCCGTTTTTTCCGCTTTTCATTTTCGTCTTGATAAAAAACGGGAAGAGGCGTATAATGGAAGGGAAAGGCCTCGTTTTTGGGGCAAGAACAACATCTAAGGAGAAAAACAATGCAAGAAACCAAGTCAAAAACAAGCGTTTTGCGCCTCAATTATCGCCGCACGATGCTCATCGGTTTTGCCTTTTTCGGCATACTGCTCCTCTGGCAGGTCTACGATTCGTGGTGCCCGACCTTCCTGACCGACATTTTCGCGCGGAGAATGTACAACCTCTCTTCCGCCGAACTCAAAGCGGGCGACCCCGACAAGATCCTCAACGTGCAATGGATCGTGGGCATCATTATGGCGTGCGACAACCTTGCCGCGCTCATTTTACTGCCGATCTTCGGCAATCTTTCGGATAAAACGCACACGTCCATCGGCAAACGAATGCCCTATATCCTCGTCGGTACGATGGTTTCCGCCGTGGCGTTCCCCTTTATCCCGCTTTTCTTCCATCAAAACAAGATCGTCGGAATGGTCGTCGTGATGGCGATCGTGCTGATGTTTATGATGCTTTACCGCAACCCCGCGGTGTCGCTGATGCCGGACATTACCCCCAAACCGTTGCGCGCGAAAGCGAACGGCATCATCAATATTATGGGGTATCTCGGCGGCGCTTTCGCCACCGTGCTCGGCATTTTCCTAAAACTTTCCGATTATATCAACGCGCCCGACGCCGCGCGCAAACTTTGGATCATCGAGATTCCCTTCATCGTCGCGTCGCTTCTGATGGTCCTCTCGGCGTTCGTGCTCTTTTTCACGGTGCGGGAGAACAAGATCGCCGAGGAAATGCGCGAGGAAATGGAAGAGGGCGAGCGTCTTGCCGCCGTGGAAAACCCCGTCAGTGACGACGCGCCGATGTCGCGCGCCAACCGTCGGATGCTTTTTGCCATTCTCGGCGCGGAGTTTTTGTGGTTTATGGCGGACAACGCCATCGGCACCTATATCGGTAACTACGTCATCTATTATCTCAATTCGTCTTCGGGTTCCACAATGCTCCTGACCATCATCGGCGGCGTGGCAAGCGTGGCGGGATTTGCCATCGCGGGTATGATCGCCGATAAGATCGGACGCAAATGGACGATCTCGGGCGGACTTGCCCTGACCGTTCTTGCCCTTGCCGTAATGTGCTTTGTCGCGCCCACGGGACGCGTGACCGGCGCCCACGGAGAATTTGCGTTTCCAGCTTTGCTTTTCGCCGTTTGGGCGGTCAAAGGCTTTGGCATGGCGCTGGTGCATAACTGCTCGTTCCCGATGGTGGTGGAACTTTGTTCGAGCAAAAAGATCGGCAAGTTTACGGGCTTTTACTATGCGGCAAGTATGTCGGCGCAGACCGTTACGCCGATCCTTTTGGGGCTTGTGTTCAAAGCCACGCTTGCCTGGCGCGCGCTTCCCGTATACGCGGGCGCGCTGTCACTTTTCAGTTTCGTTGTCTTTACGTTGCTTGTGAAAAATATACGGGCGCGGAAAGTGGATAACGCGCGCGGGCTTGCCGCGATCGAGGGCGACTGACGATGGGCGGCGGATGGATCGCCCTGATCGTCCTTGCGGCGTTGTGCGTGCTGTTGCCGTTTTTCCTCTTTGCGCCGCGGCGCGCGGGAAACAAGAAAAAAGCCCCCTTTGCGGGGCGCAATTTCGCGCATCGCGGATTGTATGAAAAGGACGGGAGTATTGCCGAAAACTCGCTGACGGCGTTTGCGCGCGCGGCGGCGGCGGGATACGGGATCGAACTTGACGTGCAGTTCAGCCGCGACGGACAGATCGTGGTTTTCCACGACGACACGCTCACGCGCGTGTGCGGGAAAGAAGCGCGGGTGGACGAGGTGGACTATGCCGAACTTCGCGGCCTTTGCCTTGGTGAAACGAAGGATACCGTGCCGCTTTTTGCCGACGTGCTGGAAACCGTCGGCGGGCGGGTGCCGATCATCGTGGAACTGAAAAACGGACGGCGCAACAAAGAACTTTGTCGCCGGACGTTGGCGATGCTGCGCGCGTATTCGGGCGCGTATTGCGTGGAGAGTTTCAATCCCTTCATCGTGGCGTGGTTCCGTTTTCACGCCCCCGAGGTCTTGCGCGGGCAGTTGGCACAGCCCCCCTCGCTGTATAAAAAAGAGGGTTTTTCCGCCGCGACGGGCAGATTGCTCGGAAACGTATTTTTCAATTTCGCGGCAAGACCGCATTTCATTGCTTATCGTATCGGTGAAAAGCCGCGTACCGTGCGTTTCGCGGAGCGCCTCGGCGCGATGCGCGTGGCGTGGACGGCGCGCGCCCCCGGCGCGGGAGCGGGCGCCGACGCCGTGATCTTTGAGCATTATCGCCCCGAAACACAACTCAAATAAATAAAGAAAAACAGGCGGCAGAGCCGCCTGTTTTTTTGTGTTTGCGATCAACCGACGCGGTAAAACTCGGTTTGGTCGGTTTCGGTATTGTAGTAGCTGACAAGATATGCTTTGTCACCGGAAGTTCTTTGGGAAACGGCGCTCTTGGTTTGCAGCAGTTGCGTGCCGAGATCGTTGTAATACGTGTATACGCCCGTGGTGACGTTGCGGAGCTGATACACGCGATCGGAGATGCGGGAGAAGATCAGATTCGTGCCCTCGGAAAGTTTCGTCAGATTTCCGTTTGCGTACAGATAATATTCGTCGACGCCCGCGGAATCTTCTTTGGTGAGGATCACGCCGGATTTCATCTTGTTGAAGTACGTATAACCTTCCGTCGCGTAGTCGTAAACGGCATTCATTGCGTAATCATAAATTTTGGCGGAGCCGATCACGTAAGACTCGGTCATATCCTGCGCGCCGGTCACCTCGCCGATCAGTTTGCCTTTTTCATTATAGAGGAAGAGACGTCCCAAAACGTCGCTTGCCGCGACAACGCCGTCGGCAGGAACGTTGAAGAACCCGCTCTGTCCTTCTGCGAAGCGGTTGAGGATCGCGTTGACGGAGCCTTGATTGGTGATCGAGAGGAGCAGCATTTCCGCACCGGTCGTGGAAACGCGGTTGTTTTCGATCTTGTAGCCGACGATGATGTTTTTGATGCTCTTATCAATCGATTGCATAAAATCGTTTGCCGGCAGCGTGTCGCGCGCCGCGAAAGTGACGTCGAACGAATAACCGGTTTTCAGATTTTTCACAGAACCTTTTTTGGCATTGAAGATCTGTTGCACCAGGGTATATTTGACGACCGTACCCGCCGTTTCTTCGATCAGATCGTATTTTTCGGCGTCGGCAGGCAGTTTTTGCCGATATTGGATCAGAACGTTGCCGTTATTCAGCACACGGTAAAACGCATTGTTCGCGTAAGAGGGGAAAACGAAAGAGGAAACGGGTTGCAGTTCTTTGTCAAAGACAAGGAAACCGTTATCGGGCGCCGCCACGCTTGTATAATAGTATTTTTCGGTAGCGGCAACGAGCGTCGGCAGGGCGCCGGCAAACTCGCTGCGGGCAAACGCCTCGGTGATGGCGCCGTCCTTTGCCACGCGATAGCATTTCTCGTCAAAACGGAGCAGATCCAGTTTCAGTTCGGGAGCGACGTTCCCGCGGTTGACTTCCGCCACTTTGGTGCCGTTTGCGGCATAAAGAGCGGTGGTGTAAGTCACTTTGTCCACGCCGGTCGTGGCGGTCTCCACGACGAAAAACGAAATGGGATAGCCGGGAGCGCTGTTGGTATAAAGGTCAATGCCATAATCGGTGGTGTCGGTCTCGGTAAAGGTGCCGACCACGCTGTTTGCAACAATGTTGAAAACGGTTTGGGTGGCAAGACCGCCGGTCGTTTTGCTGAACAGGGCAAGTTCAGTCGTGTTGTCGACAAGACCGCCTTCCAGGCTCAACTTCGCGGCGCTCTCAAAACGCGGGGAGTCTGCGGTGTCCGCTTTGAGTTCGTCAAAGATCTTTTTGACGCCGAGTTCCTTTGCTCCGCGGCCGCAAGCGGCGAAAAGCAGAGCAACGCAAAGAAGCATTGTCAAAAGTGAAAGAATGCGCATTTTCTTCATAAAGAATATACCCTCCTTTATTTTTGCGTCGTTTGACGCTATTTGCAGTATAGCACATTCGACGACGCTTGTCAACCTTATCGAAAAAGCGCGGGTGCGCGCCGAAAGGCGCGCACCCGCCCTTTTGTTTTTTGTAAGAGCCGCGTCGGAAGGAATTTTATTCCGTGAAGAGCGCGGTGGAATAATAACGATCTCCGCTGTCGGGGAGAAGAGCCACGATGGTCTTTCCTTTATTTTCCGGCTTTTCGGCAAGCGACAGAGCGGCAAAGAGCGCCGCCCCCGAGGAAATGCCCACCAAAATGCCCTCTTTTTTCGCCAGCAATTTGGCGGTGGCAAAAGCGTCTTCGTTTGCCACGCGGAAAATCTCGTCATAAACGGCGGTATTCAGTACGTCGGGCACAAATCCCGCGCCGATGCCCTGGATCTTGTGCGCGCCGCTTCTTCCTTCCGATAGAACGGGAGAGGCGTCCGGCTCCACCGCCACGACACGCACGGCGGGGTTTTGCGCTTTCAGATATTCACCGACGCCCGTGATCGTGCCGCCCGTGCCGACGCCGGCAACGAAAATATCCACTTTGCCGTCGGTATCCCGATAGATCTCGGGGCCGGTGGTCGCTTTATGGATCGCGGGGTTGGCGGGGTTGACAAACTGCCCGGGAATGAAACTGTCGGGGATCTCTTTTGCCAGTTCCTCGGCTTTGGCGATCGCGCCTTTCATTCCTTTCGCGCCCTCGGTCAGCACCAGTTCCGCGCCGTAGGCGGCAAGAATGTTGCGCCGCTCCACGCTCATCGTTTCGGGCATCGTCAAAATGATGCGATAGCCCTTTGCGGCGGCGATGGCGGCAAGCCCTATGCCGGTGTTGCCGGAAGTCGGCTCAATGATGACCGAGCCTTCCTTTAAGAGCCCTTTTTCTTCCGCGTCTTCGATCATCGCCTTGGCGATGCGGTCTTTGACGCTTCCCGCCGGGTTGAAATACTCCGGCTTGACGAGCACCGTGGCGGCAAGAGAACGTTCTTTTTCAATGTTGACCACTTCAAGCAGCGGTGTGTTGCCGATCAGTTCGGCGGCGCTTTTATAAATGTTTGCCATAATTTTCTCCTTTCATTGAATGGCGGCAAACCCGTTTTCCAGATCGGCGATAATGTCGTCGATGTGCTCGGTGCCGATCGAGAGGCGGATCGTGTTTTCGTGAATGTTTTGCTCTTCCAGTTCTTCATCGGAGAGTTGCGAGTGCGTGGTGGAGGCGGGGTGGATCACCAGGCTTTTCACATCCGCCACGTTGGCGAGGAGCGAAAAGATGCGGAGCGCGTCGATAAAGCGCCACGCCTCTTCTTTGCCGCCCTTGACGTCAAAGGTAAAGATCGAGCCGCCGCCGTTCGGAAAATATTTTTCGTACAGCGCGTGTTGCGGATGATCGGGGAGAGAGGGGTGATTGACGCGTTCGACAAGCGGGTGGCGGGAGAGAAATTCCACCACTTTTTTGGCGTTTTCGGCGTGGCGTTCAAGGCGCAGTGAGAGGGTTTCCACGCCTTGCAACAGCAAAAACGCGTTGAAAGGCGAGATCGCCGCGCCGGTATCGCGCAAGAGAATGGCGCGGATGTAGGTGACAAACGCCGCCGCGCCCGCCGCCGCGGTAAAGGATACGCCGTGATAACTGGGGTTGGGCGCGGCAATATTCGGATATTTTTCGGCGCTCCAAGGGAACTTGCCGCTGTCCACGATCACGCCGCCGAGCGTGGTGCCGTGCCCGCCGAGAAATTTGGTGGCGGAATGTACCACGATATCCGCGCCGTACTCGATGGGGCGAATGAGATACGGCGTGCCGAAGGTGTTGTCGATCACCAGCGGGATCCCGTTTTCGTGCGCGAGGGCTGCCAGCGCTTCGATGTCCGGAACGTCGCTGTTGGGGTTGCCCATCGTCTCGGCAAAGATCGCTTTGGTTTCGGGGCGTATCGCCGCCTTCACGGCGTCAAGATCGTGAATGTCGACGAAGGTGGTCTCGATGCCGTATTGCGGGAGCGTGTGCGAGAGCAGATTGTAACTGCCGCCGTAGATCGTCTTTTGCGCCACGATGTGTTCGCCCGCTTTTGCCAGCGCCTCGATGGTATAGGCAATCGCCGCCGCACCGGAGGCAAGCGCCAGAGCCGCCACGCCGCCCTCCAAGGCGGCGACGCGTTTTTCAAGCACGTCTTGGGTCGAATTGGTCAGCCGCCCGTAAATATTGCCGGCGTCGGCAAGCCCGAAACGCGCCGCCGCGTGCGCGGAATTATGAAAAACGTAACTGGTCGTCTGATAGATCGGCACCGCGCGCGCGTCGGTCGCGGGATCGGCTTCTTCCTGCCCCACGTGCAGTTGGAGCGTTTCGAATTTATATGTGCTCATTTTCTTTTTCCTTTCTTTTCTCGGGGTGTTTTTCGTAATAGTCGTCCAGTGCTTTTTTGATCGCTTCTTCCGCCAGGACCGAACAGTGCATTTTATAGTCCGGCAGACCGTCCAATGCTTCCGCCACCGCCTTGTTCGTCAGTTTCAGCGCGTCCGAGACCGGTTGCCCTTTGATGAGTTCGGTCGCCATGGAGCTCGACGCCACGGCGCTGGCGCAGCCGAAGGTTTCAAACTTGACGTCGCGGATCGTGTCGTCTTCGATTTTCAGATACATTTTCATAATGTCGCCGCATTTCGCGTTGCCGACTTCCCCCACGCCGTCCGCGTCCTCAATCACGCCGACGTTGCGCGGATTGCGGAAATGATCCATCACTTTTTCGCTGTATAATGCCATTTTTCTACACTCCTTACAGATAAAATTTCGTTTTGCCCGCTGTAAGATCCCGCCAAACCGGGGAGAAACTCCGCAGTTTTTCCACCACGTTCTTCACCGATTCGACGATATAATCGACTTCCTCGCGCGTCGTGTCTTCGCCGAGCGAGAGGCGCAGCGAACCGTGCGCCACGTCATGCACCCTGCCGATGGCAAGCAGCACGTGGCTGGGATCGAGCGAGCCGGAAGTGCACGCCGAGCCGGAAGACGCCGCGATGCCGAGGTCGTCCAAGAGGAGAAGAAGCGATTCGCCCTCAATGCCTTCAAAGCAGAAATTAACGTTGGAAGGCAGACGCCGCGCGGCGTCGCCGTTGAGGGCGGAATGCGGGATCTCGGACAGCCCCGCGATCAAATAGTCCCGCAACGTTATGAGTTTTTGCGCGTTTTCGTCCATCTTTTCTACCGCTTCCCGCATGGCCGCGCTCATCGCCACGATCCCCGGTACGTTTTCGGTGCCCGCGCGCTTGCCGCGCTCCTGCGCGCCGCCTTCGATCAGGTTGGAGAGTTTGACGCCGCGACGGGCATAGAGAAACCCCACGCCCTTCGGTCCGTGAAATTTGTGTGCCGAAGCCGAGAGGAGGTCGACGTGATCTTTTGCCACGTTGATCGGGATATGCCCGACCGCCTGCACCGCGTCGGTGTGGAACAGGATGCCGCGCTGTCGACATCGCGCGCCGATCTCGCAGATCGGTTGCACCGTGCCGATCTCGTTGTTCGCATACATCACGGATACGAGACAAGTGTCCTCGCGGAGCGCGTTTTCAAGCTCCTCGGGGCGCACGATGCCGTTTTCGTGCACGGGGAGATAAGTCACTTCAAAGCCCTCGCGCTCCAACTTTTTCAGCGTATGCAGCACCGCGTGGTGCTCGATCCCGTCGCTGACGATATGCCGTTTCCCCGCCGCGCGGCCGAGCGCGGCGGCGGAGAGGATCGCCTGATTGTCGCTTTCCGAGCCGCCCGACGTGAAAACGATCTCGCGCGGGTCTGCGCCGATCAGTTCCGCAACGGTTGCCCGCGCGCTCTCGATTGCCTCTTTGGCTTTTTGCCCCGCCGTATAAAGGCTTGACGGGTTGCCGAAATATTCTTCCATATAGGGCATCATCGCCGCGATCGCGGTTTTGCTCATTTTGGTCGTCGCGGCGTTGTCTGCGTATATTTTCATTTTGATTCCCCCTTTGCCTTACAGTAATAGTATACAGCCATTTGCCTACTATGTCAATAGGTAAATAAAAAATTTTTTTCAGAGCGGCAAAGGGGCTTGATTTACCCACTTACCCTGTGGTATACTATGTAAAAGAAGGGGGCGACGATATGATTTCGACAAAAGGGCGCTACGCTCTGCGCGTGATGTTGGATCTCGCGGAACACGCGGCAAACGGTTTTGTACCGCTCAAAGATATTGCCGAGAGGCAGGAGATCTCCAAAAAATATTTGGAGATCATTGTAAAAGATCTTGTGGGGGCGGGGCTTATCAAAGGATCCAGCGGCAAAGGCGGCGGGTATACGCTTTGTCGCAAAGCGGCGGAGTATTCCGTAGGCGAGATCATCGAGAAGACCGAGGGGACGCTTGCCGCGGTGGCGTGCCTTTCCGCCAACGCGGAAAAATGCCCGCGCGCGGGGCAATGTAAAACCTTGCCGCTCTGGCGGGAGTATGACGAAATGGTACACAACTTTTTCTATTCCAAAAAACTGACCGATCTCCTGCCGTCCCGAAAATGACGGCAAACCGCGTGAGAAAAAGAAAGATCCCCCGTTTGGCGGGGGATCTTTCTTTTGGATTGTGCGACCGAAAAAAGATACGGGCAAATGATAACCTCAATCGTATTCAAAAAATCCGAAGCAAAATAGAGTGATATGCCTCGCGTTGCTCGGCGTGATATTTTGCGGCGATGCCGACAGCGAGAAGAACGGGAACTTCAAAAAGGTCGGTGAGACCGACCTTTTTGAAAAAGCGGAAGTTCCGTAGCCGTCATTAACCGTTGCGGTCACCGTAAAACAATTGCTGAAAGATTTTTACGGCTGCAGATCGTGTAGCACTTTCGTGACACGTTCCCTATTCATTGCGACGATGGGGTCGGATTTTATAAGCGCCCAAACTTCCAAACAGCGCTGACCGTGTTAAACTTTAAGGGCAACCCCGGCACGATCCCGGATATAAACAGGTCGCTGTCCCGATACCGATATCAGCGTCTCGGCTATCAGTTTAAGGGATCGGATCCAATACGCGCCCATCGGCAAAACGCTTATGGGCGCGTATCAAATTGGCTGCGGCACTAGGATTTTGAACCACGATTTGCGCCCTTCCATAAGATTTTGAACTGCGGCGGTGGCGCAAATCATGCCATTTGCGCTGTCGCCGCAAATGGCGTAGGTTCGAATGCGTTACCAAACGAAAGAAGAGCAGATGGGCAATGCCCATCTGCTCTTCTTTGGCTGCGGCACTAGGATTCGAACCTAGGGAATGACGGAGTCAGAGTCCGTTGCCTTACCGCTTGGCGATGCCGCAATTGAACATTGTTCATTATAGCAGGCGAGACGGTGAATGTCAAGAGTTTTGCAAAAAATATCCGACGAAAACCGGCAAACGGCGCACTTTTAACATATCATGACAAAAGAACGGAGGCGAGACGCATATATTTATCGGAACTTAAAGAAGGCGAAAATGCGCTTCTTCGACATATGCCTGCCGCGCTTGCGGAACTGGGGATCGCGGCAGGAAGCGAGATCGTGTTGCTGTATCGCCGCCCGACGCTCGTTGTCATTTGGTCGGAGGGCGCTCAATTTGCGCTTTCCGGCGACCTTGCCCGCGCGGTCATAGCGGAGCGTGTCCGGACATAAAATGGAGTAAAAAGAGAGAGGAGCCCCAATATGAAGATCGCCTTGCTCGGTGCACCGAATTGCGGCAAATCCACGCTTTTTAACCGCCTGACACGCGCGCACGCGGAGACCGGTAATCGCGCGGGCGTCAGCGTCGGCGTCACGCGCGGCATTTTGCGCGGGACAAGCGGCAAAACCGAAGTGTTGGATCTCCCCGGCGTGTACGGTGCCTCGCCGCGCGGCAAGGACGAAAGAGTGGCGCTGGACGCGCTCTCGTCGGAAAAACCCGATTTCGTTCTGCTTGTCGCGGATAGTATGCAGATCCCGCGCCAACTGGCGCTTTTCGATACCGTTTGCCCACGTTTTTCACTTGCGGTGGTGCTGACGATGCGGGACGAGTTTGAAAAAGACGGTCAAAAGATCCCGCAAGAATCACTTTCCGCTCTTCTCGGCGTGCCGGTGTTCGCGGTCGACGCACGGCGCGGCGCGGGCGTTCCCGCCCTTCTTTCGTTTCTGCAAAACCCGCCCGCTTGCTCGGTTTGCGGCAAATGTGCTCCCACGCCGCGCGTCGGATGGCAGCGGGAGGCGCGCAGTCTCTTTCTCCAAAAAGAACAAAACATATGTTTGTCCCGCGTCGATCGCCTTTTGCTCTCGCCGCTTGGCGGAACTTTTGCTTTTTTCTTGTTTTTCGTCGCGTTGCTGACGCTCTCGTTCGGGGCGCTCGGCAATGCGCTCGCAAACGGCTTTTCCGCAGTCGTTTTCACACCCGTTCGGGCACTTATCGGGCGCGCGGCGGCACGTTTGCCGCTTTTTTGGCAAAGCGTGATCGGCGAAGGCGTTTGCGGTGGGCTCGGCGCGATATGCGGTTTCGTGCCGCGGCTTTTCGTGCTCTTTTTCCTGTTGGCGATCGCGGAGGACAGCGGCTACCTCTCACGCGTTGCCGCTCTTTTTCATCCGCCGCTCGCCTTTTTCGGTTTGCGCGGAGACGCCGCCGTTCCGCTCCTTTTGGGTTTCGGCTGCTCGGTGCCAGCCGTCCTCTCCTGCCGGCATATCGAATCTTCGTCTTTGCGCGTGCGTACTGCCGCGCTTTTGCCGTTCGTCGCTTGTTCGGCACGGCTTTCGGTGCTCGCGGCGCTCTCCGCCGTCTTTTTTCGCTTTCCGATTTTTCCGCTTTGCATCGCGGCGGGCAGCGGTGTTGTGCTCTTTCTGTTGACGGCGTTTTTCGGCTCGAAAACGAGAAAGAATCAACTTTCTTTGCTGTTGGAATTACCTCGATTTCGCATACCGTCTGCCGTCAAATCGGCAAAAACGGCGGCGCGTCGCACAGGGCACTTCCTCTCTCGTGCCGGTGGCGGCATTTTGCTTTTTATGCTCCTTTTTTCTTTGCTTTCGCGCCTGTCGCCTCGTTTGACACTTGCTCACTCCTCAGAAGAGAGTTTGCTCGCGTTTCTCTGCGGGCGCGCGGCGGTTCTCTTTTCTCCGCTTGGATTCGGAAAGTGGCAATTTGCCGCCGCGCTTTTTGCGGGGATAGGCGCCAAAGAGGCGACGCTGGCGGCGCTTGGGGTCTTTACAGGCGGCGATCTTACGCGTCTCACGATTTTCCTGACGCCCGCGGGCGCGCTTTCGTTTCTGACCTTTTTTACCGCGTATTTTCCTTGTGTGGCAACGCTTTCCGCTCTGCGGCGCGAGATCGGCGTCAAAAAAACGGTTTTCGTGTTGGCGCGAGAATTTCTCCTCTCGTATGCGGCGGCTTTTCTCGTGTATCGAACGGCACTCTTTTTTGCTGTGTAAAAAAATTTTGTAAAAGACTTGCAAAGCGGCATCTCTTATGCTATAATAAAGCGGTACGGCAAATACCGTGCGTTTTCGGGGGTGTAGCTCAGCTGGGAGAGCGCCGCGTTCGCAACGCGGAGGTCAAGGGTTCAAACCCCTCCATCTCCACCAACGGGCAGTGCCCGTGCCCAAACGGGCGCGCGTGGCATTTTCCGATTTGAAAAGCGGTGATTTGTCTGTTGACAGATCACCGCTTTTGAAGTATTTGCCGCTTTTTGACAAGCGACGGAAACGAGGTAGCGATGGACAAGCGCATTTTATCCGACGTCGACCTTTTTTTGCTCGATATGGACGGCACGCTCTATTTGGGCGACCGCTTGTTTGATTTTACGTTGCCGTTTCTCGCCGCCGTCAAAAACAGCGGCAAACGGTATTTGTTTATGACCAACAATTCCTCGCGCAGTGTGGCGGACTATGTCGGGAAACTGGCGCGGCTCGGTATCAAAGCCGACGAAGAAGAGTTTGTCACCTCCTCGCAGGCGACGGCGCGGTATCTTGGAGAACACTACCCCGATGCGCGGCTTTATGTGTGCGGCACGCGCTCTTTGCGCGAAGAATTGGAACGCGCGGGGTTGCGCGTGACGAACGATCCCGACGCGACCGATTGCATCGTGATGGGCTTTGATACCGAACTGACTTTTGAAAAACTGCGCGATATTTGCTACCTGCTCTCCACGCGCGATCTGCCGTATATCGCCACCAACCCCGATTATGTGTGTCCGACGGAGTTCGGCAGCGTGCCGGATTGCGGCAGTGTGTGCGATATGGTCTTTAACGCTACGCGAAAACGCCCCTTTGTGATCGGCAAACCGCAGCCCTTTCTCCCGCGCTTCGCAATGGAGAAATACGGCGTTTCGCCGCGGCGCACCGCCGTGATCGGCGATCGCATCTATACCGACGTCGCGTGCGGGATCGCCGCCGGATGTGTCAGCGTGTTGGTGATGAGCGGAGAGACAGACGAAAAGATTTTGGCGGCTTCAAAAGAGCGTCCCGATCTTGTTCTGCGGGATTGCGGCGAGATCATTCCGTTTTTGGGAAGCCACGAAACGCTATGAGAAAAGCGAGGTGATAACGATGGATATGACAGAAAAGACGACCTCTTCACGCCTTGTGTATGACGGGCGCGTCGTGCATTTATACGTGGACGGTGTGTCGCTTCCGAACGGCGTGGCATCCACCAGAGAATACATTCGACATATCGGCGCGGTTTGCGTCCTTGCCGTCAACGACCGCGGAGAAGTGGTACTTGAAAGGCAATACCGTTATCCGTTTCATAAAGTGTTGATCGAAATTCCGGCGGGGAAGCTCGACACGCCGGGGGAAGATCCGCGCGAAGCGGCGTTGCGGGAACTGCGTGAGGAAACCGGCATCGTGCCGCGCAAAATGGAGCTGTTGGGAGAATATTACGGTTCCCCCGCTATTTTGGGAGAGCGAATTTGGATGTTCCTTGCCACCGGCTTTGAAAGCGGCGGCGCGCGGCACCTCGATGAAGACGAAATGCTGGAAGTTTTTACGATGCCGCTTGACGAAGCGGCGCGTGCCGTCCTTGCGGGGGAGATCCCCGACGGCAAAACGCAGGCCGCGATCCTGCGGGGCTATTACCGTTTTCAACAACAAAAATAAAAGCGGGCGCTTTCGTGAGGAAAGCGCCCTTTGAATTATGAATTATAAATGATACCTTCTTGGTTATGCCCGCGAGCGCAGCCCTTTGGGGTAGTGGTTTTTCAGGCGTCCGGCGACTGCCTTTCCGCCGCCGAGCGGAATATCGCCGGCAAATACGGCGGCAAAGCCGTCGTTTCCGATCAATTTCGGCGCGTCGATCTCCTCGCCGGCAAGATAGCGCGCAAGACGCACGTCATCGGGAGCAAGGCGCAGGCGACGGCGAAAATCGGCGCCGTAGGCGCTGAAAAAGTGGTGATGCGGGATCAGACGGTTTTTGGCAAGCGTTCCGATTGCCACTCCCGCCGCAAACACGCCGCGCGAAGGGAGCGGCAGAGCCGGTGCCAAATATACGGTATCTCGCAAACAAATCGGTACTCCGCTCGGGGAAGTTTGCAAGACGTTTTGCAAAAAATCCGATACCGTTTCCGCGTCTTTTCCGGAAATGGGCATCAACGGCGGGTGCTTTGGCAAGGGCGACATACCCTCTTCGCTTCGTTGAAGCAACGCCACAAACTGCCCTTCACCCGGGGCAAGGTGCGGATAGAAGCGACGCGCAGGCGACATATCGTGAGAAAACGAGGGCAACGTGATGCCGTCTGCGCTCACCGCCGCCAAAGACGCCGGGACGGGAAGAAGCGAAAAATCTTTGTGTGCCGAGAGAAAGTTGTCGATATTTTCTTCGTTTTCCTCTACGGAAAAAGTGCAGGTGGAATAAAGCAGTTTGCCGCCGGAGCGCGTCAGCGCGGCGGCGTTTTCCAAAATCTCCCGTTGCCGTTTGGCACAAAGCCGTACGTTTTCCACGCTCCACTCGGACACGGCTATCGGATATTTGCGGAACATACCTTCGCCGGAGCAAGGCGCGTCCACAAGTACGAAATCAAAAAAAGCGCCGTAATCCTTTGCAATGTCGGCGGTGGATAGATTTGTCACGACCGCGTTTTTGATGCCGAGTCGTTCGATATTTCCCTGCAAAATCCGACACCGTTCCGGCACATATTCGTTGGAGAGCAATATGCCGTCGGGGATCATGGCGGCAAGTTGCGTGGATTTCCCGCCCGGTGCGGCGCAAAGATCCGCCACGCGCGCGTCGGGCGCAAGGTCCGCGCACAAAACCGTAAAAATGGCGGAAGGATCCTGCATATACATTCCCCCCGCGTGATGGGCGGCAAGCCCGCCCACCTTGTCGTCGGGGGCAAAAAAAGCGTTCGGCGCAAACGGGATCGGGGCAGGAGCAAACGGGAGCAAAGGAAACAAATGCTCCGCATCGGTTTTCAATGTGTTGACGCGGAATGCCCGCACGGCGGGAGCGTCCAGCGCGGCAAGGAAAGCGTCAAGATCAAGCCCGGGTAATCGGCGCATACGATCCAGAAAATCTTGCGGCAACACGATATTCACCCCCTAAAATCACACTTTTTCGCGCCAAAGCACGCGCGAAACGCTACAACAAGTATAGTACCGGGTGCGGATTTTGTCAATAAGTTTTTCGCGCGAGGGGGTTGACAAGGACGCAGGCGTGTGCTATAATAGATGAGCATTCAGGGGGAAGCCTTTGAGTTTGCCGCAATGCCGGAATGGCGGAATTGGCAGACGCCCGGGACTTAAAATCCCGTGATACACAGTATCGTACCGGTTCGATCCCGGCTTCCGGCACCACAATTTCATATCGCGGGGTAGAGCAGCTTGGTAGCTCGTCGGGCTCATAACCCGGAGGTCGTGAGGTTCAAATCCCACCCCCGCAACCAACAGAAACTCGTTTGAACTTTTCAGGTTCAAACGGGTTTTCTTTTATGTCGTCGTTTTTGCCGTTCGTGATTTCCAAAAGTTCCTGCTTTTTGAGATGCTTTGTTTCCCTTTTATTGGTGTTGTAAAGGATAATCGCCCTGTCGTCGAACAGGATCACGCGGTTGATGAACGAGTTGAAAAATTCGTTTTTCTCTTCGTCGTTTTGATATTTTTTGTGCGCGAAATAATTTAGGAACGCTTTTGTGTCGCAGAGTTCAAGCGGTTTGATCTGCTTTGCCTTTTCGATTGTGATTCGTGCTTCCAAATCTTCTTGTGCCGCTTCCAGAGACAGCAGTTTTTCCTTTGTGCTTTTGGTGTAAATTCCGTCCTCGATTGCCGCCATGATTTTCCCGATGGATCTTTTCACGGTTTTCAGCTCGTTTTCATAAGCGGCAAGCGCAGCCGATTTTTCAATTTCCGCATTGAACCTTTCCACCACGATCCTTGAAATTTTGTCAATTACGGACGGCGTTAAAACGTAATCTACGGTCGCGCCGAAAACAAGATCTTCCACTTCGCTTTGCTTGATATTTTTCTTTCTGCAATCGTTTGACTTTAACTTTCTGTCATAGCATTTGTAATAGTGATAGACCTGTCCGTTTTGGCTTGTTCCCGTTTCAGCGGTTATGGCGGAGCCACAATATCCACAGAACATTTTGCCGCTCAACAGATACGGCTTTTCGCATTTTGTTTCGCGTTGCCGGTGCTTATGTTCGTCCATCATCGCGTTGCATGCGCGGAACAATTTTTCATCTACGATCGGTGGAACAACGTCGGGATACAGCACGTAGTCCACCGTGATTCTGCCGATATACTTTTCGTTTCGGATGATCCGCACAAACGTATTCATCGTAAATTTCTCGCCGTATTTGGGTTTGATCCCCTGCCGGTTTAACCGATCAATGATTTCTTTCCCTTTTTCGCCGTTGTGATACCACTCAAAAATATTTCGGACAACTTCGGCTTCGGCAGGATTGACCTGCCATTTTTTATTGACAACGTCATACCCCAGCAGGGTGTAGCCGCCGATGGAATTGCCTTTCAGCAAGCTTTCCCTAACACCTCGCTTTGTCTTTTGGGAAAGCTCGGCGGAGTAATACTCCGCCATGCTTTCCAATACTCCCTCGATCAGAATGCCGCTCGCGTCATTGGAGATGTTTTCCTTTGCGGAAAGAACACGCACCCCATTCTTTTTGAGTTTTGCTTTGTAGGTCGCGCTGTCGTAGCGGTTGCGTGCAAAGCGGTCTAATTGATAGACCAAAACAAACGCAAAGTTCTTTTTCTTGCTGTCCTCAATCATTTTCAGAAACTGCGGGCGCTTATCCGATGTCCCCGTTAATGCCCGGTCGATATATTCGGCAATGACTGTCAAATCATTTCTTTTGGCATATTCATAACATTCCCGAAGCTACCCCTCAATGGATTGCTCTGTTTGTGCGTGCGAGCTGAATCTTGCATAAATAACTGCAACCTTTTTCATCTTTTTTCCTTTCTACCGAAGATTTGATCCGGCGTCAGATTTTTAACATTACCGCCAACACGAACGTGATCCAGAAATTTGTTGGTCAAAATCCGGCGGCGGTTGTAATAATCTGGCTGTTTTCTTCAAACGGTAGCCGTACCGTTTTGCTTGTGGATAGATCAATTTCAATCTGATTTGTTTCCTGTCGTTTCAATTCTCCTTAATTTTTTATTTGTGCGGATACAATGTACTCTTTCCTGATGGATACTATGTTCTCTCTCCATAAACCACAATTTTCCTCCTTGTTATTTTGATATATGATTTCTGACTTCTTAATAACGAGAACGGGCGTCGGTTAAACCCAGATTCCTTTTGTCGGCGGCATTACGTCGTCGCTGTCGCCGTCATAACGATAGTACCGACGGATCTGTTCGTTCGTCGTGTATTTCAGTTTTGAATGGCTTTCGCCGCGTTCCGCTCCGTATCGTTTTGAGATTTCGTTGTAAAATCTCTCTTGCAGTTCGGAATAGGACGTTTCGCCGCCGCGTTGTTTCCAAAATTCCGTATGACACAAAAGAGGACGTTCATCGCTTTGTTCGTGTCGGTAGATTGGCTCGCCCGTCACGTCGCGTAGTTGCAGGACGTTTCCGCGTTCCGATCGCTTTTCGCCGCATACTTTCCGTCGCCAACTGTTCGTTATAGGCAGGTAATACACGAAAAGGTTTCGCCTGTTCGGCTCGGTAACGATCACGGCGCAGACAATGTTCTTTCCCGTTTGCTTGTATCCGACCGTTTGTATCGCAAAAGCGTAGCACTTTTTGAAATATGCCGTAATTTCGTATTCGTCGGGAAAATCGTCCCAAAACTCGTGATTGCCGCCGAACTGCAAACACTCCAACGCAACGTTCTTTCCACGACTGTTAAATGTGGCGTTCAGCTCGGTTTTCACGCGCTCCCATTCTTGTTCAAAACAGGCGCGTTTTCGTTTCAGCCACACGACGGAATAAGTCTGTTCGACTTCTTCGAGATAATCGTCCTGTGCGGACAGTTTATCCTTCCGAAATGTGATGACCGAAATCGTTGCATGTTTGTCCCGAAGCGAATACTTTTTACCGTCGTAATTCCAACTGATATTTTTCACCCCCTTTCTGTTTGTTTGAAGGCATAAAAAAGAACGGCGACCTGTTCGATCGTCGTTCTCAATACTCCCTTCTACTTATAAGCCACGAGAAGGGAGAAAATATTAGTAATTTCAAAAAAATTTTGAAAAAATTTATTTGGTCAGTTTTTTACCAGTGTAAAAGAGATAAAATTGTCTCTTGCGTTTGTTGCGGATCGTCGCTACGATGGGATAAATCCTTTCGGCATAGAATTGTTCGGGTGGCAGATTCGCTTTCTCGGCAAGCTTTTCCACCGCCGTAAGCAAACCTTCAATCGCCTTTTTTGAACTGTTAAGTCCGTTCTGCCTGCGGCGCTCGAATTCGTCGATCAAGCGGATATATACGATTTGGACGAGCGCCGGTTGGTCGGAGTAGTTTTTCATAAACCAAGCAAGTTCCCGGTCGCTCGCTTTATATAAGTATTCCGTAATTTCGTCCTTTATCTTATCTTCGTTGTATATGTAATAGGTCAACGAATAGCGGATGAACTCACCGAAACTGTAATACCAATGTATAAAGTGAGCGATGTCATCGGAGTGCAAATGACTGATAACGTATTCCAATTCAACGTCAAGAAACAAAGGCATTGCGAGTTTGCGTGAAAACAAATTCCAGCATTTCCAGATATACTCGCCGTCGTTTGATTTGACCGCGGAGCGATACTCCGAATAGTCCAGATTGAACTTTGCTTGTTTCTTGACCATTGAAACATAACCTTGCGTTACGCCGAGTTCTTTTGAAACTTCCTTTTGCGTGCTTCCTTCATCGAGCAAAGCGAGGACTTGTTTCTCATTATCGGACAGTTTTGAAAAGCGTTGCCGCTTATCGAATGTTTCCGCTGTGGCTGTGGAAATATCGGTTTCACCCAAATGCAGTTGCTCTTGTTGTTTGACTGTCAGATTGTCTTCGTCGCCGTCGGGGATAGGCATCGTGTGGCGGACGTATTTATGCTCGTTGTTATAGTCGATCCGATCCAACTCGATCAGTGCTTCCCACTCCTTTTCGGTGACTTCTATGACGATAAAGCCGTGCCCGTCAATCCGAACGTTTGCGTTCTCGTCGCGCAAGGATAATAGTACAGATATTTGCCCGCAGTTTCTGCGGGAATTTTCTTTTTGTTGTAATGATACGCTAACTTATCTATAATCTTATGATACCGTACTATTCCTGACAATTTCAGTCATATTTTCATAGAATTTTTCGACTTGCTTTTTTTGCACCATTATTTTGGCTATTCCCGATGCCTAAGCAGGTAAAGGAAAGTGCAACATGGTTGCGCTTTCGGGGACGCGCACCACGCTTGGCGTGGTGCGTGCGGGAACAATCGGGAAACCCGATTTTAGGATTCTCTTCTATCTCAATTTTTGATAACACGCTCCACTTCCGCAATCAACTGCTCTTTGTTCCGCACCAATCAACTTGTCTTAATTACCCCAACTCAAATTTGTAATACTTGAAATAGTATCTTTTGTCTGCTGTTTTATTTTAGAAAGATTTTTAAGATTGCCAAGGGCGATTACTCCATTTTGTAGCAACCCGAACAAATCAAAAGCATTGAACATCTTTGATATTTGATCAACACATTCATCTATTTGCTTTATTGAATGCATTAATTCCTCTGGAACAACTGGCTTTTCACCTGTACTATTCATTTCTGTGTTATATACATGATTAAAGTTGCTTTTCATGAAATAAATATCAACTAATGCCTCTAAAGCTGTAGATAGAAGGGTTTGCAACATGGTAGCATTCACGGCATTTGTTTTCATATCAATTTGTAAATGATCCCCCAGTTTTGATATCTTTTCAAAGCTTTTAGAAACACTGTTTCCAAGGTATTCCATGTATTCAATTCTATCAAAAGAGTCTTCTTCCAAATCAATATTTATTTCAGTCCTTGTTAATGAAAAATCTTCAATGCTTGCCTTTATTGTATAACAAGGAATATTATTGATTTTGCAAGTATCCAGTATCAATCTTTTACATACCGAATCAATATTCATTCCTAAAGTTATTGACTTGATATAGGGAAGATTAATGAAACGCGATTCGTTAGCTTCTCCGATATCTATTATTCTCCACTCTTTTTCATATTGCCAACAACTATCTTTAACTAATAATAATTTTAATAAGCGTTCTATGTCTATTTCACATTTTTTAATGCGTTTATCGGGTTCTTTATTTTTCAAATCAAATCCTTCAATACCAACATCTTTTAGCAATATAGACGGACGCTGATCGGAATATTCTACAGGGTAAATAAACCCTACATATTCGTGTATCTTTTCAAAATCATACTCTACACATATACCTGAATAAGAATTGGCATAATGAGCCCACATTAAAGGGTTATCCCATCCACTACTGCTAAAGCAGGAAACTGTAAGTTTTGAAATAAATTCTCTTAAAAATGACTCATATCTCGTGGTGCGAATATCTGCAATTTGATTACTAAATGTCTGTAGTAAATCATCCATTTTTAACATCTGCCCAATGGTGTTCTCATCAACATCCACATTAGAAAATCCAGATGCAATTAGACATAGAAAGGTAAATTGAATCTTATCGAAATTACTTCTAAGCTCTTTTGGACATTTTTTATACAAATATGATGTATTGTTTCTAACGAAATCAAGCAATGGGAGATTTGTTTTATGAGCTAATAGGCGTTGTTTTATAATATATTTTTTCGCCTGATTGATGTAATCGACGGCTTTTGCTAATTGTCCCAAAGCTTTATTCAGCAATAAGTATTTAATAATCCATTTGCTTAAATCGTCTGCCTCAATATTTTGGATAAGTTTATCAATACAATCTTCATAGAAAGCTTTTACCGAAAAGCCTACTTGAGAATCAAAAGGGTCGTTCATATTCAATGGTGTTTGCGCAAAAACGATCCCACGCTTTATGTTCTCAATATCATAGATAATATCCGCATTTTTACGACAAGGTCTATATTGATAAAATAAACCTCCAGCCATTGTGATTTGAGACTGCATTTCTTTCAACATTTCTTTAGCAGTTTTCATTTCATTCCTTTCAATCTCCAAGTGGTGTCAATCAATTCTCTATCGGTTTAATCACTAATCTAATAAATGCGATTTTGGCTATGTATTACAACTCCCTCATAATTCTCAAAAATTCATCCAGCGAAGTGGCGTCGGGGTTGCTTGCGATGGCTTCTGCGCTGACCATATAGTAGCGATACTGCGCGCCGGCGTGCGCTTGCCAAATCTTGCCGAGTTCTGCTTTGGCACGGCTGTCGTCGTTGGACGTCAAGTGTTCACCCTTCGTTTCAATCAAGACTACCTTGCCGCTGTGGGTCATTACGATAAAATCGGGGTAGTGGTTGAGATACCCGTTGATACAAAACTCGATCCGATCCATATTTCTATGCCACCATTTGACATTGGAAAGAGATGCGATTTTTTCAATTACTTTCAACTCAAATCCATTGACTTCTTGTTCGGATGAATATAGCGATTTGGAAAGTAAGCCGAATGGATTGCCGGGATTGATTTCACTTCTCAGCGCGAAAGACGGTAAACATTCGATTTTACCCGTTTCAAGCAAATGTTTAAAGCGTTGCATACGATACTCGTCAAGCAACCTCTCAATTTTTGCCCGAATTTTTGCCGCATATCCGTAAATGTTCTTTTCCATAGCGGCAAGCTCGTCACCGTTCATATTTTCAACGATACGGTCGATATAAGCGGTCAAATCGCCGCCTGCCACGCTATCCAGCTTTTCCAAAATCCCCTTAATGGCAAGTTTGCAATGGCGCACACGACCTTCCGGCGGCAAGTTTTGCAGCATTCCCTTGAAATATTCGCTTTCCGTTTCCGACATCTGCCGATACTTCGGGCGTTCGTTCTTTTGAACATCCACTTCCACAACGGATTCCAGCGCCGCGCCGAAATCAATGGTCGCGTCCTTGCCTTTCAGCGTAAACCCATCGGCAAGTTCTTCTTTTGTCAGCAAGTCTTTGTGGTCTGGGTCAAGCATTGTAAAAATGCTCGGCTCGCCTTGCACCATAAATTGCGGAATTTTCAGCGCAAGCGCCTCGTCTTTGTATTGTTCATCCATTTGATAAGTCGTCACTTTGCTTCTTACCTCCAAAGGCAGGTCGCCAATCGGTTCTTCTGCCGCTTGCTTCATCGCTTCGTCGTAGGCGTCGCTATTTGCTTCCGCACTTTGCAGCAGGGCGTCAATCGGCAAAACCGCGTCACTTGCCGTTTTGCGTTCTTCCAGAATGTTTTGCAGGGCGGTATTGTCAAATTGCAGAAATTCTTCTTCGGAACGGTCAAAATCCACCTTCTGCTGCACGCCGGCGGAAACGGGCGCAGCAAAAGGCTTTTCTTCCGCAATCCGATACTCTTTTTCGCTGAAACCGGCGTCATTCAGCCCTTGAATCACCTTGGTAATGGTGGTGTGGAAATCATTGGAGCAGGTCAGAACATAGGAAAGGTTCAAAAACTTGCTTGTGTTTGGCTTGGTATATGGCAAGCGCAAAACACGCCCCAAAATCTGCTCCACGTCCACGGTTGAAGTTTTGTTTGCAAGCGTGGCAAGAATATACGCAAATGGGCAGTCCCATCCCTCTTTGAGAGCATTGACCGTGATAATGTACTTGATTTTACAATCGGGCGATTGCAAATCCACGTTTTTCAGTTCGTTGATCTCTGCCGTTTTAATGGCGATTTCTTCTTTGGGGATCCCGGCATCGATCAGGCGCGTTCTCAGTTTTTCAAAAGTTTCCTTATTTTCTGCAATCTTTGGCTGTGCTTGAAACAAGACAATGGGGCGAATGTATCTTCCGTGTGTTTCGGCTTGCGCCAGTTCGTCCAGTTTGTTGCGCAAATCCAGCGCGTCGGCAATCACCTCTTCCTGCGAGGGGCGGTTGTAGACAATAACGGGCAGTTTGACCATGTTTTCCGCTTTCAACTGCGCGGCGTCCACATAGGAAATGATATTGCTGTTTTTTCTCGGGGTGGCTGTCAGATCAAGGATAAAACTCGGGTTGAGATTTTTCAGCATTTCAACGCTGAGATCGCCCGTGGTGTGGTGGCTCTCATCCACGATTACGACCGGGGAAAGTTGATTGAACACTTGAATCAGCGCCGTATCGTCCACGCCGTCGATCAAGGTTTCGGGTGTTTCGATAAACTTGGAAAAGGATTGCAGATTTCCGTTTTCCTGATAAACCTTGCGCCCTTCCTTGTTCTTGATACGGAAACTGTCGAAACTCATCACCACAATCGAGAGTTGCTCGTTGACGGTGGTGGGGTTAAACTGCTGTCCATCCAAAACCTGCTGCTTGTTGTAAACCTGCACGCGCCCGTTGAAGTGCGTTTCGATTTTTTGGCGATAGGGGTGCGCCGGATCGGAAAGATTTTTCAGCGTTTGCGTTAAAATTGCTTCCGACGGGACAAGCCAAACCACCAGTTTTGCTTTTTTGCTGGGTAGGTTGTCAAAAATCGTTTTCAGCGCGTTGCAAGCCAAAAAGGTTTTGCCGCCGCCCGTCGGCACCTTGAAACAAACGTGCGGTGTGTTCTCAATGGTATTGTTATATGGCGGTATGGTGTCCCAACCAACGCGCACGTTCTTTTCCGCCCAAAATTCCGTATAGGCGGTAGACACGCTGTTGGTGCTGTTCAGAAGTTGGCAATAGCGGTTCAGATCGCCGATCACTTGCCGTTGAAATTTCTTTAATTCCATGATTTACTCCTTACAGTTTTTGAATGTCGCGCGGAATTTTCTTGAATACGATCCCGTTTTGCGAGAGCGTTTCTGCCGAGAGTGTGCAAATATCCGCATAAATCAAGTATCCGGTCGCTTTTGTTTTGACGGTTGCCAAAAATTCACGGTTCAGCGTGGTGGGCTTGTCCTTTTCGTAGTAGAAATAGTACGCCGTATCGTTGTGCTTGCCTAAATAGTAGCGGGTGTCGGCGGTGTTTTCTTCAAGCGGTTGCTTCGTTTCCATATAATAGACGTACTTGCGGATCTCTTCCTCGCCAACCGCTTCGTTCAGGTTTTTATCGTCTTTGAAAAGCGGCTCGCCGAGTTCATAATAACTGAAGTCACCGCCGAGCCCCGCAACTGCCTTGTTTCCCTCACCGTAGCCGTCAATCACGCGCTTGACGCGCTCGGCGGTGATGGTGTCGGCATAGTCCATCATTTCCACAAGAATAAACTTCCGATTGCCGCCGTCCTGCTTATTCAAATCCAAAACAGCGTGTGCTGTGGTTCCGGAACCGGCAAAGGAGTCGAGAATCAAAAAATTCTTTTTTGTAGATTTTTTAAGCAAATCAAGTATTAGGCCTATTGGCTTACTATAATCAAATACCTTTTCACCATCAAAAATGTCTTTTAATTTTTCGCTATTTACCTTGGTGCTATATAATCCCAAACTTGTCACAATTGGCTTATACGGATTGTCGTATTCGTAAAAAAACTCTTTTCTCGCTGGATACTTGGTTGCTTCTTGAGGAAAAATAATTACTCCTTCTGCAATCCATTGATTCATTTTTTCTTCAGTGTATGGAGTTTCAAAAGTAAACGACATTCCATTCTCAGGGTTAATAATTGTTCTTTCAGAAAAGCCCTGCCCAAAGCGTTGCAAGTACTGCCGTTTCCAAGGACCTCGGGGATCATTGTCGGGATTGATAAAACCATCTTCTATCTTTCTCAAATCACCGATAAATCTATATGCGTTTGTTTTAGAATAAACAAGAATATACTCTTGATTTGTAACGCACATCCTAACCGGGGGTATCCCCTTGGCTTCTTTTTTTGTTTCCCAAACAAGAGTGCAAACGAGATTTTTTCCAAAAATTTCATCACATATCAGTTTTAGCGATGCCAATTCATTATCATCTATACTTATAAAAATGACACCATCATTTGATAGAAGTTTATACAATAATTTAAGTCTCGGATACATCATACACAGCCACTTATCATGGCGCGTCAGATCTTCGCCTTCCTGACCGACAACTTCACCAAGCCATTTTTTGATTTTTGGATCGTTGACATTATCATTGTAAACCCACTTCTCGTTACCCGTATTGTACGGCGGATCGATATAGATGCAATCCACTTTGCCTTCAAATTGCGGCAGCAACGATTTGAGCGCGAGCAGATTGTCCCCGTGAATAATCATGTTCTCAGAGGACTCCGCGTTGTATGTATACTTTTTATCAAGAATCCGATACGGCACTTCTTGATGATGATTTATGACTTTGTCTTTTCCTATCCATTCCAGCGTCGGCATTTATTTATCCTCCGATTTATCGTCAAAGCGTTCGTAAACGTGTTTCGTCCCAATGTAATTGAGTTTGCGTATGTAAACATCCCAGTTCCTTTCTTTGGCTAAAGCCAATAACTTTTTACCATTATCGGCATCAACCATAGAACTGTCAATGTAAATTGCACTTACTATATCCGCAGAGAGCTTGTTTTCTACGTTGCAAAGAAACAGTCGCCATTCTCTCTCGTCTTTCCATTTTTCCTGTTTTGTAAGCATTTGTGTTATCATTGTTCTGTTAGATTTTGCAAGCAGGCTTTTATCTTTATATCCACCAAGAAAGTATTGAATATCTGGAAGAAAAGATATCCTATCTTTTGAATCATTGTAAATAACTTTACAGAAATTCATAAATAATTTCTTCGTTTTCATCGGTAAGTTCATCACTTTCTTGAAATCATATTCAATACAAAAACCTTTATTGTCGGAATAATATGCCCACATGGTATCCAAATCAAAACGTTCCGAAACACAAAAGAGATAGGATATTTCTCTGAATTTCTTATTAATAGTTAAATAATTGTCGCAAACCTTCTTTAATACGTCCTCGTTTTTAAATAAAAAGGTCTTGACCAATTCATCAATCTTTACAAGCGTTGTGTCACACTCTTGTTCTGTGCAACCATAATATAGAAAAACTCTTCTTGCTTTTTTTGTATCGATTTCTCCTGTTTCAAGATTATAACAGGCAAGGACTTTTCGAAACAAATCATTTTGCAAATGATCCCATCCAAACAACAGGTCCCCCGACTCTTCCGTTTTATTAAAAATCCAAGTAAACAGTTTTATTGAGTGGGAAAGGAAGTATTGTTTAACATCTTCAATATCTTTTTCCGGATCAAAATTAACTGTCGTATCTACCTCGTCGTTGAGAGTCGTTGCTTGAGCAAGCCAAAGATAGCCGTTTTTCAGCGAATCATAAGCGTTATCAAAGTATTCACCTTCGCCCTTTCTGTATTTGTAGAGCTTTCCATCATTCGGCAAACATTTCAAAAGACGACACAAAACCCGATCAACATCCGCTTCCGAATATTCATCGAGATTATTTGCACCGGTCATTTCTTCAAAATGCTCGTTATATAATGTCTCTATCTCTCTTATCGACATCAAAGTAGTCCTCTTTTAATTTGTTCATTGAAATAAAAATTGATTTCCCTTGCAATACTACTTTAACCAATCTGCAATATCTACAATTTTTACACCCTCATACTGGTATTCATCGTGACGGGTTCTCGCAATGATCATTTTCGGATATGCGTCCTTGATTTGTAAAAGCGGAGAGACCTCTCTTTCAAACGTTGTCGGATCGCCTATGTTGTCGGCAACTTGAATATAGATCTTCTCATTCCGTTTGATTGCCACAAAGTCGATCTCTTTTTTGTAAAGGACACCGACGTAAACCTCGTAGCCGCGCCGCAACAGTTCGATGGCAACGATGTTTTCCAAAACCCTGCCGTAGTCCATATTTTTCGTGCCGAGTTTTGCGTAACGGAACGTGTGGTCGCTCAAATAATATTTATCGTTGCTTGCGAGATACTTTTTGCCTTTTATGTCATATCTGCGGACTTTATAAAACGCAAAAGAATTGCAGAGGTATTGCATATAGGTGTTTACCGTAATGTGGTTTACTTTATCCTGCATGCTCGTTATGGCGTTCGATATGCTTCGTGCCGATGAAAGATTGGAGATGTTGTCCATCAAATAATCAACGATACGGTTCATAAGGGGCATATTGCGGATATTGTACTTTTGACGAATATCCCTTACAATCAACGTATCAAAGACGTCGGCAATGTAATCGTATTTTGCCTCTTGATCTTTATAAAGGTACGATCCGGACATGCCGCCCTCGAGCATATATCGATCAAACGCTTCGTATTTGTCAGGGATTTCAAAGTATTCGGAATACTCCGCAAAAGAGAATGGGAACACCTTGATTTCAAACGTTCGTCCTGTAAAAAGTGTTGCAAGATCGGAACTAAGCAAAAATGCGTTTGATCCCGTAATATAAATATCGAATTTTTCAGATGCGTGCAGTCCGTTGATCGCCTTTTCAAAGTCCTCGCACATCTGAACTTCGTCAATTAAAACAAAATTGTTTCTGCCGACACGATATTGCGAATTGACATATTCATAAAGCGCACGATAGGTCAAAAGATGATCATATTCGGGAAGATTAAAATTGATATGAATCATATTGCAATCGGACACCGATTCCTCGACGTACTTTTTGAATGATTCCAACAATTTCGATTTCCCGCTTCGACGTACGCCCGTTATCACTTTGATATCCGGCGTTTCGATAACGCCGATGATTTTATCAAGATAGTGCGTTCTTTCTATCAGTTTCATGTTTTTCACCTCGTGGCTTTATTATATCACATCTGTTTTCCAAAATCAACAGTTTTTCAAAAATGGTAAACAGATTTTTGCTTTTTTATGAAATCCAACCGTTCTGCGACAGTTCAAAAGCAAAAACGTTCAATTAAAATTCAATAAAAAGTTCAATGAGAGTGGCACACGTGCAACCATAATTGTTAAGGGAGAGATACAAGCGATCTCTCCCTTAATTTTGCCTATTTTCAGCCGAAAACGGTCGCTTTTCAGCTGTTTTTTGCGCTTTTTCTTCCCTCGCCATTGAAGTTGTCAAAAAGTGGAGCCTTCTAATTGTTCTGGGCAAAAAGTAATCGTGTGAAAGTCGGTAATCGTGTGTTTGTAAAAAGTAATCGTGTGAAAACAGTTTTTCTGCTTTTTTCGCCGAAAGCAGTAGATTTTTTCGCGTTCTTATGTTATAATACTGTTATAACCTTGCAAGTTGTGGAGGTGCCGTATGAGCTTCTGTGATGATATAAGAGAACTTCGTCAAAAGTGTTTTCTCTCCCAAGAGGCCTTTGCAAAAGAACTAGGGGTGTCGTTCGCTACAGTCAACAGATGGGAAGCAGGAAAAACGAAACCCACATACAAAACCATGAAATTGATTGACGACTTCTGCAAGAAGCAAGGAATCAATTTTAACATAAGACTTGAACTGAAGGAGGCGTAATAATATGGAAAGGCTAACTTCAGTTGAATTGTTTGCGGGAATCGGCGGTTTTCGGATCGCTGCAGATGAAAACGGATTAAATACAATTTGGGCAAATGATATTGATCATACTGCCGTAACGGTTTATAGGAATAACTTTGGTGAGAATTCAATAGTTGAAGGGGATATCCACGATTACATTGATAGTATTCCAGACCATGATTTCCTCACAGGCGGTTTCCCCTGCCAACCTTTTTCAAAGGCGGGAAAAAAACAAGGGATAGCAGATTATAGAGGAACACTTTTTGAGGTAATCGTGCAAATCCTTGCTAAAAAGAATCCAAGATACTTTCTCCTTGAAAATGTTAATAGTCTCTTGTTTATGGATAACGGAACCCATTTTAGGACAATCTTATCTGCTCTTTCCAAACTGGATTATAAAATTGAATGGCGTGTATTTAACGCTGCCTCATTCGGCTTGCCACAGCACAGAGAGCGAGTTGTAATTGTTGGTTCAAAAGATGTCGATTCTTCTGATAGTTATTTTCTTTCACCTGAAGATGAAGCTAATCTTGCAGAAGGTGTTGTGGATATTGTATCTCGTTTTGAACGATGGAATGCAATAGAAACGAGTAGTGGAAAATTCAAAACATGGGGTATGGCAAATAAAGGGCTTTTTGTAAGTGCGGATGTGCTAGAAAAGCAATATCTGCCGCCTGTCAAACTGAGTTCCGTTCTTGAAGATGCCCCGGATCCTTCATTTGATTTTACAGAAGATACAATCGAAAGAATCAAAAGTAGCCAGTATGTAAATAGGTATTTCAACGGTGTGCAAATCCTATATAATCAATCCGGCGGCGCAAGAATGGGATATTCTATTTTCGGAGTAGACGGAATTGCACCAACGCTTACTGCCTCAACCAGCCGTCATTATGAACGGTATCAAGTCGGGAACAGATTTAGAAGGCTTACTAACGTTGAATATGCACGTATTCAAGGATTTCCTGACCAACATTGCGATGCAACGACACCGTATAATCAGTACAAATTGTATGGTAACGCTGTTCCACCAAAGATGGTTTCTTATGCCATGAAAAAACTGATTAATAAAGAGTATAGAAGAATCGAAAAGCAAACATACGATATGTTTGATTATTTGGAGGTAATATAATAATGCCGACAATTCAAGAGAGAAAACAACTAGTAAAAAACAACATCCCGTTGATACTAAAAAAAATCAACGGAATTCTCAACGGACAACATTTGGATGATATTACTCCAATTTTAGCAAGAATAGATAGAACAGGGCATCTTCCGCACTGGTTTAATACTCTAAATGCGGAAGGTCGTTTGCCCAACCTTGACGGCAAAACCGTTGGTAGTGTTATTGAGAAACTTCTTGTCTGCGTTTTGGAGAAATTTGTATTTAATTCAAGCATTCAACTAAGCGTTAACCCTGCAAGAGGCGTTGATATCCCTGAACTTGAACTGGGTGTAAAATCTCCATCTACCAACTACTGTACAAGCGAACCGTATTTTTCCGCGTATGAGAGATTGCTTGGAAATGAATATGATGCCATTGTCCTTTTAACCAATTATCAAGAAGCAAAGAGTCGTTCTCCATTTTGCTTGCAGATTCTTCAAATAAAGTATCTTTCGGGAACGGAAATTGCTGATACGAAACTTTGCGGATTGGCAAAATCAATCCGTGAACAATATCCGGACGAGTTCTTTCAGAAGAAAATTGTACGCTTTCTCTCCTACGTTAATCAAAGTGATTGGGAAGCGAACTGCATTCTAAAATTGATTGATAGCGTTTTAATACATCATAATTCAATATCCAAAGAAATTAATAGACACGAAAGAGATTTTCAAAGGAAAAATGTTGCATATGCGAGATCTGGAAAGCCCTTGCTTCCAGAGGATTCCCTAGAAAGAATACATAGCATTGTAGAAATTGCTCCTCCGGAACATGGAATTGTTTCTGCTGCAGAAAACTGGGTGATTCTAACGCAAAAAGACAACGGAAGGTATCCCAACGATAACGAATGGCATCGCTTTTTGATCAGTCCATTGAACGGAAAAATCGGTATGAGTTTTGCTTTACAATGGCGATATAATTTTGGGGTGTTATTTAATGCAGAAGAAAATGTAGAATAATTACCATTCAACAAGCCAAAAGAACGAGGCGCTTTATGAACACCGAAGAATTTATTGAATATATAGAGGAACGTACATATCCATTTAAGTTTCGTGAAAATGGGCGTGCAAAACTTTCATCGCTTTTTAGAAAGTATTCTGAATCGCTCTTGTTAGAATGTATAGATATCGGAATAAATCAATACTTTAGATACGATGATGAAGGAAAACTTGTTCAAAATTCAGTACAAGAGTTTCTAAACAAACTCGGCGGCATTGCATATAACAAATCCAGAGATCCCCTTGATCAAGAACTCTATCACATTAAAAACCGTTGCAAAAAAGGATATCCATACTGGAATGATGCCCAAGGTGATGATATTCTCGCAAGATATGTTCGTGCACTGAGGAAGGCAAAATGGTCTGAAAAACAGATATTAGAGGATTTGCAGACTGAGGTCAAAAGAGTGTGCAATTTCTGCCGAAACTGGACTCAGTGGTCTGACACCATGGAGCAATGGATATCGGATATTGAGAAGTGGGATACAGAAAGCGCCACCGTTATTACCGAATCTGGAACAGTATTACCTACGCAGCTTTTCGATAAAATCTTACCAAATATCAAATTGCTTTGTAGGCAAATAAACGCAAGCTATGAGAACAATCTCTACGATTGTACCGCTGTTATGATGCGGCGGTTGTTAGAGGGTTTATTGGTATTGGCTTATCAGAACAATGGGATTGAGGACGAAATAACAGAAAAAAACGGCTGGCATTCAACACTTGATAAAATAATTAAAAATGCAGCACAAAACAAAACCTTAGCCCTGTCCGCAAACACAAAAAGGGATATGCCTTTGTTTAAGGATATTGGCAATTATTCCGCTCATAAGATTTGGTACAACTCGACAAAACAGGATATAGAGCCACATATCTTTCAATATCGTGTCATTATTGAGGAACTGATGTACAAAGCGGGGGTAAAATAGGCTCTAGTCCGTTCACAATTATTTATCAATTCCCCCGCCTACCTATATAATGCCGCCGGATTGTAGCAAAACAGGCGCTTGACTTTTTCGCTTTTCAGAGCAATATCTATTCTCCAAGCCGAAAGGCAAAAAAGAAAGGAGAATGGAAGATGCCTATTTCAGATGAAAAGCGGAAGGGTCAAGAGGATTATGCGGTCGCGATGGCGATCATGAAGGAAATAAAAGCCAAAGGGATCATCAACAAAGAGGACATTTTGTTCGTAGAAGCGAAGCTCGCGGAGCGGTTCAAACCGTACTGGCGCTATAAAGAGTTTGAATTCGATCCGTAAAAAGCCCGTAAAATCAAGAGTTTTTGGCACAATGCACCCCACCCCAAATAATGCACCCCACTCCAAATAATGCACCCCATTTCGATAGGTGGGGTGCAGTTGTCTAAAATTAGAGTTATACTTCAAAAAGAGAAGGCGGTCTTTTGACCGCCTTCTCTTTTTGTCCGCGAAGCGGATTTTGAATGGCTCCACGACCGACGGAGGAGGTCGTGGGTAGGTAAGCGAAAACGCCGCGGTGCGGCGTTTTCGGGCAAAGCTTTTTGCTTGCACCGGTTGAATGGATTACTGAAACTTGGCGTTGAATTGTTCCATCGTGAGCAAAACCTTATAGCCGTTGTTTTCTCTTTTCTCGGCGATATAACCATTGCTCTTATAGTCCTCTATATATCCTTTGGCTCGTATAAAACCGATCGAAAACCGTTCTCGAATGTCGGATGCGATTATGTATCCTTTCTCTACCGCATATTTGAGAATTTTCCCATAAAGTTCGTCCGTTTTTTCAAGCGGCTTTTTTTCTGTTTGCGGCGGGATTTCTCCTCTTTCCGGTGTCGCAAATTGTTCATCCAAGGATATTTTTATGTTTTCGCACACCTCGTCAATCGTTTTTAGAAGCGTCTCTTTGTTCGCATTTCCGTCTTGTTTTACAGTTGTTTTTTGTTTTGCCATGATCCATTTTTCCTTTCCAAATACTTTTTTCAATGCAATACTTTTATTTCAATTGCAAGAATACCGTATTTTTCTTCGCTTGCCGGATCGTAATATCATACGCTTCCGTTTCTCTTTGCAAGTTGTTCAAGGGCGTTTTTGGAAAATGCCTCGTTGTTTTTGACCAGTTCTTCAAAGGATACGGGTTGGAAGCGGTTGATATCCGCCCCCGCATTCAAAGCATTGAATGCGGAAAACAAGGGGTGATACTCCGGTAAAACGTTGTTGTGAATATGTCCGTAAATCAAATACCCCAGTCTGCTCGTTCCCTTTTTTCTGCTGTTTTTCCATTCCAACAGGGGATAGTGACATAACGTTATCGGATGACCGTTCAATGACACAAATTTCATGGGACGGATCTCTTCAAAAAACGACTGAAACTCCGGATTGTTTATCATATGTTCATCATGGTTTCCGTAAATCAAAATCTTTTTCCCGTTCAGCCTTGAAAGATACTCCGCCGCACGCTTTTTGTCCCAGATAAGATCACCGACCAAATAGACCGTATCACGTTGACCGACCTTTTTGTTCCAATTGCCGATCAGTGCTTCATCCATTTCCTCAACAGAAGCAAACGGGCGATTGCATAAACGCAGAATACCCGTATGACCCAAATGAAGATCAGAGGTAAAATATATCATATCCCATCTTCTCCTTATTTCGAGTATATTTTATTTTTGAATTGCGTAGATATACCCCATCGGGCATATAAAACTTTATCAAAGCAATCGAATTTTCTTCAAAATTTCGCCACAAGTTCAATCAAAGTTGCAAAATACCGAAATTACCGCGAATACTCATATTCAAAAGACGCGCGGTCCGAGGTGAAGGAAAAAAGCGTTTTGCCGCTTTTGCGGAAGGTGTAAGAAGCGACGCAGGAGGCGCTTTCCCGAATGGTGCGCGTCATCGCGCCGCTTGTCGGCGCGTGGAGCGGGTGCGCGTGCTTTTCAAGCAACTGTACGATCAGTTCCGCGTCGCCTTGACGGATTACCGCACGTCCGTTCTCAATACTTGTTGCCCGCGCGCCGAGATAAGTGGCAAGGCGGTATTCTTTACCTTTCCACCAAATGACGCACAGAAGACCCGTAAAGCGAAACAGCCCAAACGGAATATCCGCTACGCTCAACATAAGAGAATTGTGGTCAAAGAAACAATGCGTCCAAAGATATTCGCGCGGGAAAGAGCGCCCGCGGTCACCCTCAATGTAGCCTTCGTCCCCGTCAAAGCGGTAGGAAACGCCGTTGACGGTGACCGTTCCCGTGACGGTGTGGTAAAGACTGCGCACGTCGTGGCGGCACTCCATAAACGGGACAAATCGAAACGGACCCATAATGTCATAAGAAAGAGGAGCCAGAGTTCCGAATTGCAGGAAGCCTTCTGCCGTACAGTCGGGCGTATGGATCGAAAGGCGAAGGCTCGTTTCCCGAAAACGGTTTTTGCCGATGCACATAGAAAACCCGTCGTCGGAGTGACAGCAGTCGAGAGCGGAATACGGAATATTCCACGCTCCTTCGTCGTTGATAATCTGAATGGACGAAGACGGCTTGCCTCCTGTGATATGATAGGCGGGGATCACCGCCAGCGTTTGTTTTGCGTTTTGGCATTTGAAGTACCAACCGCCGAAATAATTGCGCAAGGTAACCTCCAAAGATGAAAAAAGAATACAAACGCATTGTATCACGTATTTCGGCAAAAGTCAATCGGGATCAAGTAAAGCGCAAAACGCAAAGTTTCACTTGGATACGGAGCAATCACGACAAAAGGCATCGTGCTTTGTCGCCTTGACAGTGCCGCGCGGGCGTAGTATAATAAAAAAGTAAAAAATCGCAAAACATCTTGACGGTGCGCGGTCAAACGATCATGTACATCGGGAAAGGAACGCTATGAAATCTTATGATCTCATTGTGGTAGGCGGAGGATTTACGGGTGTTGCGGCGGCAGTTGCCGCGGCACGGGGCGGCAGTGCGGTTTTGCTTGCGGAAAAAGGCAACGCGCTCGGCGGCGCCGCCGTCAACTGTCTGGTCACGCCCTTTATGCCGTATTGGACGAAGGAAAACGGCGTGCGCAAAGACCTTTCCGCCGGCATTTTCCGCGAGATCGTGGAGCGCCTTCGGGCACGCAACGCGATGGGCCCGGGATACTCTTTTTTGGAAGAAGAATTGAAAATGGTGCTGGACGACCTCGTCCGAGAGGCGGGCGTGGATCTTTTGTTTCGCGCCTGTCTTTCCCGCGTGGAGCGAAAGGGGCAAAAGATCGCGTCGGCGACCTTTTCCACGCGCGGCGGGGAACTGACGCTCACCGCACCCTATTGGATCGACGCGACGGGGGACGCGCAGTTGACTTTTCTTGCCGGTTTTCCGACGGTGCTCGGGCGCGAGCCCGATCACCTTTGCCAACCGATGACGCTTTGTTTCCGCGTGGGCAACGTGGACGTGCAGGCGTTTGACGCGGGGCGCGCGGCGATGCAGGAGGCATACCGCGAAAAACAAGCGACGGGGGAGATCACCAATCCGCGCGAGAACATTCTCGTTTTCCATACGCCGATCCCGAACGTATTGCATTTCAACACCACGCGCGTGGTGAAAAAGAACCCGACCGATCCCTTTGACGTCACCGAGGCCGAGCGTATCGCGCGGCGGCAGGCAGCGGAAACCTTTGCGTTTCTCAAAAAGTACGCGGGCGGTATGGAAAATGCCTTTTTGATGGCGACCGCCGCCGAGATCGGGGTGCGGGAGAGCCGTATGATCGTGGGCGACTACGTTCTGACCGAGGCGGATTGCAAAAATTTGGTCAAATTTCCGGACGGTATCGCCGCCTGTAACTATGACATTGATATTCACAACCCGGAAGGATCGGGCACGAGCCACTATTATTTCGCGCCCGGTGATTATTATACCATTCCGTATCGCGCGCTGATCCCCGTCGCCTCGGAAAATATCCTTGTCGCGGGGCGTTGCATCTCCTCTGATCACGGTGCCCAGGCGTCCTACCGCATTATGCCGGTGGTCACTTGCCTCGGCGAAGCGGCGGGCAGCGCCGCGGCGCTGGCGATCCGCGACCGGGTGACTCCGCGCGGGGTGTCGATCGACGAACTGCGCGCGACGTTGTCGGCAAACGGCGCGGTGATCTGAACATACCGAAAACGTGCGGGAATATCCCGCCCGTTTTTCGGCGGAAATTGGCATCGAAGCGCGCGGCGCGCCTTGACAGGCGCGGCGGCGCTGTGCTACAATAGAAAGGTAAAACGCGACAGAAAAGAGGGAATTGCGTGTTTGAGATTTTAAGAAAAAAACCGCTCAACCCCACCGTCACCGAAATGGAGATCGCGGCGCCCCGCGTGGCGCGCGTGGCGGAACCGGGGCAGTTTATCATTTTGCGTACCGACAGTGAGGGAGAACGCATTCCGCTCACCGTGGCGGGATATGACCGTGAGCGCGGCAGCGTGACCATCATTTTTCAGGTGGTGGGCGCGACCACGGCGAAACTGAACCATATGGAAGAGGGCGAGTGTCTCGCGGATTTTGTCGGTCCGCTCGGACGTGCCACCAAAACCGAGGGACTTTCCCGCGTGGCGGTGGTGGGCGGCGGCGTCGGCTGTGCCATTGCGCTGCCCGTCACGAAAAAACTTTTTGAAAGCGGCGCGGCGGTCGATGCGATCATCGGTTTCCGCACCCGTGACCTCGTCATTCTCGAAGAGGAATTCAAAGCGAACAGCACCCGCCTTTTCCGCGTGTCCGACGACGGCACGTGGGGAGAGCGCGGGCTTGTGACCGACGCTTTGCGCGCCTGCCTTGACGCGGGCGACACGTACGACGAGATCATCACCATCGGCCCTTTGGTGATGATGAAATTCGTGGCGAAACTCGCCGCCGAGCGCGGCGTCAAGTGTATCGCCTCGATGAACCCCATTATGATCGACGGCACGGGAATGTGCGGCGGCTGTCGGCTGACGGTCGGCGGCAAAACCGTTTTCGCCTGCGTGGACGGACCGGAATTCGACGCGTCGCTCATCGATTTCGACGAGGCGATCGCGCGCGGTTCGATGTATCGGGATTTTGAACGTCACGCGTACGAAGAGACCTGCAATTTGTTTGGCAAGGAGGCGAAATGAGATGCCGGATCTGAAAACGCCGCGGCATCCGATGCCGACGCAGCCGAGCGATGTCCGAAATCACAATTTTGAGGAAGTGGCACTCGGTTACGACGAGGAGACCGCCATAGCGGAAGCCAATCGTTGCCTTGGCTGTAAGGGAATGCCCTGCGTTGGGGGTTGTCCCGTGAAAATTCACATCCCCGCCTTTATCGCCGAGGTGGCGAAGGGCGATTTTGAAGCGGCGTACCGCGTGATCGCCGAAGCCTCGGCGCTCCCCGCCGTGTGCGGGCGCGTCTGCCCGCAGGAGACGCAGTGCGAAGGACGCTGTGTGCGGGGTGTCAAGAGCGAGAGCGTCGCCATCGGACGGTTGGAACGCTTTGTGGCGGATTATCACGCCGCGCACGCTAAAGCGGCGGAACAAAAAACGCCCGATCCCGACGCGCAAAAAGCGGCGGTGATCGGTTCGGGCCCCGCGGGGCTCACCTGCGCCGGAGAACTGGCGCGGCGGGGCTATGCCGTTACGGTCTTTGAGGCGCTCCATCTGGCGGGCGGCGTTCTGGTCTACGGCATTCCGGAATTTCGCTTGCCCAAAGCGATCGTGCGCCGCGAGATCGAGGGGCTTTGCCGTATGGGCGTCAAGATCGAAACAAACACGGTTGTGGGCAAAACGTTTTCCGTTGACGAGCTGTTTTCGCTGTACGGCTTTGATGCCGTCTTTATCGGTTCGGGCGCGGGACTGCCGAAGTTTATGCGGATCCCGGGCGAAAACCTCAAAGGCGTTCTTTCCGCAAACGAGTTTCTCACCCGCATCAATTTGATGAAGGCGTATCGGGAGGGCAGCGCCACGCCGGTACAGCACGCGCGCCGCGTGGCGGTGGTCGGCGGCGGCAACGTGGCGATGGACGCGGCACGCTGTGCCAAACGCCTCGGCGCCGAGGTGACGATCGTCTATCGGCGCGGTATGGAAGAACTGCCCGCCCGCCGCGAAGAGGTGGAACACGCCGTGGAGGAGGGGATCGTCTTCCGCACGCTTACCAATCCCATCGAGATCATCGGTTATGAAAACCCCGATGACCGCCGCGATCCCCGAAACGGATTCGTCAGCGGGATGAAATGTATCAAAATGGAACTGGGCGAGCCGGACGCTTCGGGACGCCGTCGCCCCGTGGAAGTGCCGGGGAGCGAGTTTTTCCTTGAAAGTGATTGCGTCATTATGGCGCTGGGCACTTCGCCCAACCCGCTCATCACCTCCACGACAGCGGGGCTTGATACCGAGCGTTGGGGCGGCATCATCGCCGATCCCGAGACCGGCGCGACCTCGCGCGCGGGTGTTTTTGCCGGCGGTGACGCCGTCACGGGCGCCGCGACCGTCATTTTGGCGATGGGCGCCGGAAAGAACGCGGCGGCGGCGATCGATCGCTATCTGCAAGAGAAAAAAGCCGCAAAGTAACAAAAAAGGCTACCGTTCGGTAGCCTTTTTTCTGTTTAATGGTTTTCCGCGAGCAAGCACGCGGAGCCGGGAGCGTTCAACCCGAAAGGAATGACGGGGAGATCGCCGAGCGCGCGGCGCACCGACGCTTGCTTGTCCTGCGGGACAAAGAAGAGCAAAAATCCGCCGCCGCCCGCGCCGAGCAACTTGCCGCCGAGCGCGCCCGCGGCGCGCACGCGCGCGTAGAGCGCGTCGATCGAATCGTTTGAAACTTCTTTGGTGATGCCGCGTTTGAGCGTCCAGGTCTCGTGCAGCAGTCTGCCGAAATCGTTGAGATCGCCCGCGGAGCACAAAACTTTTTCCGCTTCCGCCGCAAGAGATTTCATTTCGAGGAGGTCGCGCGCTTTGTCCGCGATCGCTTTTTTGTGCGCGGATTGGATATTGGCGGAAAAATGCGTGCGCCCCGTGTAGACGAGGAGGAGCGAATCTTGCAGTGCGGCAAGGCGTTTCGTTTCGACGGAAAGCGGCGTGACGGTGTATCCGTCCGCGTCCATATCGATGCGGTTAAAACCGCCGAACGCCGCCGCGATCTGATCCTGCACGCCGCCCGCTTCGCCGCAAAGCGTGCGTTCCAGATAGATCGCCTCGTCGGCAAGGTCACGCGGTGTCACGCTCTCGCCTTTAAGAAGGTGCATCGCGTGCAGCAGCGCCACCGCAAACGAGGAACTCGTCCCCAGTCCCGTGCGCGCGGGCAGATCGCCCTCGTAAACCACGCGCAGTCCCGAGAGATCCATCATTTTCATCGCTTCACGAATGGCGGGGTGATCGATCTCGTCTACCGTCTTCGTGCGTTCCACTTGCTGGTAAAGGCACTCGTTTCGGTAATCGAAAAAGGGAGGGAGACGGCGCAACGTGACGTAACAATAGCGATCGATCGCCGTGGAAAGAACCGTGCCGCCGTGTTCCCGGTAAAATTCCGGGAAATCGGTCCCGCCTCCGAAAAAAGACACACGGTAGGGGGCTTTTGTCAGGATCATACGGTCACCGCCTTTGTTTCTTGTTCATTTTCCGCCGCGCGAAGAGGCGGAACGGCAAAACGCACCGCACCGGGGCAAACCTCAATGGTAAAGTCGTTTTTGGTCACAAGTTCGCCGTCCAGCGAAAAGGCAAAACCTTCGGGCGCGCTGACGTGCACGCTTTTCCCTTGTCGATAGGTCAAGATCTTCTTAAAACGAGGATCGTCCAGGTGCGTGCCGTCGGTATAACTGCTCATCAAGCGCAGAAACGTGATATGAGAGATGGGTTTTACAAGGCAGACTTCAAGCAGTCCGTCGTCGTTTTTGGAGCGGGGCGCGCAGTGGAACGAGCCCCCCACGTAGCCGCCGCACGCCACCGTGCAAAGCAGGCATTTGCCGTCGTTGATATCTTCGCCGTCCACCGAGACCGTGCAACGGTTGCGCATCGCGGTCAGCAGCGCGGTCAGGATCCCCGTCGTGTAGGCGTTCTTGCCGCCGATCACTTTCTTTTTCCGCACCTTTTCCATCGTGCGCACCACGGCGGTGTCAAAACCGAAGTTGGTGACGTTGATGGCATAGCGGTCGTCGATCTTCATAATATCGACGGGCGTTTCGACCGCGGCAAGCAGGGTGTCCACGTCAAGAAAGCGCTCGGCGCCGCCGTAATATTTCACAAAATCGTTGCCACTGCCGCACGGATAACAGCCGAGCGAGGCGTTTTCGTGTCCCACAACGCCGTGCAGTACCTCGTTGAGTGTGCCGTCTCCGCCGCAGGCGTAAAAGCGGAGCAGTTCTTCTTTTTCCGCTTCCGCGCGTTCGCGTACAAAGCGCGTGGCGTCGCCGGGCGCCGTGGTGGTATAGATCTCATAGTCGATCTTGCCGTCGTATTCGTGCAGTTTTTCCATCAAGCGTTCGGCGGCTTCTTTATTATTTCGCCCCGCAATGGGGTTGTAAACGAAGATGTGTTTCATCAATTTCCCCTTGTTTTGAGAATTTCCGACAGTTATGTAAAAAGTATACCACAAAAGCGCGCGTATTGCAAGTAAAAGTTTCGGGTGCGGCGATCGGAACGGAAAGGCTTGCAATGAATATATTTTTGTGGTATAATAAAAACCACAAATGCTCCGCACCGTCTGTTCGACGGCACCGCGGAGCTGTTTAAGGTAGTTTTTATTGACCATAATTTCTTTTGATTTTATGCCGTGTTTCCGGCTGTTTGCCGCAAACACGGCGCGAGGTGGAAATTATGGTATACTGTATGATGTCACGAAAGCGCCGCGGGCGGGAAAGGAGAGAGGCAATGCCGTCTTTTACGAAAAAAGCCATTTTGGCTTCGTTTTTGCATCTTCTTTCCAAAAAACCGTTCGACAAGATCACGGTGCGCGACATCGTGGACGATTGCGGCATCAACCGCAACACGTTTTACTATTATTTTCAGGACATCTATGCCGTATTGGAAGATCTGCTTGACGAATGGCTGCGCGATCTTCCGGAAGACGGCGGTTTGCAGGAGACGGCGCTTGCTTTTTTCAACGCGGTGACCGATTTTACCTTGCGCAACCCCCGCGCGGCGCACACGCTTTCGCTCTCGCTGGGGCTTGAAGGAATGGAGCGCTATCTCGCCAAGCGGTTGGACGAAAGTTTCGTCGCCTGTTTTGACCGCGCGGGTTGGCAGGAGCAAAACCGCGCCGTTGCCGCGGCGTTTGTGCGGCACGCGCTGCTCGGCTTTGCTTTTTCTTATATGCAGTCGGAAAAGAAACGGGACGCCGTTGCCGTGTCGGAAGGCATTTGCGCGGTGCTCGGCGCCCTTGCGGGGCAAAGTCAGACAAAAAATGAAAAATGACCGAAAATCGGTCAGATCGCGCTTTTTGCCCAAAAATCGGACAAAAAGCGCTTTTTATCTGATGACGTCGCGCGTGCGTGATGATAAAATAATACAAATATCAAGGGGGGATTCGGAGTGAAACGACTCAATATCGTCAAGGAAGCGCGCACCGTACATATGGTGGCTTCCGTTTTATTGTTTATTGCGGGTATATTCTTTATTTTCAAGGTGATCCCGGCGGGAAACGTCAGCGCGCTGGGGGAAATGGGCGCGATGGCGCGTTTTGCGCTCGGCGGCATTTTCGCGTTGCTCGGCGTGGCGCGTCTGCTCGGTTATTTTGCCAACGATCTTTACCGCCTTGCCTTTCAATATGATTTTGCCATGGGCATTTTCTGCGTCGTTTTCGGGGTTCTGATTGCCATCAGTCCCGATCGGGCGCGCACTGCCATTCCGTATGCTATCGGCATTTACGTGCTCCTCGACGGTCTTTTCAAATTGCAGACCGCCTTTGACGCCAAAGCGTTCGGCATGAAAAAGTGGGTGGGATTGATGTCCTCGTCGGTGCTTGTCAGTCTTGCGGGTTTGTGGGTGCTTTTGTGGCTCGGCAGACTGCCGCTCTCTTTTCTGCTTGGCATTCCGTTGGCGCTGGACGGCGTGGAAAACGGCTGGAACACGATGGCGACCGTGCAGGTGCGTACGCGCGGCACGGATCGCTTTACGGATATCTTGTAAACGAAAAACAATATCACCTTACATAAAGGAGAAAAACACGATGGGAAAAATCAGAATTTTTACGGACTCCTGCTCGGATCTCGGCGGCGACATTCGCGCGGAATACGGTATCGATTATGTAAAAATGTGCACCGTGCGGCAGGGGAAAGAAACGCCGGCGGACCTCGACTGGCCGACCTACACGCCGAGAGAACTTTACGACGTGATGCGGGGCGGCGAGCGGATCCTCACCACGCAGGTGCCGCGCGAGGAGTTCCTCAAAGGTTTCGGCGAGGCGCTTGCGGCGGGCGACGATATCATCTATATCGGTTGCGCTTTGCCGCTTTCCAGTTCGGTCAACACCGGTACGATGGCGGCAAAGGAACTGAAAGAGCAATATCCCGATCGCCGCGTAACCTGTATCAACAGCACCAACGCATGCCTTGGCGAAGGGCTGCTTGCCGTGTTTGCCGCGCAACTGCGTAACGACGGCAAGGATTTTGACGAGATCGTGGCGGCGGTGGAAGCGAAAAAGGTTTTCGTCAATCAGTTCGTCACGGTCGGCTCGCTCGATATGCTCAAAAAAGCGGGTCGCGTAAAGGGTTCTGCCGCGTTTTTCGGCAATCTGCTCGGCGTCAAACCCATCATCATCTCCGATCGCAACGGTCAGAACGTGCCGATCAAAAAGGTGAAGGGCAGAAAGCCCTCTCTTGACGAACTTGCCAACCTGACGGCGGAGAATATCGTCGATCCCGAGGAACAGACGCTCTTCATCGCTCACGCGGATTGCGCCGAAGACGCGGAATATCTGCGCGATCAACTGACTGCCAAACTGAAATTCAAAGCGGTGTACGTCAACTACATCGGTCCCATCATCGGCGCGAGCATCGGCCCCGGCGCGATCGGCGTCTTTACCTTTGGCAAAGAGATCACGATGGCGGTTTGAGCGATGGCGACTTATGAACTGAGCGGCGCGCTGTTTGCCGATATGGTGCGCGGCGGCACCGACAATCTGCGCGCCAACGCGCAGATCGTCAACGATCTGAACGTTTTTCCCATTCCCGACGGGGACACGGGCGACAATATGAGCCTGACGATGCAGGGCGGCGACACCGCCATTGCGGGGGTGGCTTCGGATTCCATTTCCTATATCGCGGATAAACTGGCGGGCGGTATGCTGCTCGGCGCGCGGGGCAATTCGGGCGTCATCTTGTCGCAACTTTTCGCGGGCATCGCCAAAGGTCTTTCCGGCGTGGAGCGCGCCGACGCGACGGCGCTCGGCAAAGCCTTTCAAAGCGGCGTCAAACAAGCGTACGACGCGGTGCTGACGCCCACCGAGGGCACCATTCTCACGGTGGCGCGCGAGGCGACCGAATACGTGGTCGGCAAACTGACGCCCGAGAGCACGCTGGAAGACTTTTTCTCGGCGTTCATCGAGAAAATGCACGAATCGCTCCAACACACCCCGGAACTGTTGCCCATTCTCAAAGAGTCGGGCGTCATCGACAGCGGCGGCGCGGGGCTCGTGTATGTCATCGAGGGTATGAACAAGATCCTGCACGGCGAAAAGGTGGAAGCGACCGCCGCGCCGGCAAGCGTTGCCGCAAGCGCGCCGTCCCTTGACGGCTTTACCGCGGACAGCAAAATGGAGTTCGGATATTGCACCGAGTTTTTGCTCCAACTGCAAAACAGCAAGGTGGACGCGGAAAACTTCCCCGTGGAGACCATTACCGAAGGGCTGACGGCACTGGGCGGAGAGTCGATCGTGGCGTTCAAGACCGGTACCATCGTCAAGGTGCACGTGCACAGTATGACGCCGGGCAAGATTTTGGAGTTTTGCCAACAATACGGCGAATTTCTCACGATGAAAGTGGAGAATATGGCGCTCCAACACAGCGAGGCGACGGTGGAAAACCGTTTTGCCGCGGCGCCGAAACCGCAGGAGCACAAAGCCTACGGCGTGGTGGTGGTCGCCACCGGAGAGGGGATCAAAGAGACCTTCCGGAGTCTCGGCGCCGACGCCGTGGTAGAGGGCGGGCAGACGATGAACCCCTCGTCCGAAGATTTTCTTGCGGCGTTTGACGAAGTCAACGCCGACACCATCTTCGTTTTTCCCAACAACGGCAACATTATTCTCACGGCGCGTCAGGCGGCGGCAATGTATCAAAAATCCGACGTGCGGGTGTTGGACAGTCACTCGGTGGGCGACGGCTACGCCGCGCTGACGATGCTCGATACCGACAGCGGCGACACCGACGCGATCGAGGAGAGCCTCAACGCCGCGATGGAAGGCGTCATCACGGGTATGGTCACGCGCTCGGTGCGGGATTCGCATCTCGGCGGTATGGAGATCGCCAAAAACGACTATATCGGCTTTGCCGGCAAGGAGATGCTTGCCGACCAAAAGACGGTGGCAAAAGCCGCGTGCGAATTGATCGGCAAGATCGATATGAGCGAGCGCACGGTGCTCATCGCCATTTGCGGCAAAGACGCCACGCGCGAGGATATGGACGCGGTGCGCGCGTTTGCGCGCAAAAATTGCCCCGACGTCGAACTTTTCGAGATCGACGGCGGGCAGGACATCTATCCCTTTATTTTCGTGATCGAATAAACCGCGCATATATGATCGAAAAAGCCGCCGGAAGGCGGCTTTTTCGTCTTGACAAGGAGCGCGTTTCGGGGCTATAATGGAAACAGCGTTTTTGAAGGAGGACGACGATGGCAACCGTAAAAACCACATTGAAGCGCGGCGTTAAAAAACTGCACCCCGCAACGAAAGCCGTGATGGTCGCGGCGTTCGTGCTGGCGCTCGTCGCGGGCGCGCTCGTTTGCTTTTTCTTCTCGAAAAACGACGGGTTTGAACTGAACGGCGCGAAAAATCTGTCTTTTGACGCGGGAGAGGAAGGCGCGACCTATCTTTATACCGAAGAGGGCGTGGACGCCCGCTGTTTCGGACTTGACGTTTCGGACAAAGTGACGGTTAAGACCGATTTACAAAAGAACGCGGCGGGGCAATACGTCGTTCCGCTGGACAAAGAAGGTACGTATACGATCGCCTACACCGTGTCGGGATTTCCCGCCGACTTCAAATTCGGGGAAAAGAGCGCCAACGGCGTGATCGTGCGGCTCCGCACCTTTACGGTGGCGGCAAGCGAGGAGGACGGACATGGCAACGCGGACTAAAAGAAAGCAAAAATTTTCCGCCGCGCTGACGGTATTCCTTGCCCTTGTCTGCGCGGTGACGGGCGCGCTTGTCGGCGTGCTCGGTATGGGCGTTTACGCCTCGCGCACTTATCACAGCGACGAAGCCCCCGCCGTTTTGGCGGAGGGCGCGTTGCAGATCCATTTTCTCGAACTCGGCAACAAGTTTACGGGGGATTGCACCTATATCAAGGCGGGCGACACCGATATCCTTATTGACGCGGGCTCGAAAACTTCCAGCGTTCCGACGATCGCGGAATATCTCAATCGTTACGTGACCGACGGAAAACTCGAATACGTCATCGTGACGCACGCGCACGAGGATCACTACGCGGGATTTTCCAAATCGGACGGCAGTATTTTCGATCTTTACGTGTGCGAAACCGTCATTGATTTTGCCCAAACGAACCAGGTGGAAGAAAAGAACGGCAAAAAGACGATGTACGGTTTTTATCAATCCGAACTCGCGGACGAGATCGCGGCGGGTGCCACGCACCTGACGGCGCGGGAGTGCATCGAGGGAGAAAAGAGCGTGTTTGATCTCGGCTCGGGCATCGAAATGCGGATCCTTGACCAAAAGTTTTATTATGAAAAATCCGCCACCGAAAACAATCATTCGGTCTGCACGCTGTTCTCTTACGGACCATATCGGTATCTGTTTACGGGCGATCTGGAAGCGGACGGCGAGCGCTCGCTTGCAGAGCGCAACGCATTGCCCGAGGTGACGCTCTACAAGGCGGGGCATCACGGTTCCAAAACCTCCTCGTCGGAACTCTTGCTTGAAGTCATCAAACCGCGGTACGTTTGCGTTTGCTGTTGTTGCGGCAGTCCGGAATATACCAAAACCGACGCCAACCAGTTTCCCACGCAAGCGTTTGTGGATCGCATAGCACCTTATACGAGCCAAGTTTTCGTAACCACTCGGTGCGTGGACTACGACGCGGGCACATTTGAATCGATGAACGGGAACATCACGGTCACGACCGACGCCTCCGGCGTGCGCGTGATCTGCTCCGCCGACGACCGACCGCTGCGCGACTGGGAGTGGTTCAAAACCCATAGGCAGTGCCCCGCCGCGTGGGCTTCCTGACGATTTTTGCGATCTTTTCACGCGCCGATCAAAAAAATTGACAAAAATTTCTAATTTTTTATAAATTCATTGACTTTGTACGACAAGTGTGCTATAATGCTTTCAAATCTTTTCAAGATTGAATAAAAACGGAGGTTAACAATGGAAAACAAACTGCAAAAAAGATACGGTCTCTTTACCGCGATCTGCATGGTCGTCGGCATCGTGATCGGATCCGGCGTCTTCTTCAAGGCGCAAAACATTTTGAATACCACGGGCGGCAATTTGACCATCGGCGTTATCGCTTGGATCCTGGGCGGCGTTGTGATGATCCTTTGTATGCTGGCGTTTGCGGTGATGGCGCAGAAATTCGAGCGCTGCAACGGCGTGGTGGACTACGCGGAGGCGACCGTAGGACATAAATATGCCTACGTGCTCTCCTGGTTCGAAACGTTCATCTACTATCCGGGTATGACCAGTGCGCTGGCGTGGCTTTCCGCCCGCTACACTTTGGTGTTCATCACCTCGTCCTGGCCGAACTTCCCGCTGGTGATCCCCGCCGCTATGGGCGGTTGCGTCATCGGTCCGGAGTGCCTGGCGCTGGCGGCGTTCTATATGGCGGCTTCTTACGCCATCAACGCGCTCTCGCCGAAACTGGCGGGCAAATTCCAGACCAGCACGACCGTCATCAAATTGGTCCCGCTTTGCCTGATGGCCGTGGTGGGCATCATCGTCGGTCTTGTCGGCCCCAACCATATGCTTGTCAGCAACTTCGGCGCCGGCACGGTGAGACCCGTTGCGGATATGTCCACGATGGAGATCCTCTTCAAGGCCGTGTGCGCGACCGTGTTTGCGTATGAGGGCTGGGTGATCGCCACCTCGATCAACTCCGAGCTCAAAAACTCCAAACGCAACCTGCCTTTCGCCCTGATGGTGGGCGGTGCCGTGATCATCGGCGTGTACGTTTTCTACTTCCTCGGCGTTGCCGGCGGCGCGAAGACCACCGATCTGATGGACGACGGCGCGACCGTTGCCTTTACCAATGTGTTCGGCAACGTGTTGGGCAACATTCTCAATCTCTTTGTGGCTGTCTCCTGTATGGGCACCCTCAACGGTCTTATGGTCGGTCAAACGCGCGGTATGTACACCACCGCTATGCGTAAAGAAGGACCTGCCGACAAGACTTTCGCGGAAGTCAGCGAGAACACCAATATGGCGCACAACTCCGCCGTCATCGGCCTTGTCGCCTGCGCCGCCTGGCTGCTTTACTTCTACCTCGCTTGCCTTGCGGAGACTTGGCACGGCGCGTTCGTCTTTGACTCCACCGAACTTCCCATCGTCGCCATTTACGCCATGTATCTGCCGATGTTTGTGATGTTTATGATCAAAGAAAAAGGCGAGAGCGTATTGCGCCGTTTCGTGATCCCCGCGCTGGCGTTCCTCGGCTCCGCCTTTATGGTGGCGTGCTGCATCATCGGCCACAAGATGGAGAACGTTTGGTTCCTCATCGTCTTTGCCGTCATCACGCTGATCGGTATGTTCTTCTACAAAGGCAAATGCAGCCTCGCATTCTTCAAATCCGAAGATAAAGCGGCTGTCGCTGCCGAAGAGAAAGACGCGGAATAATCGTTGAAATCAAAACGCCCCCTGCCTCAGGCAGGGGGCGTTTTTCGCGCTTTATTTCCACGCGAACGTGACAAGACCGTATATGTAGAGGAAAAGGACAACGGCGGGAACGATAAAGCGGAAGAGCGGTTTCATAAAGGGGCGGATTTTGAGACCGGCGCCGGTGTTTGCTTCCGCCGCAAATTTGTCCCAGCCCCAACCAAAGGGATTGCAACAAAAGAGCGCGAAGCAAAGCGAGCCGAGCGGGAGCAAATTGGTGCTGACGAGAAAGTCCCAAAAATCAAGCCAGGAACTGCCCTTCGCGAAAGGCTCAAAATGCAATACGCTGAAACCGAGCGCGGTCGTGAGTCCCACAAGGAACATCACCACGGCACAGATGATCGAACCTTTGATGCGTCCCCAACCGGTGATCTCACGCACGCACGCCAAAATGTTTTCATACACGGCAAGCGCCGTTGAGAGTGCCGCAAAGACCATAAAGAGGAAGAAGAGAGTGCCCCACAAGCGTCCGCCGCTCATATTGTTGAAGACCGAAGCCATCGTATCGAAAAGGAGTGAAGGGCCGGCGGTCACTTCCACGTTGTAAGTGAAGCAGGCGGGGAAAATGATGAAGCCCGCCATCAAAGCGACAAAGGTGTCCAGCGAAACGATGTAGACCGATTCGGAAAGCAGGGTGCGTTCTTTTCCGATATAACTGCCGAAGATAGCCATAGAGCCGATACCCAAACTTAACGTAAAGAAAGCTTGTTGCATCGCGGCGGCGATCACACTGCCGTTGATCTTGGAAAAATCGGGGATCAGATAGAACTTCAATCCGTCCCCCGCGCCGGCGAGTGTAGCGCTGTGTACGGCAAGTACCAACATCAACAAAAGCAAGAGCACCATAATGATTTTGGTAACGCGTTCAAGTCCCCCCTGCAATTTGAAACAGAGCACACCGAAACTGAGTACGATGGTCACAGCCAGAAAGATCACGTTGATCGAGGGGGCGGTGATCATACCGACAAAGGAGAGAGAATTGCTTTGTCCGGTGAGAAATTTGAGAAAATAATAGAACATCCAACCGGTCACCACGCCGTAAAACGCCATCAGGCACACATTGCCGAAAAGCGCCAAATAACCGTGATAGTGCCATTTTTGCCTCGGTTTTTCAAGTGCTTGATACATTTTCACGGGGCTTGCCTGCGCGGCTCTGCCCAGCGCAAATTCCATCACCATAACGGGCAATCCCAACAAGATAAGGCAGAGAATATAGATCAGTACAAATCCTCCGCCTCCGTTTTTCCCCGTCAGCCACGGGAATTTCCAAACGTTTCCGCAACCGATGGCGCATCCGGCACTCAGCAAAATGAAGCCGAGCCGACTGCTCAGTCGCTCTCTTGGTTTGTTTTGCGTATCCATTGTAAACCTCCTTCACACGCAGTACTATCATTGTAGTCTTTTTCGGGGCAAAAGTCAAGGGCGGCGGCATTTCCACGGCGCGGGGAAACTTTCAAAAAGCAGTAGCATTTTTTTGTATTTTATGGTATAATATTACCGTCTATATAAAAAATCGAAAAAGGAGAGTCGATATGCCGCCAAAAACCACGAAAAAGCGCCGTTTTTTCGTTTCGGTCCTGTCGGAGATCAAAAAGGACAAGCGCGCCTTTGCGGTGTATCTGTCGCTGAACGCGCTGATCGCGGCGATCATCGTGCGCGCGGTGATCGAGGCAAGGTGGGATATCATTCCTTCCGGTGTGTTGGCAATGGTGCTTCTTTTATTGCCGCCGGCGCTGGAAAAAGGGTTTCGATTGAAAATGCCCACCACGTTGGAGATCGTCGTATATATTTTTGTTTTTTCTTCCGCGGTGCTCGGCGAGATCGAAGATTTTTACCGCATTTTCCCTTTTTGGGATATGATGTTGCACGCGATGAACGGGTTTATTTTTTCCGCCGTCGGTTTTTGCCTGGTGGATATTTTTCACAGGACGGACCGCCTCGGCCACACGCTCTCCCCGTTTTTCCTGTCGCTTGTCGCCTTTTGCTTTGCTATGACGATCGGCGTTTTGTGGGAGTTTTTTGAATACGGCGCGGACAGCATTTTGCATACCGATATGCAGAAAGATTATTTTGTCCGGAATCTGCACACCGTGTCCCTGCCGAACGGCACGGGCGCAAAAGTGACGCACTTTACCGACATTACGCGCGTCACGGTCGAAAACGCCGCGGGCGAGTGCGTAGAGATGGAAGGATATTTAGACGTCGGATTGCGGGATACGATGAAAGACCTGATGATGAATTTTGCGGGGGCGGCGCTGTTCAGCGTGATCGGATTTTTCTATGTGAAACGTCGCGGAAACGGCAAGATCGCAAAACAGTTTATCCCGACACTGGAAGAAAGTGAAGCGAAGAAGGAGGGCGAAGAATGAAAGCCTACAAGACAACGGAATCTTCTCTCAATATTATTATCGTCGGCTGCGGAAAGATCGGGCAAAATCTTGCCGCCCAACTCAACGAACAGGGAAACAACGTCACCGTGATCGATCTCTCTCCCGAAAAGGTGAGCGAGGTCTCAACGCGCTGTGACGTGATGGGCATCGTGGGCAACGGCGCGGTACACGCCGTACAAGCCGAGGCAGGCATCGCCACGGCGGACCTTCTCATCGCGGTGACGGGTTCGGACGAACTGAACCTGCTTTGCTGTCTCATTGCGAAAAAATCCGGCAACTGCCGCACCATCGCGCGCGTCAAGCGCCCGGAATACAGCGACGACACCGACTTTTTCAAAAACGAACTGGAACTGGCGATGGTCATCAATCCCGAATACGCGGCGGCGGAGGAAATTCATCGCGTTTTGCGGTTTCCGGCGGCGCAAAAGATCGATACGTTTGCGGGGGGCAGAGTGGAACTTGTCAAATTCCGCTTGCCCGAGGGCAGTCCGCTTGCCGGCATGTCGGTGCGTGACGTCGTTCCCAAACTGCACTGTGACGTGCTCATTTGCACGGTGGAGCGCGGAAACGACGCTTATATCGCCAAAGCCGATTTCGTGTTTGAAGAGCGCGACGTGATCTCGCTTATTGCTTCCCCCAAAGCGGCGGCGGCGTTCTTTACCAAAATCGCCTATAAAACGCACCCGGTGCGCGACGTGCTCATTGCCGGCGGCGGCAAGACGGCGCATTATCTCTCGCGTATGCTCCTTGACGACGGCGTTTCGGTCAAGATCATCGAGAAAAGCGAGGAGGTTTGCGACGAACTTTGCACGCTTTTTCCCGAAGCCACCATCATTCACGGCAACGCGGGCGACAAGGAGATCTTGCTGGAAGAGGGCATTGAAAACGCCGGCGCTTTCGTGGCGCTGACCAATCTTGACGAGGAGAACATTCTGCTCTCGATGCTGGCGCGTAGCTACGGCAGCGGCAAGATCGTGACGAAAGTCAACCGTTTTGATTTTTCGGATCTCATCGGACATTTGGATCTTGACACCGTCATTTATCCGAAAAACATTTCCTCTGATATGATCGTGCGCTATGCGCGCGCGATGACAAACACCATCGGCAGTAATGTGGAGACGCTGTACAATATCATTCAGGGTAAGATCGAGGCAAGCGAGTTTATCGTGAAAGAAAACGCGCCGCTCCTTGACGTGCCGCTCTCCGAACTGCAATTCCGCGACAACGTGTTGGTGGCTTCCATTCTGCGGGGCAAGCAGGTCATCATTCCGCGCGGACACGACAGGATCTTGGCGGGTGACCGCGTGGTCATCGTTTCCGAGCAGATGAAATTGCACGACATTTCGGATGTGTTGAGGTAACGCGATGAACTATAAGATGATCTCGTATACGCTCGGCATTTTGCTGCTGTTTGAGGCGGGGTTTTTGCTGATCCCCGCGCTGGCGGCGCTCATTCTCAGTGAGAGCGCGCTGTTGGCGATCCTCTGGACGGCGGCGGCGTGTCTCGGCGTCGGCGTACTGTTGCTGTTTACGCGCCCCGAGCGCAAAACCCTGCACGCGCGCGACGGATTTGTCATCGTGGCGCTCTCCTGGATCGTGCTCAGCTTTTTCGGTTGTTTCCCGTTTTTTATTTCCCGCGCGATCCCTTCTTTTATAGACGCGCTGTTTGAAACGGTTTCGGGCTTTACCACCACGGGCGCCTCCATTCTCGCCGACGTGGAATCTATGCCGAAATCCCTGCTTTTGTGGCGCTCGTTTACCCACTGGGTGGGCGGTATGGGCGTGCTTGTCTTCATTATGGCGATCCTGCCGCTGGGCGGCGGGCAAAATATGCACATTATGAAGGCGGAAAGCCCCGGACCGACGGTGAGCAAACTGGTGCCGCGCGTGCGGAATACCGCGTTTTTGCTCTACGCCCTGTATTTTTTGATGACGGTGTTGGAGTTCATCTTTCTTATCATCGGGAGAATGCCGGTGTTTGACGCGCTCTGCACGGCGTTCGGCACCGCGGGTACCGGCGGCTTCGGTGTAAAAAACGACAGTCTCGGCGGATATTCCGCATACATTCAGATCGTGGTCGCCGTGTTTATGTTGCTTTTTGCCGTCAATTTCGGTTCGTATTTCGCGCTGATCCGGAAAAAACCGCGCGAGGCGCTCTCCACCGAGGTGCGCGCGTTCTTTTGCATCGTGGTCGCGGCGGTGGCGGTGCTGACCGTCAACGTATATCGCCTGTTCCCGTCGGTAGGGGAGGCGCTGCGCCACGTGTTCTTCTCCGTAGCTTCCTTGATTTCCAGTACGGGATTTTCCACGGTGGATTTTGACGTTTGGCCGCAACTCTCCCGCACCGTGATCGTGCTTTTGATGTTGATCGGCGCGTGCGCGGGCAGTACGGGCGGCGGTTTCAAAGTCGCCCGCGTGGTACTGCTTGTCAAAGCGTTCGGACGCGAAGTGCATCAAGCGATCCACCCCAAGCAGGTGAAAAAGATCACCATTGACGGCAAACCCGTCGATAAATCGGTTTTGGATTCTCTCTTTGCCTATACGGTGTCCTTTATCACGGTCTACGTGGTGTCGATGCTCCTCATTTCGGTGGACAATTTGGATTTCACCACCAATTTCACGGCAGTGGTCGCCACGCTCAACAACATCGGCCCCGGGCTTTCTCTTGTCGGGCCGACCGGCAATTACGCTGTTTTTTCCTCTTTTTCCAAAGGGGTTTTGATCTTTGATATGTTGGCGGGGCGCTTGGAACTCTTCCCGATCCTGCTTCTTTTCTCGCCCGTCACCTGGAGGCGCTGATCTATGCTGGAATATCGGATCAGCGACACGGTCGGAAGTACGACGCGGCAAGACTCCCTCTTTGAGGGGACGCTTTTGCTTCTTGACGATTACGGAACGGTGCTTGCCGCAAACGGAGAGGAAACGCTCCCGCGCGGCGCGGATTTTTTCAAAACCTTTGACAAAAAGGGCGCGGAGCGCGCGTTTTTCTCGCGTTGCGGGATACACGTCGGGGGCGATCCCGTGCTTTTGCTCCTCGGTAAAACGCCCGCCGTCGTGTTTCGCGCGCTGCTTCACCGCGCGGGAGTGATCCCGGTTTTCCTGCCGCCCGCGTCTTTGCGGGAATCTTTCACGCACGCGGCGTTTTTTGCGGATTCCTTCGAGCGGCTGCATTATTCGCCCGCGGCGCTGGCGGCACGCGCGCCGCTTGATGAAGCCGATTTTGCGGCGATGAACGCTTGTTATCGTCCGGTTTTCGACGCGTTTTATTTCGACGATCCGCCCGCTTTTCGGAAAGAGATGCGGCTGACGCTCCTGATCGAACGCCTCGCGCTTCTCGCGCGTTTCGCGGGAATTGATTTTTCCTATGATCTCACGGGCTTTGCTTTCGCTTCTCTCGACAATGTGGACGAGGCGTGGGTGTGCGCGGCGGCGCTTGCTTTCTTTTTGTGGGCGGGCGAGGTCGCCGACGCAAAGCGCGTGAATATGGTGGGCGAACAGATGATGACGCAGGGCAGTGTGCTGTCGATCGGTTTTGAGAGCGACGCCGCGGGAATGCCGGAGGCGCTTGAAGAAGTTTTCCGCGCCGAGCGGGAGCGGGGCAGAGCGGTGGAGATCGTACACAGCGGCAAAACTTTCTTACTTACCTTTCCGATCTCGTATATCGAGTTCTCGCTGGAAGGCGGCAAACAGCGCCCCGCGGCGTTTGACGTCACCGAGTTTGTCAATTTGCCGATCCCAAAATAAAAAAATCCCGAAACGCATTGCGTTTCGGGATTTTTCTTGCTTATTTACTGGTCGCCTTGACCATCTCGTAAAGATGGGCGAGGTCTGCGCGGCGCTTTTCGGCAAGGACGTTCATCGAAAGGACTTCTTCTTTGCTGAAATGATCGAGGTCGCCTTCCTGCAATTTGCCTTTGTAGTAGCGGTCGGCGATCAGGGCATAGTTGATGTCGAGCGGTCGGATCACGCCGTTGCGTTCGCAGATGACGAGATTGCTTTTGCCTTGCAGCAAAAGTTCTACGGCTTCCACGCCCATTTGCGTTGCGATCAGGCGGTCACGGAGCGTCGGCACGCCGCCGCGCACCACGTGAGCAAACCGCGCGAAGCGCGTTTCCACGCCCGCGACGTCGTGGATTTTGACTTTGAGCACTTCACCGTATTTCTGACCGTCCGGCGTGCGCACGCCTTCGCTGACGATCACCAAAAAGCCGCGCTTGCCAACCGAGGCGAGGTGTTTGATGCGCGCGAGCATCTCGGCTTCGTCAAACGGTATTTCCGGAATGACGGCGGCAACGGCGCCGGAGGCAAGGGCGGTGTTGAGCGCGATCTGTCCGCAGTCGCGTCCCATCACTTCCACCACGTTGCAGCGCGCGTGCGATTCGCAGGTGTCGCGCAGGCAGTCGATCATTTTCATCGTGGTGTTCATCGCCGAGTCAAAACCGATCGTATAGTCGGTGGCGGTAATATCGTTGTCGATGGTGCAGGGAATGCCGATGGTGGGCACACCGTGGTTGGTAAGGTCCGTGGCGCCGCGGAACGTACCGTCGCCGCCCAGCGCCACCAACGCGTCGATCTCGTGAGCGCGGCAGGTTTCAATGGCTTTTGCCATACCTTCTTCGGTCTTAAATTCGGGGCAGCGGTTGGAATAAAGCACCGTGCCGCCGCGTTCAATGATATTGGAAACCGAGCGGGGCGACATCGGAATGATCTGATTGGAGATAAGCCCGGCATAACCGCCGAGAATGCCCATCACTTCCACGCTTTCGTCAAGCGCTTTACGGACGACGGCACGGATGGCGGCGTTCATACCGGGTGCGTCGCCGCCCGAAGAAAGAATACCGATTTTACGAAATTTTGTCATTTGAAGCCTCCTGATCCTTGCGATCCGACAAAAAGAAAAGTTGAAAATGCAATTATTATTATATTAACATAAGAATTTGCGCGTGTCAAGAAAAATGCCGAAAATTCGCGTAAAATCAACGCGTTGCGCGCGTGTTCAAAAAGCGCAGGGTGTCGACCATCGCGTTTGTGGCGGCGGCGAAACGGATAAAATCCCTGTCGCGGAGCGGCGAGAGCGACAGACGACGGCAAAGCGTGCCTTTTTCGTGTGCCAGCGCGATATAGACCGTGCCGACCGGCTCTTTTTCGGTGCCGCCGCCGGGACCGGCATAGCCCGTGGTGGCAAGCGCCAGATCGGCGGCAAACCGTTCTCTTGCCGCGCGCGCCATTTCACGCGCCACTTCTTCGCTGACAACGCCGCAACGTTCGATCAGATCTTGGGAAATACCCAAAATACGCACTTTTTCGCGCGTCTGATAGGTAACGGCGCCGCCCGCCACCGCCTCGGATGCGCCCGCTACGTCGGTCAGCCGTTTGGCAATGAGGCCACCGGTGCAGGATTCCGCCGTAGCGATGGTAAGCCCTTTTTCGGTGAGCGCGCGCACAAGCGCGGTCTCGGCGTTGGGCACGTCGACGCCGTAAACGAAGGGCGCGACGGGGCTTTTCAGAATTTCGGCAAGCGCCCCATCACACAGCGCGGCGGCGTCCTTTTCGTTGTCGGCGCGCGCCGTGATGCGCAATCTCGTTTCGGCGGGCACGCAGTAAGGCGCAACGGTGGGATTTTCGCTGTCAAGGAGCGCGGGCAGAGCGCTTGCCACCGCCGATTCTCCCATTCCCACGATATGCACGTTGCGGCTGTATAACACCGCGTCGGTGTGTGTAAGGAGAAAAGGGACGACTTTTTCTTCAAAAAGCGGCTCCATTTCGCGGGGCGGGCCGGGCAACATCACCAACACTTTGCCGTCCTTTCGCACAAGGGCAAGGGCGGGCGCGGTGCCGTAATGGTTTTCAAAGATCACGGCGCCCTCGGGCATCATCGCCTGCTTGCGGTTGTTTTCGGTCATCGGTCTGCCGATGGCGGCAAAATACTCTTCGATGCGGGCAAGAGACGGCGCGTGGAGCGACATTTCGCGTCCGAACAGCGCGGCGGCGGTCTCTTTGGTGAGATCGTCGGTCGTGGGACCGAGTCCGCCGGTGGTGATGACGAGATCCACGCGGGAAAGAGCAAGGGAAAGATCTTCCCGCAGTCTTTCGGGGTTGTCGCCCACCACGCTCTGCCTGTAAACGCCGATCCCCAGCGCCGCAAGGCGGCGCGAGAGGTACGCGGCGTTGGTATTGACGATATCTCCGATCAGTAATTCCGTGCCGACGGCAACGATCTCGGCGCGGTGTAAAATACGATCCGCCATTTTGTTTCTCCTTTGTCGGTTTCTTCTTTTATTGTAGCATAAAACGCGATATGTGTGCCGCTTTTTCGGAAAAAACTTGTATTTTTTTCGCCGGTGTGATAAGATGGTGCAAAAGGGGGTGCTTGCGTGGCGTTTTGCGAACTTTGCCCGCGGCGTTGCGGCGTGGATCGGACAAGAGGAGAGCGCGGATATTGCGGCGCGCCCGCCTTGCCGCACGTGGCGCGCGCGGCGCTCCATTTTTTCGAGGAACCGCCGATCAGCGGCACGCGGGGATCGGGCACCGTGTTTTTCACCGGTTGTTCGCTCGGATGCGTTTTTTGTCAAAATCGCGCGATCCGCGCGGCAAAGAGCGGCAGGGAGATGGACGCCTCCGCGCTTGCCGAACTATTCCTTGCGCTGGAAAAAGAGGGCGCGCACAACATCAATCTCGTCACGCCCACGCACTATGCCGATACGGTAAGGGCGGCGCTGCTTTTGGCAAAGGATCGGCTTTCGATCCCCGTGATCTACAATTGCGGCGGATACGAACGGGTGGAGACTTTGCGTGCGTTTGACGGACTTGTGGACGTCTATATGCCGGATTTCAAATATATGGACGCCGCGTGGGCAAAAGAGTGCGCCAACGCGCCCGATTACGCCGAATGGGCCGGCGCGGCGATCGTGGAGATGTACAGGCAGGTTGGGGCGCTTTCGTACGATGAAGCGGGACTTTTGCGCCGCGGTCTGATCGTGCGGCACCTCGTGCTGCCCGGCGCGCGCGCCGATTCCGCGGCGATTTTGCGCCGTATTCACGAACTCTTACCGGTAGAGGAAATCGCGCTCTCGCTGATGGCGCAGTACACGCCGGATTTCGCGCCGGACGACGCGCCGCGCGCGCTTTTGAGAAGGGTGACGCGCTTTGAATACGAGTCGGTGCTCTCTCTTGCGGAGGAACTCGGTTTTCGCGGATTTTCGCAGTCGCGCGGCGCGGCAAACGCGGCGTATACCCCGGATTTTTCCATTCCCGTATTCCCCGAAAAAGAAAAGGCGTGAGGCGCCTTTTCTTTTTACAATACTTGACAAAAAGCCGCGCGGGTGGTATCATAACGGTACAAATCAAATCGGAACACGATCCGGCGCGGGCAATGCATCGCGCCTTCGCGCGAGAGCGCGAAGATGAGGAAAGCGCGGTGAAAATCCGCCGCAACAGCCATTACCGTTATAACGCCGCCCCGTGCGCGGCGTTTCAGTCGGAATGCTCATCGCCTCGTGCTGTGAAACGTTCTCGGGTATTGGAGAAAACGCCACAAAAGCGGTAAACCGCTCTTTTTGTGTTGCTTTCTCCATCGGCTTTTGCCGTGGAGAATTTTTTACTCCCTTTTTGTTTTGCAAAAAAGAAAACGAAAAGAGGTTTTGAAAATGAAACAAAAATGGTTGCGCACATTGCTTGTGCTGCTGCTGGCGCTTCTTCTTCTCGTGCCGTTCGGCTGCAAGAAGAAAGATGACACGCCCGTCACGCCGGTCGCCGACAGCGAGGAACTGGCGGCAGAAGGCGTTTGGGCAAGCGCGCTGTATCGCCGCAACGTCACGTTCGGCACGGGCGCGAAAACCGTGAAACTCAAAGTGGTGGCGGAAGAGAAGAGCATCGTCGTCACGATGCACACCGACGCCGAAATGCTCGGCTCGGCGCTTGCCGCTTTCAATTTGATCGAGGGTGATGCCAGCGAATACGGTCTCTATGTCAAAAAGGTGAACGGCATCAAAGCCGACTTTGACGACGACGGCTGGTGGTGGTGCCTCACCAAGGGCGGCGAGATGACGACTACCGGCGTGGACAGCACCCCGATCCAAGACGGTGAAACCTATGAATTCACCAGAACAAAGTGAGATAAAGAGCCGCAAGAAAAGGATAAAAAAGCCGCCGCTTACCGTGCGGGAGATCGTGATCTTTTCGATGCTCGGGGCGCTGATGTTTTGCTCCAAACTCTTGATGGAGTGGGCGCCGAACGTGCATTTTATCGATCTGTTTCTCATCACGTTTACGGTGGTTTATCGCAAAAAGGCGCTTTTCCCGCTTTCCGTGTTCGTTTTTCTCACCATTGCCTATAACGGGTTTACCTTGTGGCTCGTTCCATACGTGTACATGTGGTTGTTTCCGTTCTTTTTGGTGCTTCTGCTCCCGCGCCCGATGCCACGCGTCGCGGCGATCATCTCTTACAGCGTTATCGGAGGATTGCACGGGATCCTGTTCGGTACGCTGTATGCGCCGTCGCAGGCGCTTTTCTTCCATTTGAGTTTTCGCGCCACGCTTGCGTGGATCGCGGCGGGGTTCCCGTTCGATATCATACACGGCGTCAGCAACACCATCGTCTGTACGATGGTCGTGCCGCTTGTTAGATTGATGCTCCGTTTGGAGCGGCGCGAAAACGAGTTTTCGCTGTTGTATCGGGGGTAATATGGACCTTTTGGTGATTTCGGACACGCACGGAAAAGAGGATCGGCTCACCGACGTTTTACGGCGTTCCCGCGCGGACGGATTGCTCTTTCTCGGAGACGGACTTCGGGATCTTTCGGTTTTGCCGGAGGAGCTTTTCTGCCGCGCGGTGCGCGGAAACTGTGATTTTTTCGGGCGGGACGTGCCGGAAACGCGGCTTGAAACTTTCGGGGCATATCGTATTTTTATGACGCACGGACACCGTTACGGCGTGAAATACAGCCCCGAGGGCGTGATCGCGGCGGCGCTTGCCGCCGACGCGGACGTAGCGCTTTACGGGCATACGCACCTGCCGGAACTGCATCAGTTTGCCGCCGGCACGGTGCTGTGCGGAAAAACGCTTGCGCGCCCCTTTACCGTGATGTGTCCGGGGAGCCTCGGTGATCCCCGCGACGGCGCGCCGACTTTCGGCACGCTGACGCTTCGGGATGGCGGAATATTGCCCGCAATCGGGCAATGGTGAATAAACCCGAGCGGAATTTCAGGCGCGGCACGTGCCGCGCCTTTTCCGTAAAAGTTACGCGACGATCCGAATGCGATATGTCACACGATTTATCGCAATTTTGGGTAAAATGTCAGCGATATATCGTAGATCGGAGGGGTATGATGAACACGAAAGAAGCAGTGGCAAAGAGAATTATACAAATTTGCCGAGAACGCAAATTGGCGATCAACGCGCTTGCCAATATATCCGGCGTTTCGCCTTCTACCATTTACGGTATGTTGAACGAGAAAAGTCAAAATCCGGGCGTGGTTTCGATCAAGAAAATATGCGATGGTCTCGAAATCAGTCTTCGTGAGTTTTTTGATGCCGATATTTTTGAGGATTTGGAGCAGGAAATACGATAATTCGTCCGTCGGCAAGCAACAAAAAAAGAGGCGCTGTGCGCCTCTTTTTTTGTTTTAAGCTTTGCCGTCGCAGCCGAACAGCAACATTTTCTGTTTGACCGCCTCTTTGATGGCGGCAACTTTTTTGTTGCGAATGGCGAGATAGTCAAGCCCCTCGGCTTCACCCTCGCGCATAGCGCGCGTGCCGGCAAGGCAAAGGTCGGTAAAGATGTTGACTTTGGCGATACCTTCGCGAATGGCGTTTTTGAAATCGTCGTCCGAAAGCCCGCTTCCGCCGTGCAAAACCAGCGGAACGTCTACCGTCGAGCGGATCTCCATCAGGCGCTCGATGCTGAGTTTCGGCTTGGTCTTGTAAACGCCGTGCGCCGAGCCGATGGCGATGGCAAGCGCGTCCACGCCGGTCGCCGCCAGATATTCTTTTGCCTCGGTGGGCGTGGTATACATATCGGTCAGCAGATTGTCGCTCTTGGTGGCGTCGCCCACGTGGCCGATCTCGCCCTCAACGCTGGCGCCCATTGCGTGCGCGATCTTGACGATCTCCCGCGTTTCGGCAATGTTGGTGTCGTAATCTTTGGTCGATCCGTCAAACATCACCGAGGAGAATCCAAGCTGCAAAGCCTCGATGCACCGCTCAAAGGTGAGACCGTGGTCGTAATGCACCACGACGGGAACGCCGGCACGTTTGGCGGCGGCAATGACCGAGGGAGCGATCAATTTCAGCTCTCCGAACGGCAACAGCACTTCCGCCGTGCCGAGAATAATGGGCGCGCGCAGTTCTTCCGCCGCGCCGATCGCCGCTTCCAGCATATCGGTGTCGGTGGTGTTGAAAAGCCCCACCGCGTAATGTTCCGCTTGTGCTTTTTTCAGCACGTCACAAAGATTTACCAGCACAGTTTTGTTCCTTTCATATCTTTCACTAAATTTTTGAGTGATACGGCGTCGGTCATACCGCTGACCGCGTCGGGACGGGAGAGCGAAGCAATGGCGGCGGCGCCGGCAAGGGCGAGGATCGCCTCGTCGGACATCTCCTCGTGAATGGCGAGCAGAGCGCCCGCGCAGAAAGCGTCGCCCGCGCCGGTTTTGCCCTGGATAAAGCCTTTCGGCGGCTCGATGGCGGGCATTTTGAGAAAGCCGTTTTTCGAGGCAAGCACGCCGCACTCGCGCATATGAATGATGACGCGCTCCCGCACGCCCGCGCGGAGCAGAGCCGCGGCGATGGCGGGCAGATTTTCTTCGGTCGGTTCGATCCCCGCCAGTTTTCCCGCTTCCAGTTCGTTGATGATGAGATTATCGGTAAAGGGCAGGCAGGGGAGCACCGCCACTTGATAGCGGTCGGAGTTTTCGCTCACAAGGTCAATGGAAGTTTTGATCCCGTGCTTGGCGGCGTCCCGCAAGATCTCCTTGCCCTCGCCCGCGTCCACGCGGTCCAGCAGGAGAAAATAGCCGAGGTGCAACATTTTGGCACGGCACGCCGCCATATCCACGTCTTCGCATCCGAAATCGGCGGAGGCGCCGGCATAGGTAAAGAAGGTGCGCTGTCCGCCCTCTACGCTCATCACTTCGGTAAAACTGGTGCGGTCGTCGGTCTCGCGCACGCCGGAACAGTCGATGCCGCGCGCGGCAAGCTCGGCGCGGAGAAACGCCGCTTCCTCGTCTTTGCCCACTTTGCCGATCGCAAAAACCGGGAGAGAAGGGGCAAGCGTGGCAAGGTCGATGGCAACGTTGGGCACGCAACCGCCCACGGCGCGGCGCACGCGCCGGATCTTAGTCAGTTCCCCCTCGTGGGGGTAGGCGGCGATCTCGTTGATCTTGTCAACGAGCAGCGTGCCTGCGACAGCTATGCCGCGCATATCAGTTGACATCGGGGCAGAGCGGTCCGGCAAGTTCAGAGAGGAAGAAGAGTTTGCCGGGCAGGGTGGGAATGAAGCTGGACGTGACAAAGCGCGTCGGACGGTAGCGGAGCGTCATCCAAAAGCTCATGCCTTGCCACTGCATACCGCGGGAGAGCGCGCCGTCGGCGCCGCCGATCGCGTAGTCCGCCGAGAAAAGCAGGGCGGGACCGATGGTGTTGGCGCGGCAGGGAACAAGAGACGTGCGGCTGCGGAAAGAGGTGATGGCGTTTTGCTCAATGGTCAGAGGGTGCAACTGCACGCCGATGCGATAGGGCTGTTTCAGCCATTCTTCGTCGCTTGCGAACTCGGCGCCGATCATCGGCTCCCAGAAAGCGATGTGGCACATTCTGCCGATGCCGTAGACCAGCACCAATTTCGCGCCCTCTTTTTTCAGCGCGGCGATCTTTTCGGGATAGGTGGGCAGATTTTGGCGCGTGGCGAAATTGCGGTGATCCACCGGCACGGTCAGCGCGCCGAGCGGATTGTAAAACGCGTTTTCCATCGCGCTCTGGAACGAAGCTTCTCCGGTGATGGTGTTGCCCTCGCCGTCAGCCCACTCGTCCATATTGAAGCACCATACGTTCTTGCAGGAAACGTTCCATTCTTTCAGGAAATACACCGCCCATTTGTACATACCCATAGGACCGACGGGTAGAATGAAGGCGATCTTTCTTTTTTCCTCGTTCGCTTTGCGAATCTCGTTGGCGATCTCGTGTCCCATTTTGACGTTGAACTCTTCAACGTCGGCGCAGGAAACGGGGGTAAAATCCTTGTTCCAAAAATCCTGTTTTTCAAACACTTCTTCGGGCGCGTGCGCACAGCAAGCGTCGATCTTTTCAAAATCCCAGCCTTGGGGGTAAAAACCCTCGAGCAGGCTGCCTTTAACGGTGGAATTGAAATCCATAATGTTTTCTCCTTATTGTTCTTGATAAATTTTGTCGGTCAACGCCTGAATGTGCACGGCGCGTTTCGCCATTTTGTAGTTGGGTTTCTTGGCGGCAAGCAGTTTCTTGAACGCCGCCACTTGTTTGGTGTAAATGTTTTTGCCGGCGCCGCGATACTTTTTCGGCTTCGCCGAAACGCGGTTCTGCATCGCTTCATAGTCGCCCTGGGGAGCGAAGAGATAGGACATCGTGCCGCACTCGTCCTGTCCCAGCGTGCCGGTGCAGACGATGGCGCCTTTCGTGCCGTAGATCTCCATTTTGGAGACAGACGCGTCGTCGGGGATATTGAAGTTGACGTCCATATGCCCCAGCACGCCGCTCTTGGTCTTGAAGATCACAACGGCGCTGTCTTCCACCTCATAGGAGAACGTGTGGGTGCTGTAAAACGCCTTGACGTCAACGATCTCCTCGTCCAGCACGAACTCGGCAAGTTCCATGCAATGCACGCCGAGATCCATCAGCGCGCCGCCGCCGGAGAGGGCTTTTTTCTGCCGCCACGCGCCCTCGATGTCGGGATACCAGCAGGAGAATTGCAGGCGGATATTGTTCGGCTGTCCGATCTTGCCGGCTTTGATGAAATTGCGCGCCTTTTGGTGCAGATTGTGATATTTCATCATATAGCCCACGCCGAGTTGCTTGCCCGCGCGGCGGAAAGCGTCCAGAATCTCGGCACTCTCGGCTTCGTTGCGGGCGATGGGTTTCTCCACCAGCACGTGTTTGCCGTATCGGAGCGCCAGCATCGCCTGCTCTTTGTGGCAAAAGACCGGCGTGGCGATATACACGGCGTCGGCGGGGACTGCGCGGAACATCTCTTCCGCGTCGGTGAAATAGGGCACGTCGTATTTTTCACCGATGCTCTTTGCCGCGGCGGGTACTTTGTCCATCACGGCGACAAGTTCGTTGTCGGGGTCGGCGAGAATGCCGGGGATCGTGCGGCGATCCGCGATACCCGCGGCGCCGATGACACACCATTTCGTTGACATAATGAATCCTCCTTTATTTTAGGGCAGCAACCGTTCGGTCGTGCCTTTTAAGTACACTTGGCATTGCCGGAAGCCCTCGGCATACGCCGCGCCGCACTGATATCCGCGATAGCGGGAGCAGGTGCGAACCATATCGGCAAAGTCGATGCCGTCGTGTTCGCGCATCCAGACCAGTTGGCTCTCGTGGCATTCCAGCATTTTGATCTTTTGGTCGATCTCCTCGGAAATGTCCACGTACATCGTGGGTTGGAAATTGACGCCCGCCAACGTGTCCATATAGAAGATGGGGACAAGTTTTGCCGCTTTGCCGGTTTTGGTTTTGTAGTTGGGGAGCGTGGCGGTGAAACTTGCGTCAAAGACAAGACGGGCAACGGCGGTGTGGTCGGGCATATAGTCGTCGGGGTTGTGGGTGATGATGAAATCGGGTTGCGCGTATTGGATCACTTCCACGATCTTGTCGCGCGCCTCTTTGTTGTCGGGGTAGATGTCCAAATCGTTGAAACCGCCCCAGATGACCTCGATACCCGCCATCGCGCCGGCCTTTTTCGCCTCCGCCGCGCGGATCTTCCGCAGTTCGTCGGGCGGAATGACCACGTGACCGAGATCGCCGGAAGAAACGTGGCAAACGATCACGGTGTCGCCGCGTTTGGCGCATTTCGCAAGCGTGCCGGAACAGGCGATCTCAATGTCGTCCGGATGCGCGCCGATTGCAAGAACTCTCATAGATACAACCTCCATTGTTCTATTTTATATTTTCATTGTAGCATTTTTTATGATGAAAAGCAAGGAACAATCGTACACTAAATAAGGATAAAATAATACACTTGACAAAGATTGAATGCCGTATTATACTAAAAGTATGAAGAAGTATTTTTGCCGTAAAATCGAAAATCTTTTGGTCATCAATAAGCTGGTCACACTGCATTATTTTGCCTTTGACAAAGACTTTCGCAGTCGGGGCGAAGCGCACGATTTCTGGGAGATCGTGTATGCCGACAAAGAGAGCCTTGTTTGCACGGCGGACGGTCGGGAGATCTTTTTGCGGGAGGGCGAGGCGCTTTTCCACAAGCCGAACGAATATCATACGCTATCGGCGAACGGCAAAAAAGATCCGTGCGTGTTGATCGCTTCTTTCGTTTCGCGCTCGGAGGCAATGCGCTTTTTCGAGGGCAGGCAGGTGATGCTTCCGCCGGAATGCAAACGCTTTCTGTACGACGTACTGGAAGAAGGAAAGCGCACGTTCGACGTGCCGCTTTGCGATCCGGACGCCAAAAAAATGGAGTTACTCCCGTCTCCGGTTCTCGGTGGGCAGCAATTGGTGAAAAACTATCTGGAACTTTTCCTGATCAGCGTGATGCGCGCGTTGACCGAGGTTCCGCCGGGCGAGCGTACGCTTTCCTCGCGCGGGGATTGGAATCGCCCGCTGGTGCAATACATTCTTCAAATGATGCAGGAGCATCTCCGCGGACACCTTTCGGTCGATGAGATCTGCGAACAGACGAAATACAGCCGTTCTTACATTTTCCGCGAATTCAAAAGCGCGGTGGGCGAGAGCCTTATCAACCATTTCAACCGGATGAAAATGCAGGAAGCGGCGCGGATGCTCTCCGCCGGCGGCAACAGCGTCAAAAGCGTTTCGGAGGCGCTCGGTTTTGATACCCCCAACTATTTCGCGCGTACTTTCCGACAATTCGAGGGAATGACGCCCTCTCAATATCGCGCCGCGGCGAAAACGCGGGAAGGAGCAGACGTATGAAAGAGATCCGATTGCTCGGAAAAAAGATAGATTTTGACAAATCCCCCGTTTTGCTTTCCTACAAACCCGACGAAAAAGACTGGCAGCAGTATTTTCAAGTGATGGCGGGCGAGTGGCACGTGGAGGACGGGTGCCTTATCGGTACCGAGCGGGGCAACAAAGGCGGCATCCTTTTCAGCCGTGAGTCTTTTGACGATGACGTGATGATCTCCTTTACGGTCTCCACGGTCCTGCCCGCCACGCGCGACCTCAACGCGGTGTTTTGCGCGCATTGGGACGAGAAGACCGATTATCTCGGAGAGTCTTACGTGTGCGGGCTCAACGGTTGGTACGAGCATAAAAGCGGCATCGAACGCAATCTCACTTCCAATCTGAACGCCACCACCACGCTGTATCATTACACGCCCGGCACCGAGGTGCGTATGACGGCGGGTGCCATCGGCGGGCACGCCTTTATGGTCGTGGACGACGTGCTGGTCAGCGAACTGGTCGATCCCGCGCCCATTTCGGGCGGTCACGTGGGCTTTTCCCCCTATTGTACGAAACTGCGGATCCGCGACATCGAGATCCGCAAGATCGCGTGGGAGCCTTTCCCGCAGGAATACGATCCCGAGTTTTAACCAAGCGACGTCTTCTTCGGGCAACCGAAGTCGATTATAGAAAAACAAAAATCATAACATAAAACAAGGAGGCTACTATGAAAAAATCTTCCGATTTCCGCTACAACGTAGGTCCGGCGAGAGTGCCGTGGGCAGCCGTCGGCGAAAACTACAACGTGCACGACCTGATGGAGATCATCCGTTTCCTGATGCAGGGCGAGGGCAAAGAATACGACGACGCGATGGAAGCGGTCTGGCAGCAGGTGAAGAAACTGGAAAAAATCTCCACACCTCCCGGAAAACTCAGCTCCGGCAGCAAGGTGGAGGAGGCGGAAGCGGCTTGCGACGAGTATCTCGGCGCTTCTTCCAGCACGTTCGTCACCAACGCGACCGCCGGTTTTGAGATCGCTTACAAATATGCCGGCATCAAAGAGGGCGATGAAGTCATCGTCCCCGCCATCACCTTTGTCGCCACGATGGCGTATCCGCTTGCCGTGGGCGCGAAACTGGTGTTTGCCGACGTCGATCCCCGCACCATCAATATGGATCCCGCGGACGTGGCGCGCAAGATCACGCCTCGCACCAAGATGATCGTTCCCGTGCATATCGGCGGTTATCCGGTGGACCTTGACCCGATTATGAAACTGGCGAAAGAGCACAACATTCTCGTGCTGGAAGACGCCGCACACGCCTTCGGCGCGATGTACAAAGGTCGTCATATCGGCACCATCGGCGATTTCGCCGCGTTTAGCTTCCACGAAGTGAAAAACATCACTTCCTTCGGCGAGGGCGGCATTGTGACCACCAACGTGCCCGGCTTTGCGCCCCAGATGAAACGCGCGCGCTTCCTCGGCCTCGATTTCTCGGTGCCGATCAAAGACTGGCTCTACAACATCACCGCGATCCCCGGCAAAGAGAAACCCTTTATGGCGGCGAACTATTCGCCCACGGAGATCCAAGGTCTCGGTCTTACCTTGCAGGTGGCGCGTAACGAGCAGATCATTGCCGATCGCCGCGCGGCGGCCGCGTACCTCAACTCCCGTTTCGCGGGCAACGACGCGATCATTCCGCAGGATCTCGGCAACGATGAGATCAAACCCACCTTCCACCTCTATCTCTTGCAGATCGACCCCAAAAAGGCGGGCGGCGACATCCAGATGCTCAAAAAGAAACTTGCCGAGCGCGGTGTGACCAACATTCCGCACTTCGGACCGCTTTACCGTTTCAAGGTCGTCAGCGATATGGGCTACGATCCCGAAGAGATCGCCAAGACCTGCCCCGTGTGCGAAGAAGTGTTCTATCACAGATTTACACACCTGCCGCTGTACGGCTTGACCCAAGAGCAGCTGACCTATATGGCGGACGCGATCCTCGAATCGGTTGCCGAAATGCAGCAAGGCAAATAAAACAAAAAGAAAAAAACACCCCGTTGCACGCGCAACGGGGTGTTTTTTGCGATCAGGAAAGCAATTTGCGGTTGCCTTGCTTGACGGCGCCGCCGAAGAAAAGCAGCGCGACGAGGGCGGCAAAGACGGCGACGGCGATATAATACGCCGACCAACCGGCAACGTCCATCAGGGCGCCGGCAAGGAACGGCGCCAACGCCGCGCCCACGCTTGCGCCCGCGTTGACGACAAGGGCGCTCTCCCCGGAATCCACCATATCACGAATGGAAAGGGGAATCAAGGTGCCAAGCAAATTGGCGGCGCCCGAAGTGGCGGCGGCGGCAAGAACGGTCAGCGTGATGGCGAGCAGTGCGACGTGCGCGTATGAGAACAGAAGCCCGAGCGCGCAAAGAAAAGTGCAAACGCTTGCCCACGCGCAGACGCGGAAGAAACGGAAATTTTTAAGACAAATCGACTGTAAGATCAGGCGACCGATAAATACGCCGATGGGGATCAGAATAGTCAGCAGCATCGATACCGAAGGGGGCATGCCGTGTTTTTCGGTCAGGAGGCTGGGCAGCCAGTTGACCAGCGCGAAATAAAGCAGATTGACGAAGAAAGTGGCGAAGGTCATATAGAAAATGAGGACGACCAACCGTTTCGCGAGCGGTTTTTCGGAGCCTTTTTGAGACTTTTCGACACTTTCCCGTATATGCGGTTCCTTGACGGGTAACGTGGCGTCGGCATAGCGCACCGCGGCGAGAAAGAGAAGGAGCGAGATGAAAAAGAGGATCGACAAAACGAGAAAGGTGTGCCGCCAGGTGGCGACGGCGGAAAAAAACGCCGAGGCGCCGTACGCGAGCAGCGTGCCGCCCATCGTTGAGGCGCTGAGAAGCGCCATCGCGGATTTGGTGAATTTTTCCGGGAGATATCGTCCGATGAAATAGACCGCGCCGCCCCAATCGCCCGCCTGCAAGACGCCGTTGACGGCAAGGATCAATCGGATTTGCCACATTGAAGTGGCAAAATAGATGAGCCCGAACGAGAGGGCGGAAAGGGCGGACGTGACCGCCATAAAGGCGAACATATTGATCTTTTTGATATTTTTCGCGATGATGAGCTGTGCCGCCGCGTAGATGCCGTAATACAGCGTCAGCGCTAAACTTGCCGCCGATTTGCCGGAGTTGAACGAGGCGATGACGGCGACCAGCTGCGCGCTGTAAGACAGTTTGAGAGAGGAAACGAAAGCAACCAGCAGTACCGACGCGAAAATCAACAGATACGCCGCGCGGGATTGCCTCTTTTCGGCGCTTTGCGTTATGACGTTTGCGTGTCTCATATCGTCGGTGCGGGCGTCACGGTCACGTCCACCCACGCCGTGGGGTGCGCGGTCAGTTCCAACTCCGCAATGCTCATTTCAATGGCGGAGTTCGCCGAGCCGCAGGCGGGAAAGACGGTTTCGTATTTGGCGAGCGAGCGGTCGAGATACACGGCGATCCCGTCGGGGAGATCAAAGGGGCAAACGCCGCCCACGGGGTGCGAGGTGATGCGCTCCACGTCGGCAAAGGGGATCATTTTCGCTTTTTTGTGAAACGTCTCTTTGAACTTATGATTGTCCACTTTGGCGTGTCCCGAAACCACCACGATAATGGGCGTTTCGTCAAGTAAAAACGAAAGGGTCTTGGCAATGCGATCTTCCTCGGTAGAGAGGGCGAGCGCGGCGTCGTGCACGGTGGCGGAAGACGCCTCCAATTCCAGCACTCTGTCTGCCATACCGTACGCAGCAAGATATTGTTTCACGCCTGCAAGGCTCATATTGAAAGCACCTTCTTTTATCGGATATTTCTGCCCATTTCAAAGGCGGCGGCAAAGGCGGGCTTTTCGCGGATATCGCCGCGTTTTTCCGCGCCCTGTCCCATAAGGATTCCTTTTTCCGCCGAGCCTTCAAGGCAATCGGCAAAGCCGCGCAAAACGGCAAGCGTGCCGTCCATCACGGTGTCGCTCTCTTCGGCGGAGGTCATAATGTAATAAAACTCTTTGTTTTTGAGTTTCGTCCAGCGCGCCAGCGTGCGGTCGATCACGGTCTTTAACTGTGCCGAGGCGGAGTAGAAGTATACGGGCGTCGCCAGTACCAACACGTCGGCGCTCTCCATTGCCGAAAGAATCTCTTTCATATCGTCGTTCTGCACACAAACGCCGCCGTTACGGGCGCAGGCGTAGCAGGCGCGGCAGTAGCCCACGTTCTTTTCAGCCACGCGGATCTTGGTCACCTCGTTGCCGGAGGCAAGCGCGCCCCGCATAAACTCGTCGCAAAGCAGATCGGAGTTGCCGCCCTTGCGCGGACTGCCCGACAGGATCAAAACTTTTTTCATAACGGTATCCTTTCTTTATACAAATAGGTGGGAACTTGTTTCATCATAGCACTGTTTTTGCTTTTTGTCAACGAAAAACGGCGCTTTTCGAGCGCCGTTTTTCGGGCAGGGTTTTACAGATTTTCAAAAATTTTCACGCCGCGGCCGCGGACTTGGTACCAAACGAAAAGCGCAAGTCCGATGGTGAGCGCGTCAAAGAGCGCAAGAAAGGGGAGCGCGCCGACAAATCTGCCGAAAAGCAGGTAAAGCCCCACGCCGAGCGCGGCATAGAGCAACGGGGACAAGAGAGCCAGCGCCACCGCCATACTTTGTTTGATCGGCACGATCTCATTCGTCCAGTTGAGATTGACTTTGATCAGTCCCGCAAAAAGATCAAAGAGCGCCGAGAGGAGTATGGCGGAAACGATAAAGACGAAAAAGAGGAGCGCACCGAAGAAGGAAAGGCGCAGGGCGACAAGCGCGCCGATCAAGAAGAGGACGGCGGGCACGCCGGTCAGCAGCAGGTGCAGCGTCAGTTTGGCAAGCAGCACATCCCACCCGCCGACGGGCAGGGAACGCAGTTGCCAGAGCGTCTTGCCTTCCAGCGAGACCGAGGGCGCCGCCACGGTGTTCATCGACAGCAAAAAGAGAAACGCGGCGGCAAAGATCAGCGCGCCCATATCGCTTTCCCCGAAAAAGGCGGCGATCAGTGTGAAGACCATCTCTTTTTTCACGATGAGAAAGATGCCCGCCGCGGGCAAGATCAGCGTGCCGAGCGCGCCGTTGAGCATATAAAGGGCGCTGGAAGAAAAGCGTGCGAATTCCCGTGAGAGCAGGGCGCGAAACGGCGAACGGCTGTGCGCTTCCTTCGCGCGGTAGCGCACTTTGCCGCCAGACGCGGTGGCGGTGGCGATGCCGATGAAAGTGCGGGAGAGGACGAAGAAAGCGAGCGCGAGAAGCGCGAGGTGGCAGGCTGTGATCGCGAGAAACGCGAGCCCGTTCCCTTCCGCCACTCTGCCGACGAGATACAGCGGATAGGCGGCTTTTTTCACGTTTTCACCGTAGAGGACGACGTTTTCAAGCAGTGCGGAGATGAGTTTTTGCGCCTTGAAATACACGACGTAATACAGCATAACGAACAAGAGGGAAAGGATCACCGCGACGTAACTTTTGCGTTTGAATTTGACGCTGATCTTCGCCACGGCAAAGCCGAGCGCGACCGAGAGCAGAAAGACGAAGAGCGTGACAAGGAACATCAGCCAAACGGCGCCGAGGACAGAGGCGAAAGAGGGAGAGCCCACTACGAAATAGACGATGAGAGCGGGGAGATACGCGGTAACGGCGTACATAGCGCCCATCAGGTAGACGCCGATCAGTCTGACGGCGAGTATGGCGCGCACGGGGATCGGCATTGAAAGGAGAAGATCGTTGTCTTTGGCAAGATAAAGCCCCGAATAGGTGGTAAACACGCTGCCGAACGTGCCAAGCACGACCGAGATGGCCGAGATGATGAGAAAATACAGCCACGCAAAGCCGGCGTTGGCAAGCGGCGCGCACAGCACGATGGAAAACATCGTGAACATACCGCCGAGGAGCCCGATCATCAACAGCGCAAACAAGCCGAAAAAGACGGCGGTGGCGGCTTTTGAGCGGAGAGTTTTCTTTTTTTCGTTGTAAAAATAGGCTCGAAAGATCTCCCCGAACTGCTTTTTGAGCAAAATTTTGATCATTCCGCGCCCTCCGAGTCAAGAAAGACCTGTTCAAGACTTGCGTCGCCGCGCACTTCTTCCATCGTGCCGGAGCGAATGAGTTTGCCCGCTTTGATGATCGCCACTTTGTCGCAGAGTTTTTCCGCCACTTCGAGGACGTGGGTGGAGAAGAAGATGGCGCCGCCCTCGTCGCAAACTTCGCGCATCATACCTTTTAAGGTGTGCGAGGCTTTGGGATCAAGCCCCACGAAGGGTTCGTCCATCACGATCAGTTTGGGCGCGTGGAGCCACGCGGAGATGATGGCGAGTTTCTGCTTCATACCGTGCGAATAAGCGAAAATGGGTTGCGAGAGATCGTTTGTCAGTTCAAAAAGATCGGCATAGCGTTTGATACGCTCCGCGCGCACCGAGGCGGGCACGCCGAAAATGTCCGCGATGAAATTGAGATATTTGACGCCCGACATAAAGTCATAAAGATCGGGGTTGTCGGGGATATAGGCAAGCACGGTCTTGGCGGCAAGCGGGTTTGTCTTGATCGAAATGCCGTTGATGAAAATTTCGCCGCTGTCAAAACTCTGAATGCCCACCGCCGAGCGGAGCGTGGTGGTCTTGCCGGCGCCGTTGTGACCGATAAAGCCGTAGATCTCGCCTTTCTCAATATGGAGCGAGAGATCGTCCACCGCTTTTTTCTCTCCGTAACATTTCGTGAGGTGTTGAATATCGAGCATAAATTTCTCCTTTCGGGCATCGCGCTTTCGGGCGCCGCCTTTTATATACATAACAGATGTAGTATATCATACCCCCGTGACGCTGTCAAGCAAAGGGGAAAAATTGACATTTATGCGCCGGTATGGTAAGATATTTAAGGTTGATTTAAGTTTGATGCCGTATACTTTTTGAAAAAGGGGGGATCTTTGTGCGGTTGCTTGTTGCGGAAGACGACGCGCGACTTCTCAAATCATTGCTCTATATTTTCAAAGCGAACGGATATACCGCGGACGGCGTGGAAAACGGCGCCGACGCGCTCGACTATGCGATGTCGGGCGAATACGACGGTTTCGTGTGCGACGTGATGATGCCCGAAATGGACGGTTTTGAAGTTCTTTCCCGTTTGCGGAAATCGGGCGTGTCGCTTCCCACGCTGTTTCTCACCGCCCGCGCGGACGTTGAGGACCGCGTGCGGGGGCTTGACGTCGGCGCGGACGACTATCTCCCCAAACCCTTTTCGCAAGCCGAACTGTTGGCGCGGGTGCGGGCGATGCTGCGGCGAAAAGAAAACTATACGCCGGATCTCGTCACGCTTGCGGGCGTGACGCTCAACCGCACTACCTTTGAACTGTCTTTCGGGGGCGGCACGAAGGCACTGGGCGGCAAAGAGTTTCAGATTCTTGAAATGCTGATGTCTTCCCCCGGCGCGGCCTTCTCCACCGAGCGCCTCATTACCCACATTTGGGGGTGGGACGCGACGGTGGACACCGGCGTCGTGTGGGTACACATTTCCAATCTGCGCAAAAAGATCGAAGCGCTGGGCGCGCCGATCGAGATCCGCTTTTCGCGCGGGACGGGTTACTTTTTGGAGGCGCGCGTATGATCTATCGTTTGCGAAAAAAATTCATTCTCATCAGCGCGCTGTCCATCGAGAGCGTGCTGCTCGTCATTTTCGCCCTGATTTTGCTGTTCAGCTCTCTTTCGCTCAACCGCACGATGGACACTCTGACCGACACCATCGCCTCGGGCGGCGGGCGTTTTCCCGATCTTGCGCAAAAAGCGGAGGGCGCACCGCCCAAAGAAGGAGAAAAACCCGGTCTTATCAACAGGGAAACGCAGTTCAGCACGCGCTATTTCACTGTTTTTTACGACAGCGAGGGGAACTATCTCGAAAGCCAGACCGACGCCATACGGTCGGTTGACGCCGCGGGCGCCCGCTCCCTTGCCGATGAGGCGATGACGAAAAAGGCTTCGCGCGGATGGTCGGGGGATTTTCGCTATAAAAAATACGCCGTAAAGGACGGTGTCGCCGTCACCTTTGTGGACGGCAGTATGAACCGGCATCAGTCAAACCGGTATTTGCTCGGCACGATGGCGGTTCTGGCGGTAAGCGGCGCCGTTTCGCTGGTCTTCATTATTTTCTTTTCCCGCCGCGCGGTGCGTCCCGTGGCGGAAAGTTACGAAAAGCAAAAGCAGTTCGTCACCGACGCGAATCACGAATTAAAAACGCCGCTCACGCTCATTTTGACCGATCTGGACATCGCCGAGGCGGAACTCGGCAAAAACGAATGGATCGACGATATGCGGGCGGAAGGAAAGAATATGGCGGCTCTGGTGGAGCAACTTGTCACGCTCTCGCGCATGGACGAGGAAAAGCACGAGATACGAAAAGAGCCGTTTTCACTCTCCGATTGTCTTGCCGACACGGTATCGGAGTTTGCGGGCGCGGCGGCCGCCAAGGGGAAAAAACTTTCCGCAGAAATAAAGGAGGGCGTTACGGTGTCGGGTGACGAGGGTGCCCTGCGGCGGCTTGCGGCGATCTTATTGGATAACGCGGTGAAATATTGCGACGCGGACGGCGAGATCACGGTGCGCCTTGCCGCCAAACATAAAGTTGTGCTCTCGGTGGAAAACACCTACGCGGGCGTCGGGAAAGTGCCGCTTGAACGGCTTTTCGACCGCTTTTACCGCGCCGACCGGGCGCGCACGGCGGGCAGCGGTTTCGGCATCGGGCTCTCCATTGCCCGCGCCACCGCCCGCGCGCACGGCGGAGAGCTGACGGCATACAAAAAGGATGAAACGCATATCGGTTTTCTTCTCACGTTGCCCCTTTGAGGGCGGTGCGAAAAAAAGTTGAAAAACTTTTTTTCGCACCTTCTTTTTTTAAGTCCGATTTAAGGCTCGCCCTGTATAATGAGGTCAAGGAAACCGAAAGGGGGATTTTTCAATGAAACGACTTTGGAAAAATGTGATCTTGCTTTCCCTTATGGCAATTTGCCTTGTGCTGACGATCTTTCTTGTACGGCAGATTTTGCCGGAAACAACGACACAAAGCGTTCCCGCCGATATGCGACCGACGTTCAACGGCGCGCCGCCGACCGGGAGCGGCGAGGAGATCGGCACGATGGAGATAACGGGAGAAATCGAAAGCGACGGCACGGATGCCGTCGCCTCGGCAACGCCGCCCGCCGGTGTGCCCCAAGAGGGCGCACAGCAGGAGTTCGGCAATATGAGGACGCGACCGAACGCTTTTGACACGGGAGCGCCGACCGCGCGGGACGGCGCGCCGCAAAGCGAAAAAAGCGTCGTCGGCTATGCCGTCGGAACCGTACTTGCGGTCTTCGGGTTTGCATTCCTTCTGATGTGGGCGATTTTCAGCCGTATGAACGCGGTTTCGCCTTTCGCGCAAAAGGCGGTCGCCGCGGAAAACACGGAAAATGATAACGAGAGGAGAAACGAACAATGAAAAAAACGATGACGATATTTTTGGCGGTGCTGCTTGCCCTTTTGATGATCCCTTTCGCGCTGATCGGGTGCTCGAAAAAAAGCGGCGCAGAGGGCACGGGAGCGGACGTGAACACAAGCGACTCGGCGGAGAATACGACGAGTGTCGCGACCGATATTACGGACGACAACGAAGTGGAAACCGTGCAGGTGGACAGCGTTCAATATAACTATCAGCTGGTCTCGTCGGACGTTGATAACGGCGTATATACCTACCGTGAGGAGACGAGCGGCGAGGAAGCGAGCGTTACCGTAAAGTGCGTATCCGGCACGGCGGGCGCCTATACCGTTTCGGGCAATACGATCACCTTCTCGGGGATCACGGAAGACAGTGAGTACAGCCTTTCCGGCATATTTTACGGGAACATTACGGCAGACGGCACGGGGAGCGAAGAATATGAATTTACGCTCTCCTTAAAAGGACTGACGCTGACCTCGTATACGGAATGCCCCATCTCGATCACGGGATTTGACAAGGCGGCGATCTCGGCAAATAAATCGACTGAAAACGTCGTCGTCGACAGCCGCGCGGCGGCGGGCGACGACGAGATCTCGGCGGCGATCTTTGCCGATTGCGATCTGGACGTGAAGGGCAAGGGCACGCTGAAAGTTTCCTCGGTCTCCAACAACGGCATTCACACCAAAGACGATCTGGAAGTGAAAAACCTCACCTTGCAGGTGGAATGCGTCGACAACGCGCTCAAAGGCAACGACAGCGTAACGGTGCTTTCCGGCAACATCACGCTGATCGCGCGGCAGGGCGACGGCATCAAAACTTCCAACAGCGACGTTTCCTCCAAGGGCAATCAGCGCGGGACGATCTCGCTTCAAGGCGGCACGATCCTCATTTACGCCGCGTGCGACGGACTTGACGCCGCGTACAACGTCGAACTGAACGAGGAGAGCGGCACCCTGGATCTGCAAATTTTCACCGACAAATATTCTCCTTATTCCGAAGAAGTGACCGAAGTGTCAACGGCGTATTATTACGTGCGCTACAATTCGACTTCTTACAAGTATTCCGTTTATTATTACAACGACGGCGAAGAGGGCGTATGGAAAAACTCGGCGGCGTCGGAAACCGAGGACAGATATCGCTATTTTCCCATTGAAAAGCCTTCCGGATACGCAAAAATGATCCTGTATATCTACACCGACACGCAAGCGGCGGGGCAGAGCGAGGACTATGCCGCCGCAAGCGGCGCGATCAGTGTCAATGAGAATTACGACACCATAGCGCTCACGTACAGAAACGGATCGCTCCAAATGAACTGGACCAATCGCTCCTTCGGCGGCGGTATGATGGGAGATGGTAACAGCAATAAAGGTTCTTATTCCACCAAAGGTATCAAAGCCGACAACGAGATCGTCATCGCGGCGGGCAGCGTGACCGTGAAATCTTATGACGACGCGATCCACGCGAACAACGACGAGACGCTGGAAAACGGCGTGGCGCCGCTCGGCAATATCACCATCTCGGGCGGAACGCTGACGCTTTACTCGGATGACGACGGCATCCACGCCGACGGTGTGACGAGCATTTCGGGCGGCACGGTGCGCGTGATCCATGCCTACGAGGGTATCGAAGGAAACACGGTCGAGATCTCGGGCGGCGACGTTTCGGTCGTCTCCACCGACGACGGCGTCAACGCCACCGCCACGGCGGGTGTCGGCATCACGGTATCGGGCGGCACGCTTTACGTTTTCGCCAAAGGCGACGGACTGGACTCGAACAGCCAGACCTACAATCAGGGCATCGTCTTCTCGGGCGGCAAGACGGTCGTCATCTCGAACAGCAACGGCAACTCTTCCATTGACACCGAGCGCGGATACACCTACACGGGCGGTCTTGTGTTGGCGATCGGCTCGGCGGGCGGAATGGGCAACGAGGCGCAGAATTGCTCCGCTCTCGCCACGGCGGGCGGCACGGCGAACGTAAGCGCTTCGGCGGGCAGTTACGTGGTACTTGACGGCGCGGTGAGCGTCAAAATGCCGATCTCGATGAACGCGTCGGTCGTATATCTCGGCTACACGGGCAGCGTGACGACGGCGACCTCCACGACACTGACGCACAACGCAAACGGCGTGGCGTTTATCGAATAAAAACTCGAAGGCGCTCCCCCGAGGAAAATCGGGGGAGCGTTTTCGCGCGCGATTTTTTCGAAGAAGTCTTGACAGGGAGGATGGTGCGTGCTATAATTTGAGAATGATTCCTATTTTTATTTTCGGAGCGTGAGCAAATGGCGGAAAAGAAGTATCAAACGGCGGGGTTAAGACACCTGACGGCGTATCTCAGGCGCGTGGCAAGCGAGCCGCCGAAGAGCGCCGAGGAGATCTTCTCGGCGATGGAAAAAGAGGGCATCGCGCCCGGGCGCAGTTCGGTATACCGTATGCTTTCGGCGCTCTGTCTTGAGGGAGAAGTGCGCAAGTTTCGCGTGACGGACGGGCATACTTATCAATACGTGGGCGCGGCGCGGGATTGCGAGGGGCATTTGCATTTGCAGTGCCTTGTCTGCGGCGGCGTGACGCATCTGGAATGCGCGTGCAGCGACGAGTTGACGGAGCACATTTTCCGCGAACACGGGTTTTCGGTGCATCGGGGAAAGAGTGTGATCTACGGCGTTTGCGCGGCGTGCGCGGGGAAAGGAAAAGACAATGTGGGAGAAAGTTTTTGATATCGTACTCGACGCGGCGTTGGATTCTCTCAAATTGTTGCCGTTTTTGTTTCTCACGTATTGGTTGATGGAGTGGCTGGAACACCGCGCGGGGGAGAAAACGCGCGCGGCGATCGCGCGCACCGGGAAAGCCGGACCGCTGCTCGGCGCGGCGTTGGGGCTTGTGCCGCAGTGCGGATTTTCCGCGGCGGCGGCGGGGCTTTTCGCCGGCGGCGTGGCGAGCCTTGGCACGTTGTTTGCGGTTTTTCTCGCCACGTCGGACGAGATGCTGCCCATTTTTCTCGGCGCGGGCGTCGCACCGCTCAAAATCCTCACCGTTCTCGGCGTCAAATTTGCCGTGGCGGTGGCGGTCGGCTTTGCCGTGGATCTGTTTTGTCCCCAAAAGGAGGGAGAAGGCACGGTGCACGATCTGTGCGATCGGGAGCACTGCCATTGTGAGCGCGGCATTTTCCGCTCCGCGTTGCATCACACGCTGCACATTTCTCTTTTCGTATTGATCGTCAATCTTGCACTGGGGCTTGCCATCGGTTTTATCGGCGAGGCGCGCCTTGCCGCTTTCATCAATGCCGTGCCGCTTCTCGGCGCGTGCCTTGCGGCGCTTATCGGTCTGATCCCGAACTGCGCCGCCTCGGTGCTTGTCGCCTCGTTGTGGCTGGAAGGCGTCATTTCGGGCGGCGCGATGCTGGCGGGGCTTCTCACCGGTGCGGGCGCGGGATTGCTCGTTCTCTTTCGCACCAACCGTTCCCGCGGGCAGAGCGCGCTTATCGCCTTACTCCTTTTCGTCTTCGGCGCGTTTTTCGGCGCTGTTTTCGATCTCACCGGTCTCGCGGCGCTGCTGCGTCTTTGATATCATAAAAACGCGGCGAAGGCGCCGCGTTTTTTGATCTGTCACCGAAATTTTTGTTCTTTTTGCCAAATCCCGCATAGACGCCCGAAAAGCGGCAAAAATAAGGACAACACCAAAAAAGGAGTGACAAGATCAATGAAAGAAAAAGGATTTTTCAAAAAAATGCGTGAAGATCGCGGGGCGCGGGCGATCTCCATCACGGTTTTGGCAATGTTTCTCATTTTGGCGGTCATCATCGTCATCACGGTGGTCGCCAACCGCGCCGCACGGGATATTCCCGCTCCGTACAATGAGCCCGAGGCGATCGAACCCGCGGCAGATACCAATGAAGACACCGCAAAACCGGTTCTCGCGGACGAGGAAGAAAAGAGCGATATAACCGCCGCGCTTCACTTTTTGTTGCCCGTTTCGGGGGTTTTGCAAAAAGAACACAGCGCGGATATGCAGGTTTTTTCCGAAACGATGGGGGATTATCGCGTGCATCTCGGCATTGACATCGGCACGGTGGCGGGCGCCAACGTGTCTGCAATGGCGGACGGCGTGATTGCGCAGGTCTGGGAAGACGTTTCCATGGGACAATGCGTGGCGATCGCGCACAGCGGCGACACCTATACCATTTATAAAAACCTTGCCGAGGATCTGCCCGAAACGACGGTGGTCGGAAAAAGCGTCAAGGCGGGGGATCTGATCGGCCGCGTCGGCGAGAGCGCGATGGCGGAGATCTCCGAAGAACCGCACCTGCACCTGGAAATGACGGTAGGCGGCTTGCAGGTATCGCCCACGACGTATCTGGACAGCGCGGCGATGGCAACGCTGACGGAAGATACCAATTTTGAAGACGTTTCTTAAAAAGGGTGTCCCCGCCGCACGACGTGCGGCGGGGATTTCCTTTCAAAAATTTTCGGAAAAACTTGACATTTTTTGCTTACAATGTTATACTTAATCCAACTTTACCTTAAATATGAAAGGAATGCTTCAAAAATGACGATGACGATTATGATCTTTGCGATCGTGATATACCTTGGCTACATCGTATATCTCGGCGTAAAGTGTTCCAAAACGAACAAGAACACCGACGATTTCTATCTCGGCGGCAGAAAACTCGGTCCCTACGTCACGGCGATGAGCGCCGAGGCGTCGGATATGTCCTCTTGGCTGTTGATGGGTCTGCCGGGCGTGGTGCTTCTGACCGGCGTTGCCGGCAACACCACGGGTTTTGCCGAGGCGTTTTGGACGGCGCTGGGGCTCGGCGTCGGTACATACCTCAACTTCCTGTTTGTGGCACGGCGCATTCGCCTGTATTCGGCGCGCACTTCTTCCACCACCATTCCCTCGTTCCTCTCCGATCGTTTCGGGGACAGCAAGGGGCTTCTCACCGCCATCGCGGCGTTGGTGATCGTGGTCTTCTTCGTGCCGTACACCGCGTCGGGCTTCTCCGCGATCGGTAAATTGGCAAACTCGATCTTCGGCGTGGAGTATCACACAGCGATGATCATCGGCGCGGCGATCCTCGTTACGTATACCATCATCGGCGGCTTTCTTGCCGCCTCGCTGACCGACCTTGTGCAGTCGATCATTATGACGGTCGCGCTCTTCGTCATCATCGCGTTCGGCATCGAATATGCCGGCGGTTTTGACGCCGTGAAAAACGCGGTGTTGGCGCACGACAGCATCTCCTCTATGGGACAATATTTCCGCCTGACCGGCACGGACGGCAAGAGTTACGGCTTCCTGCCCATCGTCTCCACGCTGGCGTGGGGGCTCGGATATTTCGGTATGCCGCACATTCTCCTGCGCTTTATGGCGATCGAGGACGACAGCAAACTGAAAGTTTCCCGCCGCGTTGCCACCGTGTGGGTGTTCCTCTCGATGGGTATCGCCATTTTCATCGGGCTGATCGGTTACAGTTTTGCCGCGCAGAGCGGGCTTATTGCCGCGAAAGGCTTTGACGCCGAGCGTATCATCATTTATATGTCGAACCACATCGCGCACTTGGACACCTTCGGCGCCCTGATCGCGGGACTCATTTTGGCGGGCATTCTCGCTTCCATCATGTCCACCGCCGATTCGCAGTTGCTTGCCGCCGCTTCCTCGGTGTCGGAGAACATCGTCAAACGCTTTTTCTGGCACAACGTCGGCAAGAAGGCGCAAATGTGGCTGGCGCGGCTGACGGTGCTTGCCATCTCGGTCGTCGCGATCTTCCTTGCCTGGAATCAAAACTCCTCGGTCTTCCGCATCGTATCCTTTGCGTGGGCGGGCTTTGGCGCGGCGTTCGGTCCGATCATTCTCTTTGCGCTCTTCTGGCGGCGCACCAACAAGTGGGGCGCGTTTGCCGGTGTCTTGACCGGCGCGGCGGTCGTCTTCCTTTGGAAATATCTCATTCGTCCGCTCGGCGGTTTCTGGAATATCTACGAACTGCTCCCCGCGTTTTTGCTCAGCGCCGTTGCCATCGTGGTGACGTCGCTGCTTACCAAAGAGCCCGACGCCGCGGTCACCGCGACCTTCGACGAAGTGAACGCGCAGATCAAACAAAAGTAAAATACAGAAAAAAGCGGAAGCCCGCGGGCTTCCGCTTTTTTGTTTTGAAAAGATCACTCCGCCTCGTACCCCGCCTCTTTGACGGCGGCGGTAAGAGCCTCTCTTGTGACGCTTTCCTTGGCGGTGACGCGGGCGAGTCCCGCGTCAAGATCCACGGTCGCGCTCTTGACGCCGCGCACGCCGCAAAGGGCTTTTTCCACGCGATCGGCGCAGTGCATACAGGACATACCCGAAACGCGGATCTCTTCTTCTTTGGTTTTTCCGAACATATCGTTTTTCTCCTTTTCGGTTTGATTTTGCCGGTCTTTTTCACGCTCGGCAAGGGCGGGGGGTGTAAATCTTGTCAGTCGCAGGGCGTTGAGCACGACGAAGAGCGAGGAGCAACTCATTGCCGCCGCCGCGATCATCGGGGAGAGCAGAACGCCCAAGGGGTAAAGGACGCCCGCCGCCACGGGGATACAGACGGCGTTATAAAAGAGCGCCCAAAAGAGGTTTTGGCGGATATTTTTCCGTATCGCGGCGCCGAGTTCCACCGCGCCCGCCGCTTCCGAGAGCGTGCTGCCGGCGATCACCACGTCGGCGCTTTGCGCCGCCACCGCCGTGCCGGCGCCCACGGCGATGCCGACGTCTGCCGCGGCAAGCGCCGGCGCGTCGTTGATCCCGTCGCCTACCATCACGGTGATCCCCTGCGCGCGGTACTCTCTCACCACAGCTTCTTTGTCGGCGGGGAGCAGTTCGGCGCGGATATCTTGAATACCGGCTTCGGCGGCGATCTTTTTTGCCGCGCCTGCGCGGTCGCCCGTCAGCATCGTGACGGAGACGCCGCGGCGCGAGAGGTATGCGACCGCCGTTTTACTGTCCGCGCGGAGCGTGTCGGCAAGGGCGAAAACGCCGAGAAAGCGATCGCCGCGCGCGAGAAGCACCGTGCTTTTGCCTTCATCGGCAAAGGCGCGGCAGAGATCGCGGCACGCGGGCGGCACGGCGGGGGCGTTTTCAAGATGCGTGAAAAGCGCCTCGTTGCCGGCGAAGACCGCCTCGCCCGCGATCTTGCCTGTGACGCCTCTCCCCGGTATCGTGGCGAAATCGGAGATTTCCACACGCTCCTTTGAGAGTGCGGCAAGAGGTTTTGCCATCGGGTGCGCGGAGAGGGCTTCCATCGAGGCGATTAGCGCGCGGAGTTCTTCTTCCGGTATATTTCGGTCAAGCGGCAATATGTCGGTCACGGTCAGTTCGCCGCGCGTCAGCGTTCCGGTTTTGTCGGTGCAAAGATAACGCGCGTTTGCTAAGATCTCGGCGGATGCCGCGTTTTTGAACAGAATGCCGAAATGCGCGCCCCGCCCGCACCCGACGGTGATGGCGATCGGAGTGGCAAGCCCCAGCGCGCAGGGGCAGGAGATGACCAACACCGATACGGCGGCGCGGAAAGCGAGCGCGCCGTTGTGCAAAAGCAACCAAACGAGTGCCGTGAGCGCGGAAACGGCAAGAACGATCGGCACAAAGACCGCGCTGATGCGGTCGGCAAGGCGCGCGGCGGGGGTTTTCGTGGCGGCGGAGGCTTCCAGCAACGCGGCGATCTGTCGCAGTGTCGTTTCCTCGCCCACCCGCGTCACCTCCACGGTGAGCGCGCCTTCCGCAAGGAGCGTACCGCCCGCCACTTCGTCGCCCGCCGTCACGCGGCGCGGGAGCGATTCGCCGGTGAGCATCGCCTCGTTTACACTGCCTTCTCCCGCGCGCACGATGCCGTCAAGCGGCAGTTTTTCGCCCTCGCGGACAAGGAGAAGTTCACCCACGGCGACGTCTTCAATATCGACTTCTTCTTCGCCCGCCGCCGCCCGCCGCGCCGTGCGCGGCTCTTCGGCGATCAGGGCTTCCACCGCTCCGGACGCGCGTGCGCGCGCCCTGTGTTCGAGATATTTTCCAAGCGACACCAATGTCAATATCATCGCGGAGGAATCAAAATACAAGTGATGCAAGATCGCGGTGTCGGCGTTGCCGCGCGCGAGCGCCGCAAAGAAAAGGATACCCGAAACCGCGCTGTAAAAGAACGACGCGCCCGAGCCGAGCGCCACGAGAGAATCCATATTCGGCGCGCCGTGGAAAAGCGCGGAAAAGCCGTTTCGGAAAAATCGGCGTTGCAGAATAGTGACCGTCAGACAGAGCAATATTTGTATGACAAAGAGGAAAACGGCGCGCGGAGTGCCCGCGGCAAGCGCGCCCGGAAGCGGCATCGAGTGCCACATTGCAAAGAGCATCAAAAAAGCGGAAAGGAACGCCGAGAGGAGAAGCCGGTGTTTTTCTGTTTTCTTTTCTTTCTCCCGCGCGGCGTTTTCGTTTGCCGCGTCAGGCAAGAGAAGTCCGTATCCCGCGCGGCGCAGTGCCGCGGCAAGGCGGCGGTAAAGTTTATCCTCGTCGGCGTCGTCGGGGAGTGTGAGCGAGAGCGAAGAGGAGAGCAGAGAAACGGTAAAGGGGATTTCGTTGCCGAGCACGCTTTTCGCGGCGCGTTCGGTGTGCGCCACGCAAGCGGCGCAGGTCATTCCCGTGATCGTAAAGCGCAGTTTTTTCATTTTGTACCTCCACTTTTTTCAGTATAACAGATTTTTCGGGAATTGAAAAGAAAAAATCCGAAAAAATGCGCGGACGAAGCCGAATTTGTACGCATATACTGACAACAAACGGCAAAAAAGGAGGGGTCTTTTTGCAACTGGACCGTCAGATGCTCGATCGTTTGCTGCTGCTCAACGACAGACAACTGCAAAGCGTGATCGACAAACTCGTGGCGGAGCACGGACTTGACATCTCGCGCTTCCGCGTGAAACCGGGCGATATGGAAAGTTTGCGCCGCGCCATCAAAAACGCCAGCGACGCCGATCTCACGGCGCTTGCCGAACAGTTTCGGAGCAAGGGCAAGTAAAGGGGGCGGGCTCTTGTCGGAAGAAACGAACGCGGGCTTGCCCGAAGAGGAGTTTTCCAAACTGATGGACGGGATCGGGAAACTTTCCCCGATCCTTGAAAACGTCATACCCCTGCTCGGCGCGCCGCCGAAAGAGAGCGTGCCCGCGGGCAAGGGCGGAAGCGCCAAAAAGAGAGAGAGTCTGCTCATCGCTCTCAAACCGTATTTGTCGCCCGAGCGCGGCGCGGCGATCGACTACGTTTTGCGTTTGGCAAGGCTCGGCGATCTCTTGCGCCGCACACCGTGAAAGGAGCAAACATGTACATTCAAAACACGGGCAGAAACGGGCGCGACATGCCCTTTTACGTCCCCGATAATTACAGCGGCAACGCTTTTTCTCCCGCCGCGCGGGGCGCGGCGCGGGAAAATCCCCGCGAAAAGGAGCCGGACGAGAACGGCGCGATGGATACGCGGGATATTTCTTCCAAAGGAAACGGAGCGTGTCCCCCACCCCCGCCGCCATCGATCGGAGCGGAAGGTATGCCGCCGCCCCCGATGCCGGAGAGAGAAGAATGCGCGCCCCCGCCGCCCGACAAGGGAGCGTTTGCGCCGCCCCCGCCTTTTCACGGTCTTGCCGAGCGTTTTCCGTTTCTCGCGCCGCTTCTGCCGCCGCCGCGCAAAGGAAAAAAAGAAAGCGGGTTTTCCGATCTCGCGCTCATCGCGGCGCTCATTTTTCTCTTGTCGGAGGAAAATGACGACGGCGACGTTTTGCCGCTTTTATTGCTGTTGCTTTTCTGGGAATAAAAAAGACCGGCGTTCTCACGGAGGAGAATGCCGGTCTTTTGCGCGTCAGCGCGTTACGATGCGAATGTTGGCGGGTTTGATGCCGGATTGCTCGTAAACGATCTCGTTGATCTGCGAGATCTGGTTTTGCTGCAATTTTTCGCCGCTGACCACCACGGAGCAACTTTCGCCGTTGATCACGGCGACACAGCGTTCAAAGCCTTTCGCGCGCACTAATGTTTCGATATTGGCTTCCTGTTCCATCGCTCGCGCAAGATCCGAAATTTCAAGGAGCGCCTCGGTTTTGGTCGCCTCATCGGCGTTTTCGTTTTCCACCACGCTCTGCAAAACTTCCAGCGCTTCGTCTCTCGCGCGCTGTCGACTTACCTGCGTCGCCGAAAAATAACCGTCCGCCGACACCGTTTCGGTATTGGCTTCCTCTCCGGCGTCCACCGGCGTCTCCCCGGGCGTTTCTTTGCCCGTCAGAACGCCGTTTTGATAAAGAACGAAATTGAGCACCACCGCCGCCGCGATCAGCAAAAGCGCAGAGGCGATGACGACCGTCCGTCTTCCGATCTTCGGTAATTTGCGCGGCGCTCTCGCCACTTCCAATTGTGTTTCCATCTTTCTTTTCCTCCCGTTTCGTTTGGTCTCATTCTGTTGTATGTGCCGCGGGGCAAAAATATGCTCGCGCGCGAGAGTTTTTTTCGGCAAAGGATTGACAGCCGAAGCGCGGAGGGATATAATGGAATAAAAAGTTGCGGACGCAACTATTTCGGAGGCAATATGTCATCACTCAATCGTTCGCTCGGGGCGATCCAACGTGCCGGAGCGCTTTACCGCGCCCGATTTTTGGAGGGCACGGGGATCGGCGCCGGCGATCATCCCTATCTCTTTTATCTTTGCCGGAGCGGCGGCGTTTCCCAGGAAACGCTGGCGCGCGAACTCTTTGTCAACAAAAGCCAGGTAACACGCCATATCGCGCATTTGGAAAAGGCGGGGTTCGTGCGCCGCGACGCGTCGCCATCGGACAAGCGCGTGCTGCTTGTTTATCCCACCGAAAAGGCAATGGAGATCCTGCCGCTTTTGCGCACGGTGGGCGCAAATTGGCGTGACATTTTGACGGTGGATTTTTCGGAAGAGGAGCGCGCCGCGTTTGAAGATCTGCTTGCTCGCGCGCTTTCCAACGCGCAAAAGAGCGTGAAGGAGGCAAAGAAATGAAGCTTCTCGTGCACTATCTTTCTCCCTTGAAAAAAGCGCTCTTTTGGGGATTTTCGATCAAGATCCTCGCCTCGGTGCTCGAACTGTTGCTTCCTTACATATTAAGTTACATTTTGGACAGCGTGGTGCCCGCGGGGGAGATGAAGATGATCTTTTTCTGGGGCGGTATGATGATTTTAGCGGCGCTCGGCGCCTATTTCGGCAACGTTGCGGCAAACCGCAACGCCGCCCGCGTGGCGCGCGACGCCTCGCGTGCGATCCGACATGATCTTTTTGAAGCGACGATGCATCTTTCCTCGCGCGAGGTCGACGGGCTTACGGTCCCTTCGCTGGAATCGCGCCTGACCTCCGACACCTATCATCTGCATCATTTCATCGGTATGATACAACGCATCGGCGTGCGCGCCCCGATGCTGCTGATCGGCGGCATCGCCATCACCTTTTTCCTTGACGCGCGTTTGGCGCTCATTTTGCTTGCGACGCTCCCCGTGATCGGCGTTTCGATCTTTTTCATCACCGGACGCGGATTGCCGCTCTACCAAAAAGCGCACGCCAGCGTGGACGGAATGGTGCGGGTGGTGCGCGAGGACTGCGGCGGCGTGCGTGTCATCAAAGCGCTCTCGCGCGAACAATATGAAAAAGAACGCTACGATGCGGCGAACCGGAAACTGGTTGCCGACGAAACGCGCGCGGGCGTGACAATGGCGCTGACACAACCCTTGATGGGACTTTTCCTGAATCTCGGACTGGTTTTGGTGATCTTTGCGGGCGCGTATCTTGTCGACCGCGATCTTTCCAAACCCGGCAAGATCATTGCTTTCATTCAGTATTTCACCCTGATGTCCTCTTCCATCGCGGTGCTTACGCGCATTTTCGTCGATTATTCGCGTAGTCTCGCCTCCGCGCGCAGAATAGACGAAGTGCTTTCGGTTTACCACGCGCACAAAGAATCGCCCGACACGGGCGACGCGGCAACGGGTGAGATCGCGCTGGAATTTCGAGACGTCTCCTTTGCTTACGGGGAAAAATACGATACGGTGTCGCACATTTCCTTTTCTCTGGAACGCGGAAAAACGCTGGGCATCATCGGCGCGACGGGAGCGGGAAAGAGCACGCTTTTGCGGCTTGCAATGCGCTTTTACGAGGCGAAAGACGGAGAGATTTTGGTGGACGGTTTGCCCATCGCGCATTATGGCGAGGCGGAACTGCACAAAAAATTCGGCGTGGTGATGCAAAGTGATTTCATCGCTGCCGATACCGTGGCGGAAAACATTCGTTTCGGCAGAGAGATCTCCGAGGAAAAGGTGCGACGCGCCGCCGCGCTGGCGCAGGCGGCGGAATATATCGAGGCGTTTCCGGACGGATACGAACATATGCTCTCCGCCAAAGGGACGAACCTTTCGGGCGGACAGCGCCAGAGGTTGCTCATTGCCCGCGCGCTTGCGGGCGATCCGGAGTTTTTGGTGCTTGACGACGCCTCTTCGGCGCTCGATTACAAGACCGACGCGGCGCTCCGTCGCACCGTGCGCGAGGCGCTTTGCGCCACCACCATCGTGGTGGCGCAGCGCGTCAGTTCGGTGATGTATGCCGATCTCATTTTGGTTTTGGATCGAGGCAGGATCATCGGCGCGGGCAAACACGATGAACTGCTTGAAAATTGCGCGCTCTATCGCGAGATCAGCGAGTCGCAGATGGGGGGTGCAATCCTTGAATAATCCGCATTTCCACGGCGTCGCGCGTCCGCGCGGCGTTGGAGAAGACAAAAAAGAAGCCCCTACCCGTGCGCAAAAACGGCGCGCGATGTTGCGTATGGCGGGATATTTGAAACACTATCCCGTTGCCGTTTGTACAGCCCTTTTTCTGATGCTCGGCTCCAACATTCTGGCGCTTGCCGGACCGAAGATCTCGGGGCTTGCCATCGACGCGATCGCGGGGGGCAGGGGACGGGTGGATTTTCCCGCCGTGCGGCGATACGTTTTGATGCTGGTGGTCTTTTATTTGCTCTCGGCAGTGATGGCATATCTTCTCTCCGTTCTGATGGTACGTTTGGGGCAAAAGATCATCTATACCTTGCGGCGTCAGGTGTTCGAGCATTTGATGACGTTGCCTGTCTCTTATTTCGACAGCCACCCGACGGGGGACATCATCAGCCGCATTTCGTATGATATCGACACGCTGAACACCTCGCTTTCCCACGATTTGTTGCAGCTTGCCGCCAGCACCGTCACGGTGGTCGGGGCGCTCTTTATGATGTTTTCCATTTCCAGGCCGCTTTTGCTTATTTTCGCCGTCACCGTACCCGCTTCCATTCTCTTTACTCGCTTCAAAACCAAGCACATTCACCCTCTTTTTCGCGCCAGATCGGTCAAACTGGGCGAACTGAACGGATACGCCGAGGAGATGCTTTCGGGGCAGAAGACGGTGCGTGCGTACTCGGCGGAAGACGTCACGATTTCGCGTTTTGACACGCGCAACGAGGCGGCTGTCGGGGCATACTACAAAGCGGAGTGGTACGGCGCGATGATCGGTCCCGCCGTCAATTTGATCAACAACATTTCCATTGCGCTCATCACGCTCTTCGGCGGCGTTCTCTTTCTTCTCACACAGACGAAAGCCGATCTTTTGCCGATTTTTATGATCACGCTGGGCGGGGTTTCTTCGTTCGTGCAGTATTCCCGCAAATTTGCGGGACCCATCAACGAACTTGCCAATATGATGAGCGAGTTTCAGTCGGCGCTTGCCGCCGCGGAGCGCGTTTTCCGCTTGCTCGACGAACCGAGCGAGGTGCCCGACAGAGAGGACGCCGTAAAACTCCCCCGCGCGCGGGGAGACGTGCGCTTTGAGGACGTCACGTTCGGTTACACGCCCGATAAGACCGTCCTGCATCATTTTTCACTGTCGGTCACGTCCGGTCAGACGGTGGCGATCGTCGGACCGACCGGAGCGGGTAAGACCACCGTCATCAATCTTCTGATGCGCTTTTATGATATTTCCGAAGGCGCGATCTGCCTTGACGGCAGGGACGTGCGCGAGATCACGCGCGAAACGCTGCGGAAAAACTATACGATGGTTTTGCAGGACACGTGGCTCTTTTACGGCACGATCTTTGAAAATATCGCGTACGGCAGAGAAGACGTCACGCGCGAGGACGTGGAGAGGGCGGCACGCGCCGCGTACATTCACGATTTTATCCTTTCTTTGCCGCAAAGATACGATACGATCCTGTCGGACGACGGCGTCAATATTTCCAAAGGGCAAAAGCAACTGATCACCATCGCGCGCGCGATGCTCTCCGACGCGCCGATCCTGATTTTGGACGAAGCGACGTCGAACGTGGACTCCCGCACCGAGCAGAAAATACAGGCGGCGATGCACGCGCTGATGCGGCACCGCACCGCGTTCGTCATCGCGCACCGACTTTCCACCGTGCAAAACGCCGACGTCATTCTGGTGGTGCAAAAAGGGAGCGTCATCGAGCGCGGTACGCACGAGGAACTGCTTGCCGCGGGCGGATTTTACGCCACGCTCTACCGGTCTCAATTTACCTAACGCGGCGTTTTCGTCCTTTGCGGGGTCAGTTATTTTTGAATTGTGAAACATTTGAAGCGCGGCACGCCGCGCGATTGTAAAAAGGAGAAAAACGATGAAAAGAGTGTTGGTTTCCGGCGGTTCACGCGGCATCGGCGCCGAGATCGTGCGGGAGTTTGCGGCGTCGGGAGACAAAGTGGCGTTTCTTTATCACCAAGCGGAAAAGGCGGCGCAAAATTTGGAAAGAGAAACGGGTGCCGCCGCCGTTTGCGCCGACGTCGGCGATCCCGACGCCGTGCGTCGCGCGGTGCGGGAAGCCACCGAAAAACTCGGCGGCGCGCCCGAGATCGTCGTGGCGTCGGCGGGGGTGTCTTCGGTGATGCTCTCGCGCGACACGAGCGACGCGGAGTGGCGCCGCGTGACGGATACCGATCTTTCAGGCGTCTTTTATCTCGCCCGCGAATGTCAGGGCGAAATGATCCGCGCGGGCTGGGGGCGTATGATCTTCATCGGTTCGATGTGGGGCAAGGTCGGCGCCTCGATGGAGGCGGCGTATTCCGCCGCAAAGGCAGGCGTGCGCGGACTGACGATGGCGCTTGCCAAGGAACTCGGTCCCTCCGGCATTACGGTCAACTGCGTGGAGCCGGGCGTCATCGACACCGAGATGAACGCTTTCCTCGGCGAAGCGGAGCGTGCCGCATTGGTGGAGGCAACGCCGCTTTGCCGCATCGGAACGGTCTTTGACGTGGCGGCGGCGGTGCGCTTTTTCGCCGATGAAAAAGCGGGATTTATCACGGGGCAAATGCTCGGTGTGGACGGCGGTTTTGCCGTTTGAAAGGAAGAAAAATGCGTGATTTTTTGAAAGATGCCGAATACGAAACGGGTATGCGGGAGCGGATCCTTCCGCGTCTTGCCGCGTCGCGGCGGCAGGGCGTGTTTACGGGCGCGCGCCGCGCGCGACTCGCCTATACGGTCTATGACGCGCCAAAGCCGCGCGGCTCGGTTTTCATTTTGCACGGATTTACGGAATACAGTGAAAAATATGAGGAGCTGGCGGGATATTTTCTCGAAGACGGCTTCTCGGTGTATCTTTTCGATCAGCGCGGACACGGGCGCTCGGTGCGTGAGTGCGCGCCGGATATCGTATACGTGCGCCGCTTTACCGACTACGTCGATGATCTCGAAGCGTTTCTCGAAACGGTGGGCGGCGATGCACCCGCGCCGCGTTATCTGTTTGCGCATTCGATGGGCGGAGCCGTGGCGGCGCTGTTTTTGGAGCGCGGCTCGACGTTTTTTTCGCGTGCGGTACTCAACACCCCGATGATCGCGACGCGGCGGGGAAAATGCCCGGCGTTTTTGTGCCGCGCGCTGTGCGGTTTCGCGCGCGTTTGCGGACAAGGGAAAAAGCCGATCCCGGGGCTTCGGGGGCGTTCGGGAAAGAGTTTCGAGCAATCCAACGTTCTTTCCCACGCACGATTTACGGCGTATCGCGCACTCAAAAAACAGTTTTCGTATCAGCAATATCCCAGCTATTCCTGGATGAACGAGGCACTGCACGTGCCGCGCGTCATTTTGCGACGCGGCGCGCCGGAGAGCATCAGGATCCCGGTGCGGGTCTATATCGCGGAGAAGGACGTGATGGTCGACCGCCGCGCGGCGGAAAAATTCATTGCCCGCGTTCCGCGCGGAGAGAGCGTATTGCTCCGCGGCGCGAAACACGAGACCTACGCTTCGTCCGACGAGATCCTTGCCCCGTTTTTTGACGGTTTGCTGTCCTACTTCGAGGAGGAAGACGATGCAGATGCGCACGTATGACCTTTCCGGCGGCGGGATCGGCGAAAAACTGATCGCGGCGATCCGGCGGGATATTCTTTCCGGCGTTTTCGCGCCGGGGGAGAAACTGCCGTCCAAACGCCGCTTGGCGGAGCATCACGGCGTCAGCGTGCAGACCGTGCAAAACGCCTATGAACAACTGATCGCAGAAGGATTTCTCGAATCCCGCGAGCGGAGCGGCTATTTCGTCGCCGCGCTCGCTGTTCCCGCACCGCGCGCGGTGCGGGAAAAGGACGCAAAAGAGAGCGCGGAAGAAACGCCGACTTACCGTGTGGATCTCGTCAGCCCGCGGACCGACGCAGAAAGATTTCCTTTCGCGCTGTGGGCGCGGCTTTCCCGCCGCGTATTGACCGAGGAGAGCGACCTGCTCTCTCCCTCGCCCGCAAAGGGTATTTACGCGCTGCGCCGTGCCATCGCGGCACATCTGGTGCAGAACAAGGGGATCGAGGTCTCGCCCGACGCCGTCGTGGTGGGCGCGGGCAACGAGTATCTCTATATGTTGCTGGTGCAACTGCTTGGCAGGGACAAAGTTTTCGGTGTGGAAAATCCCGGATACACCAAGATCGCGGGCGTTTACGCATTGAACGGTGTGCGGCTGCGCCCCATCACGCCGGATGGGGACGGCATTGATCCCGCCGCGCTTGACGGCGCGGGCGTGGACGTGTTACATATTTCCCCCAACCATCATTTCCCCACCGGTGTGGTGACCGGCGCTCCGCGCCGCGCGGCGATCCTTCGCTGGGCAAGCGAAGGGGATCGCTTCATCATTGAGGACGATTACGACAGCGAATTTCGCTTTTGCGGCAAACCGATCCCGCCCCTTTTTTCAATGGACGGCGCGGGAAAGGTGGTGTATCTCAATACGTTTTCCGATACCATTGCGCCTTCCATTCGTATCAGTTTTATGGTGTTGCCCGCGTCGCTTCTCTCTCGGTACCGTGAGATCTGCGGTGTTTACGCTTGCCCCGTGCCGGTTTTTGAACAGCATATCCTGACAAGATTTTTGTCGGAAGGGCACTTTGAACGCCACTTGCGCCGTATGCGCGTTTTTTACCGCGCGCGGCGGGAGGAGATGATAAGAGCGCTGCAAAGTTCGCCGTTTTCCGATCGCTTGGAGATCCTTTCCGCCGACGCGGGACTGCATTTTTTGGTGAAGATCCACAGCAAAAAAAGCGACGAGGAGTTGCGTGAGATCGCCAAGAGTGTCGGTGTGCGTGTGGCGTTTTTGGAAGATTACCGCATAGACGGTGTGCGAAACGACACGCATACGGCGTTGCTCCGCTACGCGGACGCGTCGCCCGAGGCTCTCGGCGCGGCGCTCTCGGAACTCGCGAAAACGCAAAATCCCGCAACTTCCAAAACAAAAAAGCGCCTTTAATTTCCGGCGCGCGCTATTTTATAATGTATAATGAAGTTATCCCCCTGCCGAAAGGCAAAGAAAGGAAGAAATATGAAGAAACTGACCGATCTTCTCCCCGCGGCGGCGCATCCGAGCGTTGACGTGCGCAGTCGCGCGTATCTTACGCCCGTGCGCGTGGCGCTCTGCCGCGGCAACGTACAAAACGCGGAATCGCTCCTTCGCGATCTGCCCAGACAGATCCTTTTTGAGTATCCCGGCGCGGCGCCCTGCACGCTGAAAGGCGCGGGAGCGACGGTGGTGCTGGATTTCGGCAGAGAACTGCACGGCGGCGCGGAGATCTCGGTTTTCGAGGTGATCGGCGCGGCGGACGCGCGCCTGCATATTCGCTTCGGCGAGTCGGTCAGCGAGGCGATGAGCACCGTGTACGGCGACGATAACGCGACCAACGACCACGCCACACGCGATACCGAGATCCGCGTGCGAAATTGGAGTATGAGCGCTCATTTTGAGACCGGTTTCCGCTTTCTTTCCATCGAACTGTCGGACGACGTCGAGGTGCGTTTTCATACCGTCAAGGCGGTGATCGTTTACCGCGATATTCCCTATATCGGCAGTTTCGAGAGCAGTGACCCGCTCCTTGACCGCATTTGGGAGACCGGCGCTTATACCGTGCATCTCAATATGCAACAGTACATTTGGGACGGCGTCAAGCGCGACCGACTGGTTTGGATCGGCGACCTGCACCCTGAAATATCCTCCATTATGGCGGTGTTCGGCGATCAGAGCGTGATCCGCGACAGCCTCGATTTTGCCGCGGCGCACACGCCGCCCGACGAGTGGATGAACAATCTGCCTTCCTATTCGATGTGGTGGCTCATCATTCTCTTCGATTATTATCGGCAATACGGCGACAAGGATTATCTTGCGCGGCATTTGGACTACGTAACGGTGCTTTGCCGGCATCTTGCGGGCTTTATCGACGAGAACGGCAAAGACAGCACGCCTCAAAATCGTTTTCTTGACTGGCCGACGCAATCCAATCCGCGGGCGACCGACGCGGGATTGCAATCGCTCCATATCCTGGCAACGCGCGCGGCGCGCGAGATCTTTCTCACGATGGGACGCGACGCCGAAGCGGCGGCGTGCGCGCGGGATCTTTCCCGACTTGAAAAATGCCCCGTGGAGTGCGGCGGCGCAAAACAAGCCGCGGCGTTTATGGTGCTTGCCGGGCTTGCAAACGCAAAAGAAACCGACCGCGAGGTGCTCTCGGTCGGCGGCGCGGCGGGCTTTTCGACGTTTACCGGCTTTTACGTTTTGCAGGCGATGGCAAAGGCGGAAAACTTTGCCGGGGCGCTGGACGCCATTCGCGCTTACTGGGGCGGTATGCTGTCGCTGGGCGCTACCACTTTTTGGGAAGATTTCGATCTTGCGTGGCTGAAAAACGCCGCGCCGATCGATCGACTGCCAAAGAGCGGCGAGATCGACGTGCACGGTGCATACGGCAACTATTGCTACAAAGGTTTCCGCCACAGTCTTTGCCACGGCTGGGCGTCGGGCGTCACGCCGTTTCTCTCGCGCTATATCCTCGGCATCGAGGTGACGAAACCCGGTTGTACCGAGATCACCGTGACGCCGCATTTGTGCGATCTTTCTTTTGCAAAAGGCACGTATCCCACACCGTTTGGCACCCTTTTCGTGGAACACCGCAAAGACGCGGCGGGCAAGGTGCACACCACCGTCAAAGCTCCCGCCGGTGTTTCGGTGATCGTGAACGAGCAATAATGTCTGTATAAAAGAAACGCGGCGCAAAGCGCCGCGCTTCTTTTATGATTCGTCGTCGAGTTTGAGGACCGCCATAAAGGCTTCGGGGGAAACTTGCACCGAGCCGAGTTGGCGCATTTTCTTTTTGCCTTCTTTTTGCTTTTCCAGCAATTTTTTCTTGCGCGTGATGTCGCCGCCGTAGCATTTGGCAAGCACGTCTTTGCGCATCGCTTTGACGGTTTCGCGGGCAATGATCTTGGAGCCGATCGCCGCCTGAATGGGGATCTCGAACAGTTGGCGCGGAATATTGTCTTTCAGGCGCTGTGCAATTTTGCGCGCCCGCGCGTACGCTTTTTCTTCGTGCACGATGAAGGAGAGCGCGTCCACCTGATCGCCGTTGAGGAGAAAATCCAACTTGACGAGTTTGCTCTCGCGATAGCCTTCCAGTTCGTAATCGAGCGAAGCGTAGCCGCGCGAACGGCTCTTGAGGGCGTCGAAAAAGTCGTAAATGATCTCGTTGAGCGGCAAACGGTAGTGCAGTTCCACGCGCGCGGTGTCGAGATATTTCATATCGAGAAACTCTCCGCGCCGATCCTGACAAAGATCCATCAACCCGCCCACGTAGTCGGTCGGTGTGATGATGGAAGCGCGCACGATCGGCTCTGCGGCGCACTCCACGTCGGCGGGATCGGGATAGTTGCTGGGGTTGTCTACCCGCACCACCTCGCCGCCGCGCTTGGTGATCTCGTAAATGACGCTTGGCGCGGTGGTGATGAGATCGAAATTGAACTCGCGTTCAAGCCGCTCCTCGATGATCTCCATATGAAGAAGCCCCAAAAAGCCGCATCGAAAACCAAATCCGAGCGCGACTGAAGTTTCGGGCTCAAAGGAGAGCGCCGCGTCGTTGAGTTGGAGTTTTTCCAATGCGTCGCGCAGATCGGCATAACGCGACCCGTCCGCGGGGTAAATGCCCGCGTAGACCATCGGTTGCACCGCTTTGAAACCGGGCAGCGGCGTGTCGGTCGGCGTGGCGGCGCTTGTCACGGTGTCGCCCACGCGCGTTTCGCTGACGTTTTTGATCGACGCCGTGATGTAGCCGACTTCACCCGCCGCAAGGCTTTCCTTCTTGACGAGCCCGAAGGGCTCCATCACGCCGACTTCTACCACTTCAAACTCTTTGCCGCTGTGCATCAGTTTGATGCGCTCGCCTGCCGAGAGCTTGCCGTCCATCACGCGCACGTATACGACGACGCCGAGATAACTGTCGTAATAGGAGTCGAAAATCAGGGCTTTGAGGGGCGCGTTCCGATCTCCCTTCGGTGCGGGAATCTCCCGCACGACGGCTTCCAGCACGTCGGGGATATTGATCCCGACTTTGGCGGAAACGGCGGGGCAATCCATCGCGGGAATGCCGATGATGTCCTCGATCTCCTGCTTGGTGCGCTCCACGTTGGCGGAAGGCAGATCGATTTTATTGACCACGGGCAGAATTTCAAGGTTGGCGTCTACCGCAAGGTACGCGTTTGCCAGCGTTTGCGCCTCAATGCCTTGCGTGGCGTCTACCACGAGAAGTGCGCCCTCGCAGGCGTTGAGTGAGCGCGAGACCTCGTAATTGAAGTCCACATGCCCGGGGGTGTCGATGAGATTGAAAACGTAATCTTCGCCGTTTGCGGCGCGATAAAGGAGGCGCACGGCGCGCGCCTTGATGGTGATCCCGCGTTCGCGTTCCAGATCCATATTGTCGAGGATCTGCTCTTCCATATCCCGCTTGGCAACGGTGCTGGTGGCTTCCAAGAGTCTATCCGCCAGCGTGGATTTGCCGTGGTCTATGTGCGCGATGATCGAAAAATTGCGAATGTGCGATTGTTCCACTTCTTGCATAAGTACCTCTCTTCAAGGATCGCTTTCTTTTATTATACCGAAAAAAGCGGATTTGCACAACACTTTTTCGTGTTTTTCCCGAAAAAGAAAGAAGGCTGCCCGAGCCGTGTCCCGGGCAGCCGCGATGTCGATCAGTTGCCGCAGCAGCAGCAAAGAACGATGATGGCGAGAATGATCCAGCAGCAGTTGTCACCGAAAAGGTTGCCAAGACAGTTCATAAAAGATCCTCCTTCAAAGCTTTGGGGAGTTGTCGATTTCTCTCCCTCGATATCATCTTATGAGGAGAAAGGAAAAAGGTGCGGGAAAAAAGCAACAAAACCGCGCTTTTTGTAAAAAACGCCGGGCGCTTTTCGATGTTTACACGATAAAGAAGCAAACGATTGCCGCGATGCCGCAGAAAAGTCCGGCGATCTGCCGTTTTGCCAGCCGTTCTTTGAAAAGAAGAAACGCCGCGAGAAGTACGCACATCAGCGGCACGCCGTTGATCAGGGGGAAGAAGATCGCTGTGTCCACAACGCCGGAGAGATAGAGGTTGATCGGGTTATAGAACGCCGCGCAGACGCCGCAGATCACCATCAAAAGAACGAGAGACTGCACGGCTTCTTTTGTCGGTCTTGCGCGCTCGCCGTCGTTGGTGTTGGCGCGTTTTGAGAAGATCCAGTATGCCAAAAGCGAGAAAACGGTGGAGAAAACGAAGGCAAAAACGAGAAAACCCGTCCGTTCGCCCTTATGCACCGAGTTTTGATGGATCTTTTGTATCAATCCCACTGCCGCGGAAAGGAACATCGCGCAAACGCAAATGAGGAGCCACTTGATATTTGCCTTCTTTTGGCTTTTTCGGTTTCCGGTCGCCAAAAAGATGCAAGCCATCATCAAAAACACGCCGAGGACTTTGAGAAGCGTCAGTTTCTCCGAAAAGAAGAGGGCGCCGGAGAGGGCGGTGATGGCGGTGGAACCGTTGATGATGATCATCGAGAGACCGTAAGGTCCGCTTTGTATCGCCGCGGCTTCCGCTATGATATAAAGCCCCATAGCGCACCCGAAAAACGCGCCGAATAAGAGCGAAAAGAGCGAAACGCCGATCTTGAAGCCGCCGACGCAAAACAGGATCAGGGCGCAGACAAAACTGATACCCGCGTTGATCAAAAAGAGATGGGCAATATCCGGCTCGTTCTTTTTCATATATGCGGCGTTGTATAGTAACCGCGTGACCGTGGCGATCAACGTGATGATGAATATAACCGCGATGGGAAGTTTTGTAAAATCCACAGCAACGATGCTCCTCTTTTGATAAAATACAAAAGAACTCTTTCGCTATCATTATATAAGATTTTGCGAAATTGTCAATATGATGAAAACGATTCGTTGTGTTTTGTCGAAATGATTTGTATTGATCTTGACAGCATGACGATTACTTTTTCTTTAAGGCATATCAGACGACGAAAAAAGGCGATATAAACCGCCTTTTTTGTTGATATGATCGTTTTATGCTCTTGCCAGTGCTGTGATGCGATTTTTTTCCGCCGGTTCACAGGGCAATCGATCGATGTAGGCAAGCGTTTTTTCTTTTGAGATCTGCGCCGCTTTTGCCAAGGACTTTTGGCAATATTCTTCCGACGGCCGTGCAAAAGCGTCAACGCAAGTCGAACGTAGAAGGCGACACGGATATCGTCTTCCGCAAACCCGCCCATTGTTCCGTATTTTTTCGCGATTTTCACTGCTTCCTCAAATCCCGCGGAATCGTTTTGAAACATTTTTTCATAAAAATCGGCGTTTATGCTTCGGGATCGACTTTGAACGCCGGTGCAGATTCGGTAACCGCCTTTGATTTCCCGAATAAACACGAACTTGCCGGGATGGGCGGCATACCGAAGCCAGGTGTGGCAATCCTCGGAAACGGAGGCGGCGGGGAAAGGCTCGGCGAGCGCCAAAGAGGTTTTTACGGCAGTGCAGGAGGTCAAATTGGTATATTTCTTTTTCATCGCGATGGCAATCCACGCATTTTCGCCTTCCACAATGTCCTGCTTGTGTCCGTCGATAATCTCTCTTACAGACAGTGAGATCTGATCGCGCGGAACAAGTTTCCCGTTTTCGTCAATCACGTCAAAACCGGTATAAACTACGTTGACGGTGTCGTCTTTGTCAAACGCGCGTCTCACCAATTCCAGCCGCAAAGGATCGGAAATGTCGTCTGAATCGTTATACAGAATAAACGGCGCGCCGATCTCGGCGGCGTAACGAATGCCCGTATTTCTTGCCTGACCGGTGCCGTAGTTGCGGTCGGAATAGATGATATGTAATTTTTCGCCAAGATCTTTTTTTACCTCGTCTATCGCTTCGTAAACTTTCCGATCGTCTGAATAATCGTCCACAATGACAAGTTTCCAGTTGCTGTCGGTCTGTTTTTTGATAGACTCGACCGAGGCTTTGAAATGATTCAGCGACATTTCATCGCCTGTAATCTTGACCGGCATAATAAATACCGCGGTTTTGTTCATTTTTCATCCAAAAAATTAAAATCGACTCAATCGATACACGGTTTTTTGTCTGTATATCTCGCCGGGACGCAGAATGACGTTTGGAAAATTCTTGTGACGGATCGAGTCGGGATAATGCTGCGCTTCCATACACATACCGCCGTTTTTGGGATAGTGAATGCCGTTTTTTCCTTTCAAAACCGGGTCGAAATGGATGAAATTTCCGGAATAAAACTGTATCGCCGGCTCGGTCGTAAACGCTTCCAGGCAGATGCCGGTTTGGTCGCTTTTTGCCGTTCCGATCGGTTTCAATTTACCGTCTTCTCCATCGAGCACCATATTGTGATCGTAACCGGTACAAACTCTGAACTGTTCGTAATCGTCTTCAAAACGGGCCCCGATCGTTTGCTCGTTCCTGAAATCAAGAGGTGTGTTTTCAACGGGTATTTTTTTGCCCGTTTGCGCAAACGTTTCGTCATACTCGGTAAAATAACTGCAGTTCAACCGCACCTTGTGATTGAGCACGGTTGATCCGTCCTGACCGTTCAGATTGAAATAGCAATGATTGGTAAGATTGACGACCGTCGGCATGTCGGTGGTCGCCGCGTATTCGATCTCCAACGAATTATCTTCTTGCAGGCGATAACACACTTCCAAACTCAAATTTCCGGGATAGCCCTCCTCCATATGGGGGCTGGTATAGCGAAGCATCAGTGTCCCGTCTTTTACGGAAGCCTCAAACAGTCTCTTGCCGAAAACACCGTGAAGATGGTTTTTGCCATCGGTTTTTTCCAATTGGTATGCTTTGCCGTCAAGTTCAAAATGCCCGTCCTTGATTCTGTTGGCATATCTTCCGACAATGGCACCGTAAAAGCGCGTCCCGTTTTCATACGAGGCAATGTCGTCGTATCCGAGGACCACGTCCGTCGGAACGCCGTTGCGATCCGGAACGACGATACTTTGTATCGCTGCTCCGAAATCAATGATGGTAACGGTCATACCGTTGCCGTTGCGGAGCACAAAAGAATGAACCGCGCGTCCGTCTTTCGTATGACCGAATTCTTTAGAAAAAACAACGCCCATAAAGACCTTTTTCAAATCATCTTTGCTGAGGTGTTTCGCGTGATTGACCATTTTCTTATCTCCTTTTGTTGATTGTATGTCTACGACGACGGTCTTTGTCTGCGGACGATATGGGAAGTCGTCGAGAATTACGCGCAAGAGTATTTCATCTTTTGGAATCAATCGTCACTTCTGTTCTCAAACTTCCCGATCCGGGACGACTTCACTTTTTTAGATGTCGGCAATCTCCCACTTTGTGACACCGATTTTTTCGCGCGAGAGCCATTTTTCAAAGGCGGTCAGTATTCGCATATCCTTGACTTCGATATGCTCCGTTTGGGCGTCAAAATGCAAGAGGATAACCCGCACGTCGGCGGGTTTGAATTTGGCGTGATCTTGATCTCTGAGATAGACAAGGAACGCAAGAACGACTTGCGATTGCGTGAATTGAAGTTGGATATGTCATCGTGTAACCCGAAAAGTGATCTGATGAACGAAAAGCTCAAAATGATGGGACAGGACGCGACGGTGGAGAATTACTGCTTTTTGCGTTTTCTTTCCGACGCGCAAAGACCGTCATCGTGGGGCGCGGACGCAAGAGAACTCGCGGTAGTGCTGCATATCCAAAAGCACGCCGAAATGCTCAACGCCCTGCCGCTCTATTGGATTGAGGACGGCATTATCGGCGGCTTGCTCTCGAAGTGGTCTTCCTTTTGGGAAAATTCCCGTTTTAAGTGGGGCAATGATCGCCTTATTACCTATCTTGTCAATGGCATCGCCGCACGGCTCTATGGCTATCGTTTACGCCGAAGAAACCTTTACGGCTTTTATCGTCAGCCGCTCGTCTGTGAGAGCGGCACGCTCGAAAAAGAAGAACTTACGGAAAACGTTTACTTTGTCGCTTGCAAGAAGATTTTTCCGAAGAGATTTGCGACCGATTATTTCAAGTTTTTTTCCGAGCGACAAGCGCTCCGGTGCGGCGTCGGGATCAACGATATTCCGACCTATTCGGACGTTTATCCCCGATTGTCCGAGATCTCGGAGCAGAATTCTTATTTTATGAAGGAGATAATGAATTTTTATGGCAAAAAAGAGTAAAGAAAAATATCCTCATTTTTGAAGATATAAAATTGAGGAGGGTGGGAAAAAGAAGCAAGCGAAACATCCAAAGCTTATTGTGAAAAAAGACAACGATCGGTTTGCTTTTATGGGTTTAACAGAGTCACCGAAAAGGGGACATCATAATAATTTACCTCTTATAAAAAACCCTGAAAAAGGGAAAAAAGGTGACGCTTACATAAGGGGAGAATTGCGATATGATAAAGTGGATCATTTTGGAGAAATTCTGGCAAATTATCATTTATCCCGTGAAGACAAGAGTAGGGTGCTTGCATATGCGGCAAAATTAGAGGAAAAAAAGAAAAAGAAGTATAGCCTATTGGCGGTAGTCATTAGCTACCACAGGTCTACTTCTGATATTATTATATTGTATCTTGTGGCGTTTGTCAAGAGGAATTATCAAATTATTTTTTGAAAAATTGACCCCCGTGGGTGCGGGGTGAATTGAGCGGTGTGGGAAATGTGGTAAATCTTCGATTTTCCATATTTTCCATACCCGAAAGAGGGGATAGCCCCCTTCAAAATCCCAAACGTTTGGGAATTTCAAAAAAAGAGGTGAATAGAAAATGATCTGCAAAGTCACGTACGACGGCACGCATTATATCGCGAGTGCCCCCGGCTTTAACGCTTATGAGGGATCGCGCCGCCGCAAAGAGAAGACGACACCGCAACAGGCGTTTACCGCTTTGTGGCGAGACGCACGACCGAAAATGAACGCGCGAGAGCGCAAGGAACACATAATCGGTGTATTAGGCGATACCTTTGGCGCGACGTGTGATTGGGTGCAGTTTTACAAGGACGAGGAAGCCCGCGAGGACAAGAATTTCTTTGCTCGCAAAAAACGTATGGAGCAAAAGACCTTTCTTAATCAGTGGAATTACTTTTGCACTTTTACTTACGACGGCGAAAAGAATACTCCCGAAACCTTTGAAAAGCGTCTTCGCGCCTCTCTCTCGCACCTCTGTTCACGCCGCGGGTGGCGTTACACTATGGTGCGTGAGTTCTCCCCCGAAAAGGAAAGAATGCACTTCCACGGGCTTTTCTTCGTGCCGGAAGGCGAAATGGTCGGCACGCTCCGGGAAGAGCGGTCTTTTTCAACGCGGCACCACAGAATGCAGACAGCGCATATCAATTCCTTCTTTGAAGAGCGGTTCGGCAGAAACGATTTTCAAAAAGTGAATCTTGATAAAAAGGACACGGCTTCGGTAGTTGCTTATCTTCTCAAATATCTCCGAAAGAGCGGTGATCGCGTGATTTACAGCCGCCACGTTCCCGCTGAGATCGTTGCGGACATCAAGTATGAGCATTGCGTCTGCCGGTATTTTGATTGGGTAGATCGTTTTGTGCTCTTCGATGATTGGCAGCACCGGAATACTCCGGAGTCGCATATTCTCGAAGGCGACGCAGTTGACGA
>LVAM01000016.1 GCA_001604005.1 Clostridiales bacterium Firm_07 | reverse complement strand
AGCGGCGGCAGGTGCGGGAGCGGCAGGAGCGACGGGCGCGTTTGCGGTGGTTTCTTCTACGGTCACGTCATAGGCGACGCCGTTGACGGTAATACGATACTGTTTCATTTTTATGTTCACCTTTCTTTAATTGTTATGAGAAATGCTCTCGGACGCCACGGCGGCCCGACGGAAAGAAACTACGCGGAAAGAGGGATTTTCCACCCCGCTCTCCCCCGCGATCGTCGCCGCCACGGCGGCACTGATCACGGCGATCAGCGCGTCGTCGTTATTGTCGACCGCAACCGGTAACGGAGCGGGCGCAGGTGCTTCGACGGTCTTTGCCGTCTTTTTGTTTGTAAAGTATTCGAGCAAAAACCGAAAGAGCGCCAGCGATCCCCAAAGAACCGCAAGCACACCGAAGACCGCAAGGATCCCGATGAGCGCCATACGCGCGGCGTAACCGGCGCGCTCGGCAAACGGCATGGCAAGAAGCGTGTGTGTCAGCATACGGCGCCTCACTTTTTGCCGAGCAGCATATACACGGCGGAGATGATGCGCGCGCGCAGTTCACGCGGCTCCACAACGTCGTCCACTTCCCCACCCGCCGCCGCGGCAACGGGCGTGGCGCGGGTTTCCAGCCACTCGTTTTCCAGTTTCTCGCGCGTCACCTCGCCGCCGATGCGGTCGTTCCAAAGAAACGCCACGGCGGCAGGAGCGGACAGCGCCGCGATCTCACTTTCGGGCAGTGCCAAAACGAGATCGTTTCCGAGCGTGCGGGAAGCGCCGAAGATAAATCCCGCCCCGATGGCGGAACCGACCACGGCGGCAACGCGCGCGCCGCCGAACGATACCTGTGCCCTCGCCCACGCGGCAAGTGCGCGCGCGAGTTTTTCCTCTTCCTTTTCGGAGGGCGCGACGCCCGTGCAATTGATAAATGTAACGAGTGGCAACGCCAAAAGCGCGGCTTTTTCCGTGATACACGTCATTTTTTCAATGCCCGCCGCCGTCAGTGCGCCGTCGATGGCGGCTACCGCCGCCGACACGCCGCCGAGCGCGGCAAGCCCCACCTTCACTTCGGGCGCGACACCGCCGTAAAGCGGCAGAAAACTGCCGGCGTCCGCCGAAAGTTCAAGTGCCTCGGCTGCAGTGGCTTTTGCGCCGAGCGGGAGCATACGGTTGAGGTCGTCGCCGTTTGCGGCAAAGGGCGTTCCGTTTTTCGCCGCGTCGGGAAGATAAGCAAGCAATCGGCGCACTTCGGCGTCCGCGGCGCCGCTCTCGCAAAGGATCGCCGCGTTTCCGCTTTCAAACGCGTATTCCGCCGTGCCGATCTTCTCGTTTGTAAGAGACGGCGAGGACACGTAGAGTTTGCTCTTGCCCCGCACGACCACGGTGAAATCAAACAACGCGGAAAACGCCGCCATCGTACCGGTCGCCGCACCGTCGATCACGGCGATCTGCGGCACTTTTCCTTTCGCCCCGGCGGCGGCACGAAGCAATACGCCGTATCCGGCAAGCGCCGCCGCGCCGTCAAAGACCAGCGCGCCCGCCGAATCGAAAATGCCCACGATCGGCGCGCCGACGCTCGTCGCTTTGTCGTAAAGCGCCCCGATCTTCTTTGCGTAATTGCCGTCCAGCGCACCGCAAAGGTTTTCACCGTCTTGGGCAAACGCAAAGACAAGTCTTCCCGCAACGGCACCGTAACCTGTGGCGACACCCTCCGGCGTTTTGCCGTCTTCGCGGCAAATATACGCGCCGGTCTCCACAAAAGTACCGGCGTCAAACAGAGCGCGAAGCCGCGCGCCGCCCGCCGAAACACGATTTTCCATAGAACCCTCCAAATGTATTTTTCGTCCGCGCAAGCGTTTTCGCGTTTACGCGAAGACAGAGGAAAAGGCTTCCTTTTTTCGAGAAACCACCTTCTCCCCCACTTTATCAAAATTATAGCATAAAAAAGCGCAAAACGGGGCAAAAATAAAATTTTTATTGTGAATTTTTTGTAAAGGAAAGCGGAGTTTTTTCTTTTTTTCAAAAAATTCTTGAAAAAGCCTTGCAATCGGAGAAAAAATGTGTTATACTAATCCCCGCGATCAGCACGGGGGCATAGCTCAGTTGGTTAGAGCGCATGCTTGACATGCATGAGGTCATTGGTTCGAGCCCAACTGTCCCCACCATCAAGAAAAGCCATTTGTCTTTTTGGACAAATGGCTTTTCTTGAAACGACGCTTTGCGCGTATTGCGGGATAGCGGCAAAGAAACAAGAAAATAGAGCCTGAAAGGAGCGCGGACAATGGATCTGACAGATATTCGGACAGTAAAAAACATTATGGCGGGCTTCGGACTTCGCTTTCGCAAAGAGTTCGGGCAAAATTTTCTCACCGACGCTTCGGTTCTTTGCGGGATCGCGGACGCCGCGGCGGAAGAAAACGACGCCGTGCTTGAAATCGGTCCCGGCATCGGCACGCTGACGCGCGAACTTGCCGCCCGATACGGTGAGGTTATCGCCGTGGAAATCGACCGCGCGCTCATTCCCGTTCTCGAATACACCCTACACGATTTTCCAAACGTGCGCGTGGTCAACAAGGATATTCTCAAAACCGATCTTGCCGCCCTGCTCTCCCCATATTTTGAAAAAGGGCGCGTTTCCGTTGCGGCAAACCTCCCTTATTATATTACCACGCCCATTCTGATGGAACTGCTTGAAAGCGGGCTTCCCTTCCACTCGATCACCGCGATGATGCAAACCGAGGTGGCGGAACGTCTCACTGCCCCGGCGGGTGACGGCGCCTATGGCGCGATCACCGTAGCGGTGAACTATTACGGCACGGCAAAACGCCTTTTCACCGTGCCCCCGACAAGTTTTCTGCCGCCCCCCTCGGTCACTTCCGCCGTGGTGCAGATCACATTGCACGAGAAAAAGCCCTTTGTGCCAAAGGACGAAACGATCTTCCGCAAGACCGTTCGCGCCGCTTTCGCCCAACGCCGAAAAACGCTTCCCAACGCCCTTTCCTCGGGCTTTCCGACGCTCGGCAAAGAGCGTTGCGCCGATCTCGTCGCCGCCGCGGGACACCGCACCGATATTCGCGGCGAGCGTCTCTCCGTCGGCGAGTTCGTCGCCCTTTCCGACCTTGTTGCCGAGGCGCTGCGGGAAACCGAGGACGCAAAATGAACCTCGAAAACGATATTTTCCATTCCTGCATCGTGCGCCGCGAGGCACTGCTCCCTTTCGGATTTTCCGAAGAGAACGGCGCGTTTCTTTTCCGTAAACCATTTATGGACGGCGCGTTCACAGCTCTTGTCACAGTGGATAAAGACGGCAAAGTCGATGGAAAAGTCATTGAGAACGAATTTAACGAAGAATTCACGCAACTCCGTTCCGGCGCCTATCGTGGCGCTTTTGTCACACAAGTGCGCGAAGCGTACGGAGAGATTTTGCTGGATATCCGCGATCGGTGCTTTGTGAAAGAGCCTTTTCTGTCGGCACAGGCAAATCGTTTGGCGCGAACGATAGAGGAGCGGTACGGAGAACGCACGGACCATCCCTTTGACGGCAAAAAATATAAAGATTTCGGCGTTTTTCGCTATGCGGGCAATAACAAGTGGTATGCTTTGGTGATGAACATTCGGAAGAGTTTGCTCGAAAATACCGATCCCGATATAACGGCGGACGTCTTGAACGTGAAGATCGACGTTGGCAAAAAAGAGGAACTGTTGCGCGTTTCGGGCATTTATCCCGCCTACCATATGAACAAACAACAGTGGATCAGCATTTTGCTTGACGATACGCTCCCCGACGCGCGGGTGCTTGACTTGATCGACGCTTCGCGCACGCTCGTGGCGGGCAAGAAACGCAAAAAATAAAACAACCGGCTAAAATGTGTTGCCGGTTGTTTTATTTTTACAGTATTTTTTGAAGATAAAATAAGAAATTAAAAACTACGACCCCCAGTGATATGATCGTTACCACTCTTTTCCTGCGAAACAGTTTTCTGTGCAAAAGCAACCACACCGCACAAACAAGCGGCAATGCCAAAGGATGATAAGAAAGATAGGATCGAAAATCCAATCGGCACAGCGCAAGCATCGCGCGCGTCACGCCGCAGGTCGGACACGGAATATGAAATATGCGGAAAAACGGACATTGTATCCCGGTAAAGGTCAATAGTAAAAGGTATCCGGTAATGGTCGTTACCGGAAGCAAATGTATTTTGATAGTTTGTTTGAAACGCATCAAAGCAACATCATGATGCTATTGAAATTTGCTTCTTTGGTCTTATTTTGGATAACAAACCAGTCAATGATAGTCCAAATGCCGCAGCAGCCCGCTGTCAACAGTTTCAATACGCCCATAGCCGTATCTTTCAACATAAACCGATCGACACCAAGCCCTCCCAAGAACAAAGAAATCAGTAAAAGCGTGGTGGGATCCTTCAATTCGACGCACGAAATCATAGAAAACTTAGATTCGGTGGTGTTATATAGTTTTTCTTTCAAAAACATAATTTTCTCTGAAGGAAAATACTTTTGATTTAGCATCACAAATTGATCTACTTTTTCTTTGCTGATAAAGTCGGTGTTTTTTTCGTCCATATGTTTCTCCTTTTTCGACACGTATCCGTGCCTTTTTCCTTAAAATTTCATCATACGTGTAGGTATGTGATGTGTACATTATATCATTTGAAAGTCTATATGTCAAGGGGTTTCAAAAAATATAATGTAGACATCACATAATGTAGGGAGAAACAATTATGAAATTGCGTATTCTTGAGATTTTGAAAGAACAGGAAAAGACAAAGTATTGGCTTTATATCCGATTGGGATTGAGTTATCAAAACTTTAATAGGTTGATAAGGAACGAAACGTCAAGCATAAAATTTGAAAACCTTCAAGCACTTTGCGATATTTTGGAATGCACGCCAAACGATCTGTTTGAGGAGTATTACAAAAAATAAGGGGTTTACGATCCCTGTTCGCTTGAGAGCATTGAGAAAAAAGCGGGACTTTTCAGCCCCGCTTTTTGCATTAAAGAAGAATACAGATCAGCCCGTTGCTGCCTTCGTTGATGATGCGCCCCAGCGTTTCGGCAAGTTTTTTGCGCGCCTCGTCGGGCATATGCGTCAGTTTTTGATTGAGCCCGTCGTTCACCAGTTCATAAAGGCTCTTGCCGAACATATTGGACTGCCAAAGCCCCGTCGGATCACTTTCAAACTCGGCAAGAATATTGCGGACGAACTCTTCGGATTGCTCTTCGGTGCCGACGATGGGATTGATTTCAGTGGAGATGTCGGCGCGGATCATGTGAAGGGACGGTGCCGTGGCGGAGAGCCGCACGCCGTAGCCGCCCGATTGCTTGACAATGGTGGGTTTATTCAGTTGCAAGTCGCCCACCTCGGGCATCACGATGCCGTACCCTTTTTCCTCGGCTTCCGTCAAGGCGTCCTCGATGCGGCGATATTTCCGACGCACGCGAGAGAGTTCCCCAATAAGGGAAAAGAGCGCGCCGTCCTCACGGATCTCCTCGCCCGCAAGTTCGGAAAGCACGTCGTAATAGAGCGCGGGAATAGGCACGATCTCCATTTCCACACGACCGTTGCCCATATTCATCTCGCGCGGTGTGACCGATTCGATATAGGGGTTTTCCCGCAATTCGGCGAAAACTTTGCCAACGTCGTCCATTTTCCGCACTTTCGCGGCAAGGCGGCACACGTCCTCCACCACGGTGCGGCGCACGGGATGATTTTCGTCGAGCGCACGCGCAAAAGCGGGAAGCGAAAAGCCGATCTCCTCCACCGGAAACTCACCCAGGATCATCGAAAGAATGCCTTTTATGTCCTCACTGCCAAGCGAAATGCAACTGACCAACGCTATCGGAACACCGTATTTATTCTCCAGCGCCTCGGCCAGCGCGACAGCCCCCTCCCTTTGGGGATCGGCGGAATTGAGTACCACGGCAAAGGGCTTTCCCATCGCGCCGAGTTCCGCGACAAGTCTCTCCTCCGCTTCTTCGTAAGAGGCGCGCGGGATATCTCCCACCGTGCCGTCCGACGTGACAAGAAGACCGATAGTGGCGTGTTCGCCGATCACTTTTCTCGTGCCGTATTCCGCCGCTTCGGCAAAAGGCATCGCCTCCTCGCGCCACGGCGTATGTACCATACGCGCCTCTCCGTTTTCTTCCCCGCCCATTGCTTCGGGGATCATATATCCCACGCAATCGATCATTTTGACGCGCATCGAAGCGCCGTCGGCAAGATTCAGCGCCACCGCGTTGTCGGGCACGAATTTCGGTTCGGTCGTCATCACGGTCTTGCCCGCGGCGCTCTGCGGCATTTCATCCCGCGCGCGTTCGCGCTCTGCGCCGTCTTCCATATTCGGAAGCACCAATTCTTCCATAAACCGCGTGATGAGCGTCGATTTTCCGCTTCGCACGGGACCGACGACGCCGATATAAATATCGCCTCCCGTGCGCTCGGCAATATCCTTGTAGATCGAATGTTCTGCCATAGTGTTTCCTCCGCTTTCCCTCGGTTTGCCGAGTATCGCTACATTCTATGAGCAGTTGCGGGCGGATATGACAAGAGCCACCCCGCGGGGCGGCTCGTTTTATCTTTTGATACGAATAAGGGTAGAAAGTCCCGCGTCAAGGGCGTCAAGGAACGCCGTCACCTCGTCGTCGGTGTTTTCGGCGCAAAAACTGACGCGCAGCGACGTGTCCGCCTCGCTCTCGGAAAGTCCGAAAGCAAGAAGCGCCGCGCTGGGCGCGCTCTTGTGCGAGGAACACGCCGAGCCGCTGGAAACGGCGATACCACGCGCGGACAGAAAATTGAGCATCGTTTGGCTTTTAATGCGGGGCAGGGTGAAATTGACGATATGCGGCGCGCGGCGCGGCGGCAGATTGACGCGAAGTCCCCGCGCCGTAAGTTCGGCGATCAGGCGCGCGGAGAGCGCTTCAAGGTGCGCCTTTGACGCTTCAAAGCGCGCGTTGCCCTCGCGCGCGGCGGCGGCAAATCCCGCGATGCCGATCACGTTTTCGGTGCCGGAGCGGAATCCCTTTTCCTGCCCGCCGCCGTCGTAAAACGGCACGATACTCTTGGCGCGCACAAGGCGCGGGGCAATGAAAAGCGCGCCCACGCCTTTCGGGCCGTGTATTTTATGCGCGCTGACCGACATCAAATCCGCGCCGAGCGAAGCAGGCGTTTCCCCGATTTTGAGAAACGCCTGCACGCCGTCCGCGTGGCAGACGCATAAGGGGGCGGCGGCGTGCGCCGCCGCGAAGACTTCGCGCAAAGGATAGATCGCGCCGGTCTCGTTGTTTACCGCCATCATATACACGCCGAAAAGGCGTTCGTTCAAATACTTGCGCACGGTATCCATATCGAGCGTCCCGCCCCGTGTCGGCACGCGCACCACGCGAAAACCGTCTTTTTCAAGCCGATCGAGGTTGCGCGCGACCGACGGATGCTCGGAATCGGTGGTGAGGATCACATCGGAACTGCGGCGGCTTTTGGCATACGCCGTACCAAAGATCGCCAGGGCGTTTGCCTCGGTACCCGAGGCGGTAAAGATCAGTTCCCCGCCCTCCGGTACGCCGAGAGATGCCGCCACGTCCTCCCGCGCCTTTTTAAGAAGCGCGGCGGAGCGGAGCCCCGCAAAATGGAGCGAGGAAGGATTGCCGAAAAGATCGGCGGCGTCTCGCATCGCCTCGCGCGCGGCGGGAGAAAGCGCCGTGGTGGCACTGTTATCAAAATAGATCTCGTTCATTTTTTTGCCTGTCAACGGAACACAAACTCCGCGCGGATGCGCTCCACGTCGTCGAGATGCGCCGCGAAATTCGTGCCGAGCGCGGTATACGTCAGAATATATACGACGTCGTCTTTCAGCGTGATATACTGCATCACCTCATAGGAGACGTCGCCGAAAACGTAGGTAAAGACGTATTTTTTCGCGTCCTTGCCGCCCAGCACCGCGTCGCCGCATTGCTCGGCAAGCACGGTAAAATCGCCAAGCGTGCCGTTTCCGTATTGCGGGAGCGCCACCTCGTTCCAATAAGTCTCGGCGTTCATCGCGCGATCGGGCAAATAAGTAAGCGCCGTAACGTTGGAAGCGTCGGTATCGGAATAGCGCGCGCCGGACACGCCGCTGCCCGTCAGCGGCAACCACGCGGCGGGGACGAAAAGATCAAAGGCGGCGTCTTCGGTCGCCGCGTTCTGCATTCCCTCGGGCGTGTTGTTTTTCTTACACGAAACGGCGCAAAACAGCGTGGCGACGATCAGCAAAACCAGTAAAAAGCGTTTCATTCTTTTTCTCCTTTACTTTGCGGTCTTTTTGCCGCAACTCTTCAAAACTTCCTCGGCGGCACAGAGAATGCCGATCCTGCCGCTTTCAAAGGTAATGCCGCCCTGGAAAAACGCCGTATACGGCGCGCGGAGCGGTCCGTCGGCGGAAAGCTCGATCGACGCGCCCTGCACGAAGGTGCCCGCCGCCATAATGACGGGATCACGATACCCCGGCATATCCCAGGGTTCGGGCGTGACGTAAGCGTCCACCGGCGAGCCTTTTTGTATGCCGCGGCAAAAAGCGCAAAGCCCTTCGGGGCTGCCCATCGTTACGGTTTGAATGATATCCGAGCGCGTCTCGAACGCCGCCGGCTCGACCGCGTATCCGAGGGAGGCGAATACGTATGCCGCGAAATGCGCGGTTTTCAGCGCCTCGCCCACCGTGTGCGGCGCGTAAAACACGCCGCGGAACATCTCCTTGTTCTGCCCCAGCGTCGCGCCCACTTCAAGCCCCAGACCCGGTGTGGTCAGACGGTACGAGGCAAGTTCCACCGCGCGCTTCGTGCCGGCGAGATACCCGCCGCTCTCGGCAATGCCGCCGCCGGGATTTTTGATCAGCGATCCGATGGCGAGATCGGCGCCCACCGCGGGCGGCTCGGCGGTTTCGCAAAACTCGCCGTAACAGTTGTCCACCACCACGAAAACGTCGGGGCGAACGGATTTGATCAGCGAAACAGTTTCCCCGATCTCGCGCACCGAAAGCGTGCGGCGGGCAAGATACCCTTTGGAGCGTTGCAGGAAACAGACGCGCACCCGTTCTCCTTCGGGAGAGGAGAGAAACGCCGCGATCGCCGCGCCGTCCGGCGTTTTGCCGTCTTTCATTTCGATTTGGCGATAGAGAACGCCGAAATCGGCAAGCGAGCCTTTGCCCGCGCCGTTACCGCCGATACCGATGGTCTCTTCGAGCGTGTCGTAGGGCTTTCCCGTGACCGAAAGCAAAATGTCGCCCGGTCGCAAAAGACCGAAAAGTCCGATGGTCAGCGCGTGCGTGCCGTTGACGATATTGTGCCTTGCGAACGCCGCTTCGGCGCCCATCAGATCGGCAAAAACGCCGTCCAGCACTTCTCTGCCGCGGTCGTCATAGCCGTATCCCGTGCTCGGCGCAAAGCAGGCGGCGTCCACGCGGTGCGCGGCGAAAGATTCCATCACGCGCGCCGTGTTTTCGCGCACGGTCGCCTCGATTTTCTCAAACGTGGGACGCAGATCCCTGTCCGCCGCCGCCGCAAGTTTTAAAAGCTCTTCCGAAAAAATCATTGTTTGCCTCCGAGATAAGCAAGCGCAAGATCAACTGCCGCGCGCATATCGCGCAGGTCAAGCGTTTCAACGCCCGTGTGGATATATCTCGTGGGGATCGAGAGCGCGCCCACGCGCGCGCCGCGCCCCGTCATCTGCACCGAGGCGGCGTCGGTGCCGCCCGCGCGCAGGATCTCACTTTGTACGGGAATAGCACATTCTTGTGCTTTGGTGAGCAGTTCCTCCACCAAGCCCTGATGACAGATTACCGAGCGGTCTTTGATCTTGACGGCGACGCCGCCGCCGAGTTTGACCGCCATCGGCACGGCGCCCGGCGTGTCGCCGGTCGCGGTCACGTCGAAAACGAGCGCCACGTCGGGCTCCACCGCGAACGCCGCGGGGCGCGCGCCGCGCGCGCCGACTTCCTCTTGCGCCGAAAAGACGTAATACATATCGTTTTGGGGGGCAGTCAGCGCCCGTGCGATCTCGACAAGGCAAGCGCACCCCGCGCGGTCGTCAAGCGGTCTGCCCGCCACACGGTGCGCGGAAAGGCGCGTGAGACGCGGTAAAACGGCGCAGGTATCGCCCACGCGTACCCGCCGCGCCGCTTCTTTGCCCGATGCCGCACCAACGTCGATATAGCACTTTTCAAAACGCGGCTTGTCTTCGGGTTTGTCCCCCTCCTCGGGCACAAAAACGCCGCGCGTGCCGTTCTCAAAGACCACCTCCGAGAAAGCCGCGGCAGGGAGCGCCACGCCGCCCATCGGCGCCACGCGCAAAAAGCCGTTTTCTTCGATAAAGGTGACGATGAAACCGATCTCGTCCATGTGCGCCGCCAGCATCACGCGGGGCGCGTCCTTTTTCGTGCCTTTTTTATAGCAGATGAGATTGCCCAGCGCGTCACTCGTCACATTGTCCGAGAGCGGCGTCATCATTTCCCGCAATAGGGCGGCGATGTTTTGCTCCCTGCCCGAAACAGACGGGACGGCGGGCAACAGAGCTTTCAGCGTTTTCCACATCATATCAAATCTTTTCTCCATTCTGTCAGCATTGCAAAAACAAGATCGCGCATCGCCGCGTAATCGTCCAGCGAAGCGACGCCGGCGGGCGCGTGCAGATAGCGCGTGGGAAGGGACAGCGCGAAACACCGCACGCCCCCGCCTGTCCGCTGTATATTGCCCGCGTCGTTTCCGCCCGAAACGTATTGCTTGATCTGCACCGGTATCCCGTGCTTTTCGGCGGTTTCAAGCGCAAAATCCACCAGTTCGCGGTCATAGATCGTCGCGCGGTCAAGCAGTGAGATCACACCGCCCTTTCCCACGCTCGCCACGCGGCTGTGCCGCGGCACGTCGGGCAGATCCGCGATCGCCGTGCTTTCCAGCACAAGGGCAAAACGCGGCTTGATTTTTTGCGCCGCGACGCGCGCGCCGGAGCGTCCGATCTCCTCGCGCACGGTAAAAGCAAAATAAAGATCAAGCGGCGGTCTTTTCTCTGCCGCGGCGCGCAAGATCTCCACAAGCAACGCACACCCCGCGCGGTCGTCAAGCGCCTTGCAGGAGACAAGGCGCTCCCCCGTGCCGAACCGGACAAACGGCGTGTCGAAAGTGCCGAAATCGCCGCGGGAGATGAGCGCCTCGCTCTCTTCCCGCGTTTTCGTACCGATGTCAATATACAGGTCTTCCTTTTTGACCGCTTTCTTGCGCTCTTCCGCGCTCTCGACGTGAATGCCTCTGGCGGCGATCACGCCGTCCACGCGGCGTTCCTCGTTGCCAAGCGTCACAAAGCGCCCGCACAGAACGCTCTCGTCGATGCCGCCCAAGGTTTTGAAACGCAAATATCCGTCTTCTTCGATCTCCGTGATGATAAAGCCCACTTCGTCGGTGTGCGCCGAAAGGAGCACGCGCGGCGCGCCCTCTTGCCCCTTCAAGTGACAGATGAGATTGCCCATTCTGTCCTCTTCCACGTCGACGGGCAGCCCCGCGATCTCCTCTTTTACGGCGCGCGCCACGTCGCCCTCAAAGGCGGTAGGTCCAAAAGCCGTCGCCAATTTCTCGATCAGTTCAACGCCCGCTTTCATTTTCGCACACACTCCCTTGCAAGGTTCTTGTCACACACCGCCGCGCGGAGCAGTTTGGCAAGGCTCTCCGCGTCGTCTGTATCGATCATTTCCACGTAGGTGTGCATTGCGCGAAGCGGCAAGCCGACGTCTACCACGGGAATGCCGGAACGCACCAGGTGGAGCGCGCCGGTGTTCGTCCCCGTGCTTGCCGCCTCCACACACCGCTGCCACGCGATCCCCTCTCGGTCGCACATTGCCTCGGTCATAGCGGTAAGCGTGCGGTCGGTCACGGCGCTGCGGCAAAGCGAAATCCCTTTGCCCAGTTCCACGCTCTCACTTTTTTTCGTTCCGGGCGCCGTGCCGATATTGACGTCCAGTACGAACGCCATATCCGGTTCGGTTTCAAACCCGCCGACAGCCACGCCGCCCGCGTCGTCCGTCTCCTCGTGTACCGAAAGGAGCAAAAAAACGTCAAACGCAAGTTCTTCCCTCGGCACGGCGGCAAGCGCGGCAAGCGCCACGGCGGCGGGGGCTTTATTGTCAAGCCCTTTGCCGACAAGACGGTTGCCGAGCATTTTGTAGCGCGGATAAAACCCCACGGGCGTACCCACGCGCACGTTGGCTTTTATTTCTTCGTCAGACAGCCCCGTATCCACGAAAAGATCTTCTGTTTTGGGGCGTATTTTGGCGTCGTCCGCACGCCGCAGGTGCGGGGGTGTGGACGTGATGACACCGACGATCTCGCGCTTGCCGTACACCTTCACCTGTGCCGAGGGGAGCGTGCGCGTGTCAAGCCCGCCCACGGGAGCGATACGCAGAAAACCGTTTTCCGCGATCTCGCTGACGAGCATTCCGATCTCGTCAAAGTGCGTGTCCACAAGAAAGCGGGGCGCGCCCGCCTTTGCCGCGCGGCGGCAAAGGATCACGTTTCCCACCGCGTCGGTGCGTACGTCGTCAAAATCCTTCGCGAACGCCGAAAGCGCGGAGGCGGCGCGGTCTTCAAATCCCGTAATGCTCATCTCGCCCGCCACGGCGGGGATGATTTTGGCAAGATCCAACATATCGTTCCTTTCTTTTATCGGGAAAGCTCTCCTACAAGGCGGCAAAAAACTTCGCCGCGTTCTTCAAAATCCCGAAATTCTCCGAAAGCCGTACAACCGGGCGAGAGCACCACGGCGTCGCCTTTCTTTGCAGCGCCCGCGGCGCCGGCAAAAGCGTCGGCAAATTTTTCAAAGCACACGGCGGGCACTCTCCCGCCGATCGCCGCGAAGATCTCCTCGCGCGTGTCGCCGTAAAGAAAGACGGCTTTTGCGTGCGACGCAAGCGTATCGCCGAGCGGCAGGAGCGACAGCCCTTTTCCCCGCCCGCCCGCGATGACGACGGGACGAAACGGGAGGGCGGCAAGCGCCGCCGCGGTGCGCGTGGGGGAAGTGTCGATCGAGCTGTCGTAAAACGCAACGCCGCGCACGGTGCCCACGTATTCCATTCTGTGCCGCACGCCGCGAAAATCCGCCGCGCCGCGGAGAATCGCTTCCGGCGGCACGCTTCCGTAAAGGGCGCCGATCGCCGCCAACAGATCTTCGGCGTAATGCTTGCCTTTCAGCGCAAAACTTCCGAAAACCGAAAATTCGCTCTCCCTCCCGCCCTGCCGCACGACCGCGTTCTCGCCCCGCACGAAAAGCAGTGCGTCGCGGGCGCCGAGCGGAAGATTTCTTTCCTCGAAAGAAAAGAAAAACTTGGGCGTCTCCGGCGGGATCGCCGCCGAGAGCGAGAACAAATCGGCATGGATTACCGCGCGCGCGGTGTGCGTGAAGATCCGCATTTTGGCGGCGGAATACTCGGCAAAATCGGCGTGCCAATCAAGGTGATTAGGCGTCAGGTTGGTGAGGATCGCCGCCTTTGAGCGCGGCGCGTTGGTCATCAGTTGAAAACTGGAAAGTTCCGCGGCGGCAACGTCTCCTTCGCGCATTTCCTCCACGCGGGCAAGCAAGGGAGAACCGTTGTTTCCCCCCACAAAAACGCGCGCGCCCGCCGCCGACAAGATAGCGCCGACAAGCGCCGTGGTGGTGGTCTTTCCGTCGCTCCCCGTCACGCAAACAAGGTGCGCGGGCGAAAAACGGCAGAAAAGCCCCACTTCGTCGGTTAAGACAGCGCCCGACGAGAGCGCGGCAAGGATCGGCGGCAGATCGGGGCGAACGACGGGAGAGCGCACCAAAACACGCTCGTCAAAGCGCGCGGGGAACGCGCCTTCCCGCAATATGGCGCCGCGCGCGGCAAGATCTTTTGCCGTCTTTGCGTCCACGCGCTCGGTATACACGCTCACGCGCGCGCCGCGCGACAATAAAAAATCCGTTGCGGCGCGCCCCGAGCGCCCGTACCCCAGTACGGCGACCGGCACACCCGCAAAAGAACTCGGAAAATCACACATTTCGCGCACCTCGATGGAAAAGGCAAAATCGGGTTTTCCATAGTATATTATACCTTTTTCTCTCGCTTTGTGCAAGGGGAAGCAAAGATTTTTTTGCTTTTTTCGGCAAAAGAGACGGCGCGGCGCTTTACAAAAACCACAAGATATGGTATAATATAAGGGATCATTACCACAAAATAACCGAAAACCGTTAAAGTGAGGTATTCCCAATGGCTTCCAAAACCACCGTGAAAAATTACGGGAACGACAGTATCACCGCCCTGAAAGGTGCCGATCGCGTCCGCAAACGCCCCGGCGTTATTTTCGGCTCGGACGGTCTTGACGGTTGCGAACACTCGTTTTTTGAGATCCTTGCCAACTCGGTGGACGAAGCGCGCGAGGGGCACGGCAAAGTCATCACCGTCACGGCGTTCCGCGATTACTCGATCGAAGTGGACGACCGCGGGCGCGGCGTGCCGCTCGGCTACAACGAAAAAGAGGGACGCTATAACTGGGACCTCGTCTATTGCGAACTTTACGCGGGCGGCAAATACGAAAATAACAAAAAGAATTCCGCCTATGAGTATTCCCTCGGTCTCAACGGTCTGGGCGCCTGTGCCACGCAGTATTCTTCCGAGTATATGCAGGTATATTCCTACGACGGCGAAAACGTCAGCAGCATTTTTTTTGAAAAGGGCGAAGTGGCGGGCGAACTGACGGTGCGCCCGCTTGACAAGCGCGAGCGCCGCACCGGCACCGTCATTCGCTGGCGTCCCGACATCGAGGTTTTCACCGATATCCGCATACCGTATGAGTTTTTCCGCGACGTGCTCCACCGTCAGGCGGTCGTCAACGCCGGCATCACCTTCGTTTTGCGCATTGAAACGGAGGATAAAAAGTTCAGCGAAGAAACTTTCTGTTATGAAAACGGCATCTCGGATTATCTGCGCGAGCGCACCAAAGATACCGCCCGCACCGAGCCCGTGCTTTGGTCCTTTGAAACCGAGGGGCGCGACCGCGACGATAAGGAAGATTACAAATACAAAACTTCGATCTCCTTCTGCGTCACCAACGTCAACCCGGCACTTGAATATTATCACAATTCCAGTTTTCTCGAACACGGCGGCTCCCCCGATAAAGCGGTGCGTTCGGCATTTCTTTTCGCGGTGGACAACTATTTGAAAACCAACAACAAATACAACAAAAACGAAGCAAAGATCACCTTTCAGGATATCGCGGACTGCCTCTTTTTGGTCATCAACGGCTTTTCCACGCAGACGTCGTACGAAAACCAGACCAAAAAGGCGATCACCAACTCTTTCATTTTTGAGGCGCTCAATAAGTTTCTGCGCGAAAATCTCGCCATCTATTTCGTGGAGCACCCCACGGAATCCGAACTGTTTGCCAACCAAGTGCTGGTAAACAAGCGTAGCCGCGAGAACGCGGAGACCACGCGCCTTAACCTGAAAAAGAAACTGACCGGCACCATCGACATCGCCAACCGCGTGGAGAAGTTCGTCAACTGCGCCTCGAAAGATCCCGACGTGCGCGAGCTCTACATCGTGGAGGGCGATTCGGCGCTGTCCTCCTGTAAAATGGGGCGCGCCGCCGAGTTTCAGGCGATCATTCCCGTGCGCGGCAAAACCCTCAACTGCGTCAAAGCGACCTACGAGCGCATTTTCAAAAACGACATCATCACCGATCTTTTGCGCGTGATCGGGTGCGGCGTGGAGATCGACGGCAAGATCAAAGGCGATATCAGCCGTTTCGATCTCGCTTCTCTCCGGTGGTCGAAGATCATCATCTGCACCGATGCCGACGAGGACGGCTTCCAGATCCGCACCCTGCTCCTCACGCTCTTTTACCGTTTGCTCCCCACCCTTTTGCGCGAGAAAAAAGTCTTTATCGCGGAGTCTCCTCTTTTTGAGATCACCACAAAGGACGAGATCCTTTTCGCCTACAACGAGTTTGAAAAAGCCGACATTCTGCGCCGGTTGGACAGCGAGGGGCGAAAATACACGCTGCAACGCTCCAAGGGTCTTGGCGAAAACGAGCCCGAAATGATGTGGCAAACCACGATGAACCCCGCCACAAGGCGACTTGTTTTGGTGGAACCCGCCGACGTGGAGCGCACCGAATATATGTTCGACGTGCTGATGGGCGACAACCTCGCCGAGCGTAAAGTCTTCATCGCGGAACACGGCGAACAGTATATCAAAGACGCCGACATATAAAAATCACCCGCCCCGTTTCGGGGCGGGTTTTCTGACGTTTTGACGAGTTCCAAAACTCTTTTTGCCGCTTACAAAGCGGCGGAAACGGCCTTTTTCACTTCTTCCATATCGGTCGTCGGCTCAAAGCGGGCGATCACGCGCCCCTCTCGATTGACCAGAAATTTGGTAAAGTTCCATTTGATATATGCCTTTTCGCCGAACTTTTTGTTGTTCATATCGGAAAACTTTTTCAAAAACGTGTTTTTGATGCCCTTGCCGAATCCGGCAAAGGGCTTTTCGTTTGCAAGATAGGCAAACAGCGGGCTTGCCGTCTCGCCGTTGACGTCGATTTTCGCAAATTGCGGAAATTCCGTGCCGAATTTCACCGTGCAGAAAGAGTGTATCTCATCGTCGTTCCCCGGCGCCTGACCGGCAAACTGATTGCAGGGAAAATCCAGTATTTCAAGCCCTTGATCTCTCATCTCCCTGTACATTTCCTCCAACGGTCTGTAATGCGGCGTAAACCCGCACCCCGTGGCGGTGTTGACGATCAAAAGCACTTTTCCCTTGTATTCGGACAAACTCACGTCGTTTCCTTTTCTGTCGGTCACCGTAAAATCATAGACTGTTTTCATATCTTTCCTCGCTTTCGTCAAAAATGCTCCCGCAAACGTTACAGGATCTCTTCCATTCCGATTTTTTGAACGTGCATGCCGATCTTTTCGTAAAACGCCACGGCGGCGCGGTTATCCGCCCACACGTTGAGCGTTACATTGTAATATTCGTTCTCCCGCGCATACGCCACGACGAAATCATAAAGCGCCTTGCCGATGCCGCCGCCGCGGCACGCGGCATCCACGCAAAGATCGTCGATATACAGCGTTTTAACGTCGGCAAGACTTGGGTGATCGCGGGTCTCTTTATGAATACAAAAGGCGTATCCCACCACCGTTCCCTCTTTTTCCGCCACGAAAACAGGCGTCGTCTGCGGGCGCCGCAAGAGTTCCGTCAGTTCCGCGTCGCTGTATTTTCTTGCCCCCGCACGGAAAAGATCGGGGCGCACATCGCTGTGTACGCGATGCACCTGATATAAAAGTTCCGCAAGGCGCGGGATATCCGCCTCTCGCGCTTCGCGTATCGTCATATCGGACATAATTTCTTCCTTTCTCCGCTTACTTTGTCTCCATTGTAGCACAAAACGCGCAAAAAAAGCAAGAAAAAATGAAAAAAGCCACACCTTGTGCGGCTTTTTTCATTTTCAGTCCACGATATCGACGCTGACTTTTTTCCCCGCGGTCACGGCAACCGATTTCATCACGGTGCGGATCGCTTTTGCAATGCGGCCGTGCCGACCGATCACCATACCCATATCGTCCGCGTGCACGCCAAGTGAGAGAACGATTTCTCCGTTTTCGCGCTCCGCTTCGGTGACAACGACGTCTTCGGGGTGATCCACGATGGCGCGGGCGATATCCGCAAGGATCTCTTTCATCTCCGCCATAAGGTCTCTCCCGTCCGTGTCAGTCGATGACGCCGGCTTTTTTCAGAAGCGCCTTCGTGGTGGGCGTGGGCTGTGCGCCGTTGGCAAGCCACTTTTTGGCGGCTTCGGCATCCACTTTCAGTTCCTTCGAGTTGGGATCGTAATGTCCGATCGCCTCGATAAAGCGTCCGTCACGGGGGGAACGCTGGTCGGCGATCACAATGCGATAGGACGCGGAATGCGTTTTGCCCGTGCGAGTCAGTCTGATTTTAACCATTGTTTTTTCTCCTTTTTCTTTTGCGTTTTTATAAAAGATCCGTTTAATACGGAAGTTTCATCTTACCGAACATACCGCGCTTTTTGCCGCCGGCAAACTGTTTCATCATTTTGCAGGTGTTGTCAAATTGTTTGAGCAGTTTGTTCACCTCTTCGACCGAGGTGCCGCTGCCGCGCGCGATACGCTGTTTGCGCGACGCGTTGAGGACGGCGGGTTTGTCGCGTTCTTCTCTTGTCATCGACTTGATGATCGCCTCGGTGTGCGCCATTTGCTTTTCGTCGATCTTCGCGTTTTTCAACGCCGAGGCGTTAACGCCCGGGATCATACCGACAAGGCTGTCGAGATTGCCCATTTTTTTGAGCTGGGCGAACTGTTCGAGATAATCGTCCAGGGTAAAGGTAGAGGAACGGATCTTTTTTTCCAGTTCCGCCGCCTGTTTTTCGTCGTATGCCGCCTCGGCTTTTTCAATCAGCGAGAGCACGTCGCCCATTCCGAGGATACGGCTTGCCATACGGTCGGGATAAAAGGGCTCGATGGCGTCCATTTTTTCGCCCGTGCCGATAAATTTGATCGGCTTTCCCGTGATGTGCCGCACCGACAGCGCGGCGCCGCCGCGCGTGTCGCCGTCCAGTTTGGTAAGGATCACGCCCGTGATGTCCAACTGTTCGTTGAAATGTTCCGCCACCGTGACGGCGTCCTGACCGATCATAGCGTCCACCGTCAAAAGGATCTCGGTTGGATCGACCGCTTTTTTGATGTCCTGCAATTCGCCCATCAACGCCTCGTCGATGTGAAGCCGTCCCGCCGTGTCGACAAAGACCATATCATAGCCTTTTTTCTCGGCGAATTTGACACCCTCTTTGGCGATTTTGACCGGTTTTTCCTTGTCGCCGAGCGAAAAAACCGGGATATCCAGTTTTTCGCCCAACACTTCAAGCTGTCGGATCGCGGCGGGGCGATATACGTCGCACGCCACAAGCAACGGCTTTTTGCCTTGCTTTTTGTACATTGCCGCAAGTTTTCCCGCGTGCGTCGTTTTACCGGCGCCCTGCAAACCGACCATCATCACCACCGTCGGGGGCTTGGGCGCGATGGTCAGTTTTGCCTGCGTGTCGCCCATCAAGCGCACCAATTCTTCGTTGACGATCTTGACGACTTGCTGCGCGGGAAGAAGAGATTCCATCACTTCCGCGCCCACCGCGCGCTCCGACACCATTTTGATGAAGTCGCGCACGACCTTGAAATTGACGTCGGCTTCCAGCAGCGCGAGTTTGATCTCACGCATACCCGCCTTGACGTCGGCCTCGGAAAGTTTTCCTTTGTTGCGGAAGAACTTAAAGGCGTTATTCAGTTTTTCAGTCAGGCTTTGAAACATATACAGCGCCTCCCTTTCCGATTGTTCGCCGCAAAACCGCCGTTCAGTCTATCGAAATCTCCGCCGCCGCAAGAAGCGTTTGCACGGCGGTCTTCACAGGTTCGCCCGCGTCCTTTGCAAGCAGTTTTCCCGCCGCTTGTCGGATCGCCTCTTCTTTTTTGAGAAGTCCCAGCGCGTTTTCCAGTGAAAGCAGTTCTTCTTCCGCTTTTTTGATGCCGTCCCGCGCGCCCTGCCGCGATATACCGATCTCCGACGCGATCTCGCCGAGCGAAAGATCCTGATTGTAATAAAAATCAAGCAATTGGCGGTGGCGCGGCGTCAGCACCGCCTCGTATTGATCCAAAAGTTCCGCGATGCGTAAGTTTTTTTCAAACACGCCATCACCGCCTGTAAAGTATTTTCCTTTACAGAGTATACCACACTCTCCCTCGCCCTGTCAAGGGATTTTTTGAAATTCATATAAAAAACGCGGGGAGTTTTCCTTTTTCTGTTTCTTTTTTGCGCGAAATATGATACAATGGGGAAAAGAACACCGAAAGCGCCGCCCGCTACCGCGCGAAAACAAGAGAAAGGAGCACCGATATGCCGCAAGCCGCCTCGTCTTCCCCCGCACACCTGTTGCTCGCGATATTGCGCCGCGAATGTGGAAGTTTACCGGAAGAAAACATCGAAACGCACGCGTTTTCGCCGGAGCATTGGCAAAATCTGCTTTCTCTTTCCCGTCGGCACGACCTTGCCCACTTTGTGGGGCACTTTCTCTCCAATTGTTCCGAAGAAGAACGCAGCGGCACCGCGTTTGAAGATTTTTACCGCTCCTATCTTTCCGCTCTCTACCGTTATGAAGACGCGGAGCGCCAAAGCAAAGATATCTCCGCTCTGCTCGGGGCAAATGCCATACCGCACGTTTTCTTGAAAGGCGCGACCATCGGCGCGCTTTACCCGCTCCCGTGGATGCGCACCAGCGGCGACATTGATCTGCTTGTCAGGGAAGAAGATACCGCGCGCGCCGTGGAGATCCTGACAAAAGGCGGCTACACGGCAGGCGAAGTGAGCGGACACCATATTACCTTGCACGGAAAAGGGGCCGCGCATCTGGAACTGCACTTCAACATTTTGGAGGGCGACGCACACGCCGACACCGTGCTTGCCCGCGCGTGGGAATATGCCGCGCCGTGTGCGGAAAACCCGTATCTTTTCGCCTTTACGCCCGCCTTTTTGCGTTTTCACGCCTTTGCCCATACCGCGTATCACTTTTTGCACGGCGGGTGCGGCATTCGCGCGGTGCTCGACCTTTACTTGCTGATGCGCGCGCCGTGGGAGGACGCCGAAAAAGAACAATTGCAAGCACTGCTCGATGAGGGCGGTCTTGCGCTCTTTGCCGACCGTATTACGGCGCTCGGACGCTGCTTTTTCGAGAAAGCGGAAATGGACGCCCTGATGCGCGATATGGGCAACTATATCGTGCGCGGGGGGCGCTACGGCGTGATGAGCGGCTCTGCCGCCGTCAGTCAGGCAAGCGGCGCGCAAACGCGGACGCTTGCGCGAAGCGTTTTTCTGCCGCGCGCGGAACTCGGTGAGATCTATCCCGCGCTCAAAAAACACCCTGCTTTGCTCCCTTTTTTCGAGGTGCGCCGTTGGTTGGCGATTCTCTTTTCCCCGAAACGCCGCCGGCGCGGCGCGCAAACGCTCCGTTCGCATCGCCTTGTGAGCGACGAAAAAAAAGAAAAGACCGCCGCTATGCTCTCGGCGCTGGGGCTTGTGGATCGCGACTGAATTTATTTTGAAACCGGGTAAACTCTATGAATTTGACAGTTTTGATCTTTCTGCTCACGGGCATCTCCATCTCCTGCTCGGTTCTCTTTTTCCCCACCGTGCGCCTTTTTCGCGTACGTATCGGGGGATATTGGCTGATCGCCCTTGTCGGCGCCGCGCTTGTACTGCTTTGCGGGCAACTGCCCCCGTCTCGCCTCGGCGACGCTTTTTTCACCGACTCGGCGATCAATCCTCTCAAAATTCTGGTGCTGTTTTTCAGTATGACCTTCCTCTCGGTCTATCTCGACGAGATCGGCTTTTTCCGCTATCTCGCCTCGCTTGCCGCCGCGCGCGGAAACGGCAATGAAAAGCGGCTTTTTCTGATCTTATACCTGCTTGTCGCCGTTCTCACGATCTTTACTTCCAACGATATTATCATTCTCACTTTCACACCGTTTATTTGCTGTTTTTGCAAAAACGCGGGCGTGACACCGCTCCCCTTTCTTTTCGGCGAATTTGTGGCGGCAAACACGTGGAGTATGTTTCTCGTGATCGGCAACCCGACCAACATTTATCTTGCCACTGCCGCCGATATCGGCTTTTTCGATTATCTGCGCGTGATGTTTCTTCCGACGCTTGTAGCCGGCACGATCTCGTTTCTGTTACTCCTTTTCCTTTTCCGCCATAGCCTTGCGCAACCGATGCACGTGCCGGAGCGCGACGACGCGCGACCGCCGCGCCTGCCACTTGTTTTAGGGCTTTCCCACCTTGCGCTCTGCGTCGTTTTGCTTGCCGTCAGTTCCTATATCGGCATCGAAATGTACGCCGTGTCGCTTGCGCTCGCCGCGTCGCTTCTTCTCCTCTCGCTCCTTTTCTCGATCGGCAAAAAAGAGCGCCGCGCATTTCTTTCCCGCTCGCTCCGGCGTCTCCCTTTTCCGCTTGCCCCGTTCCTGCTCTCCATGTTCGTTCTGGTGCTCGCTCTTGACGAAGCCGGCACGACAAGAGTGCTCTCCGAATTGCTCCTCTCGCGCGGCGATCCGGTTTTCACGGTGGGCGCCACAAGTTTTCTCACCGCCAACGTCATCAACAATATCCCGATGAGTGTGCTTTTCAGCGACATTCTGCGTTTCGCCGCGCCGCGCGCCGAAACCTATCGCGCCGGCGTCTTTGCCGCCGTCATCGGCTCCAACCTCGGCGCGTACCTCACGCCGCTCGGCGCGCTGGCGGGCATTATGTGGCTCTCGATCCTCTCGCGCTTCGGCGTGAGCCTCAAATTCCGCGATTTTCTGCGTTTCGGCGCCGTCGTCGCCATTCCCTCGCTTGCCGCCGCGCTTGCCGTTCTCGCCCTTGTCATATAAAAAAGCGTATCCCGCACGGGATACGCTTTTTTCTTAAAACGCGCGGTGCGAAAGAAACGCCGCGGTCTTTTCGCTTTTCGGGTGATCGAAGATCTCTTCCGGCGTGCCCATCTCCTCGATGACGCCGTCCGCCATAAAGATCACTTTGTCCGACACGTTGCGCGCAAACTCCATCTCGTGCGTTACGATGATCATCGTGCGCTCGGAGTTTTTGAGCGACCGTATCACGCGCAACACCTCGCCCGTCAGTTCCGGATCAAGCGCCGAAGTCGGCTCGTCAAAGCAGAGGATTTCGGGCTGCAACATCAGCGCGCGGGCGATCGCCACACGCTGACATTGACCACCGGAAAGTTCGCACGGATAGGCGTTTGCCTTTTCGGAAAGTCCCACGCGGGCAAGAAGTGCCTCGGCGCGGGCAAGTATCTCCTGTGCGCTCTCCCGCGCATCGGCAGGCAAGCGCTTTGCCTGCAATTTCGGCGCAAGCATCAGATTATCCATCACGCTGTATTGCGGGAAGAGATTGAACTGCTGAAACACCAAGCCCATCGAGCGCTGCGCTTTTGGTGAAACGACGGGCTTTTTCATTCCCGCCTCGGCGTGATAAACGCACTCGCCGTTCACGAAAATATCGCCCTCGTCGGCTTTTTCGAGAAAGTTGAGACAGCGGAGCAGCGTTGTCTTGCCGCCGCCGGAAGAACCGATGATGGAAAGCACGTTTCCTTTTTCAAGAGAAAAATCAACGCCTTTCAAAACTTCGTTGCCGCCAAAGTGCTTGCGCAGATTTTTCACCTCTAAAATTGCCATATCTTCCGTCCCCCTTACAGTTTATAATAGGACAGCTTTTTCTCCGCGTAGTTGAAAAGCAGCGTGAGAGCGCCCACAAAAAGCAGGAAGAAAACGCCGATATAGAAGAGCGGCCAGATGATCGCTTTGGAGAGAATGCGCACCTCGTTGATGTAGAAAATCTCCGCCACGGCAATGACGCGCGCAAGCGAAGTATCTTTCACCAGCGTGATGACCTCGTTGGACATCGGCGCGAGAATGCGCTTGACCACCTGCATCAGCACCACGCGGAAGAAGGTTTCCACGCGCGAGAGCCCCAACACCTGCGCCGCCTCGTATTGCCCGCGCGGAATGCTCTCCACACCGCCGCGGTAGATCTCGGCAAAATAGCAGGAATAGTTGATGACAAACGCGACGAGCGCCGCCTGAAAGCGCCCGCTTGTCCCCACGAAAAGGTTGGTATGGAACAACATTCCGGGCACGTAAAACACCACGAAAAGTTGGAGCATCAGCGGCGTGCCGCGAATGATCCACACGACGGTGCGCGTCAGCCAGCGCAAGGGCTTGAAGGGGCAGATAAGCCCGAACATCACGACAAGCCCCAGGGGCAAGGCAAAGATCAGCGTCAGGAAAAAGAGCGAGCAGGTTTTCCCGAAGCCCGACAGCAAAAGCAAATTGATTTGGGAAAAGTTCATAACGGACCTCTTTTCACGGCTTCAAAACGCGGAAAACGCCCCACTGTCGTGGGGTGTTTTCTGCTTGATATACAACTGTTTATTGACCGATGTTGGCGATCAGCGCGTTGCCGAGATCATATTTGGCGGCAATGGTCGCAAGCGTTCCGTTTTCGGAGAGCTTCTTGATCGCCGCGTTGACTTCGGCGGTAAAGTCGCTGCCTTTGCGGAAACCGATCGCGTACACTTCGGCTTCGGGCTCGACCGCGGTGTTGATCGCAAGATCGGCGTAATCGCCCTTGCCGACAAGCGCGTTCGCCATCAGCACGTCGATCACGATGAAGTCGACCGCGCCGGATTTCAGCTCCGTCAGAGCGTTGGCTTGCGCCGTAACGGCGGTGTAATCGGTAGAAAGCTCCTGCGCGACGCTCTCACCGGCGGAACCGCCTTCAGCGGCGCCTTTCTTGCCGGCAAAAGAGGCGGCGGAAGTGTAGATGGCAGCATCAGCGGCTCTGGTGACCACGCATTGGCTGTTGTTCAGATAAGAATAAGAGAAATCCACGTACTGCGTGCGGGAAACGCCGTCGTTCTCGTTACCGAAGGTAAAGCCGTTCCAAATGCAGTCGATCGCGCCGCTGTTGAGCTCGTTGTATTTGCTGCTCCAGTTAATGACCTGGAATTTGGCGCTGAGACCCAACTCTTTGGCAACCGCTTCGGCAAATTCGGTATCAAAGCCGATCAGATCGCCATCGCCGTTAAAATAGTTCATCGGCTCGAAGACGGTGATACCGCAGACAAAGTAACCTTTGTTTTTGATTTGCTGGCTGTCGGTGACAGTCTCGTCTTTTTTCTTGCAGGAAGCAAGCGCTGCGACGCAGGAGCAGATCATCAGAACTGCCAACAGGATAGAAAGTACCTTTTTCATTTTTTGTTCCTCTTTCTTTCGTTTTGATTTACCACTTTATCGCTTTACTGTGGTGAAGTGTGCCTTAATGATAACAGACAAAAAGCGGTTTGTCAACACTTTTTTGAAAAAAAGTTTTGTATTTTCTGCATTTTGTGAATTTTTTCCTGTTTTTTCCCATATTGAGAGAGACGTTTGGGCATTTTACCGTGAATTTGCCCAAGAAAAATCGGCAGAGTTTAAACCCTGCCGGCGATTGTGATTCACAAGTGTATATAGATGTACGCACAAAACCATATACGCGCGTAGATGTAAATATAACATTAGGAAGAAAAAGAGCGGCTCACCCGTCGGATGAGCCGCTCTTTTTATATAGATATCAAATGGTCAGCGCAAACACAATATGCTCGTGTTCCTCGATCGCTTTGTTTACTTGTCCCGACGCGTCTTTTCCGGGAACTTTTACCAGCGCTTCGATACCGACGTGGGGCGAAGTACCGCTGCGGGGTTTCGTGACCGTCAGCTCCGTGGCGTTGAATTTGTCGTGCAAATAGTCCGAAACTTCGGTCACGACATTGACGTCGTCAATCTCCACGTAAACGAACACCCGCTGCCGCTTATAACGAATAGTAAACTCCAATTTGGACATCACGGTAAAGATCAATATGCAAAGGCAAGCGGTGATCAGGGCGGCAAGATAAAGTCCGTATCCCACCGACAGACCGATCGCCGCGGTTGCCCACAGACCTGCCGCCGTGGTGAGACCGGTGATTTGAGAATTGCCCCTTTTCAGCAAGATCGTGCCGGCGCCGAGAAAACCGATGCCGCTGATGACCTGCGCGCCGGTCCTCTGTACGTCCGAGTTGATGCCCATTTCGTGCATCGCGATGCTGATATGGATACCGATGATGGCCGCAAGCGCCGCGCCGATGGAAACCAGCATGTGCGTCCGCATACCTGCCGCGCGTCCGTGCAAACCTCTTTCAAATCCGATGGCGCCGCCCAAAACGATCGCCAACAGCAACCTCACCAACAAAACAACGGGATGTGCGGCGCTCGTCTGCGTCAAAAAATTCCACCACTCCATCTTTTTCAACCTCCTGCCTTTATTAACAATAGTATAAAAGTTTTTGCCGTTGTTGTCAAGTCGTATCTGTCCGATTTGACCGTTATTTTCCGTATTTTTCGATAAACGCGTCGATCTCTTTCTTGGTGGGAACGCTGTCCAAAATGTATTTTCTGCTCACCTTGATCGCCGAGGCAACGCTCGCCCTACGGCAGGCGGTGCCGAGATCCGCACCGCCAAAATAACACGCCGCAAGCACGCCGCTGAAAACGTCGCCCGCACCGGTCGTGTCCACGACCTTTTCCACTTTGCGCGCGGGGATCGTCTCGCCGGTTTTCTTAATAAGACACCCGCGCTTGCCCAGCGTCACCACCACGTTATCATAGGCTTCAAGCCCCGCCGTTTCGTGCTCGTTGGGGGTAAACAGATCAATCTTGTCAAGGAACGCCGCGTCCAGTGTGCGCGCGGGAGCGGGATTTAAGATGATGCGCACGCCGTACTGCCGCGCGATCTCTGCCGCCCTCTCGTTGACGGCGGCGGGGACTTCGTTATTGAGCAACAATCCGTCAGATCCCGCGATTTTTGCGGCGAAAGCGTCTACGTCCGCCGTTTCCAGAACAGCACCGTGGTATACGCACACCTTATTGTCGCCGCTTTTGTCGGTAGAGATCACGGCATAGGGGCTTTTCTCTTTCTTGCCCGCAAAATGTGCGTAAATGCCGCACTTATCGGCAATTTTCGCATACGGTTCCGCGTCTTTTTCGTTCACCGCCGCGAGAAATGACACCTCGGCGCCGCATCTCGCCGCCGCAAGCGCCTGATTGAAACCTTTGCCGCCGAGTTCTCTGTGCAGATCGTGCGCCACGATCGTTTCTCCGATCTTTCCGAAATCATCGACCTTCAAAAAAACCGATTCGCCCACGATACCGATCACTGCGATCTTTGTCATAGATTTTTCACCCTTCCGAGATACAAGTCTTCAAACGTCACGTTGCGCTGCATACCGCCTTCGATATTGCCGCTCGCATACACCGGCGGCGTAACGCCGCGCTCCATCGCGCGCCGCGCCCCCTCGATGAGGCAACTGTTCAGGATAAAACACGCCGCGTACGTCGAAAGTCCGCCCATTTTACTGCCGCCGACGTCGATACAGGCGTCGCCATAGGGCACTTTACAATCAATCGGAATGTCCGTGACGTCTTGCAGCCGCGCGCCGTGCGTGACGTACGCACGTGAGGAAATGCCGACCGTGGAGAGGCGATATTTCTTTGCTTCCAGCGCCATTTCCACCGGCACGGCGTTTTTCCCCGACGCCGAAATGACGAAAAGCATATCCTTTTGCGTGGGCGTGTAGCGCCGTAGAATTTCGGGCACAAGTCCGCTCATTTTCTCCATTCGGCTCGACTTTGCCGCGCCGTTATACAGCATCAGGTCCGCGTCAAGGACCGGCGACACGTTGGCAAGGCCGCCCGCGCGATAAAAAGCGTCCAGCGCGGGCAAGTGCGAATGCCCGCAACCGAAAACGAAGATCAGCCCGTCCCGTTCGATCGTGTCGGCGACAAGTTCGGCGGCACGATCCATCGCTTCGTGTTCTTCTTTCTCGATTCTCTCCAAAATATCGGTGATTTTCCGCAAATATTCACTCATAGCCTGCATCCTTTCGATTTCAAAACTTCCGATTGTTTTTATTATAGCGCATATACGCGCGTGGGGCAACACGAAAAACGATCAAAAAGGTTTATTTTTCAAAACTTGTTTGTGCGTCCAACAAATCGTTCGGTCTCTTCTCCGACGATCTTCGGGAGTGCCGTGACGCGCAGTTCCGAAAATCCGTAGGGCGTCAGTTTGAGCGTTTTTTTTCGCTCCCGCCGTCGCCTTTTCGGGCAGTTTCGGCGTAAATGTAAAATCACCCAAAACCACACAAAGTTTTTCTCTATGTGTTTTTCAACCGAAAAAGAGAACGCGATCTTCAACGTGCAATCTCCTTCTACACGGCACACGGCAAAACCGTTTTCCACCGATACGGGCAACGTTTTTCCGTTTTTTGTGATCGCATATCGCAGGCAGTGCCGCGGCAACCGAAAATGCAACGCAAACTGTCGATCGGCACGAATGTGTAAGGTCACGTCGTCCCCGAAAGGATAATCCGTCTTCTCCTCGATTGTTACGCCGTCCGACACAAACGTGCTTGCCGCATACAGTTTCAGATATATGTGCCTGCCCGCTTCTTTCCACGCGTTGAAAACATAATTCGGCATAAAGCGGTTGACGTTGCCGGGGCAACACTCCGTGCCGGGGTTTGGTCTGTAACTCATCCATTTTTTTCCTTTTTGATAGTCGCAATGGTTGGAAGTTTTGTCCGCGATCGTTTGATTGACACAGGAAAAATATTGCAATGCCCTAAAATCTTCGGTCACCGCGCCGAGTCCCGCGTTAAAAACGCACTTTTCGATCTGATCGAGATACCCGGTATTGCCCGTCGTATAATCGGGTTGTCCCCACTCCACGCGGTCAAAGGGAAAGCCCGCTTGCGCTATGTGTCCCGTAAGTCCGGCGATCTGCGTTTTCAAAAATTTTTCGCAAAAACCGTTTGACATCTTCGCGACCTCTTCTTATAAAATCCGTTCTCATCGCCATTATAGAATACAACGCGCGTGTTTGTCAAGCGAGACGTTTCCTCCACAACGCGGCACTGCCGCATTGCTGTCTTGACATAACAAAAAAGCACCTTGAAAAAGGTGCTTTTAGGGTGGCGGAGAGAGAGAGATTCGAACTCTCGGATGGGTATTAGCCATCACACGATTTCCAGTCGTGCGCCTTAGACCAGCTCAGCCATCTCTCCGTGCCGACTCCCTTATAATAGCAAATTTGCCGGCGTTTGTCAAGGGGCTCGGCGCATTTTTTTGCACTTTTTCCGCTCCGCGCGCCTTGTGCGTTTTGCAAGGCAAAAGAGGACAGCGCAAAAGCGGTGCGGCGCGGTTGCCGATTCTTCCCCGCCCGCGCCGTTCATTTTGATATTTTTGCCGACAAAAAGAGCCAAAACGGTATGCGTTTTGGCTCTTTTCCAATCAAACTTTTGCCAGGACCGCCGCGCCCGCCGTAACGCGATATTCGCTGACGTTGAGCACGGTCTCTCCGTCGATTTGCAACGCGGAGGGGCGATCGAACGCCACCGTGATCTCCTTGCCCGTATGTACGGCGACCATTTCGGTATGATTGATATGTTCGCCCTTGAAAATGCTGGGGAACACCATCAGGGTTTTCAGTTTTCCTTTACCGTACATAATGACCAGCGTCACGTTGCCGTCTTCCGCAAGGCGATCCTGCGCCGGCGCCACTTTCATACCGCCGCCGTAAAAACGCCCTTTCATCGTCGCGGCGATCCACGCTTTTTTATACGTATACTTCTTCCCGTCCACCGTCACGGTCGCGTTGGCGGGCTTGTAGTGGAAAAGCAAACCTTTGATGGCGATGGCGGTATAATTGACGGGCTTATCGGGGTGTTCGGCTTTTGCCTTGTCCCCCATCTCGCAGCAATAACCGTCGATGCCGTAACCGATGCCGTTGATGAAACGGCACTTTTTATCCCGCACTTCCACCACGGGAAGATCCGCAAGATATTTTTTGACGGAAATGGGTTCGCCCGCCTTGGCGCCGACGTCGTTGCGGAAGTCGTTGCCGGTTCCGAGCGACAAATACAGCACCTCCGGCGCGATCTCCATACCGTACACGTCGTTGGCAAAATGATTGAGCGTTCCGTCGCCGCCGCAAATGATGACGGTATCCTCCGCCGAAAGCGAAGCGACCAACGCCGCCGCGTCGGTTTTCGTGATATCTTCTTCAAAGACTTCCCCCGTGCACGTTGCCGCCAGATCTTTTCTCGCTTTTTCCGCGTCGCCGTTTCCCGCTTTGGAATTGTAGAGAATGTAAGTTTTCATAAAAGCGTCTCCTTTTTTGAAATAAAACTCTAACAAAATCATTGTAACACAATTTTTCGCGAAAAAAAACAGACAAAAAGCTACTTTTTGTCTGTTTATGAAATTGCGTCAAAAGATTATTTTTCCATGCTTTTCGGGCAAAGCACCATACAGGTGCGCGCGGGCAAATAAAGCCGAATATAATTTCCGATACTGCCCGGCAAAAACGCGCTGTGCGCGCCGTGCGCGATCCTGTCAAATCCGCCGTATCTGCCGTCGTCGCCGGTGAAAAGCACGATATAGTCTTCTCCGCGGCTGACGGGGATCGCATAATCCGTGTACCCGTTCGTCGGCGAAAAATTGAACACGAAGACAAGTCCGCCCCTCTCGAAAGCCAACACTTTATCCGCTTCGTGGATCAGTTTCAGTTCCGGATAGGTTTGATCGAATATCCGATATCTTTCCGCCGTATGGATCATATCCTCGTCAAAGTTGAAGAGCAACTCGTATTTGAGGTCGGGATTGTGCAATAAACTCCACTGCCTGCGGCAATAGTGAAAACTGTTGCCGTTTCCGGGGCGCGGAAAATCGATCCATTCGGGATGTCCGAACTCATTGCCCATAAAATTCAAATATCCGGTGCCGCCCGCGCTCATCGTGAGCAATCGGATCATTTTATGGAGCGCCGTCGCGCGGTCGATGACGGGAGAGTGGCAGTCTTTGCGCATCTGGTCGTACATTGCCGCGTCCGCCAAACGGAAAATGATGGTCTTGTCGCCGACAAGCGCCTGATCGTGGCTCTCCGCGTAAGCGACGGTCGGCGCGTTGCGGTTGGTCAGTTCGTACCAGATCGCACCGAGCTCCCAGTCTTCATCACGCCGCTCTTTGATGAGTTTGATCCACAGATCGGGCAAGCCCATACCGAGACGGCAATCAAATCCGATGCCGCCGATGCGGATCGGCTCGCACATACCGGGCATACCGCTCATATCCTCCGCGATTGTCAGCGCGTGGGGGTTCAAACGGTGAACGAGCGCGTTGGCAAGTTGCAAATAAGTGACTGCCTCGGTGTCGGTGTTCATCGAAAAATACATCGACATATCCGAAAAACTCGCGCCAAGCCCGTGGTCGTGATAGAGCATCGAGGTCACGCCGTCAAAGCGAAACCCGTCGAAATGGTATTCTTCCATCCAAAACTTCAAATTGCTGAGCAGAAAATGCAAGACTTCCGGTTTATCGTAATTGAAAAGTTTTGTGCCCCACGCGGGATGATCTCCCTTTTCGCCCCGATGGAAAAACTGATAATCGGTGCCGTCAAAAAGATAAATGCCTTCCAGCGTGTTGCCCACGGCGTGCGAATGGACGACGTCAAGCAATACGCGCAATCCCATTCCGTGCGCTTTGTTGACGAGATATTTGAGCTCCGCGGGATAACCGAAACGGCTGGAAGCCGCGTAAAAACTGCTGACCTGATAGCCGAAAGAACCGTAAAAAGGGTGCTCCATCACCGCCATCAGTTGCACGGTGTTATACCCCGCGCGCTGAATATGCGGCAGAACGTTGTCCGCAAACTCGCGGTAGGTCGAAATGCGATAGTCCTCGGCGGACATGCCGATATGCGCTTCGTAAATGAGCGGCGGCTCGTCGCTGTAAAAGCCTTTGTCGGTCCACGGGAACGCTTCGTCGTCCCAAACTTCGCAGCACCAACTCATCGTGGTGGGATCCTGCGTCACGCGGCGCGCGTAAAGCGGCACGTGCTGTGTGAGGCGTTCTCCGTTTTGCACGATCGTCAGCACGCGGCTGCCGTGGTGCAACGTGTCGCCGGGCAAAAAGACTTCCCAGTTGCCGCCGTCGGCACGCGCAAGCGGCGTGTCGGTCCAATGCCAGTCGTTGAAATCTCCCGTCAGATACACCCGATCCGCTCCGGGCGCCCATTCGCGGTATACCCAACCTTCCTTTACCCTGTGAAACCCGTAAAACCGATGCGCGTTGGCAAATTTTTCAAGCGAGATCTTCCCGCCGAGTATTTGCCGGCGCTTGTTCCGATAATTTTCCTTGCGTTGCCGTATGTCGTTTTCAAACGGGCGCAATTCCGGATGCTTCTTTATGATCTGATACATCGCTTTTCCTTTCGCTTTGATCGTCGTTCGGCGGGATACGGTGTTTGAAAAAGGCACGCGCCGGTCCGGTGCGTGCCTTTTTGTCAGTCGGCGATAACGCTGACCTGTTTCTTATCTTTCGTCTTTTGCTCGAAATGGACTCTGCCCTCGACCAGTGCGAAGAGCGTGTGATCTTTTCCGATGCCGACGTTGTTGCCGGGGTGAATGGCAGTGCCGCGCTGACGCACGATGATGCTGCCCGCCGTAACGGTCTGACCGTCAGCGGCTTTCACGCCGAGGCGTTTCGACTCGCTGTCGCGTCCGTTTTTGGTAGAACCAACGCCCTTTTTGTGGGCGAAAAACTGCAAACTGATTCTAAACATTTCGCTTTTCTCCTTATCGTATTTTTCGCCGCGTTCGCGCGGCTTACAGATATTCCCGATCTTCCACCCGGACCTTGAAACCGCCCTCGCCCGTATATTCATACAAATCGTCGTGAAGCAACATATCTTCAAGCATCGTATAATAGGTGAGGAACAATCCGGAGACCGCAAAGCGCACGCGCTCGTCACTTTCAAACGCGGGCAGAGCGGAAGGGGAACGGACGCGGATCGCGGTCGCCGCCTCGTCTACTTCGTAGTCGGCTTTTCCGTGGTACACGTCTTCGATGGCGTCGACGATATACATCGTGAGTGAAGAAAGCATCGCGCAGAAGGGATCGCTCCCCGCCTCGCCGAAACCGACGTGGCCTTTTTCTTCAAACCCGTAGAAGATACCGTCTTGGCGGAAAAAGGTTATGGTTGTCATCGACCATCAACCCTCGATGGTTTTGATCTGCACCTTAGTGTAGGGCTGTCTGTGTCCCATCTTTTTCTTTTCGTTTTTCTTGGCTTTGTACTTGAAAACAACGATCTTTTTCGCTTTGCCTTCTTTGAGCACCGTAGCCGTCACTTTTGCGCCGGCAACGTCGGGCGTGCCCACTTGCAGCGCACCGTCTTTCGACAGGGCTTTGACAGCGGTAAATTCGACCGTTTCACCCTCGGCCGCGCCGAGTTTTTCAACGAAAATGACGTCACCTTCGTTGACCTTGTACTGCTTTCCGCCGGTTTCGATAATCGCGTACACGAAAAGCACCTCTCTTTCTTATAGACTCGCTGATTTCAGGCGATGCGCAAGGCATACTTCGGGAGCCTTTTTCAAGCGGCATATCATTATAGCATACTTATTTCTTTTTTGTCAAGAGTTTTTTTCGGGATTTTCACTTTTTCGCGTTTCGCCCCTCCTTTGGAACAAAGCCGCAAACCCGATCACGATCAGCATACCGCAAACGCCGCCCGCCGTGTCGAGCAATACGTCGGGAAACGCCGCCGCGCGCCCGGGGGAAAAGATCTGCAAAAACTCGTCGATAGCGGCGACCGCGAAAACACTCGGAAGCGCCACGAAAGAGATGCTTTTCGCGCGAAAAGCGATCAGCGTAACGGAAAGCAAAACGCCGAGCACGAGAAATTCGGTAAAATGCGCGGCTTTCCGCACGAAATCGTGCGGCAGGCGGTAACTTGCACGCAGACTTTCCAGCGCCGCGTTCAGCGTATCGGTCACCCGCCCGCTGGATACGCTTGACACGTCGGCGTCGGCAAGTGAAAAATGCCAAATGAAGAAACACCACGCCACGGTAAGCAACAGCAGCGCCCATTTCAGCGTTTTGCGCATCGCGTCCGCTCCTTTCAAAAAATACTTGCGTTTTTCGGAAAACTATGCTACAATAGTTCGGCGGCAATGCCGCACGCCCTCATAGTTAAATGGATATAACAAATCCCTCCTAAGGATTAGTTGTGGGTTCGATTCCCGCTGGGGGTGCCATTGACCGGATTCCGTTATGGTTTCCGGTCTGTTTTTATTATACGGAGCCACCGCTTTGCTGTCAATGATCTTGCCGAAAGATTTACAAATGCCCGCAAAACGCTGTCGAAAAACGCAGAAATCCCGCAGGTTTTGCCCTGCGGGATTCAAATGATATGCTATTTAGTTATCCGTCCACATTTCGCACTGGCTCATGACGGTTTCGATGGCGTCTGCGTATTGCTCCGGTGGATACTTGTATTTCTTCAGCAACCGTTTCACCATCTTGCGCATACCGGCACGGGCAGTCTCTTTTTTCTGCCAGTCGATCGTACGGTTTTTCCGCAACATTTCCGTGAGCTCGCGAGTCATTTCAACAAGCTGTTCGTTGGAATAGAAATTCTTGATCGCTTCCGGCTTTGTCAAGGCATCATAAAACGCTTTTTCTTCTTCCGACAGACCAAGTGCCTGTCCCTCGTCCTTCAACGCCTTGATTTCTGCCGCAGTTTGCAACAGCTCTTTAATCACTTCTTCGTTGGTGATAAGCCCATTGTAATATGTATTCATCAGCTGTGCGATTTTCTCGGAAAAGATCGTTGCCTGCACAACGTTGGTACGACGGTATATGGCAATCTGTTCCGCCATGAGTTTTCTCAAGATTTCAACCACGATGTTCTTTTCTTTCATTTTTGCGATTTCTTCAAGAACGTTCGGGTCAAACAGCGAGAATCTTTCGCCGACATCCTGACTGTCGAACAGATTGATTACGCCTTCGCTCTGAATGCTTGCTTTCAGCAGTTCGTTGATCTGGGCGTTTATTTCTTTCAGAGACAACGGCTTCCCGCCGGTTCCACCGGTGGTAATCTTTACGACAGTTGAGCGGACGGATTCGAAGAATGCCGCTTCATGCCGCTGCACTTCGGTCGTCATACTTGAACAGAGCGAATGCGCTTGCTTCAACAACAGCGCCTCTTTCAAAAATTGCTCTTTTAACTGCGGTCTCTTGGCATCCAGCACAAAGTTCGCGCCGCTGGAAATGGATTTTGCCATTTCGAGAGGCGTTCCATTCATAAAGCCACTGAAATCGAAGCTGTACATCAGATCCTTGCAGACCTGCAGTTTTTCGACGAACCTCGGATATGCTGTCTTGGCAATATCCATATCGCCGTAACGCTGGCGGTCACGCGAAGAGTATTCTTTCATCGCCTCTTTCAGCGCAGACGCAATACCGACGTAGTCAACGATCAAGCCGCCCTCTTTATCCTTGAATACGCGGTTGACGCGGGCGACTGCCTGCATCAGGTTGTATCCGTGCATCGGCTTGTAAACGTACATTGTCGCCAACGACGGGACGTCAAATCCGGTCAGCCACATATCAACGACAATGGCGATCTTCATCGGATCAAAGTTGTCTTTGAACTTCCGAGCCAATTCTTCTTTGTGCGCCTTGGTACCGATGATCTCTTTCCAGTCTTCCGGGTCGTTGTTCCCGCTGGTCATCACGACACCGACTTTTTCTTTCCACGTGGGGCGCATCTCAAGTATTTTCCGGTAAATCTTCATGGCGATCGGGCGGGAATATGCGACGATCATCGCCTTGCCGGTCAGCAGGTTTGCTCTGTTGTTTTCGTAGTGATCAATAATATCGGAACACAGCGATTCGATCGTTGAATCTGCGCCGAGCACGCTTTCCATCTGACCGAGCATCTTTTTACTCTTTTCGATGGTAACCGAATCCGCTTCTTGCTCCAGCAGGTCGTAGGTTGCGTCGATCAGTTTCAGCGTGTTTTCGTCCAGCTTCAGATGGATGACGCGGCTCTCGTAATAGACCGGGCGGGTTGCGCCGTCGAGCACCGCCTGTGTCATATCGTACACGTCGATATAATCGCCGAACACCTCGCGGGTGTTGCGATCCTTTATGGCGATAGGCGTTCCGGTAAACCCGATGAACGTTGCATTCGGCAGGGCGTCACGGATCACACGGGCGGTGCCGATCGTGATATGCGCTTCTTTTTCGCCTTCCGCGTTCTCGCCGAAGACGACCTTTTCATCGAAACCATATTGTCCGCGATGCGCTTCGTCCGCCATTACGACGATGTTGTGTCGATCCGAGAGAGTCGTTTCGCCGCGCTCGAATTTGAACATGGTTGTGAAGATGATGCCGTTTGCTTTTCTGCCTTCCAGCAGGGATTTCAGGTGCTCTTTGCTTTCCGCCTGAACGGGCGTCTGGCGCAGGAACTCGGCACACTTCGAAAACTGCGCGTAAAGCTGATCGTCAAGATCGATTCGATCCGTCATCACAACGATGGTCGGGCTGTCGAGCGTCTCCTGCAGCAGGTGAGCATAGAACACCATCGACAGCGATTTTCCGCTGCCTTGCGTATGCCAGAACACGCCGCCTTTTCCGTCTGAATTGGTGGCGATCTTTGCTTTTTCTACCGCTTTCCGTACAGCAAAATACTGATGATATCCGGCGAGTATCTTTGCCGGGCTCTTTACTTCGTTTGAAAAGCAAATGAAATTCTTGAATATATCGAGCAGTCGTTCTTTCGGGAACAATCCCTCATAGAACGTGTCGAACTGCGCGTATGCGGTATTCTCGTAGCTCCCGTCCTTCGTTTTCCACTCCATGAAGCGATCCAAGCCTGATGTGATCGTGCCTGCTTTGTTAGTGGAAAGGTCGCTGATCACGCAGATGGCGTTGTAATAAAAAATTGACGGAATGTCTTGCATATAGTTGCGGATTTGGTTGTATGCATTTTCCGCGCCGACCTCATCCTTCGACGGACTTTTCAGCTCCATCAGCACAAGCGGCATGCCATTGATGAACAAGACGATGTCCGGGCGTCTGTTATTTCCGTTTTCTATATATGTGAACTGGTTGACCACGTAAAACGTGTTGTTCTCCGGTTTCTGGTAGTCGAGCAAATAAACGATGGAGGAGCGCTCTTCACCCTTGTAGAAATACTTAACCTCAACGCCGTTTTGGAGGTATCCGGTAAAAATACGGTTTTTCTGAACAAGGGTGCCGCTGTCAAAAGAATTCAGCTTTTGGATCGCTTCATGGATTGCCTCAAGCGGCAATCCTTTATTGATGCGAACAAGGCAATCCTGCAGCACGGAATCCATCAGCGGGCGCGAGTAATCACGCTCCATGTCCGGGGCGTAGATATGCTCATATCCCATTCCCTCGAATAGCGATATAACCGCTTGTTCGTATGTATCTTCGGTAAAAAACACTTTACTCCTCCATAATTGTTGACAGTGTCTTGTCACTCGCTTTCAATGGACGGCGTCCAATCGTTTCAATTTTCTTTTTGGCAAGAAATACCAGATCATCAATCTTTGCAATGAGGCTATTAGTATAATTCTGTAATTCTTCTAATGGCAATTTCAAGATTGCCCTAGAATCATCAAAGAACAAGTTAATATTTATATTTTTCCCGTAAAGATACGCCCATGGACAATAAAATGTCTTTTTTTCTTTATTAGCTTTTCTCAGAAATCCGGCACGATTCGTATCAATCGGATGGACAAACAATATTGAACGCAAGAATTCAATTATTTCCGAATCATTTGGCGGTGTATTTATAGGCACATTGATTTCGTCTCTGAAAACTTTCTGAATATTATCGGAAAAACTCTTAAAGCACTGAAATGACAAGCTTTGAGAGGTGTTTACAGCATTTTGTTCTTTCTGAAAAATTTGCTTTAAACAATCATACAACATAACCAGCATGGTAAAAAATGCTATGCATTCGATTTCGCCATACTTTTCATCCTTCGAAATATCCATGTGATTGATCAAATATTCCTCACAAGTCTTAATTCGTTCGTTTGATGCTAAAAGCAAAGCGTTTTCTTTTTCTTGAAAAAAGGACAAATGATTTTGAATAATATCGTTTAAGTTTGACCAATGCAAATTCTGTGACCTTTCCGATTCATGTTTATCGACAACAAGTTTACCGATAATTTTATTCTTACCCGAAAGAGAACAATCTACGATATCGAGAGCAAACAATTCCGTCATAATGACTCCTTTTTATAAACGATAATTTAGCGGCTTAAAGCTCAACGTCGGATACGTCCAGTTCACCAGACATGAGCTTTGGCAATAGTGCATCACGAATAGCCGCGAGACGTATTGACTCCATGGATCCGGCAATTTCTTTATTAAACATGGGTTGCAGGGTTTTTGAGAGATCAAGGGCTGTGGATGATTCGAACGGCACTTGAAGTTTCAGTGTTTCAACAGGACTTAAGTTTTGCTGCGCTGTGCCTTTAGCGATACTCTCAAGTGTAACTTTGCTGGATGGCAATCTTAAATAGTAATAGAGCCAAGGTAAAATATTCGGATCTTTAGAAATAAATTTTGCGACGCGCTGGTTCAGTAATAATTTTTCTTCACAAACTATGCCAACGCGTCCCACGTTGCCGGTGAGAGATAACAAAACGTCTCCGATTGATAGCACACAACCCGGCTTCATACGATCCGGTATCTGCTCGATAAACGCAGCACCTTGAGAATCGATTCTTCCATCCTGAACGTTCTTTATGGTGATGATTCTAAAGCTGCCAGCGGGCAAATAAGTACTGCTTTGAAAGGCAAATCCGTTCTCAAAAGCGAGAATTTGTCCCAATTCTACTGTCGACTCTGTCGATGCACAGTAATCCTCAATTAGCGCTGATGCTTGCTGCTCTAAATTATCGTTTACCTGCTTATTGTTTGCAATCTTTTTATCTAAAGCGACCAATATTGTAGCTACCTGCTTTTGCGTATTAAGCGATGGCAAATACAATTGTTGAGAATATGCAGTGTCCCGGTTTAATCCAGGCACCGCACTATCTTCATTTAGGCTCTCAAGCCCAAGTGTCTGTAGTGCATAATACAGATAATCGAAATCGTAGATACTATCATTCGGAAGAATATAATATGCAGTATCGATACAATAGAAGGGACCGTCTGAACGATACACTTTTCCAACGGTACCTTTTCTCCCGATGATTATTCCTCTGCTTCCAACCAAAGGAGCGCTATGCCATCCGGTGATACCTGCGGAACTGTAAACAGGGACGTTACCCTGAACCCTATTGGTAGAGGTTAATGCTTTACCATATCTAAGTTCACAGATATCTCCCAATCGCACCATTGTCATATTATCACTCCCGTTCTAACATATGAACTTCCTGTGAGTCAGCTTTACATTGCTTCGCTTTACCTTCGTCGATATTAAGATTTGGTCCAGCGCAAGAAAAAAGCGAAGAAAGGGTCTGTAATGGTTAACATATCGTCTTCTTTTTGCCAGTCGATAACTGGCGTTGATGAAGAATCAGAATACGATATTTCAGCGATCTTTTCCAGTATTCTAGAAACTTCACCTCGTTGTGGCGGTTCATCTGCAGATATGTTTTTTATTGCCGTCCTTAATTGATCGTATTTTATGGTGCCAGTTGCTCTCATTTCTTTTAATGCTGCCAAGACAAGACCGTAAATATCTGTTTTTGTTCCACCCTTTAGTGTTCGCTCTTTTCTATCTGTTCTAGAACGAGGACCGTTCTCAAGCTTTTTGAACATTGGGCGCCCACTATTATCTGCGATCTCCTCAAAAATTGAATCTAAAGATTGTTCGGCAACAACCACTTTTTTCGCACTTTTCTGTTCAATGGAATTCTTTTTACAAAAGCTTTTACAAAATTCTTGCATTAAAAAGGGACTTCCTTGCGCTTCTTCTGCAAATTTATCGACTATGCTTTCTGGAATTTCTGCATTTAGTGTTTCAAACCCTTGGCAAGCTATTGATTTTAATTCATCAAACGACCATTCAGGCATAGAAACTTCTTCAATGCGTCCAGTCATCTCTCTTTCAACATTGACAGCATCATATTTTCGACTTGGGATTGCAATACATATTACAGGCACACCGTTCATAATAGGAGCTTTCAAAGCGCGAACAATATTCTTCTGTATAGCCTTGCTGATGTAATGAAAATCATCTATCACCAATGCTTTTTTCTCTTTGTTCAGTATTTCAATTGCTTTCACTTTATTGGAAATTCGTCTTGCACGAGTACAGGAAGATTCGTTGTTTGAACTGCCGGACGATTCAAGTTCACCTCCAAGATTTAAAACACGAATACCGCCAGAAATCGACGATGAAAACGCCATAGACATTTGCGTATTTTCAGAATAACCGAGATTGCTTTCTGTATAACCATCTAATCTTTCAACAACCGTTTCCCAAAACATTTCTTCTGTGGATACAGTTCCACCATCAATCCAAACATTTTCGCCTTGCGGATAAACTTTATTTACAAGAACAGTTTTCCCGGATTTTGTTGATCCTGTTATTACCATTAATTTTGTTAGATTCTCGCTTGCAGTTGAAACCTTTTTTTGTAATTGTCGAGAATCTCTTGAAATATATGTATATGTTGGAAATCCACCAGGAACAAATACATCATAAAAATTGACATTGTCTTCCATTTTGTTTTTTCCTTTGCTTTTGTTAGATTTCATATCCAATAGCCCCCAGCTTTTTTCTGATCTCATCTTCCAATTCATGCGACTTTGCAAATAAACCGGAAAGCTCCTTTGTCAGCCGTTCCATTTTTTCTTCGAACGGCTCGCTATCTTCCTCCTGTTCTTCAATGCCGACATAGCGTCCGGGAGTAAGAATATAATCCTGCTTTGCAATATCTTCCGTGGTAGCTACCGCACAGTATCCTTTTTCATCCTCCAGCGTGCCGTCAACGTAGGCGTTGTAGGTGCTTGCGATCCGTGCAATATCCTCCGTTGTCAATTCGCGGAGTTTGCGCGTGACCATCGTACCCATTTTGCGGGCGTCAATGAACAGCGTTTTATTCTTCTGCTTTTTGTTCTTGGAAAGGAACCACAGCGACACCGGGATTTGCGTGGAATAGAAGAGCTGCGTCGGCATTGCCACGATGCATTCGACGAGATCCGCGTTGATGATGTTCTTCCGGATTTCGCCTTCACCGCCCGACTGCGAGGAAAGCGAGCCGTTCGCCAACACCAGTCCGATTCTGCCTCCGGGCGCCAGATGAAAGATCATGTGCTGGATCCAGATATAGTTTGCGTTTTGTGCTGTGGGCAATCCATAGCAGAAGCGGGGATCGTCTTTCAGATCTTCGCGTTTGAAATGGTCGTCGTTGAAAGGCGGATTCGCCATAACGAAATCGGCTCGCATCGTCGGATGAACGTCGTTAATGTACGTATCCGCATTGAATTTGCCGAGATCAGCGTCGATCCCGCGAATAGCAAGGTTCATCTGTGCCATTTTCCAAGTGGTGGGGTTGAATTCCTGACCGTAAACGGAAATGTCGTTGATATTGCCGCTGTGCTTTTCGACAAACTGGGCGGATTGCACGAACATCCCGCCGGAACCGCAGCAGGGGTCATATACGCGCCCGTGATAGGGCTGCAGCACTTCAACCAGTGTTCTTACTACACAGGACGGAGTGTAGAATTCGCCCGCATTCTTGCCTTCTTGTGCTGCGAACTGCGAGAGGCAGTATTCGTAAGTACGACCGAGCAAATCGCGCTCGTCGCCTTTATCCACCATATTGATATTGGTGAACAGATCGACGACGTCGCCGAGGCGCTGCTTGTCCAGTTCCGGTCGAGCAAAGTTCTTCGGCAGGATATCTTTCAGCCGCTTGTTTTCCTTCTCGATCGCACGCATGGCATCGTCTATCACCACGCCGATTTCGGGCGTATGTGCCTTTGACGCGATCTCGCTCCAACGGGCGCCGACGGGAACAAAGAAGATGCCCTCGGACGTGTACTCATCCACGTCTTCCTCGAAGCCGTCACCTTCTTCTTTCAATTCTTTATATTTGTCTTCGAAACGATCGGAGATGTATTTCAGAAAAATAAGCCCGAGAATGACGTGCTTGTATTCCGATGCGTCCATGCTGCCGCGAAGCGCGCACGCTGCATCCCAAATCTGCTTTTCAAATCCGATGTTTGCGGTTACCTTTTCAACCATTGTCTTTCCTCCAATTCATATCTCCCGCCAGCATTTGTCTTTCATAAACTCGACGATCTCGCCGTTGTCTTTATCCTCGTAATAGCGAACGAGCAGGCGCTTGAACTCCGGCACGTTCTTTTCGGGGATCACCAAGAGGCCTGCCGCCTGACCGATGAGATAGTGGTTGGCGAAGATCACCGCCGCGCGTTTGTTTCCGTCGTTGAAAATCTGCGTCTTCATACAGTAAAGGCACAATCGGATCGCCTTTTCGATGGGCTCCGCTTCGCCCGCGACGATCGCCGCGATCCGCTCTTTGACGTCAAGCTCGATCGGCAACGGTGGGATATACGACGTTCCGCCGATGGTGACCGGCACGCCGCGGATTCTGCCGCCTTCCGCGTAAAACCCCTCGTTGACGAGTTTTGCGATATGGCAAAGAATATAATAATCGGTTTTTGTGGCGATCACGTCCCGATCCATCACAAATTCCCACGCGTGTTTGAGATTGAGTATCTTTTGCACGTCATTTGCCGAGACGCCGCTCACGCGCCCGTTTTCGATGATATCCTCGGTCTGCGGGAAGGTTGTCGCCACGCCTTCAAGCACTGCCTGATCGTAAATGTTCACCTTCATATTGACACGGGCAAAATCGATATTGAGGATCACCTTGTCGGAGAGTTCCTCGGTCGCGTAGCCGAGTTGCGCGAGGCGTTTGTCAATATGGCGAATTCCTTTTTTCAGCTCCCGCGCTTCTTTTGCATAGCGCAAAAGCGCCGCGTAGAGATCATCCGAATATTTATCCACGTAAGTGCTGGTCAGCTTGCCCGCCACGCGCTTGCGGACGTACAAATACTTGGTTTCGCCGCGATCCTTGATCTCCGGCGATCCGTCATAAGGGAGCAAATTAAGGCGCGCTTGCAGGTCTGCGCGCTGTTGCAGAAGCTCCTGAATCTCCATATATTGATAATTCATACCTGTTTCCTCCTTGTGGGGAAATACATAGCGCCTTTATTATAGCACAAAGTTCCCCAATTTGCAAGCGGTTTTGGGGAACTTATTGATGATTTTCAAACTTCGGTTGCTTTTGATTTTATAAAACGGCTCAATGAAACTACGCCAAATGTATTGACAAAACGAGAAGTATGTCCAATATTTTTTTACACGTTTCTTTATCCAAAGAATCAAATTGACGCGCAAAAGATACAGCAAGTTGGCGATTCTCCGCCGATGCGGATCTGATATTCATTTCTACGGCATCGCTCGATTCCAAAATCGCTTTTTGTAAATTTTGCATTTGCTCTGCCGTTAAGTTATAGCAAGTTTGCAGTATTGAAGACCATTTTCCCGGCATTTTTTCTTCCCGTTTTCTACCGCAGACAAACGTTCAGCACAGAAGCCATATCTCTCAATATCTGTCCGTGATCAATGCGCAGTTTTCTTAAAAATTCCCCCAAACTCGTAACCATCATCTTGCTCCTTTCATTGTGCTATTTTGTGTTATACCTCTAAAAGTTTATTTTGTAAACCTTTTTAGGTTTATTTTTTAAAAAATTTTTTTCGATAGATTTCGCGTGTTTCTGCCCTTCTCTGTCTTTGCGCGGTATATTTCCGCGCGGAAAGCGCCATATTAAATTTGCGGCGTTTTTCGCTTTGCCGCAAGGAGGATAAAATGGCAGACAAACAAAAGAAAAAGAACAACGCGCCCCTCGTGCCCGACCGGGATATTCCCGATCCCACCGTGCCGAATCGGGCGCACACCGAAATGTCCGCGAAAGACGACGGAGAAACAAAAGAAGATCCGACAATTCCCGAGATCCCGCCGCGTCACCTTTTTTGAAAAATTTGCAAAAAGCACTTGCATTTTGGAAAACCGCGTGGTATAATATACTTCGTTCTGTAAATGCAATCAGCACCTTCGGGTGCGACAGGAGGTGTCAGATATGGCAAAATGCAGTGTGTGCGGCAAGAGTGTTGTCTTCGGACAGAGCGTTTCTCACTCGCACCGCAAGACCAACCGTGCGTGGAAACCCAACATCCGCAAAGTGCGGGTGGTGATCGATGGCACGCCCACCACGATGGCGGTATGTTCGCGTTGCCTGCGTTCGATCAAGAAAAAGAGCGCCAACGCATAAAGAAAAAGGCACGTTGTGCCTTTTTCTTTTTTTGACGGCTTTGCCGTCTTTTTTTACGCGCTCTTCTCGCCGATGACGATCTCCGCTTCCAGCTCCGCGCCGCCGCGAAGAAGCAATATTTTCACGCTCTCGCCGCTCCAATGGCGGTTTGCTTCCGCAATCACGTCCTGTATGCGCAGCATCGTCAGCCCGTTGATCCGCAAAATCAGGTCACCTTCCAAAAGGATCCCCGCCGCGCCGCCCGTATCGAGCACGCTGCCCACCATCACGCCGTCCCGCGCGGCATGGCGATATCCGCTCTGTTCACTATCCGAACTCTCCACCTTGCCGCTTTCGGGATCCAAAAGATACCATTTCCCCGCGCTCACCGCGTATCCCGAAAAACCGATCATAGACGCGTTTTCCGCGATGGGATTTTTTGCCCCGTCAAAAGAGCCGTGCGCGATGATGGCGTCGGCAACGGTTTTGACGCCGTTGATCGGCAACGCGAAATTGATGCCGATAAAGGTGTTGCCCGCGTATGTGGAGAGCCGCATATTGATCATACCGATCACGTGACCGTAATAATCGGCAAGCGGGCCGCCCGAGTTGCCGTTGTTGACGCCCGCGTCTGTTTGGATCAACTTCATTTTGCGCACGACGGTGCCGTTCGTATCGGTGATTTTCATAATGTGCAACGGCGCGGAGATTCTGCCGAACGCCACCGCACCGGCGTAATCCAAATTTGCCGGCGTACCGACCGCCAGCACCGCGTCGCCCGCGAGCAGATTGTCGGAATCTCCGAAAATCGCGGGGGTTAGTCCCGCGGCGTTGATTTTCAACACCGCCACGTCCGCCGCCTCGTTACTGCCGATGAGCGCCGCGTCAAGCACGTCGCCATCCGGCAGCATCACCTGAAACGGTCCGCCGTTCTCCACTACGTGATGGTTGGTCAGGATATAGCCGTCTTCCGTATAAATAATGCCGCTTGCCACGCCGGTAAACTCCGCGGTGTTCACAGAGATGGCGACCGTAAAGTTTTGCACCCGCGCCGCCGCCTCCTGCGCAGAGAGGAGCGTGCCGCTCTCGTCGTGGTCGTGCACGAATACCGTGCGCTCCTTTTCTACGGTGCGCACGATCTTGAAACCCGTATTTCCAAGGAAAAACGTCACGACAAGCGCGACAAAGCAAAGCGCCGCCACGATGGCGAAAACGCGGTAAAACCGCTTTGTTCCGTCTTTGTTTCTTTCTTTTTTTGCCGCGCACGCGTCGGGTGACGCGCCGCTTCCGAAATCCCACACCGGCGTCGCGGGCGCTTCCGCTTCCGGCGACAATTCTTTTCCGTCCTCGCCCGCTTCGTTTGGATCGGCTTCGGGGATGGACTCTTCCGCATCGGCGGCGTCCTCCCCGACGGCGGAGGAAGGCGCGTCACTCTCGGGCTCGACGCACTCTTCCTCGGGTGTCGACGCCGTAAAAGCCGCGCACGGCGCGGCAGGATCCGCCGCGCCGTCTTCGATTTCGTTTTGCATCGGGTTTTCGCGTTTTTCTTCTTCCATTTCCGCTCCTTTTTCGTGGGGAAAGGGGATCACTCGGTCACAACGAATTTGTAGCCGATCCCCCAAACCGTTTTCAGTTCCCATTTCGACGACACGCCCGTCAGTTTCTCACGGAGCCGCTTGATGTGTACGTCGACCGTGCGGGAGTCGCCCAAAAACGCGAAATCCCACACGTGTTCCAACAGTTGTTCGCGGCTGAAAACGCGGTTGGGGTTGGAGGCAAGGCAATACAGCAGTTGCAGTTCTTTGCGCGGAATGTCCACTTTTTTGCCGTTCAGTTTCAGTTCGAATTTTTCCTGACTGATCTCAAAGTTCTCATAGCGCACAACGTCGCTGTTTTCGGTTTTCCACTGCGCGCGATAGCGGCGAAGCACCGCTTTCACCCGCGCGTACAATTCTTTAAGGTCAAAAGGCTTGACCACGAAATCGTCCGCGCCCATTTCGAGAGAAAGCACTTTGTCGAAAACCTGATCTTTCGCCGAGATCATAATGATCGGCGTGTCGGATTCTTTGCGGATCTCGGTCAGCACGCGCTGACCGTCCATTTTGGGCAACAAAATGTCAAGAAGTACCAAGTCCGGCGCCACCGTGCGGAATGCCGAAAGCCCCTCAAGCCCGTCTTCCGCCGAGGTGACCTCACAGCCTTCGCGTTCCAAGTGCGCCGCCAACACCTCGCGGATGCGGGCGTCGTCGTCTATGATCAGTATTTTTGTTCCTATCATATGTTTTATCCCCTGCCCGCGCGAAATCCGTAAAACAAGGCGGGCAAACTCGTTTCCGGAAGTAAATTCGATTGATGGTCAACAAAACCACCTTAAACGGCTCCGCGGTACCGCCGAATAGGCGGCGCAAAGCGTTTATGCCTTTATTATACCACACTTTCCCCGCTTTGAAAAGCCCTTTTGCCAAAAATTGTTCACGATTTTGTCATCATTTGAAAAAATTTGCGAAAAATTTTGCAAGGTCTTGCCAAAAAATCTCTTTTGCGGTATAATACCTTTGTATTATCTCGTCCCGCGCCAAACGGGTGTTTTTGAAGGAGAAAGTCAATGAAACTCGGTATCGTAGGTCTTCCGAACGTGGGAAAAAGCACGCTCTTTAACGCCCTGACCAACGCGGGCGCGGAGTCCGCCAATTATCCTTTTTGCACCATTGAGCCGAACGTCGGCGTGGTCGCCGTGCCCGATGCGCGTATGGATTTTCTCGCGGATATGTACAAGCCCGAAAAATACACGCCCGCCGTGATCGAATTTGTCGATATCGCGGGGCTTGTGCGAGGCGCTTCCAAGGGCGAGGGGCTCGGCAATAAATTTCTTTCGCACATACGCGAAGTGGACGCCATCGTCCACGTGGTGCGCTGTTTCAAGGATGACAACATCATCCACGTGGAGGGCGCCGTCGATCCCGCGCGCGACGTGGAGACCATCAATATGGAACTGATCCTCTCCGATATGGAACTGATGGAACGCCGCATCGACCGCACGAAAAAGGCGATGAAGGGCGACCGCACACTGGCGGGAGAACTCGCGACGCTGGAAAAGGTGCAAAGCGCGCTGGAAGCGGGCGAAACGGCGCGCACCGTAAAACTTTCCGACGACGAGCGCGCACTGCTTGCCGAAACGCCGCTGCTGACGATGAAACCCGTCATTTATGTGGCAAACGTAAGCGAAGACGAGGCGGGCACGGAGCCGACGGACAACCCGCACTATGCCGCGCTTTGCGCCATCGCAAAAAAGGAAAACGCGCTCGTTTTGCCGGTTTGCGCCCAAATCGAAGCGGAAATTGCCGAGCTTTCGGGCGAGGAAAAAGCCGTGTTTCTCTCCGACCTCGGCATTGCCGAGAGCGGGCTTGACCGCTTGATCAAAGCAAGTTATTCCCTGCTGGGTCTTATCAGTTTTCTCACGGCTGGTCCGAAAGAAGTACGCGCCTGGACGATCGTCAAAGGCACCAAAGCCCCCGGCGCGGCGGGCAAGATCCACAGCGATTTCGAGCGCGGGTTTATCCGCGCCGAAGTGGTGGCGTTTGAGGATCTCAAACGCATCGGCTCGATGACCGGCGTCAAGGAAGCGGGACTGCTGCGCAGCGAGGGTAAAGACTATGTGATGGAGGACGGGGACGTGGTCGTCTTCCGCTTTAACGTCTGATGCGCGCGCGCAAGAAAAAACACGGCGCGGAGCGCATTGCCGCCTGTGCCGAATTGCTGATCGAATCCCCCGAAACGTTATTTGAAAACCCCAACGCTCCCTTTGACCGGGAGCGCCCGATCCACGTGGAGATCGGCTGCGGCAAAGGTTCTTTTGCCTGCGCGCTTGCCGCCGCGCACCCCGAGATCAATCTCTTTGCTCTCGAACGGGTATCCGACGTTGCGTGTCTCGCACTGGAAAAGGCAGAACGCACGAAAGAGGGACGCCCCGACAATCTGCGTTTCATCATCGGCGACGCCGCCGCGCTCCCCTCGTGTTTTCCGCCGCACAGTGTAGATTGCATCTACCTGAATTTCAGCGATCCGTGGCCGAAATCCGGTCACGCCAAACGGCGTTTGACACACCGCATTTTTCTTGAAAAGTACCAAACGGTATTGAAAAAAGGCGGTGTTTTGCGTTTCAAAACCGACAACGCGGGGCTCTTTGATTTTTCGCTTGAACAGTTTGCCGAAATGGGGCTTGCCACGCGCGATCTGACGCGCGATCTGCACCACAGCCCCCTTGCCGAAAACAATATTATGACCGAATACGAAAAGAATTTTTCCGAAAAGGGTTTTCCCATTCACGCCGTTACGGTGGAGTTTTAAGGAGGTTTTATGACGGTTTCCGAATTGATTTTGAAAAACAGAAGCACGCGCGCTTTCGACGAAAGTACGCCGATTTCGAAAGCCACGATGGAAGAACTGATCCGCCTTGCCGCCAAATCTCCCTCGGGTATGAACAAACAGCCTGTTCGTTACCGTGTTCTTTCTGACGCGGCAGACATCGACAAGATGCTTGAAAATTGCCGTTTTGCGGGGCTTCTCGGCATCAAACTGCCGCCGGAAGGGCAAAAACCGACCGGCTTTATCCTGATGTTTACCGACAAAGAGGCGAAAAGCCCCGAAGCGCTGGCGCTCAAAGACATCGGCATCGCGGCGGAAGCTATCTTGCTCGGCGCGGCGGAAAAAGGTTTCGCGGGTTGTATGCTCGGCAGTTTTAACCCGACTCGTTTGCTCGCGGATTTCGGCATTTCAGACCGCTATACCCCACAGCTTGCCATCGCGCTCGGAAAAAGCGCGGAAGAGATCCGATTGATCGAAGCCAAAGACGGCAATTTGAACTATTACCGCGACGAAAACGGCGTCCATATCGTACCCAAACTGCCCGACGCCGATCTCTTTATCTGAATTCGGCAAAGAAGATGAAAAATCTCGCACCGTTCGGGGGTATATTGATCGTAAACAAACCCGCCGGCTACACCTCGCACGACGTGGTGGCGCGTGCGCGCCGCCTTTTCGGCACGCGGCAGGTCGGCCACACGGGAACGCTCGATCCTATGGCGACGGGCGTGCTCGTGTTGCTGATCGGACGCGCTGTCAAAGCCGCGGAATACGTAACGGGAGAAAAAAAGACTTACCGCGCCACGCTGAAACTGGGGCTTACCACCGACACCGAAGATATAACCGGGAAAATTCTTTCCTCGACCGACCGATTGCCCGACGCGGCGGCCGTGATCGAAGCGGCGCGCTCCTTTTGCGGAACGACGCTGCAAACGCCGCCGATGTACAGCGCCCTCAAAATAGGCGGCAAAAAGTTGGTGGATCTGGCGCGCGCGGGCAAAACCGTAGAACGCACGCCGCGTGAGATCACGATATATGATCTGGAAATTGTGCCCGAGTCTGCCGACACGTATCGGCTGGACGTCACCGTTTCGGCGGGCACGTACATCCGCACGCTTTGCGCCGATATCGGTGCAAAGCTCGGTTGCGGCGGCGTGATGGCGTCACTTTGCCGCACCGCCGCGGGCAGTTTTTCGCTCTCCCACGCACACACGCTTGAAGAAATTGAAAATCTTGATCCAAACGGGCGCGCCGCGCTCCTTTTGCCTGTTGAAGAACTCTTTGTATCGCACCCCGTCCTGCCCCTTCCCGCCTTTTTCGAGCGCCTTGCGCGGAGCGGATGCGAGATCTATCTGAAAAAGATCGGCGTCGCTCTCTTTGCCGGCACACGCGTTCGCCTTGCGGACGAGAAGGGCAGTTTTTTCGCGCTTGCCGAGATACGGGAGTTCCCCGACGGCCTTGCCGCCAAGCCCGTCAAGTTTTTCGATATTTGAAAGACCGCGTCGGCGGTCTTTCTTGTTTTCACCGCAAAGCGCCGCCGCTTTGCAAAAAGCGTTTGATTTTTTGCGTGAAATGTGCTATACTGTATATAATTTCGAACGAGAGGAGCGCACTATGCCGCAAACCGATTTTGCCTCTTTCAGCCTTCTTTATCCCGACGCCGACACCAAGCGAGCGCACGAGGAAGGCAAAGACAGACCGCATATCGACGATTTCACGATCGAAGAACTCGGTCTTTTTGAGATTTTGCCGCTGAAAAACGCCGATCTGTCCTCTTTTTTCACCGCCGATCCGCGTGTGATCCGTTATCGGCAGTCGGTGTTTGCCGATCTCGTGAAAAACGAGGAGATCTCCGCCACTTTCGCGAAACTCATTCCCGTGCTCCTCGATATCCTCGAACTGCGCAGACTTGAAAGCGACAGCGGCGACACCGCGGACTATCTCTCGGGTATGACCGAGATCGAACTGTATATTTCAAGCATCGACGTTTTGTATCACGGACTTTGCGACAAGCCGTTTGCTTTTGAAAGCGACGCCCTCTCGGCGCTCGCCTCTTATATGCGCGAACTGGTGGAGAGCGATTACTATCGCGAACTCAACGAGCGCCTTGGCGAACTGACCAACCGCGTGCGGGAGATCAAAAGCGTGACCATCGGCGTCAATCTCGACGCCCAACTGCGCCCCCGCGAAGCGGGCGTGCTCTCTGTCAACCCTGAATCTTTCCGCTCCGGCGACACGCTGCAAAAGATCCTGCGCCTCAATTTCAAGGACGATGCCTACACCTGCATCGCGGGGCTGACGCCTTTTGGAAAGAAGCAAAACGAAAACCAAAAAACCGCGCTGACGCTTGCCTTCCATTCCGCCATCAACGAGGTATACCGTCAATCTTTGCGCTCGTGGAAGCGCATTATGCAGCTATACGTGCTGGAAAACACCGAGTTTTTACTGCATCTCCTGCCGGAGTTTGAACTACTCCTCAAAGGCACAAACCTCCTGCGTGCGCTCGGCGTGCGCGGCAACACGCTCACCGTGCCGGAGATCGCACCCGCCGCGGAACGCGCCTTTGCCGCGAAAGGGCTGTATAATCCCGTTGTGGCGCTCAAAATCGACGATCCCATCGTGGAAAACGATCTCGCCTTTGACACAAACGCCGCCATTTTCGTGCTGACAGGGCCGAACAGAGGCGGAAAATCCGTCATCACCTGTGCCCTGGGACTTGCGCAATGTATGATGCAGTTGGGTCTTCCCGTCCCCGCCGCGTCGGCAAAAATCAGCCCCGTGGACGGCATATACACGCACTTCCCGACCGGTGCCGACGACACCATCGACAAAGGCAGGCTCGGTGAAGAATGCGCGCGGCTGACCGAGATTTTAGACGCCGTGACGCCAGAAAGCCTTGTGCTACTTGACGAATCGCTCTCCTCGACCGGCTCTTTTGAAGCCTCGTATATCGCCGCGGAAGTGCTTGCCGGTCTTTCCCGCGTGGGTTGTCGCTGTCTCTTTTCCACGCACCTGCACGAACTTGCCGCCGAAGTGGACGCGATCAACGCGCGCACGAAACCCTGCGGCGGCGCGCCGATCGACACGCTGGTGGCGGGGATCAAAGGAGAGGGAACGCGCTCCTTCGTCATCACCCGCGCAAAGCCGGACGGCAAGAGTTACGCCCGTGACATCGCGGAAAAATACGGTCTTTCCTACGATGCGATCCTTGAGAAAAAGCACCTGCCGAAATAAAGTATAAAGCGCCGCTCCTTCTCGGAGCGGCGCTTTTTCACAGTTCGCTGCCGTCCACGGTGAAGGCTTTTTCAAGCGCCCCCGCAAGAAGCACCGCGACCGAGGAGACAAGCAGATCGATCTCTTTTGGGGAAACGAAAAAGCGTTTGCCGTTTTCAAGCACGTTGCGCATCTCCCCCGTGGGCTCGCCGTATCCCGCTTTGCGCAGCGCGTCAAAGACGAGCGTGGCGGAATCGACCACCGTCGGCACGCCGAGCGCCATCACCGGCACCCCCACGCTGTCGCGGTCAAGCGCCTCCCGCGCGTTGCCGATACCCGAACCCGGCGAAATGCCGGTGTCGGAAATCTGCACGGTGGCGGCGAGACGCGCGACCGAACGCGCCGCAAGCGCATCCACCGCTATGACAAGATCGGGCTTTGCCGCCCGCACCGCGCCCCGCACAAGTTCCACGGTCTCAATGCCGGTCTGCCCCAAAACGCCGGGGGCGAGCGCCGAGATCTCGCAGAGCCCAACGGTGGAAAAAAGCGCGTTGTCCAAGCGGTGCAAATGCCGCGTGACCGAAAGGCGGCGCAAGGTTTCGGGCCCCACGGCGTCGGGCGTGATATCCCCGTTGCCGAGCCCCACGACAAGAAGCGAAAAGCCCTGTCCCACGCGCTTGCCGCTCATACGCTGCGCCATCTCCCTGATCTCTACGGCAAGCGTGCGCGTCACGCGCTCGTTTTCCAGTTCGTCCATATTTCGTATGTCCCCGCAATCCACCGTCACATAGCGTCCCTCCGGTTTGCCGATGCGCGCCGCCGCCTCGCGCGTGCGGATCTGCACCTGTAAGATCGCGCACCCGCCCGCTTCGCTTTGCCGCACCGAAACACCGCTGACGTCCTCCGTTCCGCCGCACTCCGCGGCAAGATCGCTCCTTGCAAACTCGTCCATCACTCCCCGTCCTCCCTTTGCTTTTTTACAGTATGCGGCAAAGTCTTTTTTTCTATGTGTAAAGTGCCCATTTTTTCCCGAAAATATTGTGCAAGTGTCCAAACCTTGCTTTTTTATGTCGGGGAGCGCTTGAATTTTCAATTGCCGTATGTTATAATATTTCGGAAGTATGCGCGGCGCACGCGCGCAAACGCGCGATCCCGGGGATCGCTCTTTTGAAGGAGGAATGACAAAAATGCTCAAACGAATCCTTGCCTTGTCGCTTGCTCTCTTGATGTTGGTCTGCTGCCTTACCGCCTGCTCGCACGGCGAACTGGACAAAGGCGCCTACATCCGTATGTATTTGGACGAGCCGATTTATGATTTCGATCCGCTTGCCGCTTTCGACAACGAATCTTCTCTGCAAGTCGTCAGTTTGCTTTTTGACGGACTGTTTTCCGCCGACGAAAACGGAAAGCCCCAAAAAATGCTGGTCGACAGTTATAAATACATCAAAGACAAGGAAAAAGAGACCTACACGATGCAACTGACGCTGAACGAGACCTATTGGTCCGACGGCGTTCTGCTGACCGCCACGCACGCGCAGTTTGCGTTCCGCCGCCTCTTTTACTCGGACGTTTCGCACCCCGCAACCGCCCTGCTTTACGACGTGAAGAACGCGCGCGACATTGCGGCGGGCAAGCAGAGCGTGGATCATCTTGCCGTTTCGGTGATCGACAACAAGACGCTTGAAATCGAGTTTGAGCGCGATATCGACGTGGACGCGTTCCTTGTGACGCTGTGCAGCCCCGCGCTGTATCCTTTGCGCGACGACATCGTCGACGCCAATCCCAACTGGGCAAAGAGCCGCACTTCGCTGGTGTGCAGCGGTCCGTTCCTCGTGCGCTCGATGGATTACGACAAAAAAGACGGCTTTATCCTGGAACGCAACGCGTATTATTACCGCGACCGTCAGAAAGACAAACTCGACAAATCCGTCAAACCCTTCCGCATCGTGGTGGATTATACCGCGAAAGCCGAAGACGTGCTGGCAAACTTCAATACCGACGCCGCCGGCGCGCTCTATTATATCGGTCACATTCCGCTTTCCGTGCGCAAGAGCGACGCCTATGCTTCTCTGCTCAAAAAAGTGAAGGTGAGCGACGCGCCCTCCACACACGTTTATTATCTCAACGAAAATGCCGAAATCGGCGGCAAGACGCTCTTTGCGGACGCCGCCGTGCGCAAAGCTCTTTCGCTTGCCGTTGACAGAAACGCCATTGCCGAGGCGCTGGTCTATGCGCGCGCGGCGGACGGTCTTGTCCCTTACACCGTGCGCAACCGCGCGGATAAGAGCAAACAATTCCGCAAAAAAGCCGAATCCTATATCGCCGCGACCGCCAACGTCGACGAAGCAAAATCGCTCCTTTTCTCCGCCGGCGTCACGCCCTCCGCTTACAGTTTCTCCATTTCGGTCGCCGCGTATGACGAAGATCATATCGCCGCCGCGGAACTGGTCGCCACCGCCTGGAAGGCGCTCGGCTTCAAAGTGACGGTGGAAAAATTGAACGCCGTCTCCGGGGAGAACGATCTTTCTTACCGCGAAACGTTGCAAAGCGGCGCCTTTGAGGTGATTGCGCTGGATCTTGTCGCCACCTCGCCCGACGCGTTCGGATATCTCGCGCCTTTTGCCACCGCCTTCTCCGGCAACGCGCTCGATTATACCGTGACCTCCGAGGATACCGATGGCGCGATGACACCCCACGTAACGGGCTATACGAGCGCCGCTTACGATGCCAAGATCGAAGAAGCGTTTGCCACCGTGAAACCCGCCAAACGCGCCAAATTGCTCCACGAAGCGGAAGCGATGCTGATGGAAGATATGCCGGTTATTCCGATCGTGTATAATCAAAACGTATCGCTGAAAAGCAGCAAATTGAGCGGGGTAAGTTCCTCGTTCTACTGCCGCGGGTATTTTGCGAAAACCAAACTTGCGGGATACTGGAAAGTGGCTCTGCGCGATGAATTCATCACGCAGGAAGAACTGGACAAACTGGCTGAAAAAGAGGCTGACTGAAAATCGTGAGCCTGCCCCCCGCACCCGGGTGGGCAGGTTCGTTTTTCGCGCTGATCTTTGTCGAGCGCGAAACAAACAGATCCGTATGGTATACTGCCGACGTATGCGTGTATACTTGTGAAAGGTGCCGTCGAAAAGAAAATGGAAATCAATACGTTGCGCGTATGGGGGTTTGCCGCCCACTGTCATCTCGTTTCCGCAGGCAAGAAAGCCGTTTTGATCGACTGCGCGATACCCGTGGAGACCGTGAAGAACGCGCTTGACGCGTGCGGGGCAAAACTGGAAGCGATCTTCCTCACACACGCGCATTTTGACCACATTCTCACCGCCGACGAAATGCGGGATGCTTTCGGAGTGCCGCTCTTCGTGCACGAGAAAGACGCGCCGCTCCTCTCGGACGGTACGCAAAACGCGTCGCTCCTTTTCGGCGACGCGGTCCTTCGCCGCCCCGCCGAGCGCTTGCTCTCGGACGGCGACACGATCGCCTTCGGCGATCTGTCGTTTCGCGTTTGTCACACGCCGGGACACACGCACGGATCTGTCTGCTACATCACGGACAAGGCCGCTTTTACCGGCGACACCCTGTTTGCGGATTGCCACGGGCGCACCGATCTTGTCACCGGCGATCCCGCGATGATGCGCGCCTCTCTTGAAAAACTGACAAAGGAAAACCGCGCCTTGTCGATCTATCCCGGGCATGGAAAAAACGCCGTGATGGGAGAGGCGCTCGATCTGCTCTTAAAAAACACCGACTATGAGGTATGATATGGATACGAAATTGCTTGCCGATCTTCTTTTTCCCAACGTAACGAAAACGCCTGACGATATGGAAGCGCTTTTCCCCGAGCGGAATTTGCCGGAGGGCGCGATCGTTTCGCGTATGGCGCCAAGCCCCACGGGATTTGTACATTTGGGCAATCTGGTGCAAGGGTTGACTTCCGAGCGCCTTTGCCACCAATCGGGCGGCCCGCTTTTCCTGCGCGTGGAGGATACAGACGCGAAACGCGAGGTTCCGGGCGCCGTGAGTGTGCTGATCGAAGCTCTGCGCCACTACAACATTCTTTTTGACGAGGGCGCGACCATTGACGGCGACGCGGGCGATTACGGTCCCTACCGCCAACGTCAGCGCGTGGATATTTATCACGTTTATGCCAAACAACTGGTCCTGCAAGGTGAGGCTTACCCCTGCTTTTGCACCGAGGAAGAACTTGCCGCCATACACGAGCAGCAGTCGGCGGAAAAAGCAAATTTCGGCTATTTCGGCAAATGGGCGATCTGGCGCGACAGACCGATCGAGGATATCCGCGCGGAACTTGACGCGGGACACCCGTGGGTGCTCCGTTTCCGCTCCACCGGCTCCATTGAGCACAAGATCCCCTTTAACGATCTCATCAAAGGGCATCTCGAACTGACCGAAAACGATATCGACCACGTTTTACTCAAATCCGACGGGATCCCCACCTATCACTTTGCCCACGCGGTGGACGACCATCTGATGCGCACGACGCACGTGGTGCGCGGCGACGAGTGGCTCCCCTCGCTTCCTTTCCATCTGCAACTTTTCCGTTCGCTTGGCTTCAAGCCGCCGAAATACCTGCACATCGGACCGTTGATGAAAATGGACGGCGACTCCAAACGCAAACTCTCCAAACGCAAAGATCCCGAACTTGCCCTCACCTATTACCGCGCGTCGGGCTTTCCCGTGCAATCGGTGTACGAATATCTGATGACGGTGCTCAACTCCAATTTCGAGGACTGGCGCCGCGCCAACCCCGACGCCCCCATCGACGACTTCAAGTTTTCCTATAAGAAAATGAATCCCGCCGGCGCGCTGTTTGACGAGATGAAACTGCGCGACGTTTCCAAAAACGTCATCTCGCGTATGGACGCCGACCGCGTGCTTGCCGAAGTGCTTGACTTCGCCAAAGACTATGACGTCGAACTTTACGACCACCTTGCCGCCGACAAAACTTACGCGCGCTCCATTTTGGCGATCGGACGGGGCGGCAAGAAACCGCGCAAAGACTTTGCCGTCTTTACCGACGTGCGCCCCTATCTCGACTTTTTCTATGACGACTGGTTCCGCGTGACCGACGAGTATCCCGAAAACTTTGCCAAAAGCGACGTCGTTGCCGCGCTGAACGGCTTTTTGGACACCTTTGACATTGCGGACGACATCAACGTGTGGTTCGATAAGATCAAGGCGATCGCGGACAAACTCGGTTATGCCTCCGATATGAAGGCGTTTCGTGAAAACCCCGAGGCGTATCGCGGAAACGTCGCCGATATCAGTATGTTTCTCCGCATCGCCGTGACGGGGCGGCAAAACTCTCCCGATATGTACGCCGTGATGCAGGTGCTCGGCGCGGAGCGCGTCAAGACCCGCGTGCGCGCGATGCTCGGGAAACTCGGAGCCCTTTGAGAAAGGAAAGAATTATGGCAGAAGAAATTACAAACGGCAATTTTATCCACGACATCATCGACGAGGATTTGCGCGAGAATCCGTCGCTGAAAATTCACACTCGTTTCCCGCCCGAACCGAACGGTTATCTCCACATCGGCAGTGCGAAAGCCATTGCCATCAACGTGGAAACGGCGCGCAAATACGGGGGGCTTTTCAACCTTCGTTACGATGATACCAACCCCGCAAAAGAGGACACCGAATACGTGGACGCCATTCTCGAAGACCTGAACTGGCTGGGCGCCACGCCCACGGGCGGCATCTTTTACGGATCGGATTATTTTGAAAAATGCTATGAGTTTGCCGTCAAACTGATCAAAGACGGCAAGGCGTATGTCTGCGATCTCTCGGCGGAAGAACTGCGCGCCACGCGCGGAACGCTGACCGAAAAAGGGGTGGAAAGCCCCTATCGCAACCGCTCGGTCGAAGAAAATCTCGACCTTTTCGCGCGGATGCGCGCGGGGGAATTTCCGGACGGTGCCAAAACGTTGCGCGCCAAGATCGATATGGCGTCGCCCAATATCAATATGCGCGATCCCGCCATATATCGCATCGTGCACACCTCGCACCACAGACAGGGAAACAAGTGGTGCATTTACCCGCTCTATGATTACGCGCACCCCATTCAGGACGCGCTGGAAGGCATCACGCACTCGCTTTGCTCTTTGGAATTTGAAAACCACCGTCCGCTTTACGAATGGGTGGTGGACAACATCGGCTTTGCACAGAAACCGAAGCAGCGCGAGTTTGCCCGCCTCAATATCACGAATACCGTGATGTCCAAACGTTATCTGCGCTCGCTTGTGGAAAACGGCACCGTGGACGGTTGGGACGACCCCCGTCTCCCCACGCTTTGCGGATTGCGGCGGCGCGGCTACACGCCCTCTTCCATTTTCCGCTTCGTGCACGAAGTCGGCGTGGCGAAATCCGAAAGCCTTGTGGATATCGGAATGCTGGAACACTGTATTCGCGACGAACTGAACGACAGCGCGCCCCGGCGCGTTGCCGTCAAACGTCCCCTTCTTGTGGAGATCGTCAATTATCCCGCCGACCGCGAGGAGTTTTTCGACCTTCCCAACCACCCGCAAAAGCCCGAAAACGGCACCCGTCCCCTGCCGTTCACGCGTGAGATCTTCATCGACGCCGACGACTTTGCCGAGGTGCCGCCTCCGAAATTCTTCCGCCTGAAACCCGAAGGAGAAGTGCGTTTGATGGGCGCGTATATCATCAAATTGCAGGAGATCGTCAAAAATCCGGACGGCTCGGTGAAAAAACTGCTCTGCACGGCGGATCTGGAAACCCGCAACAATATGCCCGCCGACGGCAGAAAAATCAAAGGCACCATTCACTGGCTCTCGGCAAAATACGCCAAGCGCGTGACGCTGATGCTCTATGAAAATCTGCTGACCATCGAAAACCCCGCAGATCTGCCCGAGGGCAAAACCTATAACGATTATCTCAATCCCGCCTCGCTTTGCCGCGTGGAAAACGCCGCCGTTGAGGCGTCTCTCTCCGACGCCGCCGTGGGCGACAAATTCCAGTTCGTGCGCGACGGATATTATTGCAAAGACTCCAAATATCCCGACACTTTCAACCGCATCGTGGGATTGAAAGACAGTTTCCCCGCGAAAATTTGACAAGATCCCCGAGCCTTTCGGCTCGGGGATCTTCTTCATATATCGCGCGGAAATGCCGTTTCCCTAAAAGAACCGACCTTTTCCGCGGGAGAGTGTCACGGTTTTCGCCCCGCGTTCCACGGCGAGGTATTGAATAAATCCCCCTTTTTTACGGGGGACTATTTATTTGAGCGCAAAAAGGTCACGATCTCCGTGTTCATATCGGGCGAGAAAGAACGACATTCCCGCTGTCAGAAGCAGTGCGCCGCAGACGACGTAAAGCGGGATGTTGTAGATCACGTAAAACGCCGCCTGTCCCCCGTCGATCGCGAACCGTGAGGCGATGAAAGTATAATATTCCGGAAAAAGCGCCGGCAGAAGAAGCAGACACTGGGAAAGAAAAAGGCAAACGCGGTTGGGAAACAGCACTCGGAAAAGAAAAATCCATTGACTGTTGTCCCTTTGCTTAAAAAAGAGACGTCGCACCGTGGCAAGCAGCGCAAAACAGGAGAAAAAGAGCGAGGACAGCATCGCCAGCACGCCCACCGCCGCGCCTATGGCAAGAAATGCGAAAAACGTATTGTCCGCGGCGGTTTTCGCTCCCGCAAGATACGCGTGCGTACCCGTAAACGTGTTAAAAAAAAGGCGTATCACCGAAAACATATAGCGTTTTCCGAGCATCGCGCCGCGCACGGTATACGCCGCGCCCGTGATGAGGAAGGCAAGATTTGCGGCGACCGGCAGAGCAAACCGCACGGTTTCAAGCACGCGAAAACGGCGTTCCTTCCTCTCCGTCGCCATTGGCTGTTCGTTCATTGCTTCGGCTGTATCCCTTCGATGTAATAGGAGGCTTCCATATCGGCGGTAGCGAGCGCAAACGCGAGCGGGAACTTTTCAAAAGCCGCGCCCACCGTGTTGTTGTCTTCCGGTCCCGAAAAGCCCATATGATAGCGAATGGCAAACGCCTCGTCTTTCGTCAAACGCATAAACTGCGAGATCATCCACACCGATTTTTCGCCGTGACCGTACGGCAGTTTGTCTTCGATGGTGTAATACGGCACGCTCTTCCAAACCCCGTTTTCTTTCACGTTGCGCGTGCTTTCCACATAAAAATTCACCTTGCAAAGATCGTGCAAAAGCGACACGACGGCAACGGTTTCCTCGGTGTAGGACATACCGTATATCTCTTTGACGCGCGGGCGGGCAAGATAATCGACAAGACAATCGTAAACGTTGAGGCTATGCTCCAAAAGCCCCCCCTGATACGCGCCGTGATAGCGCGTGCTGGCGGGCGCGATGAAAAAATCCGAATGGTCGGAGCAAAGAAAACTCAACAGTTTCTCCGCCCCCTCGCGGTGGATCTTGGTGCGAAACAGCGCGATAAAGCGCTCCTCGTTGCTCATTTCCTGATTCATAAGTACTTTCCTTTCCCGATTTTCTTTATTGTATCACGAAAACGGAAAAATGTAAAGTTCTTTGCGGGAAAAGAACGTCCCTATGGACAAACCGTAAAAATTATGCTATACTATCCATATATTGCATATAGTGAGGAACTTTTATGGAAACGCCAAAACTTCCGACACAACCCTATAAAGGCACGCGCGATTTTTACCCGCAGGAAATGCGGCTTCGGAACTGGTTTTTCGGCAAGATCCGAAAAACGCTGGAAAACGCCTGCTTTGAAGAATACGACGGTCCGATGCTGGAATCTCTTTCGCTTTACGCCGCCAAAAGCGGCGCGGAACTGGCGGGCGAGCAAACCTATCATTTTGAAGACCGCGGCGGCAGACACCTGGCGATGCGCCCCGAAATGACGCCCACCGTGGCGCGTATGGTCGCCGCCAAAATGGGAGAACTGAACTTCCCCTTAAAATGGTTTTCGATCCCGAATATGTACCGCTATGAACGCCCGCAACGCGGCAGACTGCGCGAGTTTTGGCAGATCAACGTGGATATTTTCGGGTGCGACACGTATGAAGCCGACCTTGAATGTATCATCAGCGCGATCGACGTGCTGCGCGCTTTCGGCGCAACGCGCGATATGTTTACGGTACACATCAACAACCGCCGTTTTTTCAACGACGTGATCGCCGCCGTGGCGGGGGTGGACGCCGAAACCGGACGCAAGATCTCGAAAGTGGTGGATCACAAAGGCAAAGTGCCGCGCGAACTGTACGAAAAAGAACTGACCGCGCTGGGGCTTGACGAAGAAAAGATCGCCGCCATCGACGCGCTTTACGGTATGTCGGTGCGAGACGCGGCGGCGCTCTGCCCCGCGTCGAGCGGCGCGGCGGAACTGCTGCAACTCTTTACCGCCTTAGAAGAAGCCGGTTTGCGGGATTACTGCGTGTTTGACTTCGGCATCGTGCGCGGACTGGATTATTACACGGGCACGGTATTTGAAGTGTTTGACAATGCGCCCGAAAACAACCGCGCGATGTTCGGCGGCGGTCGATACGACAACCTTGTCGGGCTTTTTGTCAACAACGCCAAAATTTCCGGCGTCGGATACGGTATGGGCGACGTGACGCTGGAAAACTTTCTCACCACGCACGACCTCCTGCCGCACGATGAAAGCACTGCGCCCAAAGTACTCCTCACGCGCTTTGACGACGTGCCGTACGCGGCGTATTTGGCGCTTGCCGGCGACCTGCGGGCGGCGGGTGTTTCAGCTTCGCTCTATCTCGGCAACAAAAAGTTCGGCAAACAACTGGATTATGCCGTGAAAAACGGCTACACGCACGCCGTGATTATGGGCGGCGAAGAATACGCGGCGGACAAGGTGAAAGTGAAAGATCTCGGCGCGCGGCAGGAGCAATTGCTCTCCCGTGCGGAACTTGCGGCTTTTTTCAAAGAGACAGCCCGCAAAAAGGAGTAAAAGATGATCTACGTATTTCTTGCGAACGGCTTTGAGGAGATCGAGGCGCTCACGCCCGTCGATCTTTTGCGCCGCGCGGGATTTGAAGTAACCACGGTCGGCGTCGGTTCCGACACCGTGCGCGGTTCGCACGGCATCACCGTGACGGCGGATATCCCCGACACGCTCTATGCCGACGCCTCTCCGGAATTGCTCGTTTTGCCGGGCGGTATGCCGGGGACGCTCAATCTTGAAAAAAGCCCCGTGGTGCTCTCCGCCCTGCGCGCGGCGGCGCGCAAAGATCTGCCCATCGCCGCCATTTGCGCCGCGCCGAGCATCTTGGGGCATTTGGGACTTCTTGAAGGACGGCGCGCCGTATGCTATCCCTCGTTTGAAAAAGAATTGTACGGCGCGACGGTCACCGACGCGCGCGTGGAGCGCGACGGCAACATCGTCACCGCCGTCGGTATGGGGGCGGCGACCGAGTTTTCCCTTGCCCTTATCGAACTGCTTGCGGGCAAGGAAAAAACCGCCGAGATCGCACGCGCGATCCTCGCGTAATGCCGATCATTGAAGAAAAAGCCGCTCTTCGTGCTCGCGTGCTCGCCTTACGGCAATCTTTACCCGAAACCGTGAAAGCGAACGCCGACGCGGCGCTTTGCGCGGCGATCGCGGCACGCACGGAGTTTGCGCAAGCGGATATGCTCTTTCTCTTTTTCCCCGTACGCGGCGAAGCGGATCTTTTGCCCCTCGCGCATCTGGCGCGGGAGCGCGGGATCATCACCGCATACCCTCGTTGCGAAGGAAAAAACTTGCAATTTTTCCCCGTTCTCTCCGAGAAAGAATTGCTCCCCGACGCCTTTGGCGTTCCCGCGCCGAAAAAAAGCGGCAGTCCGATCACGCCCACCGCAAAGACGCTCTGCGTTTTGCCCGGACTCGCGGCGGATCGCCGCGGCGCGCGGCTCGGCTACGGCGGCGGTTTTTACGACCGTTTTCTCGCAACGTTCGAGGGGAAAACTATTTTTCCCGTGTACGATGCCCTTGTTTTCGATCAACTTCCGACCGAGCCGACCGATCGCTTTGCCGATGTTATCCTCACCGAGAAAGGAGCGTGCTATCTATGTCAAAACTGATCCCGGAACGCCCGCTCTATAAGCGTGAAAAGATCGTGGCGGGATATTTTGCGCTCGGTGTGATCGCGTTTCTCTTCGCCGCGCGCCTGATTGCAAGCAAAACAACGCTGCCCCTCTCTCCTTTTCTTTATAAATTGCTTTTTGAGTGCCTCGTTTTCGGCGTCCCGCTTCTCTTTTTCTACCGATTGCGAAACGGAAAACCGCGCGCCCTCCTGCGCGCGGCTCCGCTCACGACGCACGATATCCCGCTTTTCCTTATGTGCGGCATTGCGCTGTTTTCGGGTTGTATCCTTCTTGCAATGCTTTTCGGCGGCGTCGGCACACTGGGAAAAAGCGGCACGCTCACGGCAAATACGGAAACGCCTGTCGGCATTTTCCTCACCGCGCTGATTTTCGGCGTGTTGCCGGCCGTTGCCGAGGAGTTTTTCTTTCGGGGCGTCCTGCTCTCGGAATATGAGCGGCGCGGCGCCTTTCGCGCAGTCCTTATGAGCGCCCTGCTTTTCGCGCTTTCGCATTTTGATTTTCGCAACCTTCTCCTGTATCTTTTCTCCGGTGTGTTGTTTGCCCTCTTGCTCTTTGCCACCGATTCGATTTTTTGGGGCGTCGCTTTGCACGCGCTCTACAATCTCTTTTTCCTCTTTTTCGGGCGATACGTCGCGGCGCTTTACGATTTCACGGGCAGTATGGAACTTTTCCTCTTCCTTTTGATCCTTGCTTTTCTCCTTTCCCTGCTCTTTTTCTGCCGCTTTGCCGCCAAACGCTACCGTGCCAAAGCCGCCCTCTCTCAAAGCGATCCGCGACGCGCCGTCCCTTATGCGGTGCAATTCTACACCACGCTGGACGCGCTGGCCAACTGGCCGATTCTTGTTTCGCTCCTTTTATCCATCGCGGGCTTTATTTTGCTTTGAAAGCGAAAAATCCGCCGACACCACAACGGTGTCGGCGGATTTTTTTATTTTGCCTTATTCGGCGGTAGGGGCGTCGTTTTGCACGGGCGCGGCTTCGGGAGCGGCGCTGTTTTTCAGGTTCTCGTAGAACTCCGCTTGTGCCGCCGACATATAGGGCGCCACGTAAACGATCAGAATGCCGAAAGTCAGCCCGCAAAGGAGAAGCCAACCGATAAAACTGAAATGCAGGCAAAAGAGTTTCCACTTGTTGCCGTTCATCATTTCACGGGATTTGGTGATCGCCGCTTCGCGGGAAAGCTCCGGATTGTCGTTCAGAATGTAAGGCGTCATCGCGTACGCATACGACTTGACGATACCCGGAATAATGAAAAGCAACGTCCAAAGGAACGTATACACGACGACGAGAACATAGGTGACGATGTTGTTTGTCAGTTTTTTGGTTTCGAAACCGTCGAAAATGTCTTTGACTTCAACGTCGCTTCCGCGCACGATCCGCAGAAACACCGACGCAAGCCCCACCCACAAAGGACCCGTCATCACGATAACACCCACCGCCAAAAGCAGTGAACTGCCGCCGGAAACAACGGTCTTGTAGAATCCTCCCGCCGCTTCTTTCTTCACGTTGACCGAGAAGAGATTTCCGCCGAGCATTGCGATCAGCAGTTCCACAATGAAGGTGCAAACGATGGCAACGCCCCATTTACCGGTCAGTTTGGCGCGCGCCGCATCACGATAATTTTTTGCGCACATACGTATGCCTCCGAATGTAAAATTTTCAAAGAACGACGTCGCCCAAAAGTGCGCGATCGTTCTTTCTTTTATTATAGCACGATTTCGGAGAAAAAGCGGGTTTTACAAAACTTTTGACAAAAAGTTTTTCAGTCTTTCGCTCTTGGGATGATTGAAGACCTCATCCGGCGTACCTTGCTCCGCGATCACGCCGCCCTCCATAAAGAGCACTCTGTCCGCGACCTCGCGGGCAAAACCCATCTCGTGCGTTACGATCACCATCGTCATACCCGTCGTTGCCAGTTGCTTGATGAGATCCAGCACTTCGCCGACCATTTCGGGGTCAAGCGCGGAAGTGGGCTCGTCAAACAGCATCACTTTCGGGTTCATCGCCAGCGCACGCACGATGGCGATACGCTGTTTCTGCCCGCCCGAGAGCGTGGAGGGATATTTATCGGCTTTGTCAGAAAGACCGATGCGCGAGAGCAATTCCTCCGCCTTTGCGCGTGCCGACGCCACAATTCCGGCTTTGGAAGTTTCTACGGGCAAGAGCGGCTTGCGCGCCAGTTTCAGCCAAAAATTCTTCCATTTCAAACGACGCAGATTGCGTATACCGACGTACACCGGCGCCAACATAATGTTTTGCAGTACGGTTTTGTTGTTGAAAAGATTGAACTGTTGGAACACCATACCGATATGCTCACGGTGTGTGTTGATATTCACGTGCATATCGGCGAGATCGACGCCTTCAAAATAGATCGAACCGGCGGTGGGGTCTTCCATACAGTTGAGACACCGTAAAAATGTAGATTTTCCACTGCCGGAAGGTCCGATGATCGCCACCTTTTCCCCGTTGCGGATCACTTCATCGATGTGATCGAGCACGGTGAGCGTGCCGTAACATTTGGTCAAACCTTTGGTTTCAATCAGGACTTTGCCTTTTTCAGTGACGCTCATTTTTGGCAAGCCTCCTTTCCATCAATTTGACAAGCGCGGCGATCGCCGCCACCACAATAATATAGAACAGCGCCATCACCAAATACGGGATCATATAATCGTACGAGTTGTCGCCCTGTATCTGAAAATACTTGGTGATATCCATCGCGCCCACGTAGCCGACCACCGCCGTTTCCTTGATGAGAGCGATAAACTCGTTGCCGAGCGTAGGAAGAATGTTTTTGATGGCTTGCGGAACCACGATTTTGAGCATCGCCACGGGAAAAGGCAATCCGACCGCGCGCGCGGCCTCCATTTGCCCGGGATCCACAGAATTGATACCGCCGCGCATGATCTCGGAGATATACGCGCCGCTGTTGAGGCCGAAAATCAGAACGCACGACCAGACCGAGGGCAGTTTAATGCCCATCAGCGGCAACAAAATGTAATATCCGACAAGCAATTGCACCACGATCGGCGTGCCGCGGAAAAACGCGACGTAGACGTTGCACACCGTTTGCGCATAGCGCGTGGGCTTTTTATAAGGCGGAATCACTTTGATCACCGCGATCAGCGTGCCGATCACGATACCGATGGCAAGACCGACCACCGCGATGAGCGCGGTGTTTTTCATGCCGATCAGCAATTCTTTATATCCGTTGTTCTTAACGAAATAGCGGACAAAGACCGTCCATTTTTTATTGAAACTGAATCGATCGCCGATTTCGATGCCCCCGAAAACAAGCAGCCCCACAACCGCGCAAACGACCAGTATATCCATCCAGTGCTTTTTGAAAAACTGTTTCATATCCGATCCTATATTTCCTTATAAACAGCAAAACAGGGAGAGAGTGTCTTCTCTCCCCGTTTGCATGATTTGATCAGTTGACGGCGTTGATGTTGGCAGTGATCGCTTTGGCAGGTCCTTCGTCAATGACAACGTATTTGAGATTGCCGTTGATAACGTCCTGCACAGCCAGCGCGCCGGTGGTGTAACCGGTGGTGGTGAAAGCGTAGCCGTCAAAGTCCCAGTCGGCATCGCCCTTGCAGTAGAAGAAGCCGGTGGTGCCGCTCTGCGTGCCGACTTTGACGTCGGCGCCGAAGTTTTTGAGAATAGCCTCAACGTCGGCAGCGGTTTTGCAGGCGTCAAAGGTGGTGTCGTCGGCTTTGGCGATCAACACTTGGGACGCGTTGTAGTAAGAGGTCGAGAAATCCAAAATCTCTTGGCGTTTCGCGTTCACGGTAAGACCTGCGGCGGCGACGTCGCAAAGACCGCCGGCAACCGGAACTTCGTTGCCGTTTTCATCTTCATAAGTACCGCCGGCTGCCGAAACGGAGAGGCAAACCGCGTCGAAGTTCATATTGTCGATGTAGAGTTCTTTGCCCAGTTTATCGGCGAACATTTTCATAATCTCCATATCGACGCCGAAGTAATTGGTGCCCTCTTTATACTCAAAGGGAGCAAACGCGGCGTTGGTCGCCACGATAAGTTGCGTGCCGTCGGTCTTTTTGGTTGCGGCGGAAACCACAGCGGTGGGCGTGCCGTCACCGAAATATTTGTTGACGACTTCGTTGAATTTGCCGTTGGCTTTGATCTCGGCAAGGAAATCGTTCAATTGAGTAAGAAGCGTGGAGTTGCCTTTTTGAACGGCAAAGGCATATTCTTCTTCGGTCAGCGCGATGTTGATCACTTTCACAACGTCGGCTTTTTCGCTATCCTTCTTTTTGCAGGAGGAGAGTGCAGCCACGCAACCGACCATCATCAGCGCGGCAAGAATGAGTGCAACGATTTTTTTCATAACTTGTTTTCCTTTCGTTTTTCGAGCGCGTCGCTCTTTGATGTTGCCATTATAGCGCATAAATATTCACTTGTCAAGCGTTTTTCTGAATTTTTATTCGATTTGTGATTTTTGTCTCTATTTCCGATGAAATTGCCGGATTTTGTTGGTCATTATAGACAATAAAAGCAAGCGGCGTCGGCTTTTTCCCCGAAACGTCTCGCTTGCTTTTGCGTTTTGTTATGCGCTCGCCTTGCATATATTCACTTTTTTGTGCATAGATTTTCGATCTCCGCCGCGATCTCCGCCGCGGGGCGATCCGCCGAAACCGTCATATCGCACAATTCCTCGTTGCGAAACTCGTCGTCCAGCGACAGAATGCGGCAGGTTTTGTCGCGCGCGTCCAAATCGCGCGAGATGATCTCGTAAAGGATATTGGCGCGATGGCGTTTGAGAAAGATCAGAACCGCGCGATTGCGATATTGATTTTTCAGCGTCAGCGCGCCGCAAATGTCGATGGGGATCACGGCAAGTTGCCCCGCCTCGACGATCTTTTCCAACTCCTCGCGCGGCGTGCCGAAATGGTAGCCGCTGTACACCGTCGTTTCCAAAAACTCGCCCGCCTCGGCGCGGCGGATAAAGGTCTTTTCTTCCAAAAAGCGGTATGCGCGCCGCTCCTCGTCGCGCCGCGGCCGCGTGGTTGCGGTCAGCGGGCGGGCAAAGCCCTCACGCTTCGTGAGTTCCGCCGCAACCGCGTTTTTGCCGCTTCCGGTCGGTCCGACAAGGCAGATGACGCCGCCGGCGGAAAGACGCGGTGCGCCCTCGGTAAAGGAATGACGGATCATATCCACCAAGTGCAGAAAATCGGCATAGTCGTTGACCGAAAGAAGCCCCGAGAGATGCGCGTTCCACGGGCGACGAAAAAGAACGGGGTATGCCGCCGTGGTATGCGTGATGTTGTGCGCGCCGTCGTCCAAGAGAATATCCAGTTGAACGAGATCTTTTCGCGTGCCGAGCAAAATGTTTTCGGTGGGCACAAACGGGAAATCGGCGGCAAGACGCATCGCGCGCGCGCTCATACAGGAGGGCGGCACGGCGGAAACAAAGAAAACTTCCGCCACGGTCGAGAGCTTTTGCACAAATTTCTGCGCGCCCGGAAAAAGCGGTTGGGACGCCACAAAATCGGGGTCCGAAAAGTAGCGCACGCGGCGATCGACGCCGTCTTTCCCTTCTTCACCCCACCCGCGTATATCGTAAATGGTAAAAGGAGGGTCGCGTTTTTCTTCTTGGTTCAGCCGCGAGAGCGCAAAGGCGTTGCATTCATATAAAATATCATCGACATCGAGCCCGATGCGCAGACGGTATTTTTGCATAACGCCCCCGATCAATCTTCACGCACGGTAATGAGTTCCCGCGCGTAGGGAAGCGAGAGGATCCAGTCGCAGAGCGTGTGCCATTCCGCCAGTTTGTGGTTACGGCGGGCGTAATACATATTGATGAGCACCTCGTAATTGAGCGAGATCGTCCGCATCTGATTATAAGAAGAAGGAAGCATTTGGATCAGATTGTGCCAACTTTGTTTGTTTTCCTTGTCCGCAACAAATTTCTGCCGCTCGCTCTCCAAATACGCGATCACCGCGTCCAGCGCGGCAAGACCGCCCTCATCCAGTCGGTCGTGCGAAAAATCGTCGCGCTCAAAGGCTTTGGCGTGGATCTTGTGCATCGTGGAGCAGGAGTTTGCCACCGTGCCCACTTTGTACGTATCAAATTCTTTCCACCAGTAAAGCGGCGCGGTGATATCCACCGACACGAAGATCTGCCGCAAAAACTTGCGGTGATCGCTGCCGGCGTGCGCCAAGCGGCGCGCAAGATCCAGGTCGTTGGCGCCGAGGATATAGTTGCCCTTTTCGTCGTACGCGCTGTCCATACGTCCCCAACTGTTGAGCGGGTTGCGCGCGCCGCGAATGGCGTTTTCAAAATTCATCACCGAGGTTCGTTCAACTTTCAGCATGGTCTTTTCCTCCCGTTTTTTTCATATTCTCCGCGGCGCGCACGATCGCCGCCGCGTCAAGTCCCGCCGCCGCAAGATAACTCTCTCCCTTTTTCGGCGTGAGGAACGCATTCTCCGCGGCAAGAATCGTATACTTTTGCGGCGCTTTCCCCTCGCGGCAAAGCGCGTCGGCAAGGTTCATACCAAAGCCCCCCGCGCGCACTTCTTCTTCAAGAAAGATCACGTCGCCGCCGAGTTTTTCGGCAACGTCCGCGGCAAGCGAGAGATAGGGCGTGATATATTCGCAAAGCAACACCCGTGTGGGTGTTCCGCGCGAGGTGAGCGCGCGCGCCGCGGCGAGCGCCTCGGCGGCAATACGCCCGTGCGTCACGATCGTGAGCGCGGCGTTTTCCCTCTCCGCGCCGTAAGCGCGCACGCCCGGCGTCGTCGCCGTGCCGTCGGGATAAAAGGCGGCAAGGATCTCTTCGTTTTCCCCGCCGGCGGGATAGCGCAGCACTGACACTCCGTCGGCGGAAAGCGCCGCGGAAAGCGCCACGCGAAGCCCCATCGCCGAAACCGGCGCGAAAATGCGCACGTTCGGGATACCCGAGAGCATCGCCACGTCGAAAATGCCGTGGTGCGTCACGCCGTCGTGCTCATTGAAGCCCGCGTGATCGACGCACAGTACGAGCGGCAGATTTTGCAACGCCGCGTCGTGCAAAACGTTGTCGTAGGCGCGCTGTAAAAAAGTGGAATACACAGCAAAAACCGGCTTCTCACCGCCCGCGGCAAGTCCCGCGGCAAAAGTGACGGCGTGCCCTTCCGCAATACCCACGTCGAAAAAGCGATCGGGAAAAGTTTTGCGGAAATCTTCCAAACCAGTGCCGTTCCCCATTGCGGCGGTGATCGCCAAAATACGGGGGTCGGCGGCGGCAAGGCGCACGAGTTCGTCGCCCAAAATGCGCGCGAAACACGGAGATTTTTTCACCGCCCCGCGCGGGCAAAGCGCGTGATAAGCGTTGGGATCCTTCTCGGCGGGGGCGTATCCCTTGCCCTTTTGCGTTTTCACGTGCAGCAGCACGCTGCAATTCAGTTTTTTGGCGTGTTGCAGGCAGGCGACAAGGCTTGCCACGTCGTTGCCCTCCACGGGTCCGAGATACCGGATCCCCATATGTTCAAACAGGTTTTCACGGTAAAACAGATACTTGATACTGCGCTTGATCCACCGGAAGAAACGATACAGCGGCTTGCCGACAAGAGGCAGGCGCGTCAACGTTCCGCTGGCAAACTCCTTGGTCTTCAAATACCGGTGCGAGGCGCGTATTTTGGAAAGATGTCCCGCAAGGTGCCCCGTGTTGCGGGAGATCGACATTTCGTTTTCGTTGATGATGAGGATCAGCTTAAGATCGGGCGGACAGTTGTTGAGTCCCTCGTAAGAGAGCCCTCCCGTCAGCGCGCCGTCCCCAACGACCGCCACCGTATAGGCGTCACTGCCCTTTTTCGCTTCCGCCACCGCAAGCCCCAGCGCGGCGGAAACGGCGGTGGAACTGTGCCCCGCGCCGAAAGCGTCGTATTCGCCTTCCGCGCGTTTGGTAAAGCCCGAAAGCCCGCCGGGACAGCGCAAAGTGTCAAAAAACTCTTTGCGTTCGGTCAGCAGTTTGTGGACGTAACTCTGATGCCCCACGTCGAAAAGAATGTGGTCACGCGGCGCGTCAAAAACACGGTGGAGCGCCAGCGTCAGTTCCACCACGCCGAGATTGGAGGCGAGATGTCCCCCGTTTTCTCCGGTGCGGTACACAAGATAATCGCGGATCTCGGCGGCAAGTTCGGGCATTTTATCGGCGGGCAACGCGCGCACGTCCGCGGGCGAAGAAACGCCCGAGAGCAACGGCCAGCGATCAAAAGTTTCCATCAGGGCGCTCCTTTCAGAAAAGTATCAACTTAAAGTATACCACATCTCCCCGCCGATTTCAAGCGTTTATGAAAAAAGCCGGGCGCCCGATGGCGCCCGGCAAGCAAAAATCGTCACACGCTGTGTGCGGCTTCGTATTCGGAAAGGTCGATCACTTTGCCCGTCACGCGCGATTCCTCGGCGGCAAACGCGATCATATGGTTGGCGCAGGTCTCGTCGATCGTGCAGATCGAGGTGTCGCTCGTGTCGCCGTTCAAACGCTTTGCAAGCGCCTTCATAATGCCGGTGTCGCCGCCGTTGAGGCGTCGCTCTCCGACGCCGCCGTGGGCAACAAATTCCAGTTCGTGCGCGACGGATATTATTGCAAAGACTCCAAATATCCCGACACTTTCAACCGCATCGTGGGATTGAAAGACAGTTTCCCCGCGAAAATTTGACAAGATCCCCGAGCCAAAAGGCTCGGGGATCTTCTTCATATATCGCGCGGAAATGCCGTTTCCCTAAAAGAACCGACCTTTTCCGCGGGAGAGTGTCACGGTTTTCGCCCCGCGTTCCACGGCGAAGCATTGAAAAAGCGCCTTTTGTCAAATGACAAAAGGCGCTTTTTCTTGGTGCTCCTGCGGAGACTCGAACTCCGGACACCTTGATTAAAAGTCAAGTGCTCTACCATCTGAGCTACAGGGGCGTGCGTCAAGCACCCGTATATGATAGCACAAAAAAGGCGGTTTGTCAACACCTTTTTCAAAAAAGCGCGGCAAAAATTATTTTTGCCGCAAACGGTCGGCAAGCATACGGATATGCTCCGGCAAAATGCCGGGGAGAGCCGCTTCTTCCTCCTCGCTTTCCTTGATGGCGTTGCGCATCATACGCACAAGCAAGCGATCAAAGCCCCGCGCTTTTGCGGGATCCAACCGCCCCCCGAAATACAACACTTCTTCCGCGCTCTCCCGCACGGCGGGTGCAAAGGTGCGCTCGGCGTAAAAGCCGAATTGCTCTGCAAGACCACAGCAAAGAAAGAGCGTATGGGGCTTTTTCCCCAAAGTCTCTTCGTGCGCGCGCAAAAACTTGCGCAAAGGACGCGCCGCCTTTCCCATACGAACGGAACCGCCCAGCACGATATAGTCATAATCCGCGGGGTCGGGCGTTTCTCTGCCCAGATCCGCCACGAGCACGCTGAAATTCGGCAGCAGCGACGCCAAAAGATCCGCGCACTCGCGCGACGTTCCGCTCTTTCCCGCATAGGCAATCAAAAGTTTCATCGTGCCGCCTCCTTTTTCCCCTATTGTATCACATTTTGCCGCAAAAGAAAAGGGCGACGCAAAATCTTTTTGCGCGATTGACAAGCGCTTTTTTTAAGGGTATAATAATAAGGATAGAAAACGCGGGAGGTCTGAAATGGAAAATATCACCGAAAAAATCGCGCGCTTGCGCCGTGAGATCACGTATCACGCCAAGCGATATTACGAGGACGACGCGCCCGAAATATCGGATTTTGAATACGACCGTATGTACGCGGAGTTATTGTCTCTTGAAAGCGAACACCCCGAATTTGATGCACCCGATTCCCCCACCCACCGCGTGGGGGGCGCGGCGCTCGATAAATTTGAAAAAGTGGCGCACGCGGTGCCGTTAAACTCGCTCTCCGACGTATTCTCTTTTGAAGAACTTTATGCCTTTCTCTCGCGCGTGAAAAACGTCGTGCCCGACCCCACGTATTCCGTGGAACCCAAGATCGACGGGCTTTCGGTGGCGCTGCGCTATGAAAACGGCGTTTTCGTGCAGGGCGCCACGCGCGGCGACGGCTTGGTGGGCGAAGACGTGACGGCAAATCTGCGCACCGTTCTTTCCATTCCTCTGAAACTTACCGAGCCTCTTTCCCTCACCGTGCGCGGCGAGGTGTATATGCCGCGCAAAAGTTTTGCCGCGCTCAACGAAAAACAAGAAAAGGCGGGCAAGCCCCTTTTTGCCAATCCGCGCAACGCCGCGGCGGGCTCTTTGCGGCAGTTGGATCCCCGCGTGGCGGCAAAACGAAAACTGGACATTTTCGTATTCAATTTTCAAGAAGGATCGCTTTACGCCGACGGACACACGCCCCTGACGCACGACGAAACGCTGTGCCGCCTTGCCGAACTCGGCTTTCGCGTCCTTTCGCACCGCGCGCTTGCCAAAACGGGCGAAGAGATCGTCGCGCACATTGAAAAACTCGGCGCTCTGCGCGACGAATTGCCCTTTGACATCGACGGCGTCGTCATCAAAATCGACGCGCTTGCCGACCGCGTGACGCTGGGAGAGGGCACCAACACCCCCAAATGGGCGGTCGCCTATAAATTCCCGCCCGAGAGAAAAGAGACGAAACTGCTCGACATTACGGTGGCGGTCGGACGCACCGGCGTTCTGACGCCCACCGCGGTGCTTTCCCCCGTGCGGCTTGCCGGCACCACGGTGTCACGCGCAACGCTGCACAACGAAGATTTTATCCGTGAAAAAGACATTCGCATCGGCGACGTGGTCACGCTCCAAAAAGCGGGCGACATTATCCCCGAGGTGGTCGCCGCGCACCCCGAACTGCGCGGGGGCGGCGAGCGCGTCTTTACGATGCCCGATCGCTGTCCTTCTTGCGGCGAGCCCGTCACGCGCGAGGCCGACGAGGCGGCGGTGCGCTGCACCAACGCAGCCTGCCCCGCCCAACTCTCGCGCGGGCTTGAACACTTTGCCTCGAAAGACGCGATGAATATCGAAGGGCTCGGCCCGCAACTGATCGAGGCGCTCCTTGCCGCCGACCTTGTGCACGACGCCGCAGACCTTTACCGACTCTCGGCGGAAAAGATCGCCGCGCTCGACCGTATGGGCGAGAAATCCGCGGACAATCTGATTGCCGCCATAGAGCGCTCCAAGAGCGCGGGGCTCGAACGCCTCGTTTACGCGCTGGGCATTCGCAACGTCGGAGAAGTTGCCGCCACAGCGCTTGCCGCGCGCTATCAAACGCTCTCCGCGCTCTTTTCGGCAACGCGCGAGGAATTGCTCGCCATTCCCGATTTCGGCGAGATCACCGCCGACGCGGTGCTGGACTTTTTCGGGCACCCGCAAAACCGCGCGCTTGCCGCCAGACTGGAAGAAGCCGGGCTCCTGACCCAAGCCGTCGCCGCGCCGACGGGGGATAAACTTGCGGGGCTCACCTTCGTGCTGACCGGCACGCTTGACGGTATGACGCGTGACGAAGCCTCCGCCGCCATCCGCGCGGCGGGCGGGAAAGTTTCCGGCTCCGTCTCCGCCAAAACCTCTTTCGTGGTGGCGGGCGAGGAAGCCGGCTCGAAACTGACCAAAGCCCAAAGCCTCGGCGTCAAGGTGATCGGAAAAGAAGATCTGCTCCGTATGCTTAAAGAATAAAAAACGCGCCGCATTTTGCGGCACGCTGTCCCTATATAATAATGAAGCGTTTTGCAAGGCAAAAAGCGTGCAAAGCCCAAAAGGGCCTTTGCACGCTTTTTTATCTTGTATTGTCTCTATTCAAAAGCAAGGATATCACATCCAACAAAAATTTTCTGTCACGATCGCAGAGCAACGAAGCCTCCTGCGCGATCTCGTTTGTCAAATATGCCGCAGAGGACGTGGATGCACCCGTGACAAGTTCTGCCAAGTCGCACTTCAAGATGTCGGCAACCGACGCCAAGGTTTCCAAACTGATTTTTGTGATGCCGCGCTCCATCTGGCTGACATAGCCGATTGTCACGCCCAACATTTCCGCAAGTTTCTCCTGCGTCATTCCTTTTTTTCTACGAATATCTCTCATTCGTATACCGATCAACTTATAATCTGCGTGCATTTTTTCCCTCCTTTCACTTCTATTATAACAGTAATAGCTAAAAAAATAAGACACTAATGGCTAAAATTTTAGTTATAGGTATTGACAACGGGATTTTTTTGTGTTATTCTACTCGTGATAAGTGGGGAACGCTTATTAAAACACATCGCGCAAAAAAGTTTTTCCCGGCAAAATGGCTTGTCGGACAGACTTTCTGCGGAAAAAGTCGAAAAAACTCGGATACGCGCGAAATAAGAAAAAAGGAAGGAAAGAATATGAAGACCAAAAGAACGATCTTTCGCGTTTTATCTTTTGTGTTGCTTCTGGTCGTGATGGCTACGGTGATCTTCTTGACCGGCTGTGAAGAAAAGGCAACGCAAGGCGAGGTAGACACGCTGAAGACCAATGTCGCATCGGATGTAGACACCGTAAAAGCGGATCTCATCAAAACGCAAGATTCCCTGAACGCGGCACAATCGGACATCGCCAAACTGGTGGCAGATCTGAACAACTTGGCAGAGGCTTCCGCAACCAAAGCCGGTTTGACAGACGAAGCCGCCGCTCTCCAAGCGGAGTACACGGCGTTGGATGCGAAAATCGCTGCTCTGACCGACGCGGCTGCGACCAAGGCTCAACTTGAAGCCGACAAAGCCGCACTCCAAGCCGAGATCGACGCTCTCTCCGCAAACGCCGCTACCAAAGAGGCGCTTGAAGCACAGAAAGCGGCTCTTGACACGCAGATCGCTGCTCTGACCGACGCGGCTGCGACCAAGGCTCAACTTGAAGCCGACAAAGCCGCACTCCAAGCCGAGATCGACGCTCTCTCTGCAAACGCCGCTACCAAAGAGGCGCTTGAAGCACAGAAAGCGGCTCTTGACTCGCAGATCGCTGCTCTGACCGACGCGGCTGCGACCAAGGCTCAACTTGAAGCCGACAAAGCCGCACTCCAAGCACAAATCACCGCTAATAAACAGTTGATCGAGGGCATCAACACCACGATCCAAGCGCTGTCTTCGACGGTTACCTCCGGTATGGCTTCTTTGAATACCACTATTGGTGGATTGAGCACCCGCGTTTCCGCGTTGGAAACAAACTCCGCCACCAAGACGGAACTGACCAATGAGGTAAACGCACTTACCCAGCAGATCACAAACATCAACAACACCATCAATTCCCTTGCCACCATCGAAAAACTGAACGAAGAAAAAGCCGCTCTCCAAGAGCAAATCAACGCGCTTGCTTCCCAAGAGACGCTTGCCGGTGAAAAAAAGGCTCTTCAAGATCAGATCGATGAATTGAACGCAATCATCAACGATATGAAGAGCGACGACGCGCTCGTGGCGGACGCTCTTTACGAAGGCGATTATTCGATCGACAAGTTCCGGCAGAAAGTTGCCGCGGTTGATCCCGATAACTATTCCACCGACACCTACGCCGCTTTTGAGAGCGAAGCCAACAAATTGGAGTTCAGACTCGGCCGTGCCGTTATCGTGGAATGCGAAAAAGACGATACACGGTACCCCTACAGTGTCAAAGGTATTTTTGCCGCGTTGGAAGATTACATCGACAATATGGGCAGTCTGGAAGACAGCCTTGTCGTAGAGATGAATTTCATCGAAAACAATGGTAAAATTACCCTTGTCGAAGGGCAATTTGACAAACTGAACGCCATTCATGACAAAATGGTGGATAACAATATCGCGAACGCCGAGTGGGAAGTCACCGAGGTCGGTCAAAGATATCTTGCATTTGTTGCCGCGCGTGAACGCCTTGTGAACGCCGTTGCCGCCGCCAACGCCGCCAACGTCAAGGTTTCGGCTCTGCCCGAAAAAGACGCCGTTGCGTACGGTGCTTCTGACGCCGCCGTTGCCGAGATCAAAGCCGACTACGACGCGATCAAAGACAACTACTTCGCCAACGATGAGATGACCGCGCTTTACGGCATTGCGATGGATGATCTTGTCGGCTATACCATTTACACGGAATATCAGGCGATTGTGGATCATCTGAACGACGCCAAAGCCGCACTTGACGACACCGCTCTGACAACGCTTGAAAAATACGGCACGAAAGATCCGCTCTTCTCCGACGTCGCGGGCATCGTCGCTGATTTCGAGGCTCTCGCCGCGTGGGCGGAAGAGTTTGAACTGGATCCCGCGTCCGACAACTATGCCGCCATCATCAACGCCTCCAAAGGCGCAACGGCGGGCGATCTCACCCGTATGAACGCTGTGAAGACCTACGCCGAAGCGATGATGGCAATCTATGAAGAAAACGAGGTCGCAGCACTTGTCACCAACTTCCGCGCCGAGATTGCAAAAGGCGTCGGCGGCGTGGAATACACCAATCTGACGACCCTCTTTGGTTACTATAACGCGAAAGACGCCGTGGTGGCGCTGGTCGATGAGGACAATGCCAACGCGATGTTCCCCTTCACTGCCGAAGAGAAAGCAACGCTGGCTGATATGTATACCCACGCGCAAAATATTGCAACCGCGGCGGGCAAAGTTGCCGATCTGAATGCCGAAGTGGCTGCCAAGATCGACAAGATCACATACACCGACGGCGGCGCAAATGGCTCTATCCAAACCTTCAAGAATAAACTGGCTGCCATCTTTGCGGACGATCTCGCGCTTGATCACGCGGAGTATGCCGAAGGTAACATCAAGAACTACAACGTCATCACCGGTGTTACGGAAGAAGAAAACGTCTTTGTCGAAGGCTCGATCAAAGATAATCTCCAAAAGCTGGACACTGAATATGCCAATTTGACCGAAAAAGTGCAAGCCGTGTATGACGCCGTAAAAGATACCGTTGCAGACGCCGACGCCGACAGCCTTGCCGACTTGCAAAAGATCATCTGGGCGCGTAACACGATGAACGCCATTGAAGTGGACGCGATCATCGCCACGACCGACTTCATTCTCCGCAAGAATGACACCGAAACCATTACCTATCAGGAGTTTATTCAGTCTCTGGAGCAGAAATTGAACGCTCTTGTGGCGCTTGCCGAAGATGCGGAAGCCAATGCCGTCAGCGTGAACGCCGCGATCGAGGCGTTGGACGCCGAGAACTTTGATCTCAACGACAGCGCTGACTTCAAAGCCGCCGTGGACGAGTTTATGACGTGGAGCGAGACCTATCTCGGTGTTGTCAAACCCGAAATCGTCAACGGCGAAAACGTGAAAGCATATCTTGCTTCTCTTGCGACGTTCTTTGAGGACACCGATGAGGAAGGCAAGAACAATGCGATCAACGGCATCACCAACTATATCACGGGAGCCGGCGCATACGCCTTCATCACCAAAGCAAACTACGAGGCGCTTGTTGCCGCCGCCGATACCCTGATCGACGCCCGTGCGGAAGCGAAAGCGGAATGGGATAAGATCGTTGCCGATTTCGACAAGTTGCCCGCCGCCGCGGATATCACGATCCACGACGACGCGTTTACACCTGCCAACAATCGTTATACCGATTACGTGGATACCTATTACGGCAGCGCAATTGTGAGCGCGCAATACGATGAAGTGACCGCATACACCGCGTTTAAGGAAGATTACGACGCTTATCTCAAGCTCTGTGAAGACGCTGAAACGCTCTATAACGAGATCATCACCGACGCCGAAGCGCTCCAAGCGCAAAGTGCGGGTGTACCCGCCGCGGACGCCGTGGAAGACATTCGTGCCGCCGCGAATGCGCTGAAAGCAAAGGTCGAGAAATACGAAGCAGATTACTGTGACGGCGAAACCGAGAATTGCGGCAATCAGTGCAAACTTGTTGCCGAGGGCGTGGACGCACAACTGATTATGTATCAGGCAGAAGCCAAAGCCCTGATGCGTAAGGCTATGGCGGATGGCCCCAGCAATGCCGATCTGACTGAAGCGACGCTGAAGAACAACTGCAACAAAGTCGACCTTGCCACCACCATTGAGACTGTGGTAGGCGTCTACGGTCTCTTCAACTCGCAATATGAGATTGTCGATCCCGTAGCCCTGTTCGCTCCCGCCGTATAATCTCCAACCGCTTCTTACGCTTTAATAAGCCGTTCTCATAACTCCTCCAAAAAACAATCTGGTTTTTCCCGCCCGGCTTGGACCACCGGGCGGGTTTTTCCTTTCCCTTCCCTTGACAAATTCCCCCTCCCCGCCGTATAATAAGTATCATACAAGCAGAAAGGAGAGCAATATGACGGTCATCGGCGTCAGCGATCTTGCGGTATCTTTCGGAACAAACGTCGTGCTGGACGGCGTCACGTTTGCTCTCAACGAAAACGACAAACTCGGCGTGATCGGCGTGAACGGGTGCGGAAAATCCACGCTTTTCAAGTTGTTGACGGGCGAGATCCAAAAAGACCGCGGCGAGGTATTTTTGGCGGGCGGCAAGACGCTTGGCGTGGTGGAACAGCACGACGCCTTTCGCGACGCCGCGCCGGGGGCTTGCGCCCTTTCCGAGATGATCGCCGCCTTTCCGGAACTGCTCTCGGCGGAAGCCGAGATCGCGCGATTGGAAGAAAAACTGCAACACGCCGACGAAAAAGACGCCCCCGCCCTTTCGCTTGCACTTTCGGAGGCGCACGCCGCCTTTGCGCGTGCGGGGGGACTGGAATTTCGCGCGCGGTGCGCGTCTGTTCTTCTGAAAATGGGCTTTGACGAGGAAGAACAGAAAAAGCCGCTGAATACTCTTTCCGGCGGGCAACGCACGCGCCTTGCGCTCTCGCGGCAACTTTGTCGCGAGCCCGACGTTCTGCTCCTCGACGAGCCGACCAATCACCTCGACATCGAGACCACGCAGTTTTTGGAAAACTACCTCGCGCAATATAAAAAATGCGTGCTGGTGATCTCGCACGACCGCTATTTTCTCGACCGCGTGACAAACAAGACGCTGGTCATCGAGCGCGGGCGCGCGAAACTCTACGAAGGCGCGTACACGGCAAGCGCGGAAAAGCGCAAAACCGAACGCGAGATCGAAGAGCGGCACTACCGCAACCAACAAAAGGAGATCGCAAGGCAGGAAGCCTACATCGCGCAACAGCGCGCCTGGAACCGCGAGCGCAACATCGTGGCGGCGGAATCGCGTATGAAACTGCTTGCCAAAATGGAAAAACTCGACAAACCCACAGCCCCGCCCCGCGCCATTCGCCTTTCCTTTGGCGAAGCACTGCAAAGCGGCACCGAGGTGCTGACCGTAAAGGATCTTTCGGTGGCTTTCGGCGCGAAAACCCTCTTTTCGGGGCTGAATTTTCTGCTCACGCGCGGTGAGCGACTTGTCGTGATCGGACCGAACGGGTGCGGAAAATCCACGCTTTTGCGGCTTCTTTTGGGCAAGATCCCGCCCGGCGGAGGCAAGATCGTGACGGGATATAACGTCACGGTGGGCTATTACGATCAGGAAAACCAAAATCTTGACGCGCAAAACACGGTGCTTGACGAACTTTGGTCGGCGTATCCGCGCCGCACGGAGACCGAAATTCGCACCACGCTTGCCGGCTTCTGCTTTGTCGGGGACGACGTCTACCGCAAAGTGGGCGTTCTCTCCGGCGGAGAGCGCGCACGGCTGACGCTTGCGAAGCTGATCCTCTCCGAGGTCAATTTGCTCGTTCTCGACGAGCCGACCAACCACCTGGATATCGACTCCCGCGAGGTGTTGGAAGACGCCCTCTCCCGTTTCGGCGGCACGGTGATCGCCGTGTCGCACGACCGCTATTTCATCAACAAACTTGCCACGCGCGTGCTTGCCTTTCCGACAAACAACAAGGGCGCGCTCACAGACTATCGCGTGAGCGCGAAAGGCGCCGCTTACGACGAGTTTTCCGCCTTTGCACACAGCCAAAGCGCTGATCTTTCCCCCGCCGCCGCGCGGGAAAGCGTCAGTGTGCGCAAATCGGAATATCTTGCGCGCAAGCAAAGCGCCGCCGAGGAGCGCCGTGAGAACGCGCGGCGGGAGCGCCTGAAAAAAGAGGCTGCCGCGCTGGAAACGCGCATTGAGGAGATCGACGGGGAACTTTACGGCGAAGCGGCAAGCGATTATACCCGTGCCGCCGCGCTTGACGCCGAAAAAAGCGCCGCAGAGGAGCGGTTGCTCCAAATTTACGAAGAGATCGGCGTATGAAAAACCGCTTGCACGGCAAGCGGTTTTTTGCATCTTTTTCTTGACGGGCAAGCGCGCTTTATGGTATAATCTTTTTGTGATCCCCAAAATATGGCGCGTGCGCCCGAAAAGGAGAAAAGAAAATGGAAAAATACGTATGTGATGTTTGCGGCTATGTGTATGACGAAGCGGCGGGCGATCCCGACAACGGCATCGCGCCCGGCACGAAATTTGCCGATCTGCCCGAAGATTTTGTCTGCCCCCTTTGCGGCGTTGACAAAGACAATTTTTCAAAACAGGCATAAACGGGTGACGAAATGATCACGAAAGACATTCTGTATGTAGGCGTCAACGACCGCAAGATCGACCTTTTCGAGGGGCAATACGACGTGCCCAACGGTATGGCGTATAACTCTTACGTCATTCTCGACGACAAGATCGCCGTGATGGACACGGTGGACGCGAAATTTACCCACGAGTGGCTGGACAATCTGCAAAAAGCGTTCGGCGGCAGAAAACCCGATTATCTGATCGTACAGCATATGGAGCCCGACCACTCCGCCAATATCGTCAACTTCCTCAAAACCTACCCGCAGGCGACGGTGGTATCTTCGGTCAAAGCTTTTGCGATGATGCACAACTTCTTCGGCAACGATTTTGCCGACCGCCGCGTGGTGGTGGGCGAGGGCGACACCCTGTCCCTGGGGCGCCACACGCTCCGCTTTATCGCCGCGCCGATGGTCCACTGGCCGGAAGTGCTGATGACCTACGACGACGCGGACAAGGTGCTCTTCTCCGCCGACGCTTTCGGTAAATTCGGCGCGCTCGACGCGGACGAGGACTGGGCGTGCGAAGCACGGCGCTATTATTTCGGCATTGTGGGCAAATACGGCGCGCAGGTGCAGTCGGTCTTAAAGAAAGCCGCCGCGCTGGACATTGCGACCATTTGCCCCTTGCACGGTCCCGTGCTCTCGGAAAACCTCGGCTACTATCTCAATCTTTATAAAACTTGGTCGGAATACGGTGTGGAGAGCGACGGCATCGTGATCGCCTATACCTCGGTGTACGGCAACACGAAAAAAGCCGTGGAACTGCTTGCCGAACAACTGCGGGCAAAGGGCTGCCCCAAAGTGGCGATCAACGATCTTGCGCGCTGTGATATGGCGGAAGCCGTGGAAGACGCGTTCCGTTACGGCAGGATCGTGCTTGCCTCCACCACGTACAACGCGGGCGTTTTCCCCTTTATGCGGGAATTTATCGAACACCTTGTGGAGCACAATTTCCAAAACAAGACCGTGGCGTTGATCGAAAACGGCTCTTGGGCGCCGATGGCCGCCAAAACGATGAAAAATCTGCTTGCCCCCTGCAAAAATCTGACCTTTATCGAAGACACCGTGACCATTGCCTCGGCATTGAACGACGTCAGCAAAAAGAAACTGGAAGCCCTCTCCGACGCGCTGTGCAAAGACTATCTGGCGCAAAGCGAAAAAACCGCCAACAAAAACGACCTCACCGCGCTCTTTAAGATCGGATACGGGCTTTACGTCGTCACCTCGAACGACGGCACGAAAGACAACGGTCTCATCGTCAATACCGTGACGCAGGTGACAAACTCCCCCAACCGCGTGGCGGTCTGCATCAACAAACAAAACTATTCGCACCACGTCATAAGGCAAACCGGCGTGATGAACGTCAACTGCCTCTCGGTGGAAGCACCCTTTTCCGTCTTTGAAAACTTCGGCTTCAGAAGCGGTCGCTCGGTCGATAAATTCGCGGGCGAAGAGGTGCTTCGCTCCGACAACGGACTTGTCTTCCTTTCCAAATATATCAACGCCTTTATGTCGCTCAAAGTGGAGCAATACGTTGATCTCGACACGCACGGTATGTTCATTTGCTCGGTCACCGAGGCGCGCGTGCTCTCGGACAAGGAAACGATGACCTACACCTATTATCAGGAAAAGGTGAAACCGAAACCCGAAACCGATGGCAAAAAAGGTTACGTCTGCAAAGTTTGCGGCTACGTCTATGAGGGCGACACCCTGCCCGACGACTTCGTTTGCCCGCTCTGCAAACACGGCGCCGCCGATTTTGAGCCGATCTCCTGACAAAACAAAAAAGACGCGCACCGTGCGGTGCGCGTCTTTTTTGTTTTACGCCTCTTTTTTGATTTCTTCCGCGGGCACGCCCGAAAGCGGCACGATGATGTGGCGCGGACATTTTTCCGCGCATTTGCCGCAACCGATACATTTTTCGTAATCAATGGCAGCCAGCGCGTCGGTCACCGTAATGGCGCCGCTCTCACACACGCGGGTACAAAGCCCGCAACCGATACAGCCGGCACGGCAGGCGTTGAGGAGCGCCGGACCTTTTGCGTGCGAAGAGCACCGCACGATATAGTGCGCGTCGCGCGGCACCATTTCGATTAAGTGTTTGGGGCAAACGCGCGTACACGCGCCGCATCCGATACATTTGGCGGCGTCCACCACCGCCACGCCGTTTTCAAGGCGGATCGCTTCCGCGGGACAAACGGCGGCGCAACTGAGGTGCCCCAGGCACCCTGCCGCGCACATCTTGTCGCCGCCCGCCAGTTTCTCGGCGGCGGCGCAATCCGCGACGCCCGCGTAATTGTATTTGCGCTTGGCGACCGCGTCCTCGCCCGCACAATGGATAAAGGCGCGCATCGGCTTTTGCGCTTCCACCGAAACGCCCATAATGGCGGCGACTTTGGCCGCCACCGCGTTGCCGCCCGCGGTGCATGCCGAGGGGCTCGCCTTGCCTTCCACGATCGCCGCGGCAAGCGCGTCGCAACCCGAATATCCGCATCCTCCGCAGTTGGCGCCGGGCAAACTCTCGCGCACGGCACTCACGCGCTCATCGGTTTTGACGGCAAATACTTTCGACGCAACGGCAAGCAAAATGCCAAACAACGCGCCGAGCCCCGCCAAAATAGCGGCGGGAATCAAGATCACACTCATCTTCTTCCCTCCTTACAGCCGCACGCCGGAAAAACCGGCAAACGCCATCGCAAGCAAACCCGCCGCGATCAGCGTAATGGGAAATCCGCGAAACGCGCGAGGCGGCTCCGCGAACTGCAAACGCGCGCGCACGCCTGCAAACACCACGATGGCAAGCGTAAATCCGAGCGCCGAGGAAAATCCGAACGCCACCGAACCGATGAAATTCAGATCGTTTTGCACGGCAAGGAGCGCCGCAGACAGCACCGCGCAGTTGGTGGTGATAAGCGGCAGATAGATGCCGAGCGAGGCGTAAAGCGCGGGAACAAAACGTTTGAGAAACATCTCGATGAATTGTACCAACGCCGCGATCACCAAAATAAACGCAACGGTTTTGAGATATTCGAGATGGAAAGGCACAAGCAAGAGGTGGTACACGAGATACGTGGCGGCGCCCGAAAGCGTCATCACAAACGTGACCGCCATACCCATACCGAGCGCGGTGTCGGGCTTATCCGAAACGCCGAGGAACGGGCAACAGCCGTAAAATTTAGCGAAGATGAAGTTTTCCACCAAAATGGCGGTAAACATCAAAAGCAGAATGTCCGAAAAGCTCATACCGTTGCCTCCTTTGTTTCTTCATTTGCCCGCGCTTGCGCACGCGCGCGTTCTTCCCGCACGGCGCGCACTTTCTGCACGCCGGCAATGACAAACCCGAGCGTGAGGAACGCGCCCGCCGGCATCACGAAAAGGAGCGCCGGGGCGTATCCTTTGCCGAAGATCGAAACGCCAAGGAACGTGCCGTTGCCGACGATCTCGCGCACGGTGGAGACCAAAAGCAATGCGAAAGTAAAACCAAGCCCCATAGCGAGCCCGTCCACGGCGGAAGGCAGGGGTTTATTTTTGGAGGCGTACGCTTCCGCGCGCGCCAAAATGATGCAGTTGACCACGATCAGCGGAATAAAGATGCCGAGCGACTGATAGAGTGAATAGAAAAACGCTTTCATCAACAACTCCACCATCGTAACAAATCCCGAAATGATGACGATAAAGCCCGCGATGCGCGCTTCTTTCGGGATAAACTTGCGCAAGAGGGAGATAAACAGGTTGGAAAAAATCAACACCACGGTGGCGGCAAGTCCCATACCGATCGCGTTTTTCACCGAGGTCGTGGTCGCAAGCGTCGGGCACATACCCAGCAGTTGCACGAGCGTGGGGTTGTGGTCAAGGATCCCTTCTTTTAATTGACGCAAAAAGCCCTTCATTTCACACCTCCGAGCCCCATTTGCTCCACCGCGTCTATCGCGTTACGCACGGCGTTATAGGAGAGCGTGGCGCCCGCGGAAAGATCGCTCCCCCGCGCGGCGGAAATACCCGTATAACAGCCGCTTTTGTCGAGATATCTGTCAATAAAGGTTTCGGAATGGCTGATCACTTGCAATCCCGTTACCTTGCCTTCAAGTGAAACGCCGATCATCATCGCCACTTCCCCGCCGTAATCGCTGTTGCCCGAAAAATCAACGCACCAGCCGAGCGCCCCGCCGTCCTTGTCTTTGACAAGATAGAGCGCGTTGACGCCCGATGCCGTCGTTTTCTCTTCCGCATAGGTTGAAAGTTCCGGGAAGAAAAGGCGCATCGCCTCTTCTTTGCGCGCGCGCTCGCCGCTCTCGATGGGCTCTTTCGTGACGGCAAACACCGCCGCCGTCAGCGCCGCCACCACAAGACAAACGGCAAGCAGTCGCCAGGTAACGCGCACCACTGTTTTCATCATCGTTCCGTCACGCACGTTTACCACCTCCGAAAACACGCGGCCGCGTCACGCGGTCGATATAATGCACAAGGCAATTCATCACGAGGATCGCAAAAGAGACGCCCTCGGGATAACTGCCGAAATAACGGAAAAAGACCGTCAACAACCCGCAGCCCGCGCCGAAGATCAGTCTGCCGCGCGGCGTGATGGGAGAGGTAACGTAGTCGGTCGCCATAAAGAGCGCGCCGAGCATCAGACCGCCCGTGAGTAATTCGGTCAGCATATACTGCCCGTTAAAGAAGCCGCCCGTGTGCGGGAAAAGGAAGGTGACAAGCGCCACCGTACCGATATACGCCGCGGGGATATGCCAGGTGATGACGCGACGGATCAGAAGGTACGCCGCACCGACGAGAAGGAGAAGCGCGGAGATCTCGCCGATGGAGCCGCCGCATTTTCCGAGAAACAGGTCAAGAAGCGAAACGGCGGCGCCGCCGCGCGGGGTGGCGCTTGCCACCACGTCGCCGAACTCACGCGCGAAAGGCGCGGGATAATTGGTCATTTTGCTCGGCCACGACAAAAAGAGGAATACGCGCGCCGCAAGCGCGGGGTTGACGAAATTTCTGCCGATACCGCCGAAGAGTTGCTTCACCACGATGATGGCGAACGCCGCGCCCACCACGGGCAGAAAATACGAATCGTTTGCGGGGAGATTGAAGCCGATCAGCAATCCCGTGACGGCGGCGGAAAGATCACCCACCGTAATCGGTTTTTTCAGGATCTTTTGGGTGACGTACTCGAAAAGCACCGCCGAGACGACGCCGAGAAGCGGCATCAGGAATGCCGAAAAGCCGAATACGAAAATCGACCATACGTAGGCGGGCGTCAGCGCTATCAGCACGTCCGCCATCACCTTTGTCGTCGTGGCGGAGTGATGAATGTGCGGGGAGGAATCCATCGTCAGCGTCGCGCCGTAAAACGCCTCGTTTTCGCTTTGCGCGACGGCAACGCTTTCTTGTTCTGTCGTCACTTTTTCTCCCCTCCTTTCATCGCGGCGGCGCGGATAGCCGCTTTCGCCACGCGAATATATTCCACGATCGGCATACTGCCGGGGCAGCCGTAGGAGCACGTGCCGCACTCCACACAGCTCATCACGTTGAATTCTTTCATATCTTCATAGCGGCGCTGCATAGACAGTTGTACCAGCATTTGCGGCATCAGGTGCATCGGACAATGCGCCACGCACCGCCCGCATCGAATGCACGCGGGCACCTGCCGGCTCTCGCCCTTGGCGGCAAAGTCTTTCGAAAACACCAAAATGGCGGAAGCGCCTTTGGTGATCGGGGCGTCGATATTCCACTGCGTAAATCCCATCATCGGACCGCCGTTGATGATGCGGTCCGGCTCTTTTACAAGCCCGCCGCAATAGCGGAAAAGATCGCGATAGGAAGTGCCGATGTGTACCAGGACGTTGGTGGGACGCGCGATACAGTCGCCGTCCACCGTCACCACGCGCTTGCAAAGCGGCATACCGTGATAAAAAGCGTGCCACACGGCGGCGGTGGTCTCGGCGTTGAAAATGACACAGCCGACGTCGGCGGGCAATTTGCCGCCCGCAAGTTCCCTGCCCGTTAAGGCATAAATGATCTGCCGCTCGTCGCCCTGCGGATATTTGGTTTTCAGTTCCGCTATGCGGATCTGCGGCGTGGTATGCTCCCGCAAACGCGCGATCGCGTCGGGTTTATTGTCTTCCACGGCAATGGTGGCGCAAGTCAGCCCCAGCGCGTGCATCAGGATCTCGGTGCCGCCGATGATCTCCTGCGGACGCTCTAACATCACGCGATGGTTGGCGGTGATAAAGGGCTCGCATTCCGCGCAGTTGATCAGAAGCGTGTCGGCTTTTCCGATGGCGGATTGCAATTTGGCATAGGTCGGAAACGTTGCGCCGCCCATACCCGAAATGCCCGCCTCGCGGATCAAGTTTACGATCTCCTCGGCGCTCGTCTCGGCAAGCGGTTTCGGAAAAGGCTTGACCTCGCTTGACAACGTGTAGAGTCCGTCGTTTTCGATTACGACGGCTTGTACGCTTCTGCCCACGGGATTTTCGATCGTCTTGATCTCTTTTACGGTGCCGGAAACGCTGGCGTGCACGGGACAGCCAAGCCCGTTTTCCACTCTGCCGATGACCTGGGCATACGCCACGTAATCGCCTTTTGCCACCACCGGCGCGGCGGGCGCGCCGATATGTTGGGAAAGCGGAATGGTGACGAATTGCGGCGCGGGCATTGTCTCGATCGCGGCGGCGCGGGTGTTTTTATATTCGGTAACGTGGACGCCGCCCTTGAATGTAGATTTCATATTGCCCCCCCTATCTTTACATAGATGTTATTATTTTAACATATATCGTAGGGTTTGTAAAGCACTTTGCCGCAAAAACGGTGCTTCAAGCGGCAAATTTTTTTGGCAAAAGGTGTTGACAATCGGGGGGCTTTGTGCTATAATAAGCAAGTCTTCCCAATATGGCGGAGTAGCTCAGCTGGCTAGAGCAACCGGTTCATACCCGGTAGGTCATAGGTTCAAGTCCGATCTCCGCTACCACGGCCCGTTCGTCCAGGGGTTAAGACACCGCCCTTTCACGGCGGTAACATGGGTTCGATTCCCGTACGGGTCACCAACAACAGCGCCACCGCCCAACAGGGCGGTGGCGCTGTTTGTTGTCGCTCGTGCGACACAAGCGAACGCAGTGCTTTGCGGCAACGACGCAAAGCATATGGGTTCGCATCCGCGCCGCAGAGCGCGTCAAGCTTGCTTGTAAGCGGCAAGGCGCAGGATATTCGCCGAAGGCGAAATACCCGTATATCTCGCGAGTTTTCCCCTCACTCGAGGGGCTTTCTTGTTGGTGAAGCGCTGCGCGCGAATCGCCCCAACGCTTTGCACACGCAAAGCGTATGGGTTCGCATCCGCGCCGCAGAGCGCGTCAAGCTTGCTTGTAAGCGGCAAGGCGCAGGATATTCGCCGAAGGCGAAATTCCCCTGTTGGGTGGTGGCGCTGTTTGTTCTCGCTCGTGCGACACAAGCGAACGCAGTGCTTTGCGGCAACGCAAAGCATATGGGTTCGCATCCCGCCGAAGCGGCGTACTTGCTTGCAAGAGCACCCGCGAGGAGCAAAAATATTTGCCAAAAGCGAAAAGCCCTCTTGACAAATTCTTTTCACCTCGCTATAATAAAATTTTTCACCACCCCAACGAGAAAGAGGGGAGCAGGGGGATCTCCGCCCTGACAGGGAAGAGCGTTTGGCTTTTATGCGCAGACTTCCCACCCGCATCGATCTTTGATTGGTGCGGTTTTGTATAAACGAAAAAAGACGCCGAAAATCGGCGTCTTTTTTGCGCTGTATCCGCCCTTTGCCGTTCCCTCTTTTCGGCAAAAGCACGTGCTTACGTATCGTCTTTTGCGGTTTCCTTTTGTTTTGCCGCCGCGTCTTTTTCGGCTTCTCTTTTGCGCACCGCCAGCAGTTGCTTTTCGTCGTACATAAACGGATAGCGGCGCTGATTGTCAAGCGCAAGCAAAAGCAACATGCCGAGCACACCCGCCGAGATGATCTCGCCCGCGCCGACCGTAAGGAAGAGGAAGCCGAGCGAATCCGTAACGTCCACGTAAGCGGCTTTGATGACGAACGGCACGATCACGGTGTTGGCGACGATCGGCGGGATCGGCGCGAGATAACGGTATTTCCGCAGGAAATAGGTGCCGAGCGCGCCGAGCAAAGTGGCAACCGTACCGAAAATGATATCCAACACCGCCGCACCCGTGAGGATGTTGGCAAGCAGACACCCTATCGTCAGCCCGGGCACCGCCGCCGCCGTGAAATACGGCAGAACGGTGAGCATTTCGGAAAAGCGCACCTGCACCGCCGATTGACCCGAAAGTCCAAGAGAGGCGGCAAGCCACGTCAGTACCACATAGAGCGCCGCGATCACGGCGCCGCGGGTGATAAAGCGGACTTTTTCATTCGTTCTGATTTTGTGGGACATAGCAATCACTCCTTAGTTTTGTTTTAGGTGAGGATGGTTTCGAACTCACCGTTATGAAACGTTAAAGAATCCCTTGGGCGGCAAGCGCGTCCACGACTTCTTTATACATATAGAGGGAACCGAGAGAAAAGAGGGGGCGCTTTGTCGCCCTTGCCGCCGCCAAAGCCGCCGACACGGCTTCGGGCACGCTGCCGCACGCCGTGGCGGGCACGCCCGCCGCGCGGAACGTATCGGCAAGATCAGCGGCAGAAAGCGCGCGCGGATTTTCAGGCGTCAGCGTATAGACTTCCCACGCGACCGGCGCGAGCGTCCCCACCATTTGGGTATACGCCTTGTCCGCCATAACACCGCACAAAAGTATAACTTTTTCGCCTCCGAAATAGTGCTTGATGCTTTCCGTCGCCGCCGCGATCCCTTCGGGATTGTGCGCGCCGTCCGAAAAGATCAGCGGATCTTCGGAAAGTTTCTCAAATCTGCCGTGCCACACCACGCGCGACAGCCCCGCGCGGAGCGCCTCGTCGGAAACAAATACGCCCAGTGTGCGCAAAAGATCCACGGCAGAGAGCACGGTGGCGAGATTTTGCGGCTGATAAACGCCGAGGAGCGGAATATACACGTTTTTCCACGCGCCGAAATCAACGCGCGTGCCGGAAAGCGTCATTTCACGCACTGAAAGGGGGATATCCGCCGATGCGACAAAGGGAACGCCCGCTTTCCGCGCCGCTCCTTCGATCACGCGCCGCGCGGCAAGATCCCTGCCGCCGTAGAGCATCGGTGCGCCGCTTTTGATGATCCCCGCTTTTTCCGCGGCGATCTTTTCCACCGTGTCGCCGAGGATCGCGGTGTGATCCAGTGCAATGCCCGTGATGACGGTGAGAAGCGGGTCTTTGATGACGTTTGTCGCGTCCAGCCTGCCGCCGAGCCCCGTTTCCAATACCACAACGTCGCATTTTTGCTCGGCAAAATAAAGAAACCCGATGGCGGTGATGAGTTCAAATTCGGTGGGCGCGTCCTCCATCGTGTCGGCGACCGCGCGCACTTTGGCGCAAAGACGGGAAAGATCGTCCTTTGCGATCATCTCGCCGCAACATACGATGCGTTCCTCGAAAAAGCGAATGTAGGGCGACACGAAAAGCCCCGTTCGGTATCCGGCGGCACGCAAAACGCTCTCGGTCATCGCCGAGACCGATCCCTTGCCGTTTGTACCGGCAATGTGGACAAAACGAAGACCGTTTTGGGGGTTACCGAGCCCGTCGAGTAATTTTTTAATGCGGGCAAGCCCCGGGCGGCTCCCTTTCCACGACACCGAATGAATATAAGCGATGGCTTCTTCGTACGTCATCATACAACACCTTCCAACATTTTCGAGATCTGCGGGTGGCGAAAAAGCAGCGAGAGGGCAAGCGATTCCGCCGCGGCGATGCCGATATAAAGCGGCACGCGCCACAAGAGCACGGCATACGGGGTTTGATAAAAGAAATGCAACGCGAAGGATTTGATCAGGATCGAACCGACCGTCTGCGCGGCAAGTTCGCAAAGAAGAAAACGCGCATAACACGGTTTTTCGCGCACGTAGCGGCCCAAAAGCCCCGATATAAGCCCGATCGACGCCGCTCCGACGGTGAAAAGCGGCAAAGGCGCCTGCCCCGCAAAAAGGCAACTGCAAAGATCCGCCGCCACACCCGCGAGTACGGCGGGGACGGGGCCGAAAGCGACGCCGCAAAAGACGATGGGCAAATTTTCAAAGGTCACGCGAATAAAAAACGTGCCGAAGATCTTTTTGGCAATGAACGCCAGGATCACGCTCATGGCGGCAAGCAACGCCGTGAAAACAAGCACGCGCAAACGCGCGGAGCGGCGCGATGCGCCCAAACTCTTTTTTTCCGACATAAAAGCACCTCCTTCCCGATTTTCACCAAAAAAGGAGGCTCAGCCCGATTTTCAGATGAAGCGGGATGCAAAGCCGTGATCGCGGATCGCTCACTTCGTCCGACCGGCAACTCCCCGTCCCGTCGGCACTCAACGCCACGACTTTTACTCTTCAAATTTGATTTTATTATAAACCTTTCGCGCCCCGTTGTCAAGGAAAAGCACGACATTCCGAAAACTTTCCCGAAAGTTTTTCCGAAAATTCTCCTATCGCTTGTTTTTCCGTTCCAAACGCGCTATAATGAAAGCACAACACCGCGAAAGCGGAGAAAAGAGGTTCCTTATGATCTGTCAAACCGTTACGCTTTCCCCCTTTGACGCCACGCTCACCTCTCTTTGCATCAGCAATACGGGAGAATTGAAACTCTCGCCGCGCCGCGCGATACTCGTGTGCCCAGGCGGCGGTTACAGCGCGCTTTCCGACCGTGAGGCGGAGCCGATCGCCACGCAGTTTTTGGCGGCCGGATACGCCACCTTCATTCTGCGCTACACCACGGGACGTGCTGGCGCGTGCGACTATAAGCCCTTAAAACAAGTTGCGCTTGCCATTCGCTATATCCGCGAACACGCGACAGAATACAACGTGGATCCCAAATACGTCTTCACCTGCGGCTTTTCGGCGGGCGGACACCTTGCCGCTTCCGCCGGCGTTTTGTGGGACAGCCCGGTGCTTGACGAAGTTCTTTCCGGCGCGCCGCGCGACGTCGCGCGCCCCACGGGTATGATCCTTTCCTATCCCGTCATCACCGCGGGCAAATACACGCACAAAGGTACGATCCAAAATCTTTGCGGGAAAAGCGTGTATACCGAGGAGGAAGCCGATCGCTTTTCTCTTGAAAAGCACGTTTCCCCCACCACGCCGCCCGCTTTCCTGTGGCATACTTTCTCCGATCAGGCCGTTCCCGTGCAAAACGCGCTTTTCTTTGCCGAGGCGATGAGAACGGCGGGCGTTCCTTTCGAGATGCACATTTTCCCCGAGGGCGTGCACGGTCTCGCTCTTTCCAACGAGCAAACGCGCTCCGGCGATGACACTTTCGTCGTGCCGCACGCCGCCATTTGGGTGGAGTTGGCGCTCCGTTGGCTCGCCACTTTCGATTAAAATTCACAGAAAAAATCTTTGCTTTCCCGCAAAACTATTTATTTTTCACAAAAGGTGTGCTATAATAATGGTAGCAACCAAAGAAACAGTACGGTTGCGGAAAGGCGGATCCTTTATGAAAATGACCATCAGCGGAAAGCAAATGAACGTTCGGCCCTCTCTGCGGGAACTTGCCGAAAAAAAGTTCTCCAAACTGGATCGTTTCTTTCGGGACGATGCCGAAGGCAGCATCGTGTTCAGTTGCCGCCACGACCTCAAATATATTGAGGTGACGGTGCTCTCCGGCGGAACGATCTTCCGCAGCGAGGTCGGCGACGAAACTTTTGAAAATTCCGTTGACCGCGCGATGGAGGCGCTGTACGCACAGATCCGCAAAAACAAGACGCGATTGCAAAAACGTCTGCGGGAGGGCGCGTTCGACGCGGAAGACGAGGTCGAAGAGGAAGAAGAATTCCGCATTCGCACAAAATCCTTCCCCGTCAAGCCAATGTCGGTGGAAGAGGCGATCTTGCAGATGAATCTTCTGGAACATCAGTTCTTTGTATTCCGTGACGACCGCACGAACGAACCTTGCGTCGTTTATCGCCGCAAAGACGGCGATTACGGTTTGATCGTTGCCGAAACCTGATAAAAATGCCCTGCCGGGAAACTCCGGCAGGGCATTTGAAAAGCAAACGCGCGAAAACATTGAACCTTGTGCTTTGTATCATACTATATGTACCGCTTTCGCGGAAACAACAAAAGAAAGGACAACAAAATGAAAACAAGAAGATCGATCTCTCTCTTCCTTTGCCTTGCAATGCTTACCGCTTGCCTTGTATTCTTTACCGGCTGCGACAAGCCGAAGGTGGAAGAGGAAGCTTGGAAAGCCGCGCTGGATATTTCCAAATGGAACAACCTCACCGTGACCGTGACCGAAAAAACGGTGAAAGAAGACGGCTCTGCGGTGAATAAAGAAAGCGTTTCCACGCTGAAAATCGAAGCGACCAAAGCCTATCAATCCTATGCGGAAGGAGAGGAATTTGAAGAAGGGTATTACGACAAAAAAGACGATCAATGGGTGATGGTCTACAACGCCGGCACCAAAGATACGCCGAGATGGGTGGGATACGTTTCCGAATACGTGTCGGATCCCCACAAATCCATCGAAGAATTTGCCGCCGCTTCCGGCCTGAATTTTTCCGACGCGCAGTACGACAAAAAAGCGAAATGCTACGTGCTCCACAACGTAAAACTCTCGGACGACGAGGAAGCCGTTGAAACCGTCAACCTCTTCTTTGAGGACGGCACGCTTGTGAAAATGGAAGTGTTTAACAAACTGAAAGACAACGCCACTGTGGGAGCGAAAACCCGCGACACGATGGTCATTGTGTTCAGCGATCGCGGGACGACGACGGTGACCGTCCCCGCGTATACGATGATAGACTGATCTCAAATAAAAATCCCCCCCGTGAAACGGGGGGGTATTTCATTTTCGGGCAAAGCCCTAAACGCTACTGGAAACGCACAAGTGCGTTTTAGATTGCCCTGCCAGCCACGCATCTGTTACTTACTACCCATAAATGGGTCCCGTGGGTCGAACAGCGCCAATTGGTCGCTCTCTCTGTCCGCTTGCAATTGCTTGGCTATATATTCTTTTATCGCTTTTGTCTTCTTCCCCACGGTATCTACGTAATATCCCTTACACCAAAACTCGCGGTTTCGGTACGCAAATTTCATATTTCCCCATTTCTGAAATATGAGCAAAGAACTTTTCCCTTTCAAATATCCCATAAACCCCGAAACGCTCATTTTGGGCGGGATACTGACCAGCATATGTATATGATCCGGGCATACTTCTCCCTCTACTATCTCTACCCCTTTCCATTGACATAATTTCCGCATGATCTCTCTGATCTCTGCTCTCTTTTCTTCGTAAAATACTTTTCTCCTGTATTTCGGCGCAAACACGATATGGTACTTGCAATTCCATTTTGTGTGTGCTAAACTGTTTGTGTCTATGATATCCTTTTTCATAGATAATCCTCCGTTTGTGGTCTTTGGCTTTGACTGGCAGGTCTTTTCCATTGTAACACAAACGGAGGATTTGTCTCATCGGTTCACCTTTACTCAACCACGCGACTATCACGTGGTTTTAGGATTACAAAAAAGCCGGGCGCCCGATGGCGCCCGGCAAGCAAAAATCGTCACACGCTGTGTGCGGCTTCGTATTCGGCAAGGTCGATCACTTTGCCCGTCACGCGCGATTCCTCGGCGGCAAACGCGATCATATGGTTGGCGCAGGTCTCGTCGATCGTGCAGATCGAGGTGTCGCTCGTGTCGCCGTTCAAACGCTTTGCAAGCGCCTTCATAATGCCGGTGTCGCCGCCGCCGTGCCCGCCGACGATGGATTGATCCTGCATTACATCGGAGATCTGGATCTGCCGTGTTTCGCGGGTGGCAAAGTCGTATATCGACACAAACGGGTCGCCCATATTGCCGAAAAGCTCGCCTTTCGTACCCATAATGCGAATGTTGCGCGAACCTTTATTGAATGCGCACATCGTGAAACTGACGGTCACGCCGCCCGCAAACTCCAAATTGACGGTCTCGTGGTCCACCACGTTGTTGTCGCACTTGAAAACGCACTTGCCGTATTGCGTAGTGCGTAGCACATTCTCCACGTCGCGGTCGGTCGGAGACGTCTTGTGCGTGGAAGCGTTGCGGAACCAGCTGTTTTTCTTGTCGTTGAGATACAATTTCACAGCGTTATAGGGACAGCTGTCACCAACTGGACAACCGTCGATGCAGCGTTCGGGCGCGCCCGCGGGTGCGTTCTCTCTCTTAAAATAATACAGTCCGCCGAAACTGTGCACGCGGCGGCAGGGTTTGCCGATCAGCCATTGCAAAATATCCATATCGTGGCAGGATTTTTGCAGGATCATACAACTGCTGGCATCGCTGTTGCCCCAATTCCCACGCACGAAACTGTGACTTTGATGCACGTTGCCGACGCACTCGGCGTGTTGGATATGTACGATATCGCCGATCGTACCCTCGTCGATGATGCGTTTGAGCGATTTGAAAAACTGCGTGAAGCGCAACACGTGACATACGAGTACGAAAACCCCCTTTTCCTTGGCGGCGTTGCGGATCGCAACGCACTCCTCGGGAGTGGGCGCCATCGGTTTTTCAAGCAATATATCGTACCCTTTTTCGATTGCCGCCATAGCGGGAGCAAAGTGACCGCGATCCATATTGGCGATGATGACCACGTCGGCGAATTTCGGCTTTTCCAAAAGGGTTTCCCAGGATTTTTGGCACATTTCGTCAGGCAGATTGTGTTTGTCTTGAATATAATGGCGTCGCACGTCCGCAGGATCGGCGACCGCAACCACCTCAAACTCGCCGTCCATATTGCCGGCAATGTCGGTATAGGTCTTGCCGCGTCCTCCCGCACCGATCAAAATGATCTTTTTCGATTCTTCCCTTGTTTTCATCGGGTCTGCTTCCTCCAAAATAGCATAATCGGTTTTCACCCGCCTTTATTATACACGATGAGGAAAAAAAGTCAACATCGTTTTCCGAAAAAGCAAAAATTTTCGCGAAAACAAAAAGCGCTCCCGCGCCGTGCGGCAAAGCCACCGAAAAGCGAAGAAAAGGCGACGGAACGCGTGAGATTTTTCACAAAACCCCTTGACAGCCAAATTTCTTTGTGCTACAATATACAAGCCGTCAAATCTGGGTGTGGCGCAGTTGGTAGCGCGCTACCTTGGGGTGGTAGAGGCCGCACGTTCAAGTCGTGTCACTCAGACCAAAATAAGGACGCAGGGGTTTACTCCTGCGCCCTTATTTTTATTTGCGCGGTATGGTTTGAACGTGCGGCCGAGACCACCCCTCGCGTCTCTGGCGCGGTGGGGTGGTAGGGAGCGCAAGCAAAAAACGCCCCGGCGGGGCGTTTTTACGCAGCGGTTCCGCCCAAAGCAAGGAGTCGACACCGCCGAGCGAGCGCAGGCGGGGGCGGCGACTATGCGACGGCGGCGGGCAGCGCGCGTCGATGCGCTTTGTCTGGTCGCAGGGGAAAATCCCCTGCGCCTATATTTTATTGGTATACTTCGGCTTGAACGATGCGGTCGGAATCATCGCGCGGCGGGCGGCGCATTGCCGAAATTCGGCTCCCAAAAGAATAAAAAAGGCGCACCCACAAGTTGTGGGTGCGCCTTTTTTATTCTTCATATCCGCGCGGATTTTGAGATTGAAAACGCCAGGCATCCCGCACCATATCGTCCAGGTCGTGCGTGGCGCGCCAACCGAGTTTTGCCGCCGCTTTGTCGGGGGAGGCATAACATTCGGCGATGTCGCCGGGGCGGCGCGGCGCGATGCGATACGGCACCGCAACGCCGTTGACGCGGCTGAACGCCTTGACCATTTCCAGAACGCTGTATCCCTTGCCCGTGCCGAGGTTGAACACTTCAACGCCCGGTTTTTTATAGTTCAACGCCGCCACGTGCCCGCGCGCGAGATCCACCACGTGGATATAGTCGCGCACGCCCGTGCCGTCCGGAGTTGGATAATCGTTGCCGTAAACCGACAATTCTTTCAGCTTTCCCACCGCCACCTGCGTGATATAGGGCATCAAGTTGTTGGGGATCCCGTTGGGGCTCTCCCCGATCTTGCCGCTCTCGTGCGCGCCGACGGGATTGAAATAGCGCAGCAGGATCACCTGAAAATCGGGATTTGCCTTAGCGTAATCGGTGAGGATCTGCTCGATCATATACTTGGTCCAGCCATATGGATTGGAGCAGTGCCCCGTGGGGCTGTCCTCGGAAATGGGACAACGTTCGGGCGTGCCGTACACGGTGGCGGAAGAACTGAAAATCAGCTTCTTGACGCCCGCCTTTTCCATCGCGTGCAGGAGTGAAAGCGTGGAATCAATGTTGTTGGCATAATACGCAAGCGGCATCCGCACCGATTCGCCCACGGCTTTCAGCCCCGCAAAATGCACCACCGCGTCGATCTTCTGCTCGGTGAAAATGCGATCCATCTCCGCCTCGTTCGCCACGTCCGCGGCATATACGGGCGTTTTCTTGCCGGTGATCTCAAAAACGCGCTCCATCACGGCAGGCGAACTGTTGGAAAAATTGTCCACCACCACGACGTCATGCCCTGCCGCGTACATCTCCACGATCGTATGCGTGCCGATATAGCCCGCTCCGCCCGTCAATAAAACTCTCATACCCTTCCCTCTCACTGCTCTTTTTTCAGGGCGATTTCGCCTTGTTTTTTATAAATGTGACGCGCCGGAACAAAACCGCGCACCGACGAGAGCGGATATACGCTCGCGCCCCGTCCGATCACCGTGCCGGGGTTGAGCACGCTGCCGCACCCTACTTCCACGTCGTCGCCGACCATAGCGCCCACTTTCTTGCGCCCGGTCTCGATCTCTTTGCCCTCGGCACGCACCACGACGTTCTTCTTGTCGCTTTTCACGTTGGAAGTCAGCGCACCCGCGCCGAGATGCGCGTGATAACCGAGAATGGAATCCCCCACGTAATTGTAATGCGGCACCTGTACGCCGTCGAAGAGAATGACGTTTTTCAGTTCCGTGGAATTGCCGACCACCGCGCCGTCGCCGACGAGCGCGTTGCCGCGAATAAAGGCACAATGGCGCACCTCGGTGTTTTCGCCGATGATGAGCGGACCCGTGAGGGACGCGCTTGCCGCCACGCGCGCGCTTTTGGCGATCCAAACGTTGTCCTGCGGGTGATCGTAAAGATCCGCGGGCAGCGTTGCCCCGATTTTGAGGATCCACTCTCCGATAAACGGAAGCGCCTGCCACGGATATTCCAAATCTCTCAAAAACTCTCCTGCGCGGGAACGCGAGAGATCGAAAAGTTCTTCGGGAGAAAGCGCGTTTTTCATGCCAGCAACCCCCTGCCGCTCATCACCGCGATGACGTCCGCCACGCACTTGTCGCAAAGTTCGATGCGCTCGGCTTCCGCCATCACGCGCACGACGGGCTCGGTGCCGCTGGCGCGCACGAGAATACGCCCCGTATCGCCGAGAAATTTCTCCGCGTCCGCGACGGCGGCAAGCACCGCTTCGTCTTTCATCGCGGCTTCTTTATCCTTGACACGCACGTTTTTCAGCACCTGCGGATAAACCACGAAATCTTCCGCCAGTTTGTGCAGTGTTTGCTGTCCTTCCGCCAAAAGTTCCATCAGGCGAATGGCGGTGAGAAGCCCGTCGCCGGTGTTGGCGTATTTGCTGAAAATGATGTGTCCAGACTGCTCACCGCCGAGGCGATAGCCGTTTTTCGCCATACATTCATAGACATATTTATCGCCGACGGCGGTTTTTTCATATTCGATGCCGAGTTTATCGAAGGCTTTATAGAGCCCGAAATTCGACATCACCGTCGTTACCACTTTGTTGTAATCGAGTTCGCCGCGCGATTTCATATAGCGTCCCATAATAAAGAGGATCGCGTCGCCGTCCACCACGCAGCCTTCGTTGTCCACCGCGATACAACGGTCGGCGTCGCCGTCAAAGGCAAAACCGACGTCAAGCCCGTTGTCCAACACAAACTTTTGCAGGGCGCCGATGTGCGTGGAGCCGGCGTTTTTGTTGATGTTGGTACCGTTCGGCTGATTGTTGCACACATAGGTGGTGGCGCCGAGAGCGTCGAAAATGTTTTTCGCCATCATCCACGAACTGCCGTTGGCGCAGTCAAGCCCCACCTTGATGCCGCGATAGGAGACCGTGGCAAGCGAGATGAGATACCCGATATACCGGTTTCTGCCCGAGACGTAGTCCACGGCAACGCCGATCTTGTCATCGGTGGCAAACGGAAGCTCGTCTTTGGAATCCAAAAACTCTTCCAGTTTTTCGATGGTTTCGTCTTCCATCTTCTCGCCGTTTTTGTTGATCAGTTTGATGCCGTTGTCATAAAAGGGATTGTGGCTTGCCGAGATCATAATCCCGCAATCGAAATGATCGGCACGCGTGATATACGAAACGCTGGGAGTGGTGGTCACGTGCAGAATATAAGCGTCCGCGCCGGAGGCGGTCAAGCCCGCGATCAGAGCATATTCCAAGGTATAGGAAGAAACGCGCGTGTCTTTGCCGATCACGAATTTGGCGCGATGCCCCTCTTTGCCGTAATAATGACCGAGAAAGCGACCGATCCGCCACGCGTGCTCCGAGGTCAGCCCCTCGCCCACTTTGCCGCGAAATCCGTCTGTTCCAAAGTATTTGCTCATTGCCTTTACTCCTTTGTTTCAATATAAAATTGAGATATGATACGTACAAAGTCATCATACCAAAAAAAACGGTTTTTGTCAAGCCGCGCGGTCGTGAAACGATCGACAAATTTTGTTTTTCGCCGTCCGCGTTTGCCGAGAGCATAACTCGGGCAAAAATTTCCATACTAAAAGAGAGGTGAAATTATGCTGACGATTTTTGTGCGCACCGTGATCATTTATATCCTGCTGATCGGCACGATGCGGCTGATGGGAAAGCGACAATTGGGCGAGTTGGAAATTTCCGAACTGGTCACGACACTGTTTCTGTCGGAAATCGCTTCCTTGCCCATCTCCAACCAAACCATACCGCTTGTTTTCGTCATCATTCCGTTGGTCACGATCCTCGCGATGGAACTTTTTCTGTCGGTACTGCTGGTCAAATTCCCGAAACTGAAAGGCATTGCCGCCACGCGCCCGAGCGTGCTGATCCGCAAAGGAAAGGTGGATCAAAAAGAACTACTTCGCGTGCGTCTGGCGTTGGACGAACTCATCAGCGAAGTGCGGCAGGCGGGATACGCGCATTTGGACGAGGTATATTACGCGATTTTGGAGCAAAACGGCAAAATTTCGATCATTCCGCGCAAGGGCGCGCAGCCACCCACAGCCGACGACCTCGGCAAAACCTTTCCCGAAACGGGGATCGTGCATATCCTGATCGAAAGCGGCAAGATCAACGAATACAATCTGGGGCAAATGCATCTCTCGAAAGAAACTGTCGAGGAGGAATTGGCACGCCGGCGCCTGACGGCGGAAGACGTCTTTTTTCTCGGTATGGACGACGGCGGAAAATACTATGTGATAGAAAAGGAAGAACAGTCTTGAAAATGTTTTACGTGGCGCTCATCGCCCTCTCTTTGCTTGTCGCTCTCATCGTTGCCAACTGCCTTTTCATACACCGTTCGGTGGGATATTGTGAAAAACTGCTGCGCGAAATGGAAGAAAAAGAAGATCGTGAACAAAAATATCACGATCTTCTGGATTATTGGGATCATCGGGAGCGCCTGATCTCGTTTTCGGTCTATCGGACGGTGATCGACGCGATGCGCGCGTGCCTGCTCAATATGGAAGCGGCGCTCAAAACAGGCGACGATTTTTCCTTTGAATCGGCGCGGCTGTTGGCGATCGAGACCCTTTCGGAGATCAAAACGCTGGAAGAGTGGGAGATCGACAACATTATTTGAGGATTTCCGAAAACAGCATCGACGCGCACTCCGACAGGTCGCTTACGACCGTTACGCCGCAAGTTTGCAGTTTTTCGCGGCTTTGATGTCCCGACGCGACAAGAACGCAGTCCGCGCCGATCACCCTTGCCGCCGCGGCATCGTGCGTCGTATCTCCCAAAAAGAGAGGGACGGCGGCGGGATGCGCCGCACGCCACGCGCGCGCAAGATCGGTCTTTCCGTAGGCGTGGATATTGTCACAGCCCCATATCTCATCGAAAAACGGCAATGCGCCGCGCTCGCGCAGCTGCTCTGTCAGCATTCCTTTTTCGGTGGCGGAAAGGATCGATTGTTTGGCGCCCGCCGCGCGGAAACGAGCGGCCAGCGGGAGCGCGTCCGCAAAAAGCGGCGCGCTCCTGCTCTCGCGCAGATAGTTCTCCACCCAAAGCGGCGCGAGAACGGTGTGGTACGGCTCTTTTTCAAAATCAAACCCGAGACGGCGGTAATAGTCTTCGATCGGGAAATCAAACAGCGTGCGATACTGTTCCAAACTGCCGATCACAGGCAGTCCGCGCGCCGCGAGCATCGGATTGACGCTGTCGATGCAGGCCTGCATATCGTCAAGCACCGTGCCGTTGAAATCCCAAATAATGTCTGTATACGTCTTCATTTGCTCACCAAAAAGGGGTTGCCGCGCAACCCCTTTTCCTTTATGTGGATCAGTTTTCTCTGAACGCGTCCGCCAGTCCGCTGGCATCACGCCAGTTGAGATACAGCGCCAAGGGCGATTTGATCATCGTTTCGGCTTCCCGGTTATCGTCGGTCGCATAGGCAAGCGCGGCGGCGAGATCGCTCTCTGTCACGGTTTTCACCTCTGTGCCGAGCGTATAGGTGACGTCATCGCCCACCAAAGACAGGAGATAGGTCGCCATTGCCGAAGCGTTCAGTTGGAAAGAAGACGCGTTTTCATAGATCGTGCGGATCCCTTCCGTTGTCGTAACGGCGTCCAAATACGCTTCCAGTTTCTGCGAAACGGCGGCGATGATCTTCATATTCTGTTCGGAGATCTGATATTGTCCGTCTTTTTTCGCGCGCAGATCAAAGAACATTCCGAGCGTCGGGTAACCGATCGCATCCAGGTTTTGCTTTTTGCCGTATTCCCAAATTTCGATATTTTCCTCTCCGCAGGGATAGGCAAGGAACATATTGCCGGTCTTGGCAACGTCCAGCACATATTTATTGTCCTTGTTCATCGTGACATACGTGCGCTCTTTGCCGCCGACGACCTTCGTGTGTTTCGTATAGTTGACACCCTCGATGCCGTATTGCAGGAGGTTGCGGAATTCCACGTTGGTGTTGAGATACGTGATGATCTCCATCGCGCGCGCATCGTCCGCGGTGTACCCGCCGATGGCAAACATCGAGGAGAAAACCGTCTCGTCGGTCACGCGGGGAGCGGCGACCGTCAGAACGGTGTAGCCCTCGGCTTCCAGCTGTGCGCGGAGTTCATAACCGCCTTTTACGATGCGTGCGGCGGCGGCTGCGTTCGCGTCCTGCGTGATGTAGCCCGCCGTGTTTTCATAATAGGTCTTTGCCTCACGCAGCTGCATATAGCGCATATCGGCAAGCACGTTGCTGTAACCGATCTGTTGACCGTGCTGATAGGTGTTGTCGAAAACGCCGCCGAAAAGCGAGAAACTGTCGGGATACAGCGTATATTCGCCGTTCGTTCCCTCGCCGTAATTCCAATAATGTACAAACGGGATATCCACCGTTCCGTCTTCGCTGTAAATGGGATAGATGCCCTCTCCCGCGGCGAAAACAAGATCGAGGAACTTGCGGCAATCCGCATCGAAAAGCGAGGCGGTCTCAAAATCCGTTGCCGTGTAGCCGAAACGGTTCATCAGCGTTTCATCCAACAAAAGATAGGTATATTCGCCGATCGTACCGTTGTTGGGGATACCGAAGATCGAGCCGTCGTAGCGCGCGCCTTCAAGCAATTCGTCGTTGAGATAGGAGCGCAGTTTGATCGCCGTATTTTCCAGTTTGCCGTCAAGCGCGATAAGCAAATTCTGATCGGCATAACTGCGGTACTTTTCAAAACTGCCGATGAAGAAAATGTCTACCTGATAATCCTTCGCTTCGGGATATTTGAGTTCCGGCACGCCGTATTCGTTATAGACCGTGACGTCTCCCACCACCTCGTCGCTCTTGATCGAATCCGCCGAAATGATCCCCTGTCGGATCGCGTCGCGCTCCTCGCGCTTTCTCTGCTTCTCGGCTTCGATGGCGGCGGCGTTGGCGGCAAATGCCTCCTCCACTTTCGCGTAATACTCGGATTCTTTGACGTATTTGATGTTCAGTTTGGTTTTGAACTTCGCCTTTGTGATGTTGTTGATCGCGTCGTTGATGGCTTTCGCCTGTTCTTCGTCAACGCCCTCTTCGCCCGTCATCACCCACATATTGAGCGTGGTCGTCAGGCGCGAGGCGTCGGTGCTGATCTGCTCGATGACGTCTTGCTTCTTTTTGCAAGAAGAGAAAAACGGAAGCGCCATCACAAGCACCAGCAAAAGGCAGAGAAGTTTTTTTACCATAGTATGGAATCCTTCCTTTCCTTGCGTGGAAATGTCGTTATACTATTATATTTTACAATATTTTTTATGCCCTGTCAAGTTCTCTTTCCGGGCGAAAATCGCGTGCGCGGAAGCGAGGCGGCCGCGTGTGCGGCGTTTTAGAGAAAGTTTTCACAAAACGCGAGACACTTCTTTTTGCAAAATCCACACACGTTTTGTGATTGTAACAAACTCCGCCCGCTTTCTTTTGTCAAAAATGACAAGAAAAGAGATCAATCAAGAAATCCGCGCAGATGCCGCGCGCGGCTGGGATGGCGCAGTTTGCGGAGCGCCTTGGATTCGATCTGCCGAATACGCTCACGCGTGATGTCAAACTCCTTGCCCACTTCTTCCAGCGTGCGGGTGCGCCCGTCGCGCAGTCCGAAGCGCAGTTTGATGACTTCCGCTTCGCGGGGGGTAAGGGTGTTGAGTTCGCGCTCGATCATTTCGCGCAAGATCGCGGCGGAGGCGGCGTCCGCGGGCGCCGGCGTGTCCTCGTCGGGAATGAAATCGCCGAGGTGGCTGTCTTCTTCCTCGCCGATCGGCGTTTCCAGCGAAACGGGATCGAGAGACACTTTGATGATCTCGCGCACGCGCTCGGCGGAAAGTCCCATTTTCTCGCCGATCTCGGCGGGCGTTGCCTCTCTGCCGAGTTCCTGCAACATCTGCCGCTGATAGCGCGAAACTTTGTGAATGGTCTCCACCATATGTACCGGTATGCGGATGGTACGCGCCTGATCCGCGATGGCGCGGGTGATCGCCTGACGGATCCACCAGGTGGCGTACGTGGAGAATTTATAGCCTTTGGTGTAATCGAACTTGTCCACCGCGCGCATAAGCCCCAAATTGCCCTCTTGAATGAGGTCGAGGAAGAACATCCCTTTGCCCACGTAACGTTTGGCGATGCTGACGACAAGACGGAGGTTCGCCTCGGTCAGTTCGTTTTTGGCGGCCTCATCCCCCGCCGCCATACGCTCGGCAAGTTCTTTTTCGCGTTCGGTCGTCAACAGCGGCACCTTGCCGATCTCTTTGAGGTACATGCGCACCGGATCGTCGATGGCAAGTCCTTCCTGTTCGAGCATACGCTCCATATTTTCGCCGCCGCCGAAGTTTTCCACTTCGCTTTCGATCTCGTTCAGTTCCGAAGAGGAAAGCTCGTCGGGCAGCGCCACGCCGTTGTCTTCAAACGCGTCGTAGAGTTTTTCAAGGCTGTCCATATCATAGTTCATACTCTCGATCGCTTCGTCCAGATCGTCGGTGGAAAGTTCGCCTTTCTTACCTTTTTCAATCAGTTCGCTGACGTCGGCTTTCTTTCCTTCGCCCTCTTGCTCTTCCTCGATCCTTTCTGCGGCAAACACGCTGTCTTCCGCTTCTCCTTCGATCTTTTCTGCCGTGTTTTTGCTCATTTGCACATCCTCCGTTAGTTTTGTTGCTTATCTTGATTTCGAGCGGCGCGGCGGCGCCGAATCTCGCTTTGCCAGTCGCCGCGCGCCGTCGCTTCGCGTTTTTCCCGCGCGGTACGCAAAAACTCCGCCGCCGCGCGCAAAACTTCTTCATCATTGTTGGAAAGCGATTGCCTCTCCCGCCTTGCCCGCTCCAACCTGCCCATTTCGTCGGGCGAAAGGGTTTCCCCGAGCCTTGCGAAAAGGAAGGCGTCGTCGCTTTCTTCCATTTCCGTCATCGCCGCAAAGGCACGCCGACCGAGATCGGTGGCGAAATCCTCGACCGAGAGTGCGATTTTTCCCGCCTTTACCGCCGCGCGGTGTTCGGGATAAAGCAAAAGCAATCCCAGTGCCGTTTCTTCGGCGTTTGCCGCGGCGGGATCTTTCGCCGCGTCGGGGCTGACGCGATCGCCGAAACGAAACGCCTCTGCGTTTTTCTCGCGTCCGCGCTCTTTCGCCGCGTTTGCCGCCAGCGCTCTTCGCGCGCGGGCGACGTCGTTTTGAAGCCCTTCTTTGGCAATGCCGATCTTCTCCGCCGCGGCGGTGAGATACAGTTCGCGCTCCACACCGGAAGGCACCGCGGCAATGATGGAGACCGTCTCCCTCGCGGCGCGGATCTTGCCTTCGGTCGTCGAAACGTCGAAGCGCGAAAGCAAGGCGTTCAGTTTATGATCGAAAGCGGTGCGGCTCTCCTCGATCGTCCGCCGGAAAGCGTCCGCGCCGAATTTGCGGATATACTCGTCGGCGTCTTTCGCGCCGGTGAGTTTGAGCACCCGCACTTCAAGTCCCACTTCGTCAAGGAGCGCCATCGCCTTGTCGGCGGCGCGCTGTCCCGCGTCGTCACTGTCGTAATTGATGACGACGCGCTTGGTGTAGCGTGAAAGAAGCCGCGCGTGCTCGGGTGTGATCGCCGTACCGAGCGTTGCCACGGCGTTTTCAAATCCCGCCGCGTGCATCGCGATGGTGTCCATATACCCCTCGCACAAAATCATCTGCTCCGCGGCGTGCGCCTTGGCGTAATTGAGTCCGAAAAGCACGCGGCTTTTCTTAAAACAAGGGGTATCGGAAGAGTTGAGATATTTCGGCTTGCTATCGTCCATCACGCGCCCGCCGAAAGCGACCACATCCCCCGTCGTGTCGATAACGGGAAAGATCACGCGGTTGCGGAAGAGGTCGAAAAGTTGATGCGTTTTCTGCGATCTGCCGCAGAGAAACGCGGCAAGCAGTTCTTCCTCCGAAAAGCCGCGTTTTTTGAGATAGTTGGTCAACATTCCGAAATCGTTGGGGGCAAACCCCAGTCCGAAACGGCGAATGACGGCGGTGGAAAGGCGGCGCTCGCCTGTCAGATACGCCATACCCGCTTTGCCGATGACGGGATCAAAGAGGCAGTTGCGGAAAAATTTTGCCGCTTCCAGATTGGCGTCCAGCACGCGTCGGCGTGAAACGCCGCCGCGCGTTCCGACACTCTCGTTCGGGATCGAGATCCCCGCACGCTTGGCAAGCGCTTCCACCGCGCCGACGTAATCGAGATTTTCGATTTTTTGAATAAACGTAATAACGTCGCCGCCCGCGCCGCACCCGAAGCAATAAAAACTTTTGGTGGCGGGAAAAACCGTAAAGGACGGCGTTTTTTCGCTGTGAAAGGGGCAAAGCCCGTTGCGGTTGGAGCCCGCACGCTTCAATGTGACATAACTGCCGATCACGTCTTCTATGTCACAGCGGTAGCGGATCTCCTCCAAAATCTCACGCGGTATCATTTGACGCGCCACACCTCCGGCATAAAGATTTCCCGGTAGGTTTCAATGGCAAATCGATCGGTCATACCGGAAAGATAGTCGCATACGGCGCGAAGCACACCCTCATTTTTGGCAATGCCCCGATAAAGCGGCGGCATTTTTTCGGGATGATCGGTAAAATACGTAAACAACTGCGCCAGCATACTTTTTGCCTTGACTTCTTCCACTTTGGCGATGGAATCCCGATACACCCGCGCAAAAAGAAACTCGCGCAAGGCGTCGGTCGCCTCGGCAATTTCCGGCTCCATCGCAATGTCGTCTTTCCCCATACTGGCGCGCACAAGCGAAGAAACCATCGTGTCGATGCGTTTCCCGTGCGTTTCGCCGAGCACGGCGCGCAGATCGGCGGGGATCTCTTCGTTTGTCAAAATACCCGCGCGCAACGCGTCGTCGATATCGTGGTTGATGTAGGCGATGCGGTCCGCAAAACGGATCAAGCGCCCTTCAAGCGTAGAAGGCAACGTGTCGCCCGTGTGACAGGCGATACCCTCACGCACTTCGTATGTCAAATTGAGCCCCGCGCCGTCGTTTTCCAGTTTCTCCACCACGCGCACGCCCTGCATATTATGTGAAAAATCCTCCGAGAACATCTGCCGCATCACACTCTCGCCCGCGTGACCGAAAGGCGTGTGCCCGAGGTCGTGCGCCAAACCGATCGCCTCGGTCAGATCTTCGTTGAGGGACAGCGCGCGTGCCGCCGTGCGGGCGATCTGCGTTACTTCCAGCGTGTGCGTAAGGCGCGTGCGGTAATGGTCTCCGGCGGGGGCAAGAAAGACCTGCGTTTTGTACATCAGCCGCCGAAACGACTGACAGTGAATGATCCTGTCGCGATCACGTTGGAATTCCGTGCGCAGATCGGACGGAGAAACGGCGTGTTCGCGCCCTTTCGTATTTTCCGATAAAAATGCGTACGGTGACAACGCGGCGCGCTCCCGCGCGGCGATCATCTCCCGAATATTCGACACAAATCCACCGCCTTTCTCGCAATTTACAATAAAATATACAAACAACCACCGAAAAACTCTTTTTTTTCGCGAATTTTTTTACAAAAATAAAAAATCGTCCTCCGCCGCACGCGGCGAGGGGGCGATTTTTGTGATTTTATGTTTCCGCGGGCAAAAATTCCCGTCCAGCTCCCGCCGGTTGCGGGATCGTTCTCCCTGCCGTCACTTCGACCACTCGGCGGCAAAAATCTTCGCCCGCGCCGGCGGGTACGGCGACAGTCAGACGCACGTTTTCCGCAAAATCGCAGTTTTTTTCCATCGCGCCATAGCGGGGAAACTCGTTTTGCAATTTACGATGATCGGCATAGTTTAGTGCCAATACATAATACGAAAAAGGATAATACTCGGCAACGCCCGCAGCGTCAAGCGCCGCCTTTGCCGCCGCCGCGTAGGCACGCGTCAATCCCCCCGCGCCAAGCAGTATACCGCCGAAATAGCGGGTGGTCGCCACCACGACGTCGGAGAGTTCCGCGCGGCGTATGGCTTCCAGCGTCGGCATTCCCGCCGTGCCCTGCGGCTCGCTGTCGTCGGCATAGCGCGCCGCGCCGTTTTCCAGCAAAAAGGCGTACACGAGATGGCGCGCGTCGGGATAGAGTTTACGGCGCGCGGCAAGAAACGCCTGCACCGCTTCCTCGTTTTCGGCGCGATGCGCGACGGAGAGAAAAACCGATCGTTTTTCCTCGATCCTTATCTCGATATCCCGCAAAACGGTGCGAAAAATCGGCTTATCTTTCTCCATTTTTCTCTCCGTTCTTTTCCTCAAATCTTTGCAGTTGCCCGCGGAGTTGCGCGTCGACCGCGGCGCGCACGCGCGTGCCGTTGGGCAGATATTCGACGTCCTTTGCGCTCCCCGCCGCAAAAAGGCGAGAAAGTTCCTTGCCCGCGTCGGGCGGGAAGAAATAGGTAACGGTGTGCGCACTCTCCGAGAGCATCTCGTCGATGCGGGAAAGCATCGCCTCCACGCCCTGCCCCGTCTTGGCGGAAATATAAGCGACACGTTCTTTACCGAGCGTCGCGGCGGGGATTGCCGCGCCGCGGTCACACTTATTGAAGACGTACAGCACCGGCTTTTCCGACGCGCCGAGACTATGGAGCAATTCTTCCGTTACGGCAAGCTGTGCGCCCGCTTCCTCATCCGAGGCGTCGAGCACTACAAGAAGCAGATCGGCGTAGCGCACCTCGTCGAGCGTGGAGTGAAAAGCGTGGATCAGATGATGCGGCAAATTGCGAATAAAGCCGACTGTGTCGGTCAGCAAAACCGTTTTTCCCGACGGCAAGCGGCATTGTCTTGTGGTCGCGTCCAGCGTGGCAAAAAGTTTGTCCTCCGCCAAAATTCCCGCGTCGGTCAGGGTGTTGAGCAACGTGGATTTTCCCGCGTTGGTATATCCCACGATCGCCACGCGGCAAAGCCCGGAGCGGTCTCTCGATTGCCTCTGCGTCGCGCGGTCGCGGGCGATTTCGTCCAGCGCGCGGCGAAGCGATTGTATACGGCGGGAGAGATGGCGTTTGTCGGTTTCAAGCTGCGTCTCGCCCGGTCCCCGCGTGCCGATGCCGCCGCCCTGACGCGACAGCACGCCGCCTTTGCCGAGAAGACGCGGTGCCGTATATTGCAGTTGCGCCAACTCTACTTGCAGTTTGCCCTCTCCGCTCTCGGCGTGCAAGGCGAAAATATCGAGGATCAGCATAGAGCGGTCGATCACGGGGATGCCGCCGAGCGCGTCTTCGAGATTGCGGATCTGCGAGGGAGAAAGCTCGCCGTCAAAAACCACCAGTTCGATATTTTGCGCGGCGCAGTAAAAGCGCAGTTCCGCCACCTTTCCGCTGCCGAGATAGGTGCGCGCGTCGGGCGCCTCCTTGTTTTGCACAAGAGAAAAAACGGCAACGCCGCCCGCGCTGTCAAGGAGCCGTTCCAATTCCGCAAGGCTCGCCCGCGTTTCTTTTTCGCCCTCGCCGCGCAAAGTTACGCTCACCAGCGCCGCGCGCGTTCCTTCTCTCAGTTTTTCCTCTTCCATCGTACACCTCGTCAAAAAGAAAGGGCAGACCGCCAAGGGACGGTCTGCCCGGAGCGAGCCTTGCGGCTCACCGGGAAACGGTCATTTTCTTGCTTGGAGCCGTCTGTTGAACTTATCAACGCGACCGCCCGCATCGACAAGTTTCTGCTTGCCGGTGAAGAACGGGTGGCATTTCGAGCAAATTTCAACCTTCATTTCCCCGCCGTTGGTAGATTTGGTTTTCACCACATTGCCGCAAGCGCAAATGATGGTGACATCTTCATAGGACGGATGAATTCCTGCTTTCATCTTGGCACACTCCTTTTCACAGAATGAATAGATTATAACACACCTTTCGCTTTTTTGCAAGAGGTTTTACGAAAAATATTCAGATCTTTCCCGCGATCTCGCCGCGCAATTCCGAAAGGATCTTTTTTTCAAGGCGGGATATGTAGGATTGCGAAATGCCGAGAAGATCCGCAACCTCTTTTTGCGTCTGCTCTTTGCCGCCCGAAAAGCCGTAACGCAGTTCGATGATGAGGCGCTCACGCGGGGAAAGCGTATCCAGCGCCGAGTGCAGGACGCGGCGCTCCTCGCTTTGTTCCAACAAATAACCGACGCCGTCTTCTTCGCTGCCCAAAACGTCGGAAAGGAGCAACTCGTTTCCGTCCCAATCGGTGTTAAGCGGCTCGTCGATGGACACCTCGCCCCGCCGCGCGCTTTTTTTGCGCATATACATCAAAATCTCGTTTTCGATGCACCGCGAAGCATAGGTGGCAAGTTTGATCTTTTTGTCGGCGCGAAACGTATTGATCGCTTTGATCAATCCCACCGTGCCGATGGAGACCAAATCTTCAAGCCCCGTGCCCGCACTTTCAAAGCGCCGCGCGATATAGACGACAAGCCGCAGATTGTGCTCGATCAGCATCGAACGCGCCGCCTCGTCGCCCGCCGCGAGATTGGAGAGCGCCTCGCTCTCCTTTTCGGGCGAAAGAGGCGAGGGCAGCACGTCGGGCCCGTTGACGTAATATACCCCCTTACGTAACGCGAAAAAGCGCCGTATCGCCGCAAAAAATCTTTCCCACATCGTTCCTCTGTCCTCCCTATTTGATGATCAATTCCGACGGAATGAGCGCCTCGTCTCCCGTATCCGGACGCAATTTCGCCGGCGCAATGAGAAGATCGCACGGTGCCTCTCCCCCACCCGCGTCCAGATACGCGCGGTCGGGTGCCACTGCCAACAGCATCTTTTCCCCCGCGACGCTGCCCGCCGGAACAAGACGCACGCGGCGCGACCATTCCGCGCCCCACGCGGCGATCTCCGAAAAATTCCCGCTCTCCGCCGCCGCGATCACCCTCTCCGGTAAAATTTTCTTTGCCGTGCCAAAGTCAAGGAGCGCCACCGGTCTCCCGCCGATGGGATCGGAAAGAAAATTGCCGCTGTCGGCAAAAGCAGACACCGTGATCTCTTTTTCCCCCACTGCAAGGCGCAGTTTCGCTCTTGTGACGCCCGCGCGGCGGCGACAAAGTTTGCCCCAGAGAAAGGTGGCCCCCCCACCGAGCGCGGCGAGAAAGAGAAAAGCGGGAAAGGAAATATCGCTCCCCGCCGTGAGCGGAAGATCAAAATGCGAGAGAAGTGCGCCCGCGCCGCTCATCACGCCGCCCACCGCCAGTGACACGCCGAAATAAAGGGCAAACGGTATGAGAAAAGCGCGCAATTTTACCCCGCGCCCGCCGAAAGTGATAAAAGCGATGCCCGCCCCCGCCGCAAGATCGAAAAAGAACGCGGGGGCGCCGGAGATCCCCCAAAAAAGCGCCGCCACGGCATAAAGCGCGCCGAGCGCGGAGGCGATCCCTCCGCGCCGAAGTGAAAAGGGACGGTGCAGGAGTTTTGCCGTCAGAAACAGACACTGGAAATCCATGCAAAAATTGACGAAAAACAAAAGATCGCCGTAGACTGTGGTTTCCATATCTCCACCTCGCGCATATGATGTTTTATTATACCAAGCGGCAAGCGCAAAGTCTGTCAAAACGCGTCTTTGAAAAAGAAAAAAGCCGCCGCGGCGGCTTTTTTCTTTTTTCAATCGTTTATCGGATACGGCGGCACTCGATATAAAATCTCNNACGGCGGGGAAGAAATCACTCTTTTCGATGCCCGAAAAGAGAAATCCGACCGTATTTTCGCGCCCCGAAAGGTTCTCCACCGTGCGCGCGCCGTGAACGTAATCCACTCGCGCTTTGGGGTGACGGGCAAGATACCCGTCGATAAAGTTTTGCAACGTTGCCACCGTCAGCGTTTCGGCGGGATGCTCAAAATGCATCGTGCCTCTCCGCTTTTCGGAGAGAAAGCGCAGTTGCTGCGGCGCGGCATTCCCCGAGAGCGAGAACGAATAGCGTTCCAATTCGGCAAGCACGTCGTCCGCGTCGACACCGTACAGCACGCGGTAGATCGGCTCAAATACAAGCGCCTCGTCGTGCAGATTGACCACTTCCGCCAGCGCATAGCGCGCGGGGTGGAAGAGCGCGGCGTCGCCGTGTTTCGCTTTCAGTTCCTCATACGCCGCTTTGGCGGTCGCAAGCGAATGGTTGCCGTCACCCACCGCAAACAGCATCGGGGAGACTCCCTCGCCGTAGCGTTTTTTCACGTTTTCGGGTGCGATCAGTTTGGCAAGCGCCGCGCTGACGCGCCCCAGCCCCACGCTGTCGAGAACGTACGCGCACACCGCGCCCGAGTTTTGCATCAGCGGAAATTCATATGCCTTTTTCAGGGTGGTTTTTGCCCGCGCGGCGATCGGTTCGATCACACTGCGCGCGGGATCGTCGATGAGCAACATCGCGTGCGGCAGTTCGAGCATCGCGTCCCGCCGCACGGCAAGACGCGGGGGGATCCGCTCCGCGACCGTGCCTTCCGTCGCGCGAATGAGCGAGCGGGAACCCGCGTGATAATCATAATGCTCAAGATCAATGGCGCCGATAAGCCCGCGGCGCACTTTGCCGTCCGACTGCGTGCGTTCCAGATAGAGCATCGTGTTCGGGTGCCGCACGAGAACTCGGCGGAAATATTCCTCCATCGCCCCGTGGATCGCCTCGGTGCGTTCGGCGCCCTCGCTTAAATATACTTCGGGCAGGATAAGCCGAAGCGTGGAGGGCTTGTCGCCGACGAACTCCTCCACGGCGTGCCAATATTCCGGCTGACTTGTATACTGATCGCAAGCAACCACCGACCACGCCGTGCCGTCGGTCTTCTCAAAATCGGGCAGAAGGATATCCGCCGGGAAAAAATAAGATGTCATCGCGCTCTCCGTTGTAGTGAATTTTTCTCATTTTATCATATTTTCAATTTGAAATCAAGAGAAATCCCGGAAAATCCTTGCATTCAAAAAAAAGTTATGCTATAATAATGTATCTATTTGAAGCGAAAGGAGGAGTCGTATGTTCCCCGCGCCCTACGAATACGAACGCATCAAGCCTCCCCGCTCCCCTTTGGACTTGCCGCGCTATCTCGGCGCCGTCCTCGGCGGTTTTTTCTCGCGGCTCTTCTATATCTTCCGTTTGGTCTACAAAAGCGGCCCGATCTTCCTCGTTTTGATGTCTTTCGTGGCGCTTTTCAACGGTTTGATGCCGCTTGTCGGCGCACTGCTTTCGCGCTCGATCTTAAACGGATTGCAAGACGTCGTGATGGAGCGCACCGGAGCGGATATGCCGCTTTCGGCGTTTTGGGGCTCAATGGTCCTGATACTCCTTGTTTGGTTTTTCGTTTACCGTATTCTCAATAAAATCGTTTCCCGCCTCTCCGTCGCCGTCAACCGTATGGCGGGTGAGCGCGTGGTGCATTACGTCAAATCCGAGATCATGCAAAAAGCGGAGACCATCGACCTTGCCTCTTTCGATATGCCCGCGTTTTATGAAAAACTGGAAAACGCCAACCGCGAAGCGGGTATGCGCCCCGTCACCATACTCAACTCCACCTTTGAGATCATCAGTACCGTCATCTCCCTTGTCGGCTACATCGTGATCCTTTCCCACGCGCTGCCCCTTGCCACGCTTGCCATCGTGGTGGTGTCCATTCCTTCCGCCATCATCAATTTCGTTTATCGTCACCGCACTTTTACCTATATGCGCCGCCGCTCGGTGGATCGCCGCCAAATGAATTATTACGCCGACGTCACCGTCAACAAGGATCTGGCAAAAGAAGTGCGGATGTTCGGCATCGGCGACGAGCTGAACGAACGCTATCACGGCGTTTTTCGCCGCTATTACGGCGGGCTCAAAAAACTGATCGTGCAGGAAAGCGCCTGGCAGATCACGCTCTCGATCCTTGCCGCCGTGGTCAACTGTTTCTTCTTTGCCCTGATCGCCCTCAAAGTCTTCCGCGGTGAATACCGCATCGGCGATTATTCGCTCTATACCGACGCCTTGACCGCCATCGCCGCGAACGTCGGAACGCTGATCTCCACTTCCGCCTCGGTCTATGAGGGAACGCTTTTCGTGGACAACCTGCTCTCCTTTTTCAAAGAGAAGCCGCACATCGTGCCGCGTGTCGAGACGCCGGAGCATCCGGCGCGCGGGTGCGCGCACACCATTGAATTGCGGAACGTGTCGTTTTCCTATCCCGGCGCCGATCACGCGGTACTGAAAAACGTCAATTTGCTCTTCCGCCCCGGGGAAACCGTGGCGCTGGTGGGACAAAACGGCGCCGGAAAGACCACGCTCATCAAACTGCTGACAAGACTCTACGATCCGACCGAGGGCGAGATCCTCCTTGACGGGCGGGATCTGCGCGACTATGACGTGGGCGAATTACACGCCCTTTTCGGGCTGATTTTTCAGGATTTCGGCAAATACGCCTTTTCCTTTGCCGACAATATCCGCATCGGCAATCTCGGCAAAGAGCCGACGCCCGAAAATTTGCACGCGGCGGCAAAAAGCGCCGGTGCCGACGCGATCGCCGCGCGTTTGCCGAACGGCTATGACACGCAGCTGATGCGCTATTTCGACCGAAACGGCGCGGAACTTTCGGGCGGGCAATGGCAAAAACTTTCGATCGCCCGCGCCTTTTACAGTGACGCCGACATTCTGATCCTCGACGAGCCGACCGCGTCCCTGGACGCGCTTGCCGAGCAAGAAGTTTTTTGCCGATTCGATGAACTGCGCGGCGATAAAACCACCATTTTCGTGTCGCACCGCCTCTCTTCCGCCACGCTTGCCAGCAAGATCGTGGTTCTGAAAAACGGCGAGGTCGCCGAGGAAGGCACACACCGCGAACTGATGGAGAAAAACGGCGAATACGCCCTTCTCTTCCGCACGCAGGCGGAACGTTATCTGGACACTTCCCCCGCCGCCGGCACCGATCAAGTTTGATTTTCGTAAAATATATTGAATACACAGCAAGGAGATATGATATGCAGACCAAAGTCGTCAAATTCGGCGGCAGTTCGCTTGCCGACGCCGAACATTTCAGAAGAGTTGCCGAGATCATCCACGCCGATCCCTCGCGCCGTTTCGTTGTGCCTTCCGCCCCCGGAAAGCGTCACAAAACCGACACCAAGGTGACCGATATGCTTTACCGTTTCTACGATATGGTGCGCAATCGGGAAGACGCCGCCGAGATCGACGCGTATTTCGACAAGATCTGCGACCGCTATTTTTCGATCATCAACGACCTCGGTCTGCAATACGATATCTCGGGCGAACTTGCCTATATCAAAAACGCCGTTTTCCACGCTTCGGGCAGAGATTTCGCCGCCTCGCGCGGAGAATATCTCAACGGGCTCATTTTGGCAAAATATCTGGGCTTTGACTTCATCGACGCCGAAAACGTCATCTTTTTCCGCGAAAACGGCTCCTTCGACGAGGAGCGCACCAACGCCGTCCTTTCGGAAGAACTGAAAAAATACGCCTATGCCGTCATACCCGGCTTTTACGGCGCGATGCCCAACGGCACCATCAAAACCTTCTCGCGCGGCGGTTCGGACATCACCGGCTCCATTGTGGCGCGGGCGGCAAACGCCGATCTTTACGAGAACTGGACCGACGTTTCCGGCTTTATGATGGCGGATCCCCGCATTGTCAAAGACCCGCCCGCCATTGACGTCATCACCTATCAGGAACTGCGCGAACTTGCGTATATGGGCGCGACCGTGCTGCACGACGAGGCGATCTTCCCCGTGCGCTACGCCAAGATCCCGATCAATATCCGCAACACCAACGCGCCGGGCGACGCCGGCACGCTGATCGTGTCGGAAGCCACCGGCGCCGACCCCCGCTACGTTATCACCGGCGTTGCCGGAAAGAAAGGCTTTTCGGTCATCAATATCGAAAAAGATATGATGAACTCCGAGGTCGGGTTCGGACGCAAAGTGCTGGAAGTTTTGGAGGATAACGATATTTCCTTTGAACATATCCCCTCCGGCATCGACACGATGGGCATTATCGTTGCCACCGCCGCGCTTGCCGGCAAGCGCGAGCGCATCACCAACGCCATCAGACGCATCACCAAAGCCGATTTTGTGGAGATCCAAGACGGGCTTTCGCTCATCGCGGTGGTGGGGCGCGGTATGATCAAAGCCCGCGGAACGGCGGCGCGGCTCTGCAACGCCATCTATTCCGCCGGCATCAACATCCGTATGATCGACCAGGGTTCCAGCGAACTCAACATCATTCTCGCCGTGGAAGAAGACGCTTACGAAGCGGCTCTGCGCGCGATTTTCGATGAATTTGTCAAATGAGAGGTACCGAAATGGACTGCGTTTTCTGCAAGATCGCCGCGGGCGAGATCCCCTCAAAGAGAGTTTTTGAAAACGAGCGCGTGGTGGCTTTTCACGATCTCCATCCGCAAGCGCCCGTGCATATTTTGGTGATCCCCCGCGCGCACATCGCCTGTGCCGACGAGATCACCGATAAAAACAGCGGCGACGTTGCCGCCGTGTTCGAGGCGATCCCGAAGATCGCCGCCGCGGCAGGACTTCAAAACGGCTATCGCGTCATCACCAACTGCGGCGAGGACGGATGCCAATCGGTCAAACATTTGCACTTCCACCTGCTCGGAGGCGCCAAATTGCCCGAAACGATGGCGTAAATGTCCGCCATCACCGAAGATCTGCCCGATTTTTATACGGGTTCGGATTTGTTCGACGCCCTGCGAAAGATCGATTTGCCGATCCTTTGCTACGGAACGGGCAACGGCGCGGACAAGCTTTTTGCCGAACTTGCCGCGCGCCGTATCCCCGTGGCGGACGTTTTCGTGAGCGACGATTTTGCGCGCGGGCAACTCTATCGGGGCTACAAGGTGCGCGCGTACAGTGACGTCGCGGCGGCATACCCGCCCGCGTCGGCTGTCGTGTTGATCGCTTTCGGCAGTGCCCGCCCCGAAGTGGTGGACGCGCTGACGGGGATCGCGGAACGCTATCCGCTTTTCGTCCCCGATTTTCCCGTGTGCGAAAAGGGGCTTTTCGACACGCCTTTCGTGCGCGCGCACGAAAAGGAACTTCTCGCCGCGCGCGAACTCTTTTACGACGAAGGATCGCGCAAACTTTTCAACCGCATCGTGCGCGCCAAACGAACGGGCGATTTTTCCCTGCTCCTTGCCGCCACGCGGCGCGAAACGCCGCTTGACCTGATGGAGAAAAACGGCTTTTCTCCGCGCAAAATGGGAGATTTCGGCGCCTATGACGGCGACAGCGCGCGCGAGGTGCTGTCGCGCTTCCCACTCTCGGAACTGCTTGCCGTAGAGCCGGATCCCCGCAATTTTCGCAAGTTGCTTGCGATGAGCGGGCAATTTCCCGCGCTTTCCATAGAGTTTTGCAACGCCGCCGTGTCGGACGACGTCGGCGAGGCGCCGTTTGACGCCTCCGGCAACCGCAACGCGGGGCTTTTTACCGGAAAAACCACGGCAAAAACACGCACCGTTACGGTAGATATGCTCTATCGGGGGCGCGACGCCGATTATCTCAAATTTGACGTGGAAGGCGCGGAACGCGCGGCGCTGATCGGCGCGCGGGAACTCATCAAACGGGCGCGTCCCGCAATAACGCTTGCACTCTATCACCGGCTCGAAGATCTTTTCTCCCTGCCGCTTCTTCTTTCAAAATACGCGCCCCGCTATCGCTTCTTTCTCACCCGAAAAAGGAGTTTTCCGCTTTGGGACATCGACCTTGCGGCGATCCCGGAAGAAAAATGCAAATAAACCGCGGATATTCACGATTTCGTCATATATCTGTGTTTTAATGATATATTATGATTACAGGCAGAGCCCGCTTTGCCGGAAAGGTTTGCAATGAGCAAAATATCACTGTTTCTCAAAGGCATTTTGATCGGCTTTGCAAGCCTTGCCATTCCGGGACTCAGCGCCAGCACCATCGCCATCGTCCTCTTCGTCTATTACGATATGATCTACGCGATCAGCCATATCTTCAAAAAGCCGAAGAAAAGCATCACGTTTCTCGCCGTCCTGATCGCGGGTTACGGCGTCGGCGCATTGGCGGGCGCGGTGGCGGTCAACACGCTGTATATCAATTTTCCCGTCCCCGTGGTGGCGGCGGTGCTCGGGTTTCTCATCGGCTCGATTCCGCGTATGGCGGTGGAATCGCGCAACGATTTCAAAAAGCCCGTCAATCTGCTCATTATGATCCTGACCGCCGCCGTTTTTCTCGTATACGCCTTTGTCGTCAACAGCGGCAATTCAGTCTCCTTTGACGTCATTCGTTTCCCGCGCGACTATATTTTAATGGCGCTGGTCGGCGTCGTCACCTCCACAACGCTGGTCATTCCCGGTGTGGATTTCGCCGTCACGCTGATGGCGCTCGGATATTATTACGCCTTTATCGACCTGGTGGGCAACTTCCCCGCCCTTATCCTGCACCCTTCCCGCCTGTTTATTTTGCTCGCGTACCTGATCGGCTACGGCGTCGGCTCGTTCTTCCTCTCCAAAGGTCTGCGTTTTCTCATCAAACGCTACCCAAGGCAGTTGCAATGCGTCAATCTCGCTATGGTCATCATCGCCCCCGTCATCGTGTTCGGCAAATGCGTCATTTTTGACGATAATTTCAAAGCCCACGAAACGGGTCCTCAGTTCGTTTGGGCGGTGGCGCTCTTTGCCGCGGGATTTTTCGCGTATTCCTGGGTGCCTTTCCTGTTGCGCTATTTCGGCATCGCCCCCCGCGATCCCGCGGAAACGGCGGCCACCGCCGCGCGCGCCGCGCGGTGTGACATTCCTCCCGAGCAGATGCACGAATTGGTGCAGGAAGCCAAAGCGGCGGAACACGCCGCCACGCGCGACGTCACCTGTACCGACGATCCCCCTCAAAAAACAGACGCGAGTTCCGCCCCCGACGATCCCGCGCAATAAGCAATAAAAAAGCCTGCCGCGCCGATCTCTCGGTAAGGCAGGCTTTTCAGCGGACGCCGAGCGCCTCGTGCTCGCGCGCCGGCTCGATTTCTCTTTGAAGCGGTTCGGCTCCTTTTAAGAGTGCCGTCGTGCGGGAAAAGATCTCCGTTGCTTTTTCCCCAAGCAAATGCCGGCTATGTACAAAATAGCGATACTTTTTCGGCTTTGCGCCGTGCAGATCGCTGCCCAGCGCGACCACCGCGTCGCCTTCCAGATACTCGCTCTCGCGTCGCACGCCGCGTCGGTTTTTCAGTGAACTTGCATTTAGCTGCGCGTGTATTCCGGCGCGCAATAAGCGCCACACGCTCTCTTTTTCATAGCGGTCGATGTGCGCCAGCACGGGCGTGAGTCCCATTTCTCTGATCGAAAGGACCGTGTCGATCAGATCTCCGGCAAACGGACGAAACGGCATTTCCAACAAAATCACGTTCGTACCGACGATGGCAAGATCACGTATCCCCGGCATTTGATCCAACCGCGGACAAACCAACACTTCCGCGCCGAGAAAGATCCGCAAATCGCCCGTCGGCGCCAACTCCGAGAGCGTCTTTGCCGCCGCCGCGCGCCGTGCGAGAAACGTATCCAGCGTATCTCTGTGCGGATAAAAGTGCGGCGTCGCCACCACGGCGTCCACACCCGCCGCTTCGATCAGACGCAGTTGCGAGAGCGAAGTTTCGGGCCCGTCCGAGCCGTGGTCCGCACCCGGCAAAATGTGCGCGTGAAAATCCACGATCATATCTTCGCCCCCTTTCCTTGTTTATCTTATCACACACAGCGTCCCTTGTCAATGCGCGCGCCCTTGAAATTTTTTGCAATTCCGGAAAAAGATCGCCTGCGGCGCGGACATTTTCCGAAAAGGAGATTCCCGATGAAAAAAGAAGCACTGAAAAAACGTTTTTCAAAACCCGACGATAAAGACCGCCCCTCTTGCTTTTTCACTTTGACGCCGCCCTCTGACGCCGAAGAAGAACGGGCTCTGCTCCGCTATGTCGGCGACCTTGCGCGCAAAGGTTTTTCCGTCATTACCCCCCAACTGCCTGAAGATTTCGTGCTGACCGAAGAAAATCTGCCTTCGCTTCGCCGCGCTTTTCGATTGATCCTTGCCGCCGCCGAGAAAAAGCATTTTGAAGTGGGCTTTTCACTGGACGCCGCTTACGAAGCCTTTGCCGTGCAACAAGACGATGCCTTACGGGCGAAAATGCTCACCGTCAAAGAATACATCTGCACGGAGGGCGAACGCGTGCGGCGCAAACTGCACGAGGGAGAACTCCTGTCGATCGTCGGCTTTTCGGAGGAGACGAACACGATCTTGGATCTGCGCCCGTTCATCGAGGGAGATACTTACGAATGGACCGTGCCCGAGGGGAATTTCGTCGTACGCGAATATCTTGCCGTCAAAGACACTTCGACAAACCGCGTCAACAACCTTTCTTTTCCCGTCTACCGCTCTTTTGCGGAGCGCACGTTCGCCCTTTTTGCGGAGGATTTCGCGCCCTATCTCGGAAAAATACTCACGCGCGTTGTCTGCATCGGCGTGGGCTTTTGGGGAGACAATCACCGCGCGTGGGACGCGTCGTTCGGAGAAGTTTTCGAAAAGCGGTTTTATTATGACCCCGCGCCGTTTTATCCCGCGCTGTTCGGCTATATCGGACCGGATACGAAGCACCGCCGCGCGCATCTGATGAACGCGCGCGCCGCGATGCTGGAAAACGGCTTTTTCCGCGCGATCGAAGATTTCGCCGCCGCGCACAAACTCACGCTCGCCGGCACGCTCACGGCAAGCAAGATCTCCGCTTCCACGCTTACGGCGGGCGACGCGGTGCGCGCCCTTTCGCACGCGCCCACCGCTCTGATGGACCGCGCGCCGCTGTACGGAACCAACTCGCTCCATATCGCCGCCGGCGCGGCGAAAATGCGGGGAAAGACGCGTGTGGACGCCGACTTCTTCCGCCACTATACCCCGCGCACGCCGCATCTGATGAAAAAAGACGTGCTGAACTCCTTTGCCCTGGGTGCCAACAAAGCGTCGTTTTACGTCAAAAAAGAAGACGAGAAGATCACCCCGCTCTGCCGTCTTGCCGCAACGCTTTCCGCCGTTCTCGGCGAGGGCGCGCAAGTTTCCGACATTGCGATGCTCTATCCGCTCCATCATCTGCAAAGCAGAGCCACGCTGTATATTTCCCCGGTCAAACCGGGGTTTGAATATCCCGCCACAAACTCCGACGCGGATTATATGACGCTCCTCAACGCCGTCACGATCTATGCGGGGCACAGCGTGGCGCTGCTGCACCCCGATCTTTTGGATCTTCGCGGCCACACAAAGGGCGGCGTTCTGTATGTAGACAAAGAAAAAGGAGCACCCGAAGAATACCGTGTGCTCCTGCTGCCCGCAACCAATATGATCCGCGCTTCCAATCTGCGGCTGCTGCTCAAATTCTACCGAGAAGGCGGCAAACTGATCGCCACCGGTCTTCTCCCCGACTGCGCTTTTGAGGCGGGTGACGACAGCGAAGACGCTTTCGTGCGCGACGCGATCCGTGAGATCTTCGGCGCGGACGCCTGCAATCCGCTTTTGATGAAGGATTTTTGCCACAATCAAAACGCCGCCGGCGGCGAGGCATATTTCCTGTATTTCAACGATTCCGCAAGCGACGGCACCCGTATGACGCGCAGCTCCACCGTCAACGAAGCGCTCAACTCGCTGGGTGTGAATTACGACGTGTATCTGCCCGGTATGCCGCGCCTGGAATGTACCGGCGCGCTCAATCTAAACTATCCCGATTTTCACGGAGTGGGTCTTGACCGCGGCTTCCCCGGCGGTGGATTTCTCAATTATACCCACAGACGCGCCGAGAATTTTGACGTTTATTACTTTTCCAACACCAGCGCGCGCGCCTACCGGCATCGCGCCCTTTTGCGCGGCGCGATGGACGTGGAAGAATGGAATCCGCTCACGAGGGAGCACCGTACAAGACCAAGTACCCTGCTTCTTTTCAGGGGCGATCTCTATACCAATTTATCCCTCACGCTACCGCCCGACAGCGCGCTCTTTCTCATCGGAACCGCGCGAAGCGATATTTCCAAAGCCGAAAAGATCGACGCCATCGGTGATCTGCGCAGTCTGCACGCCGCCCTGATGAGCGAATTTTAAGAAAACGCCGATTGCCGCCCGGCGATCGTCTCCAAAATCTTAAACCGCAGTTTATACCGTACGCTGTCGGTGTCGGCGATCAAACGATACTGCTCGGTGGAAAGCCCCGCCGCAAGGCACACCGTTTCCTGTTTGTCTCTGCCGGTTGCCGCTCCCACGCACAAGGGCGGGAAAAGCACGCACCACCAGTTTCTCCCCTCGGCTTCTCCGATCTTGACGCGCAGCGACAGATATTTCCCCGCCGGAAACGCCAAATTCTCATACTGTCTTGTGGGATATTGCTCCACGTCAAAGCAAACCGAGATCGGCGCATCAAAACCTGCGGCGCGCACGGCTCCCCTTGCCGCGCGCTCGATGCGCGGCAAAGAACGGGAGAGCGCCGCCTCCGCCTCCTCGCGCGTCGTCGCACCCGCCAAAATCTCCTCACTCTCCGCGAGGATTGCGTCCCGCACCGTCAGTTTCAGCGCTTGGTCTTCTTCGCTGTCCGAGTTGGCAAGCACGTGCAGTCGGATCACGTTGTCATAGATCCCCGCCTCGCCGTGTATCGGCAAAACGCAAAGCGAGAAAACGATCAGAAAGAGCGCCAAAGTCACCAAAATCGTTTTTTTCATTTTCTCATCTCCTTTGCGATAAGGATTGCCTGCCCGCGCGTTTTTTATGCAAAAAACACACCCCGCCGACCGACGGACACGCCATACAAATAATGTAACCGAGCGTGCAGTCGTTTTTTACGTCGTTATCCAAACGGGATCAATTGCAAAAAAGCTTTTCTGTCAAAAAAATCATCAAAACCTCTTGACGCGCGCGGAAAAATAGTGTATAATACTGTCGTTGTCCAATCGGGCGATATGCGGGTATGGCGGAATTGGCAGACGCGCTAGATTCAGGTTCTAGTGGGGGCAACTTCGTGGAGGTTCAAGTCCTCTTACCCGCACCACGATAAGTGGACGCATTATGCGTCCACTTTCTTTTTGTGCGAAAAGCCCGGAAAACGGCTTAAATACTGGGTTTTCGGCACTTTTTGCCTTCTCGCGGAATTCATAAAAATCTCGGAACGGCAGCCGATTTTGCCGTTTTTTGATGAGTTAAATGGACGGCATTTTTTAGGATAAAAAGTAATCGTTGATTTATGGGGTAATCGTTGATTTATGGGGTAATCGTTGGATTATCCCCTGAACAAACCGACAAAGCCTTTTTTAACGCGGGGCGGCATATTGTTCAATAGGTAGAATATCGAAAAAACGGCTTCCGTTTTTTCAGAACCTATGGTAATACATAGGGTAAAAAAACGAAGGTCGCTTTTTATGAAAAAGATAACGGTCAGATACCTGAAGCCGCCTACCGATATCATCCGCCTGAAAAAGGTGGCGGCCTACTGCCGGGTCAGCACAAAGCAGGAGATTCAGGAACGCAGCCTTGAAGTGCAAAAGGCATATTTCAACGAATCGATCCCGAAAAAACCGGACTGAATATTTGTCGGCGTGTATTCCGACGAGGCGTCCGGAAGGCACAACAAGAAGATGAAAGACTTTCAGCGGATGATGCGGGACTGCAGAGACGGAAAGATAGATCTGATCCTGGTAAAGTCCATCAGCCGGCTCGGCCGAAACACGGCACAACTCCTCTACGCCTGCTCCGAATTGAACAGCCTGGGCGTTGACGTTTATTTTGAAGTTGAAAAACTCCATATCAACGATCCGGAAGCGATACAGCTGCTGACCATATACGCGTGTCTCTATCAAAACGAAAGTCAGGAAAAAAGCCACAACGTCCGTTGGAGTTTCAAGGCGCGGTTCATCGAAGGCAGTTCCGGTTTCGCGGATCGCGTGTGTTACGGGTACACGCATGACGAAAACGGAAAACTCATCCCCGACCCGGAACGCGCCGAAATCGTCAAAAAGATATTTGCCTGGCGTGCGACCGGTCTGTCGTTACGGGCAATTACGGCCAAACTGAAAGAATACGGGATTTCCTCTCCGCGAGGGAATCCCGTGTGGCATATAGAGACCGTTCGTAAGATTTTGAACAATGAGAAGTACTACGGCGACGTTCTGCTCCAGAAGACCTACATTTCCGACTACTTCACCGGCAGGCAAACCCCCAACAACGGCGAACTGGATCAGTACCTCATCAAGGGGCATCATGAGGGGATTGTGGAAAAATGACGGGACCATTATTGTGTTAGTCAGGATTTCCTGTATATCGCGGACAGTCCTCACAAAGGCATGCGCAATCCTGCATCTCAAAAGTTGTTGGATTACGGGTTACGCCGATATACGGAATCCCTCGTTCCTTGCAAATCTCAATAATTTCCTTTCTTCTTTCTGGTGGCATTTTATTGCCCAAGAAGACTTTAGTTATGGGATAGATCTTTATGTTGTAGTCTTTTGGGTCTTTCCTTCTCAAAGGGAGTAATAGTCTCCATTCGTTTTGAAATACCCAGTCGATGCTTTTCCGCAGAGCTCCGTTGAAGTACAGTTCCCATAATAGCTCTTCCGTCGGCATTTTATCTTGAAACGATGTGATCCGTTCTGTCATATCAGGACGCACCTTGCAATAAACCATCGGAAATAGATTTTGCGTAATTTCCTGATATTCCGGGTCATCCCGCCTTACCGTATATTCAACACAAAAACCTTTATGAAAATCCGCATAAGCGCCGCCCCACATCAACTGTGAATACGGAGTCGTTGCAAAACAGGCTGTCCGAAAAGTGTTTTTCAGTTGGTTGACATATTCCGCATACTCTTTTTGTATTGTTTTTGTAACCGCCGTTCCGAAGTCGCCGGTCTTCGTATATTCAAGACTTATGCTCAGACCGAACGCTTCATTTGAGAGGGATTCAATTTCCGATGCCTGAGGAGCCGTAAAAACGCTATCAAGATTGGAATTATTCAAAAAATGATTCCAAAGATGCCCCACAAGTTTGTTTCCGATTTCTTGTGTTGACGCTGCTTTATCCGCACTGATCTCACACCTTCTGCAGTATTCCAATAATCTCAGTTTTTCATATGCGGAATAATCAATTGTAATATCGGAATCATACACATCGTCAAACTCCGTAGGTGTTTGAAGAAAGACGGTGTTATTGATCAACGCTTCTTTTGAATGATTAACGATCTCCTCTTTTTCGTTTTTCTCTTCTCTGTTTGGAAAATACCGATATAGTTTGATAGGCATATTGATTCTTGATCGTAAACCAAATTCCGCACAGCCCATTTTTCGGACTTCATCAAGTTTCAATATGTCGCCGTTTATGACACAATAATTCGCAAAAAAATCTGGGGCGAATTGTTGTGCATTAAGTATAATATCATTTAAAATCATTGATTGTCACCATCTGGAGCCATATTTTTTATGCCGTCTTTAACAAATGCTATAATTTGATCGATTTCATCATTATCAAACATTTCATTGTGCTCAACTAAAAATGGCTTTTCAAAAAACTCGAATACGGAAATATAGGCTTCGTCATACTGCTGGTTGATCAGATTATCGCTTTTCCGAAAGTTCACAAAATCAGAACCGTTCCAAGACTTTGCTTTTCTGTTTGTTTCTCTACCGGTAATGAAATACATCGCCAAACCATCGTAGCAATAAACCTTTGCCACTTTATTGCTCGACGCCGCAAGCAAAACACAAACGCGATCCTCTTTTGGCAATAAATGGAATTGACTTATTATTTCTTCAAATTTATTCGAGTCAATCACGTTATATTTCATAACATCAAAAACGGCCGCCGTCTTTTTTTCGTTATCAATAAACGAATCATACGCGCAGGTGTACATTGAGATTTGTTTATATTCTTCAATGGTGGCAGCTCCAATATACTTATCCACAAATTCTTCGCTATAAGGATCAGTCATGGAATCAAAGCAACGATAAAGGATCTCTTCGTCCATTAGAAGAACTGGGAATGGGTCGAATGCGAGACGCATAACGGCAACGACTCCTATGCATCGGTTAAGATGATCTGTAAAGTCCTTTATAAAAGAATCAGAAGAACGGTTTCCCCACACAGGGTGATTGCGTGAAACATAAAAATGGCGTAAACCCTGCTTATGAACATATTTGTTAAGTTCTGCGCTTAGCTCTTTTGCACTTTTAAAGAATTCTGGCATTTTTTCACGCATTTCAGAAAAAACATTACCGTTAAGCGAGAGCTCCTTGATCATTCTGCCCTGCATAGGGAATTCTTCTGAAGACTTCCAGGCTTTAAAATAGTTGTCCGGTTCCGGCAGATCGGTCAAAAACACCATTGTTGTCGACAACTCAACGGCGGAGCGGAGGGAATAATATGCACAATCAAAATATCCTTTTTCAAATAGTTCAATTGCGTTCACAAGCAATTGTTCGGCTTCCATTATAAAGGTATTACCGATGTTCGTGTCCATGCGTCCTGACCAACTGTGTTCAATATTCATCAGGTCCAAATAGTACTGTTCTTTATTGGGAAGCGGTAGGGGCTTTATGTTTGCATTGCTTCGCCATTCGACAAACCCGTTAGCCAATTGTGCAACTCCTTATGTTTTGTTTTTCGCTATTTGTTTGACTATGCCGCGCAACGTCTCTTCCGCCGTCCCAGCCTTCAACTGACATTCCCAGACAGTCAGCACTTGCCACCCTTGTTCTTCAAGGAGGCGAGTGTTTTCAATGTCCCGTTCAACATTCCTCTGAATTTTGGGAACCCAGTACTCCTTGTTGGATGACGGCCATACGAATCTGGGGCAATCGTGTTTGTGCCAAAAACAACCGTTGACAAAGACTACAGTCTTATATTTCGGCAGGACAATATCCGGCTTTCCTGGAAGGTCCTTAACATTTTTTCTGTAACGAAAGTCTTTTGAAAACAGGTACTTTCGCACTTTTTCTTCCGGTTTGGAGTTTTTGTTCCGGATATGGGACATATTCATACTGCGCATTTCTTTTGAATGATTATCTGCCATAGAAATTACCCTAAGGCAAGTCTGATTTGTTCCGCAATCCGCCGGATTACAGGCACACATACAGAATTGCCGATTTGTTTATATGCATCGTCCATTGAGACCGTATTCGGGAAATAATACTCTTTCGGGAATCCTTGAAAATCCAAGCATTCACGGAGCGTGAGCTTCCGAATACCGAAATCGTCCCAAACGACAGGGACCCGGTCCAGGTAAGTTCCCATATTTGCCGTAAGTGTCGGACACATTTGGTTCTTGGTCCAGCGAACTTCCGTGTCAGTCGGGCGATAGATGGCGAGTCTATCTTTCATCCGACCCTCAAAGTATGAAAACAGCTTGGTGCCGTTGTAGTAGTAAATATCGTTTTGCCGTTCGGTTCGATGAATAATATCCGTTGATTTTAGTGTCAATTCAAATGGCTCCGGGTGCTTATAACCGACACACAAGTTATCATGGACAGCAGTAATATAAATACGCTTCCGGATTTGCGGCAGATTGCCGTATTCGTTTGCCGCCATGACCTTATAGTAAACCGTATAGCCGAATTGGGCCAATGAATTGAAAATGACAAGAAATGTCCGCCCTTCATCATGCTCCATCAAATTGGCAACGTTTTCAAGAAAAATGACTTTGGGACGTTTGGCGTCAACGATTCGCGTGATTTCAAAAAACAGATTGCCGCGCTTATCGTTGAAGCCTTTTTGCTTTCCGGCGACAGAAAACGGCTGACACGGAAAACCTGCGGTCAATACATCAAAATCAGGGATTGATGCGACCTTAACCTTTCGGATATCAGATTCCACTAAATAGGAGTCCCCGATATTCCGCCTGTATGTTTTACAAGCGGCGGCATCGTATTCATTCGCCCAAACAATATCAAACCCGGCTTGTTTAAAACCGAGACAGATACCGCCGATCCCGGCAAAAAGACTGCAGACCTTAATCATTCGCTTTAAACACGTTCAATAACTATATCCGTTGGACTAGTCCACGTTACCTGAACAAGAGTTCCGACATCTGCTCCAATATGATCATACCAAGCCCGCAGCGCTTGCAAATCGTTGTCTACAGAGAATTGCTTTGCATAAATATCTCCTTCTCGCACACACCCCTGTGCTTTGAACACTGCCCTAAAATAGCCGTCTCCAGAACAACAGTTAAAAATATTCTGTCCGAGAATATCCCTGCCACCAGTTGCGTTGGAATTGACAAGATTAAGACGGATAGCATCACGACGAGGAATAGGCAAATATCTTTCGCCTTCAATACGCGGACGCGTGTCCGTATACCTATGTGTTCCCCAACCCAAATGTGACGCTTTCAACTCTACTGTATATGTATCACCTGCGTTTGCCATAATGTGTTTCTCCTTTACAAGTCCGCAATTGTTACTTGACGGTTCACGGAAAACAGATTTTTGATTTGCGCGTGCGAATAAGGGTTCAACTGTTGTTTTTCAACCATTTGAATAACATGAGAAACTGTTACCGCGCTGCCGTTTAAGCCGGTTTCATTGAAAATCCGCATCAGTTGTCCGTCAATATTGGAGCCGAAACCGCCTGCAATGTAGGAAAAGAACGATAAAGGCTTATCCGAGTGTGCGTAATTGCGGAACCCTTCAATGTAGTTATGTACCATCCGGTTATGATGGTCGTTGCTGATGGTATATTTGCTGTATGCTTTGTTATCAATGATTCCGGCGAAACCATCCGTATCGGACAACAACAAGACATCCGGCGTCAAACCAATCGGACCAACATGACGCGCATCAAAGCAAAATACTTCGCGGAACAGTTTGACGGTTGCCTTTTCAAAATCCGTCGCCTCGTCACGTCCTTTAAACGCCATTTCAAAGTATTCCGTCATAAAGGAACCGATAGCGCCGTGAGGATAAAGCTTCAGCAATGATTCCTCAACAAATTTGGATTCAAGACCGGTCTGTTCAATAATGCGGTCGATCAATTCTGGCGTGATCTTTGTGATCGGGGTCCGCAGCGATTCCGCAACGAAAGCCTGTTTGATCTTCTGCTCGGCAATCATTTTTGCGGTAATTGTTTGTGTCTGTGTAAGATTCCGGGTATCCTTCTGATGCTTGGGGTCAAGACCGTATTTGCGTTGGAAGTATTCGTGCTGACCGGGACGATCAATAAACGCCGGGGAAACAGAAAGCAGTGCTTGAACTTCATTCCGCTTTTCGGGAATGATGCGAAGCATCCTGTCATCCTCGCTCCGTTTGGCAAGCTGTGTATACTCAATCCAGTTAATAAACGTATTTGCGGTATCCATCAAATGGCTGAACGGATGATCAGGATTGACGGAACCAGTTTTCGGTGCGTACTTTCCAAAGAAATCATCGTCCAACGAGCGGTCTCCATCGGAACGAAAAGCCGCCAATTTGCCGATAACAGCGCGGTAGCATTCTTCCGTTTCGTTTTCGGCATTTGTAATAATCACTTTTGCAATCTCTTCTTCGGTCAAATGCCCAACTGCCGGATCCATTAAGAGGCGCAGCAGAAACCGAAACGGACGGATTTTGAACCGAGGTGCAAGATCAACACCCCGGCCGATGGAAAAAGAAGACGGAAATTGATATTTCAGAATTTGATTTTTCAGCACTGAAACAGGAGAATCGCCATTCATAATGGCCTCTCCGGCAAGCGTCAATTTCAGCTGACCGGTAGACTCCTGTTTGAAAATCAACCCGAGACTCACGATCCACGCCAGATAAGTTCTGGCACCGCCGCCGGTCTGGTCGCGGCGCTCGCCTTTTCTCTTTAATCCGGCTTCTTCTAAAGCATCTTCCAAAGAAAGGTGCGTATCTCTTTGCCCCTGCCACTCCTGGTCCAGAGAGATCTCCGCAAAGGTCGCCAACACCTCCGGAATGGAATTCAGTTTTCTTTTAGGTCGTGTTACCCACCATGTGTTAATCATATATCAGCCTCATCTTTCAAAGAAGATTCAATGCTCTCATACTCAATCCCGGCAAATGTCTTTAATATTGCCTCAAAAATGACCTTTGCTCCGCGGCAAGGGACGGCCATTCCGATTTGCTTCCGCACGGATTCTTTCGATCCCTCAAAAACATACTTGTCAGGGAAGGTCTGCAGTCTGGCGCGCTCTCTGTTTGTTAAGGCTCTCGGCTCACTCCAATGGTATATGTGTGTTCCGCCGCCGCCGGAACCGGTGACGGTATAAGCCGGCTTATCCGGATCAAGTCTTTTATAAATCTGACTGATTTTTGCGCCGCGCACATTCAGCTGCAGTTCTTCCGGAAGATCGGCGTTGAACGCATTTTGACCGGGCTTGATATGTTTCAGGCGCTCAATAACAATAGCGGATTGCTTTGTTTCTTCATTGTTTGGCGCATTGACCGGAATCGGCGGATTTTCAATGGCAGTCCTACAAGTCACGTCAGCATTTTCATACGGGCGGAAACTTGGCACTCTGAACTCATAAGGAAGATCGTCACGGATACCGACAATAATCACACGATGTCTTGCCTGCGGAACTCCATATTTTTCAAAGCAGTAAAGATTCGGATAAACCCGGTAACCCGCCGCTTTTAAATCCGACAAGATTTTATTGAAGGCGTTGCCCTCGTTTGCACTGCGTAGCCCGCCCACGTTTTCAGCAAGGAACCACTGGGGACGATGACTCGTTAATACTTGAACACCGTAAGAGTACAATGGTCCGAACTTTCCCTCAAAGCCCTTTTGCTCTCCAACAACTGAAAAATCATTGCAGGGAAAGCCGAATGCCAAAGCGTCGATTTCCGGCAATGCCTGCAAATCGAGTTTCCTGACGTCGCCGCAAATGACACTGTCCGCATTCTGAGGACAAATATTGCGGGTATATGTATGACAGGTGTCAAGATCATAATCGTTTGCCCATTGATGGACAATTCTATATTGCGGACTGCCAATATCCGCGTTAACAGCGCCCCAAGCTAATCCGCCGGGACCGCAGAATAATTCTCCCAATCTAAAGACAGGCATATATAGCTCCTTCGGTTATACTTCTTCTCCGTTGTAGAGAACAAATTTTCTTTCAAAAGATGCACCAACTGCATCGGCAATCACTTCAAGCTCAGAAATTGTAAAACTCTCTCTCTTCATTTTGCCGTTAAAGCTTTGAGGCGAAACGCCGACGCGTCTTGCAAGCTCCGCCATACTGATATTGGATCTGACGCACAATACTTTTATTTCCTCTGATATGGTCATACTTGCCCTCCTTTATATTCTCAGCTAATATTATAAACTTTTTTGTTTAGCTTGTCAATATATTTCATTAGCATACATCTGAATTTTTTGTGAAAAACCGCCCGAAATGCCCAGCTTTGTCCGTAGATGACCGCTCGGTTTTATGGTATAATGTGTTATAGTGAATTTGGCACAAGGAATGAGTTGACACATTTGCACACAATACAACGGAATGCAACACTTTGCTGCATAGACAGCTGACCTGTTGCGCGGTATAATGTGTTATAGAAAACATAAAAGGAGAGAACTTATGAATCCGGCATCGGCACAAAAGAGGATCGCGTTCGGATATAACCGTTATAACGATAAGATTGTATTACATAAAGGACAGGCGGGTTGTGTAAAACTCATATTCGCGTATTACGACGAGGGCAAAAGCATTGCTGAGATCAAGGACATTTTGGAGGGTCTCGGATGCCCGTCCCCGCAAAATAAAAAGGTCTGGGGCAAGCAGACCATTTCCAATATTCTTTCCAACCCGCACTATCTGGGTTCCGAGGACTATCCGAAGATCATAGAGCAGGAACTCTTTGAAAGAGTACAGCAACGGAAAGAGAAACAAGCCTTCTCCGCCGTTGCCAAATAACATTGATTTCCTAGGGCCGTCTCTTTGGAAAGCGACAATCCAACGTTAATGATTAGATTTCTTTGATTATTTTTTGCTGTAAAAGTTATAAAATGCGAGATTGGATTAATAATGCATATTTATTGACTCCTCAATTTTTCAAACTATAATAAAGAATACCACTTGCAAAAATAAAAAAATATGGTATAATTAGTATGGTGATTTTTATGGATACGCTTTTCCTTCTTATTTTCTAATCTCGGAGTTGTTTATGTACCAATTTAGAGACCCGGTCCATGGTTTTATTGATGTAACTGAAGATGAACTAAAAATTATCAATTCTTCACCATTTCAGCGGTTACGGAATATCCGACAACTAGCAACAACTTATTTGGTTTATCATGGCGCGGAACATACTCGTTTTGGTCATTCCATCGGTGTAATGCATTTAACTTCTCTCGTTTTTGATTCCGTTACGAACAAAAACCCTCTCCTTTTTTCTAGCGATTTTGAGGAAAATGAGAAAAAGGTAAAATGGTATCGACAGATTCTGCGCTTAATTGGATTAACTCACGATCTTGGTCATGCTCCTTTTTCTCATGCATCCGAGGAGCTCTTTGAGAAAGGTAAAGAACATGAGGATTATACCAAACTCATAATTTGCGAAACGGAAATTGCTGACTATATTAGAAATATCGGCAAAAAGTTTAAGAAAGATCTAGGCGAACATTATGACATAACACCAGATCTTATTTGGATGATTTATGATGGTAAAGATATCACAAACGAAAAATTTATCCTTCCTGATTTTCTTTTTTTGAAGAGTTTTATGGATGGTGAGCTCGATTGTGATAAAATGGACTACCTTCTGCGCGATTCTCTTTATTGCGGAGTAACCTATGGAAAATATGATTTAAAAAGATTTGTTTCTACTTTGACTGCCTTCAAACACGAAAATCAAATTCAAATTGCAATAGAACGTGGTGGCGTTCAAGCATTAGAAGAGTTTATTCTTGCGCGGTATTTTATGTTTATTCAGGTATATTTTCATAAAACAAGAAGATTTTTAGATAAATCGCTTGTTAAGTGTTTAAAGGCTGTTCTTCCAAATGGAAAATACCCAGATGATATTTGTGAGTATTTAAAATGGGACGATGTAAGAGTTTTGGGGTTATTTGCCAACTCTACGAATTCCGAAGTTATTAATTTTAGAAATCGCCAGATAATGACATGTATTTACGAGTCAAAAGCACATGCTGGGAAAGAAGAAAGAAAGAATTCTCGTTTGGTTTTTAGTTTATTAGAAAAAGAATTTGGTGATCAGGTCTTGTATGATAGCGTTGACAAGGCAGCGCATAAACTCCATCCGATCCTACTTGATGCGAACGATGATAGCGGGAAAGGTATAATGATACTTGACGAAAAAACCGGATTAACAACTAACATAATGGAAGAGTCTATTATCTTGGAATCAATTGTTAAACCAATTAGAATTAATAGGATTTATGCCAATCACACAATAAAAGACGATGTATTAAAACGGTTAAAAGCAATAAGCGATGAAACAGTATAAAGAATAATATACGGAGAATAGTTATGGTTAATAATAACGCAATTGTGAGTATCATTGATAAAATAACAAAAAAGAATGGTCGGCCTTGCAAAAAAACTCTTCAAAAAATCGTTTTTCTAATTGAAGCAAAAAAGGTGGATTTGGGTTGCGATTTCGGCATTCATTTTTATGGACCTTATAGTGCGGATTTAGATTTTGCTGTCCGCGAATTGTGTGATGAAAATATACTTAAAATTGATTATACACCTATGGATCATTTGATTTCCGTTGTTGACTCATCAGCATCAAACGAGTATTCAAATGAGATTGTTGACGAGGTGATTGCGTCTTTTGGCCAGGAATCTCCCACAGAGCTTGAATTGATTGCTACTTCGCTTTATGTTTATTTGCAAACAAAAAGCAGATGCAATATTTCTGCAGGAGTTAAAAAGTTAAAAGGTGATAAGTATCCAGATTCAAGGATAAGTGCAGCAATTGTAAAATTAGAAAACAACGGTTATTTATCAATATAATTAGTTTATTTTTCAATTTGAATAAAACACGAAATAGATTTGCAAATACCAAACGGTATTTGCACCGAAGTATAGGCGGAAGGCTTTTTCTGAGAGAAGAAAACAAAGATAGGGGGGATACCGAGGTAGTTATGCGAATGGAAATGAGTAGAGATAGTAGAAGCGATAATATGCTTGAGACACATACATATGTTGATAGAAATATCGCCTAAACAGGGCAAGCAGACCATTTCCAATATTCTTTCCAACCCGCACTATCTGGGTTCCGAGGACTATCCGAAGATCATAGAGCGGGATCTCTTTGACCGGGTGCAGACGCGAAAAGCAAAAGAACACACGCGCAGAACAAATCCGTAACGGCGCGATCGCTCGTCCGTTTCCGCATTTTAACCGCTTTTTTCGGTTTTAACCGCCAAAACGCGTTTTAACCGGCATTTTTGATTTTAACCACCACCCCCGCGAATTTTAATCACCCCCCGGCGAAAATTTTAACCATCCGTCGACTATTCTATCAAAATATTCTACTCAACACAAAACAAGAAGGGGGTACGCCCCCTTTTTGTTTTGGCGAGTAATTGGCTCGCGAAAATGCACCTCGTTTTCGTCTTTGCGGCACGCCGCAAAGCGCGGAGCACCCGCGAGAAATACGACATAAGCACGCCCCGCGTGCGTGTTGGAGAGTTCAAGTCCTCTTACCCGCACCAGTGTCCTCTCCTAATTTGTCTACCATGAAAAATTAGGAGAGGGCTATTTTTTTGCCCAAAATCGGCTTGTTTTGCCTCAAAATACAGTTTGAGGGCTTCCAAATGGACGAAAAAGTCATTTGGAAGCCCTTTTTTCTATCCTTTTTGTGGAGCACTTTTACGCGAACATATCTTCGTTCGACGCTAAAATTAGTATAGGGGCGCAAGGATTCGAAGCGCAAAAAGAAAGGTGTCAGCTATCGACGATTATTGGGCAGCGCCTTTCTTCTTTTCGACTGCGAAGAATACCATTGTGGTTTTACTTGCGATTATACTCTCTTCACCGTTCCACCGAGAGCAATGACCATTTTGACGGCTTCGATAGAGTAGTCTTGCAGTTCGACGTGCAGTTCCTTATCCAGAATCCCGCGTGCGAGCAGTTTGACTTGTTTCGTTGATGACGGCACAAGTTTTTTCTCTTTCAAACACTCTATCGTGACGGTATCTCCATCGTTAAAGTTCTGACTCAAAGCGTCCACGTTGACAATTGCTTTCTTTCCAACTGCGCCGCCTGTACGTCCTTCGATCATCGTGGACGCAATTTCATCGGAGATCATGGCATCGGCTTCTTGTACCGAAACTTGTTTGATCTTTCCGCTTTCTCTGGCACGCTCGATCTGTGCGTTGGTTGCAACCGTCTTCACTTCTTTGATCAACCCTTTTCCAATGAGCGCTTTGGTCGTTTCATACGGTAAAGTATAGTCCTCGGTCGGGGTTTCGCCTTTGGTCAAACCATGCTTTTCGCACACGGCGGCGATCAGGTCTTTGGCATATCCAAGGCGCCGGTCATTCTTGATGCGGTAAAGGCACGGTACGCTCTCATATTTAGCCGCTTCGGCTTTTTCCACCCTATACTTACTGTCCGCATAGTCGTTGGCGTTCAAAGCAAAATACACGCAAAGCGTCTTGCCGCGAACGGCGAACTTCAATATCGGGTTTCGCCCCGACGTGACCGAATCGCACGCCCAACTGACCGAGCTTCTCGTCTTGTCGTATGCCAGCACCTCATTCTTGAGAACGGTATAGTACCGTTTTGTCTCTTCGGGGGATTGAATGAGTTTGGCGAGGAAAGACTTCTTATAGCGGATATTGAAGATGTTTCCGCTTGCGTCCACGATCACGCCGCCGTCTTCCGCTTCGTCTTCTTCCGCGACATTTCCGCTCATGACCTGCATAGCGGCAACGCCGGTCGCTTCACTGACGGGTGAGGCATCCTTCTGTTCCGATCCTTGTTTGTCTTCTTCCGTCGATTTGTCGTCCCCGACCTTCCTCTTGATAAAGAAGAAGGTCAGGAATGCGGCAAAGAGCAAAACGCTAAGGACAAAGCCGATGATGGAAACATAGCAGATATGTAGGATGAGGACGATCAGCGCAAACGCGAGTACTGCGCCCGAAACGCAAAGACCGATGATATTCAGCATTTTTTTGCGTTTGAGCAGCATGTAGACCGCGAAGTATGCCGCGACCGCAATATCCAGTGCGACGACGAGCCAACCGAGGCAGAAGCCCTTGTGGTTCATCTCCTCACTGTCTTTGAGGTGTACGAACGCGAACTCGGAAAGTCGATTGATCTTAGCGTACACATAACCGTCCTTGATCTCGATGTTCGATTCATCGATGTACTCGATGTCGTTTTCGGAATGGATATGGAGGATACGGAAGTTTCTGCCCGCCAAGTATTCCGGAATCTCCATCTTGATGATGATGGAGAGATCCTCTTTGATATCGGAAGGCTGTACTTCTGTGATCGTTTCCACACCATCCACAACTTCGGTACGGAACAGTTTGATGCTGTATACCTTGCTGATCTCGCTGCGACGGTTGACGTATTGATCCGACACCTTGTTGTAGTCGATCGTCGATTCGGTCGTATCCGTCGTCGTTATGATTTCAACTTCAACGGAAATATTGTAATCGAAAGCGTCCTCGCTGTCTTCGAGAAGGATCTCAACAGCCGACGTTTCAGGCGACGTAGTATCCGCCAGCACTTTGGAAAGGACGTAGAGGTATGCGTTTTCCAGCGTCACCGTGTAGTTCTCAAGTGCGTTGTCGCCCGTCACGCCGTCCACAAAGGAGAGCGTGATGTCATATTTACCGGGAACAAGCGAGTCTCCGCTCGAAGTAAGCGACGTCTTTTCCGTCAGCTCGGCAAGCACGTCTGCGGCGACCTCTTCGCTCACCGTAAAGGTGTAGGTCGGGAGATTCTGTCCGTATTTGACGGTCTTTTCGTCAGCGGTAACGGTCACGGCTCTCTTGCCGATCGTCAGTTTCGCGCCCGTCACGGTCACGTCGTAGTTCGGGTTTTCGCCCAGCGTGACGATAATGTCGTACTTGCCGGCGTTCTCGCCTGCGGTTCTCGACAGCGTGTAGTTGATCGCGTCCGTGCCGACGGTGCCCTCGACAGTAGCGGTCAGCGTAGGATCTTCGTCGCCGTAAGTCTTTTGTTTGTCGTTGGCGACGACCGTCGCGGCTTTCTTGCCAATGGTCAGGTTTGCGCCCGTCACGGTCACGTCGTAGTTCGGGTTTTCGCCCAGCGTGACGATAATGTCGTACTT
>LVAM01000015.1 GCA_001604005.1 Clostridiales bacterium Firm_07 | reverse complement strand
GGGATGTCTGACAGGGAAGCCGCGCAAGCCGCAATCAAATGGGCGGCGGGGAATTCGATGCTCTCACAATACAAGACTCCAAGCGCGTCTTCGTTGGAGAAGTGGGCGGCGGCGGAGCGGAAACTGATGGCGCGAAAGCGCAAACGGGCGCGATGATGTCCATGCGTCGGGGCGCATAACCCCCCGCGCAAATAGTGCGCAAACCGGAAAAGTGAAGGGCCGTTTCCCGCAAGGGTGCGGCCTTCTTTCTGTGTCCCTGCGCAACCGTGCGCAAATGCGCAATTTGCTTGCCTCATTGTCTGCATCGTAATCAAAAGCCCCAGAAGGGGCAGAAAGGTTGACGATGCAAACAGAAGAAAGAACCCAAGCCCCAAAGCTCCCGCCCCGGAGCCGACTTGTCACGCCGGGACAGGCCGAGGAAATCTATGGGATCCGCCGCAACGCGCTCAAGCGTGCGTGGCAGGAACGCCGCCTCCCGGTCTACAAGCTCGGGCATCGCTCGGTGCTGATTGATGCGCGGGACATCGAGGCTTTTCTGGCTCGGTGCCGCGTGGACGCGCTTCACGCGTAAAGGGAGCGACGATGCACAACTCCAATAGAAAGGCCGCGCCCGTGAGAGGGACAACGGCCAGCAACTCCAACGCAGAAAAGAGTACGGGATGCCGATGCGCCGCGCAACTGCATTTCCACGGATTCCCGCCGCCGCCCGATCCCTTCAAGGGGCCGCTGGTGGAATACCTCAACGCCCGGCCCGGATGGTGGGGCAGGGAATACCTCTGCGCCGTCCTCGGCATGGATGAGCGCACCCTGCGCCTCCAGGCCGAACACTCCAACGGCGCGGTTATCTTCTCGTCCTCGGGCTCTGCCTGCGGGCTGAAAGCAACCATGCACGCGGATGAAATCGAAGTGCGGGCCTGCATTGCGGAACTGGATGGCCGGGCCGCTTCCCATCAACGCCGGGCGCGGGACATCGCACGGGCCGCAAAGCTGGATGGGGTGGCGACATGAACGGCGACATCTCCAAAGCCTGCGCCGAAGGCGCGCGGCGGGTGTCCTCGCCCCGCGCCCCGCGCTTCTTTGAAGCCCTCCGCGCCTGCCCCTCGGCTGGTGCTGGGGTGCACAGCTGGATTCTTTCCTGCGCGAACCTCGCAGCAATCGCGGGGGTTTCTCCCGCCGATGCTGAACGGGATATTCTTGCGGCTATGTCTCGCCCGCCTTCGCCCTCGGCGGAAGTCGGCGCGGCCGTCCGCAAGGCATACGCCGAACACAAGCCCGGCGCGACCTTCACGCCCCGCAACCTGGCCCCGGCGAAACCGAAGCCGAAGCCGATGACGGCGGCGGCGTTCATCGCCCGCGGCGATGGGGCGGCGGAGGCGGATTGGCATGAAGCATCCCCCCTCCGTCTTGATTGGGAGCCGGGCCCGCGTGATGCCGCCGCCCTTCTCCGGTGTCTATATCGCCCGTGGGAGTTTGTGTTCTGCGGGGAACGCTACGGCGGCGCGGAGGATGTGCGGACGGCGGCGGAATGGATTGCCCGTTTCGATGATGGCCGTCCTGTGCCTCCGCAATTCATCGCAAACCCGCTGACGGGCCGGGAGCATCCTCTGGCTGACGGGAAGCTGTCACGCCGGGGGGATTCCGCCGTGTCGGGCTTTCTCTATGCCGTGGCCGAATTTGACGGCATGGACAAGGCGGACCAACTCGCTTTGTGGTGGGGATTCCGCTCCGCGCCCATCGTCGCGCTGATAGACAGCGGCGGCAAGAGCATCCACGCCATTTTGCGCGTGGA
>LVAM01000014.1 GCA_001604005.1 Clostridiales bacterium Firm_07 | reverse complement strand
CCTCCGGCCTCGACATCCTCGAACTCGGCGTCCCCTTCTCCGACCCCACCGCCGACGGCCCTGCCATCCAAGCCGCCTCCCAGCGCGCCCTCCGCACCGGCATGACCCTCTCCCGCACCCTCCAACTCGCCGCCGAGTTCCTCCGCCCATTTGCCAAAGTCCATCTGGTCAGTCATAATCATTTCCAGAAACTATATATCTATTATAGTTTCCGTCAATACTTCTTCGGTTTGTTCTCGCCACGCACGCAAAGTCCGCCAAGGCTTGAAGGGTAGGGAGGGTTGGCCCAACCCTCCGGACTGCTTGGCTATCCCCCTATCCCCGACACAAAAACCGCCAGCGACGCAACAGTTTTGCTCCCCCGCCCCAAGGAACATCATCTCACAGGACGTCTTTCCCCCGCCGTCTTCGCCAACCTGATCCCCTGATCGTCAGAGAATTCCAGCGTCGTGCCGTCGGGGCTGGTGTATGTCCGCACTGGTTTTCCATTCGGGCCCTTGCCCTCGGTCAACGGATACGGCGCCGCAAACTCTTGCAGATATTTCGACGTGGCCAGCGTCTGTCCTCCGAACAAGACATCCGAAAGCCACGGGGGGAAGGCTAGTTCCGCCACAGCTCCTTTGGCGTCGGCTTCGGCCACGACCGCCACATGGGCAAACGGCGATTTTACGCAGACGTATTCCATCTTTTTGAAGTCGTACGGCCCGTCGCCCGGACTGTACAGGTTCACCTTGTATTTTACGTCCGCAATCCGCTTGACCAGGACTTTGGGGACATCCGCGAGCGGCATGCCGAGAAAGAGGCCTTTGATGGCCATGTCGTCAGGCCCCGGCTGCGCCACGGGTTCGTCCGCCAGAATGCCGGGGTCGAATGTCCGAACGGGCGGCGGCGGAGGGGTTGCGCACCCTTGGCCATAAAGGCATGCCAGCAGGACAAGAAGCGACCCCAAGGCAACAGGACTCCCTCGCGTCTTGCCGGAACAATGGCTAATCCGCATGGCCAAACAAGCAATAAGCGATTTCATGGCGTTAAACCCCTTGAGTTCTCCAATTGAATGCCCAAAGGCTGTACAACCCGGCCTATTGCAGCACCCGCAGCCTTTCCGCGCCGCGGACGGCGGCGGCCCGGACGCTTTCCGAAGTCGTCTTCACATTGTCCAGATACTTGTCCGCCTGGTAGATCCGCGCCACGTCGTTGGCGATCCCATCAAGAACCGGCAAGCTCTTTTCAGTGCCCTTTTGCGCGAGAAATTCGCACATGAGGGTGGCAGCGGAGGCGCTGGTCTCGTCCTCTAGAGCCTTGATGAAAAGCCTTTCGGCGTATTCCGGGAAGGTATTTGCGATCAGGCGGGCGGCCCGGGCGCGCTGGGCCGGATATAATCCTTTGATCAGAAGCGTTCCGGCGAATTTCAATGCCTTTTCTTGGTCGGATGTCAGCGCCATGACCGTCACGCCGGCCTGGACCGCCGTCTCGGCATCCGGAGCCTCCATTGCGTATTCGGCCAAATCATCCCGCAAGTAGGTCATCTGCTTTTCGGCCATGGTCTGCAGCAAAGCCACCCGGACCTTCCAGTTTCCCTGGGCCAAAAGGGCATCCCTCAGCTTGAGCCCCTCTTCCTCCGTCAGATTCCGCTTGGCCAGCTGCCTGGCTGCCGCCACCGCGTCGCTCGTAACAGACTTGGGCGAGCCGGCCGTTTCAATCAAAGCCGCCGTTCCATAGGAAGCTGGATCGTAGGTCGTTTTTCCGATCATGCTCGACATCGATGCGCACGATGCGCACGACAGCACAACCAAGTTCATTGCCAATGTTTGCAGCCATTGAATCTTCATTATTTCTCTCCTTTTGATCTTTAGAACGTGAACCTGGGCTTGCTCTCCGGCGCCTGGGCGGGTCCATCGGCATCTGCCGTTTCCAATGGGCGGCAGATCTGGCCCACCTTGAGGTCTTCCGGACGCTGGGTCGGCTTGATGATCTTGCATTTCGAGAACTTGACCTGGGTCTCGTACACCACGACCTCGCCCGCAGTCATTTCCTCGCTTCCCAGCACTTCGCCCGTATCCGGGTCCACCACCTGCTCGCCGCGGTCGTAGACGATCAGCCGATCCCCAACGGAGACCACTGTTTCCCCGGCGCTGACGGTCACCACCTTTTCATCCGCATTGACCGCAATGATTCTGATGGGATAAAGGGTGGTGACGATCTTGGCCACCACGTTCTGCGCCAGGGTGTCCAGCAGGCGGCCGATTTCCCCTTGGCTCTCCGAGGCCCGGCCGAGACCCAACACCCCGACTTGAGATGAGGTCGTGTCGATTTGGCCCGTCACCTGGTCGCTGCCCACCACTGTTCCCAGTTCGTTGTCCACCAGACGCATGTCTAAAGTGATCTTCATGGTCAGCGTTTCGTTGCCGCCGACAATTGAGTACCCCTTTTGCTTCCGGTAGGTTTCAAACCTCGTGATGGTTCCAAAGGCGCTGTATTTAGCGGATTGCATCTTGCCGCGCTGAACAAGGGCGGCCTGGTCATAATCACCATCCACCTCATTGTCCATCTGTCTCTTGATTTCGTTGATGCGAGTCATCTCGATCACCGTGAATTTCCCGGACTTTTGCGCCTTGGTGACCACCATCTCCCGAAGAACCTGCGATTCCTTCCCGATGGCCGTCTCCTCCCGGTCGCTAGGCTTCTGCGCAGCTTGAGGGCCATCGCCCTGACCCCGCATACCGGCATCCACCGTCTGGCCGCTCAATGCCCCGACTCCGATTCCAGCCAAAGTTTCTTTTGTTCCACCCACGGCAGCGCCCACCAGTCCGCCCACAATGGCGCCCCCGACCGCACCAATCCCTTGTCCCGCGCCCGCCGAGCCAATAGGCTTTCCGCTCCGATCCGCCGTTTGCGAAAGATCGAATTCGTTGCTGTATTTGAATTTCCCGATCGCCAGCGTCGGCTTCTCGCCCGTCACCGGAATTTCTTTTTTCCCACCAACAGAGGCGGAAGCTATATTCCCTCCCTCTACGCTGGACGGGGTGACACCACCCGTCTTCCGCGCAATCATCAATGCCGCAAAAGTGACATCTGGGGTGACTGCGCTTGCAAAGGCTCCAACAGGACTGATCCGATCTACCTTGATCTTCCCCACCTCGGTCTCGTCGACCAGCATCTTGCCGGGGTTGCGAGGATCTTCAAATTTATCTTGCTGGAAAATAGTCAGTTCATCCCCGACCGCCAGTGCTTTCTGATCGTCCGAAAGCATGATTTCGCCGGTTTCCTTAACCCTCAGAATTGTGATTTCGCCAGCTTCCGCCTGCGCACCGGTCTGCGGCGTGCTGGCCGCCGTCAACTTTCCTGACACTGCCGCATTAATTTGGCTGGCTAAATCCTGAGCTAAAGCTTCGGCCGCTTCGGTGCCGGTCGCGAAAAAATGCTTGATGTTGGATTTGGCATCCACCAGTGAAATGCCGGTCTTCACATCAACCACCCGTGCAACCGCCAAGGCGCGAAATTCAAAACTCAAAAATCCCCGTTTTACGCCGGTTTTTTCAAAAGCCCCAACTTTCGCCACAATTCGATAATTGCTTGCCGCATCCCTTCCGGACTGGATCTCCTCGGGACTCGAGGCCATGGAGAATTCCCGGGCCTTGACCAGATCGCCAAATTCCGAGCGGTCCACCACATCCACGATGCCGCCATCCGTCAAGGCCGAACGCAGCAAAGTTCCGAAGTTTTCGATGTCGCCCGCGAATTCCGGCGCGACGCCGGTTGCCGGCTGCACCGCCACCTCCACCACGGACTTCGCGCCCAGTGCCACTGATGACGCCGTTATGGATACCGCAATACAACAATAAATCCAGTTTCGCTTCATTGCATTTCCCTCCTTGATCGTGCCGCATTCTGCCGCGGCAGAAACAACACAACTCTACATACTACCCAAAATCGCTGCGCGCTTGGCGTCGTACTCGTCTTGCGTGATGAGTCCGCCATCAAGCATGTCTTTCAACTGTTTCATTTTCTCCATTGGGCTTGGTCCGGACGATGCCGCCACAGGAGCCGGCGCAGGCTTCATGGTTTCGTTCATGTGCGCCGCGGCCTCTTGTGTCGCCTTGCGCAACAATTCCTGCATGATTTCCCCGCGACTCTTTGGCGAAAATCCGGCTGATTGGTCGCGCGTAGTTACCTCCTTGTTGTAACTTGCCACAACCGTATCCGATGCCATCTCGTAAAGTGTGATTTTAACCGGCAAGCGATAAAGCCTGGTTTCAACGCTTGTGGGCCCATCGGTCATCGCCAATTCGCGAACGCTCAGGTCGCCAACCAACCCTTCCACATAATGCGTGGGGGCCATATTTTCGCCGCCTTCCGGTGCGTTACGACCCAGCACCGCATTTTCAAGATTCAAATCGCGATTTGCATTTTCGCCCCCGCGCTTCCGCTTGATCCGGAATACAGCGGGATATTTTCCCAATTCCGATTCCATCATGCCAGAGGCCTGGATAATCGCCCGTCCATCCTCGCTCTTGAGCAACTGGTCGCGCACGCCCGCGTTTGCAGCCATATGCTCGTTATAGCGTTCAAGTTCAATCGCCCGCTTCTGGGCTTGCCAGCGCTCCAATTCCTGCTGTTCCCGCCGCATCGCAGCCAGCCGATCCTCTTCTGGAAGCTTGTCCATTTGCGCCGGAGTCAAAAGCGATTCGGGTCTTGCTTCGAGTGGGTTTTTTGCGCGCTCTTGCTGATATGAACGGACTGAAACCGATGGAATCAGAAAGTCATATACGGCCACTGTGATTTTTTCAGCCTGTGCATAAGCACCCGTCCCAAATGCCGCCAATACGGCAATCGCACCAAACCAGTTTTTCATTAGCATGCTCATTGAACGCCTCTCTATTTTATCCGTTTTCTCAATTCTTTGTCGTGCTTTCGGATAGAAAGCCCGTTGTTGTCATAAACCGTCACGCTGGCACCTTCATCTGGCAGGAAACATTGAATATAGACCAGCGCCGTCATCCCGATATGCGGGTCTGGCATTTCAATGCCTGTTTGCCATTCCGCCCCTTGCAACCCCCATACTTCCGTCAGAACTCTGGCAAACTCTTCCTTAGTCAATCCCGCCAATCCAAATAAATACTGTGCCAATTGGGGAGTAATGACAATGGCCTCCACCCGTTCATGATCGTTCGCCATCACGATCCCTTGGCCTCCATTCAGCTTGAAGCAGGAGCGCTCTCCAGGCAGAGGCATAACTGGCGAAATCTGCACAGCCTCCATTTTAGTTAATGCTCGTTCTCGTGCCTGTTCGATATCCATCCCAAGACGAATGCCCTTTAGAACAATCTCCGCCGAAAGGGTCAGCGGGGGGAATCCCACCAGGATAACGACCCCAAGCAGCCGCTTGCTCAAGAAAACCCACTTCCCGCTCATGTAGTTCTGGCCTTGTCCTAAATCTTTCCAACAAAAAGGGCGCTAACCCACCGGTTCCCTTTGTTTCCCGTGAGGGCCACCAAGCCCTTGAAGCAAACATCGAAAACTGGAAGGCGCGCCCGTGCGGGCGCGTCCCTTCGCAGCTCGTTCGCTTCATCAAATTTGGTGGATTTCACGGGGAACGATTCTGCAGTGACGCAAAATCTAGGATGTCGAAAATTGGCAGCTGGTCTGTCGTCTTCTCCTGTTGAGGCCGGGGATGTCACCTGGGCCAACGACCGACATGGTAGCAAGCCGTTTCCGGGGCGTCCAGCCCCCGGGCAAAATTTTTTTCGCCATATTTTTCAGTACCCCCCCGTTTACAACAATCTATCTGACCAAGGGACACGATTGTCAAAATTCCCTCGACTTGAACAACTTTGCGCCCTTGGCGTCTTTGGCGAGAAATGGCTGTTCGATCCCGCTCCCGCCTGGTCGTTGCGGGCAAGATGCCCGCGCTCCGGCAGGCGATCCCGGCGGGTTTCCGCCCACGGGCGTGGTTTGCGAGGGCCAACCCGCCCTACCTCCGGAATCCCATCCGTGTAAATCCGTGGTTAAACGGCTGCTCGATCCGGTTTGCGTCTATTGGCGTTCATTTGTGGCAAAAAACCCCTGATGAATTTTTTGCTTCCCGGCGCTTGACAAACGCTTCGGCCGGTGTTTCTATATGCAGAAACATCGCCCAAAGAAGATTTCATGACCCAAGGAAAACACATGCTGCTCGACACCTTCCCCACCCGCGAGGAATTCACCTCCCTCCTCGACGCCTCCACCGTCGTTCCCGTCGGGGCGCGCATCCTCGCCGACACCGAGACGCCCGTCTCCGTCCTCGCCCGCTTCGCCCCCCGCCATCCGCGCCTCTTCCTTCTCGAAAGCGCCGAGGGCGGCGAACGCTGGGGCCGCTACTCCTTCATGGGCGTCTCTGCCCGCGCCACCGTCGCTGTCTATCCCCGCGATGTCGTCGTCCGCCAGGGCATCGACGAAAAACGCATTCCCCACGACGGCGCCCCCCTCGCCGTCCTCCGCGACCTCATGAAACCCTATTCCCTCGCCCGCATCCCCGGCTTGCCCCGCCTCTGCGCCGGCCTCGTCGGCTACTTCNNCTCGCCGAATTTGTCATCCCCGACACCCTCCTCATCTTCGACAACGTCAACCACACCCTCACCGCCCTCGCCCTCGCCTTCAAGGAAGACGGCGACCCCGCCGCCATCTACGACGCCGCCCGCGCCCGCGTCCAGGACCTCCTCGCCACCCTGGCCCAGCCCGTCCCCGCCGGCCCCGCATCCGGTTCCGCCCCCATTCGC
>LVAM01000013.1 GCA_001604005.1 Clostridiales bacterium Firm_07 | reverse complement strand
CAACGGTAGCGGTCAGATCGGGATCTTCGTCGCCGTAAGTCTTGGACTTGTCGGCGGCGGTGACCGTTGCCGCTTTCTTACCAATGGTCAGTTTCGCGCCCGTCACGGTCACGTCGTAGTTCGGGTTTTCGCCCAGCGTGACGATAATGTCGTACTTGCCGGCGTTCTCGCCTGCGGTTCTCGACAGCGTGTAGTTGATCGTGTCTGTTCCAACAAGTCCTTCAACGGTAGCGGTCAGTTCGGGATCGGAGTCGCCGTAAGTCTTGGACTTGTCGGCGGCGGTGACCGTTGCTGCTTTCTTACCAATGGTCAGTTTCGCGCCCGTCACGGTCACGTCGTAGTTCGGGTTTTCGCCCGGCGTGACGATAATGTCGTACTTGCCGGCGTTCTCGCCTGCGGCTCTCGAAAGCGTGTAGTTGATCGCGTCTGTGCCGACGGTTCCCGCAACAGTAGCAGTCAGTTCGGAATCGGCTTCGCCGTAGGTCTTTTGTTTGTCGGCGGCGGTAACGCTTGCCGCTTTCTTGCCGATGGTGTAGGTCACGCTTGCCGTAGCACCACCCAATGTGATGTTGGCGGTGTAGGTTCCGGCAGCCGTGGGTGCGGCGTCAAGAACCGTATCGCCCCGCCGATAGACGATGATCGGCGTGTCGATGCCCTCGATGTTGTTGATAACGGTCGCCTCGGCACTGCCCGTTCCGCCGTAGACAGTCAGAGTCGGAGCTGTGATCGTCATTGTGGCACTCAGTTCATCGGAGTGTCCGCCGTCGGTATTGCCGCAGACTGCGGTGATCGTCGCGCCGTCCGCTTCGAAGTCGCCCCACTCGTGATCGTGATTGCCGGTGGAAATGGCGGCAGCCGCACTGACGGGAGAAGCGTTGTAGTTCGCGGTCTCCTTGATGCGCTGATAGAAGGTATATTCCGTATTTTTGGTCAAGCCGGTGAAGGTCGCGCTGTCCTGCCAATTCTCGCCGTCCATGCTGTACTCGCAGCCCTCGACCTCGGTCAGTTTGATCCGATTAGCGGTGGCTGCATCCAAAGTCGGTGCGGTGGGAGCAATTTGGTTAGCCTTATTCATCGTGACCGTGAAACTGCCAAAGACGTCGTCGTGGTTGGGTGCGCTCGCCTTGAAGTAGACGATCCCCGCTTCCGCCACGTCGGTAAAGACCGGCATCTCGCCGTACTCACCGTCAGCCGTCAGGCTGTAGGTAAAGGTCACGGACTGGCAATTGACCGCAGTCGCATATTCGGTAACCACAGGGGTCTGTGCGGTGCCGTTATAGGTCAGCGTGCCGTTCTGTGCGACGCTGACGTCGGTCAGCGCGGCATTCCCGATCTCGTACTCCACGCTGACGGTCACGGCGTTATCACCGGTGCCGAGCGTAATGCTTGCCTTGTAGGTTCCGGCGTTCACGGGTACGGTTTCGGAAGCCGAACCGTAGATACCGCCCTCGCCCTTCACAGCGTAAAGAACCTTCGCGTCGCCCTGAATACCATAGACATCGGTAATGATGGCTGGATGTGCGTTGCCGTCATAAACGATGGTGCCCTCGGGCGTGCTGATTGTCAGCGTTGCCGTGTTGTTCGGGAAAGAACAACTGTCATCATTCGAGCAGATTGCTGTAATGGTGTTTGCATCATCGCCCGTGCCGACGGTATAGGTGAGTTCGTGTGCGTGGTTGATGAGCGTCACGGTGGCACTGCCCGTAAACGTGACGTAATTATCCGCCGTCACTTCGTAGTAAACAGTCAGCGTACCCTCCGCCGAAATTGTCGGGCAGGTCGTAAGGTTATATGTCCCCTCGGCGGTTCCGTATTTCACGGTATAGCCCGCAGCGGGGTCGGTCACGTTTACGATGATGCCGTAAAGAGTGCCATTGACGGTGGCGTTCACGTCTTCCGCCGTTACGGTCATCGCCTTGGGATTGATCGTCACGGTCACATACTTGGTCGCCAGTGCATAGGTTTCGGTCTGAGAAGCCGTCACGGCAATGACGGCGGTGCCTGCCTTGACGATGGTGAGGTTGCCCTCTTCGTCCACGGTGACCGCGTCGCCACTCTTGACCTTGAAGCCGAGCGTACCGTCGCCCTCTGTGATCGCGGCGTTGATCTTCACGCCCGTGTCGCCGTAGGTGGCGGTGACGTCGTCCGCCTCGATGGTCTGCTTCAATCCTACGAATTCGGTGACGGTAAGGGTACCGGCACCGACTTCCCGCACTTCGTAGTTGGGGTTGTCGCCCGGCGTGACGGTGATCTTGTAGGTACCAACTCCCGTGATCTCGTCGTGGGATACGGTAAAGGCAAGGGTCTCGCCTTCCACGATGCCGCCGTCAAATCTGTTGAGCGCCAAAATGAGCCGCCCGTCGGGATCGGGCTGCGCCACGGTCCCCTCGCTCGTGAACACAAGGTTATCGATCGCGAAAAAGTCTCCGTTCTGGCTTGTGCTACCATCCTTGACATAGCTCCATGTGAGGGTATGATCGCCGGCGGACAGATCGCAGGAGTAGGTCGACCAGTCGTTGACGTCGCTCACCTTGAGCATTTCGTTGCCGTCTATGTAGAAATAGCACCAATCGCAATAATCCTCAGTTCCGTACTTATAATCGAAAGACAGCGTGCCCGCCTCTTCCAGCGTGACGGTGAGTTTCAGTGCGGACGTGGTTCCGTCCTGGTTCTCGTTTCCGGACTTGACGAAAGTTCTGTCGCCTTCGGTGACTTCCGTCCACGGATAGTTACCGTCGTTCTCGAAGCGAAGATCCGCAATCAGGCAATCAAAAGAAACCGTATCGTCCGGCTTCTCTTCGAACGACTGCGTCACGTTGCCGTCGGTCTCAATGAAGACGCTGTCCACCGCGAAGAAGTCTCCGTTATTATCGATGCCGCCATCCTTTGAATAAGACCACGTGAGGGTGTACGTGCCCGCGGAAAGGTCGAGAGAGTAGGTTTGCCAGTCGCCGACGTTGCTGACCGCAAATTTTTCGCTGCCGTCCACCTTGAAACGCGCTAAGTCCCATCTTTCCTCGGTACCATACTTGTAATCGAAGGACAACTTGCCCGCCTCCGTCAGCGTGACGGTGAGCGACAGGGTGGAAGTGGTATTGCCTTTGCCCGCGTTGCCGGACCTGGCAAAAACTCTGTCGCCTTCGGTAACGACCAGCCACGGATAGGCTTCGTCGTTGTCAAAGCGGAGCTTTGTGCCGACGGGACTGTAAGAAACGGTGAATTCGGGCTCGACTTCGCCCTCCTGCATTTCCTTGTCGTCGGCTGTGATGATGATCGGTCTCGGGGTGACGGAGAATTCGCCCACGAGAGCCTCAATGCCCTTCAACCGCAGTTTGGCGGTATAGGTGCCGACGTTCTTCGCCTCGGCGACCTTGTTGCCGTCCTTATAATAGATGATCGTGGGCATTGCCAGCCCGTTTGCCTTCGTCCATCCGTCGGAGCAGACGTAGGGCAGGGCGTTCTCGCCGTCGTACATATGTGCCGCCAATTCGACGCGCAGTGTCTGATTGCCGAGAGTGCAACCGTCAACGGCACACTTTGCCGTGTAGGTAGCACTGTCCGCATCGTAGGTATATGTCCATTCGTGAACGTGCTTCCAACGGGCGTAAAGGGTCATATCTTCCATGACCGTAACGGTATCACCCGGTGCATACGCTGTGCCGCTTCCGTCGGCCTTGGTGTTCCAGCCGTCGAACACGAGATTGGCCTTCGACAGACCGTCGCCGCCCGGCGCCGGAATGTCGCTGCCGAAGTAGACCGCCTCGTCCGGCAGCGTGCCGGTACCGCCGTTAGCGTCGTAGTGTACGGTGTAGATCGTATTGGGATCGCGGAAAACGTCGGTCACCGCATATACGGGGAATCCGATGCCTTCTACCCATTGTGCATTGATGCGTCCCGTCTCTACGGAGCCGTCAAAAATGAAGTAATTATAGTTCCATTCGGAATAGTATTCGTCCCAGACTTGTTCACGCAGTTCGTATACGAGACGTATTCTCTCCCAATTCTCCTGGAACTCGTTTCTCAGTTCTGTCCGATGTGCGGCAATCCAGATCCATGCGTCAAGCGCACTGCAGTTCTTCAGAGCGGACAACTCTTCGACGCTGTTGACTTTGGTAAAGACCGCACTCACCTGGAACCGTAAACTGTCGGAGCCCGCGATATAGAAGTCAGCCTCGCCACCGGCGAAAATCTCGTTCATTTCTTCGGCGGAATACCAATCGGGACGACTATTGGATATTTCATCGTACGTTCTTCCGCACAAGCAGTAGTGAAACGTTCTCAGAATCCCGTCTTCAAATTTTTCATCCGTTTTCGGATCAAACGGGAGACTCGTCGCGCCGACGAATATGACTTTGAGTCTTTCGGTGTTTGCGTTCAGCGTTTCGGCATTTAGATATGCCCATACTTTCGCCAGAATGTCGTCACTTCTCCCAACGCCGTTCAACTCTTCCGTACTCGCGATCTTTTTGAAGTTCGGGATCTCGATGTAGGACGCCTGCGTGCCGGCGATCTCGTACACCACGTGCACCGTGAGACCGCCGAGGGTGAACTCAGCCCAATACTTGCCGACTGCGGTCGGTGCTTCGGTCAAGGCTTCGCCTCTCGTTCCGTTCTCGTTTGCGGTATAGTACCGGACGGTCGGCGATTCGGGCAGTTTATCCCCGCCGGAAACGGTCGCGTTCGGGTTGCCGTAGCCGGTCGCCCGCTGCGGCGCGAGGATGGTGATGGCAAGTTCTCTATTTGGCAAACTGCAATCGTCCTCATCGTTTACGCAGGTGGCGATAATGGTGTCGTCTCCAACTTGTGTGAACGTAAAGACGTGCCGGTGGTACCCGTATTGTGCGTAGAGCGTGGTGTTCTCGGTATGCGTATATTCATCTGTGATCTGCTCGCCACCCGACGGTGCCGTGAACCAACCCTTGAAATACACGGGCGGGTCGCTTTCCGGAGGCGTCGGTTTGCCTTGCGGGAGAGCCGCATGACCGTTGATGTCGGTGTAGGCCTCGGCAAATTCGCCGCTGCCGTCGCACACCTCGTATGTGATGGTGCTGATAAAGCGAACCTCCGCACTTGCCGGAGTGCCCTCCACTTCATCCGCCGCAAAGGCAACGGACAGACCGTTGCGTCTTTCTTCCGTGCCAAGGTGCAGGAGGTCTTTGGAGAGATTCTTTTGTGCAATGACGTGACCTTCAGCGTCCAGCAGAAGTGCCACAGGCACGCCGACCTCCACAGGCTGCAGGGAGTTGTTGCGGATGTCTGCCGAGACCGTATATCCGCTCTCCGAGATCTCCACGAACGTATCCGACGTGATCTTGCGACCGTTGTTTCTGGTCAGGAGCCCTTTGAAGAATACGGATCCGGTGTTGTTGGAATAGAGCTCATTCATCGGTTCTCCGTTGTCTTCCTCGACCCATGCCTTCGCATATACACGGATGCCGCTGTCGGGAATCTCCTTTGCACCGTCGATGAGATCTTCTGCTCTTAAAGTTTGGTTATATACGAAAAAGTCGTCGTCGATATCCGCATAACCGTCGGCAGGGATCGTGACCGTTTCGCCAATCTGCCGCGAGAATTCGCTGTCGCGGTAGAACGCCAGTTTGACGGTCTTGCCGCTGCCGGCAAGCGGGATGCCGGACTGATTGGAAAGCACCACCCGGATATCTCTCTCGCCGTTCTCCTCGCGGACGACCTTCATGCCGGTGATGCCCACGTCGGGTCTGTTAAGGATCAGCGTACCGTCTACGGTCGCCGCGTCATCCGCGGTGACGGTAAACGCTACGTCGCTTACTGCACCCTCCGGAACGGGGTACATGACGGAAACGGTCGTGCTCTGACCCGGAAGGAGCGAGAGACCCTCTACGGTCTTGTTGACGTCGCCGAGTTGTACGGTCACTTTCTCCACCGTACCGACGCCGGTATTTCTGACGGTAAACTGCACCGGCAGATCAATTCCCGGAACCAGCTCTTTGAGGTTGGTACCTGCCTTTACTTCGATGGCGGTCTCGCTGAATTCGCCGGCACCGAGTTTGATATACGCGAGGGGGTTCTGATCGAGGATCGTCAGCAGCTGGCTGCCGTCGCCCGTCTCGATGGGCTGATTGGAAAGGTCGATGGTGTCGTATTCCGCCAATCCTTCCAGCGAATTGTAGTCGCTGCCGAGTACGAGGACGTGTACCTTGCCCTCTTCGTCGGTATAGGTATCAAAATGATCCACCGTGAAGTTCTTGTCGGTCTCGGCAATCGTAATGGGCGACGTTACGCCAATGTAACCGTCTTTTTCGTAGAAGCGAACTGCGTTCAGCTCGTACTTGCCGTCGTCCTCTTCGTCCTCGCTGTCCTTTGCCTGCGACCAGACGATGGAAAGTTTGCTCAATTCGTCGATATCGGCAGGCGCGGAGAAGCGGAAGTCCGACGTGATGCCGGTGGCGGAGCCGCCCCCGATGCTCTCCGGGAAACTCTCGTCGACGCTGCCGTTCGCGTGGATGCACGCGAGGCGGATGTCGTGGGCGGTCACGTTCTGCTCGTCCCCGGTATCCGGATCGACGGTCTTGACACCGGTATCGTGTTCGGAATACCAGCCCACCACGAACCGGTCGCCGATTGCGGTGACCTGCGCGTTGGTGTCAATGTATTCGTCGCTCGTCAAACGTCCCGTGGTCACGGCGTTGCCGTCTGCATCGATCACGGTATAGTAGGTCTCGGTGGTGGTGACATCGTCGCCGGTGCGGACGGTGTAAACGAGGATGGACGTGCCATCAGCCAGCATAGCGGAGTTGATGGCGGTCACCGTGCCGGCGCTGCCGTTGTAGGCGACCTTCGCATCCGCCCATTTCGTGCCGTCATACACGCTGTAATTGATGTTATTTTCCGCGTCGAACATGGCGGTAAAATCCTGCCCCCCGCCATTTTCGGGCATCTGGGTCGCACTCAGGCTGCGCCACGCCGCAATAGCTTTGCTGCCGCGGCTGGCAATGGTGGGCGCCATATCTGCCACGCTGTTGTCCGTGAGGCGAGTCGTCGTCCAGGCCGTGCCGTTGTAAGCCCCGACGTAGATCTCGGTTGCGTTCATCATCATGCCGAGATCGTCGTAGTTAGTCTTGTCGTTCATCTCCTTTTCCGGAGACTCACTTTGCTTGACCCACGCGGCAAAGACATTGTTGCCCGTGCCGCTGGCGACCACGTCGCTGTCGGCAAGCACGGCGTTCTCTCCGTCTGTCGGATAGAGAGGACCCATGTTATCGTAGCCGGTGCCGTTTGAAACGGCGTAGCTGACTACGTTCTGTAATTCATCGGCGTTGTCATTGTCGGAGATATAGAGGAACATACTGCCGTCGTCGACAAATACGGGGTTGGAATAGGGGTAAGCGTTCGTCTGGACGTTGGTCAGCGCATTGGGCTTCGACGCCGCGCCTTTCAAAAGGCGCCTTCCGGACGGTATGCCGCTGTTCCACGCGCGTTCGCCGAGTTCGAGGTAGTCACGGTCTTCCAGTTCCCCGCCGCTCTCAATGGCAACCAGGGCGCTGCCGTCGGACATTAACCGCATGACGTAAGCTCTGCCGCTTCGGGTATATCCTGTCAGATCGACAAAGCCGTCGTTCTCCCACTTTTGCCGGATCTCGTCGTAGCGGTTCCACTTTCTCGTCCAGTTGAAGCTGGTGGAAGCCAGGGTCGTTTTATACTTGATGAACAGTACTTTGATTTCAAAACGGATCCCGATCTCACCGTTGATGGTCAGTTTGGTACCGGTGGAAGTATCCTTTTTGAAATCGGTCAGCATCAGGAAGTTGACGTCCGCGCCGATGCTGCCGTATATGCCGAGTTTGAGCGTGGCGATGGACGAGTCGAAGCCGATACCGGCAAACGCCTCGATGGATACGCCGATCGTTGCGTCGACCAGCATCAGTTTGACGGTCGACTTGTTCGCGAAGGAGACCTCCAACTCGGCATGGGCGCCGACCTCAAACGAAATGTTGACGGGGACGGGGCCCGCGAGGAAGTTCTGCGACCACTCGTATTTGATGCTGAAGCCGAGTCCCACGCTACCGCCGATAAAGTCGATCGTCCACTTTTTGGCGGAGATGTCGTAGCCGGCCTCCAGGATGACGGTTCCGGAGAAGCTGGCGCTGTACTTGACCTCGCCGCTGTCGTCATCGTCGTCATCGTCATCGTCGTCGCCGCCCTTGTCATCCACCGTCAGGGCCTCGTACATGGCCTCCGAATTATAATCGATCGTCAGGTCGTTTTCGTCCCCGCCGGCCGGCTTGGAGCCGACGAACGCGACGATCCGGAAGACCCCGGGGTTCTCCGTCGGTATGATCATCAGCTGGAGCGGTACGTCACCGCCGGTCGACAGCCCGCCGAGGAACGCAAAGCCTTTTTTGAGCATATCGTTGACGTTGATACTGTTGAAGATGTCGCCGATGCTCATCTTGCCGGAAAGTTCGCCCTGGATGTCGGTTGCCGTGTCCTTCGCGGGGCCGTTCTCGTCCGTAAGATCCTGCTGATGCGACAGGTTTGCCACGCCGAAGGGCATGACAAGGCTTGTGACAGCCATGCCGTCGCGCACGAACATGAGTTTGACGCGGGCGGTTGCGGGCGGATTCTCGCCCTCGTCGGTGATGCCGTCCGCCTTCATGTTGTCGTCGGTCATCGTGTAGACAAGGCGACCGAAAGCCGCCGCAGAGAACGGGAATACGAAGAGTTCCGCCCCGCTAAGGTCGGCGAGGTTTTCGATCGTGACCGCGGGGGAGACACCGTAATCCGTCTGACCGGTCAGTTTGCGCCCGTCCACGGTATAGAACGCGAAATCGCCCCGCAGGACGGTGTGACCGTCCGCGTCGAGGGACAGCGTGCTGCTCGGCAGCACGAAGTCGGTGGTAAGGACCACCTTGTTGAACTTATTGGAAAGACCGATGTTTTCCGTATAGTTGATAACGTCTCTGGTATAAGCAACCGGCTTATTGTCGGTGTACTGCTGTATGGTCTGGCGGATGATCTGCGGAGCGTTGCCGCCGCCCTTTACCGTTTTGAGTTCGATCACGGAATCCATCGGATCCTGCTCGCCCTGTATATCGGTGACCGCGTTGATGATCGTGTACCCTGTCTCGTAATCGCCGACGCGATACTCGATGACGTATGTGATCCTGTCGCCCGGGTAAGCACCGGTCTCTTCCGCGTCATCGGGATCGTTCTTGAAGGACGTGGGATCGAAACCAAGCGTCAGTTTGCCGTCTACAACCTCGGCGATCACATCCTCCCGACCGTTTCTCCCTTCGGAGTCTCCGGCAAGGAACACTTTGACGTCGGGGCAGTAGACGCCGTTCTTATAGACGCCCACACGAAGCGAAACGGTGCCGTTGTAAACGCTGCCGTCCGGATTGAGGAAAGTCAGCGTAGCACCGGAAACGGAGCGCAGGCGCAGATTGTTGGTGGGATAGAGTTGCAGGGACGCGATATCGCGCTCGCCGCTTTCCAGCCTGTTTGCAAAGATCGTGCCGACATACGTTTCGCCGCCGACCTTGGACATCGCCATAACGGCACTCCCGATGCCCGCGGGCTCATATACCGCCAGCACACCGTTCTCGTCGCTCTTGAGCGTGCGTTTGACGCCGTCGCCGTTGGTGTAGATCACGTCGGTCTCCACCTTCGGGAAGAATTGGAAGATGAAGAGTTGATTCGTCAGGGTATGGGCCGCTACGGTGATGCTCGCGGTAGCCCCGGTCCCCGCGTGGGTGGCCGTAATGGTCACGCCGTCGGTGTCACCCTTTCCGACGAGCAGGAAGTCTGTCGCCGGACCGTAAGAGGTATAACTGTAGTTGTTGATGTCGGAATAGATTCCGCCTTGCTTATAGTTGATGGAAACAAGGTCACTGTCGCTTGAAGTCCACTGCATTTTATCCGACAGAAGTCCCCAGATGCCGCTACCGTAGTTGGCGGAAATGAGTTTTTGGAGACTCATATCGGTACGCAGGGCGTTCAGATCGCTGACGGTGAGCCGATAACTGTCTCCGGTGATACCGTAGTCTTCCAGTTTGTCGTGGTTATCCATCTCTACGGTCGTGTTGTTCGCGTTTTCGCCGACGCCGCCGGTGGTGCCGCCGATCTCGCCGCGCAGCACGTCACTCACGACCAATTCGAGTACGTCCATGTTATAAACGCGCAGCAGCATGGAATCCACGCTCCACGCCTCATCCGCCGACGCGTCCGCGCTACGGGCATAGACCGTGATGGTGTAGGCGTCTTTGAGCCCTTCGGGCTTTGTCGCGGTAAAGGGAATGAAGCCGCCGGAGGCGGATCTGCGTTCGCTTACCGCTTCGCCGGACTTCTGGATGGTATATTCCACAACGGCGTTCGCACTCGCGTTCGCCGGCTTGATCGTGTATTCAATGGTAGGCAGGTTTTGGTAGTCTGCGGAATAGCTGTCCAGCTGATTCAAGGTGACCTTGAGCGGTGCCTGCTTGACGCGCAGATACGCCGTTGCCGAGAGGTCCTCCGCGTTGGTCATAACGCCATCCACGATGCCGCCTTCATACTGCGTGCCGACGACGACGGCGTAGATGCCGGCTTCCTCGATCCGATCGCCCGGTACCGTGACGTGCGTGAGCGGATCCTTTTCGGTGCTTTCAAACTCGCCCGTCCAGATCGGATCGCCCGACGGCGCTTCACCGACGGCGCTGACCCGATAGAGTTTGGCGGTGAAAGCAGTATTCTTTTCCAACGCGGCGTTGCGCGCGGTCACGTTGGACGAGAAGAGTACGTCCGTGTCGATCTCCGTGAGCGTCGTGCGCTCTTTGGAGAAATCGGGGATGCTCAAAAACGGCGACTTCCCTTCCAGAACCGTGATGGTAAAGGAGATGTCGTAAGCGTTTCTGTTCGCGCCGTTTCCAACCGTAAGAGTCAGAGTGACCTCGCCCCCCACGCCGTTCAACAGAATCTGCGCGGCGCCGGTTGCTTCATCCTTGACTACCTTGGCGATCTTTTTATCGCTGCTGGTCCAGGAGAACTGTTCTACCCCGGTGAAAGTGAAATTCCTGCGGTCGCTGAACTGATAGTTCAGAATCAACGTTTCGGAATCCTCTGACCGGATCCCTTCGCTGATTGCCGTGTACAGTGCTTCGTTGACCCAAAGTTCCACGTCGTACTGCCGGTCGTAATTCCCGTTCTGCACGACGATATATTTGGTGCCGTCCTTATATAAGCCGAGGAGATCGCCCGCGGCGTTTTTCATGATATTCGCTTCGTCGTAGCCGGGTCTTGCCACCGTCTCGGAGGAATCAAACAGAACGCTGGCTCTGACGTAGTAGCTGACGCTCTTGCCCATCGCGGCGCGCGCGGTGTTTTCCGTGGCGGTAAAGTAGGAATAGCCCTTGGCGTCCGTATGCTCCGTTCCGAAATATTCTGCGGTCGTGCCAAGCAGCGGATCAAGATAGAGACACAGATTATCCAGACGCAGATAGGACGTGGCATTTACGGGTGCGGCAAAGCGCGCGACAAGCACGTCGGCATTCTCTCCGATAACGTAGACAGGGTAGCGCGTGGTGCCGCCGTCTGCGGAGAAATAAGCGCTTCGGAGATACCCCGCCGCCGTTGCGTTCGGGTAACCGGGAACCGCCATGTCGAGCGCGGGGTTGATCTCCTCGGTTTCGTTGACGATCCACGTCTTGTTTGCGTCGGCTTTGAACGGAACCACAACGGTCACGACCTGCTGACCGGGTGCGGCGTCATCAATGCCGTATTTGATGTTGTCCCAATCAAGACCGACAGCCTTGACGTCGGGGGAAAGGGCGACACCTTCGTCCGCTCCGATGCTCGCCGGAGGGAAGGCGGTCTCGAAATCCACTTTATCGCCGTATCCGTTTACGAAGGTATCGCTGAGTTCGGTGACATTGATCGCACCGGTATCGGTTTCCTTCACGGTGTAGGCAAAGGTAAAGGTCTTGGCTTCCGTGCCCGGTTCGTTGAGCATCGGGCACTCTACGCCGTTGACCGTGAGCGTCGTGCCCGCCGTAGCGATCGCGTGCTCCTTGAGAGTCACCGTGACCGGAACCACCTGTCCGCTGTAATACGTTCCGGCGGGGGCGGAAACGCCGACGACCTCGTCGATCGCAACGACGTACGGAACCTTGAGGCTTACGCCCGATATGTAGCAAAAGCCTCCCATTTCCCAATTGTGCTGATACACGAGAATCAGTTTACCGTTTTTTACTTTGTTCGCGACGTTGGTGTCTTTTTCGGTAAGCGTCGTGCTTCTTTGGTATGGAGACTCACCACCCCGACCGATCCTGTAACGATTGGCACTGCCGAAGTTCGAAAAACTGCTTGCATTGGGCGTGAAACTGGAGGGATCGACCGCCCACATAGAAGCAGTATCCTGTGCTAACCAGGAAAAGGAAATGATAAATCTGTCGCCGGCGGCTGGCATTTGGTCGATCACCGTCCAGTTATATTGATCATCTCCTACCTTCACCGAACTGAAACCGTACGAATAATTATGGGTAGGATATTCGTTGGTGACCGCATTTCTGTCAGCATCGGAATTCCGAATGACCTGCACCGTTTGGCTCCATACGGTCTTGCCGTCCCCGAACGTGGCGTTTTTGGCATTGCCTGCGTTAATGACAAAACATTGGGAGCCGTACCAGTTGCTCTTCTTGTTGACTCCGAAACTGAAAGTCTTGGTCAGTTGCGTATCGTTCGCTTCCCACGTAACAGTTCCGCTCGTCGTTCCGGTCAGGTTGAGAACGTCGGAAACAGCCTTCCAGTCGAAACTGACGGCAACGGACTGTACCTTGTTCAGCGTTGCCGTGACCGTAAAGGTACTGCCCACCGAGGCCGTTTCGTTGCAAGAGAGCGTGACCACGCCGTCGGGCGCGGTCCGCTCGGTATACCACGTCGTGTTGTCGGGGTCAAGGAGCGAAAAACTGTAATTTTGGTTATACTCGCTACCCGATATGTACGGCGCGGTGTAACGGCCGTCCGTGGCTTCCGCCTCACCGGTACCTTGGTTTGCCGGCAGCGTTTCGGCACGGCTCGTGCCGCGCAGCGCGCCGCCCTTGGCGTTCAGATCCACCTTGCCCCCGTCAATGATATCGGAGAGATCGATGCTGCCGTCGGCAATGCCCTCGATCAGCGATTCCAGATTGGCAATGTGTTCGTCCGTAATCTCCACGTCCCGGTCGATGAGATGAATCACTTCGAGCATACTGCTCACCTGCCGGAGTTGCAAGATCTTTTCCGGTGTTGTCTCATTGCCGTTGACGGTGATATCGCCGACTTTCTCGCCGCTGCTGATACGGTCCGCGAGGATGGCAAGGTCAACGCTCTTGCCATCCTCGCGGATGTCGAGATCGACCATATTCCCGTTTTCGTCGATCAGCCCGGCGTCATACAGGGCCTGCAAGGATTTCCTTGCGCGCTCCTCGTCGCCGCCGAGGATCTCGGTCAGCGCGTCCACCAGCTCTTCCGGCACGCCCGTGGGCGCGCTTTTCGCAAACGCGGTGACGACGGTTGCCGGAATCATCAGCAATACCATTACCAGTGCCAGAAACATACTCAGCACTCTTGTCAATACATTCTTTCGCATATGTATCCTCCTTGTCTCTCGACAATTTACAAAAATGTAATTGCATTATATTTGATTATCCTATATTTTTTCAAGGGGAGGTGGCAGAACGTCACCTACACTTTTTTTGAATCGACTTTACAAACACCCCTTGCTTTTTTCATATTTATGAATTATGATGATACTTGGATTGCTGTATAGTAGGAGCGTGATCAAATGAGTATGCTTTTTGCAGATACGCTGAAAAAACTGCGAACCGAAAAAGGGTTTTCCCAACGGGAACTGGCGGAGAGGATGTACGTTACCCGTACCGCTATTACCAAGTGGGAGAGCGGCAACCGCCTGCCGGACGCCGCGATGATCAAACGGCTCTCCGAGGTCTTGGGTGTGGATGTGAACACTCTGCTCTCCGCGGTTGCCGAGAGCGACGAATGCCCGGGCGTCATAATGGTGGATGATAACACGGTCATCTTAAACGGTGGGCTTTCGATCATAGAAGAAGTGATACCGAACGCTTCGGTCACGGGCTTTACAAAGCCGTCGGAGGCGATAGATTTTGCCAAGGCAAACCGCGTCGCGCTTGCTTTTCTTGATATTGAAATGGGAACGGTCAGCGGGCTTGACGTGTGTCGTGATCTTCTCGAAATCAATCCGCACACAAACGTTGTCTATCTGACCGCATACGGCAACTACTCTCTTGACGCTTGGAGCACCGGAGCGTGCGGCTTTGTGCTCAAGCCGATAACGCCCGAGGGTGTGAAAGAACAGCTCAAAAAGTTGAGATACCCCTTCTTTGTGGGAGGCGAGGAACAATGACGGATTGGATGAATGCTGTCGAATACATCTTGGCAGGTGCACTGCTGGTTATGATGGCGATCGGGATCACGTTTTCGGCTTCTATGCCGGCGCTCGACAAGTGGAACAAGCGATATTTCATAACGCTGTTTTCGCTGCTGTTTCTATGCGCCGTAATTTGCTTGCTGTCTTTGATCTTCTACGAAGATCCAACAAAGGCAGCGACCGAAAAAGTCATTTATATCTTTGAATCGCTCTTTATTGTGGTGCCGATTTTTATGCCGACGATCTTTATTTTGCATTGCTCGCGCGAAAAGGTCAAACGCAACCTGCTCTTCTATGCGATGATAGCACTGATAGGCGTGTACTTCGCATTTCTGATCGTTGCGCAGTTTACCGACGTTTTCTACTACGTTACGCCGGATAACCGCTTTTTCTACGGTACGCTGTATAAGTTGTCGCTCGTTCCGCTTGTTCTCATCATGCTTCTGAACATCGCGGGCATCATCATAAGGCGAAAAAAGGTATCCAAAAAGCATTTTACCGCGCTCCTTATTTATCTTCTCCCGATGACAGTCGCGATCATCCTGCATATGTTTGTTTCAGTTGAATTATTTGTTATATTCGGTATGGCACTCTTTGCGATGATCATGTTCGGCTTGATCCTTTCGGATAACATGGAACAGTACGCTCGCCAACAACGCGAGATCGCTCATCAGCGCGCGAGCGTTATGGTGCTCCAGATGCGTCCGCATTTTATCTACAACACGATGACGACCATTTACTATCTGTGCAAGCAGGATGCGGATAAGGCACAGCAGGTCACCATGGATTTCACCAATTATCTGCGACAGAACTTCAATGCGATTGCGAGCGAGGATCCCGTTCCTTTTACCGACGAGCTGAAACATACACAGTCGTATCTTGCCGTCGAGAAAGCGCAGCACGAAAATAATCTGTTTGTGGAATATGATACGCCGTTTACGCACTTTCGCTTGCCACCGCTGACCCTGCAGCCGCTGGTCGAAAATGCCGTCAAACACGGTATGGATCCGAACGCAGGGCCCCTTACCATTTCCATCAGGACACAGCAGACAGACGCGGGCGTCCTTGTCACCGTGGAAGATAACGGCAGAGGTTTTGACCCGAGCGACGAAACCAAGCCCCATCCTGCCCTTGACAACATCGAAAGCCGCCTGAAACAACAATGCGGCGGCACTTTGACCATTTCACCGCGCAAAAGTGGCGGTATGTCGGTGAAAGTGAGAATACCGCTCAAACAGTTGGAGCCTTAAGCCGGCAAAACCCCGCTTTGGTGTACTTTTGGTCGCACATACCACCAAAAAGAGCACTTTTGGTCGTAGATACACAAACGAAAAATCCGAATGCTCATTTCACGAAAGGGTATTCGGATTTTTGCATCCCATTTTAAAAATCATTGACTTTTGAAGTTACTTAGCCTAAAATTAGTTTTTGAAATACGCTCAAAAACTATCGATTTATTTAATCGTTCACAAGAATCACTAGATAGAACTTTGGAACTTGCATTCCGAAGTGGTTCTCTCAATGCTGTCCTTGCACTTGCTGATTCATCTATCCCAGAACAAATTTCTGATAATATCAAAAAATCACCGAGGTGACGCTACCATCAGGTTCTAGTGGGGGCAACTTCGTGGAGGTTCAAGTCCTCTTACCCGCACCAAAACAAGAAGGGGGGTACGCCCCCTTTTTGTTTTGGCGAGTAATTGGCTCGCGAAAATGCACCTCGTTTTCGTCTTTGCGGCACGCCGCAAAGCGCGGAGCACCCGCGAGAAATACGACGTGAGCACGCCTTGCGTGCGTGTTGGAGAGTTCAAGTCCTCTTACCCGCACCAGCAAAAAGCAGTCTTCGGGCTGCTTTTTGCTTTTTCACGGCGTCGCGCACCGGCGCGCGCTTTTTGGCGGTCGGGGCAACAAAAGAAAAGGATTTTTGAACTTCTCGTGAAAGCGATTGATTTTCTCGTATGATGTTGTTATAATAATAACATATTGCTATTGTTTGACGGAAAGGAGTCAAAAGGTATGTTGGAGATACGCAACATCACAAAAGTATACCGCTCCAAGGCCGGTATGAACGTCAAAGCGTTGGACGACGTCAGCATTCGCTTTCCCGAAACCGGTATGGTTTTTCTGCTCGGCAAATCGGGCAGCGGCAAATCCACTCTGCTCAACGTTATCGGCGGGTTGGACAGTTGCGACAGCGGTGAATTCATCATTATGGGCAAATCCTCGAAAGATTTTGCCGGCTCGGATTTTGACGCTTATCGCAATACGTTCCTCGGGTTTATTTTCCAGGAATACAATATTTTGGACGACTTCACCGTGGGCGCCAATATCGGGCTTGCGTTGCAGTTGCAGGGCAAAAAAGCGACGAACGAAGCCATTGAGGCGATCCTTGAAGAGGTGGATCTCGTCGGATACGCGCACCGCAAGCCGAACGAACTTTCGGGCGGTCAAAAACAGCGCGTCGCCATTGCGCGCGCACTGGTCAAGGATCCGCAGATCATTATGGCGGACGAGCCGACGGGGGCGCTGGACTCCAACACCGGCAAACAGGTGTTTGATACGCTGAAAAATCTTTCCCGCACCAAACTTGTTCTGATCGTTTCCCACGACCGCGATTTTGCGGAACGGTATGCCGACCGTATCATCGAGCTTTCCGACGGGCGCATCGTTTCCGACGTGACCAAGCACGAGCACGCGGGCAAAGATATCAACGAGGGCATTCAGCAGATGGGCGAGCATATCCTGCGCATTCGCGGCGGATATGCCCTGACCGCAAGCGACGTGGAGATGATCAACCGGTATCTCGCCACCCACAAAACCGATCTGGTGCTGTCGGGCGACGCCCGCGTCAACGCGGAAATGCGCAACGCGGCGGGGCTTTCAGAGGACGGCGCAACCACGGTTTTCGAAGAGACGGACGAGAAAAAAGACGTCACCGTGAAATCTTACGATGGCAAGAAAACGAAATTCATTCGTTCCAGATTGCCGATGAACAATGCCGTAAAGATCGGCGCTTCCGGTCTTAAACACAAGAAATTCCGCCTTGTGATGACCATTCTCCTTTCGCTTATCGCGTTCGGGCTTTTCGGGCTTTCCGATACGATGGCGTCCTATAAGAAGATCACGGCCGCCACAGAGTCAATTTTGGATTCCAAGGTTTCCAACGCTTCTTTCACTTTGGGTGTGAAGGAGACCACGACCTACACCGCGCGCGGAAAAAGCGAAACCGTGATCAGCTACACAGGGGCGGCGTTTAACGATCAGGACATTGCCTCTTTGCGCGAAAAGACGGGGCTTGACGTCGTTCCCGTGTTCACCGGTTCTCTTGGGGGGAGCGGCGGCGTGTCGGTTTCTTCTTTGATGAAAGACTCCTCCACCGACACCGCCTATACGCAGCGGATCGGCGGGTTTGTCAATATGAGTGCGGAGAGCGTGCAAAAAGCGGGGTTGACGGTGACGGGCAGATTGCCTTCGGCACCGGGCGAGATCGCCGTTACACAGCACCTTTTCGAGCAATTTAATTTGTACGGCTTCGCCAACGCCGAACACGGCGAAAACGTCAACGCCAAGGCACTCAACACAAACGAGGGCGATCTCAATTCGATCCTCGGCAAGCATATCACTTTTCAAGGCAGAGAGTTCCCTCGTTCCGACGGCGAAAATTATGACTATGTGATCGTGGGCGTGGTGGACACGCACTTTGATAAAGAGCGGTTTGCCGATTTTCTGCCGCAGGATTCAAACGTACAAAAAGAAACCAACTGGTTGAAGAATTCGCTTCTTTTGTCGGAATTGCAAAGCGCGCTCACGTACGGTTTTCACACGCTGGCCTTTGTGACCGAGAGCGATATGCAGGCGATGGCCGCCAACGCCAATCTTTCGGCTTATCGGGATATCGGCGTGGATGCCGCGATCAACATTCGTATCTCGGCGGGCGACGACGGTTCGGGATATTATCTCTATCGTTTGGGCGACAGCGCGCTGCTTTCCCAAATGCGCGTCACCTGGCTGGACGGCACGGCGCGCACAACGCTGGGATCCACCGAATACGTCGTTTCTCAAAGCGTATACAATGAACTTTTGAACAACGTCGGTGTGCCGATGGACGTCGGTGCTATGACGGTGGAAGAATTTGCGGCAAAACTGGGTATCACCGATTATGACACGGCGCCGAGCGAGGCGAAAAACAGATTTGAAAGCTATTATAACGGCGCCGCGGGTTCCGATTTCCAACTGCGGAGACGGGATATGCAGCAGGCGCTGTGCGCCTATATCGCCTATTGCGACGTGTACGCTTCCGATCTTTGGCAAAACGCCTCGTTGGTGAAGTTGGCACAACAGTGGAGCGGAAACTCGGAAGAAAACTGGGCGACGCTTGACGAAGATACGCAAAAATATTTTGTCGCCGAAGTGTACACGTATTATTTGAACGGAAGTTCTTTTGACGGCAGGACGCTGTCGATCGAGTCGGCGCACAGACCGGACGAGACGAACGTCCGAATTTTCAATATCTTCCGCGCGCTTGCCGAGGAAGCGGGCATTCGGATGACCGTGAGCGAAAGCGATTGGCGAAGCGGCGAAGAACAGGTGTTCAAAATCTATTCCGATTGGACGCTTGTCGGCTATTTTGACGACAGCAACGGCAAAGAGAATACGGGCTTGATTTTCAGCGACGTTTTGCTTGCCGACTCCGAGAGCGCGAGAGAGGCGTACGGCGCCGGTTACAGCAGCAAGACCGAAACCGTGGAGCACGAAAACGGCAAATGGACTTTTGCCGTCGCGCCGATGCCCACCACCGAGGCGGGCGTGCGCAAACTGGTTGAACTCTCCTATGACAAAACGGGGGATTTTCAGTTTGCGATGCAGAACCACATCATGGATACGCTGGAAGTTTTCAACGAGTTCATCGAGATCGGCGCCAAAGTCTTCTTATGGATCGGCGTTGGTTTTGCGGTTTTCGCGTCTTTGCTTTTGATGAACTTTATCAGCATTTCGATCTCTTATAAGAAGCGCGAGATCGGCATCTTGCGCGCGGTGGGCGCGCGCTCCTCGGACGTCTTTAAGATCTTTTTCAGCGAGGCGTTCATTATCGCGCTGATCAACTTCTTCCTTGCCAACGTCGCAACCGTCACCGCGGTCGTCTTTATCAACCGCTATATGCGCGGTCAAGGTATCCAGGTCACGTTGCTTACCTTCGGGATCAGGCAGATCGGCTTGATGTTGCTCATCAGTATTGCCGTGGCGGCGATCGCCTCTTTCCTTCCCGTTTTCAAGATCGCGCGCAAGAAACCCGTCGACGCGATCAAAAATCTGTAATCCAATCAAAAAACGCGCAAAACAGGGCTTGGAAAATCCAAGCCCTGTTTTCTTTATGATTCACTTTGTCATATCGCAGACGGGATCGCCTTTTTCTTTATAGGTATACGGCTCTTCTTCGCGTCGGCGGCGGAAAAACGCGCGGAGCAATGCCGAGGATTCTTCGGAGAGCAGTCCGCGTTCCACCGTCGGGTGCGCGCCGAGCGGCAGTGAGGGTAGATCGACAACACTGCCCATGGCGCCGAAAGAGGCGCTGTTTGCCCCGAAGACCACGCGCCCGACGCGCGCGGCGAGGATCGCGCCCGTACACATCGGGCAGGGCTCCAACGTCACATACAGCGTGGCGTCCGGAAAGCGCCAGTCGCCGCGCAGTTTTGCCGCTTTACGCAAAACCGCAATCTCGGCGTGTCCCGCCACGTCGTTTTTTCGCTCGCGCGTGTTGCCCGCAACGGCAAGAACTTTTCCGCCCACGGCAAGCGCCGCGCCGATCGGCGTTTCACCCGCTTTTGCCGCGCGTTTTGCCGCGCGAAGCGCCGCTTGCATAGCGGTTTTATCTTCGCTTGTAAACATCACAGATAACCTCCGACGGCAAGGATCAGGAGAACGATCATTTCACCCACGGTGACAAGAAAATAGGCGAGCATCGGAAAGCCGAGAAAAAGTTTGACCCGCCTGCGGGGCGTGACGTCAAAATCCGCGTCGGGTGCGCCGAGTAAGGGGGCGGTCGTTTCTTCCCTGTCCGTGATCAAAAAAATGAACGCGATGAGCCCGAGGAGTATCAGCGTGCCTTCGCCGAGAAGCACGATGCGTCCCGCGGACAGAGCGGGCAAGCGCGCATACAAGACGGAGCGGAAAAGCGAGAGTGCGTTGTTGAGAAAATGCAACAATACGCCACACCAGATCGAGCGCGTGCGCATATAGAGATATCCCAAAATGAGCCCCGCGATCACAGAGTAAAAGAATTGCCCCGCGTTTTGGTGCATCAGACCGAAAAGCAGCGCCGAGGCGATCAGCGCACTGCTTTTCCCATAAGGCAACAGCGCGGGCAACACCGTTCCGCGAAAGAGACATTCTTCCGCGAATGCGGGAATGACAGCGGTCGTGAGGAGAGCCAGTACGATCTCCGCGTTGGTGGAAAAGGCGGGGGAAACGTAGTATTCCGCTTCAAAAGACGAGTAGTCGATAAAAGACAGCGCAAGAGAATTGAGCAGTGCCGCCACCTCGATAGCGGCAAGTCCCACCGCGAGATAGAGCCACACTTTGGCGGGAAGTTGCGGCTCGGCGCGAAGCGATACGCCGTCCGTCCCGCGCGATACGACGCAAAGGATCCGGGCAGGCGCAAGGAGCGCCGCGGCATAGAGAAGACCGCCGATACATTCGGAAAGAACGTTATCCCACGCTTCTCCGAGCGCGGCAAACGGCGCGGGAAACAGATAAAAAAAGAGAGAACGCGCGCCGAAGAGGATCAGCATCAACAACATAGCAAGCGCCACGCGGTTGGAGGCGTTGCGATACCGCAGTGAAAAATCGTCCATATTTTCTCTCCTTTCCCGCAAGTATATTTATTGTACCGCAAAAACGGCACGGTGTCAATGAGAAAAAAGAAAACCCGACCGCCGAGCGGTCGGGTTTTCTTTTTTATATCAGTGAATGATGCAACGTTCGGTATCTTTGTCGAAAAGATGGACGCGGGAAATGTCGAACGCCACTTTGATGGCGTCGCCCGCACGGCTGGTGGAACGCGAGGAAACGCGCGCCACGAGGTTGGTGTCCTCGCCGCATTTGAGATACAGATAGATCTCGGCACCCATCAACTCGGTCATATCGACATTGACGTCAATGCAACTGTCCGGGAAAGCGGCAAGCTGCATCGGTGCGTCGTGGATGCACTCGGGACGAATGCCCGCCACCACTTCTTTATCAATATAGTCGGCAAGTTCGGGGGCTTCCGCCTTTTCGGCGGGAAGTTTGAGGGAGTTGCCCTCAAAGTTGAAGAAGACGTCCTTGCCTTTTTTGGTGAGCTTGCCGTTGATGAAGTTCATCTGCGGCGTGCCGATAAAGCCGGCGACGAAAATATTGACGGGGAAATCGTAGAGCGCCTGCGGAGTTTCGACCTGCTGAATGATACCGTCTTTCATAACCACGATGCGGGAAGCCATCGTCATAGCCTCGACCTGGTCGTGCGTCACGTAGATAAAGGTGGTTTCCACTCTCTTGTGCAGTTTCGTCAATTCGGTTCTCATCGTGGCGCGCAGTTTCGCGTCCAGGTTGGAAAGAGGTTCGTCGAGAAGGAAGACTTTGGGGTTACGCACGATGGCGCGTCCCAGAGCCACACGCTGTTTCTGACCGCCGGAAAGCGCTTTCGGCTTACGGTCGAGCAGGTGGGCGATATCCAAAATGCGCGCCGCCTCTTCCACGCGGCGTTTGATCTCTTCTTTCGGAGTTTTGTTCAGTTTCAAGCCGAACGCCATATTGTCGAAAACCGACATATGGGGGTAAAGAGCGTAGTTCTGGAACACCATCGCGATCTTGCGATCTTTCGGGGCAACGTCGTTGACAAGCTGGTTGTCGATGAACAGTTCGCCTTCGGTGATTTCTTCAAGTCCCGCGATCATACGGAGTGTGGTGGATTTACCGCAACCGGAGGGACCGACGAAAACGATAAATTCTTTATCCTTGATTTCCAAGTTGAAATCGGACACGGCGGTAACGCCGCCGGGATATTTCTTGTAAATGTGTCTCAGGGATAAACTTGCCATTTGAAATCCTCCTTGTCAGGGGGAAAAATCCCCCCTTGCAATGTTTTAACACCTACCATTATACCAAAAGTTCCGCTTTTTGAGAAGATGGCAATTCCCCGAATTTTGAACGGTGTATTTGTGCAAAACGCACAACGCGCCGCCGGAATAGCGGGAAAAGTGTGTGTGCCGCGTCTTCTTTTTCGGGCAATTTGTTGCAAAACGGGAAAAGGAGCAACAAATTCAGTTTGCGTCGTCTTTCGGCGTTTTCATCGAGAGGGCAATGCGTTTTTTCTGCGTGTCCACGCTGATCACGCGCACCTTTACGATATCGCCCACGCTGACGACCTCACGCGGGTGCTTGACAAAGCGATCGGATAGTTCCGAGATGTGGACAAGCCCGTCCTGATGCACGCCGATATCCACGAAAGCGCCGAAGTCGATGACGTTGCGGACGGTGCCGTTGAGGATCATACCGGGTTTCAAGTCGGAAAGTTCCAACACGTCGTCGCGAAGAACCGGCGGCTCAAAGGCGTCGCGCAGATCGCGTCCGGGTTTTTCAAGTTCCGCCGCGATATCAAAGAGCGTCGGCTCGCCGACGCCGATCTCGGCGGCGATTGCGGCAGAGCCCTCTTTCCGAATACGCGCCGAAATGCCGACGATCCTGCCGTTTTTGACATCTTCTTCCGTATATCCGAAACGCGCGAGCAAAGCGCGCGCCGCCGCGTAGGATTCGGGGTGTACGGCGGTGTTGTCGAGTACTTCGGGAGAGCCGGGCACACGCAGAAATCCCGCGCACTGCTCGTAAGCTTTCGCGCCGATGCGCGGTACTTTCAACACGTCGGAACGGGCGGCAAACTCACCGTTTTCCTCGCGGTATTTGACGATATTTTTGGCGCTTGTCGCGTTGATACCCGAAATATAGGAGAGAAGAGAGTGCGACGCGGTATTGAGGTCCACGCCCACGCTGTTCACGCAGTCTTCCACCACGCCGGAGAGCGACTCGTCAAGCCGCGATGGCTTCATATCGTGCTGATATTGTCCCACGCCGATGGCTTTGGGGTCGATCTTGACCAGTTCCGCCAGCGGGTCCTGCAATCTTCTCGCGATGGAGACGGCGGAACGCTGCATCACGTCAAATTCGGGAAATTCTTCCGCGGCAAGTTTGGAAGCGGAATAGACCGACGCGCCCGATTCGCTGACGATCACGTATTTGGTGTCGCACTGCATCTCGCGCAAGAGTTCCGCCACGAAAGCCTCGCTCTCACGCGACGCCGTGCCGTTGCCGATGGCGACGATATCCACGCGATAAGCGGAAATGAGGCGCCGCATCACGCGCTTTGCCTCGTCGGTGCGTTGGCGCGGTTTGGTGGGATAAATGACGGCGGTATCCAGCACCTTGCCGGTTTTGTCCACCACGGCAAGTTTACAGCCGTTGACGTAACCGGGATCGAAACCGAGCACGGTCTTGCCCTTGATCGGCGCTTGCAGCAAGAGGTGCCGCAGATTGTCGGAGAAAAGCAGGATCGCGCCCTCGGACGCCTGATCGAAAAGATCGTTTCGGATCTCGCGCTCCACGGCGGGTGCGATGAGACGCTCGTAACTGTCGGTCAGCGCGGCAAGCACCGCTTGCCTTGCGGGGCTGTCCTCTTTTTTCAGCACTTTGTCGGAGAGCGCGCCGATGATGAGATCTTCGGGCACTTCCACCGACACTTTGAGAAATTCCTCTTTCTCTCCGCGGTTGATCGCCAGCACGCGGTGTCCCGGCACGCGAAAGATCGGCTCGCTGTACGCGTAATACTGCGCGTAGACCGAATCTTCCTCTTTGGCTTTTTTCGATACCAACTGCCCGTTTTTGAAAGTCAGCGTGCGGACGAGTTTGCGATATTCGGCGTTGTCCGAAATATCTTCCGCGATGATGTCGCGCGCGCCCGCGAGCGCGCTTTCAACGTCGGGAATCTCCTTATCGGCGTCGATGAAACTTTCCGCCAACACGTCGATGGGCGGGTCGTACGTCTTCTTTTGCGCGAAGATCGCTTCGGCAAGCGGCGCGAGCCCGCGCTCCCGCGCGACGGAGGCGCGGGTTTTGCGGTGGGGGCGGAAAGGACGGTAGATGTCGTCCACTTCGGTAATGGTGGCGGCGGCGCGCACCGCCGCTTCGATCTCGGGCGTCAGTTTTTCCTGCGCCGCGATGAGCGAGAGTACTTCCTCTTTGCGCGCCTCGATGTTGCGCAGATAACGGAGCCGTTCTTCCAGTTTGCGCAGCACCGTGTCGTCGAGACCTCCGGTCACTTCTTTGCGGTAGCGCGCGATAAACGGAACGGTGTTCCCTTCGTCGAGCAGCGCAACGGTTTTTTCCACTTGTTCGGCGCCGAGAGAGAGTTCCGACGCGAGTTTTTGCAGCATATCCATAGACTTTTCCTTTCTGTCCTTTATTGCTTGTCCATTTCCGCGGCGGCGAAAAGCGCAGCGATCTCGTCGTCTTTCAGTTCCCGCCACGCGCCGCGCGGCAGATCCGCGGGGAGCGTAAGGGGACCGAACGAGACGCGTTCAAGCGCGGTGATCTGATTGTGCAACGTTTCCATCATACGTTTGATTTGATGATATTTTCCCTCGACCAGCGTAATGACGCCGTTTCGCTCGTCCGAGAGTTCGATGGCGGCGGGTTTCGTCCGGTATCCGTCGTCCAGCGTCAGCCCCGCCTCAATGGCCGCGAGATCCGCGGCGGAGAGGGGAAATTTGACCGTAAAGCGATAGCGTTTGGGCACGTGCCGGCGCGGGGCAAGCAATCTGTGCGAGAGTTCGCCGTTGTTGGTGAGAAGCATAAGACCGGTCGTATTCTTATCCAGTCTGCCGCAGGGGAAAACGCCGCGCGCGGCAAAGCGCTCCGGTAAAAGTGCCAGAACCGTAGGAGATTTTCCGTCTTCCGTCGCGCTGACATAGCCTTCCGGCTTGTTGAGCAAGAGATAATCAAAAGCTTTGTAGCGCACGGAAACGCCGCGAAAAACCACGCGGTCGTTTTCGGGGTCGATCGGCTCGTCGGCGCGCCGCGCCGGCGTGCCGTTGATCGTCACTTCGCCCGCGCGCACGGCGCGCGCGCTTTCTTTGCGCGACGCCACGGCGGTGACGCTGAGAAATTTATCCAGACGCACGGACGCCCTCCTTTATGCGTATTTCAGCGGAAAACGGCGGAGCAAAGCGTCGCTCCGCCGTTTTTTTACGCGTTGTTTTCGCGCTTGGCGATCTCGCGTGCCACGCACACGCCGCTGGCGGACGCGTGAGAGAGCGAGTGCGTGATCCCGCTGCCGTCCCCGATCACGAAAAGATCGGGATATTTGGTTTCCAAATGGTTGTCGACGCTGACTTCCATATTGTAAAACTTCACTTCCACGCCGTAAAGAAGCGTGTCGTCGTTTGCGGTGCCGGGCGCGATCTTATCGAGCGCGTAGATCATCTCGATGATTCCGTCGAGAATACGTTTCGGAAGCACGAGACTGAGGTCTCCGGGCGTCGCGTTGAGCGTGGGAACGACGAAAGATTCATTGATGCGGGCGGCTGTGGAGCGCTGACCGCGGATCAGATCGCCGAAGCGTTGGATCATCACGCCGCCGCCGAGCATATTGCTGAGTTTTGCGATGGATTCGCCGTAGCCGTTGGAATCCTTAAACGGCTCGGAAAAGTGCTTGGCGACAAGCAGGGCAAAGTTGGTGTTTTGCGTTTGCTTTGCGGGATCTTCGTAACTGTGCCCGTTGACGGTGATGATGCCGTTGGTGTTTTCGTTGACCACCGCGCCGCGCGGGTTCATACAGAAGGTGCGCACCATATCGCCGTATTTTTGCGTGCGGTAAACGATCTTGCTTTCATAAAGTTCGTCGGTCAGGTGCGAGAAAATGGCGGCGGGCAGTTCCACGCGCACGCCGATATCCACGCGGTTGGATTTTGTGGGAATATCCAGTTCCCGGCAGACGCTCTCCATCCACTTGCTGCCGCTTCTGCCCACCGAAATGATGCAATATTTGCACTTGTATACGTCTTTTCCCGTTTTGATCTCATATCCGCCGTCGCACGCCGTGACCGACTGGACCGGCGTTTCAAAGAAGAAATCCACTTTCTTTGAAAGATCGCGGTACAGGTTTTCCAGCACGACGTAGTTGATGTCGGTGCCCAGGTGCCGCACCGAAGCGTCCAGGAGATGCAGGCCGTTTTGCAGGCATTCTTTCTTGATCTTGGTGCCCGTCGTCGAGTAGAGTTTGGTTCCCTCTCCCCCGTAGGCGAGGTTGATCTCGTCAACATAGCGCATCAGTTCGAGCGCGTAGGATTTTCCGATGTATTCATACAGCGTGCCGCCGAAATCGTTGGTGATGTTGTATTTACCGTCCGAAAAAGCACCCGCTCCGCCGAAACCGCTCATAATGGAGCAATGCTTGCAGTTGACGCAGGATTTGACTTTTTCTCCGTCAATGGGGCATTTGCGGCGGTTTAAGGGATGACCCGTTTCAAAAACGGCGATCTTTAACTGCGGCGCGCGGCGCAGCAGTTCCACCGCCGAGTAAATGCCGCCCGGTCCCGCGCCGATAATGAGTACGTCGTACATTTTCTTACCTCTTTCCGCGGACTCTGTTTTGCCGAAGCCCGCATACAGATTTATTGTAGCATATTTAAGAAAAAAAAGCAATTCTTTTTTGCGGGGAAAAGCGCTTTTTCGTCTTGACTTATATCGTGGCGTGTGATATACTCAAAGATAGCACAAAAATATGCAAAACGAGGTAGAAAATGAAACTTGCGTTTATCGGTATGGGAAATATGGCAAGCGCCCTTGCCGGTGGATTTTTGCGGGCGGGAAAACTGCGCCGGGACGAGATCGTCGCGTTCGATCCGAATACGGCAGGGCTTGCCGCAAAGGCCGCGGAGTTCGGTTTCCTGACGGCGAAAACCGCCGCCGATGCGGCGCGCGACGCCGACGCGGTTCTGATCGCCTGCAAGCCGTATCAGGTAGAGGCGGCGCTGCACAGTCTTTCGGGCGTGCTTGGCGGAAAAGCCTTGCTTTCCATCGCGCTCGGGTGGGATCACGCGCGCTATCGCGCCCTGCTCCCCGATGACGTACGGGTGCAGTTCATTATGCCCAACACACCCGCGCTGGTGGGATCCGGCGTTTTTCTGTTTGAAGAAACCAATACGCTTTTACCCGCGGAACGTGCCGCGCTTCTTGATCTTTTCGGCGCGCTCGGCACGGTGATGACGCTCCCGACGGCGCAAATGGGCATCGGCGGCGCCATCAGCGGCTGCGGCCCGGCTTTCGTCGATCTGATGATCGAGGCGTATGCCGACGCGGCGGTGCTTTACGGCGTCTCCCGCGACACGGCGCTCCGCCTCGTTTCCGCCACCATTGAAGGTAGCGCCAAACTGCAAAAAGAGACCGGCAAGAATCCCGAGGTTCTCAAAGATATGGTTTGTTCGCCCGGCGGATCGACCATTCGCGGTGTGACGGCACTGGAAAAAGCAGGGTTCCGCGCGGCGTGCATTTCGTCGATCGAAGCCATTATGAAAACACACAATTAAAACACAAGGAGATTTTATGGAACACAAAATCGTAAAACGCCGTGCGCTCGGCAATCCCCGCCGCGGCTGGAAACAGGAGAATTTTATTCTCTCCACTTTTTCTCCCACCATCGTCAGCAGTAAAATCATCAAAGGCTTGCGCCCCGCCACGGGATACAGCGAGATCACGCGCCGCGCCGTTAAAACTTGCGTGGAAGCGGGCTTTAACCTTTTGGAACTCGGCTGGGCATCCGAAGAGATGTCGGCGGATACCTTGGCGGCAAGCGACGAGCTCGGCGTCGGCGTGGTGTATCAAGACCTTTGGCGTTTCGGCGGCATGGGGCATACATCGTTTGCCAAAGCGCCCGTGACGAAAGAAACGATCAAGGCGGTGATCGCCGAAACCAAAAAGCATAAGAGTTGCATCGGGTATTATATTTGGGACGAGCCGTATCTGCCCGAAATTCTCGCGGAAACGCGCAAAGAGATGGACTGGTTCGAGGAGGAACTGCCGACCGATCTTTTCCTCACGCTTGCCATTCCGAGTTATAACCCCGCTTTTACCTGGCAAAACGGAGAATTTGCCCCTTACGTGCGGAGGTTTTTGGACACCGTGGATCCCGCGCTTCTTTCGCTTGACTATTATCCTGTCGGTGACGAATATCCGATGGAACGCTACCCTTCCGAAAAGCAGGTGGACAGCGAAAATCAACTCGACGTGTCGCTCCTTTGGTGCGATCTGGGGCTCCTCCACAAACTTTCCCGCGAATACGGTATTCCGATGTGGTTTTATTATCAAGGATATAATCTGCACAAAGCCCCGATCGATTTTACCGACGAAATGGTGCGCGCGATGATGAACGCGGGCGCGTTGCACGGCGCGAAAGCCTTGCAGCAGTACACCGCGTACGAATCGGTGGTGGATCTTGACGGCGGACACGGACCGCTCTTCGACATTCACCGCGAAATGACTTCTTTTTATCACGCCGTGGGCAACACGCTGATGGCGCTCGATTGCCGGCGCGTCATTCACGACGACGCACTGCTTCCCGGTTGTCCGTATATCGCCGATATGCGCACCGATATGTCGGAAAGCGAACTGCTTTGCGGCAAACTGCCCTTCCGCGTGTCGATCTCGGAGAGCGCCGACACGGAGGGCAACCTCTATTTGATGGTGCTCAACCGCGATTTCGAGACGGCAAAAACCGTGACGTTGGATCTGAAAAAGCCTTCTCGCCTGTATCGCGTCAGCCCCGCGGACGGTACGCAGTCGATCGCGGCGGAGAACACGAACAAGTTGACCGTTGACCTTATCGCCGGCGAAATGGCGATCTTCCGCGTGCAGGACGCCGCCGAAGCGCCGTTTACAGTCGAATACGTGTTGGAAAAATAATAGAAAAAGCCACGCCGACGGCGTGGCTTTTTTCGATGGTTTATTCCGCTTCTCCAAGCGAGGAGAGAAGATAGGCGTCGGCGTCGTCTTCACTGACCCCCATCACCAGAGCGCACTCACTGCAAAGCAGATGGCGCGCCAGACGCCCGTATTCGAGATCTGTGATGGGAAAGTGCTTGCGCGCGGCGCCGAGTTGCGCGCGGCGCTCCCGCACGGTTTTGATAACGCGCACGTAACCCACCGGATCCAGCGTTCCGATGGCGGCACGGTAGATGTCGCGGCGCTGTTTTTCCACCGGGACGGACAGCGTCTCGATCTCCGGCATTTTTTCGATCAGTTTTTCGATCTCCTCTCGTGTCATTAAAGCGCGCATCGGCACGAAAGCGTTGTCGACGGGTGTATAAATATTAGAACCCATCGGATTGTTGACGGGGACGAGATGATAAAAGGTGCGCGGATCGTTTTTGTCATAGGGCGAGGGCGAAATGCCCGCCACACGGCAAATGCCGTTGACGCCATATACGATATATTCACCGATACAAAACATCGCGCACCCCTCCCTTCGTCTTATTATTTTACCATATTTTTTATTTTTATGCAAGGGGTAAAGTGACTGAAAAAACGCAATTTCTTTTGCGGAAAAATAGACAAATCGGGGTAAGGCTTTTGCCTTACCCCGATTTGTTTACGGGAAAACGAGGGTCATTTTAATATTTTTAATATAATAATACAGTCCGGATTGATTACCGCTGAAAAGTCCGGGTGTATCATACCAAAATCGCAGATTTACACGATCCAAATTTGCAAAGTCGCTTCCGCTGATTTTGTATGTGAAGGAATCGGTTCTATACGTATCGTTGTGGGATATTTGCGAGGAAGATTGATAGATCGTCGATCCGTTTTTGCTTTGATATACGATCTCGACATTGCCCCAGTTTTCAAACACTGAGTTTTTGTCGCCGTAATCGTCAAAAGATACGGTTATTTGCACATAGTTCGGTTTGTATTTTTGATAAAGCGACGCGGTAACGGGATCTGCCTGCAATTCTATGGTTGCGCTTGTATCTCCCACGGGTTTGAGCACGACGTCGCTTTGCGATGTCGTTACAAAAGATTTTCCGTTTGTCTCGTAACTGACATTGGCGCTGCCGTTTTGCACTTTGATCGTTAATTCAAAATTGCGATAGTAACTCGCGCCCGTCGAGAAATTTCCGGAAGGTCTGGAAATGGTCACGCAAATCTTGCCGGAAGTGAGAGAGGAAACGTCCAGCGAAAATGCCTTTTTATAATCTGTATAACCGCTGTTGGAAGACAGGGAGCAGTCGTCCAATTGCTGATCTCCCGATACCACCCGACACTCCGACCAGTTGGAAAATCCCACACCCAAGATGGTCGGCTTCTCTTCATAATGAGAGAATTTGAGCGCCATACTGGCACGCAGATCGGGATGCTCGGCGAAATATTGCGCATAGGCGGCGTCGAAAGCGAACTCAAACGTTTGCGAACCGGAGCGAAGAACAAATGGTTGATCTACGTATAGTTTCTCCGGCGATATGGTCAGATCCGCTGTCGAAATATACAGACAATACAGTTCTACAGCCGCCACGTTCCCGCTGAGATCGTTGCGGACATCAAGTATGAGCATTGCGTCTGCCGGTATTTTGATTGGGTAGATCGTTTTGTGCTTTTTGATGATTGGCAGCACCGGAATACTCCGGAGTCGCATATTCTCGAAGGCGACGCAGTTGACGA
>LVAM01000012.1 GCA_001604005.1 Clostridiales bacterium Firm_07 | reverse complement strand
CCCCCCGCCAGGTTTCCGGCGTCTGCATCCTCGGCCCGTCCGCCGCCTCCGTAGGGCGGATCGACGATTGCCAGGTCAAAATACTTGTCGGGAAATTCCTTCATCCCCTCCATGCAATCCATGTTGTAGAATCCGGGATCAAGCATTTCCCTTCACCCGCTTTCCGGCCAGCATATTGAATTTCATAAGGCTTTCGTCGATGTTCTCCTGGATCACGCCGATATATACCAGCGTTTCCCGCTGGTAGCTGTGGCAGAGAATCCTTTGCAGGCTCACCACGTCGCCGGTCATTTTGTAGTAATGATACCCAAACGTCTTGCGCAGCGTATGGCATCCGATCCTGTCCTCTATGCCCGCTTCCTTGGCAATCTCGTTGATGATCTGATAGCACCGCTGCCGCGTAATGGGCCGGTATTTGTGCGTCGCCGCGTCCTTTTGGCGGCTCTGGAAGATATACTCGTCCGCCTTTCTTCCCGCCAGCAGGCGGTTGATTTCCCGCCGCGCCTGGGGGTTTATCAGGATGCGGGCCTCCTTCCCGGTTTTCTTGGCCTGTATCTGCGCATAGTCCTTCCCCTTGAGGTCTGCCACCTTGAAGCGCCGAAAGTCGCTCACGCGCAGGCTGGTATTAAATCCCACGAGCAAGATCAATTCCCAGCATACTTCCCCGGTCTTTCGGTTCTTATCGTGATCCCGCGCAATCTCATAGCACTTTTGCAGCACGTCCAGATCGCGGATGGGCTGTACCACCTTCATTGTGTTTTCACTCCCTCCAAATATGACAAATAAAAACGGTCAAAAAAGGAAAGCCCCGGCGGGGGCCGTTCCCGTCGGGGCCGTTGGCTGTATCAGTTGTTCGTGTCGGGCGGTTCGCCTTCCGCCGCCTTGCGGATGCGCTGCCACAAATCCCAAATGAAGGACGGCCCGCGCCCCAGCGCAACGCCCGTCAGCGCGTAGAAGATATAGTGGACGAATACGGGCGCTTCCGCCAGAAACTGCTCGTCGGCAAAATACGCCAGCATATTCAGCTTGCAGGAAACCGCCAGCACCACGCCCAGCACGATGCTCACGATTTCCGCCACGCTCATTTTTTCGCCGTCCTTGCTCCAGATCGGCTTGATCGCCGTCACGACGGCTTCAATGAACAGCGCGACCAGAAGAATGTTGATGTACTGCATTTTGTTCCTCCCTTTGATTATTTTTCGGCGCGGTTGCCTCCCTTGCGGGACGTGCCGTAGAAGTAAAAGCGCGAGCGCTCGCGCTTTTTACTGCTTCCCGATGTTCCCTTGCAGATAGCGCATGATGTCGTCACGGGCTTTCTGCATTTGTTCCCCGTTCCCGTTGTGCAGTTCATGATCCAGCAGGGCCATGATGCCGGAACACAATACCTGGTTGCTTTCCTGCAAGCTCTGAATGGCCTTGTCGTGACCGTCCAGCCTTGTCTTGTCTGCGGCGAGCTTCTTTGCCGTGTCCGTGCTTGGGCTTCGCCACTTCTTGAAGATGTCGATCACCTTGTCCACCGTGACGATAGCTGCAAATACGGCCAGCAGCACAACCACGGTGTTCATGAGCTGATCCGGCGTCACCTTATCCATAGATTCACCCCCTAACCTCCGCATATTTGCCGCTGATCCAGGCGACTTGCTTCTTGTACACCACGGCGTGCCAGCCGTTTTCGGCGGTTGCCACCCATTCCAGCAGCGTACCCTTGGAAACGCTGGTGATCCGGCTGAATTGCGTCCCGTTGCCAACGCGAATATTCACGCTGCCCCCGGTCACAACCACCGTCTTTCCGGCGGTTTCCTTTCCAGGCTCCGGCTGGTCGGGCTGGGGCTGGGTCGGTGTCGGCTGAATCGTGGTGCCTGCGGCATAATTGGGGCGTCCATAGCCCGCTATGCGGTTGTAGTTGAGCTTGTACTTTTTCCGGCACACCCCGCCGCCGTTAGCGATCACGCCGCTTGCCCCGCTGGTGTTGCCCTCGATGGTGTAAACGTAGCTGTTATCCACCTTGTACACAAGGCCGGTGTGGGAAATGGCGCTGCCGCCGATCCCGTCCGCCGGGTAGAAGAAAATCTGGTCGCCCGGTTCGGGACTTTCAAACAGGCGGCCCTTGTTCTTGTAGTATTGGCGGCTGTATTTGCATCCAGCCCCGCAGCTCTTGAGGGGCTGGCACAGCAGGGCGCGCCCGTCGTCCACGCCGTAGGCGGTCACGAAGCACCAGTCCACAAACACGTCGCACCAGGCGTAGCCGTTCTTCTTGCCGTTGTAGAAGCCTGGTATGGCGTCCAGGTCGCGCGCGTACTTGGTATAGTTCTTGTTGCCCGCGTTGGCCGTTTTGCTGTCCAGGTCTTTGTTGCTGGCCTTTTCCAGATACCCTTCCTCTGCCAAAGCGATGTCGATTACCTTCTGCCTGTCAAATCCCATGTCTGCCGCCTCCTCTTGTTTTTCTGCCGGTTCTTCCGTCTGTTCCTCCGCCGCGCCGCCCCCGGTGAACCATTCCAGGGGCTTGTCGCCGTACAGCATATCCAAATCCACGTTGCCGCTGATCCCGTTCACCCTGCCCTTGCTGGTGTATTGCCAAAGGTCGCAGTAGTATTTCGGCGCGGACGATTGCGCGGGGATATTGCCGTCGTTCTTTCCCCAATGGGGAATCCACATAATATCGCACAGGGCAATCGCCCTGCCCGCCCACTTGTAGCGCGTGTTGATGTACAGGCCGATCTTCTCACAGCCCAGCGCCCGCAGCTCCTCCAGGAACGCCACGCATACCGCCTCGGTTGTCGTGGCTGTCTGCGCTTCGTATTCGATGTCGGCGATATAAAAAAGCGGCCTGCGCTTCGCCTTGTTCGCGCACGCCACAAACCACCTTGCTTCCGTCCGGGCCGCCTCCGCCGTCCCGGCCTTGACATAGTGATACGCGCCGTAGGGAATCCCGCAATCCTCCGTGTATTGCAGATAGCGCTTGTCCGCGTTGCTTCCCACGCTGGCGCGGAAAATCGCCATCTCCAAATCTTCCCTTGCCAGTTTCCAGTCGATTGCTCCCTGGTAATGGCTGATGTCCGCAATCTTCTTCACGCTTTATCCTCCTTCTTGCGTTTTCGTCGTATGCCATACGGATAATGCGTCCATGCGATAGCAATAATGACAACTGCACTGAAAATCAAAAAGAGCAGGGCCAGAACGCCCAGCCCGATAGCTGCCCAAAGCAGCGCGCGCAGCATCTTTACCTCCCATTGGCATAGATGAGCGCCGCAAGGATCATGCCAAATAGGGCCGATGCGGGAACAATCCAAACCAAGTGCCATGCAGAAATCATATAAAAGTCACCTCCGCGCTTTCCAGCCAGTCGCCATAGTGCATCCGTATGTGTTCTTCGAGGCTTCCGCCCCATTGTGGATCGTCCGGGTCGATCCCGCGCACCGAAAGCACGCGGATGTCATAATCCATTCGCCCCGTCAGGTCGTCGTAGGCGGGAACGGCCTCGCCGGGTGTCAGTAAAACATCCACAAGGCCGTCCTCCCTCTCGACGATTCTATAAAAATGCCGCCCGTTCCCCGGCGGCTGATCGCTCGCGTTATTCATGTTTTCGCACCTTTGCAGTACAAAGTGTTCCTCGATCCAGCGCAGCATATTGTAGCCGTTACAATGCTTGCACATGCCGATGTAGCAGATCGCGCTTTCCATCGCCGCGTCATAGCTGATCGCCCCGTAGGCGAAAGCGCTCATAACGTGTTTCAGCGCCCGTTTGATGTGCCGCGTCGTTTTCCTCCTCATGCGGATGCCGTGCGGCGTCAGCAGATACCCCACAAACTCCACCGGGGCCGTCGCTTTCTGGATGCGGCTTTTCGGGCTGATGTCAAGCGCCAGCTCGTCCCGCAGGAAATCGCTTATGGCGGCGAACACCCTTTGCGCCTCCTCCTTGCCTTTCACAAGGATGCAGAAATCGTCCATGTACCGCACATAATAGCGCAGGCGCAGGACGTGTTTGCAGTATTTGTCCAGCTTGTCCAGGAACAGGTTGGCCGTTTCCTGGCTGGTCAGGTTGCCGATGGGCATACCCACATCGTACAGCCGCAAGGCGCGCGGGCAATCGTCCGGCCTCATTCCCGGCGGCAGGCCAAAGGGCACGTCCGGGTTGTTGATGATTACGCCCATGAGCCAGCGATACCATTCGTCGTCGCTGGTTTCGTTGTAGCTGTCCAATACCTTCCCGTGATCCACGCGGTAAAAGTATTTGCTGATGTCGCCCTTTATCAGATACCAGTCGTCCGCGTCCGGCTTCCGGCTGATAAGCTGCTGCCAGCTTTGCAGGCATTGAGCCGCCGCCAGCGTGCCCTTGTCGCGCCTACATCCGTAGCTGTGCTCGATATAGCGCTTGTCAAGATAGGGGTTGATCTGCCGGTAGATGGCCCATTGCACCACGCGATCCCGGAAGCCCAGCGCCATGACCAGGCGCGGCTTCGGATAGCGTACATAAAATTCTCTGTACGGGCCGACCTTATAGGTCATTTCCCGTAATTCCTTCTGTATCTGGAGCAGATTTTCGCCCAGGTTGAAGGTGAAATCCAAAACCTCGTTGCGATACCGCTTGCTCTTTGCGGCGTCACGGTATGCGCCCATCAGGTTTTCAAAGTCGCAGATGCGGTCTTTCAGATTGTGCAGCCCTTCCAAAATGTTCACCCCGCCCTGCGTGGGCCGCGCGTGATGTTTCCATGCGGCTTTGACTGTAATACCCTAAAAGGCTTTAGGGTATGCTGCTGACAGCCTCGGCCTTTCGTCCTCCCGGACGCTTCGCGGCGATTCCCGCGCCGCCTTTTCCCCTCGGAGCGTTCTTGCCGGAGCAGCACGGGATTTTTGTTTAGGCGGCTTCCACCGCCACGGAAACGCACCCCTCCCATCAGAAGGATGGCCGCTGATTCGTAATCTCGCGGCGCGTAATGTATGCTGGGAGCGCGGGCGGCAGCCATAGTTGTTGTTCGCATTGCCGCGCTCGTTGTTGGAGTTGACATACCCCAAGCCCGCGTTGGAGCCGTTGTTGTAGTTGCCGCCGCGACGCGGGAAGCGCTAACGAACGCATGGCGATCCAGGCCGTCCAATTCACGGCACGTTCCCCTTATGGTCGCTGCTTTTCCGGCCAGATACGCTATTGATCCAGCCGCCGATTAAGGCCCCGATTTCCGCGATCTTTCCAGACCACACGCCGTAGCTTTGATCGGTGAGCAGACGCCTTTCCTGTCCGTTCTTTGCGGTGAATACGGTCTTGTTGGCCTGCTGGATCAGCACGTCCAATACGGCCTTGCTTGTGTCCAGGTCGCCCAGCGTGCTTTTGTTCATGTACTTGAGCCGTGCTTTCGTCGCCAGCCGGAGCATTGTATACATTTCCTGCATGATGTCCACGCCCAGGCTTCGCTTGTGGAAGCTCGGCCATCGTTCTACGATAGGCCGCGCCCAGCAGATCATGTCGTCGATCTTCTGGCAGCACGGCCCCGGATTCTTTGCGTCGTACTTAAATTCCGGCATACCATTTCACCTTATCAGAACATTATCACGCGCGCGTCACCGAATCTATTAACGCGCGCGTGATGGAGGGAGACGGGGGCGCGCCCTACCGGGCGGCCCCATCAGGGATTCAGTTTTCAGTCGTCAGGGGTTCAGAGGGAGCGCGGGCGGCAGCCATAGTTGTTGCCCGCATTGCCGCGCTCGCTGGCGGAGCTGACAAACCCCAAGCCCGCGGCGGAGCCGTTGAGGTAGTAGCCGCCGCGACGCGGGAAGCGCTCGCCCGCCGTGAAGTTGACGTAGTAATAGCCGGGGGTGTCGTCGTTTGCGTCGGTCTTGATAAGGCCCAGCTCCTTGACGATGCTCGGCACATACGGAAGGTTCGTGCTGTTCACGGCAACCGTGCTGAAGCTCTCGCCCTTGCTGCCAACGGTCAGGTCGTCGCATTGCGTGTCCAGGGTAATATGCCCGTTCAGCCAGTTCCAATGCAGCGTGCCGGTGGTGCCGGGGGCAACCAGCGTGTAGCCGTCGTCGCCCGCGTTGGGCAGGATCGCTTTCCACGCGGCGGAAGAAGCGGACAGGTCGGCGTCCGGGTCGGCGGCGTTGTTGTTCTCCAGGATTTGCAGCTCGCAATCGACGATCCGATAGCCGTACTGCTGTTCCATGGAAGAACCGATGATGTCCGCCAGCAGCGCGGGATCGCTGCCAAGATACCAGTCCAGCGGGCCGCTGCCGTTCAGCGTCCGATAGCCGGTCTGGTGCGCGGCGTCCGGCGTGCCGTCGTTGCTGATGCCGCCCACATACTTGCCGCGCTCCCAATAGGTCGGGGCGATGTCAGGCCGCAGCTCCGCCGCGCTGGTGTGCGCTTGCAGGGCCTTGTAGATATAGCCGTTGTAGGCGCGCTCGTTGTTCACCGAAATGCTCTTGCCGGTTTCCCATGCCGTCGCGTCCTGGTGCGCCTGCCCCCACGCGGTATTGCCGTGCGGCTTCCAGCCCATCTTCTGCGCCAGCAGCTTGATAAAGCCGTAGTCCGCACAGGTCATGCCGGTAATGCCGCTGCCCGCCAGCTTCATGCGGGACAGGCATTGATCCGCGCCCAGGGAGCGAATCGGGTTGATGTTCGGCAGGGACAGGATCGCGCCGCCGGAAACGCCGTTGTCGCCGCCCTTGTACTTGCCCAGCAGAATATAATCCTGCTCCACGCCGTTGATGATAAAGGCGGGGTGGGTGTGGTTCGGCAGGCCGGAAACCAGGTCAGAGGATTTCATCTTCGGGAATTTCACGAAGATACCGGCCACGTTGCCGTTGGCGTCGTACTTCACGACGTTGCCGTACTTCTTCGCCAGAAATTCAAGCGGGCTGTTATTCATTCGTGCCGCCCTCCTCCATCATTTCGACGAGTTCCTGGTATTCCTCCACGGTGATGCGGTCAGCCATCAGGAACACGTCGAGCTTCTGCATAGTCGCTTCGCGGTCAAGGTTGCCTTTCTTGAGGCCGTTTTCAATGAGCCGCTTCATCAGCTTGTAGGTCATGGTGTTTACCTCCAATCCTTTCAGAATTTTGTTGTACTGCCGGTCAATGATTTTCCCGGCGATCCAGGCCGTCAGGCTCATTCGTCCATCAGCCCCACAAGTTCCTGGTACTGCGCCGTGGTCAGGCGGTCAGCGGCCAGAAAGGCGTCCAGCTTGTCCATGATCCCGGCCCGCTTTTCCTCCAGCGTGCCGTCTTTCTTCGCGGTGTTGATGATCCGCTTCATCAGGTTATAAGCCATGGTTATTCCTCCATTTCTCCCAGTTCAAGCAGGGTAACTTCGTACAGCGTTTCCGCCATCAGTTCGTCGTGCTCGTTGATCGTCTGCCGCAGGGCCTTGAACGGGGCCAGCTTCGCTTCCCATTCCTCGCGGCGCTTGCGCTCCCATTCCTCCGGGTCGTCCTCCGGGAAGTCGGGCATGATGTCCTCCGCCTGGATTTCTTCTTCCGGGGTCAGGATTTCGTTTTCATCCATCGGGTGATCCTCCTTTGCTTCGTTATGTCAGGGCCGCCAGTTGCGCTTCCGCTGCCGCAAGCCGCTTCTGCATGTCGCGCAATTCGGCCTGGAACAGCATATAGGCGTAATTAAACGCCGTGCGGTCTATCACGGCGTCCTTGTCCAGAGTGGGATAGCCTGCTGCGGCGGTGTTGGCCGCCGCTGCTGCGGCGTTCGCGGAAGTCGCCGCGTTATTCGCCGCTGTCGCCTTGTTGTTGGCGTTGGTGGCCGCGTCGCTTGCGTCCTGGGCCGCCTGCTGGGCTGCTGCCGCCGCGTTGCCGGTCAGGGCAAGGGCCGCGCCGATGCTCAATGCGTCCATTTCATCAGCCCCCGATCTGCGTCCAGGTGCCATCAATGGCTTTCATGTACATGGCGCTCAAGCTCGCGGTATAGGCCACGCTTCCGGGCGCAAGGTCAGCGGGAAGGTTGGCAAGGTCGCTGCTCGATTCGATCAGCACTTCGCATTTGTTCTCGCTTTCCGGGGTTCCGCTGCTGGATTTTACGATCTTGTATGCCATCGCTCATCCCTCCTATTCGGTGGCAAGGGCCGCGACCTGGGCTTGCAGCGTGGCAATTTCATCCTGTGCCGCCCGAAGCTCCGCCTGCATCGTCATTTGAAGCTCGTCAAACGCAATGCAGATATGCTGGATCGCTTCGTCCATGGTGTTGAAATTGGTCGCGCTCTGCGGCGTCCCTTGCTGGATCACGGTGCCGGGGGCCGCCGTGAAGGTCTTGCTGCCGTCGCCGTTGACCGTTTCCGTGTATGTTCTCGGACGCTCTACGACGTGATCCTTCCAGCCGATCCGCTGGTTATAACTCATTGTGTTTCACTTCCTCCCTTACAGCGCGTCATACGCGCCGGTATTGCTGGTGTTCTCCTTCACTTGGAACAGACTGAACCGGCACACATACAAGATGCCCTCCGTAGCGTCCGCCCGCGTGATGCTTACCGTCTTACTGCCGATTCGCTGCCCGTTGTGGTCGTACAGCTCAACGCCCGTCACCGTAATGTTGCCGCTTACGGTATGGTCGATGAGGAAAGTAACCTCCACAACGCCGCTTGCCAGCACGACGGCATTTTGGATCGCCGCCTGATACCAGCTACTCCCGACCTTGTACCGCGCGTAGGCAATATCATTCTTGATCTCCGTGCGCTTTCCGGCCAGATAGTTGCTGTCCAGGGTGAATACATCCGCCATGATGTCGCTCCTCCTTTTCGTCAGATTTCATCCTGTCCGCACAGCTTGTATAGGATTCTGGCGTATGTGTCCTCCGCGTGTGCGGCTGGGATGTCGATTTCGCCCAGCACGCCCGCCGTGCTGATCTCCGGCTGCGTGCCTGTCATTTCGTAGGGGAAGGGATAGCCCACGGCGTCCGCCGCAAGGCCCGCCCTGCCGCTTTCGTCCAGGACGCCCTTTGTGTTCTCCTGCGGCCAGCGTCCGGCCCAATTCTCCGTGCCGGTCAGCGGGTAGGTAAACCGGGCCAGCACCTTTCCCTCGGCCACGATCCCGATATGGCATTTGGCCCCGATGCGCAGAGAATCAAGCACGCTGCGCACGTTCTTTGCGGCGGCGATGGCTTTCCGCGCCCAGGCTTCATTTTCCGGCGTCCATTCACCTTCCACCGTCACGCGGAAGTGATAGGCCGATCCGTTGTACTGCCAGTTTTCTTCCAAGTCCATGCCACCGAAGTAGCTTGCGACGTATTGATACACCGCCTGCGGCGTGCCGAACAGCCGGTACAGCGGGATCGCGTTCTTGATCCATTGCCGCTTCGTGGCGATGTCAGCGTTGTAGTCGTACAGGCAGTTGGTTTCCCAGGCCAATTCGTCAAGCCGCCATTCCGGCATCGTGTCGTAGTCATAAATGCAGTTCACGCCCTGCCGGATCGTGTCATTCATGATCTGGATTCCGGCCTCGATGGCCTTCGCCAGCGCGTAGCCGTTCTTATCCTCCAGCAGAAAACGCGGGACGTGCTTTGTCACGTCGAATGTAAACACTCTTCGTCACCGCCTTTAGGAAGAAATCGCCGTCAGCGTAATGGTGCCCTTGCACCGTTCGTTGGCGTTGATCTCCGTGTATTCCACCGTCCCGCTGTCGAAATTACTCCCCGTGTCCCAAATAACGCGCGTCGCGCCTGCCTGGTAGATGGCCGCCATCAGCCGGTCAGGGTTGAAAGCCCGCCCGATGGTGTTGTCCTGCCACTCCTGGTAGTCGCTCACCGCCGCCGCAATCGCCGCGCTGGTGGCGCTGCTGTTGTCGCTGGCGTATTTCACGTTCAGCGTATAGGGTACGTTGGTCGCCTGATAAACGCTTACGTTGTCCGTCAGCGGGCGCACGTCCTCCGCAGAAAGCGCGTCCAGCACGCTTTGAAGCAGCGCCGCAGCGCCCGTCTGCGTGGACAGGATCAGATAGATTGCCACGTTGCCCGCGCTGGCGTTGATGGCCCTGGCGTCCAGGATCACGCTGCTTACAGCCTTTGCCGCCGCCTCGTACTGCCTTGCCGGGCCGGTGGAAACGCTCGCAAGGCCGTATTCCCGGATGCGCTCGCGGTAGGTTTCGTCGTCCTCCGCCTCGTTTCCGCCCGTGGCGTCCGTCGCCACAATGATGCTGTTCACGCCCGCGTTGGTAATGGCAAGGCCCATCTGTGTGCCTGTCAGCAGGCCGTTTCCAACGCTGCCCGTGCGGTCTGCGATCACGTCCACGGTCACGCTCTGCGCGTAGCCGGTCAGCGTCAAGTCCTCCGTCAGCAGATAGAAGATTTCGCCGTCCGCCGTCATGGCCGTGCCCGCCTCCAGCACGTCGGTTTGTCCTGTCGCGTTGCTGGTAATGGTCACGGTGGCGCGGGCGGCGCTGGCCGCGATGCGGTGGCATCCTCGCTGTTCGCCCAGGATGTCCAGATAATCGCCCACGGCATAGCGGAGCGTCTGCATCCGCAGGGCGTTGTCCACGCCCGCGAAAACCTGTACGATGTCCTCCTGTACGGCCCGCAGCAGCATTTCCTTTTCGTCGCCGGGGTAGAGCACGTCGCCGCCCGCCTCGACGTAGTTAATCATCATCTGTTCCCATATCGCTTCTGGGTCATAGGTCAGATAATGCAATTCGGTATTGTCCATGTTCTCACCGTCCTTTCTATGCCCCTTCGTTAATGGTCACTTCGATAATGACCTTGATATACACGTCGCCGTTTTCAAGCAGCGTCGCTTCCGCGTCCACCACTTCCACGTCCGGCTCCCACATCATCACGCGGTCAAGCTCCGGCAGCAGTTCTACCCGCAGCTCGTCAATGGGCAGATCATACAGCGCCGGGTCGAATCCCCGGTATCTGTCATAGGGCACCTCGCCCATACGGCACATCAGCAGATTTTTGGCGTTTTGCAGCGTCCGCAGGATGATGTCGTCCTCCTGGAAGTTGATCGGGGAGGCGACGTTATCAATCTGGTATTGCGCCATGCGTCCCCCTCCTTACTTAACCATGTTCACGCGCTTACCGCCGCCACCGCCGCCGGTGGATTTGGTGGTGGTGGTTTTCTTCTGCGTGGTGACGGCCTTTGCCGCACTCACAACGCTTTTGATCTTCGTCACCGCCGTACTTACGGCTTTTGCAAGCGGGCTTTGCGTGGTCGTCTTGCCGGTCAGGGCGTTCTTGACCTTCGTAACCGTGTCTTTGACCTTGTTGACAACGGTTGTTACGGCTGTCTTTATGCCGTCCGCGACCTTCTGCAATACGTTGGTTGTGGTGGTCTTTTTGGTGGTGGTGGTCGATTTCTTTTTGACGGATGTTTTGTTGCTTCCTCCTCCGCCGCCACCGCCGCCGCTGGAGCCTCCGGTGCTGCCGTCGTTCTTACTGCATTGCTTGAATGTCAGCTTTACGTCGGCCTTGACCCATTTCCCGCCGTTGGTGATCCCGATTTCGGAAACGCTTGCCTCCGTCAGCATCAGGCTGCACGTCAGGAGCTTCTTGCTGCCGATATAGAAATAGTCCTTGCTGCCGGATGTGGCCTGGTTGACAAAACTCATGGCTTCGGTCTGCACGTCGCATCCGAGCTGCGCGGAAAGGTGCGCCGTCAGGCTGATTTCCTTTGGCTGCCCCTGTTTCCGGGACACATACCCCTGTCCGCCGCTTTCCTTGTCCTCGGTCTTGCTGCTTCCCTTGATGTTCAGCCCCGTAAAGCTGCGGATCACGCTCGGCGTCACTTCAAACTTGTGCCCGTTCCATCGTGCGATTTCTCCCACGGTTTATCCCTCCTTCCACGGGGCGCGATCCGGCATCTTCTCCGTGTCCCCGTCGTCCTCCGGGATTTCCACCACGGGAAGCGCCAGGATTTCGCCGCCGGTAAAGATCGGGATGGTGCAAAGGGCGGGGTTGGCGTTCAGCAGTTCGCAGGCGTACTTTTCATCGCCGTAAACATTAAGCGCCACGCTGTCAAAGGTTTCTCCCGCGCTGCATCTGTATCCCTGTCCGCTTAACGTCATGTGTACACCTCCACCGCATCCCGCATTTTCTTTTCTTCAAACCACTTGTCAAGCCGTTTCTTGTCCTCCTGGAGCACCTGTTCAACGCCCGTCGCGTCCGCCGCGTTGATGGTCGGGCTGTAAACAATCGTCGTGGGCGTGTGGCCCGCGTCCGCGTTCAGCCCGCCGAAGCGGGCCAGGATGTCCGGCCAGGTGAAGCCGCTGGCCGCGCGTGCCGCGTCCAGCAGTTCCGCCGTGCGCTCGCTGTGTTCCTCCGGGATAGCCCATTCCGGCCCAGCCTCGCCGAAGATCGACGCGCTGGTGGCGCGTCCGCCCTCGGCAAACAGCTTTTTGCCCGCGATGTTGACGGTGATCGTCCGCCCGTTGTAGCTGGCGATGGCTGCCGCAAGGGCGCTGGTGTTGCCGTTCACGATCTCGGTCAGAACCTTGCCGTCCTCGCCCATGATAACCATGTGAAGGTCGGTGGCGTCGCCGTTCAGATATTCAAGCAGCGTTTGTCCGTCCGCGCCGTCGATGGTGGCTTGCAGTTGCGTATCGTCCGCGCCCACGTCCACCGTCACGCCCTGCTCTTGCAGGCTGGTCATGGCGTCCTCGCCCTCGACCTTCGGCTTGACGGGGATCGCCACGGGTTCCATGTCCGGCATATCGCCCATTTCCGGCGTCACGGGTACGGTGATCCTGTAATCCTCCGCGTGCTTGCTGGCTTCTCCGTACATGAGTTCCCACGCTGCATAGTCGTACCTGAAAGCGTTTCCTTCTCCCGCAAGAAAGCTGCTGCTGTCCGCAAGAATCCGCTCAAAGTCGTAATTCTGCATGAGCTGGTCAACGAGATTGTTGTACTCTTTGGCGGCATTGCCTTTAAGGCTCGCGCTGTTGATGGCTCTTACCGTTCCCTCGTTCACGCTTTGCCCGATGGCATCGAAATAGGCGCTCATACTGCCTTTGCCGCTTCCCAACGCGGCAATGGTCGCCCTTGCTGTCGCCGTAGTATAGTCGCTCTGCCCAAGCAGTACGGCTTCGGCGTTCTTTTTGTTCATCGCACTCGGCAGATGTTCGTCTGCGTTTGTGTTCATGTAGTCCGCCGTCAGGTTCAGAATATCCCATGCAGGCTTATCAAGCGCTGTGCTATAACCGAAGTTATTGATAAGCTGCTCCATGGCGTACATCTGCCGCAGCCGTCCGGCCATCGCGGTATCGCCGATTCCTTCATAGTAGGCGATCCGTTCTTCCACGCCCTCGTTGCCGCCCATGCTGCTAATCATATAGCCCATGAGGCGTCCAAGCTGTGCGCGGTCTGTGTTCTTCATGCTCGGTATCCAGCCGGCATCTGCACCCGTATAGACGCTTGCGCCCATCTGGTCTTTGAGCAGATTATAGATTGTGTCGCTTGTCAACTCGCCGGACATATATTGCTTCGCATATCCGGCAAGTATTCCGTAATTCTCCGCCTGCCCGCTTTGCTGGAGTTGGCTGTCCCACAGCGTAAACAGAAATTCATCATAGGCGGCATTGGTTTTCTGCTGCTCCGCCTTGTACTTCGCTTCCGCGCGGGCCAGGGTTTCCGCGTCGGCCCCCCGGTATTGCAGCCGGAAGTATTCGGTTTCAAACCGATCCTGCTGTGCCGCCAGGATTTCGTCGCGTTCCGTCGTGGCTGTTTCCGCAAGGCCCTTGATGTCCTCAAGGCTGGCCGTTTGGGCCTGCTTGAGCCACTTATTCATCTTGATATAATCTTCTTCGCTTTGGGCCTCCGCCGCCGCCCGCGCCACGGCGTCGTTATAGCTTTTCATGTACGAAAGTATCTGTTGATACTCCTCGTCGCTGATTTCGCCGTCCGCAAAGGCGCTGGTCATGGCCGCGCGCAAGCCCTGGCTGATGGTGGTTGCTTCGGCCATCGCGTCCTCATACGCCTGGTTGGTCAGGTCGATAATCTGCTGATAGGCCGGGTCGTATTCCGCCGTCCCGTCCCCGCCGAAAAGCGTCTGCCAGTAGCTCATGCTGGCCGCCGTGCTGTTGGCAATGGCCCCCTGTACAGCCAGAAACATATCTTGTCCCAGGCTTTCCAGCGCGGCCTTGTCTGCGTCGGTCAGCTTCGCGTTGGTAATCATGTCCTGGAACAGCGTCGCGCTGAATGTGCTGCTGGCCGTCTTGTAGGATTCCACGCTTTTGTCGAGGGCCTGCTTGAATCCGTCCACTTCGGCATAGGCCGCCTTGAAATCCTCGCCCAGCGTCTTGACGTAGCTCTGGATGCCCTGCGTGTCCAGCTCCATGTTGCCGAAGTTCTTTGCAAAGTCGGCTTCTTCAAGCTGTTTAATGGCCGTCGCCGCCGCCGTCAGCGCAATAAGGCCCAGGCCGATGCCGCCCGCCGGGGTCAGCAAATAGCCGATCATGCGGAAAGCGCCGCCCGCCAGCAGCAGGCCGGGGCCTGCCGCCGCGATAACCTCCAGCCCGGACACGAGCGCGCCGAGCTGGTCGCTGTCCATTTCCGCCAGCTTGTCCACCAGGCCGCCGATAAAGCCGGTAGCCTGTTCAACCTGGCCGGAAAGCTCCTCGCCGACGAGCTGCTTTAGGCGCTCCACCTTGCTTTCAAAGGTTTCGATCTTGCCGTCCAGCGTGTCCATCATGGTTTCTGCGGCGTACTGGCCGTAGCCCGCCGCGTCGCCGCCCATCATGGCCTCATACAGCCCATCGTAGCCCTCCGCCGCGCCCCGCAGCAGGGTCAAAGCCTCGGTGATGGTACGGGTCGGGAAGATGGCGGACAGCACGGACAGCGCCGCGCCGTTGCGGTCTATGTTCTCATAGCCGCCCGCGATGTCGCCCAGGGCGACGTACAGCTCCCGGTAGATGTCCAGCACGTTCTTCATCTGCCCCTGCTTCGGGCCGTCTGTATAGAACGCGCTGAATCCGTGGGCCGCCAGCTCCGCGTTGGCCGCCGCCAGCGATTCGTCGTTCAGCAGGGCCGCCGTTTCGGTGCTGGTCGCGCCGAGCTGTGCCATGGCCTTTTTGGCCTTGTCCGTCGGGGCGATCAGACGCATCATGGAGTTGCGGATCATGGTGCCCGCTTCGCTGCCCGTCGCGCCCGCGTTGGCCGTCACGGCGATAAGGGTCATAAGCTCCTCGGTATTGCCAGCAAAGCGCATGGTGCTTCCCATGCGCAGCATGGCGTCGCCAAACTCGCCGATGGTGCTTGCGCTGCTGTTCGCCGCGAAAGCCCAAAGGTCGATGAAGTTCCCCAAATCCTCAAAGCCGATGCCCGCCGCGTTGGTGCTTTTTACGATGTAGTTCACCGCTTCGGACAGGTCAAGCCCGCCCGCCTGCGCAAGCTGCATCGCCGCCGGGATGCCACTCATGATCTGGTCAAAGTCCCAGCCTGCGTGCGCGGCCTCCGATATGGCGTTTGCCACGTCGTTTGTGTGGAAAATCGTCGTCGCGGCCCATTCCGTCGCGGAAACGTCCAGTTGGGTCATAACCTGGTTCAGTTCCCGCGTGCCGCGCCCGTAAACCGTCGAAAGAGCTACCTCCGCGTCGGCCATGCTCTTTTCGTATTCACGATAGACCTTTACGCTGTCCTTGCCAAAGTTGATAAGCTGCTGGCTTACCCCGTTGACCATGCTCCCAAGTTCGGTGAGCGTCGCGCCCACCTGGGAAAAACCGTTTCCTACTCGCGCGTTAATCGCAATAACAGTTTCAAGCGTCTGGCTCGCCACAATCTCACCGCCCTTTATAACGCGGCCTTATGCGCCGCAGAGTATTTTCCCCGTTCCGTCCGGGAAAAGAAAAAAATACACCAGGTCGCCCGTGGTGTAGGTGTTGCCGTTGATAGGTTGGATCGGCGGCGTCCTGATGCCCGCCCGGTCACAGGAGGCCACGCAATAGCCGCCCGCCTCGACGCTGGCGATATAGCCGCGTTCAATCATCGCGCCCTTTTCCATGCCGTCCCTCCGTTACTGTATCGTCTGGATGCACCGAAACAGCTTTGCCCTGGAAGTCTTGTTTTTGAAGTCGTGCTCCGCTTCTTCGATGATCCATTCCCCGGTGCCGTCCGTTCCGCCCGTTATGTCAATGCGCGTCATGGCCGAAAAGCCGGGGTTAAAATCCGTTTCAATCGTCAGCGTTTCGTCCTGCCGGTTGTTGTGGAGCAGCAGGCCCCGCGCCCAGCGTCCGGCCTGGATGTCGTTTCGGGCCGGAAGGTCTGCCGTGATCTGCGCGTGCGTGCTGGGCACGATCAAGTCCTCCGCCGTCGCTTTCGCGTAGGGCGTCAGCACGGTAACGCTCCTGTATTTCCCGCCTCCCCGGCGGTATTCCGTGCCCCGCTGTTTGGCGGTGATCTCGATTGTCTGGTGTGCCTGCCTCTCCTGCGCGTAGCTGATCCCGATTGCGACGTACTGGCCGTTCACGCATTTAAGCTGCGCGCCCTCCCATTTCAGCAACCGGCAAAGGAAAGCCGCCGCGCTTTCGTTCTCCTGCTGGATGTACGGGATCACGGTATTTCCGTCGATGCCGTACACGGCAAAGCCCATGCCCGTGACCATGCCGCAGGCGCGCATGATCTCCTCAATGGTCTTGCCGGTAAAGCTCTTGTATTCTTTTTTGCGGGCGATGCAGGGGAGCGCGGTTGCCAATACGCGGTATTTCCCGTCCTCCGGCAATACCGTGTTCAGATACATCACGCCCGTATCGTAGCCGTTCATGGCGACAATGATCTGGTCGTCCTCCTCCGGCCCCCAGTTGTACCAGCCCGCCGCGTTTTCAAACTCAATTTCCAGGCTGTCGCAGCGCCCGCCGCAAGTGTCCCGCGAAACGCATTTGCGCACTTGCACAAGGTCGGTGATGTCCTTGCCCTGATAGTAGATTTCCACGCCGCAACCTCCATTCTGCAAAGAAACGGCGGCGAGATCGTCCCGCCGCCGCTGTTTTTATCCGCCGTGCTTCCGCTTTTCCATCACGTCGCAAATGCTCACGAACACCTGATAGAATCGGCGAATGGTCATATTCATAAAATCGGGTATCGACGTGTGCGTGACCATGCCTGCGATGATTACTTTTTCGAGATACGCAGACGACCCGCCCGCGTCGATGCGGTGAAAAAAAGCGTTGCAAGCTGCACGCCCTCCACCGCGTCGGTCACGCCGATGCGGCTCACGATGTCCTCCATGTCCACGTTGTCCATCTGCTTTGCGGCAGCCTTGGCGAACAGGGAAAGCGCCTGCCGGTAGGTGATGCGGTGATAGGCGCTGCTGTTGGCGTTGATGTCGCTATCCATCGCGTCGGTATATTCCATGCCCGTGAGGGCTGTAAAGTCGTAGATAAGCTCCTTGATCTCCTGGTCGCGGCTGATAAATGGCGTTTCCAGCGTCAGGCGGCCCTTGCCCTGGCCCATGGCTTCCTGGGCCTCCAGCGTCCGCCTGCGCACTTCCTCCATCTTCTGTTTGAGGATTTCCTGCATTTCCTCCCGCGTCTTTTGGGGTTCCGCTTCCTTGGCGGCGGGCTGTTCTGTCTTTTCCTCTGCGCCGGTCTGCTCCGGCTGAATGTTCTTGATTTCTTCCATGTCAGACAAATCCTTTCTTTGAAAGAATCAGGCGGGAAAAGCGCGAACGCTCGCGCTTTTCCGCGCCTGCTGGTGTTGGTTTTCTCCGCTTATTTCAGCAGATTGTCCACGACGTTGGTACAATCCTTGCCGTTGTACTTGATGAGGCCCGCCATAGCGTCGGCGATGATAACCACCTTGCCGTTGACTTCCTCCTCGTACCGCAGCACGGAATACTTTTCGGTGCTGCCGTAGGGATTGCCGGTTTCGATGTCGCCCTTCTGCGTTTCGACGTGGACACAGGTAATGCGGAATTTCACGCTTTCGTGCGCGATCTCGCCCTTGGGCACGTCGTAGCGCTGGCGCGCCGTGCGCGCCTCGATGAAGTGCTTGCCCGGTTCGGACAGGTAGTTGCAGTTCACGCCGTTGTTGTGGTAGATGGTGAAGTCCATCGCCTCAAGGTGCGTGGTGTCCGGCATGTCCACGTTCATAGCCATGCCGGAGCTTTTCACTTCGGTGGTGGGGTGCTTGATCGTGGGCAGGCCAAACTTGGTCACGTCCTCGATCTCGCGCTTGTTGTCGAGAATCCGATGCTTCTCAATGTTGCAATATACCTTCTGCGGCATTGTTTAGGCCCTCCTTTCCTTTAGTCGCCCACGCTTTCAAAGTAGGTGACAAAGCCCTCATCAGTCCAGTTGACGATAGCCGTCAGGCTCTTTGCAAGCGGGGTCGTGGTGATGTCGAACAGGAAGGAGTAGTCGCCGTTCATGATGTCGCTGCGGGCCTGCGCGTCGGCGTTCAGAGAAACGACGCCACGGGTCAGCGCGCCGATGTTCAGCAGCGCGTCAATCCGGGTCTGCTCCTCGGCGATGATCGTCTGGAGATCGTTCGCCGTCATGGGCTTGTCCACGTCGGGCGTCCGCCGGTGCTGGAAATCATTGCTGATGTAGTACAGCATCATGCGGTTGGTTTCCGCGACGTTGATCTGGTCGCCGTTGCTCTGGTCGTAGTCGGCGCTGTGGCAGCCCCAAATGGCCCACCGTCCGCCCACAAAGGCGGCGCTGGCGATACCGTTCTTGTTCAGCTTCTCATTGATGAGGCTGTCGTCATAGACTTTGCCGACGTTGGCAACGCCCATGTACAGGTTTTCGATGATGGCACAGTCGGTATTGCTCGCTGTCTTGTAGGGGATGCCGTCCTGGGCCAGAAGAAGCTCCTGGAAGTTGGCGGCGGCCAGCACAGACAGATGGTAGATATTCCCGTCGGTGCCCTGCGCCAGCGGGAAGAATACCGTTTCGTTCTCCTTGGTGTAGCCGTTGCCGTCCTTGTAGGTCTTGATGGTGTCCAGGGTCAGCGCGGTCTGGCCGTTCATCAGCGGCAGATCGACGAACAGGTACACGTCCCAATGCCCATTAACCTTCACGCTGTTCTGATACATCGCCGCATGGACGGCGGGCACAGAGGAGAAGCCGGGGCAGCCCAGGTAGGCCGGGATGTAGCCGGTGAGCTGGTACACGTTCTTGATGGCGAAGATGCCGGTGTTGGTGCCCAGCCCGTCGGAAGCGCCGATCACGTCCGCAGGCGTGACGCCGGTTGCGTCGATCTCGTAGTATTCTACGGAAAGGGCCGCGCTGCCCAGCGCGCCGGTGGTCAGCTCGGTAATGACCACGGACTTCTTCTCGATGTTGTACGCAATCGCGTAATCGGTGCCCTTCACCTTCGTTACGGGCGTCTGGTCGGTGGTCTTGATAACCACGGTATCAATAATCACGTCCTGCCCGGAAGGGATGGTGATGCGGCCATTCTCCGGGGTCTTGGAAGCCGTGACTTTGGTGCCCTTTTTGTGGGCGGCCTTGGTGGGGTCGAGCACGTTAATGAACACCAGAGGTCCGACGCCCTTGTTTTCCAGGTGGACGTGCATCGCTTCGCAGAGCGTGTACTTGTCCCATTCGTCGGAATAGGAGAAGTATTTGCGCGCCTCGGCGATGTTGTTTACGACGATAGGCACGTTGACGTTGTTCGCGCCGCCCTCCAGGTTGTGCACGGGGGCCGTGCCAACATAGACGATAGCGCCCTGGCTTTCGTCCGCCACGCGGCTTCCGACGGCCTGGATCACGCCATACGCACCATGCTTGTAATCAGCCATGGGTTAATTCCTCCTTACAAAAGTTTTTCAATGTCCGGGTTGTAGCCCTCGTTGACGTGGCATCCGAATACCACGTTGACGAAGCCGTAATAGATGGGCCGCCTGTCCACGACGTAGCTCTGATCCGTGTACAGGCTGTACGTTACGGTGTCCTCTTGCACGAAAAGGTCTGTTTTCGGGATCATCTTCTGTCCCAGCAGCTTTTCCATGCAATCGTCCATCCAGTTCATCAGCGTAAAAAGGCCCTGCTCCGTGCCCTCCAGAATGAGGGACGGATCAAGGCCCTGCCCTTTGTCGCCCACGGTGTCGATGAAACCGGGCAGGCGGACGCCGGGTTCGTACACGCTGAACAGGATGCTCGCGGCAAGGTGCTGTCCCATTTCCTGCGGTCTGTGCACGTTGTTGTAGCGGTCAAACCGCTTTTCCTCCATGTACTTTGCGTAGGTCTGGTTGGGCATGATGAGGATGCCTGGAACGGTGGACAGGGGGATTTCTTTCAGATTGCCCGCCTTGTCCATCCGCGCCGGTGCCCACGCCAGGTAACAGGTCGGCTCCTGCCGCCGGATCGTCCCTATGTCCATGTTCTCCGCCGGGGCTTTCATCATACGCCCCTTGCACAGCTCCTTGATCGTCCAGTTTTTAAGGCCGGTCAGCCGTTCAGTAAAGCGCATATTACATCAGCTCCCTTGGATCGCGGCTTTCAAGCAGAATATCCAGCATCCCCATATTGATGTTGACATCCAGAACGCGCATGGGCTTTCTGTCGAAAATAATATGGGTGTTCGGTTCCGGCGGCTCCGCTTCGGGGAAGTCCGCCTCCTTGACGTGGATCAATATTTTGCGGGTGTTGGAATCCCAGCTAATATCGTTCACGTTGTTGTTTTTCCGCTTGAGCGCTTCTTCTTCGTCTGGTACACAGGTGATTTCCTCGCCGTTCCAGTAGTGCGTTTCCGCAAAGTGATCCATTTGCAGGAATACGCGGTTGATGTCGTCGGCGATGCGGTCTTTCAGCGCCATTACTTGCGCTTGCCCTTGGCCGGGGCTTCGGCAGACGCTTCCTCGGCGGGGTTCTCGGCGGGCTTTTCCTCCGCCTTTTTCTCCGCTTTGGGCGGGATCACAGCCTTGCCCTGCTCAATCAGGCGCGCGCCGTAGCTGTCGTTGACTTCCTCGACGGTCTGACTGGAAAGAATCAAAACCTTCACTTGGTTTTACCTCCTTTCGCCGCTTTGGCGGCAGGCTTGCGCGCCGCTGTTTTGGCGGGCTTCTTCGGCTCCTCCTTTTCAGCGGCCACCACGCCGTCCATCACGTCGATTTCGGGGGCTTCCGCGTCCTCGTCGATTTCGTCCTCCGGCGCTTCGGTTTCCGGGTCGTCGGTTTCCGGGTCGGGCGCTTGCGCTTCCGTCCCCTTGTCCTCCGGCGGTTCGGCCATGACCGGCGCTTCCGGGTCGGGCGCGGCCTCGCGGATCGCACCCGCCCGTTTCAGCCAGTCCAGCTTCTCCTTGGGCGTATCTTCGGAAATGATCTCGCCGGGAACATATCTACTGCCTATGTAGGTGACTGCAATATACATTTCCCTTGCTCCTTTCCGTTGTTACCGCACCTTGGCGATGGCCCATGCGTCCACGTTGAAGGGGATAACCGTCGGGCGGCTGGTCAGCCGGTTCTTGATGCTGTTGCCGTCCACGCTGCCGTGACGCAGGGGCACTTCCTTCTTGATGTAGGTCTTGTGCTTCGCGCCGGGGCCGGGTTCCTCAACCTGGGTCACGGGGCCGTAGGGCATCTTCACGATGTCGCTGCCGCCCGCGATCAGCGTACCGGCGGGCATGACGGGCTTTTTCAGGCCGTCGTCGTCGATGAACGTCCCGGCGAGGCTGTACAGCTCCACGCCGTCGGCGTTGTGGCCCAGGAAGCGCAGGCCGCTTCCACGGTACTTCTGCTTGATGTCGCCCATGTCCACGTTGCGCATATCCAGCAGCTTCATGAAAGTGCTGTCGTTGCGCATCGCCGCCCACACGTCGGGGGCCATGACGATCTTCTCCACTTCGCCCAGGCCGTCATAGACCAGGTTGTAGATTTCCTCCATGTCGCCCGCGATGTCCGCGCCCACCTGTCCCCAGGCGGTGTCGGGGGTGAAGTAGTTGGTAAACTGATAGTCGGCAACCATCGTTGCCTGCGCGCTGCGGCCCTCGTTGGTGTACTCAAAGATATTCAGCTTGCCGGTCAGGAGCACCTGGCGCACCATCCACTCCCTGCGGCGCTGAATCGCCTTGCGCATTTCGGTGAGGTCGCGGGCCAGAATCTTCTTCTCCCGCTGTTCGGGGGTCAGAGCGCCCAGCACGGCTTCGCCGAACAGGCGGCCCTTGAGGTTCTGATCTTCGATCAGGCGTTCCGGGGCGATGGTGCAGAAGCCGATCTCGCGGGTTTCGTAGCCGTCGCGCTCCATGATGACGCCGCCCGTGCCGGGATGCACGGTGGGGGCCATCGCCTTGGTGCCCTTGCGGAAATCATAGATGGCCTTGTCGTTTTCTTCGACGCCCTCCTCCTTGCAGAAGAAGTCCATCAAAACGCTGCACTCACGGGGCATCAGCTCAAGCGCCTTGAGCTGGCTCCGAACATCATACAGATCCATAGTTCATGTTCTCCTTTCGTTATTGGTCGTCGGGGGATCAGGCCCACACCGCGTACAGCGTCAGGTCGGCGTTGGCGGTGTAGCTGGCCGCTGCGGCGTAGTCCGTGCCGCTGCCGTCCGCCTTGGTGTTCCACTTGCTGAAAGCCTTGGTAGCGGGCGCGGTGAAGCCCAGCTTGGAATCGGTGTTGTTCAGCACCGTATAGCTGCCGCCGCGCGCGGTTTCGATCACCACATCAGCCTCGGCGGGGCTGGCCCCGTTGTTGGCCTTGTAGGTGATGAGGGCGGGGCCGTTCTGGAAGGTTCCGGCGCTCTCAACGCTCTGGTTGAATTTGATGCCGAACAGGCGAAGCACAACCTTGTGGGCGGCGGTCACGGGGGCCATGGTGCCGCTGTTGTTGTACTTCACCTTGCCGTCAATGAAGGTGCCCTCGCGGTACGCGGCGGCAACCTCGGCGACGGCGGTTCCGTCGTTGCCGGTGTCCACGTCCTCATTCAGCACAACCAGGTCGTAGCTGGTGCTGATGTTCGCGTTGCCCGCCTTGACGTAGAAGCCGTTGGCGTCCTTGTAAAGCACGGTGCCGCGCTTGAGTTCTCCCTGGCCGGGAAGCAGATTGACCGCAATCGGATCAGCCTCAACCTTCGCAAGAAGCTGGTCGGGCGTGCTGGTGCCGATGGTATCATACAGTTTGCTCATGCTTGTTTCTCCTTTCCGTATGCCTTAAAACATACCTTCGTTGTCGTTACCGGCGTAAGCGGCGGCATAGGCGGCGATCTCCTTGGCGTTGGCCTCGATTTCCGCCTGCTCGGTCTGCTTGTCGTCGGTGGGCGCGCCGCCCGCCACGTCCTTTGCGGGGGCGGTTTCTTTCTTGCGATTGTTCAGAAAGTCGGTGCCCTTCTGCTTCTTCGCGGCGATGAGCTGCTTGTGGAAGTCCATCGCGGAAGTCCCGTCGGCCTTGGCCTTGGCGGCCAGTTCCTCGTAGCCCGGATCGGTCAGCGCGTCGATGTCCTCCTGGCGCTGGCGTTCTGCGGCAATCGCGGCCTGCTGAATCTGCTCAAGCAGCGCCGGGTTCTCCGCACGAAGCTGATCCACGTTGATGTCCTTGATGTCCATGGTTGGATTTTCCTCCTCGTGTTGATTTATTTCAGTCGAGGCCCCGGCAACTGGAGCTTCGTGACTGACTTCTTTTGCGGCGGGCTTGTCGTCCTGCCGGATGGTGATGCCCTTCGGCACCGCCTTGTAGATGCCGCACATCACGGCCATTTCGTGCGTGCTGACGCAGGCCGCCACAGGCTCCGCCGAAAGCATTTCGTCGCAGAAACCATAGTCGCAGGCTTCCTTCGCCGTAAACCACGTTTCGGCGTCCATCCATTCTTTGATCTGATCCTCGGTCTGGCCGGTCTTGGCGGCGTACATCCCGTGAAACTGGCTTTCCAGCTTGTGCAGATGATCCACCGTCTTTTCCAGCTCCGCCGCGTTGCCCCAGGCAATCGTCATGGGGTTGTGGATCATAAATTCGCTTCCCTCGGCAATGACCACGCTCGCGTCCGGGATGGTCGCAAACAGCGTGGCCGCGCTGGCGCACAGCCCTTCGATCATCACCCGCACGCTTTCAAAGCCTGCGTTGATAATCATGCTGCGCATGGCGACGGCGCTGTACACGTCCCCGCCGGGGCTGTTGATCCGCACGTTGAGCTTGGTCGCGCCGTTCTTCCGCGCTTCTTTCAGCGCCTTGTCAAAGTCGGCGGGGGTCGTTTCGTCGCCCCACCACTTTTCGCTGTCGATGGCGCTGTAAATCATCACTTCGGCTTCGTCGCCCTCGGCTTTCATGCTAAAGCGGATTAGGTATCGCTCCTTGTTCACTTGTCCTCGTCCTCCTTTTCGTCTGGATCGTCGGGCGGCGGGGCCGTGCTGCTGTCCTCCGCGCCGCCCATGTCGGCCCTTTCCGCGATTTCCTTCTTGCGCTGCCGCACGATGGCCGATCTGTCGTTGCCGTTGTATTCCATGGCCTCTTGTTCCTCGGTGGTGATATTGTTGCGGATGCGCACTTCCGCCGCGTTGACCTCTTTCAGCGGGTCAACATGGCCCATGCTCGCGCCCATCCAGGAACAGCCGCACCACGCAAGCCGCACCGCCGGATCATCGAAAAAACCGGGCGCGTCGATGCGTCCGGCTGCCACGGCTTCGGAAAGCCATTGTTCGTAGATCGGTTGATTGAAAGCGGTATTGAATCGTGTGCGGTACACCCGCACCGTCCGCCAGAAGTCCAGCAGGGCCGCCCTTGCGGCGGTGTAGTTGCTCTCGTACTTCTTGATAAGCACTTCCTTGGGGATACCCATGCTGGACGCTATCACGGTGATACAGGTATTGACGAAGCTCTCAAACTGCGTGTCGCTGCGCTTCGGGTCAACGGTGGTCACGTCCTTGCCGGGGGGTAGGTCGTAGATCGCGCCGGGGGCAAGTTCAAGTTTCAGCTCATCGTCCGTTACCTTCTCGTCCTCGTTTACCGCGTCCTCCATGCCCGCCTTGCCGTCGTCCTCCTTGGACGTGATAAACAGCGTCAGCATGGCGGAAACGACCTTGCCCGCAAGCTCGGCGTTCATGTACCGGGTGAATTGCTTGATAAGCTCGATTTCCGCCGATACAAAGGGGATGCCGCGCCGCTGCTCCGGGCGCTCCCAGGTCATGATGTGCAGGATGTTGGGATAGCCCGTGTCCTTGCCGTAGGCGTCAATCGCCGTCCACGTCAATTCGCTGTTGTCGTTCCCGGCAATCGGGCTTCTGCTGGCGATGTAGTAACGGATCACGGCTCCTTCCTTGTCGATCTCCACGCCGTCGATGATCCGCCCGCCGCTGTCGCTCTCCTTGCTTTCGCTGTCGCCGCTGCTGTCGGGGTTGCAGATGCGGTCAGCCTCCAGCAGCCGCACGGTGGTCTGGTAGGGCGTCCGCTTGTTTTCCTTCATGCCGAAAAGGGCGAACACGTCACCGCTCATCAGCATGGACAGGAAAGCGAGCTGCTGCAAGCCGTAGAAGTTTTGCTGCCTTTCCGCGTCGCACATGGTATTTTCGGCCCATAGCTTCCATTCCCGAAGGATCGCCTGTTCCGCTTCCTCCCGCGCGTCGTCCGTCATGCCCAGGAAATCGCCGTCGATTTTGGGTTTCGGCTGGATGCCCCAGCCCACAACGGAGGTCGTCAGCGTTTCCGGGCCGCTTCGCGCAAGCCCGCCTCCTTCGTACAGGTCGCGGGCGCGCTGCCGCAGTTTGGAGCTTTGAAGGTCGATGCTGTCCTCCGCGTTGCCCGCGTCCACGATCCAGCCGATCAGGCTGTTTAGCGTGCTGCTGGCCCCGTGGCTGGCGTAGCTCATGCGGGGGCCGCCTCCCGCCCGCTGGTTTTCCTTCGGCGCTTCCTGCGCCCGTTCTTTCCGCAGGCGGGCGTTGTATGCGTCGTTGCCCTTCTTCGGATTGACCAGGTAAAGGGCGCGCTCTCTGAATGTCGGTCTTTCGTTCATGCCGTATCACGCCCCTTACAGATCGCGCGGGACAACCCGCGTCACGCGCTTGGTTCTTACTTGGCCGGACAGGGCTTCCACCAGGTTTCCGAAATAGTTGATCGCCGCCCTGATGTCCTCCATGTCCACAAGCGTACATTCCCGCGTGCCCACACGGTAGCTTGTCACCTGTCCGCTTGCCAGCGCTCTTTCCGCGCTTTTCCACAGTTCAAGCATTTCCTGGGCTTCGGCCAAAGAGTATGCGGATATTGCCGCCATGCTGTCACGCTCCTTTATATCTGGATTCCCCGGCTCACCACGCGCTTGTTTTTGCGCTTGGTTTCTTCCTGCCGGGTGATGATCTTTTTCGGTTCTTCGATGCCGTTCACAAGGCGCTCCAGCTCGTCAAAGCGCCAGTTGAAATATCGGTACGCGGCCCGCGCGTAGTTGCGGCAGTCCAACGGTTCGTTGCGTTCATAGAATTGCTCCCATACCGCCACGCCCTGCCCGCCGCGCCGGTGTATTTCCAGCCTTTCGGAAATCAGACCCTTAAAATACTCCATGTCGTAGCCCGCCCGGTATTCGATGGGGAAGTGCATATAGTTTGGCCCCGGCTCCTCCACGGCGGCTTCATACATGATCCCGGCCTTTCCTTCGTCAACGCCCAGCATGAATTTAGCGCCCTCGCCCTGGCCGCGCTTCATGGGCCTGCACTCCGGCTTTCCTTCGCCCTTTTCGCCCTTGATAGGCCATATCCGCTTGCTGGCGCGCTTCGCGCACTCATTGTAGATGGGGGTGGTGAAGTGGCCGCCGGAGTCAATGAACGTCGCAAGGATGCGCATTTTCATTCCGTTGGCGAGCTTCCATTCCCGATCCAGCAGGGCGTCAACCTCCTGCCATACGCCGGGGGCGTCGGCCCGTCCGGGGATCACGCCACGGCTGATGCCCCAGCTCTGCCCGTTCCGATCCCAGCCCACAACTTCGTATTCCAGGCGGTTGTCCTGCGTGTCCATGCCCATTGTCAGAAGCAAAACGCCCGTCGGCACTTCCGCGTCGTAATGCTCCCGGCGCTTGTACAGCGCTTCGTCAAGGCCGCTGTTGGTATGTATTTCCCATACCTCGCCCAAAATCGTGTTGTAGAAGGTTTGCAGCTTCGTTGCGTCCTTGTGGGCCTTGAGGAATTTCCACACAATATCCTTCCAGTCGCTCCAAGGTGACATAAAGGCGTTCAGCCGGAAGGATCGGATGCCGTTTTCAAGGGCTTTCGGATTCTTGCTGACCCACTTTGCGGGCAGGCGCTTACATTCGTATTCCCCGATGTCGCGCTTGCACGTCGGGCAGCGCCATGTGACCACCTTAACGTGATAGTCCTCGTCGCCGCCCTCGTTCACATAGTCCTCTTTTTCAAAGTGGATGTCCGCGAATCGGATGTAGTTGTAGGTGTGGCAATGCGGGCACTCCGTATGCCATTCCTCTTGCGTGCCGTTCATGTAATCCGTTTCAATCTTCGATTTCCCCTTTATGGTCGGTGTGCTGGTCTTGACGATCTTGCGGTTGTGCCGGAAGGTTTCTGTACGCCTTTCGGCCAATTCCTGCGGGTCGCCCTCTGTGCCTGCGCTGGCAGGGAAGCGGTCTGTTTCGTCCATGAAGATATACCGTACCGGCTTACTGGAAAGATCGGCGGGGGAGTTGGCCCCGATAATGGCAAGGCTCCCGCCGGGAAAGGTTTTCATGGTGATGGTGTTTGCCGCGTCCCGGCTCCGCGCTTTGAAAACCTTGTCCCGCAGCGTCGGGCACGCCTGGATCATCGGCGCGATACGCCGTTTGGAATAATCCTCGGCCACCTTGTCCGTCGGCTGGATATACAGCATCGGGCCGGGGTCGTTGTCGATGGCGCAGCCCATCATGTTCAGCTCGATTTCGCTTTTGCCCACCTGTGCGCTCGCCATAATCACGATCTGCCAGATGCCCGGTTGGGTAAAGCTGTCCATGATCTCCCGCTGATAGGGGGCGCGGTCAGTCCGCCACGCGCCCGGTTCCGCGCTGCTCTCGGACACCAGCACACGGTTTGCGTCCGCCCATTCCGACACGGTTTGCTGTGCCGGTGGCCGGAACATAGCATAGGTGTATCGGGCGAGTTCGGCAATGGCGCTCATCCGTTACACCTCCTCGTCGCCCTCCTCCTCGCTTTCGTCGCTTTCTTCCGTCGCCGCGTAGGTCGGCAGGGGAGTGTCCGCCACGGCTTCAAGCGCCTTGCGAATCTCCTTGTCGATCATGTCTGCGATAACCTCCGTGTTATCCATCATCCGCAGCATGGGAGCCAGCTTGCTCGGAAGGTGCAAAAGGTTTTGTGTCACGGTGTTGGCGATGTCGCCCCACAGCCTTTTCACGTCCTGCACGTCAATAAGCTGCCCGCGCATCCGCGCCACTTCAAGCTCGGTCTTTTGTGTCTTGACCACTTCATGCCGCGCCTTTACCGTGTCCAGGTCGTCCACGTCGGCGGTTTCGTTATTCACGTTGTAGTCAACCCACCGCTGCACAAAAATAGCGAGGTCGTACTTGCCGCCCTCGCCCTCTACAAACAGTTTCTTTTCCTGCGGCTGATCCCGGTCTATGTCGTACAGCCGCCGGTATGTATAGCCTGCGATGGTCGCAAGCTCTTTTTTCGTCATTGATATGCCCATAGGATCACCCGTCAGACGCGCATAGCCCGCATAAATTCGTGTTCGATGCGCTGCTCCATGTATTCAAGTATATCCTTCTGCACTTCCGCTTGGCTTCTGTTCATGGGCATCTGCGGGATGGCGATGCCCACAACCTTTTTGATGGGGAATCGTCCCTTGCCCGCGCGGGTAAAGGTCAGGCCGCCCAGCTTGCTTCCCAGGTTTCGGAAAGGCGGCTGTCCGCCGTAGCTGCTCATGTGGGTGGGCAGGGTGCTCACGCCCGCCTTGACAACCTTGCCCTTGACGCGGTATTTCCGCTTGAGGCTGTTCCAGCCGTGCGCGCCGCCGCTGGCCCCGTACCGTCCGCCGATGGTGCCCCTGCTGTCCCGGACGGGGATCGTGCATCCGACGCCTCCGGCGCTGCTGGTCATTTTTGCGTTTCCTACTGCGGCGTTGATCTGGCCCGCCTTGACGTGGTAATCCACAGGCAAGTCCTGGCGCAAAACCATTCGGACGTGCCCGCCCGTCCGCTGGAAGATGGAATACATGATCTGGTTGAATCTTTCCGGCGTCACCACGGCCTTGAGCGCGTTGATCTTGCCCTGCAATTCGCTGGCGTCTATTTCCAGGTAAATGCTCGGCGTAGCCACGGTTCCGCCTCCTTTCGGGCATAAAAATAAGCGGGCAACGAATGTTGTCCGCTTTCCACTTCTGGCGACAATAGCATCATAGCACATTCGGCTTTTTATTTCAACCCGTTTTTGGAAAAAATTTTTGGGCCTATTTTTCGCCTTTCTGCACAACGATGTAACGCTCCTGCCACTTCACCGCCGCCATGTTCGGCGCGTCCTCCACGGCGCGGCGCGCCCGGTCAAATCCGCGCCACGTCATATTAAGCTCCTGCCTGATCTTCACGTCCGGCACGTCAAACACATACTTCATCAAAACGAAAGTCCGCATGGTCTGGCTCTCGATCCCGTTCAAAATCTTCTGCGCCTTTCGGAGCTGCCGCGCGTATTCCTTGCATTGCGCTTCGTGCTCCTCGTCGATCTCCGCCAGGATCGCAAAGGCGCTGTCAAGCCCTTTCGGCAAGCCTCCGCCTCCCGGCATCCCCGTTAAGTGCTGGGTAATGCTGGTCATGCGGTCACGCTGCCAGTCCCGCCGCTGCTCCAGCAGGCAAACATCCTGCATGATATACAGGATTTCCGTCAAAAGAGGGATGTCCTTGTTGCGCACCGCAACAGGGCTGTTTTGTTCCTTCTCCGTGGCCTTGCCCTGGGCGGGCGTTTTCTCGTTGCTCATGGTTCATCCCTCCGATTGTTTTATGCGTCCCTTATAGGCAAGCCGCTCTCTGAACCATTCCGCCCTGCCTATGTGGATTTTCCCCGCTTCTATGTCGTCGTCAATAAAAATCCGAATACCCGTCAGCGCGTATTTCACGGAATACGGCTGCGGTTGTCCGATTTCCGCTTTCAAGGCTTCGTATGTATTGCTGTTCATGGCAACCGCGTCCGCATGAAGCCCGACCTCCGCCATGTCGCGCCCGATCAGTTCTTGAATCTCGGCCAGTATGTGCCCCATAGTTCCGTCCTCCAAATCCGCGAGCGCTCGCGCTTTTCATTGTTCCATGCCGTCTATGGTTTTGATCCAGTCCGGCGGGATAAAACCCCGGTACACCCTCCAGCACTCCGAACCTTTCCAGCCGATGAAAAGCACCTTACTTCCCGGCAAATGCCTTTCCAGCGCGTCCCTGTCCATGATCCTGTCCGCGTACTCGTCCGGGATTTCTACCGTCAGCCGGTATGCCGTCCGGCTGTACTTCACCATCTGCCTTGTGGCCCAGCTCTGCCGCTTCGGGTCGCCGTCCGTCGTCAGCCAGCTATACCCGCTGTACAGGTGAAAGCCCTTTGGCCCTGGAACATAGACGCCGCCCACGCGCAGCCCCTCATACTTGATCCGCTTCACATGACGCGCCGCGCAGAAATGGTATAATGTCGTGCTCATGCTCTGAACCTCCTTGGCGGGTTTGCGATTCTCGGCGTTCCGCAATCCCTGTCCGGCCTGTTCTCAAAATAGGATTCACCCTCCGGCAGTTCTGCGTATTTTGTGTTTGGAAGCGGCAAATACCCGGAAACGTCGTAGGCATGGAAGCCTCCGCAGAATGGACAGACGATGCCAAAAGGCACGGGCTTTCGATCTTCGCACACTTCTTCCAGCCCCTTTTCAAGATACATCACCCATTGGCTCCCGCAATCTTGGCACCCGTAGATCATGGCCCCGTGGATGATGATTTTCCTGTCAAAGTTCGGCGGCTGCTTTCGCATGGATTCCAGAATTTCGCGCATCATATCCTCCCGCCGCGTCGCCGCCAGGATTTCACACGCCTTTTTCTTGGCCTCATTCTCGGCCTTTCGCTTGTTTGCCGTGCATTGCTTATGGCAATACTTCTCGCGCCTGCACTCCTTACAATTCCCCGTGTCCTTCCACGCTTCAAAAGCCATAGCCTTATTCCTCCACCACTTTGAAATAGGCGTCGTGCATCATCTTTCTAAAATCCTCGTCCCACTTCATTGCCGGGATCGTTGCGCCGATTTTTTCATAATAGAATTGCTGGACGTGTTGCGACGGTGTAACCTGTCCAAAACGAACAGCATCCCGATATGTTACGCTGTCGCGCATCAGAACGTCATGCAGGGCTGTCACGCTTCGGCGGAAGCTCTCTATGTGCCCTCCGCTTTTTCGATAATTGCAGCTTCGGCAGGCCGGAAGATAATTGTCCATGCTGTCAATCTCTCCCTTGCCCTGGGCGATGGCAAATCCAAATTCAAAGGAAAGGTAATGATCCACTTGCATTTCCCTGATGGTGATTTCCTTCCCGCAGTAGGCGCAATGCCCGTCGCACAATTCATAGACCGCTTTCCGTTCCTTCTGCGATAACCGTTTCCTGGTTCCTGCTTTCACGCACAAACTCCTCCATCCGTTTTTCAAGTTCCCGCTGTTCTTTGCTCGTCTGCCGCGTTTTGCACCTGTTAAACTCTTGTCGTCCTTCCCATACTGTCATAACGCTATACCAGGACAGGGCAACCTTCTTCGCTGTGCATACGCCCTTCTCGTTGTTGAAGCAGCACCCGACATCAGCGCAGTAAATCTTTGCCATGTCACGCCACCCCCTTGCAAAGCTCTGGCAGATTCGCTCGCACAAGCGCCGTCGGGATCGGCGGGCATTCCGCGTTCCCGCAGCGCGCCACCTGTTCGGATTTCGGATAGGGCTTGCCGTCCGCGTCCACGTCGATGATATAATCCTTCGGGAAGCCCTGGGCGTTGAAAAGCTCCCTCGGCGTCAGCATCCGCAGGCCAATATCGACGATCTGGTAATCCTGTCCCTTCACGGTCACAAGGCCCATTCTGTCCTTTGCTGTCACCGTCGGGGCCGGTTTGTCGCATGGCACGGAGTTGTCGCCGTTCCCGTAATACTTCACCAGGAACGCGCAGACTTCTCCGAAATGGTTTGTTTGTGCCGTCATGGTGTTCAGCGGTTTATCCACCGGCTGCCCGTCGCAATGGTTGTTGAATTGCGTCACGGCCACGGCGCACACCGCGTTATGGTCAATGGCCGTTACCGTCGGCAGGGGCTTGTCCGCCCCGCTTGCCACGTTATCCCCGCCGTAATACTTGCTGATGAAGGTCGATACCAGCCCGTAGCGGTTGCTGGCGTCCACGGTCATGAGGGGATCGTCCACTTCCTGCCCGCGTGCCCCGCCGCCTTGTTCGTCGTGGTATTGGATCAGGCTCGGCGCGACAAGCATGTGGTGCCCGCCCGTGGTGATCGTCCGTAGCGGTTCCCGCACATCGTTCCCGCCGGAGCCTTGATTGTTCCGCACCTCAACAGGCGCTATGATAGGCTCAACAATTCCCGTGCCGTGCTTCGCTGTGATTGTGTCAAGCGGCTCCTCTATTTCTTGCCCACGGAAGCCGTCACCCTTATGGTTCACTTGAACAATAAACGGTCGCGGATTTTCAATAACAAACTTTTGGATGCCCCGCGCGATCCTGCGCATGGTTGCGTCCGCCAGGGGCCGCACCGCACGGATGTGGTATTCGTCCCATATTTCTTCCGACGTGGCAAAGATGGACGGGCAGGGCAGGGAGAAGTCCAGCACGTCCGCAACCGGCTTCCACGGCTTTTTCAGTCCGGCGTTTACCTCTATGCTTTCCGGGTCGCCGTGGGTTGGCTTCGGCCAGGTGATCGGCTTCCCGTCGCAGCGCGCGATCAGGAAAAACCGTTTGCGGATGGTCGGAGCGCCATAGTCGCAGGCGCGCAGCTCCCGGTGTTCGACGCGATAGCCCAGACCCAGCGCCAGCTTGAGCGCTTCCTGTGTGTTCGGCTTCAAGAAGTCGCAGGCTTCCCGGTATGCGGGATGATCCAGCGATATGCCGGTTGTCAGCATGGAGATAAAGCCCCGGAAGGTTTCGCCCGCCCGTGCGGGGTCTGGAATAGTCTTGCCGTCCTTCCGCTTCATCAGCGGCCCCCAGGTCTGTATTTCCTCCACGTTTTCCATCATAATCACACGGGGGCGCACCGTCATAGCCCAGCGCAGGATCACCCAGGAAAGGCCCCGAATGTGCTTGCTGACCGGCTTTCCTCCCTTCGCTTTGGAAAAGTGCTTGCAATCCGGCGAAAACCACGCCAGACCAACGGGCTTTCCCTCGCAGGCTTCCACGGGATCGACCATCCAAATATCTTCCGTGTAGTGTTTGCTGTCCGGGTGGTTGGCCCGGTGCATGGCGATGGCCGCCGGATCGTGATTGATTGCCACGTCCACGCTCCGGCCCATCGCTATTTCAATGCCGGTGCTGGCCCCGCCGCCTCCGGCGAAGTTGTCCACGACGATTTCCCTTGTGCTGTTCATTGTTCCGTCCTTCCCGCCGCCGCGAGCAGTTTCTTTCCGATGCTGTGCGCCACGCCGCCGATGTTGTTAAGGCTTGATCTCCCGTCCTGCCATTTGGCCTTGAAATCCTCCAGCTTTGCCGGGTCGTCGATTGCCGCCAGCGCGGCGTTATATCTTGCCCTGTCCTCGAAATGGCCCAGCATAAAGGAGGCCAGGGCTTCGCCCACTTCCTTTTTCCTCGCTTCCAGGCCCTCCGTCGGCGTCCTGCCAAATTCTTCTTGATACCATTCGTCAAATCCGCCGAAAAGGAAGATGGGCACCATGTTTTCCTCCGCTTCGTCCTTTGTCCCTGCCCCAAATGCAAGGCTCAAATGCCCAACCGCCAGCGCCGCAACCTCCCTGTCTGCCGCGATAAAGGTGTATGGGTCGCTTGGATTGTATAGCTCGTATTCCATCATTGTGCCTCCTTGAGCTTCACCAGGTCGAATAGTGTTATCTGTCCTTTCGGCGGCTTTTCCCGCTGCCTTGTCGGTTCCTGCCGGTATTTGTACAGGTTGCATCCCTTGATCCTGCAATTCTGTACCTCCTTCCGGCTGCCGCCGCTGCACTCCAAACAATGCTTGTGGATTGCTACCAGCAATTCGTCGGGTGTTGGCTTCGCGCTCATACGGTATCGCGTTTCCCTTCGGCCAGCGCGTCGCACCACCGCATGAAAGCTCGTTTGATGGGGTTGGTGTTCCCGTCGTCCGCCCATCCGGCGAATCCGATAAAGCCGTCCTCGTTGAAACTGATGCACTCCCGCCTGGTGAAGTAATGGCTGTTGGTGTACAGAAAACATTTGATAATGCTTCCGTCGCCCTTGTACTTCGCGTCAACCTTTTTCGACAGGTACATGGTGTTGACCGACGTTTCCCCGGCGTCGTTGCTTTTCTTGTATTCCTGCCCAAGCAGGATCATAAGCGCCCCGATGTCGCCCTCCTTGATGTCGTCATAGGTCAGGCCCTTGTTTTTGAAATAGGCCCTTGCTTCCTCGTTGGTACAAACCGGCTCAAATCCTCTACTCATGGTGTTGGCCTCCTTATTTTTCTTTCTTCTGTACCCGGTCAAACGGTTCATCAAGCATCAGCTCAAGCCCCGTCTTTTCCAGCACTTCGTCGCATAGCTCCGAATGGTTCAGCGCCCAAATGATCTTCTCGTCCACGGCCTTGATTGCGCGGTAGGCGCGGTTTTCCCCAAAGCCAAATTCATCATGCAGGGCAAGGATGATCCCTGCGTAGCAGCACTTGATGATCGGCTCCGCCGCCTGCTTAAATCCAGCCTGCCGCCCCTTTTCGTATTCATCCTCAAGGTCTTTCTGCGTGATCCCGTTCTGTATAAGTCCGGCGATCCGTTGCTGTTTGGTATAATCCGCAATCAGCGCCTTGTTTTTTTCTGTCTGATTGCGCATCATGGCGCGCCTCTGCGCCCTGTTCGGCATGGTGTTGGCCTCCTTTCAGTCCCAGGGAAATTCCTGCTTGAAGTCGCTGCCCGTCAGCTCCCGCAGGCTTTCCTTCATAAACAGCGGGATATGATGCTCCGCGCATCCGTTGATAATCCCGTCCAGCCAGTCCCTTTCCGGCTTCACCTTGCCTTTTCGGTTGCCGGTTTCCGCGCCGGTGATGATCCAGTCCGGCAGTTCGATATGATTCAGCCCTGGCACCCAATCGAAAGGCTCAAGGATCGGCTCGATGCTGGCAAAGGTCTTGTATCTGTCGCTGAAAAAGAAAGGTTCCTCCGGGCGTGTCACGCTGCATCCGTACCAGAAGTTTTCCCTGTCCACAAGCACGCCGTTCTTCGCCAGTTCCATGTATCGCTTCCCGTTCTTCGTCAGGAACAGATACCGATGTTGCGGCGCGGCAAGGCAAGCCGTGAAAATCTGGTCGATCCAGTCCTCCGGCACCCAATCCCCGAACATATCCGCCATACTGCACACAAATATGGTCTGCGGTTTCTTCCATTCCTGCGGGATGGTAAGCCGGTATTTGTGATATGTCGGGTCGAATCCGTAAGGATATGGGTTGATCGTGCCATCCGCCCGCCGCGCCGGTTCGTCCAGGATATACAGGTGGTCGTGCCCGGTGATGATCTTCCCGCCGAAGCGCCGCGCCATGCCCCGCGCATAGCAGTAAGGGCACCCATGCAGACAGCCGGTAATCGGATTCCAGGAGCTATCGCACCAGTCGATTTTCGTTTTCTGTCCCACGGTTAATCCTCCTCGTTGTGGATCGTTACGCCAATATGCCGCCCCAGGAAGTCAAGCCCCCTGCGCGTCAGGTAGTAATACGGCATCCCGCCTAACAATTTCGGCTCCTGCTTCTCCACAAGGCCAAGCCCCCCGCTCATATAGTCCAAATACTTGTTGAATCCGGCCCAGCGATTGCGGTATGGCTTATAAAACAGCTTCCCGTGACGCTTGTACGGTTTGTGTTTCAGCATATCCAGACCGATCATGTGCCGCATATCGTCAAGGGCCTTTTCCATTTCCCAGCCCTTATTGTTGAAATCCAACTGGATTCCCATGTCGTCGCCCATGTTGCCCAGGTAATCGCTGTATTCCTCGTTCATTTTGTCAAGCTGCCGCCGGGTCAGCGTGCATCCGTCCTCTCCGTCCTTCCACGTCGTCCACTTTTCTTCCGGCGCAGGGCAATCCGGGTAATCTCCCGCCTCGCTTCGCTCCGGCAAATATGGACACCTGTTGCACTTCATTTTACGCCCTCCTCGTTTGCCTTTACGTCCGCTTCCATCGCCGCCAGCATGGAAGGATTCAGCAGACGTTTGAACACAAGCGGGCACTCAAAGCACCGTTCCTTGTCGCACTTTTCGTAAAAGTCCTCCTCGGTGCATTGCCATTTGGCGAACAGCTCCCCGCAGATGTCCGAAACAAATTCCTGCACTTCATCGTCCGAATACTCGCTTTCGCTGCTCACGTCCAGATAGGCGTCCAGGATCGCGTCGCAATGCAGATGGCGCTTTAGGTCGTTAAATTCCCCGTCGTACTTCTGCTTTTCGTGGATGTACTCGCAACCGGGCAAGATTGCTTTCCCGCAGATGTGGCACCTGTGGCGTTTCCGCGCCCGCGTCTGCTTCTTCTCGCAAAATTCAAGCATGGTGTTGGCTCCTTTCGTCAAAATGGTGTGTCCCCGTCGTCAACCGGCATATAGCCGTCGTCCGGCGGCGCGGCTTCCGCTTCCTGTCCGCCCTCCGGCTTCCCGGACAGGTATTCGATTTCCTCCGGGCGCTGGATTTCAAGGCTCACCTTCGGCTGCCCGTCGCTGCCCATGTAGGCCCGCCCCGTAACGGGGCCGGTCACGGCCACCTTGCGGCCCTTCGCCAGATACTTCATGGCGTTGTCTGCCTGCTTTTCCCAGCAACTCACCCGGAAATACTCGGTGATCTTCTGGCCCCGCACAACGCGGTTGACTGCCACCGTGAAATTGCATACGGTTTTCGCGCCGTTCTGCGTGTTCGCCACGCGGCTTTCCGGGTTGTGCGTCAGGTTCCCGATAATCGTCAATCGGTTCATTCGTCCTCTCCTTCCTCCAGCCGATAGGCTGCTCCCTGCAAGGCTTCCGGCGGCATCATCAGCCCCCGGATCATGTCGCCTCCCGCCAGCGCGCCGCGCCTTTCGGCGCTGTCCACCATGGCGGAAAGGGTCAATCCGTTCTCGTTCCCGCGCTCTCCCCGCGCAAGGTTCCCGGTCTTTGCCAGGATGTTGTCGGCTACTGCCCGTTGTGTGGCCCGGTGCCGGTCAATCCTTGCCTGTTCCTCCGGCGTCCGCCGCAGGCTCGGATCGTCTGACCGTGCGCAAAACTCGTCCATTTCTTCCGCGCTGCGGATTTCAAACAGCATAGAGCTTGCTTCGTGATGCAGTTTTCCGGCCTGTTCCCGGATTTCCGCCACCGTAGGAAGCCACTTGCTCGTCGAAAGAAGCTGCATAAAGGCCAGCATCACAATATCCGTGGGGATGTCCTGCAAGGCAAAGGCCCAGCTCTGCACCAGCATGAGCTTTTCCTGGTTGGTCATGGTCTTAAAGGCGTAGCTGTAATTGGCTTTCGCCAGGGCCAGCAGTTTGTTGGCGTCCTCCGTCGTCACCTTCTCACCCCCGGATCGTCCCACGGTAAGGGCACCAGTCCTTCCGTGCCGGTAAAGGTTCCGTTGAGATCAACCAGCCCTTCGCACGCCTGCGCGCGCGCTGCCATCCTCCTTTTTGCTTCTGCCGCTATGCTTGTGTCTGTTTTTGCCGTACCCCTGTTTGTATTTATATACATACCAGGAGAGGAAGGAGGATATAAGGGATCGCCTGCATTACCGGCGGCATTTTTGCTCCCGATACGGGGCGCGTCGCCTGCATGACCGCTTACAGCATCGCCTACACCATCGCCTACACTACCGCCTACACTACCGGCGGCGTTTTTGCTCCCGATAGGCGGGTTATCGCCTACACTACCGGGGACAATTTTGTACCCGATAACAGACAGATAATTGATTTTGTAATAGGGGTCATGCCGTTTCCCGTCCCCTTTCTGAAAATCAATCAATCCGATCTGTTTCAGCCGGTTCCGGCTGTTCCTGATCGCCCGTTCCTCCAAACCAGCCCAATCATCAAGCTCGGAATTACTCACCTGGAAAAAGTCGTCGGGCCATTCGTGATTTTCGGCTCCCATTGCCAGCCTGTTTGCACAGTAGAACAATCCCAGCCAGAAAATGCGGTCATAGCTTGTCAGTCTGTTTCGGCGTGCGTATTCCATGAACAGGTTGATTTGTTGAACGAAATTAACTTGGCTCATGGTGTTGGCTCCTTCTGCCGGTTATGATCTCCCTGTGCTTCCAAAACCGGCGTCCCCGCGTTCACCGCCGCCGATCTCGTCCACGATCTCCACCGGCTCGTATTTCACGGGGATAATCACAAGCTGGCTGATCTTGTCGCCTGCCTTAACCTCGTAATCGCGCCCGCTGTGGTTGTATAGCTTCACAGTGATTTCCCCGCTGTACCCCTCGTCGATAAGGCCGGTGCTGGTGTTCCCGTATCGGACGTTCAGCCCGCTTTTGCTGACGAGCAATCCGGCGCACCCGTGGGGTATCTGGACGTGGACGCCGGTATGGAAAATGGCGTCGCCCTTGGCTTCCACGATACAGCCGTCCCTTGCGTACAGGTCAAGCCCCGCGTCCGTTTCGTGGGCGCGCGTCGGCGCAATCGCGCCGGGGTCAAGTTTGATCTTCATGTGTCTGCTCCTTTCAAGAAATGGAGGTAAACAGCGCTTACGCGGTTGATCCAGCGCGCGGGCAGGCGCTTTTTAACCATCCATACCCGCAGATTGTTCAGCGCTTTCAGCACGGCTTCTTGCCTCCTTTACCACGTCGCGCACGGTCAGCATATCGTTCCACATCCCGATCTGCTGCAAGGCGACGTTGTACTCGTGCTTCGGTACTTCCCGAAGGGTTGAAACGCCGTACCTTGACAGTACGGCTTTGCGTATGTGGTTCCCCAGCTTCACGGTGGCCTTGCCGTCGTCCACGTCCCGCTTGTCCAGCAGTTCCCGCGCCCGTGCCCGGATCGCGTCGTTGAGGTAGGAAACCTGTTTGCCGGAAACCGGCGTCTGCAATCGGATTTGTTTTTCCAGCGCCTCCAGCCGGTCATTCTGTACCGATTGCGCGGCGGAAAGCTGCTCCAGGGCCGCCGTGTTGTTTTCCAGCATCTTGCCGATGGTCTGCATCACGGGCCGCATCAGCTCCGTAATGATCCCGCCCAGGGCCTCCGGCGTCACCACCAGCGCGCCCGTTTCTTCCGGCTTCATAGGCAGATTGTTATTACTCATGATAGATCACCGTCCCGTCAACATACGTCGTTTCCAGCGCCTTGCGGCTGTCCTCGGCCCACTTTTCCACGGTTTCCAGCAATACGCTGTACTCCTGTTTTTCGGAAAGCGACATCGTGGAAAACACCATCCTCATGTGCGGCATCCGGGCCACCGTGCCGATAAAGGCGCGGACGGCGCTTGCAAAGGCGTCCGCCGTCAGTTGGTCGGCGGGCACGCGCTCCGCGTCGCCCTTGGCGATGGCGCTTTGCACGTTCAAAAGCTCCTGCTGCGCGCGGCTCAAGTCCTCCTGCTGTTCGGTCAGCATTTCGTCCCGTTCCCGCACTTCCCGTTGAAGGTCGGCGTTTTCCTTGGAAAGCCGCCGCTGCTCCGCCAGGGCTTCATTGCCCAGCTCCGCAAGCCGCTGTACCTCGATCTTCTGCTGTTCGATGGTTTCCTTACTGGCCCGCAGTTCGTCCGTCAGCTCGTCCGGGATCACCGGCGGCCTGTTCTCCGCTTCCTCGGCGCGGCGTTCCGCTTCCAGGCGAGCCTTGCGTTCCCGGTCAATCTCCGCCTGCGCTTCGTCCCGTACCTTCTTCACGGCTTCCTGCACTTCCCGCGTGCTCATGGCGGCCACGTCGTGCTCCTCCATGAATTTTTCCTCGGTTCCGGCAGGCAGGGGCAGGAGCTTGAAGGTCTTGGCCTGTCCCAGCCCATCAAACTGCGGATTGTCCCCAAACCGCTTGTAGGCCGCCATCATGTCCTGTGCTGTGCGCACGCTCACGTCGGCGTTGTCCTTGAGCCATTGCTCCCACTCGCCGTGCGGGACAAGCTCTTTCGCTTCCGTGAATACCCTGGCAAGCTGCCACATATTCACGTTGATGGACAGCCGCAGCGCGCGGGCCTGCAATGCCAGCCCGTCGATCACGCTGATACTCTGTCCGCTGGTGTTGGCTAATTCTGTCGTCATGGTTCCTCCTTAATCCGCGCCGTCGCGCAGTTCTTGATAGTTGTCCGGCGGCCCCGGCGGCGGCATCCAGAAAACGCCCTCCGCCATTTCCGCGACCAGGTGCCATCCCCTCATGTGGATTTCGCCCCATTTGTCCCTGATGATTACGCAATTCTGCGGGTCTGCGTCCCGGCGCGTCGGCGGCTGTTTCGCGGCGTCGATCCAGCCCTCCGGGATTTCCTGCCAATATACATTGAATCGGTTATCCCGCGCCTTTCGCGTGTCCGTGACCATTACCCTTTGAAAAACGTGCCATATCAGGACGGGCCGCGCCTCCTCCGGCTTCTCCGCAATCGGACAGCTTTGTATGTCATGCCATCCGTTATTGCCCATCCTTCACCGCGTCCTCCGGCGCTTCCACGACGATGCCCCGCTTTTTCAGCTTGTCCCGCCAGACGGCTTGCGTCATGGCGCTGCAATGGCTCATGGCGTCCGCCCACGTCGGGAAACGCTTGTGCAGCTTGTAAAACTGGTTCTGATAATACAGGCTGTCCCTGTCGTGCGGGTCGCGCTCGTCGTGCTTCGTCGCGCAGACGGGGCACGTCCCCGGCCCCGGCGCGGTGATCTTGATTTCCTCCATGCTGTCGGTTGGACGCATGGCTCCCTCCTTCCCGTGGTGTTGGCAAATGCCGGTCTTTCCCGGCTGCCAGACAGAGAAAACGGCCTCTTGGTTGGCTGTCGCAACCGCAATTACAGCGTGCCGCTTGAGGGGGATCGTTCAGGACTTCCTACCCCATCCGACGTATTCCCTGACGGGCAACGATATTGCACCAGCACCGGCGGGGAATCGAACCGTGACCGGTTTGCAGAATCGGACTGCGCTTCACGTTGCCATAGCGTCCAGCTATGCCTCCGGGCGTCCACGGAGAATTGGCGCGGGCGGCAGGGTACGGGCCTGCAACTGCCGATTTTGGAGATCGGGGCTTTCTATAAGCTACACCCACATGGATGCCGGTCTTTCCCGGCTGCCATCCCTTACGCGGGAAGTTGGAGCGACGGGGCGGAATCGAACCGCCCAGGCGTTGCGTTCGCGTGATTTTCGGGTTTTTATTTCAAAGGAGGTAACTCTGAAACAGCATGAAGAAGGTCTTATCATCACGCACGCCCGCAATCCTGCCGCCGCATGGTCAGTCGTACACTTCCCGCAAGTTCTTTTCGCACCAGTTCAGCGCCAGGTTATAGCGCAGCGTCGCGCAGTACACCAATTCGCCGTTGGCGTCGATCCGCACAACCTCCGCCGTCCGCCTCCGATCCCCGGAAAAGCCGACAAAGATTGCATTGTCCCAGCGCGTCGCGCCCTGCCGCCGCTTTGTGGCCGTCCACACGCTTATCATGGTGTTCAGCTTCCCGTCCTTCACAAATTCCGCCAGCGCCCGTAGCTGATCCGGCGTGGCGATGTGAAAACGCTTTGCGGCCATGCTATACCTCCTGTATCTCGATCCCCCAGCAGGCTTTCATCTGCTTTTTCTTGTTGATGTACGTCCTGTTCTTCTTTGTGATGGGGCTTTTAGCGTCATAAACGCCCTCTACGGTCATATCTGGCCGGATGGTCACAAAGTCCGCCACATACACGATCCCGCCCGGAAGGTCAAATTTCACTTGGCGGCAGACGGTTTTCAGTTCCCCGGCCCGCACGCGGATCATCAATGTCTGGTAGAAATTGGCCTCGTGCTGGCTGTCAAACCATATCCCGTCAACCTCCACGCGCCGGTTGCCGTATTTCTGGCGTTTCGGCGCTTCCTGTTCCACGCGGGCCGTGTAATCCGGCTTCTGGATGATCCGCTGTTTATGCCGCCGCTGAAACTCCGCAAATTCTTCCTCGGTCATTCGCAGCGCTATAGCTTCCACCACGCTTTCAAGCGTCCCCACAGCGTCTTGCCGGGAAGGATAAAGGGCGTTGTTTTCCCATCCGGGGACAGCGTATACAGCGCCTCGTCGGTTCCCTTCCACCGCTTCACCATCATGCCGCCGTCGCCGTAGTAGTTCCGATAGACGATGTTCGTCACCGGCCCAGCGTTGACGACAAGGGCCGATTTGTCGTCCCAATACTCGGAAGCCCATACCTTGCGGCTGTTGTTTCCGAAATACTCCTTGTTTTCTTCCAGGTTGTCGTTGATGGCGTCGAATTTCAGCCCGTGGTTAAGGCACCACATCACCGCCGCCTGGAGCTGCTGCCCCTCCCGGCACGTCCACAGGATCAGCTTCGCGCCGTCGGCCTGCTGTTTGCGCAGTTCATTGATAACATCCCAGCGCGGCGCGCCGATGTCGGGCCACTTCGCTTCGCACAGGCACCCGTCGAAATCGACGGCGATTGTCTTTTTCACACTTCCACCCCCGCTTCCCGGCACCCGTCAACATAGGCTTTCATCCGGCGGGCCAGCAGATTGCCGATGTCGTCAATCACCTTCTGCTCCGCTTCGCCCGCGTCGCCATCCGCCTTGATGTACAGGGGCACAGCGGGCAGATAGTCCCCGGTTTTCGGGTCGCGCAGGGCGGTATATCCGATCTGGATATATTCTTCCTTCTTTTCCGCTGCCATGGTCACACCGCCACTTCTCCCTTTACAGGCTCAAAGAGATAACAAAGATCGTATTCCGGGAACATATTGACTTTGATTTTGACCGCTTCCGGCATCGTGAAATCCGTAATTCCACGGATTTTATTGTAGGCGGTCTTTTCCGTCGTCCCAATGAGCTGTGCCAGCGCCAAAGTGGAGATGTTTTTTACATCCATTGCCGTGATAAGATGGAGCAGCACCCCTATTCCTCCTTTCCGAAATACCGTTCTCGGTAACTCGCTTACCATGATATACCGGTTTCGGTAGCTTGTCAATACCTTTTTTACCTTTTTTGGTAATTTTTTTCTTGACCTGGGAGGGGTAATATCCTATAATGGAATGGACAGGAGGGAAAACCATGACCTTTTTAGAAAAATTGGACTGGCTGATGGAGCGTGAAAATCTGAACAAGCACACGCTGGCCCAGCAAAGCGGCGTCCCGTACACAACGATTGTCGGCCTGTATGAGCGCGGCCCGGAAAACGCGCGCCTTTCTACGGTCAACAAGCTATGTGCTTTCTTCGGCGTCCCTCTGGACTACCTGGCGCTGGATGAATACGAAAGGCCGGAGGATTTTACCCCAAACGGAAACACCGTCGCGCTGACATGCGCGACGGATCAGGAAACGGAGCTTGTTTCTCTGTTTCGGGGGTTATCTGCCGCCGCCCGTGAAACGGTGCTTACAACCGTGCGCGGCTTCGCCGGTAATCCTTCCATGCAAAAAGAAAGTACAAAATCCGAAACGGCATAATCTACCCGGAAGCATGGTGGAAAGGATGGGATATACCATGAAGAAACTAATTGCCCTGTTCCTCGTCGCCCTGATGATCCCTTGCGTCGCCGTGGCGGAATCCACGAACACGCGCGGCCTGGTGGAATTTCTTGAATTGTATTCCTCGCGCTTTGCGGCCTACGCCTGCCAGAATGGCCTTGAATTTGACGCGAGCACCTATTCGGCCCTTCCGCCGTATAAATCCGGCGACTACCTTGTGTTTGAATCCAGCGCCGGGAGCATAGGTGTATATCCCGGATCGTATGACATTCACGACGTAACCATGACCTTCTACTCCATGACCGACGACGACGCGGACAATGAGCTTTTCGCCACGAGCTGCATCATGGCGATTTCCGCCCTGGAATTTGATGCTTCTTATGAAAAAGGCCCATCCCTTGCAAGGAAGTCTGCGACGGACGATGCCGTGCGGATTTTCGATGAAGAAATAGGCGGCAGGCTGGAAGAATCGCTCGCGCAGGCCATTGAAACAGGAAAGAGGGTCTATGTCTGCTCCTGCAATTATGATTATTACATCGACTACTTTGTTTCCGGCGCGCACGAATTTGTATATCTGATTGCGGAAGAACGCAAATAAGAAATGCCCGCCCCGGTTTCCCAGGACGGGCCGCAAAATCAGCCAACACCACTTGTCCGATTTGCTATTTTATTATAGCGCGGAGAACGTGAAAAGTCAAGGAGTTTCGCGCATGAAAGCTGTAATTTACGCACGCTATTCTTCCCACGGCCAGACAGAGCAATCCATCGAAGGACAGCTCCGCGATAATTACGCCTGGGCCAAGCAGCAGGGGATCACCGTCATAGCGGAATACATAGACAGGGCCTTGACCGGCACCAAGGATCAGCGTCCGGATTTTCAGCGCATGATCGAGGACGCGGCCAAGCGTCAGTTTGAAATGGTGATCGTCTGGAAGCTGGACAGGTTCGCACGCAACCGTTACGACAGCGCGATCTACAAGGCCAAGCTCAAGAAATACGGCGTCAAGGTGGTGTCCGTCAAAGAGAACATCACCGACAGCCCGGAGGGCATCATCCTGGAAGGGCTGCTGGAAAGCATGGCGGAGTATTACAGCGCCAACCTGTCACAGAATATCCGGCGCGGCCAGCGCGAGAGCATGGCGAAGGGAACATACTGCGGCGGCCCCGTGCCCTACGGCTATAAGGTGTCAAACAAGAAGCTCGTCATTGACGACAAGGCCGCAGAAGTGATCCGCTATGTATTCGACCAGTACGCCCATGGCGTCCCCAAGAAAGAGATCATCGACGAATTGAACCGGCGCGGCGTCCGTGGAAAGACCGGCAAGCCGCTTTCCATCACGGCCTTTCAGCGCGCCTTGCCGAATCCTGCCTATGTCGGGCGCTTCACCTATAAAGGCGAAGTGATCCCCGGCCTTTCCGAGCGCATCATAGACGACGAAACTTTCCAGAAAGTGCAGGAGCGTTTGAAGCTCACCGCCCGCGCGCCTGCCGCGAATAAGGCCAAGGTGGAATATCTCTTGCAGGGGAAAGCCTACTGCGGCCATTGCGGCGCGCCCATGATCGGGGAATCTGGCCGGTCACGGAACGGGGAAACGTACAATTACTATGCCTGCGCGGACAAAAAGAAGAAGCATACCTGTAAGAAGAAGAACGAGCGCAAGGATTTTATCGAATGGTACATTGTCGAACAGACGATGCAGTATATCTTGACGCCCGCCCGCGCTTCCCGTGTCGCAAAGGCCGTCGTGCAGGAGTATAAAAAAGAGTTTTCCGATAGCCGCGTGGACGATCTGGACAAAGCCTTGAAGCAGATAGACCGCGAGCTGGACAAGCTGGTGGACGCCCTGGTGGACAGCCCCAAGGTAGCGCATAAGAAAATCTACGCCCGCATGGAAACGCTGGAAGCGCAGAAAGCGGAAATGGAAACAGACCTTGCCCGCCTGCGCATCGCCCAGGAAATCCATCTCACCGAAACGGAAGTGCGCGCGTGGCTAAAGAAATTCTGTACCGGCGATCCGCTGGACGAGGAATTTCGCAAACGCATCATCGACGTGTTTATCAATGCCGTCTATCTCTACGACGATAAGCTCATTACCTTCTACAACATACGCGGCGGCAAACAGGTTTCCTATATCGACCTTATCAATTCCGCCGACCTTCCCGCCGACGATCCCGCCCCGGAGTGTTCGGATTTGAAAGCGTATGCTCCACCAAACGCATCCAAATCCGAACCGCAATACGTCTTTGTAAATGGCGTGTTCGGCTGCATCTTCCATAGGAAGAAGGACGAGGATTGACAGCACAGCGCCGGGTGAAATATCCCGGCGCTGTTCCTGTATTCAGAGGTGAAATCAGGCTCACCGTCAATTTCATTCCCGCATCAGGCATCAGGGCAACCGCCGCCCTGGTGCCTATTTTTGCCCCCTTCTAATTATCCGCGCGCGCGTGCGCGAGGGGCCTTTTCTGGCCTGCCCAGGTGAATGAAATTCATAAAAAAAATAAAAAAATTAGCCAAATGGTGGGCTCCCAGCGCCCGCGTGGGAGAAAAATCACGCGCGCAGTACC
>LVAM01000011.1 GCA_001604005.1 Clostridiales bacterium Firm_07 | reverse complement strand
AGGTCGATGTACATTACATCGGTCCGGCCCAGGTACTGCTTCAGGTTCTCACTGTTGATCGCGGAGCAGGTGGGGCCGAAGTTGCCGGGCTCGCAGACCGTCTCGGTCGGGTCATCCTTGCTGGCCTGGTAGGTTTTGGTGGTATCCACGGGCGGCGGCAGTTCGGCTTCCTCCTGCGCGGCAGCGGCCGTGGCAGCGGACGCGGCGACGTCCTTCTTTGCCTCAAAGACCTTCCGCAGTTCGGCGGCGGTTTCATCGCCGTCAAAGAACTCATCCGTCGCGTGGTAGGCATACAGCGCCTGGATGATCCGCAGGATGTTGTTGGAGGAGACGGTGGCGCCGGTAACGGCGTCCACGGTCATCTCCGCGCGGCCTTCGCCCTCGGAGTAATCGGTAAAGTCGTCGATGGTGCCCTTGTCCTTCAGCTGATCATAGGTTTTGCCGATGTAATAGGGGATCATCTCCGCTTTGACCAGATCGTAGCCGGCGTTGGGCGCAGTGGGCGGGGGATTGCTGTCGCCCCAGAAGCCGCCCAGGTAGTGCCCGGTGGAATCCGCGTCGAAGGACAGGGTGCGGATGGCCGAATCCCCGATCTTTCCGGAGGAGGGAAGCGTAAGCTCCACGTATGCCGTGGACCAGACGTTTACGTCCGCGCTCCGGCAGGTGCAGGAGATGAAGGTCACCTGGTACTTGATGTAGCTCCGGGCCACATACTTGAAGGGGACAAACGCATAGAACAGGTCTTCGTCCTTCGGTCCGTCGATATGGCTGAACGGAATGACGGCGACCTGGTTGGCCTTGCTGGCCGGGCCCAGCTTGGCAGTACTGTTGAGGAAGTCGTTTACTTCGCCCAGTGACAGGCTGTCCGCTGAGGCGCAAAGGGGCATCAGCAGGAGCAGGCACAGGAGCAATGCGGTCAATTTTCTGAACATGGGGACGCCTCCTTATATAGTTTTTTGATGATTTGATTATATGGGATTAAGCATTATTTGTCTGTGACATGGTCACATACTGTTATTTTGCCTGTTTTTCCAGCTTTTCCATATCCAGGACGCGGATGGCGCCCCGGCGGATTTCGATGATCCCCTCGGCGGAGAACCGCTTGAGCATCCGCCCCACGGTTTCCCGGACCGAGTTGACCCGCGCGGCAAGCTCCTCCTGGGTCATCCGGATTTCCGGGCTTCCGGTTTCCCGGCAGGTGCGGAGCAGGAAACCGGCCAGCCGCTTGTCCAGCCGGGAGAAAAGCGTCTGCTCCATCACGGCGACCACGGAGGAAAAGCGCCGGGTGGCCAGCCCGTAGGCGAAGCACTGGACGTGGACGTTCCGGTCGCAGAGCTCCCCGAACAGGCCCACGGGAATGATGAGGATATCGGAAGGCTCCGATACGTCCATATGCGCCTCGAAGCTGATGTGCGCCAGCACGCAGGAGGCGGAGATGATGCAGTTGTCGCCCTCCGTGACGCGGAACAGGGTGACCTCCCGCCCTTCATCCGACAGGAGATACGCGCGGGTTTCCCCGCGCAGGATGTGGATCATTCCCACGCAGTCCACGCAGGGGCCGTAGAGCTGTTCTCCCGCGTCGTAGTGGCGGACGTAGGCGGCCGCGGCTACCCGGGCCTGCTCCTCCTCCGTCAGGTGATCCCAGAACGGGATGGTTTTCAGCAAATCCGTCATGTTTCCTCCTCCGGGCTTTGCCCGGGCGGACCGGTCGTTCAGTGACAGCTTCCAAACAATGATCGCCGCTATTCTACTATGATGAAGCGGAAAATGGAATAGGGAAAAGGCGGTTTACGGTTCGCGGCGGGGTTCCTGGGGTTTTTCCAGCTTCTGGTACCGGCCGGGACGCACGCCGTTGGCTTTGGTGAACACGCGGCTGAAATAGGAAACGTCCTGGAAACCGGTGAGCTCGGCCACCTCGTTCACGGTATGCTTGCCGGTGTACAGCAGGTCCTCCGCGGCGTTCAGCCGGGCGTTGAGCAGGTACTGGTGGAAGGTGAGGCCGGTGCTTTTGCGGAACAGGCTGCCCAGGTACACCTTGTTGAGGTGCAGCTCCGACGCGAAGAAATCCAGCGAGAGCGGATCGGCATAGTGCCGCTCGATATGGGTCATCACGGAGCGGATCCGGTCGTCCACCGCGCCGGCAGTGTTGTTCACGGTATGGTTCTCCAGCAGCAGGTGGGAGACAAGCAGCAGGAGCAGCGCCCGGATGCGCAGGAGAACCTGCTCGTCGTGCTGGAGCCAGGAGATGTTCATCTTGCTGAACAGGTCGGTGACGATGTTCGCGTCCTTTACCCGGCTGATCCGGGGAAAGGGAAGCGGAACCGGCCGGCCGGCGGAATCCCGCAGGCTGAAGTCGACGCTGTAGCAGTGCATGAGGTTTTCCGGCACGATGGACGCCTGCCGGATGCCGCCCTGGGGGACGAAGATCAGGTCCCCCGCCCTGACCCGGTGCCAGGAAGAGCCGAAGGAATAGTCCGCTTCCCCGGAGACCAGGTACGTCAGGTTGGCGTGGTCGATCCGGGTGCGGGGCATATGCCATTCCGGGGAACACTGCCGGAACACGATTTTCAGCAGGTCAATCTGCACACGGCAGTCCAGCAGGTCTTGAAAGTTTCCATTTTCCATGATCGCTTCCTCCAGTGGAAAATATCATACCACAACGGGAAATAAAAGGAAAGACGAGCGAAAACGGTTGGATTTCCACCATAAAAAGACAAATCTTTACACCACGGAAGTTGGACATAATTAAGCGGACAATCTTTAATTTGTCCATAATTTCTATACTCCCTTCATTGCTGAACGGGCTGGCCGCATGCTACCCTTTTCCCAAGGAGAAACTGCCCGGGGAAAAGAAGCCGGTTCCCGCGGGGCAGGAAAAAACCAAATAAGGGAGGACGATTCCATGAGAGTTTTTACGGCTGTCCTGTGTCTGGTGCTCTGCCTGTGCCTGTGCGCACCGGCGATGGCTTACCCCAACCAGGGGAAAAGCTATGACGTATCCAAGCCCGAAGGGCGCGACTATTTCCCGTCGGACATTTCCCAGCTGCCCGTATCGGAAGGGCTGAACGACCTGTTCCAGTTCCTGAACCCCGAGCTTGGCACCAACGGCCGCGTGGAAACTGCGGAGGACTGGGAAGCCCGCCGTGCGGAAATCAAGGACCTGATCCAGTACTACTACCTGGGCTATAAGCAGCCCACCCGGAAGGAAGACGTGGCGGTCCGCCAGTACCTGAAGATCACCCCCGGCTACTGGGTATTCGATGAAAACGGATTCCGCATCGTGCCGGACGAAGTGTTTGAGGTGGACGAGCCGTTCTTCGGCGACGAAACCCAGACAGGCGGTATGTACATCGCCGTGACGAACCCGGAAACCGGCGTGACCGCGGACGTGTACGTCAGCAGCGTCTACGTGCCGAAGTATACGGAGAACGCGGAACTGCAGCCCGGTGAAACGAACATCCCCGGACCCTATCCGGTGATCCTGGGCGTGGGCGGCGGCGTGAGCGGCACTGCCCGGAACGAAGTGCTGAAGCGGGGCTATGCGCTGGTGAACCTGAACACCGGCTCCGTATATTCCGACTCCACCTGGTCGGATGACAGCCCGGACGGAAACGCGGCTTACCGCTCCGGCGCCTATACGACGCTGTATCCCTTTGACCCCAACGTATACGAATACAACTCCGGCGCCCTGATGGGTTGGGCCTGGGGTATCTCCCGCATCATTGACGCGATTGACAACGGCGCCTACAACGGCGCGCTGGACGCCACCCGCACGGTGGTGACCGGCGTATCCCGCAACGGGAAGGCCGCCCTGATCGCCGGCGCGTTTGACGACCGCATCAGCATCGTGGCGCCCGCCGACCCCGGCCAGACCGGTACGGCCAGCTACCGCTACACCGACCAGGCGCAGCTGTTCAACTACCAGATGCCCAGTGGAATGAACCGTGTGTATGCCCGGAACGAGAAGCCCAACAACGTGCTGGACAACTCCGAGGCCCACTGGGTGAACAGCAAGGCGGAAGACTTCCGCTACAATGTAACGTCCCTGCCGTTCGACGCCCACAGCGTGGACGCGCTGGTGGCCCCGCGGCCCCTGATGATCTTCACCGGCGAGGAATTCGACTGGCTGGGATCTCCCTCCAACGTGCTGTGCGCGGAAGCCGCCGCGGAAGTGTATGACTTCCTGGGCGTGAGCGGAAACATCGGCGTGCGGGTGCACGACGGCGCCCATGCGCTGCAGGACCGCGACGTGCCCTATATCCTGGCGATCATGGACCGCGAATTCCGCAACGGCGGAGAAGGGGACCTGACCGTGGAGGACGTATATCCCCAGACCAACCCGCCGAGCAACGGCGCCGGAACCTACAAGGCGGTGGCGGAATTCTCCGCGTATCCCTATGAAGTGGACAGCTCCTACATCCAGTGGTCCAACCCCGGAAAGAACGTACTGTGGGTGGAACAGGAACTGCTGACCGCCGGCATGCCCGCAGCCGTCGTCGCCCATACCGACGCGGCGGAAGTGGTGCTGACCCTGCCGGATGGCACGGAAATGAAGCAGGCGGCCGCGGACGGCGTGGCGGTATTCGAACTGGAGAACGTGCTGCAGGGCCGCTATGCGGCGGCGACCGCGGGCGACAAGGCCGTGAAGACCGTGCACTTCCAGGCGATGAGCCTGTCCGACGCGCTGCGCCACGGCATCACCCTGAACAACACCAACGGCGCCGAGCATCCGATCTACGGCTTCACCAGCCGGGTGGACGCGGACTCCCTCGAAATGTACGCCGACGGCGTGAAGCTGGAAACCTCGAAGAACGAATCCACCACGGACGGCTGGGTGCTGGACTACGGCGCCAAGGTGGAAACCGGCGTGAGCTATGACGTGCTGACGCTGAAGCACCTGAAGCTGGCCGCCCTGCCCGCCTACACGATGGAAGTTTCCTTTGACAAGGCGCTGTTCATGACCCTGGAGCCCGCCGGTTCCGGATCCGACGACGCACGGGAACGTCCCTCCTGGGCGCCCTCCGACTCCACCGTCAGCGCCAATGACGTATGGCCGATTATCCCCAACACCCTGGAGGATGACGGCGTGCGCGCCCCGCTGGCCGGAACCCCGACCGCTTTCAAGGCGGAGATCACCTTTGCCACCGATGACCTGACGGCGGACAGCAAGTCCTTCGCGATCAGCTTCAGCGAGCCGGTGAACGCGAACGAATTCGGTATCGCCATGGACTTCGCCGAGAACTGGACCCTGGACTGGGCCGAGGACAAGAC
>LVAM01000010.1 GCA_001604005.1 Clostridiales bacterium Firm_07 | reverse complement strand
GAAAACTTTTGTCAAAAGTTTTCCCCCGCGCCCCTTTTCAAAACCTTTTGAAAAAGGGCAACGAAAACGGCAAAAACGGCAAACAGCCGTAAAAAACAAAAAAGAGGCGCTTTTGTCGGAGCAAGCCTCTTTTTTATATTGCTTTGTTTTGCGCTTGATTTTGGCTTTTTTACTTGCAAACCTTCCTTTTTGTTTTTCGTTGATTGCCCAAAATTTTGAAAAAGGGTGTGGGGGAGGGCTTTTATCAAAAGCCCTCCCCCACAAAGCGCACCCGCCATTCAAACGCCCGCCAAAATATGGAGATTGCGGATATGAGGATCGCGAACGGAATCGTTGACGGCGATGGCGTGCGCGTCGAGAAACGCGGCGGCTTTTGCCGAGAGCGATTGTTCGCGCAAGGCGGCAGAGAGAAGTTTTGCGATCTCGGCAACAAGCTCCTGTTTGCGCGCAAGATCCTCGGGCGCGGAGCCGAGCAAAAGAAGCGCGGAGAGCGCCTTTGGCAGTGCCGCGTCAAGCGGCAGATCAAGAAGTGCGCGGAAAGCCCATTTATAAAAAGGCTCGTAGCGGTTAAAAAGCAGGAAACAAGCCGAAACGGCGTGTTTGACAAATTCGGTCACGGCAAGTTGCGCCGCGGGGAGGTCGCCCCGCGCAAGGGCGCGCGGAAAATTGTATTCCCCCGCTTGCGAGGCAAGGAGAAGTGCCCCCGCCAATTTTTTGCGCCGCACGTCTTCGGGATAACCGCGCCGCAGTACTTCCCGCACGGCGGAAAACTCACCCAAGGGATCGGTAAAGACGGCGCCATTTGAGGCGGAGAGCAGAGCGGCGGGCGGGAGAGAGAGCCATTGCTCGGTGTCGCGCGGCGCCGTGGGAGAGCCGAGAAAGCGGGCGTAAAAATCACCGATCGCAAAAACGCCGTGCCGCCCCGCGCCGGAAGAGAGAAGCGGGCGTTTGACGCCTTCAAATTCACGCGGGAGTTTGGCATAGGCGCGCTCCAAAGCAAAGCCGAACGCCGCGTAATCCTCTTTGGTCAAAAAGAGGCAAAAAGCGGGTCCGAAATCGTGATCGCGGGAGAACTCGTCGTCATATCCAAGGCATTCCGACCCCTCGCCCACAAGCCCCGCGGCAATACGGTTTTTGTACGCTCCAAACTGCTCCGAGAGCATCGGCTCGCCATACGTTTCAAAATATTTTTTGCACAAGTCAAGACCGTTCATAAAATTCCTTGACCTGCCTTTCCATATCGTTTGCTTCCTCGATAAATCCTGCTTCTCGGAGAGTCGGAGCGCACTTTGAAAGTACGAAAAAATAGTTTCCGTTGCGCTTGTTTTCCACGTCGGAAAGAAGCGCCAGCGCGCGCTCATAGCAAGCAAGGATATCCTCGCCGCTCTTTTCTTCGTCTTGCCCGTAAACTTGCGCAAGATTGATATAGGAGATGGCGGCTTCCGGCTTTCCGTCGGGGAGCGCGGACATAATGCCGATGGCGCGCGTATACGCCGCCTCGGCTTTCTTTGTCAGTCCTTCGTCGGCCAGCGCCAGTCCGTAATTGTTCCAAAACCCGCCGAGCCGCGCGTCGCCCGCGGGCAGTTTTTCGCGGTATACGGCAAGTGCGCTTTCGTAGAGCGAAAGCGCCTCGGCAGCCTTTCCGAACGCCTTTTTCGTGGTGGCGATATTGAGGAGCATCGTCGCACCCGAAACCGTTTGCGCGAGATCGTGCCGTTGAAGCAGGAAAAGAGCGCGGTCGATGGCTTCTTTTGCTTTTTCGGCGTTTTCGGTTTTGCGGAAGTAGCCGATCTCTTCGTTTAGCACCGAAAGTTCGCCGCGCTCGTCCCGCAATCGTCGCGCCTCGGCGTGCCAATATTCCAGCACGCGCCCCGCGCCCGGGAGATCGTTGCGGTCAAAGAGCGCGTCCAATTTTTCGGTCATACGTCCCACTTCGATGCGCCCCAGCGGCACGTCTTCCGCTTTATACCCGCAGGAAGCGCAGCCGAAATTGAATTTCAGGTCGTCTTTTTCCAGAGCCATTTTGGTCTCCTTTCCGGCAAAAATCAGACAAGTTGTGCCAGTTCTTCGATCAGTTTTTCGGTCTTTTCCCAACCAAGACAAGGGTCGGTGATGGATTTTCCGTATACGCACTCGGTCACTTTCTGTGCGCCGTCCTCGATATAACTCTCCACCATAAAGCCGCGGATCATTTTCCGAATGGTGGGGTTATAGCGGCAGTTCTGCATCACTTCTTTGATGATACGGGGCTGCTCAAAGGGGTTTTTACCGGAGTTTGCGTGGTTGGTGTCGATGATGACGGCGGGATTTTGCAGATTGCGCGCGGAGTAAAGCTCCGAGAGGAGCAGGAGATCCTCGTAGTGATAGTTCGGGAGCGATTGTCCGTGCTTGTTCATATATCCGCGCAAAATGGCGTGGGCAAAGGGGTTGCCCTCGGAGGTCACTTCCCAACCGCGATAGATAAAGGTGTGGCTGTGTTGCGCGGCGGTGATGGCGTTAAGCATCACCGAATAATCGCCGCTGGTGGGGTTTTTCATACCCACGGGCACTTCCACGCCGCTGGCGGTCAGGCGGTGCTGTTGGTTCTCCACCGAGCGCGCGCCGACGGCAACATAGGCGAGAACGTCGTCGAGATATCGGTGGTTTTCGGGATAGAGCATTTCGTCGGCGCAGGAAAAACCGCACTCGGCAAGGGCGCGCATATGCAGTTCGCGGATCGCCACGATCCCCTTGAACATATCGGGTTTTTCGGTTGGATCGGGTTGATGAAGCATGCCTTTGTAGCCGTCGCCCGTGGTGCGGGGTTTGTTGGTATAAATGCGCGGCACGATGAAAATTTTGTCTTTGACGCGATCTTCCGCCTTGCGCAAGCGCGAGATATAGGCAAGCACGCTGTCCTCGCGGTCGGCGGAACAGGGACCGATCACAAGAAGAAGACGGTCGTCTTTGCCCGACAAAATGTCTTTGATCTGCCGGTCGCGGTCCGCCACGATCTCGGCAAGGCGCGCGTCCAGAGGGTACATTTCCTTCACTTCCATCGGGATCGCGAGTTTGCGCTCAAAATTCATATTCATAAGAGGTCACTCCTTTACTTTTTGTCAAACAGGGCGCGCCGCGCGGTGGAAAGGCGCATTTTTTCGCGCAGAGTTTCGCGGTCGTCGGCATTGAGCGCCTCGCGCAGCGTCTGCATTTCTCCGATAAAGAGATCCATTTCCCGCAAAAGCGCCTCTTTGTTGTCGAGAAACAGTTCGCTCCACATCGCGTCGTTGATGCGCGCGATGCGCGTCAGATCCCGAAAAGAGTCGCCGGTATAATCGACCAGGTGTTGATTATCCTTGCAGGTCATCAGCGCCACGGCGATGCAGTGCGTCAGTTGCGACACAAAGCCGATCATTTCGTCGTGTTCTTCGGGCGAAAGTTCGGAGACGCGGGCAAATCCCAGCGTTTTGCCGAGTTCTCGGCAAAGCGACACGGCAGCGGGCGTGTTTTCTTTTGTCGGGACAACGATAAAATTGGCTCCTTGGAAAATGGCGGCGGTGCTGTTTTCCACACCGTAAACTTCGCGCCCCGCCATCGGGTGGGCGGCGATAAACTCCACGTCGGGGCGTAAAAACTTGCCGATCTCCCGCAAGGGAAGCGCTTTTACGCCCGTAACGTCCGTAAGGATCGCGCCGGGGCGGAGAAGATGTTGATATTGCCGCAACCATTCGATGAAAATGTGCGGATACAGTGCGAAAATAACGAGATCGGCGTTCCCGACAAAGTCTTTCGTCGGCGCGGTGCCGCCATTTTGAATGATCCCTTCCCGCAGGGCGAAAGAGATGGATTTTTCGTTCGTATCAAGCGCCGAGACGGCGTACCCCGCGTCGGTCAGCGCGCGGGCGTAACTGCCGCCCATCAGCCCCAAACCGACGATCAGGATACGGGTATTGTGATCAAGTGACATCTTCTTTTACTCCTATGTGCAGTTGAGAGAGTTTGCGGAAAAAATCGGGCATGCTTTTGCGCACCGCCTCGCACCCTTCGATCTCGCCGCCAAGGCGGGTGAGCAGGATCGCCATTGCCATCGCCACGCGATGATCGCCGTGCGAGGAGACGGGAACGGCAGGGGGGCGGAGCGTGCTTTTTCGCACCGTTACGCGATTTTCTTCCATGTCGAGCACCGCGCCGCATTTGGAAAGCTCCTCTGCCATACACGCCACGCGGTCGCATTCTTTCAGGCGCAGTCGCCGTGTGTCGGTGAAAACCGCGCCGTTTTGCCACGCCGCCGCCGCGAAAAGGATCGGTCCGAGATCGGGGCAATCGGAAAGCGAAAGGGTGGGCACGCCGTTTTTGATCTCTTCAAGGTAAGGGGCAAACACGCGGTCGCCCTGCAAACTGTCGGGGGAAAGCCCCGTGAGCGTTACGTCGTCCCCAAACGAGGCAAGCGCCCCGAAGAAAGCGGCGCCGGAGGCGTCGCCCTCCACCGTAACGGCGGCGGGGGCATACCGTTGCCCGCCCGGCACGAGAAGCGTTTGTTCGTCACGAAAAGACGCGCGCACGCCGAAAGCGGCAAGCGCCGCGAGGGTAAGGTCAATATAAGGACGGCTTTCCGCCTTTTGCAAAAGGCGGATTTCGCTGTCGCCGTCAAGCAACGGCAGAGCAAACAGCAGTCCGCTGATATATTGACTGCTGACGTCGCCGGGCAGAGTGTATATGCCGGAGTTGAGCGGACCTTTGACCGATACCTCTCCCGCGCCGCGGGAGAACGTAAGCCCACGAAGACGGCAGATGTCGGCATAGGCGTCAAGCGGGCGCTCAAAGAGGCGTTTACTGCCGACAAGGTGGATCGTTTTGTCGGATAAGAGGCATATCGGTATGAGAAAACGCAGGGTACTGCCGCACTCGCGGCAGGGGAGCGTGGCGCCGTCGGGGAAGTTTCGCGGCGCGACGCCGCGCACGAAAACCGCGTTTCCGACCACGCGACAGTCGGCGCCGAGCGCGCGCAGGCATTCGATGGTCGCCAGCACGTCCTCGGAGAGGGCGACGTTGGTCACCGTGCTCTCGCCCGCGGAGAGCCCCGCCGCCAGAAGCAGCCGATGCGCCATACTTTTTGACGGCGGCACGCGCACGATGCCCGCGGCGCGCCCGGGTTCAATTCTGATCTTCATTTCGCAGTTTCTCCAAAAGAAGGTCGACGGCTTTGAGATATCCCGCCGTGCCCATACCGCAAACGGTGGCAAAGCAGGCGGCGCGTACAAAACTCACCTGTCTGAAATCTTCGCGCTTGGAAACGTCGGACAAATGGACTTCCACCGTGGGGATCGCCACGGCTTTGAGCGCGTCAAGAAGCGCCACACTGGTATGCGTATACGCGGCGGGATTGAAGACGATGCCGTCAACTTTTCCAAAGGCTTCCTGTATTTTATCGACCAGCGCGCCCTCGTGGTTGGATTGAAAAATTTCCACCGCCACGCCTTGCTCGCGCGCGTAAGTTTCCACCTTGCGGCAGAGATCGCCATAGGTCTCGCGGCCGTAGATCGCGGGCTCGCGGATACCGAGAAAATTGAGGTTGGGACCGTTCAATACGAGAAATTTCATTGAAAATGCTCCTTTTCGATCAGTGTGACGACCGATTCCGGCGTGCCGTCGCCCGGCACGATACAATCCGCTGTGGCGCGGTAGCGGTCGATACGCTCGGCATAACGGCGAAAAACCGCCTCACGCGTAGAAGAAAGCGGTCGGTCGGGGGTGGCAAGCAACAATTCGGGCGCGCGATCGAGAAAATAGATTTTCCCGTTGGCGCGCAAAAGATCCACGTTGTCGTCACGCAAGATCGCGCCGCCACCCGTGGCGATCACCGCGCCGACTTTTGCGGAAAGCGCCGTAAGCGCGGCGTTTTCCCGCGCGCGGAAATCGGCTTCGCCGTATTTGGCGAAAATTTTGGAAATCGGCATTCCCGCCGCTTTTTCCACTTCCGCGTCGGAGTCGAAAAACGGGCGCCCCAACCGCGCGGAAAGCAGTTTGCCGACCGTGGATTTGCCGCTGGCGGGCATTCCGGTCAGCACGATGTTTTGCTTGTCCGCAAGAATCGAGCGAAAAAGGCGCTCGGTCGTTTCTTTTCCGAAAGTTGTGTCGAGAAAGATCTCGGCGGCAAGCACCGCTTGGGCAACGAGCATAAAGAGACCGCCTTCGGCGGGGATCCCCTGCGCCCTTGACGCAAGGACAAGCCGGGTGCAAAGCGGATTGTAAATGGCGTCCGCCACGCCGCAAAGCGCCGGAAAACGCGCTATATCTATGGGGCAATTTTCCGCGTGCGGAAACATACCCACGGGCGTCGCGTTGAAGATCACCTCGGCGTCGGCGTGTTTTTCGTACGCTTCCGCATAGGTAACGACGCCCTCTTTTTTCTCGCGGCTGACGAGCACGATCTCCCGCGCGCCGGCGGCGCGCGCCACGGCGCGCGCGGTTTTGGAGGTGCCGCCGGTGCCCAGTATCAGCACTTTTTTGCCGCAAAGGTCAATGCCGGCGTGCGCGAAAAGGGCTTGCATACCGCCGAAATCGGTGTTGGTGCCATAGAGTTTCCCGCCGCGTCGGCGGACGGTGTTCACCGCGCCGATGGCAAGCGCCTCCGGGCTGATCTCGTCGAGAAAGGGCATCACGGTCTCTTTATAAGGGATCGTGACGTTGACGCCCTCAAAATCGCGCTTTGCGAAAAAATCGCGCACCGCGTCGGGGGCAAGTTCGATCAAGGTGTAATCGGGGTTGCCGAGCGCCCTATGTATTTCCGGCGAAAAACTGTGTCCCAGGCGCTCTCCCACAAGTCCGAATTTCATTTTCCGCCTCCGAAAAAGTCGGTGCCGAAACGGAGCGACAGGAGATCGAGCAAAGTGAGCGCCGTCATCGCGTCCACCACCACGGCGGCGCGGTGTACGATAGCGGGATCGTGTCTGCCCGCAAGAGAGAGCGTCGCGTCCTTGCCGTGCAGAAAATCCACGGTCTCCTGCTCTTTGAAAATTGAGGGTGTCGGTTTCACGGCGGTGCGGAAAGTGATCGGCATTCCGTTTGAGATGCCGCCGTTTACGCCGCCGTTACGATTGGTTTTCGACACCGGCACGCCGTTTTCCATACGCCACGGGTCGTTTGCCTTGCTCCCGCGCATCGCGGCGAGAGCAAAACCGTCTCCGAACTCCACGCCCTTGACGGCGGGGATCGAGAAGAGGGCGTGCGAAAGGCGGCTTTCCACACTGTCAAAAAAGGGTTCTCCCACGCCCGCGGGCATACCGAGCACGGCGCTTTCCAGCACGCCGCCCACGCTGTCGCCCTCCGCCGCGGCGGCAAGGATCGCTTCCCGCGCGGCGTTTGCCGCACCGCCGTCGAGCATCGGAAAATCGGCGGTTTTCAGCGCGGCAAAATCCGCCGAAAAATCGCCCCATTCACGGTCTTTTACATTTTCAAGCCGGGCAATGTGCGTGCCGAGCGCGATGCCTTTTTCGGCAAGGGCGCAAAGCGCCACTGCGCCCAGCGTCACAAGGGGCGCCGTCAGTCTGCCGCTGAAATGTCCGCCGCCGCGATAATCTTCAAATCCGTGATATTTTTGAAAAGCGGTCAGATCTGCGTGCCCGGGGCGCGCAAGCCCGCGCCAAGTTTCGTAGGCGGAAGACTTTTTGTCTTCGTTGGGGATCAGCACGCAAAGCGGCGCGCCGGTGGTCTTGCCCGCAAAAACGCCGCTGACGATGCGAAAATCATCGCTTTCGCGCCGCGCCGTGCCGATTTTTCCCGCCGGACGCCGCCGCGCGAGCATCGCGGAGATCGCGTCCTCGTCCACCGGAATGCCGGGAGCGATGCCGTCCAGTACCGCGCCGATCGCTTCTCCGTGGCTCTCCCCGAAAAGCGTTACCGCCACGCTTTCTCCGAATGTGTTTTTCATCTTTTTTCCTCCATCATGACAGAGAGGTCGTTTCGCAGTTCCGCAAAAGCGGCACGGCACTCTCTGAACGTGCCGATCTCGTCCACGCGGATCAGCGTCACACCGTCGCCTTTGCTCTTTTTGTCGTGCCGCACCGCCGCCATCACCTTGTCGGGATCGCCCGCGTATCGCGTGGGCAATCCGTATTTTTCAAGAAGGGGCAGGAGCCGCGCCCGCACGGCGGGCGCGCACATCGGCAGCATACCCATTGCCACGCACTCGCCGTGAAAGAACGCGCCCTCGGCGGCGCTCTCGATCCCGTGCCCCAGCGTGTGTCCGAAATTGAGCACGCGCCGAAGTCCCGCTTCGCGCTCGTCCTTTTCCACCACGCCGCGCTTGATGTCCACCGCGCGGGCAATGACGCTTTCTATGTCGTTTTCCGCGCCGCCCGCTTCCAAGTTTTCAAAAAGCGCACGGTCAAAAGTAAGCGCCATTTTGATGACTTCGGCAAGTCCCTCCGCGAAAAGACGGGGGGAGAGGGTACGGAGCGTGTCGGGGTCGATCAGCACGGCTTTCGGCTGGTAAAACGCGCCGACCGCGTTCTTCACGCCGTCGAGATTGACGGCGGTCTTGCCGCCGACCGAGGAGTCGACCTCGGAAAGAAGCGTGGTTGGGATATTGTAAAAATCAATGCCGCGCATATAGGCGGAGGCGGCAAAACCCGCAAGGTCTCCCACCATTCCGCCGCCGATCGCCAGCACGGCGTCGCCGCGATCAAAGCGGGCGGCAAGCATACTGCTTTGCAGTGCCGCAAAGGAGGCAAGCGTTTTGCTCCCCTCGCCCGCTTTGAGCGTCACCACGGTAGGAGCGGTGCAAAACGCCGCCGCCGTCTTGACGTATTCGGCGGGCACGCCGTCGTCGGTGACGATCAGGACGCGGCGGTCAAGGCGGAAAAGCTCCCCCGCGCGGGCGAGAAGCCCGCGCCCGATATAGACGGGATACGCGGCGTTTTTTACAGAAACCGTGATCGTTTCCATCAAATTTCTCCTTTCGGCGGCTCGGCGTCGGGCGTAAAGTGCCCGACCACCCGCAAAAGATCGCAGTGCGCGGCAAGTTGCCGCAACATCCGCTCCCCGTCGGGCGAGGTCTCGTCGCCCTCGGCTTCCACGTAAAAATAGTATTGCCAAGAGTGATTTTTCATCGGGCGACTGCGCAACACGCGCATATTGTAGCCGTAAGCGCCCAGCACGTTGATGGCTTTTGCCAGTGCGCCGGCGATGTGATTGACGGTGAAAAGCAGGATAAAGGCAGTGTGCTTTTGCGGGGCGCTTTTTTGAGCCGAGCGCGAAAACACCGCGAAACGCGTCGTGTTTTCGCCGGCTTCGTTGATGTTTTTTTCCAAAATCGAAAGCCCGTAAAGCGCGGCGGTCTCCTCGCTTGCGATAGCGGCAATGGCGGGGTCGTTCTTTTCCGACACCTCTTTTGCCGCGCGCGCCGTGTTGGAACATTCCGTGGCGGCAAAGCCGTTCTTTTGCAGATACGGCGCGCATTGATCCAACGCCTGCGGGTGACTGAAGACGCGCCGCACGGTCTCTTTCGTCGCGCCGGGCACGCCGACAAGACAATGGGAAACTTTGAGATTATACACGCCGTTGACGAAAAGCGATCCACAAAACATCAGATCCAGCACCGCGCCCACTTCTCCCGCGTAACTGTTTTCAATGGGCAGAACGGCGACGTCGCATTTTCCGTTTTCGACCGCCGCGTACGCGTCGGCAAAACTTCCGAAGGGCACGGGCGTGCCGGCGGGAAATATCTTTTTCGCCGCGATCTCGGCAAAAGCGCCGGGCACGCCGCTGTACGCCACGCGCAACCCCTCGATCAGTTTGCTTTGATAGCGTTTGGATACCCGCATCATATCCCGCAGAAACGAAACGTAAAAGGGACGCAAATCCTCGGGAACTTTCTCGGCGTTTTGCGCGATCACCGCGTCTTCGCGCGCGGCGTCAAAAATCGGCAGACCGTGCGCGGCTTTGTATGCCGCCACGTCGCCCACCGCCCGCATACGGCGGGTAAAGAGATCGGCGATCTCTTTGTCGCAAAGGTTGATCTCGCGGCGCGCTTCATCTAAATCTTTCATTTTTCATCCCCCGAAATAAAAACGCCGCTTCTCTGTTTCCAAACGGAAAGAAGCGGTGAATATGTTGAAACCGACTCAAAGCGAGGCGAGATTTCCGACCATATCCATCGCGCGGGTAAAATAATAGTATCCAAACAGCATTTGCGGAAATCTCCTTTCTTCGACTTTTCTTCATTATACACGCCCGCCCCGCGTTTGTCAAGCGGAGCGGGCGTGATTTTTTCTTTTTTTATTGTGATCTGCCGCTCGCGCGCGTCAAACGCAACATGCGCGCGGCAAGATCGCCTTTTTCGTAATCGGGCGGGAGACGGTAGGTCCAGTTGCCGCTCGGTTCGGCGGGCGTGTTCATACGTCCCTCGCGGCTGGATTGTCCGAGATAATCCTGCATCGGGATCACGGCAAACGCCGCGCGGCTTTCCAGCGCCAAACGAATGAGAGACTCCGTGCGCGTTTCGCCGTGTTTGACGGGGCATTCCAGATGGAAGCGGCGCAGCCGCTCTCCGCGCAACCGCCGCACGAAAGTGGCGGTGCAATCCGAATCGTGCGAGCCGGTGTAGACGACCGCGCGATCGGTGGTGAAGTTGCGTGGGAGATATTCGCTTTGCGGCGCGTCAAAAGCAAATTGCAACACTTTCATGCCGGGAAAACCGGTCTTTTTGAGCAGTTCCCGCACGTCGGGGGTGATGAAACCGAGGTCTTCGGCGATAATGGCGGCGTTCGGAAAAGCGTCCTTCACGGCGGAAAACAGTTTTTCGCCGGGCGCCTTTTCCCATACGCCGTTTTTTGCGGTCTTGTCACGCGCCGGAATGGCGTAATATCCGGCGAAACCGCGGAAATGGTCGATGCGCACAAGGTCAAACAGCGCAAGATTGGCGCGCATACGCGCGATCCAAAAGGGAAAGCCCTCACGCTCCATTTTGTCCCAACGGTAAAGCGGGTTGCCCCACAGTTGCCCGTTTTTCGTAAAAGCGTCGGGCGGACAGCCGGCGATCTTTTCGGGATAGCCGTCCGCGTCCAGCAAAAATTCTTCCCGCGCCCGCCAAACGTCCATACTGTCGTGCGCCACGTAGATCGGCATATCACCGATAATGCGGATTCCTTTTTCGTTTGCGTAACGGTGCAGGGCGTTCCACTGTTTCATAAAAACATACTGCACCCAGCGCCAAAAAGCAAGTTCTGTCGCCATTTCCGGGGCAAGCGCGCGTGCGGAGTCGTAGTTTTTGCTTTCCTCCTCCCAGAGATACCAAGGGGAGAACGCGTGCGTTTCTTTGAGCGCCATAAAGAGGGCGTAATCGGTCAGCCACGCCTCGTTTTCGCGGCAGAAAGCAAGAAATTCCGCGCTCTCGCGATCAGCGCGCGAAAAGGCTTTTTTGAGTAGCGTATAGCGGGTATCGAACAGTTTTCCGTAGTTCACGCGGGGAGACACGTCCCTTGCCGCCCCCACCTCTTTTTCGGTCAGGAGCCCTTCCTCATAAAGCAGGGCGGGATCGATAAAATACGGATTGCCCGAAAGCGCGGCGGGGGATTGGTACGGACTGTCGCCGAAAGCGGTGGGGTTGACGGGAAGCACCTGCCAGAGTTTTTGTCCCGCCGCGGCGAGAAAATCCACAAAGGCAAAAGCCTCTTTGCCGAGCGTACCGACGCCGAAAGGAGAGGGCAGACTGCTGATGGCGAGTAAAACGCCTGCCTCACGGGGCAGAGCGGGATTTGTTTGGGGGTCCATAGAGCACCTCTTCGGGGAAGATTGCGTCGTTTCCGACAAGGGATATTATATAGAAAAAGCGCTTTTTTGTCAATAGAATACGGGGAAATGTCAATTATTGTCGGAAAAGAAGGAAAGCGCCCGCGCGCCCCTTGCTTTTTTTGCGCGCGTATGGTATACTATATCATAATTCTATGAAAGGAAAGAGAAAAATGTTGCTTGAAGAAGAAGCCGATCTTGGGGAACGCGCACGCAAAGTCAAGATAACGCTCGGTGTCGTTGTCGGCGTGCTGTGCCTCCTTTATGCCGTGCTTGCGGCAACGCGCTCTTTCCCGCCCACCGAAGGGTGGTATTCCTATTACGCGTATCAGATCAACGAAAAAGGCGCCGTGCCGTACGTGGATTTCGAGTTGCTTTTTCCGCCGCTTTATGTCTACGTCATCGCGGCGTTTACCAAAATTTTCGGGTACGGTTTTCTCGCTTTACGTATCTTCGGCGCGCTCGTTTTTGCCGGCACCGGTACGCTTTCCTACCTCATTTTTCTCAAACTGACGAAAAAGCCGGTCTTTGCGGCGTTTGCCGGCGTGCTTGCGGCGGCGATCTTGCAGAGCGAAGCGGTGCAGATCTTTTACGATTATATCCGATTGATGGATCTGTCGGTGTATGCTTCTCTTTATTGTTTCCTTTGCGTGATCGACAAGATCGAGCGCGAAACAAAGAAGTGTGTACTGACCGACCCCGCCCTGTATCTCGGCGCGGTCTTTGCGGTCACGGCAAGCCTTTATAAACAGAGCAGCGGACTTTTCTTCCTGCTTTTCTGCGGCGCGTTTTTCCTGTTTGCCGCGCTTGTTTCGCGCCGCCGCCGCGCGTATTTGCTCGCGCTCGGCGTTCTTGCCGGCGTCACGGTCGTGCTTTACGGCGTCACGTTTGCTTTTCTCGGCGCGTACGGCGCGCTTTCCGCGTATTTTTACTATAACTTCCGCGCCGCCGCCGCCGCGAAAGGCGGCAGTGTATTTTCGCTCCTGTTCGGCTTTATCCCGCGGTCGCTCAAAAATTTAGGGCTCGGCGCGCTGGGCGCGGCGCTTGTCTTTTCTCTGCTCTTCCTCTTCCGCACGTTGTCCCGCCGCGCGCCGGCGCGCAAAGAAGAACGCCCGCGGCCTCTTTTTTGGTGGCTTTTCCTTTCTCTCTCCTTTGCCGTATGTTTCACGGGCGCGTCGTTCCTTTTTGAAAAGCACGGCGCGTGGTGGATCGGAGAGCAAAAAATGTTTACGGCGTTTCTCGTTGCCACCGCCGTCTTTGTCGTGTCTGTCGTCTTTCTGATTCGCGCGCGCCTCAAAAAGACCGAGGCGCCCGCGTATTTGCTCACGTTTTGTTTTTTCACCGGCGTGCTGTTCACGCTCGGATACGCGGTCTGCACCTCGGGCGGACTTTGCGAGAGCCAGGTGGCGCTTTGCTATCCCCTCGTCGCGTCGCTCTTTTTGCCTGCTTTCCGATTCCACGGCAAACGCTTTGCCACGCTTTCTCTTGCGTTTTTGATGTTGCTCAACACCGGTTTCGGCATCGAGCGCAAAACGTGGCAGATGTACAGTTGGTGGGGGCTTCAAACCGGTATGCTTGCCGAGCAGACCGAGCGTGTGGATACGCCGCTGCTCCGCGGCATCTCGATGTCGCCCGCTTATGCGCGGATGTATCGCCACGTTCTTTGGGCGGCCGAGACCCACACCACGCCCGCTGACGAGATCTTTGTTTTCCCGCATATGCCGGTTCTTTATCTTCTTACGGAGCGCGAGCGCGCCACGAAAACGGCGATCCAGTGGCTTGACGTCGCTACCGATCAAGCGGTGCGCGACGACATCGAGGTGCTCCGCGAAAAAAAGCCGCGGCTTGTGGTGGTGTGCCGCATCCACGAATACGTGCGCGGCACGCAGGAAGAATCGTTCCGCGCGGGCGAGGAGAGCGGGCTCACCGCGATGCAGAATTTCCTTTCGGGTTTCCTTTCCGAGAACTACGTGCCGGTTTGCGCCGACACGATCAGTGACGGCTATACCGTTGAGGTGTGGCGTCTTTCGACTTCATTGCCGTAAAGTGAGAATGTGATGAAAGCAAACAAGATTTTCTTTCGAGACAACAAGCAAAAAATCAAGGATCTCGCTTTCAACATCGGCGCGATCCTCTTGCTCAACGTGACGATACAATTCGTGCTGTATCCCTTTATCCAGCGCAGACTCGGCAACGACGGATACGGCGTGGCGCTCTCACTCCTCGCCTTTGTGTCGATCACTTCCAACACGCTCGGCGGCGCGGCAAACTATTCGCGTATGGTCGAGGAGCGCGTACTTCACCCCGCCAACGGCGATTACAACCTGTTTCTCGTCGTTTCGGCGCTGATCTCGGCGGCGGGCGGCGCGGTCTTCCTTTACTTGCTCCATCTTTTGACGCCTGTCTATTTTGCGATCTATGCCTTGCTCATTTTGATGACGGCGTTTCGCTATTACGCCGACGTGCCCTTTAAACTCTCGATGCGCTTTGCGCATTATTTCCTCTTTTACGCGATGATCTCGCTCGGCTACATCGGCGGACTTTTCGTGTACCGTCTGACGGGCAATTGGATGAGCGCGATCCTCACGGGCGAGGCGTTCGGCGTGCTGTACGCGGGCGTTTTCGGGGGCATTTTCCGCCGTCCTTTCAAAATTTCGCCGCAAAACCGCGCGGTACTCGGCAGTCTCGGGCTCCTCACGCTGTCGGGGCTTTTTGAAAATCTCACCCTCAACGCCGATCGCTTGGTGCTTCTCGCGCTTTCGGGCGGCGAGTCGGTGTCGATCTATTATACCGCGTCGCTTTTCGGTAAGGTGGCGGCGCTTCTCACCGTGCCGCTCAACGCACTGCTCATCAGTTATCTGGTGCGCTACGATAAGGGGCTTACGCGCCGTATGTGGAGTGTTTTCGCGCTTTCGGGCGGCGTGCTCGGCGGCGCGATACTCGGCGGGTGTATGCTCGGATCGGTCCTCATTTTGCCGATCCTTTATCCCGGTCTTTATACGCTCGCGAAACCGTATTTCTTCGCCGCCATTTTCAGCCAGGTTCTGTATTTTGTCTCCGGCGTGCTTCTTGTGGTGTTGCTTCGCTTCCGCGGTGAAAAGAAGCAATTTATCTTCAATCTTTGTTACGGCGCGGAATTTTTCGCGCTCACCATCGTCGCCACCGCAAAGTGGGGGCTTGACGGATTCGTGTGGGCGTCGCTCCTCGCCAACGCACTGCGCCTTGGCGCCGTGATGCTGTGGGGATTTTGTCCCGACAAAAAAGACGCCGCCGCTCCACCGGACGAGGCGCCGCAATAAAAGAACCCCCGAAACGCAATGCGTTTCGGGGGTTTTCGATCAGGATAAGTGTAAAAATTTGAGTAGGAAGAGATAGGTGAGACCGTAATAGGTGACCACGGCGACAAGGTCGTTGATGGTGGTGATCAGCGGACCGGAAGCCACGGCGGGGTCGATGTGGATGCGCTTGAAAAAGAGCGGAATGACGGTGCCGACCACCGCGGAAAGGAGCATTGCCACAAGGAGCGCCGCGCCGATACAGCCCGAAATGGCATAAGCGGCGGCGAAGGTCTGATGTTTGAAGAAGTGGATATACAATCCTACGAGCAGACACGAGGAAGAGCCGAGAATGAGACCGTTGAGAAGTCCCACGCGCGCCTCTTTGAAAACGAGCAATGCCTTTTGCCGACGTTCGAGCTGCGCGTCGGAGAGCACGCGGATCGTAACGGCAAGCGATTGCGTGCCCACGTTACCTGCCATATCCAGGATCAGAGACTGGAAGCAGATGACCAGCGTGAGAGACGCGATGACCGACTCGAAAACGCCGACCACGGCGGAAACGATGAGTCCGAGCCCGAGCAGTGTGAAAAGCCACGGCAAACGCTTTGCGATACTTTGCTTTACGGGTTCGTGCAGGTCTTCTTCCGCCGTCAGACCGGCGAACTTGGCGTAATCTTCGCCCATTTCGTCGTCCACGATGCGGATGACGTCTTCCGCCGTGATCACGCCGATGAGTTTGTCGTTGTCGTCAAGTACCGGGATCGAGTCTTCGGAATATTTTTTGATACGGTCCACGCAGTCCGCGATCGCCTCGTGCGCGTACAGGTACGGATATTGTGTGGCGATGATGTCCGAAAGCGGCGTCGTTTCCCGCGCGATGATGAGATCTTTGAGGTCGATCGCGCCGTAATACAAATGGTTTTCGTCTACCACGTAAAGCGTGGAAATGTTGTCGTTTTCGGCGGCTTGCTCCACCAGCGCGTGCATCGCGTCCTTGACGCTGAGCGACGAGGAGATCTCGATATAGTTGGTGCTGATGATACTGCCGATCTCGTCTTCGTCAAACGAAAGAAGAAGCGAAATGTCTTTGCGCGTTTCGCCCGGAAGCAGGTCAAGCAGGATCGAACGCTCGCCGCGCTCCAACCCTTTGAGGTAATCCACCGCGTAAGAGACGTCCATATCCGAGAGGACGTCGGTGCGCTTGCGGAGCGGCAGTTCTCCCAAATATTGCGCGGGATCTTCCGCGTTTTCGAGAATATCCGCCAGTGTTTCGGCATCCAGCACCCGGTAAATTTTGGCGCGCGCCGCGCCGTCCAACAGCGGCAGAGTGTCGGCAATGTCGTGCGCGTGATAGTCGGTCAGTCTGTCTGCCAACGCCTTGGGGGAGATGGTGCTGCTCACCAGCGCCGAGAGCTCGGCGCGGTAATCTTTGTCAGAGGAAGAGTTTTCCTCTTCTCTCGTTTGCAGTTCGTTTTCTTCCATAAGAGAACCTCCTTTGAAAATGTGCGGCAAAACAAAAATGCCGGTCGCAAAAGGGCGACGGCATCTCAAAGGAGCACGGCAGAGGCGGGAAAAAACAAGAATCCCGTGCCGCGCCCTCGGTCGACGCCGTTACCGCTACTTCGGTCAAAACCGCCGGATTCCATTTCCTCACCTCCGTCGAATATATTTCAGGTGCTTATTGTACCATATTCTTTTCTCTTTGTCAATGTTTGTATACGGGATTTCGCAAAAAACCGCGCTTTTGCAAGCGCGGTTTTTTCGTTGGATCAGCAAACGCCGAAAGCAAGCATAGCCTCTGCCACTTTGAGGAAGCCCGCGATGTTGGCGCCCGCCACAAGGTCGTCGCCGAGTCCGTATTCGTGGGCGGTCTTGATCGAGGTGTTGAAGATGTTGGACATAATGGCTTTCAGTTTCTCGTCCACTTCCTCTGCCGTCCAGGAGTAGCGCATCGAGTTTTGGCTCATTTCAAGACCCGAAACGGCAACGCCGCCGGCGTTGACCGCTTTCGAGGGCGCCACGATCACGCCGTTTTCTTTGAGATAAGCGAGCGCTTCGTTGGTGGTGGGCATATTGGCGACTTCAATATAATATTTGAGGCCGTTTGCCACCATTTTCTTCGCCTCTGCCATATCGACCTCGTTTTGCGTGGCGCAGGGCATCAGAATATCGGCCTTGACGCCCCAGGGCTTTTCGCCCTTGAAGAACGGTACGCCGAACTTGTCGGCATAATCTTCCACGCGGTTGCGGCAGGAGGCGCGCATTTCCAGCATAAAGTCTACTTTTTCGTCGGTGGAGATGCCGTCCTTATCGTACACGTAGCCGTCGGGGCCGGAGATGGTCAGCACCTTGCCGCCGAGCTCGTTGATCTTTTTCACGGTGCCCCACGCCACGTTGCCGAAACCGGAGACGGCAAAGGTCTTACCTTTGATGTCGTCGCCGAAGTATTTGAGCAGTTCGGTGGTGTAATACACCGCGCCGTAGCCCGTGGCTTCGGGACGAATGAGCGAGCCGCCGTAAGGCATTCCTTTGCCCGTCAGCACGCCGGTAAACTCGTTGCGCAGGCGTTTGTATTGCCCGAAGAGATAGCCGATCTCCCGCGCGCCCACGCCGATGTCGCCGGCGGGCACGTCGGTGTTGGCGCCGATGTGTTTGGCAAGTTCGGTCATAAAGCTCTGGCAGAAACGCATCACTTCGGCGTCGGATTTGCCCTTGGGATCAAAATCCGAACCGCCCTTGCCGCCGCCCATCGGAAGTCCGGTAAGCGAGTTTTTGAAGGTCTGCTCGAAACCGAGGAATTTGATGATGCCCTCGTACACGGAGGGGTGGAAACGGAGCCCGCCTTTGTAAGGTCCGATGGCGCTGTTGAATTGAATGCGAAAGCCGCGGTTGACGCAAACTTCGCCTTTATCATTGACCCACGGCACGCGGAATTTGATGATGCGCTCGGGCTCGACGATCATATCAATGACGCCCTTTTCGATAAATTCGGGGCGTTTCTTCACGACGGGTTCCAGCGATTCCAGAACTTCGGCGACGGTTTGATGAAACTCGACTTCGCCGGGGTTGCGGCGTTTGACGTCTTCCATCACTTTGAGCAAATACGGATGTGTCAGCATAATGGTTCTCCTTTACAGAAAGACAAGTATAGTCTTATTCAGTGTGCAACATATTGTAGCATATGAAAGATCGCTTGTCAAGCGTTCTGCAATCGTTTTTCGGGAAAATTGCAAAAAAATCCGAAAATCGAAATATTTTTGACGTTTTTTCAAAGGAAAAACCGGAATTTGGCGGATGACGATCAAAAAACTGCAAAAAGCGCGTCGCATAAGCCGATCGCGCGTCGCATACAATGAAATAAAAAAAGAGGGAGATCGGCGATGAAACGATGGATCACGAAAAGGGCGCTGCGTATGGGAATTCTTTGTCTTGCGGCGCTCTCGGTTCTGACGGCGGGCATTTTGTTCTTCGGCAAAAAAGAGGCAAGCACGGCGGGGTTCGGCTCTGGCGTATCGGTGATGGCAAACGGGGTGTATCTTGCCGCGTCGGCGCCCGCGGGCGAGGCGGTGACGTTTTCTCCCGAGTGGTTGGAAACGGCGCTCGGCGCGGAGAATATCAGCGCGATCGAGGTAAAAAGTCTGCCGTCCGTCACCGAGGGAAAACTGATGCTCGGGCACGGAGAGGTGCACGTGGGGCAGACGATCCCGCGCGAGACGCTCTCCTATCTTGCCTTTTACCCCGCGGACGGGGTGCGGGAAAGCGGTTTTTCACTCTCTCCCCAATTTGCGGGAAAGGACGCGGGATATACGCTTGATTGCCGCATTTCGCTGACGGACGGTGTCAACTGCTGTCCGAAAGGCACAAAGACCGTACAGGCGGTTTCCACCTATTCCGCGCTGGCGATGCGCGGCACGTTGGTTGCCGTCGATCCCGAGGGCGACGCGATCTATTACGAAGCGGTGCGCTACCCCGCGGGCGGCACGCTGACGTTGGACGCGGTAAGCGGCGCGTTTTCTTATCTGCCGCGCGCGGATTTCACCGGCAAAGACAGTTTCGTCTGGCGCGCGCAGGACAAAAACGGCGCGTTTGGCGAGCCGGTAACGGTGAGTGTGTTGGTGCGCGAGAGAGGAAACGCCGCGCTCTTTTGCGATATTGCCGACGATAACGTGCAATCCTCGGCGCTGCGCGTCAGCGCCGAGGGCGTGATGAGCGGCGAGATGATCGGCGGAAAGCCGTATTTCCTGCCCGATGGACGCCTTTCGCGCGCGGAATTCGTGGCGGTGCTTCTCCGCGCGGCGGAGATTCCCGTTCCCGACGCCGCCGACACGGGGTTTGCCGATGACGGCGAGATCCCCGCGGGGATGAAAGGTGCCATACGGTACGCAAAAGACAAGGGTTATATAGAAAACACGGAAAACTTTCGCCCGCGCGACCCCATCACGCGCGCCGAGGCGGCAAAGATCGCCTCGGCGGTGCTGAAACTCGGATTGCCGAGTTACGCCGAGACCGTGGCGGATTTCGCCGAGATTCCCGTGGACGCGGCGGATGCGCTCTACGCGCTTTTCGAGGGAGGGTATCTTGAAACCGCCGCCACCGGCGCGCTGCTTCCTTCCGGCTTTCTCACGCGCGGCGACGCGGCACGCTTCTTCGCGCGCATTTTGGACGGAAAAGCCGAAGGATAAACCCGACGCGCAAAAACATCGCCCGCGAAAAAGTTTTTTCGCGGGCGATTGACATTTTTCTTTTTTTTGTTATAATGGAAGAAAACGAGAAGGAGCAGAGGAATGGCAAACGAAAAAGAATGGGACAAACGATTTTTCGGCGTGGCGGATCAGGTGGCAAGTTGGTCCAGCTGCCTGCGGCGCAAAGTGGGCGCCGTCATCGTCAAAGACAAGCGTATCTTAACGACCGGATATAACGGCGCGCCGGCAGGCGTTTCGACCTGTATGGAGCGCGGCGTTTGCATTCGGCAGGAAAACAATATTCCCAGCGGCAAAAATCAGGAATTCTGCTATGCCGCGCACGCTGAACAAAACGCCCTTGCGCAAGCGGCGAGACTGGGCGTTTCGGTCAAGGGCGCCACGCTTTACTGCACGCATCAGCCCTGCACCATCTGTACCCGCATCATCATCAACGCGGGGATCGACCGCGTGGTTTTCGAGAACGGATATCCCGACGAGTTCGCGCTCAAATTCTTCGAGGAATCCGGTGTTCGCATCGAAAAGTTTGAAGAGTAAAAAATATCCCGCAAGGCACGCCTTGCGGGATATTTTTATTTATTTGTTTTCCTGATCGTATTCTTTGGAAAGTTCGCTTTGCTCGTCGAGAAACTCTTTCGCTTCCTTGCCGGTCTTGGTTTCGGGAACCGTTACTTTTTTGTACGGCGCAGGGGTCGCGGGCTTGACACTGCGTTCGGACACTGTGATCTGATTGAAGGGGATCGTGATGTGATGCGCGTTGAAGAGCAGAAAAATTTCGCGGTTGATGTCGCGCTTCACTTGGAAAATATCGGTCTCTTTGCAGGTGGCGACAAAGAGAAGGTCGACCGACGAGGAGCCCAGCGCCGTGACGCCTTTGTAATAAGGTCCGTCGAGAATGGCGGGGATATGCTCTTTGATCTTGGCAAGATTGTCGCGCAGCACCAATTCTACCTTTTGGAGGTCTTCCTCATAATCGATGGAAACGGTGAGAAAAGCGACCGAGAGTTCCGCCGTCAGATTGACGACCGATTTGATGTCGCTGTTGTTGATGATCTTCACATTGCCGGAAGCGTCGGTGATCTTGGTCACGCGCACGCCGATATCCGATACCGTTCCGCGCCATCCTTCAATGGTGACGATGTCGCCCACACGGAACTCCGATTCAAAAACGATAAAGAAACCGGCGATGACGTCGGAAACGATCTGCTGTGCACCGAGACCGATGGTCAATGCCAGAATGCCAAGACCCGCGAGCAACGTCGGCATATCCACGCCGAAGGCCTGTAAAGAGATGATAATAACGGCGATGGCAAGCAGCCATTTGACAAGGCTGCGCACCAACGTCAGTACGGTTTTTGCTTTGTTGGAAACGTGCGCGAGCAGCACTTTTGTCAAAAAGGCGGAGAATTGCACCACGAAAAAGGAAACGATCACCGCGCAAGCCGTGGTGATGAGCGCGGGAACGAGGCGAACGACGGTGTTGAGCACGACGCCGCGCGCGAGTGAAGGAGCAAATACGCTGTCGGCACCGTAAATGCCGTCGTAAAAGATGATCGTGAGCAGCAACGCTGCCGCCAGCACCACTTCAACCGAAATTTTGAGGATTAAACTTTTCTTATTCATATTACACTCCTTTATTCCGCTTGTAATGTTCTTTCTTCCAGCACCAGATCTTCGTAGCCGAGGATCTGCACGGTGATCTCCTTGTAGTACGCGTCGTCGGAGAAAGAATATTCATAATAATTGTCGGGGTTGTCTTCGGGATCTTCGATCTGCAAAAATTCCTCAAATTCTCCGCTGTCGTTCTCGGCAAAGAGGCGGATGCGCAGATTTTCCGACCAAACCGACACATTCAGCCAAAGTTGTACGGTGTAGACGTCGTCTATGGCGTTATAATACGCCGAAAGGATCGAGGCGCTTTCATCGGAACGCATCCACTCGTCGCCAAAGGCGAGCGCGTGTTCGTCCAGCATCCTGTTTTTGTAGCCGAGGATCTGCACGGTGACGGTTTCATATACCGTATCGTCATTAAAAGAATACTCATAAAAGCTTTCGTGACTGGGCTGATCGCTCGTTTCCCCGGGAGCTTTGATCTGCAAAAACTCTTCAAATTCATCGCCGCGCCCGTCCGTTGCGGAAAGGCGAATGCGTAAATTCTCCGACCAGACCGGCACGTCCAGCCACATCTGCACGGTATAGACGTCGTCGATGACGCCATAAAACGCGGACAGGAGTACGGCGCGCTCGTCGGGCCACACGTCTTCCTCCTCGGGCGATGTGTCGGGCGGCGGATCGCCGCGGCTGTCAAAGACGCGCTCTCCCGTGACCGTGACGACGCGCGTGTCCAACACCTCGTTCATCAGCACTTTGCTGCCGATCAGCTCTACCGTAACGACCTCTTCTTCTTTCAGATCGTGCAGCAAATATTCATAAAACGCGGTATATTTTTCTTGCTTTTCGTCGGCAAAAGTCTCCGGAGGCGCAAGTTCGATATAGTCTTCAAAATCTTTACCGCGAATACGGATCTTCAAATCTTCCGACCATTCCTCGATTTCCACTTCCATCACGATCCGATTTTCTTCGGCGAACACTTCTTTGAAGTTTGCTTTTTCGGTGCGCACGGCGTCGACATAGGCGTTGCCGATCACCGCCACGCCCACCACGGCGGCGGCGCCGTAAGCAAGTTTTTGCACAAACGAAGGTTTCTTTTTGGGGGCGGGAGGCGAAACTTCACGCGGCGCGTCTTCGGGCAAGGTCGAATCGTGGTTTTCCGCAAAAGCGGAGAACTCGGTGGCAAAGGCGTTATTTTCGCTTGGCGAAGACGGGTTTTCTTCATCTTTCGGTAGCGGCGTATATTCCGCCGATCCCTTGTTGAATTCCATCGGATCACCTGCCTTTCGCTTCGTTTCTTTCAGTATAGCATATTTATTTTTCAAAAGCAATGATCTTTTGGCGGTTCGCGCGCTTGACTTATCGGAAAAGTTTTGCTATAATCGAGAAAAACGCGATGCGTATCGGAGAAATCGTATGCCAAAACAATCGAGAATCGTAAAGGCTGTGCTCTATATCTGCGCGGCGATTGTCATTTTCATTCTGCACGCCCGTGTGATGCCTTACGTTGGTTACGTTGTGGGCGGCGTCATTTTCATCTGGTCGCTTGACGAGATCGTCGAGCGGTGGCACGAGAAGCGTTTTGCGATGCTCAGCATCCCGCTCGTGCAGATCGTGATCGCCGTTCTGCTTTGCCTTGCCTCAAAAGATATCGTCAAAGTCTGCGTCATTTGGGGCGTATGGTCGGTGATCCGCGAGAGCCGCGAAATGACGCATGCGCTTGACCGTTTGGCGTACAAAAAATCGGGACTTATCAACACGATCGAATCGGTCGTTGTGATCGTGATGTCGGCGCTGATGATCCTTGAACCCGGAGAACACCACGCGCACGTACATATCGTTTTGCTCGGCATCGAACTGATCTTGGAAATACTTTTTCCGCTTTCCAACGAGTTTTTCGACCGATACGCGGAGAAGAAAGGAAAGAAAACGTAAAACTTGCCCGCCGCTTGACGCGGCGGGCTTTTTATCGTTTGACAAAGTCGCCTTTGACTTGACAAAATTCGCTTTTTGTGGTAGACTGTACCAAACCGAAACACAAGAAAGGAACGATTTATGAAACAAAGACTTGCCGATTATGTGGCGGATTTTCTCGCCGCACACGGAGTGACCGATTGTTTCAGCGTTGTGGGCGGTGGCGCGATGCACTTAAACGACGCGCTCGGACACCACGAAAAACTTAAAGTAACATATAACCATCACGAGCAAGCGTGCGCCATTGCCGCCGAGGCATACGCACGCCTTGAAAACAAGATCGCCGCCGTTTGCGTGACGACCGGCCCCGGCGGCACCAATGCCCTGACGGGCGTGGTCGGCGGGTGGCTGGATTCCATTCCGATGCTCGTCATCAGCGGGCAGGTGCGTTACGACACCACGGCGCGCTACGCGCTTTCCGCCGCGGGCGCCGCGGTGCGCGCAATGGGCGATCAGGAGTACGACATCGTAAAATCGGTCGAGCCGATGACGAAATACGCCACGATGATCGAGGAGCCGACCAATATCCGCTACGCGCTGGAAAAAGCGTGGCATCTCGCCACCACCGGACGGCCGGGACCTTGTTGGGTGGATATTCCGGTCAACTATCAGGGCTGTTTCATTGAAACCGACGATCTGCCGGGTTACGATCCCGCCGAGGACGACGCCAAACTGCCGCCCCCCGTCGGCGACGACGTGATCCGCACGGTTCTTGAAAAGATCAAAAACGCGAAACGTCCCGTCTTCCACGCGGGATACGGCATTCGCCTGTCGGGCGGATACGCGGCGTTCCGCGAAGTCGCGGAAAAACTGAATATCCCGATCGTTACCTACTGGAACGCCGTCGATCTCATCGAAGACGATAACCCGCTTTACTGCGGGCGCGCGGGCAATATGGGCGACCGCCCCGGCAACTGGGCGATACAGAACGCCGACCTCATTTTAGCGGTCGGCACGCGCATTTCGATTCGTCAGGTCGGCTATAACTGGAAGACCTGGGCGCGCGCGGCAGAGGTCATTATGGTCGACGTCGACGCGGGCGAACTCAAAAAGCCCACGCTCCACGTGGAAATGCCGATCCACGCGGACGCGAAAGACTTTCTCACCAAACTCTCCGCCGCCGCAACTTACCCAGTCAGCCGCGCGGATAACTGGCTGAGCATTTGTCAGGGGTGGAAAAAAGACTATCCCGCCGTGCTCCCCCGTCAATGGGAAGAGAACGGCAAGACCGCCAACGTTTACGCGTTCGTGCGCTATCTTAGCAGCCGCCTGCCCGAAAACAGCCTCACGGCAGTCTCCAACGGCGCGTGCTGCGTCGTCGGCAATCAGGCGTACGTGATCCAAAAGGGAAGCCGTATGGCAAACAACAGTGCCATCGCCTCAATGGGTTACGGGCTTCCCGCCGCCATCGGCACCTGCATCGGCGGGGGCAGAAGAAATACCATCTGCCTTGAAGGCGACGGCAGTATTATGATGAACTTGCAGGAATTGCAAACGATCCTGACCAACCGATTGCCGATCAAAATTTTCCTCATCAATAACAACGGATACCATTCGATCCGTATCACGCAGACCAATCTTTTCGGACACCATACCAAAGTGGGTATCGGCGAAGAATCGGGCGATCTGTCCTTCCCGCAGTTCGAGAAGATCGCAAAAGCGTTCGGCTACACCTATTTTTCGGCGCACAGCAACGCCGAGATGAAGCGCGTGGTGGACGAGGTGCTCTCCCTTGACGGTCCCGTCTTCTGCGAAATTTTCACCGACACTGCGCAGGTGTGGGAGCCGAAGAGCAGTACCAAGCGCCTTTCCGACGGCACGCTCGTCAGCCCGCCGCTGGAAGATCTTGCCCCCTTCTTGCCGCGTGAGGAACTCCGAAAAATTATGCAGATCCCGCTGCTTGACGAAGAATAAGCCCTGCCGCCCCCGCGCGAGACCGCGCGGGGGCACTTTTCTTTTTCGCATTACCGCACCCTTGACTTTTCCGGCGGAATACGGTATACTTTTTTGAGAGACAGTTCAAGGAGGGCGCGATGGAAAAGACAGAATATACCGATCTATCCCTGCTCGCGCCCGACGAGCGGAAAGCGTATCTTTTTTCGCGGCAAAAGGAACTGCTTGACACCTTGCTCGCGCACAACGCCGTCACGGCGGAACAATATGAAAAGAGCCTTTCCGATCTTGCCCGAAAAATGGGATTTTGTTGATTTTCATATACCGTTGTGCCACTATTTTGCTTTGGAAAGAGAGTGAGAGATATGCCGTATCGCATCGAACACGATTCGCTGGGGGAGATCAAAGTGCCGAAAGAAGCTTACTATGGCGCGCAAACGGAGCGCTCGCGGCGCAACTTTGTTTTTGAGGGCGAGCGTATGCCCGCCGAGATCGTGCACGCCTTTGGGATCGTCAAAGAGGCGGCGGCGCGCGCAAACGCCGCGCTGTTGCCGGAGAAAATGACGCCCCGCAAACGCGAATATCTCACCGCGGCGGCAAAAGAGGTGGCAAGCGGCGCGCTGGACGCGCATTTTCCGCTTGTCGTTTTTCAGACCGGCAGCGGCACGCAGACCAATATGAACGTCAACGAGGTGATCGCGCACCGTGCCAACGAACAGGCGGGTGAAACGTTGCTCCACCCCAACGACGACGTCAATCTTTCGCAGAGTTCCAACGACACGTTTCCCGCCGCGATGCACATTGCTGCCGTGCTTGCGGTGCAAAAACGCCTGCTCCCCTCTTTGCGCGCGTTGATCGACGCCTTCGGAACGCTTGAAACGCGCTATGCGGACGTGCTCAAATGCGGGCGCACCCATTTGCAGGACGCCGTGCCGATGACCTTTGGACAGGAGATCGGCGGCTGGCGCGCGTCGCTTGCGGAAGATGAAAAAATGCTTTCCAATATCGACCGATTGCGCGCGCTCGCGCTGGGCGCCACGGCGATCGGAACGGGGCTCAACGCCCCGCGCGGGTTCGGCAAGCGGGTGGCGGAGGAGATCGGCGCGCTGACGGGTGAAACCTTTACCGCCGCCGACAACGGTTTTCACGCGCTTTCTTCCGAAGATGAGTTCGTCGTGGCGCACGCCGCGCTAAAAGCCCTTGCCGTCGATCTGATGAAGATTGCCAACGACGTCCGTTGGCTCTCTTCCGGTCCGCGCACGGGGCTCGGCGAGATCAGGATCCCCGCCAATGAGCCGGGTTCTTCCATTATGCCCGGCAAAGTCAACCCCACGCAATGCGAGTCGATCTCGATGGTGGCGGTGCAGGTGATGGCAAACGATACCGCCATCGGTATCGCCGCGTCGCAGGGAAATTTTGAACTGAACGTTTATTTGCCGCTGATCGCCGACAATTTTTTGCGCTCGGTGCGGCTCCTCTCCGACGCGATGGAGAATTTTCGCGCGCGGTGTGTGGAAGGGATCGAACCGGACGAAGCGCGTATGCGCGAGAACGTGGAGCGTTCTTTGATGCTGGTGACGGCATTATCCCCCACAATGGGGTACGAAAAAGCGGCAAAAGCCGCCAAATACGCCGCCGAAAACGATCTTTCTTTGCGCGCGGCGTGCGCGGAACTCGGGCTTTTGTCCGGTGAAGAGTTTGACAGCCTTGTCGATCCGCGCAAAATGGCGAAAGGAGAAGACGGATGACGATCGGTGAAGAAGCCCTCAAAAAGCACGCCGAATGGCAGGGAAAGATTGAAGTAACGTCCCGCGTTCGCGTTGAGACGCGCGAGGATCTCTCTCTTGCTTACACCCCCGGCGTGGCGGAACCCTGCCTTGCGATACGGAAAAATCCCGATCTTTCTTTCACGCTCACGCGTCGGCACAATCTCGTGGCGGTGGTGACCGACGGCACGGCGGTGTTGGGGCTCGGAGACATCGGCCCCGAGGCGGGTATGCCCGTGATGGAAGGAAAGTGCGTGCTTTTCAAGCGTTTTGCCGACGTGGACGCTTTCCCGCTTTGTGTGAAAAGCAAGGACGTGGACGAGATCGTGCGCACCGTGTATCTGCTGTCGGGCAGTTTCGGCGGCATCAATCTGGAAGACATTTCCGCGCCGCGCTGTTTTGAGATCGAGCGGCGTTTGCAGGAAATTTGCGATATTCCGATCTTTCACGATGACCAGCACGGCACCGCGATCGTGGTGGCGGCGGCGCTGATCAACGCGTTGAAAGTCGTCGGAAAAGAGATCTCCGAGGCGCGTGTGGTCATCAACGGCGCGGGCGCGGCGGGCATCTCGATCGGCAAGCACTTGCTCCGTATGGGCGTGAGGCACCTTGTGATGGTAGACAGAGCGGGGATTCTCTCGCGCGATATTGCCGCCGACAATCCCGCGCACCGTGAGATGGCGGCACTTACCAACGAAGAACTTGTGCACGGCGACCTTTCCGCGGCGATGCTGGGGGCGGACGTGATGATCGGCGTTTCCGCGCCGAACATCGTGAGTAAAGCGATGGTCGCCTCGATGGCGCCGCGCGCCGTCGTTTTCCCGATGGCGAACCCCACGCCCGAAATTATGCCCGATCAGGCTCTTGCCGCGGGCGCGGAAATCGTGGGCACGGGCAGATCGGATTTTCCCAATCAAATCAACAATTTGCTTGCGTTTCCCGGCATTTTCAAGGGGGCGCTCGCGTGCCGCGCGCGCCGTATCAACGAGGAGATGAAAGCGGCGGCGTCGCTTGCCCTTGCCGGAATGATCCCGGAGAACGAGCGCAACCGCGAAAATATCATTCCCTCTCCGCTTGACCCCCGCGTGGCGGATACCGTTGCCGCCGCCGTGATGCGCGCGGCAAGGGAAAGCGGCGTTGCAAGATTCTAAAATCCATTAACATATAAGGAGCAAAAGTATGAATTACACTTTGGAGAACGAATATCTTCGCGCCGGGTTTGACACAAAAGGGGCGGAACTGGTATCGCTTTTCGGCAAAAAGACGGGCACGGAATACGTGTGGTACGGCGATCCCGCATATTGGGGCGAGCACGCGCCGATTATGTTCCCGATTTGCAGCAGACTGTTTGAGGGCAAGTATACCTACGGCGGCAAGACCTACGAGATGCCCCTGCACGGTTTCGTGCGCTACGAGGAGTTTCAAATGGTGGAAAAGTCCGAAAACAGTATCACTTTTGAGTACCTTTCCAACGAGAAGACCCGCGCGCAATATCCCTTTGAGTTTTCTTTTCGTATGACGTATACCCTTGAAGGCAACAAACTGGAAAACCGTTTTACTGTGGAGAACCGCGGAGAGGAGATACTGCCCTTTTCTTACGGCGGGCACACCGGTTTCAACGTGCCGTTTGCGAAAGGCGAACAGTTTGACGATTATTATATCGAATTTGCCGAGCCCGCCAAAGTGACGAAATGGGAGTTTTCGCCCCGCCGTCTGTATACCGGCAACGAACTGCCCGTGCCGCTGGAAAACGATCGCGTGCTCCCGCTCCGGCACGAGCTTTTCGACAGTGACGCCATCTTTTTCTGCCATATGCCCGAAACCGTGTCGCTCCGCTCCCGCAAAAACAGCCGCTCCGTGACCGTAAACTACCCGGGAATGCCGCATCTGGGGCTTTGGCATATGCCGAAAACCGACGCGCCGTTCGTCTGCATCGAACCCTGGCACGGTATGCCCGCGATCGACGGTGTAATCGACGATTTTGCCACCAAACCCGAGATGATCCGCCTTGACGCCGGCAAAACTTACACTTCCGCTTTCACCATCACCGTAAACGACTGACGAAAAAGCCCCGCCTTGCCGGCGGGGCTTTTGACTTTATTTTACTTTATTGTATATATTTTCTACTTTTTCGCTCTTGACTTTTACCAAAAACAGGTGTATATTGAAAATGGTCCTATCCGCGCCGCGCGGCGCGGAAAAAATCAAAAAAGGAAGGAAAGAGTTATGTCAAAATTTCTGAAAGTCTTTTGCCTTCTTCTCTGCCTTGCGATGATCTTTGCGCTTGCCGTTTCGCTGACGGCTTGCAAAAAGGAAAAACCGCAAGACACACCGGCAGCTCCGGCATCGGAAGAACCGAAAGACAACGAGAACCTGTCGCAAGGACATACGCACGTCTTTGACAAAAAGGTGACCACCGCGACCTATAAAGTCTCGGACGCCACCTGCCGTCAAAAGGCGAGATACTATTTCTCCTGCGAATGCGGAGAGCAGGGTACCGAGACCTTTGAATCGGGCGATCTTGCCGCGCACCGCTATAAAAACGGCGTGTGCGAAGTTTGCCTTGCGCTTGAAGATCACGTCCACACCCTGACGCATCACGACCCCGTGGCAAAAACTTGCACCACGCCCGGCAACATCGAGTATTGGTCTTGCGATTGCAACACGTATTTCTCGGATGCCGAAGGAAAGAATGAGATCACGTTGGCGGCGACCGTAGTGCCCGCCTCGCACAATCTGAAACCCACCGAAACCATTGCGGTGGCAAGTTGTACCACCAAGGGTAAAACGCGCACGGAGTGCAACGATTGCGATTACGTCAATGAAGTTGAGACCCCCGCGGAAGGACACGCCTGGGATCACGACCGCACCTGTACCCAAGGGCACACCTGCACGGTCTGCGCCGCCACCGAGCCCGCGCTCGGACACGATTATTCGATCGTGGAAACGACGGATCACACTTGCACCGAAAACGGCTTTACCACGCACACCTGCTCGCGTTGCGGCGATCACTATGACGATGAGATCGTTGCCGCGCCCGGTCACAGCGTGCCCGACGAAGGCGAGGGCGCTTACGCGTTCGTTTCCTCGGAGAAAAAGCACGAAGCGGGACTCTGCCGCGTCGATCATTACGAGGGCAAGTGTTCGGAATGCGGCAAAACGGTGACGAAAGACACCGCCATTACCGAACACCATTTCGTGAAAACCATCACCAAAGCCGCGACCTGCCAAGCGGCGGGCGAATATACTTACACCTGCCAGGATTGCGGTTTCGTCAAGACTGAAGCTTTCACCGACGCCAACGCGCACGCGTGGGACGAGGGTGAAACGGTCGGCAGTGTGACGACCTTCCATTGTACGCACACCGGCTGCACGGCGACCAAAACGGCTGTCGTTGCGACGACCGAGGCGACAGTGACCAACGATCAGTTGCAAAACTCCGATGAGATCGCGCTGAACGCCGCCACCATTCAACTGGATCAGGATACCAAAGACGCGCTCGGCACCGACGTGACCATCTCGGCGGGTGTCGCAACGCAAGACGCGATCGACGCGCTTGCTCTTTCTCCCGAAGATCAGGAGATGATCGCGGGCGAGAACGTTTATGAATTCGGCGCCACTTCCGACGGCAACGCGATCAACGCCGACAACAAGTTCGGCGGCAAGGTCACGGTCCGTATCCCGTATGAATTGGAAGAGGGCGAGGACCCCGACAGCATCGTGATCTTCTGGATCGACGGCGATAACCTCGTTGCCCAGGACGCGAGATACGAAAACGGTTTCGCCGTTTTTGAGACCGATCACTTCTCTTATTATACCGTCACGCGAATGACGCCCGCGGAGCGTTGCGTGCGTTTCGGACACAACGAAAAAGAGATCCGCGTCGCGCCCACTTGTACGAGTGACGGCTACGTGACGGTGGTCTGCACCCGCTGCGGCCTCGTGGTCAGCAAAGAGTTTTTGCCCGCGACCGGTCACAAATACAAGGAGACCGTAACGCCCGCGACCTGCACCGTGGCAGGTTCGGTGTTGCACACTTGCTCGGTCTGCACGCACTCTTACACCACCTCCATCGCGGCGCTCGGCCACGATTGGCAGGAAAGCGACAGACAAGAAGCCAGCTGCACGGCGGCAGGCTACGTTGTCTATACCTGCGCGCACGAAGGTTGCGATGAGAGCTATACCGCGACGTTGCTCCAAAAGAGCCACAACTTCACGGCAGTGGTGACGCCCGCGACCTGTACGCTCGGCGGCTATACCACCTACACCTGCCCCGATTGTCATTACACGTATCGCGGCGATGAAAAAGCGGCGCTCGGCCACAGATACGCCGAGACCGTCCACGCGCCCACCTGTACCGAAGACGGTTATACCGAACACATCTGCGTGCGCTGCCAAGACGCCTACCGCACAAGCCCTGTGGCGGCGGGGCACACCTGGAATATCGCGGCGCCCACTTGCGGTGAAGGGCAAATTTGCCTGATCTGCGGCGCGGCGGGACTTCCCGCCACCGGCGCGCACACGATGGTGAACGGCGTTTGCTCGGTTTGCGGTCAAGGCTGTACGCACACCTTTACCGAAGCCCGCGTGGAGCCCAATTGTACCGAGAACGGCTATCTTGCCAAGACCTGCACCAAGTGCGGCGTTGTCGAGAAGAGCGAATACGTGCCCGCCCTCGGACATAACGGCGACTTCATTTGCACCCGTTGTCACGCCACCACCTTGCCGGAGACCTACTTTGCAACGCTTGCCGAATCGATCTTGAACGGTGAGGTCGCGTTCCGTCTCCACAACGTCAAATTCAACCCCGTTGAAAAACTGGGCGTGGAAGTGGAATTTGCGGAAGCCTCGATCGGCGTCAACAAAGACGGCGAGTTGACCGGCTACGGCAGCGGCGAGATCCGTCTCCTGACCGACGGCGAAACCAAGACCTTTGCCGCCACCGGATATTTTGAAGACGGTTTCGTCTATCTCTTCTACAACGGCGACGATCCCACGTTGGATTACGACGAACTCTTTGATTTCTCTTCGAGTCAAAATAAAGATGAAAACCAAAAACCCGAGTACGGTTTTGTGACCAACCTCGTGGTAAATTCCGCCGCGGGCGGCTCTACGCAGACCACGCACGCGTTCTACGCCAAGATGGATCTCGGCGTACTGCTTTCGGATATGACGCCGGGTGGTCAGGCAAACGCGGTGCTGGAACTGTTGCCGACGGTGCAGACCGAAGTGCTGCCGATGCTTGCCAAAGTCTTGAAAGCCGACAAAGGCTCCTATACCAACGTCGATATGATGGTGGCGAACTATCTGTTCTCGGTAGAGCGTAAGAACGGCAAAGCCACGCTGACGCTGGATCTGGCGAAACTTGTCGCGCTCAACGACCTGCTTGCCACCAAGACGCTTGCCGACATTGCGACCGACCTTTACGGCGCGGGCGCTTACGACAAGTTCTGCAACGATCTTGTGACGGCCGTCAAGAATATGACGGTGGGCGAAGCCATCACGATGCTGAAAGGTTACGGCATCGAAGTGAGCGACATTTTGGATCTGATGGATATCGCGGCGCCGTTCGTCACCGGAAAAGAGGACGCGAGCGCCAAAGATCTGCTTAGAATGCAGAAAGATCCGGCGGAGATTTTCGCGGATCCGCAAGTCCTTGCGCTGAAAGTGTCGACCTTCCTCGGAATGGACGACCAAACGCTGGCTCAGCAGATCGCGTCGGCACAGGAAATGTACGCTTCTCTGAAAAATCAGACCGTGTACGACCTGCTGCCGGGGTTGATCCGCATGATGCAGCAAATGGGCGGTGGCAACAAAGTCAACCCCGATCAGCCCGAAAACGCGAACATCCCCGGACAATATGCCGGAGAAAGCGGCCCCGATGGCAAGCCTTCCGAATACGCTTCCGACGGCAAGCCTTTTGAAGAAGACGGCAAAGACGACGGACACGAACCCGTCGATCAGGATGGCGGCGATGACGCGGGCAACGGCAACGACGCGGAGCCGGTCAGCTTGCACGATCGGATCGCCGCGATCCTGGAACAGTTCGGCAGTGCGATCGGTCTGAAAGTGACCACCACGATGGACGGCGCGTTCCTCTCGCTGGATATCACCGTGGATCTGCCCGGTATGGCAAGCGGCGAGGTGGAGATCCTTGCCGACAACGCAAGCGCGACGGACTACGCGGCGATGGTCGCCGAGGTCAACGCCAAAGCGGCGTACTTCGACGTGGAGAAAAACCGCGCCAATATCAAAGACGCTGTTGAAAAATATCTGCGCAACAGATACAAATACGGCGATCAGTTCCTTTCCTTTGCCTATGACGAGGAAACCGGCATCGTCACCTACGTGATCGACTATACCGACTCGCTGTACAACGAAATGATGTCCGGGGCTAAAGACGGTTTCGACGGCAAATACTCCTATTATTATAGGGAATACGGTATGCCGCTCGACTTTGACGGCGAAACTTACTACGTACAGCCGCTGGTCAAGAAAATCTACACGCTCGATCTCGGTCAATCGGCGGGCATTATGGTCGCCGACGACTGCGTGAACACCTGGATCGTGGAACTGATGCTGACGGCGACTTCCGTCATGGAGATGCAAGTAACGGTCGTCGCGCCGAATGCCGAAACGTATGAGTTTGAGGCCGTGGAAGATCCTTCCGAGGAACTGCTTGCCGCCGCCACCGCGCTGTTTAAAGACTATTTCGACCGGATGTCCCAAAATGCCGGATCGGATATACTGAACGTGACCTTCCTTGTCAACAGCGCCACCGGCACCGCCAAGTACATTTCCGACAGTAATCCGCTTGACAACGCTTTCTCCTGCCACCGGTATGAGTTTGCCTACGTGGCACAAGCGAGCGCCTGTGACGAATATTCTCACTATCATTATTACTGCACGGTCTGCGGCAAAGAGTTCGTCAAAAACGTAAAACTCGGTCACCGCGATCTTGAAGTGCAAGCCGAATACGCCAACGAGACCGATTGCGAGGAAGGCGTAACGCTTACGGTCACCTGCCGCACTTGCGGCAAAGTGCTGGCGGATCACCTCTTCTTTGAAGACGGTGTTGCCGTTCCCACCTCGTTTGTGGATCTCTCCGAGTTCGGCGTTTGCGCGCACCATATGTTGATGCAATATACTTGCGTCGACGGCTGCGCGAAACATTCGAGCGGTTATACCTTCAACCGCAACGGTATGCGGTACAGTTGGGGCAACGACTCCGGTTGCTACTACTGCCCGGATTGCGGTTTGATGCTGACCGAACAGTACGAAGGATATGAGCACGAAAACTGCGCCGAGTATCAATTGAAAAAGATCTGTGTCATTATGGTCAACGATGTTTCTCTGCTGCAAGGCGACAACGTGGATCTCGACAACGTCTTTGCGGATGAAGACAACTACACGGTGGTCGGCGAATATCAGACGCGCGAATATCAGAGAGCATACCATCAAAAATCCATGAGTGACAAATATATCGATCCCACCACGGGCGCGGATATCTATTACGAGCTCTGCCCGGATTGCGGTGACGCGTACGTGGAGATCCGCACATCCGTTGAGGTGAGACCTTGCGTGTATCTTGAAACCGTAGAATGGTATGACGGCGTATTCGACGTCGAGCATATCCCGGATCGTGTGGAAGATCCGAGAGCCCTGTTGAGGAGCCCGTATTTCACCCTGAAAGACAGCGATTCGGAATCGTCCGAGCGTGTCGATCACGATGAGGACGATCTGCGCGTGACGGCGGTGCAGTTCCTCAGAGGAGAGGATTGCGAGAGCGGCGTCCGCGTGCTGCTGAACTGCCTGCATTGCGGCGAGGACGTGACGAGAGAATATTACGGTGGTCACCAACTTTTCGTCAAAGAAGTTTATCCGTTGAGCGATTTCGGCGCCGTTTGCGAGGGCAACGTCATCTATCGTGAATGCGCTTGCGGCAAACACAGTGAAGTTTCCGTGAAGCCCGAGAACACCGCGTGCGACGTCAACTGGCATCGCTATATCGGCATTGAGGACGGCCTTGTGGTAGACAGATGCGCGGTCAGCGATCCCGAGCCTTGCCATTTCGTGATGGCACGGCAGGTCGTGGAGCGCCGCGTGGGCTGTGAAGTATATCGCGACCTGATCTGGATGTTCGGATATGACGAGGAGACCCGTACGGCGGAAGTGACGATGACGGAAAAGAGCGCTTGGCCGTATAGCACCGAACACGAATATCGCACCCTTTCCACGGAGCAAGATAACGAAGGTTGCTATATTTACGAAGTGCGGCATCAGGTATGTGCGAAATGCGGTCAAACGCACGATGAATATGCGCCGATCGCGGAAAATCACGATCTGGAAAAGATCGACGAGTGCCACGCCGCCTGCAGACGATGCGGTCGGTGGATTGAGAGCCACGAATATACCGAACTTACCGTGCCCGCCACTTGCTCGCAGCCCGGTCTTGAAAAGAGATATTGCGTCCACTGCGGCGACGTTTGGTTCGAACGTGAGATCGAGCCCGGACACCGGTACGAATACGACTATACGCTCGGCAAATATGTCTGCACGGTTTGCGGTCTTGAATCCACCAACTGGGACGGCGCCGTGATCTTGGAGCACTGCGCGGATATGGACGAGGAAACGACCGTCTGTGTCGGCTACTACGTGCGAGACGACCGTTGGGATGAGTTTAACGTCAACTTCTCGTTGGTTCTCGATCCCGAAAAGGTCGAGGGCGACAACGTCGTTTCACTTGACGGCGTCGCATACGAGTTCGTGGAGATCGAGGCGACCGAAACCACTCCCGCCCGCCACTACGTTACCTTTGACGCAATGAGCGTTGTTACAGCAGCCGCGACGCTGGACAACTTCGTCAGTCTCGAGGAAGCCGTTACGGGCGTGAGACTCAGTTTCGTGCCGTGGGGCGACTCTTCCACGCTGGATTACGGCATTACCTTTACTCTCGAAGATCTTGCCGCCATCATTCCCGCTGAATAAGCGATTTCAAGCGGAGAGGGCTTTCGGAGAAAAGCCCTCTCCCGTACCCTTTTCCCGATTTTTCGGAGCAAAAGGGAAAAGCAAAACAGCATAGAAAAAACCTCTTTCGTTTGAAAGAGGTTTTTTATTTATCGGTGATACAAAAACGCGAAACGAACACCGATAACTATCATTTTTACTTTCGACTGTCGGTTGTCTTTCCTTTGCCCGAAAGTTTTGCAAGGGGGAACGGGAGAAGTCCCCCGCCTGACTTTCCAACGTCACGCGCGGTTGGAGATCGTGATATAGAGACCGTCGGCGCGCCATTCGGAGGAGCGCGGCGGGCGGTAAGAGCCGCCCACGTAATAGGCGGAAATGTCGGCAAACGCCGCCGGATCGTCGGCGCCCACCACCACGAAAGTGGAAGTTCCCGCCTCGGCGTCCTCCTCCACGCGATCCACGCGGTAGGGAGAGCGATAGTATTGAAAATCCGAAAAATCAACGTTGTTCAGCGAAAAACGGCTTTCCACGCGCCCCGCGGCACTGTCCACAAAGACCGCTTTGTCAAGCAAGGCGCGCCGCGCCGCATATTCGGCGGCGGGCAAGGGAGAAAAATATACGCCGGCGTCGGTCGTGACGGCGTGGGGGTATGCGGCACTTGCCGCGTCGCGCAGATCCTCGGTTGAGAGCGCCGCGGCACCGTAAAGCGAGGCGGTGTGGACAAGCGGAAGATAAGAGCCGTAGACGACTTCCACGCGCGTGCCGTGGCAAAAGGAGAGATAGGGGCGCGCGGCGAATTTTTCCAGGATTTCGCTGTCGGCGATCGTCCCCGTCGCGCCGGAGACGGTGTAATCTTTGTCGGCGGCAAGATCGGGCGAGAGAGAAAAATTTTGCAGTCCCGCCGCAAGAGAATCCACGGTAAAGGTACGCGTTCCGCCCGTCACCGAGGCGTACGGCGCCAAGAGCAAGCCGATTTTCAGATCCGCGGCACCCGCAAGCGCACGCACGTCGGCGCCGTCCACGGAAAAGGAAAATTCCAGCGTATGCGTATCCACGTGCGGCGTCGTTTCGGGTAAAGCCCCAAAGCGCACGCCCAGCGCGCGGAAGGTGATCTCGCCGCTTTGCGGCAACGGCGCGTCATAGGTTTCGCCGGCGAGATACAGCCCGCCGCCCACTTGTTGCCACGCAACGAAGACGCGACCGTCAAGAGTCGGCGCATCGGGGAGCGCCCAACCGTCAAGCCCCGCAAGCGACACGCGCGTTTCCCGTCCGTTTGCGATCAGCACCGCCGCGGGTGCGCTTTCATCGGGCGCGGGCGGCGCGCTCTCGGGTTGTTTTTTGCACCCGAACAGGGCAAAAAGGAGAAGAAAAGCAAGCAAAAATGCCGAAAAGCGCTTCATATCAGGGCTCCTTTTTGACGTGATTGGCGTAAAGGCGCGCAAACGCGCGCGCCACGCGGCAGGACATATTTGCCGCCATCGGCGCAAACTGCGCGTATTCCATTCCGTCGCCGCCGTCGGAGACGGCGCGCATCAAGGCAAAGGGAACGCCGTTGAGGGCGGCAACTTGTCCCAGCGCCCCGCCCTCCATTTCGCAGGCGACGGCGTCGAATTCCTGTCGTATCGCCGCTTTATGTTTCGCGTCCGCGACGAAAAGGTCGCCGGAGGCGATGCACCCCGCGCGCGGAGCGGCGCCTTCTTCTTCCGCTGCCGCGAGGAGCAGAGAAAACAGTTGCGGATCGGCGGGGATATGAACGAGCCCCAGCCCCGGTATCTCCCCCGCGGGATCGCCCAGCGCGGTGGTGTCGAAATCGTGCTGTACCACGCTGTCGGCAACCACAACGTCGCCGACAGAAAGCCCTTCGGCAAGCCCGCCGGCCACGCCGGTGTTGAGGAGCGCCGTGACGCCGAAAGTCAGGATCATTGCCTCCGCCGTCATCGCGGCGTTGACCTTTCCGATACCCGAAACGGCAATGACCGCGGGACAGCCGTCCAGGTTTCCGGTGTAAAAGCGCAGTTTTCCGACCGTCACTTCGCGCGCGTCGGTGAGTGCGGCGCAAAGTCCTTTGGCTTCAAGGTCCATCGCGACCAGAATGCCGAGCTGTTTTTCTTTTTCGGTTTGCATCATAAGGATCTCCTTTTCGGACTTCCGATATTTCAGATACGCGGCGTGCGTTTGGGCGGGCATACGTTCCGCCGAAAACGCTGTGACGCACTTCATATTTTATTCTTTTTCTTTGACAGCGATACGCGGTACGCGCGGCGAGAGGGCGGCGAGAACTTCATAAGGAATGGTGCCGAGACGTTTTGCGGGCAGAGCCGCGTTTTGCCACAGTGTCACGGCGTCTCCCGCCGCGGCGGGCGCGTCCCCGAGATCGACAAGGCACTGATCCATACAGATCGCCGCAAGCGCGGCGGGATACGCGCGGTTTTCGTGCCGCACCGTAACGGGAAGACCCGCAAGCGCGCGGGGAAGTCCGTCGGCGTATCCGAGAGGAAGAATGCCGACGGTCGTTGCTCCCTCGGCGCGGAACGCGCCGCCGTAACCCGCGCGTTCTCCGGCAAAAAGGCGGCGGCATTGTATCAACGGCGCCGTGAGGGTAAGGGCGGGGGCAAAAGGCTTGCCGCCGGGCGTGTAGCCGTAAAGCAGGATACCGCTGCGCACGCCGTCCTCGGGGATACTTTCCTGCGAGAGCAACGCGCCGGAAGCCGCCGCGTGCGAGAAAAGCGCAAGCCCTTTTGCCGAGAGCGCGGCGCGGCAACGCGTAAAAGCGGCGTGCGCGGCGGCGGTCTCTTCTTTTTCCCGCGGAGCGGGGAAATGGGTGAAAATGCCGGTGGGAAAGAGCCCTTCCCGCCGCGCCGCGACATAAATTTTATCGACGTCTTCGGGCGAAAAGCCGAGGCGGTGCATACCCGTGTCGATCTTGACATGTACGGCAAGCCGCACGCCGGCGCGCCTTGCGGCGCGCGCGAGATCGTCGGCGTAAGCGGGAGAAAAAACGGTTTGCGTCAGATTTGCCGCCGCCATTTCGGCGGCGATGGCGGGCGGCGAGTAGCCGAGCACCAAAATGTTCGCGCGCGGCGCCGTTTCGCGCACGGCAAAACCCTCTTCGGGCGTGGCGACCGCAAAATCGCGGCAACCCGCCGCGAGAAACGCCGGAACGGCAAGACGCGCGTCGTGCCCGTAAGCGTTGGCTTTCACCACGGCAAAAAGGCGCACTTGCCGCCCGCCTTTTTCTCGCGCCAGCGCGGCAACGCGGCGATAATTGCGCTGCAACACGTCCGTGCGAACGTATATCGCGGCGCGGGGCGGCAAAGGACAGCGTGCGGTATCTTCTCTTTGTATCATAACATAAAAATCGCTTTCTCGCAAGCGTTTCCGGCATTTTGCCCCGCCCGCGCGCATATATTGCTGTGAAAAAACGAAAAGGAGAAATCGAAATGAAGCGTGCGGCGATCCTTTGTTTTCTTCTTTTTCTTGCCGTTTTTCTGCTTTCGGGGTGCGCGCGGGAGAACGGAGACTGTTTCCTTTCTCTGCACGGCGATTTTTCCGCCGACGTCGAAGGGGAGATGAACGGCGTACCGTTCGCGGCGCGTATAGACGCCGCGGGCGCGGACGCCGCGCGCCGCGTCACCATCACAGTGTATGCGCCAAAGGAGATCGAGGGCACAACGCTCTCGAAGCGCGGCGCGGGCGAGATCGAACTTTCAATGGGCGAATTTCACACCGCGGGCGGCGCGGCGGCGGGGTTTGAGCCGCTCTTTTCTCTCCTTGCCGCCGCGAAAGAGGCGCAAAAAGCGGGAAAGGACGAAGCGGGACACACCAAGGTTACGGCAGGCGAAGCGCAGTATCTCTTTTTACCGGACGGCACGCCCTATAAGGCGCAAAACGGCGCCGTTTCGCTGACGTTCGTTTCCTTTTCGACGCCGTGACGTCTCTTTGCAAAATTTTTTTCAAACCCCTTGCATTTTTCGGGAAAGTGTGCTACAATACCCCTATAATGTGCTCGGACAGAGAGAAAAAAGGAGGCTGAAAAAATGCAGGCAATGGAATGGGTTATGGGCATTGCGCTTCTTGTGATGGCGCTTTTCCTCGTCATTGCCGTCCTGATGCAATCCGGCAAGGATAAAAGCCTTTCCGGCACCATCGGCGGGGGCAGTACAGACACATATTTCGGAAAATCCAGAAAAAAATCGTTCGACAAGATTCTCGCCCGCCTCACGGCAGTGGTCGCCGTGCTTTTCTGCGCGTTGGTCGTCGTGATGTACGTGGTCATTTCCAAATACTACGCGGGTTGATCGAAACTTTTGCGGAGCGCGACGCGCTCCGCAATTTTTTTCGGGAAAACTCTTTACAAAAAGCGGGCGCGCGTGTATAATGATAGTAAAGTCAGAGATCGGGAGAAAACCCGGGTATGCCGGCAAAGAGAGCGTCGTCACGGCTGAAAGCGGCGCGCGGCAGAAGGGCAATATGCACCCGTGAGACGCCGGGGGGAAGAGAGTATCCGCGGCCGTTGCCCGCGTTAAGGGAGACCTGCTTTTCGGCGGGAAAAGGGGGCGAGAGCCCCGAAGCAGAGTGGGACCGCGGTCATCACCGCCTCTGCGCCTTTTGGGCGCGGGGGTGTTTTTTTGTTTGAAGGAGAAAACGATGAAAAATCCAATCAAAACGTGTGTCGGCGCCGCTTTTGCCGCCGCGTCGATCACGGCGCATTCGGCAAAGAAATTGCGCCGAAAAGGAGAAAAGTTGGCAGACGAGATCCGCTATGACGTGGCGGCGTTCCGCGAGCGTGATCCCGCCGCGCACAGCGACGCGGAAGTGCTGTTCCTGTATTCCGGATTTCACGCCCGCCTTTTCCACCGTTTGTCGCACAAATTATATGAGGAAGGCTATGATCTCGCGGCACGCGCCGTCAGTCAGGGGGCGAAATTTCTCACCGGCATCGAGATCCACCCCGGCGCGACGATCGGTCGCGGACTTGTCATCGACCACGGCACCGGCGTCGTCATCGGCGAGACCGCCGAGATCGGGGACGACTGCACGCTTTATCAGGGCGTCACGCTCGGCGGTACGGGCAAAGACGAGGGCAAACGCCACCCAACGCTCGGCAACGGCGTAATGGTGGGCGCGGGCGCGAAAGTGCTCGGTCCCGTCAAGGTGGGGGATAACGCCAAGATCGCCGCGGGCGCGGTGGTCCTCCAAGATATTCCCGCGGACGGTACGGCGGTGGGCATTCCCGCCCGCGTGGCGCGCGTGCGCGGCAAACGGGTGGCAAGCGATCTCGATCAAGTCAACATTCCCGACCCCGTGCAGCAGGAATTGCGCGCGCTCTCCCGCACGGTGTCGGCACTGCAAAAAGAGATTGCGGAACTGCGCGAGAGCGCGCCCGCCGGGAAAACGGCGCGCAAGACGACAAAAGAAAAGGGAAAGGGAGAATAAATATGTTCCGTCTTTACAACTCCGCCAGCAGGAAAGTGGAAGAATTTGTGCCTTTTGAGGCGGGCAAGGTCGGTATGTACACCTGCGGACCTACCGTGTATCATTTCGCACACATCGGTAATTTGCGCACCTATATTATGGAAGACATCCTCGATCGCTATCTGCGCTATATCGGTTATGCCGTCAAGCGCGTGATGAACATCACCGACGTCGGGCACCTGACGAGCGACGGCGACACCGGCGAGGATAAAATGCTCAAAGGCGCGAAACGCGAGCATAAGAGCGTGATGGAGATCGCCGCGTATTATACCGATTGCTTTTTCTCGGATTGCGCAAAACTGCACATTCGCCGCCCCGACGTCGTGGAGCCGGCGACCCACTGCATCGACGATTTCATTCACGTCATCTCGGTGCTTCTGGAAAAGGGATATGCCTACGCGGCGGGCGGGAACATTTATTTCGACACTTCGCGCCTTGACCGCTACTACGTTTTCAACGATTTTCGCACCGACGACCTTGCGGTCGGCGTGCGCGAGGGCGTGGAGGGCGACGACAACAAGCGGAACAAAGCCGATTTCGTTTTGTGGTTCACCAAATCGAAGTTTGAGGATCAGGAACTCAAATGGGACAGCCCGTGGGGCGTCGGTTATCCCGGTTGGCACATCGAGTGCTCTTCGATCAGTATGAAACACCTCGGCGAGCATCTCGACATCCACTGCGGCGGCATCGACAACGCTTTTCCGCACCACACCAACGAGATCGCGCAAAGCGAGGCGTATCTCGGGCACAAATGGTGCAACTGCTGGATGCACGTTTTGCACCTCAACACCGACAGCGGCAAAATGTCCAAATCCAAAGGCGAATTTCTCACGGTGTCGCTGCTCGAAGAAAAGGGATATGACCCGCTTGCTTATCGGCTCTTCTGCCTGCAATCGCACTACCGCCGTCCGCAGACTTTCAGTTATGAAAATCTCGATAACGCGGCAGTTTCCTACAAAAAATTGGTGGCGCGCGTCGCCGCGCTGAAAAAAGACGCGGCCGAGCGCGTGGACGAAAATGCTCTTGCCGCACTGCGCACCGCCTTTACCGACGCGCTCGACAGCGATCTCAACACTTCGCTCGCCGTCACGGCGCTCTATACCGCGCTCAAAGCCGACACGAACGACGCCACCAAACGCGCCGCCATCGCCGAGTTTGACAGCGTGCTCTCACTGGGACTTTTGGAAGCCGCCGACCGTCTGGCGGCGGAAAACGAGAAAAAAGCCGCCGCGGCGGCAAGCGCCGTGCGCGTTTATTCCGAAGATCCCGAGATCCGCGCCATCGAGGAAGCCATCGATGCGCGTGCTGCGGCGAAAAAGGCGAAGAACTACGCCGAGGCAGACCGCATCCGCGCCGAACTGGCGGCAAAGGGCGTTATTCTCACCGACACGCCGAGCGGCACGACGTTTGAGAGAAAATAAGGGTTGTTTTTCAAAATCAACTTGATATGCACGCCGCGTCTGTGTTATAATGAAAAAGGCAGAAAACCTGCCATATTATAAAAAGGAGAGATTACAATGAAAACTTTCGTACGTATTCTTGTTCTGGCGCTTGCCGCCGCCCTTCTTGCAGCGGTTTTGGTCTCTTGCGCTCCCGCCAAAGATCCCGATAAAGCGGTAGCGGCGCTGAAAGAAGAAAAGTATACCGTCCTCAAAGACAGCACCGTTGCTCCTGCCGCTTTGACGCTTTTCGGCGTCAAAGGCGTCGATTGCGTCGTGACCGCCGGCAAAACCGTGGAAAACAAAGACGGCGAAAAGACAAACGAGGCCGTGCTCATCGTGTATTTCACCGACGCCGGCTCCGCCAAGGACGCCCTTGACAAAGTAAAAGCTTATTATGAAAACGAAAAGGACGCCAAAGAGGAGTGGAAACAATCCGGCAAGATGGTTTATTCCGGCACCGCCGCAGGCATCAAAGCCGCCCGCTGATCCAAACCGAAAAAGAAAAAGGCTACCGCTGTGCGGTAGCCTTTTTTGACGATCATTTCGCGTAATCCACCGCGCGGCTTTCGCGGATAAGATTGACTTTGATCTGACCGGGGTATTTGACTTCGTCCTGAATTTTTTTCGCCATTTCGCGGGCGATCAGTTTCATACCGTCGTCGCTGACGTCTTCGGGTTTGACCATCACGCGCAGTTCGCGCCCCGCTTGAATGGCAAAGGCTTTTTCCACGCCGTCGAAACCGGTGGCGATCTCTTCCAGTTTTTCCAGACGCTTGATGTAGTTTTCAAGGTCTTCTCGCCGTGCGCCGGGACGGGAGGCCGAAATGGCGTCCGCCGCCTGCACGAGAACGGCGACAACGGTTTGGGGTTCGACGTCGTTGTGGTGCGCCTCGATGGCGTGCACCACCTCGGGGCTTTCCTTATATTTCCGCGCCACGTTGACGCCCAGTTCCACGTGCGTGCCCTCCATATCGTGCGGGAAAGCTTTTCCGATATCGTGGAGAAGTCCCGCGCGTTTGGCGGTTGCGGCGTCCACGCCGAGTTCCTCCGCCATAATGCCGGCAAGGAAAGCGACTTCGATCGAGTGTTTCAGTACGTTCTGCCCGTAACTTGTGCGGTAGCGCAGTCTGCCGAGCAGTTTGACGAGTTCGGGGTGCAAGTTCGGAATGCCCACTTCATACGTGGCGCGCTCGCCCGCCTGTTTGATGACGGCTTCCACTTCGCGGCGGCATTTTTCCACGGTCTCCTCAATGCGCGCGGGGTGGATGCGTCCGTCGGCAATGAGGCGTTCGAGCGTCAGGCGCGCCACTTCGCGGCGCACGGGATCAAAGCCGGAGAGGGTGATGGCGTCGGGCGTGTCGTCGATGATGAGTTCCACGCCGGTGAGGGTTTCCAGTTTTTGAATGTTGCGGCCCTCGCGCCCGATGATGCGCCCTTTCATTTCCTCGTTGGGGATCTGCACCACGGAAACGGTTGCTTCCGCCACGTGGTCGGTGGCGCAACGCTGAATGGCAAGAGAAAGAATGTTGCGCGCTTTGGCGTCGGCGTCCTCTTTGAACTGTGATTCCAGCTCGTCAAGGCGCTGTGCCAGCTCGTGTTTCACTTCGCCTTCCACACGCTCCATCAGTTCTTGCTTGGCTTCTTCGGCGGTGAGTCCCGCTAAATTTTCAAGGATCTTTTGGTGTTTGGCAAGCGTTTCGGTGATCTCGGCGCGCAAGGCGTCGTTCTCCGCGATCTTTTGCTCCAAGGTTTCGGTTTTGCGGTCCAGCACCTCCGATTTTCTGTCCAGGTTCTCCTCTTTTTGCGAGAGGCGGTGCTCCATACGGGAAACTTCGGCGCGGCGCTCTTTCAGCTCGGCCTCGGTTTCGTTGCGACGTTGCAGGATCTCTTCTTTGGCTTCAAGCAGTCGCTCTTTTTTGAGAGCTTCCGCCTGCTGTTTTCCGCTTTGCAGAATGCGGTTTGCTTCGGTTTCGGCTGAGCCGATCTTTTTCTCCGCCAGCATACGGCGAATGAGAAAGCCGATCACCGCGCCCACAACCAGTGCGGCGGCGATGAGGGCTATGGCAAGTCCTGTGTTCACTGTGTCCTCCTTATTTGATTTTCAAAATTCATATATAAACAAGTAAAGCCGATACTTTATATATACAAAGTTTATTATACTATATTTTCCGGGCGAAGTCAAGCGAAAAGCGCAAAAAGGAAAATCTTTTCCGCCGTGCGGGATTTTCCTTGACAAAACGGCGGGTTTCGGCTATAATGAGCACAGAGCGATCTCAACTTGCAAGGAAAGGAGCGATGGAGATGAAAAGTGTGAAAGTTCGCCTCTCCACCATTGCCGACGTGCGTGATTTCGTCAATATCGTGGCGAAAGCCGAAACCGACATTGACCTTGCCTCCGGGCGGTACGTGGTGGACGGAAAATCTCTGATGGGCATTTTCAGTTTGGATCTCTTGCAGCCGATCACCCTGACGGTGCACGATGACGACGCGGCGGCGGATGTGTTTGCCGCTGTGGAACGCTTTGTCGTGAAGGATTGAACAAAATAAAAAAGGAGCCGCGCCGCGGCTCCTTTTTTATTGCCGTATCAACTGTATGTCTTGATGATCTCTTCCGCGACCAAACTTCTCGGGACGCAGCGATCCATCGCCTGCTTTTCAATGGTGCGGTGCGCGTCCGCCTCGGTCATTTTCAGTTCGCTGATCAGCAACCATTTCGCGCGATTGACAAGTCGGATCTCGTTCATTTTTTCTTCTATGGAAAGCGTCTTTTTTTGGTTTTTGCGCAGTCCCTCGCGCGCGCTGATCATCCAGCCGAGCGCCACTTGAAAAAGCGATCTTGTCACCGGTTTTTGCAGGAGAAACACGCCGCACCCCGCAAGTTTTTCATACGCGTCGTCATAGTGCTCGATCTTTGCCAAAAACAAGACGACGGCGTTGCAGGAATCCGCGGTGTCGACGGAAAAACGGAGCCCCGTGTCGTCGGGGAGGGGAGAGTTGACGACGACAAGATCAAAATCCCGCTCCGCCGTCGCCCGCTTGGCGGCGCTGATATTGGATACCACGAAAAGCGGCGAAAAGGTGGGAACGGAAAAGAGCGCGGGCAGCGCCCGGTTGAATTTTTCGGATGCGGAAACGACAAGAACGCTGTATACCTGTTCTTTGAAATTCAAAAACCGTCCCTCCCTTCGCTGAAATTTACGGGATCATCTTTCGCAGTATGTTTTTAATATCGGTGCGGGAATGTGCGTCTTTATCCACTCGTCGGCCGCCGCCGCGGCGCCGGCGCTCTTCGGAGAATCCGGCAGTTTTGCCAGTTTCGCGGTCGTTTTCTCGTCCGCCTGATACAAATTGAGATCCACGGGGGCGGGAAGCGGAAGGGCATTTTGCATACCGTAAAGCCCCGCCCGTATCATCAGCGCAAACGCGATATACGGGTTTGCCGTAGGATCGGGTGAGCGCAGTTCGGCGCGGCGGTATTCTTTGACCGCCGCCGGAATGCGCACCAACTGCGATCGGTTTTCCCGCGACCACGAGACGTACCGCGGAGCTTTCATTTGCCCAAGACGCGCGAAAGAGCGTTCGGTGGGATTGAGAAAGACCGTCATCGGCACGATCTTTGCCAAAATGCCCGCGATCATACGCTCTTGATTTTCCGCGCCGTCATCCGGCTTTACCGAGCAATTGATATGAAATCCGTTGCCGGGCGCGTCGTCGAGCGGTTTTGCCGAAAAATCCGCAAACAATCCGTTGCGGCGCGCCACCGTTCGGACGACGGTTTGAAACGTCATCACGTTGTCCGCGGCGGTCAGCGCATCCGTATAGCGAAAGTCGATCTCATTTTGTCCGGGGCCTTCTTCGTGGTGCGAACTTTCCGGTCTGATCCCCATTTGCTCCAACGTCAGGCAGATCTCGCGGCGCACGTTTTCTCCCTTATCCTCCGGCGCGATATCCATATAGCCGGCTTGATCATACGGGGTCTTCGTCGGCATATTTTTTTCGTCCAGTTCAAAGAGATAAAACTCCTGCTCCGCGCCGAAATAGAAGGTATATCCCGCCGCTTTCGCGTCTTCGACCGCCTTTTTCAGCAAATTTCTGGTATCGCACTCAAAAGGGTTTCCGTTCGGATAGGTGATGGAGCAGAACATACGCACCACTTTTCCGTGTTCCGGTCGCCACGGCAGTCGGATCAGCGTTTCGGGATCGGGGTGCAGAAAGAGATCGGATCGCGCCTCGTCGCCGAATCCGGCGATCGCGGACGCGTCAAAAGCGATCCCGTGCTCAAAAGCGCGCGGCAACTCGTCCGGCAAGATCGAAATATTTTTTTGCTTGCCGAACACATCGCAAAAGGCAAGCCGGATAAACTTGACGTCTTCCTCCGCGACGTATTGCAAGACCTCTTCTTTTGAATATTTCATAGCAGCCTCCTTTTTTCAGTTTGCCACATACAATCGTTTATACGGGTTTTTGCTGTCCGGCGTTATCACGGTAAAGGGAGAGCGCAAAACGTCCGCTTCCGTCTCTTTGAACAGCGCGCAATATTCCGCGACGTATCCTTGGATCTCCGCCAGATCCTCCGGCGTCGCCGGACGCGCCGTTACCTGGTTCGGAAAGACGAGATCCCGACAGTCCGAGCGCAGAATCATCTTGCCGCCGTGCATACCCGTGCAGGGGAAATTGCCGACGATGCGGCGCGTGTCTTTCGAGAGACCGAGCACCACGATCACACCGCCCGCCTGATATTCTCCGAGAAAACTGCCGGTCTTGCCGCCGATCACCAGAACGGGGATCTTTTCGCGGTATGCTTTCATATGAATGCCGGCGCGGTATCCGGCGTCTCCTTTTACAAAGATCCTGCCGCCGCGCATAGCGTATCCTACGGCGTCGCCGACGTTGCCGTGAATGACGATCGTGCCGGCGTTCATCGTGTCGCCCACGGCGTCTTGCGCGTTGCCGCGGACGGTGATGTGCGCACCGTTGAGATAGGCGCCGAGCGCGTTGCCGGGGATCCCGCAAACCTCAACGTTGCCGCTCGACATACCGGCACAGATGAAACGCTGTCCCATACAGCCGGAGAGGGTCACTTCCCGATCTGTGCCGCGCAGTGCCTCGTTGATGGCGCGGTGGTCAAGTTCTCCCACCTCTATGATCATATTATACAACCCCTTTTGGCTTTTTTCCATAGATTTTTTGAAAAATCGGATTTTCTCCGTTTTTCGTTTTGTCATTCTCCCGCGTGGGAAATGCCGAGTATTTCGAGTTCTTTTTGATGGAGCCCCACACCGCGGAGCATCAGGCGGTTTCCGCGCAGCGCCTCGATGGAGTTGACGCCCATACCGCCCATCATTTCCATAATCTCGTGCCGCCAGGCCGTCATCAGGTTGACTAGCCGCGCAGCCCCCACGTCAGGATCGAGCCTCTTGACAAGGTCGGGTCGCTGTGTGGCGATCCCCCAGTTGCATTTGCCGCTCTGACAGGTGCGGCAGAGATGACAACCGAGAGCCAAAAGCGCCGCGGTGGCGATATAACAGGCGTCCGCGCCCAGCGCGATCGCCTTGACGACGTCCGCCGCGCTCCTGATCGAGCCGCCGACCACCAAAGACACCTCGTTGCGGATCCCCTCGTCGCGCAGTCTTTGATCGACCGCCGCAAGCGCCAGTTCCGCCGGAATGCCGACGTTGTCGCGGATCCTTGTCGGCGCGGCGCCGGTGCCGCCGCGAAACCCGTCGATGGCGATGATGTCGGCGCCGCTTCTGGCAATGCCGCTGGCGATGGCGGCGATGTTGTGCACGGCGGCAACTTTCACGATGACCGGCTTTTTATACAGGGTGGCTTCTTTGAGGGAAAAGACCAGCTGGCGCAGATCCTCGATGGAATAGATATCGTGGTGCGGGGCGGGGGAGATGGCGTCGCTGCCTTCCGGGATCATGCGCGTGCGGGAAACGTCGCCCACGATCTTTGCGCCGGGCAGATGTCCGCCGATGCCGGGTTTTGCGCCCTGTCCCATTTTGATCTCGATGGCGGCGCCGACGTTGAGATAATCCTCGTGGACGCCAAAGCGCCCCGACGCCACCTGCACCACGGTATTTTCTCCGTACACGTAAAAATCTTCGTGGAGTCCGCCCTCGCCCGTGTTGTAAAGGATGCCGAGTTCCTTTGCGGCGCGGGCAAGCGCCGCGTGGGCGTTATAACTGATCGAGCCGTAACTCATAGCGGAAAACATCACCGGCATCGAAAGTTCGATCTGGGGCGGGAGAGAGCAGTCGATCTTTCCGTCCCTGCCGCGCGTGATCTTTTCGGGCTTTTTGCCCAAGAACACTCTGGTTTCCATCGGCTCGCGCAAAGGGTCGATCGGCGGGTTTGTCACCTGCGAAGCATTGATCAGGATGCGATCCCAATAGACCGGCAGCGGTTTGGGGTTGCCCATAGAGGAGAGTAAAACGCCGCCGCTGTTTGCCTGTTTGTAGATCTCCCGCACGGTGTCGTTTTGCCAGTTGGCGTTTTCCCGCAACGTGCAGTCGCTTTTGACGATCTTCAACGCCCGCGTCGGGCAAAACGAGACACAGCGTTGACAGTTGACGCATTTGGATTCATCGCTCACCATCACGCCGTCTTTTTCGCGGAAGACGTGCACTTCGTTGGCGCACTGACGTTCACACACGCGACAGGAGATACAGCGTTCTTTGTCGCGGATCACTTCAAATTCCGGATATATGAACTCCACACCCATCAGAACATTCCCTCCTTCACGGTCACGATCACGGGCTCGCCGCCCGCGGGCGACCAAATGTTTTCCGCTTCCGGCTCCATAGCGCGAACGGCGGCTTCTTCACTGGCGATAAAGACTTTGTCGTCCTTTTCGCCCACCACCATAGAGCGCAGTTTCAGTCGGTCGTTCAAAGCCATCAATCCCCCGTCAAAGCCCAGCACGATGGAAAAAGGACCGGTGATGAGCAAACTCGGAAACACGGTGCGCAAATACCGCAGTTTTTCTTTCTCATAAGCGTCTTGTTTCGCTTCGATCGTGCTCCAAAACGGCGCGGCGATGACGTTTGCCGCCTCGCGGAGCGTCAGTTGCCGTACGCGGACCAGATAATCCAAAATGTAGGTGATCACCTCGGTGTCGGTTTGCAGGGTGCATTTGTAGCCGAACATCTCGATAAAGCGGCGGTTCGCATCGTAAGAGGAGATCTCTCCGTTGTGGACGACCGCGTAGTCAAGCAGGGTAAAAGGATGCGCGCCGCCCCACCACCCGGGCGTGTTGGTGGGATAGCGTCCGTGTGCCGTCCAACAGTAACCGGAGTATTCTTCCAGGCGGTAGAAAGCGCCCACGTCTTCCGGATAGCCCACGGCTTTGAAAGTGCCCATATTTTTCCCACTGGAAAAAACGTATGCCCCTTTCATCTCGGTGTTGATCTTCATCACCGTGCGCGCGACGAAACTTTTTTCGTCCAATTGCAGATTCGAAAGGACCGAGCGAAGCGGCGCGACAAAATAGCGCCAAATGAGCGGCTCATCGGTGATCTCGGGCATTTTTCGGGTGGGAATGATCTCGCCCCGTACCACCTCGAAGCATTCTTTCAAAAACGCCTCGCACGCTTTGCGGGTGTCCCGACAGTCAAAAAACAAATGCAGCGCGTAAAGGTCCCGATATTCCGGATAGATCCCGTAGCCGGCAAACCCGCCGCCAAGCCCGTTGGAACGGTCGTGCATCGGTTTCATCGCCCGTATGATCGGCTCTCCCGTCATACGCTCCCCGTTTTTGGAGATCACCGCCGCAATGGCGCAGCCGGAGGGGATCCGGACGCTTCCTTCTTTTTGGATCATAGTGTTCCGCCTTTCCGTAAAAAAGAAAAGACGCCGATTTTCGGCAGACTTCGGTCTGCCGAAAATGAACGCCTTTGCTCATTATGTGTCATTTTATCACGCGCGCGACGGTTTGTCAATAGAAAAAAGCGCGCGGCGTCGATTTGATGAAATTTTTGCGAAAAAATGGAAAAAGGGGATTGACAAGCCGCGGCGGGCGGTGTATAATACTGCTTGTAAAAGGCAATGGCGTCTTTGAGCGATGGGTTCAAAGGCGCGATTTTCGTTTTACGAACAATTGTATATAAAGAAAGGCAACGGCGTCTTTTATGTTTCGGCATAAAAGGCGCTTCTTTCTTATTTTCGGAAAAGGAGAAAAGAAAATGAAAAGCGTATCGGAAACATTCGGCAGTATGGTATTTGACGACAGAGTGATGAAAGCCACCTTGTCTGCGAAAGTTTATGCTTCGCTCAAACAGACGATCGACGAGGGCGCGGCGCTGGATATCGGCGTTGCCAACGCGGTCGCCGCGGCAATGAAGGATTGGGCGGTCGCCAAAGGCGCCACGCATTTTACCCACTGGTTTCAGCCGCTCACCGGCATCACCGCCGAAAAACACGACAGTTTCATCTCTCCCTCTCCCGACGGCGGCGTCATTATGGAGTTTTCCGGTAAGGAACTGATCAAAGGCGAGCCGGACGCTTCGTCTTTCCCGTCGGGCGGACTGCGCGCGACCTTTGAGGCGCGCGGCTATACCGCGTGGGATCCGACTTCTTACGCCTTTATCAAAGGGAATACGCTGTGTATTCCCACGGCGTTCTGCTCGTACGGCGGGCACGCGCTGGATAAGAAAACGCCGCTTCTGCGCTCGATGGAGGCTTTAAATAAGCAGGCACTGCGCGTCCTTCGCCTTTTCGGAAACGACACGGCAAAATGCGTGCGCTCTTCGGTTGGGCCGGAACAGGAATATTTTCTCATCTCCAAAGAAATGTATGACGCCCGCCCCGATCTGCGCTTTACCGGCAGAACGCTTTTTGGCGCCAAACCGCCCAAAGGGCAGGAGATGGACGACCATTATTTCGGCGCGATCAAACCGAAAGTCGCCGAGTTTATGGCGGATCTCAACGAGGAACTCTGGAAGCTCGGCATTATGGCAAAGACCGAGCACAACGAGGTCGCGCCGGCACAGCACGAACTGGCGCCCATCTATACCACCACAAACGTGGCGACAGACCACAACCAACTGACAATGGAGATGATGCAAAAGGTTGCTTCGCGCCACGGGCTTGTTTGTCTGTTGCACGAAAAACCGTTTGCCGGCGTCAACGGCTCCGGCAAGCACAACAACTGGTCGATTGCCACAAACGAGGGGCAAAACCTGCTTTATCCCGGCGAAACGCCTTATGAAAACGCACAGTTTCTGCTCTTCCTTTGCGCCGTGATCAAAGCGGTGGACGATTATCAGGATCTGCTGCGTATTTCGGTCGCCACCGCGGGAAACGATCACCGTTTGGGCGCAAACGAGGCGCCGCCAGCCGTTATCTCCATCTTTCTCGGCGACGAACTGACGGCGGTGCTGGACGCGATCGAAAACGACGCGCCGTACAAAGGCGCGGAGCGGATGCAAATGAAACTCGGCGTGCACGTGCTCCCGAAATTCAACCGCGATACCACCGACCGCAACCGCACCTCGCCGTTCGCTTTTACCGGCAACAAATTTGAATTCCGTATGCTCGGCTCTTCCAACAGCATCGCCTGCGCCAACATTATGCTCAACAGCGCCGTTGCCGAGAGTCTGCGCATTTATGCCGATCGCCTGGAAGGCGCAAAGGATTTTGAAACGGCACTGCACGAGATGATCAAAGAGACGATCCGGCAGCACAAGCGCATCATTTTCAACGGCAACGGGTACGACGACGCTTGGATCAGGGAAGCGACCGAGGTGCGCGGACTTCTCAACTATCGCACCACCGCCGACTGTATGCCGCACATTTTGGATCCGAAGAACGTGGAAATGCTCACGCGGCACAAAGTTTTTTCGGTGGAGGAACTTCACGCGCGCTGTGAGATTATGTTGGAAAACTATTGCAAGTCGGTCGTGATCGAAGCCAACACGATGGTCGATATGGCAAAAACGCAAATCGCGCCCGCCGTGGAGCGTTTCACCGCCGATCTGGCGAAAAACGCCGCCGCAAAAAAGGCGGTGGCGCCCGCCGTTGCCTGCGCGTACGAAGAAAAACTGATCGGGAAACTCTCGGATCTGACTGACAGGATCGCGGCGGCCGTTGACGATTTGCAAGGCGCCGTGATCGCGTTGCACGACGCCGAAAACGTGACGGAGGAGTCGCAAAAGATCCGCGACGACGTTCTGCCGAGAATGTGCCAACTGCGGCTCGCCTGCGACGAGGCGGAGACGCTGACGGAGAAACGCTACTGGCCCTTCCCAACGTATGCCGACATTCTTTTCAGCGTGAAATGATCCGCGTTTTGCGAAACGGGAAAAGGAGAAAACAATGTGTTCGATTTTCGGTTATTGCGACGCCGTTTTCGACAAAGCGGCGTTTGAGAAAGCATTTTTCAAAACGAAATCGCGCGGGCCGGACGACAGCCGCGTGATCGAACTCGACGGCGGATTGATGGGATTTCACCGCCTCTCGATTATGGGTTTGACGCCGTCGGGTATGCAGCCTTTCGAGAGAAACGGCTGTTACTGCGTTTGCAACGGGGAACTCTACGGCTTTGAGAAAGAGCGCGCCGAACTCATCCGCAAGGGATATGCGTTTCAGAGCGACAGCGATTGCGAGATATTGCTGCCGATGTATCTTGAATACGGCGTGGATCTTTTCCGACGGTTGGACGCGGAATTTGCCTGCGTGATCTACGACGGGAGAAACGGCGAGTGGATCGCCGCGCGCGATCCCATCGGCATTCGCCCGCTGTATTACGGATACGATCCGCGGGGCGCGATCCTCTTTGCCAGCGAGCCCAAAAACTTGGTGGGGCTTTGCGAAAAGATCTTGCCGTTTCCCCCGGGACACTATTATAAAAACGGCGTTTTTACCCGCTATCTGGATATTGCGAAAGCGGACAAGGTCTGCACGGACGATCTCGAAAGCGCCTGCCGCAATATTCGAGAAAAACTGATCGCGGGCGTAGAAAAACGGTTGGTGGCGGACGCGAAAGTCGGTTTTCTGCTCTCGGGCGGTTTGGATTCTTCTCTTGTCTGCGCCATCGCGGCAAAGAAAAGCAAAACGCCGATCAAAACCTTTGCCATCGGTATGAGCGAGGACGCGATCGACCTCAAATACGCAAGGCAAGTGGCGGACTACATCGGTGCGGAGCACACGGAAGTCTATATGACGCCGAAGGATGTGATCGGCGCGCTGGAAGAAGTCATATACCTGCTCGGAACTTTCGATATCACCACCATTCGTGCCAGTATGGGTATGTATTTGGTTTGCAAAGCGATCCACGAGAAGACCGACATCCGCGTGCTTTTGACCGGTGAGATATCGGATGAGCTTTTCGGTTACAAATATACCGATTTCGCGCCGAGCGCGGCGGAATTTCAAAAGGAAGCCGAAAAGCGCGTTCGGGAACTGCATATGTATGACGTTCTGCGCGCGGACAGGTGTATCTCGGTCAACTCTCTCGAAGCGCGCGTGCCTTTCGGCGATCTCGATTTTGTCCGATATGTGATGGATCTTGATCCCGAAATGAAGATCAACCGCTACGGCAAGGGAAAATATCTGCTCCGACACGCCTTTGAGGGCTTGGGTTATCTGCCCGACGGCATTCTGTGGCGTGAAAAAGCGGCGTTTTCGGACGCGGTCGGGCACTCGATGGTCGACGATCTCAAAGCGTACGCCGAGACGCAATATTCCGACACGGAATTTTCGGTGCGGTGCGCCAAATACGACCACGCGCGCCCCTTCACCAAAGAATCTCTTTTGTACCGGGAAATATTTGAAAAATATTACCCCGGGCAAGCGGAGATGATTGCCGATTTTTGGATGCCGAACAAGTCTTGGAAAGGCTGCGATGTAAGCGATCCTTCCGCGCGCGTTCTTTCCAACTACGGCGACAGCGGCAAATAAAGGCGAAACGGTATGGAAAACAGGAGTTTTGACAGAGATATGGAGAAAATTCTCGTTCTCGATTTCGGCGGACAGTATGATCTTTTGATCGCCCGCCGCGTGCGCGAAAACGGCGTTTTTGCCGAGATCAGACCTTACGACAAAATATCGCTTGCAAAAATCAAAAGCGCGGGCTATAAAGGGATCATTTTCACGGGCGGACCGAACAGCGTGTATGACGAGCACGCGCCGCGTTATGACAAAGAAATCCTCTCTCTCGGCATACCCGTGCTGGGCATTTGTTACGGGCATCAATTGATCGCCTATATGGCGGGCGGCAAAATTCGTTCCGCGGAGCACGGTAGCGAATACGGTAAAACCGATGTATACGTCGCGCCTTGCGCGCTCTTTTCGGGCGTGCCCGAAAAGAGCGTTTGCTGGATGAGCCACACGGATTACGTGTGTGAAACGCCGGCGGGCTTTGCGGTGACGGCGCGGACCGACAACTGTCCCGTTGCCGCCATTGCGGACGAAGCGCGCCGGATTTACGGCGTTCAGTTCCATCCCGAGGTAACGCACACGGCGTACGGGAAAGAGATATTGCGTAACTTTCTTTTCGGCGTTTGCCGCTGCGCGGGCGACTGGAAAATGGACGACTTTATCGAGAAAACCGTGTGCGAATACAAAGAAAAGCTGGCGGGAAAGCGCGTTTTGTGCGCGCTGTCGGGCGGCGTTGACTCCTCGGTCGCGGCGGTGTTGATCCACCGCGCGATCGGCGACGCGCTCACCTGCGTTTTCGTGGATCACGGACTTTTGCGCAAAAACGAAGGAGACGACGTGGAGCGCGTGTTTCACGGGCAGTTCAAAATGAAACTGGTGCGCGTGAACGCGGAAGAACGGTTTCTTACGAAACTTGCGGGTGTGCGAGAACCCGAAAAAAAGCGCAAGATCATCGGCGAGGAATTCATTCGCGTTTTCGAGGAGGAAAGTCGGAAACTCGGTAAAACGGACGATCTGGTGCAGGGCACCATTTATCCCGACGTCGTGGAAAGCGGCAAGGGTGACGCCTCCACCATCAAAAGTCATCACAACGTAGGGGGATTGCCCACGCATATGGAATTTGAAGAGATCATCGAGCCGCTGCGGACGCTTTTCAAGGACGAAGTGCGCGCCGTGGGGTTAAAACTCGGCATACCGGAAAAACTGGTGATGCGTCAACCCTTTCCCGGTCCCGGGCTTGCCGTGCGCATCATCGGGGAGATCACAAAAGAAAAGGCGGATACACTGCGCGAAGCGGACGCGATCTTCCGTGAAGAATTGGAAAACGCGGGCGTGAGACCCAGCCAGTATTTTGCCGTTCTGACCGACACGAAAAGCGTGGGTGTGATGGGCGATGCCGGCACGTACGGATACACCGTGGCGCTGCGCGCCGTTACCACCGACGACTTTATGACGGCGGATTGGACAAGGATCCCTTATGATATTTTGGACGCCGCTTCCCGCCGCATTACGAACGAAGTGAAAACGATCAATCGCGTGGTATACGACATCACATCCAAACCGCCGGCAACGGTGGAGTGGGAATAAGGAGGGTACAATGACAAAGTATATTTTCGTGACGGGAGGCGTGGTTTCGGGACTCGGTAAAGGAATCACCGCCGCGTCGCTGGGCAGATTGCTGAAAGCGCGCGGGTTCAAGGTCGCCGCGCAGAAACTCGATCCTTATATCAACGTCGATCCCGGCACGATGAGCCCGTATCAGCACGGTGAGGTCTATGTCACCGAAGACGGCGCCGAGACAGATCTGGACCTCGGTCATTACGAACGTTTTATCGACGAAGATCTGAACAAATATTCCAACCTGACCACCGGCAAAGTGTATTGGAACGTGCTGAACAAAGAGCGGCGCGGAGAATATCTCGGCTCCACCGTTCAAGTCATCCCGCACATCACGAACGAAATCAAAAATTTCATCTATAACGTGGGAAAACACTCCGAAGCGGATATCGTCATCACCGAGATCGGCGGGACCATCGGCGACATCGAATCGCAGCCCTTTATCGAGGCGGTGCGGCAGATCTCTCTGGAAGTGGGACGGGAAAACAGCCTGTTTATCCACGTGACGCTCGTCCCCTATCTTCACGGCTCGGAGGAGCACAAGACCAAACCGACACAGCACTCTGTCAAAGAGTTGCAAGGTATGGGCATCAATCCCGACATCATCATCCTGCGGTGCGACGAGCCGTTGGAAGAAGCGATTTTTGACAAGATCGCGCTTTTCTGCAATGTAAAAAAGGATTGCGTGATCGAAAACATCACGCTACCCAACCTCTATGAAGCGCCGCTGATGTTGGAAAAATCGAAATTCTCCTCTGTCGTTTGCCGGGAACTCGGCGTCTTTGCGCCGTCTCCCGACCTTACCGAGTGGGCGGCGATGGTCGACCGGATCAAATCGAGACCTTACACGGTGCACATCGGGCTTGTCGGCAAATATGTGGCGCTGCACGACGCGTATCTTTCGGTCGCGGAAGCACTGCGGCACGCGGGGTATTTTTACGATACGCACATCAAGATCCATTGGATCGATTCCGAAAAGATCACCAAAGAAACGGTGGAGGAGACTTTGCGGGATCTGGACGGCGTCATCGTGCCCGGCGGATTCGGCAGTCGGGGGATCGAAGGTATGATCCTTGCCGCCCGCTACGCGAGAGAAAAAGGATTGCCGTATTTCGGCATCTGCCTCGGAATGCAGATCGCCGTCATTGAATACGCGCGCCACGTCGCCGGCATCGCCGACGCTAACTCCGGCGAATTTGACGAACAATGTAAAAACAAAGTGATCGATTTTATGCCCGGGCAAAGCGACGAGATCGACAAGGGCGGCACACTGCGCCTCGGCGCGTATCCTTGCGAAATCGTGCCCGGCACCACGATGGAGCGTTGCTACGGCGTTCGGCGCATCAGCGAGCGGCATCGCCATCGCTACGAATTCAACAACGATTACCGCGACCGTTTGCAGGCGTGCGGCCTCACGTTGAGCGGATTGTCGCCCGACGGATTGCTTGTGGAAACGGTGGAACTGACCGAGCGCCCGTTTTTTGTGGGCGTGCAGTATCATCCCGAGTTCAAATCCCGTCCCAACAAGCCGCATCCGCTCTTTAAGGGATTTATCGGCGCGGCTTTCGAGCGGATGCGCGGCAAAGGATAACGGCGCTTTCCGAAAAAGCAACGCTTTCCGTATAAGACAGCGAAAAAGCGAACGGACTTTTGGTCCGTTCGCTTTTTCACAGATCGGCAAAGGGCGTTTATCGTGTACCTTTCGGGGGGCTTTTCGTGCGGGGACGATGCACGGCGGGGTGAAACCCGTCGATCTCGCCGCGCAAGATCGCGCCGAAGATGCGGTAGCGCAACCCGTGGCTGTTTTTTTCCAAATCGGAGATCAGATCGTGCATACGCGTGCGCTCGGTCTCGCCGTCGGCGGGGCAGGGAGAAGAATGCACGGGGAGCGGATTGCGGGAAAGAAAATACAAAATGTCTTTTTCGGGCATATAGATCAGGGGGCGAATGACGCGCAGATCCACGCGCGAGAGGTAGGAGACGGGCTCGAAACAGCCGACGCGCCCCTCGTAAAAGAGGTTGAGCATAAAGGTGTCCACCACGTCGTCCAGGTGATGCCCCAGCGCCACCGTGTTGCACCCCAGCGCCTTGGCGGTGTCGTGCAGGACGGCGCGCCGCATTTTGGAGCAGAGCGCGCAGGGGCTTTTTTCTTTGCGAATATCGAAAATGATGTGCCCGATGTCGGTTTTCGCCACGTGGAACGGCACGTCGATCTCGCGGCAAAACGTCTCAATGTCCGTGTAGTCCTGCCCGCCGCCAAAGCCGAGATCCACCGTCACGGCGACCACCTCAAAACGGCGGCTGTAAAAGCGGCGAAGCGCGGCAAGACCGGCAAGCAGTGTCAGCGAGTCTTTCCCCGCCGATACGCCGACGGCGATGCGGTCGCCGTCGCGGATCATATCGTAATCCTCGACGGCGCGGCGCATATAGCTTAAAACGCGTTTCAGATCCATTTAAGTCTCCTTTCCAAGCAGAAAGGCGCGCGCGGCGCGAAGAGCGGCCGCGGCCGCCTCTTCCCGCGCGGCGTTTTTGCCCGCGTCTTCGCGCCGCACGGCGCGCAGTAAGACGTTTTTGGGCGTTTCTTCGGGGTCGATCAGCTCAATGGCGGCGACGTTGTAGCCCGCCGCTTCAAGCCGTTTGAGGCGCAGAGCGTCGGTGGCGGCGTCACAGAGTTTTTGTTTCAACATCGAGTGCTCCGCAATGAAATCCAGCGCGGGGCAGGAGAGGGTGTGGTAGAGTTCGTGATGACAGCAGGGCGTGGCGAGGATCACGCGCGCCGCGGCAGAAAGGGCGCGGTCAAGCACGAAATCGGTCGCCGTGTCGCAGGCGTGCAGAGAGACCACAAGGTCGATCTTTGCGGGCAGCGGCACTTTGCGCACGTCGTCCGCCGTAAAGGAAAGTCCCGTAAAGCCGAGTTTCGCGGCGGCGTCCGCGCAATAAGCGACGACGTCGGTTTTGAGATCGACGCCGATCATCGTGACGCGACGGTGCTGTACGACGGTGAGATAATGATAAACGGCAAAGGAAAGATAACTTTTGCCGCAACAGAGATCCGCCACCGCAAGATCGCCTTCCGGCAGTTGCGGCATCACGTCCGAGAGGATCTCCAAAAAGCGGTTGATCTGCCGGAATTTCGCCTGTTTCTTATCATATACGCGCCCTTCTTTATCCGCGACGCCGAGTAAAAAGAGAAAGGGCTCGGAGCCCGACAGGATATGATTTTTCGCTTTGTTGTTCCCGTTCACGGCAAGCGCGGGCGCGTCACCTGCCGAGAGTTTGCGGGACAGTTTTTCACAGCCCGACAAAAGAACGCCGCGTTTCGTCACGCGATATTCGGCGTCGCCCACCGTGGTCAGCAGATCGACTTGCGCAAACGCGCCGATCTTTTCCGTGAGAAGGGGAAGGGCGGCGTCGTCGACGGAGAAATTCTCGTGCCGCGCTTTGTTGTCGGAAAAGAAGGTCTCTATTTGCAAAACGGTTTTCCCGCGCACAAGGCAAAGTTTTCCCGCTGCGCGGAGAATATCCCCCGAAACGGGGCGCGAAAACACTGTTTTCTTCAAAGTTTGCGTTCGGGCGGCGGCGAGGATCGCCGCCGCCATTTCTTCGCGTTCGCGCATACGGGTCAGCCTTTTTCCTCGTCGGCGGCGTCACCGTTTTCAACTTTCGGCTTGTCCTTTTTGAGAACAAGTTTGCGTTCGGTGTGGTTGAAAAGGCGCACGATGTTTCCGCGGTGGGCAAACGTGACCGCCGCCGCGATCAGCAGCGCGAAAATGACGGGCACGCCATAGGGTTGTTCTTGCGTTTTGTCAAAACTGGCAAGAAGAATGGGATAGATCAGCACCGTCATCACCGATCCGAGCGAAATGTAGCGCGAAACGGCGACGAGCGGGAAGAAAATGCAGGCAAGGATCACGGCGATCACGGGGTTTAACACCAAAATGACGGTGGCGGAAGTGGCAAAACCTTTACCGCCGCGGAAGCGGGCAAAGCAGGGGAAAATGTGCCCGAATACGCAGAAAAACGCGGCGAGATAAGCGGCGGTGACAAGATAGATGAAGAAAGGTTCGCTTTCGGGCGCGCCGAAAAGCAGGCAGGCAAAAATCACCGCGATCACGCCTTTGAGGCCGTCGCCCGCAAAGGTGATGATCGAGGCTTTTTTGCCGTATGTACGGAGCATATTGGTCGAGCCGGCGTTTCCGCTGCCGTATTTGCGAATGTCGTCGTGATAAACAAAACGGGAGATAAGCAACGCGCAGTTGACGCTGCCCAGCAGATACGGCACGATGACAGAGAGCGCGAAAGCGCCGCCGATCAACGCGGCGCGCCCGGTTTCACCGGGCGAGAAGCGGTCAAGCAAAAAGCGCACCAGCCCGTGGTCAAAAAGATTGAAAATGCCCCAAACCCAAAAATTCATTCTTACGCCCCCTTCGGTGGGAATTTTTCGGAAAGTCCCGTAACGTGACGGGAAAAACGGTCAAGATCTAAATTCTTCCGGTAAGTTTGCGGCAACTTCGCCCATAAACATACCCGTGTAACCGTTTTCGGCAAGCACGCGGCAGGGTTCCAGCACCCGCTCCTTGAAATCGGGCAGATATAGCCGGTAATCCGAATAAAAATACTGCTCGTGGATCATCAGAGAGACGAAATTGCTCTTGTGCGGGTGAGCAAGGATCTCGGCAAAACGCGCCATACGATCTTCCATCGTGCGCGAATTGAGAACCAGATCGATCCTGCCGAAGAGCATCGGGATCGTGGTGTCGACAAAGAAATCGCGTTCTCCGATGTGGTCAAGAAGCGGCGCTTTGGTGTAGTATGCCACCAGCGGGTTGCCGTTTTGATATTCAAAATATCCCGCCAACGCGCGATAGCCGACGTCCCGAAGCGCCCGCACGCCCTCGCGCGTGGCTTCGCCCCAGTGCACGGTCATCACGTTTGCCAGCGTCTTCTCTCCCGCAAAGCGCAGGATCTCTTTGTGCACGGCAAGGCAGTCCCGCGTGATCTGTTCTTTTCCCGCCGCGATGTAGGGCTTGTCGGGAAATTCGCGCGCGGCGTGGAAGGAAAGGTGCAGCCAGTCCGCGTTTGCTTCCCATTCCGCGCGGAAGCGGTCTGGCATCATCGAAAGATCGAAATAGGGGCGAGGGGTGGAGAAGCGCGCTGCTTCCTCTTCTGTGAAAGAATAAAACAAATTGAGATGCACTTTCGCGCCGTAGCGGTCGTGCGCCTCTTTGTAGACGGCGAGATACGGATCCTCAAAGATCGAACGATATTCGGGGTGCGCCGCTATGTTTGCCAAAAACAGAATGTTGTCGTCCGAGGAAATGCGGAAATGCTTTTCGCCGCGGTGGAGATAAAACACCGTTACGCTCGTTTCCTCGCCGTTCTCCGCGTCGCTTGCCGTCAGCACGGTTTTCGCCGCCGTTACGGGAATGGTGACGCGGTATTCGCCATCCGTTTCCGTCGCCGTTTCTCCGCACACCGTAACGCGGTGTCCGGCGGGAGCAAACAGGCGGACACGAAGAAAAAGCGTGCCGTTTTTCACTTCTCCGTCACGACAATCCACGCAATCCCCGTCTATCGGGAACAAAAAAGACAGTTTCTCGCTCATAAACAGTAGACTCCTTGTCGTATAAATTGGCATTTCATTGCTTTGCGGGATCGGTCAAAGGTTCGCACGATCACGCGTTTTTACCGAAAACGGACGAAGCGTCCGAGACAGTTTTATTTTACTTCCTTTTTGGGGGTTTGTCAAGCCGCGCGCGCAAGTTGCGCGCGAAAAAGTGCGCGACACTTGACTTTTGCGCGCCCGCGTGATAAAATAAGTATGTTTGATACAATCCAACGCTTTAAGGAGAAAAAACCGAGAATGAAGCACGAATTTTTGTCGCTTTCGGATCTTTTGGGGGTTTTGAAAGCACGCCTTTTGCCGATCCTTTTGGCGGGGCTCCTTTGCGGGGCGCTCACCTTCGGCATCACCTGCGTGGTCCCGAAAGAATATTCCGCCACGTCCGGGTATTATGTACGCAATCTGCAATCGCAGGAACTGATCGATCGATACGGCATCAACTCCTCGCAAGCCGCCGCCGCGCAGACGATGGCGATCGATTTTGCCGACGTCGTGTTGCAAAGCGACAAGTTGCTTGAAGAAGCGATCCGAGAGGGAAATTTGGACTGTTCTCCGCGCGCATTGCAAAAAATGCTGTCGGTCGAGGTCAGCAAACGCAGCGCCGCGTTTTATCTCACCGTGACTTCACGCGACAAAGAGTTTTCCGCCAAAGCGGCGGGAGCGATCGAAAAGGTGCTGCCGCGCGTGGTGACCGATCTGGCGTTTGCGGAGGCGGAGGAAGGCTTTACCGCCGTGGCGGTGCTTTCTCACGCCGCGGAAGCGAAACAAAGCGCGCCGCGCTATAAACTGCTTACGGTGATCGGTATGCTTGCGGGCTGGTTCCTTTCGTACGTCGCGTTTCTCGCGGTCTCCTTTTTCGGTTCGATCGTACGGAACGAAGAAGACCTTGCGCGCGTTCTGCCGGATTGTCCCGTCGTCGGACGCGTGCCGCATTGGAGCGGAATGCACGGCGACCGCACGGGAGGTAAAGAGCAATGAGAATGAAGAAAAAACTTTTGGCAAACGAACGCAATTACGTCGGCAAACGATTGGACGAGCATACGCCCTTTGCCGTGCAGGAAGCTTTCCGCACGATGCGCGCCAACATCGCCTATGCCAGCGCCGAAGATGGCAAGCGCGTTTTCGGATTTACCTCCGCCAACGCCTGTGAGGGAAAAAGCCTCCTTACCGCCAACCTTTCCGTCTCTTTTTCAATGTTGGAAAAAAAGATACTGCTCATCGACGCCGACATGCGCCGCCCCGCGCAGGCGATGATTTTTGCGGACGTGATGAAAAAAGGGCAAAAGGGGCTTGCGGAATATCTCGTCGGCATCGCGAAAGACCCGAAAGAATGCCTTGTCACTTGCAACGGGTTGACGCTTCTGCCGAGCGGACAGACGCCTCCCAACCCCGCGGAACTGCTTGCTTCCGCCAGAATGCGGGAACTGATCGAAAAACTCAGCGCCGAATTTGATTACGTTTTCATCGATCTGCCCCCCATTTGCCAAGCGGCGGATGCCGCCGCGCTTTCCCCGCTCCTGACGGGCTGTTATCTCATCGTGCGTTCCGGCGTGTGCGATATGCGCGAGGTGGCGCAGGCAAAAGAAATGCTGGAAACGACCGGCGCGCGGCTGTACGGCGTGATCCTCAACGATATCGACGTCAAAAAAGGCTCTTATTATGCCAATAAAGACTATGGTTACGGCTACGGAGAAAAACTAAAAAAAGGAGACAGACAACAATGAAAACAAGTCTTGTGATTATGGCGGCAGGCATCGGTTCGCGTTTCGGCGCGGGCATCAAACAGTTGGCTCCCGTGGGACCGAACGGCGAGATCATTATGGATTATTCGATCCACGACGCGCTGGAAGCGGGCTTTGACCGCGTGGTATTCATCATTCGGCACGATCTCGAAAAAGATTTCCGAGAGATCATCGGCGAGCGCATTGAAAAGATCTGCCCCGTGGCGTATGCTTTTCAGGAAAAAGAGGATCTGCCCGCCGGATATACCTGCCCTCCCGACCGTAAAAAGCCCTGGGGCACCGGTCAGGCGCTGCTCTCCTGCCGCGGGATCGTGAAAGAGCCGTTTCTCGTTATCAACGCCGACGATTATTACGGCAAAGAGGGCTTTCGCATCGCGCACGATTTTCTCACGCAAAACGGAGGCAAACCGGGAGAGTTTTGTATGCCGGGCTTCATTTTGAAAAATACGCTCAGTGAAAACGGCGCCGTCACGCGCGGCGTGTGCTCCGTGAGCGCGGCGGGTTTCCTTGACCGCGTGGTGGAGACCGGCGGGCTTGTGCCCGACGAAAAATACGGCGCGGCGGTGGAAAAAGACGGCGTGCGCACGCCGATCGACGGCAACGTGATCGTTTCGATGAATATGTGGGCATTGACGCCCGATTTTCTCGACGTTCTTGCCGTGGGCTTCCCCGCGTTTCTCGACAAGATCCCCGCGGGTGACGTGAAAGCGGAATATCTCCTGCCCTCCGTGGTGGACGGTATGATCCGGGACGGGAGCGCCACGGTGCGCGTGATCCCGACGCACGACCGCTGGTTCGGCGTCACCTATCAGGCGGACAAAGCAAGCGTGGAAGAATCGTTCCGTCAACTGTATGCGCGCGGCGTATATCAGCAGAATTTGTATGCAAAATGATCCCCATGGGGGAGAAAAGGCTGCCGCAGGATTTGCGGCAGCCTCTTTGCAATAAGGCGAGAGGAGAAGGACAATGCTATCTGTGGCAACGGCGGCGGGCGTATGCGGGATCGACGGCTTTTTGGTGAGCGTGGAATGCGACGCGCGTGAGCGAATGGCGGGTTTTGAGATCGTGGGGCTCCCCGATCTCGCCGTCAAAGAGGCAAAAGAGCGGGTGCAGACCGCTTCCCGAAACAGCGGATTTGCCTTTCCCGCGCTGTCTTTTACCGTCAATCTCGCGCCTGCGGACCGCAAAAAAGAGGGCTCGGCGTTTGACGTGGCGATTCTTGCGGGGATATTGCGCTGTACCGGCGCGATCAAAGAGGCGGTCGACCTCTCCCGCAAATGCCTTTTGGGCGAACTTTCGCTGACGGGACAGATCCGTCCGGTGCGGGGCGTGCTTTCGATGGCCGTCGCCGCGCGCGACGCGGGCATCACCGAGATCTTCGTGCCGCACGAGAACGCCGCGGAAGCGGCGGCGGTGCAGGGGCTGACGGTTTATGCTCCCGCCGATATGCGGCAGTTGGTTCGGCACTTGAACGGCGTGGAGGCGATAGCGCCCTACGTGTGCGAAGAGATAGACCTTTCGTGTATAGCGCCCGGAATGCCGGATTTTGCCGACGTGCGCGGGCAGGTGCTCGCCAAACGCGCGATGGAGATCGCCGCGGCGGGCGGACACAACATTTTGTTGATCGGTCCTCCCGGCACGGGAAAATCCATGCTTGCCAAGCGGCTGCCTTCCATTTTGCCGCCGCTGTCTTTCAGAGAAGCGATCGAAACCACCAAAGTCCATTCGGTGGCGGGCACGTTGCCGCCCGGCGTGTCGCTTCTTTCCACCCGCCCATTCCGCTCCCCGCATCACACGATGTCGGCGGTCAGTCTCGTCGGCGGCGGTGCAAACCCCACCCCCGGCGAGGTGTCGCTTGCGCACAACGGCGTGCTGTTTCTCGACGAACTGCCCGAGTTTCCGAAAACCGTGACCGATTCGCTCCGGCAACCGATCGAGGATCGCTCGGTGACCATCACCCGCGCCACGGGGCGCGTAACGTTTCCCTGTTCGTTTATGTTGGTGGGGGCGATGAACCCCTGTCGGTGCGGCTATTTCGGGCACCCCACCAAAAAATGTACCTGCTCGCCCGCGGACGTGCACCGCTACGTTTCGCGCATCAGCGGACCGTTGCTTGACCGCATCGACATTGAAGTGGAACTGCCTTCCATTTCCTATGATGAACTTGCCTCCGGCAAATCGACCGGAGAGAGTTCGGCGCAAGTGCGGGAGCGCGTCTGCCGTGCCCGCGCTTTTGCCGCCGCGCGTATGGCGGAGGAGAAGAACATTTTCTGCAACGCGCAACTCGACGCCGCGCGCATTCGCCGCTATTGTACGGCGGACGAGACGGCAAAAGCGGTGCTCCGCGGCGCTTATGAGCGGCTGGGACTTTCAGCGCGCGGATACGACCGCGTGATGCGCGTGGCGCGCACCATTGCCGATCTGGACGGCAGTGAGATCATTCGCGCGGAGCATATCGGCGAGGCGATCCAACTGCGGAGCCTTGACCGCAAATATTGGGGAAATCCATAACCGAAAAGGAGGAGAAAAATGAAACAAACCGACGGAAATATCGTGGCGCACGATCTGTGTACGATGCTTTCTCTGCTTGCCGAGCGCTACGGCGAAAAGACCGCTTTGCGCGAGAAAAAAGAGGACAAGTGGCAGGATATTTCTTTTCTCGCTCTCAAAAACGACGTGCAAAATCTTTCTCTTTCGCTCCGTGATCGTTTTGCGGCGGGAGAGCGCGTCCTCTTATATGGTGTCAACTGCGCGGACTGGGTAAAAGGATTTTTCGCGCTTACCTTTGCGGGTGCCGTTCCGGTGCCTGTGGAAGAGGGTGCCAACCGCGCCACATTGCGCGCTTTTGCCGAGGCGTGCGGCGCGACGGGCATTTTGTACGGCGCGGGCAAAAGAGGATTTTGCCCTGCTTTCGCGCGGGGAAAATCCATACCGTTTGCCCGTTTTGCTTCGCTTGCGGAAGAAGGCGCGGAAAAAGAACGGGGCGCGGAAACGGAGACCGATCCCGCCGCAACGGCGGCGATCTTCTATACTCCCGGCACCACCGGAAAGCCCAAAGGCGTGATGCTTTCGCACGGCGCGTTGCTTGCCGCCGTCACGCTGATGTCGGAAACGAGCGGCATCGGCACGGAAGACGTCTTTTTGTCGCATCTGCCGCTCTCCCATACCTATGAGTTTGTCTGCGGGCTTCTCTTTCCGCTCTTTCGCGGCGCAACGGTGGCGTTCGGCGGGGGCATATCGCGCCTTTTGCGCGATATGCGCGAGGTACATCCCAGCGCGATGGTCACCATTCCGTATATCGCCGAGGCGCTGTATCGCAAAGTGTGGCGCGAGATCGACGCGCACGGCGGCGCGGCGGCGGTGCGCCGCGTGCTGTCGATGACCGATCCCGTGCGGCCGCTCTCTTTGCGGCAAAAACTCAAAGAGCGGTTGCTTGTGCCGCAGCGAGCCGTTTTCGGCGGCAGTCTGCGCCGATTGCTCGTTCCGGGCAAGACCGAAACCGCGGTACAAAAAGGACTGCGGCAACTCGGCGTGCTGACTTTTGTCGGCTACGGCTTGACGGAATGCGCGGGGCTTGCGGCCATGAACCGTGAGGATCGGTATTTGGACGGCTCGGCGGGATTGCCTTTCCCCCGCACGCTCCTGGATATTTATAATGAACAGCCCGACGGCAGCGGTGAGATCCGCTACCAAGGGGAGAATATGATGAGCGGCTATTACGGCGATGAAGAGGAGACCGCGCGCGTCCTGCGGGGCGGTTGGTATTATACCGGCGACGTCGGCAAGATCGACGCAAACGGTTTTCTGCACATTCTCGGCAGAAAGCAAAACTGCATCGTGACAAAAGGCGGGCGGTTGGTGTCGCCCGAAGAATTGGAACGGCTGTTGATGCAATCGCCGCTTGTCAAGGAAGCGGTGGTCGTGGGATTGCTCAACGAAGAGGAGAGCGGCTATCAACCCGCCGCGCTCATCGAACCCGACGCGGCGTATCTGGCAAAAGAATACGGTGAGGAGTGGCACGAGGCGGCGGAACGCGCCGCCGACGAGTGGATCGCCGAGATCAATGCACTCCTGCACCCGTATCAACAGATTGCCTTTTACGCTTTTCGGCACGAGCCGTTCGCGCACGATCACGCGGGCAGAGTGATCCGCGCGGGGCTTGCCGAGGCATTTGCCGCCGCCCGTGCGGAGCAGAGCGAACCGTAAACACAAAACCCCCGCCAAACGCGTCGCGTTTGGCGGGGGTTTGCTTTAATAGCCGGAGCTTTCTTGTTTGCCGAACGTCAAGCTTTTTGAAAACTCCTTGATTTTTTCAGCTTTTCCTCTTACCGTGCCAGAGATCAAAACGGAATTTGACCCATCCGATCACGAACGCCAGCCCAAAGCAGATGGGGAAGCAAATCACGCTTCCGAATCGGATGAACGACGACAGGACAAGGGGGCGGAATCTTAAATGAAACAGCCAGAGCAGCATAAAAACAGGCTGACAAAGAACGTACATGCGGCGCGCGTAGTGCCCGCCGTGTTCCGCCAAAAAGCTTTCTTTCGCTTCGGGTTTACTGATGGCAAAACAACAAACCGAAAGCGCCATCACGGCAAATCCGATGGCGTTGCGGGTGTAAACCAGCAACCCCAAACGTTGTAGCAAGAGAAACTCGCCGATCGCGCACAGCGCCCCCGCAAAGAAAGTGATCATATAGACGTAGCGCGGGATGCGCGCGAGTTTCGCGATGTTTTTGCGGAGCAGCATGCCGATCAGCATAAAGGGGAGGGTTTTGGTCAGCGTTCCGCCGGGGATATAGTAATAGCCGAAATGCGGAAAGCCCGCAAGTTTGGCAAATTCGCCGCTGAACAGCATAAAAACGAGCAAAACGACGAGAAGCGGGGTGTAAAACTTGGAGAGTTCCAGTTTTTCCAAAATAAAGAAGATCAGATAGGCATACAACAAACTTTGAACAAACCAAATGCTGCTTCCCATCGGGAGCGGCCACACGTTCAGTACCAAAAAGTCAAAAACGGCGCGCAACCTCCACATTGCAGGCAGGCTTTTCAGCGAACCGATCAGCCACAAATAGAAAACGTTGACGGCAAAATAACCCGCAAACAGAATCAGGAAGAAAATCAAGGACCGTTTGAGCGCTCTTTTCAGTTTCCGCATACGTTTGGCGTCGTCCGGCACAAGTACGAAAAATCCGCAAAAAATGAAAAACGCAAGCGCCGCGAAATGGCTGAGAAGATTGACATAGTTACCGACAATGCCGGGGGCGGGAAAACCGAGCAGCGCGACAAAAACGAACGGCATCAAAAAAAATTTCATCAGGCTCACGTTCCTGGAAAAGCGGTCTTTTTCGTAAAAATCCACCAATTCCGCTTCGTCGGGCTTTTTCAATTGAAGCGATATTTTTTTCTCGGGGACTACTTCATACGCATATCGTTTTTGGGGCTTTTTCAAGTGTTCCACCATCCTTCATTTGGGGTCTCAGGCAAAATGTTTTCCTCGCTTTGGGGCAAAAGCGGCGTTTGTTGGGGCGCCACACGGGGCGCCTTTTTGCGTTGCTCGCCGCTCTCGGCGGGCAGCTCGGCATAGCGCCGCATCAGTTCTTTCGCAAGATCGGCGTTCACCTCTTCGATGCCGCCTTCCGTGATGCGGTAAATGCGGCTGCAAAGTTTGAGAGCGCTTGGTCTGTGCGTGGAAACGATGATGACTTTGTTGGGGTGCGCCTTGATGATGTTTTTCAGCACTTGCCCCTCGGTTTCCACGTCCAGCGCGCTGGTCGCCTCGTCCAACATCAGGATCGGGGAGTTGCGCAGGATCGCACGCGCGATGGAGATGCGCTGTGCCTGACCTTCCGAAACGCCTCTGCCGCGCTCGCCGAGTTTTCCGTTGATGCCGCCGTCAAGGGCGGACACGAAATCATAAGCGCAGGCGGTTTTCAACGCCTCGACGATCTCCTCGTCGCTGACGTCTTCCCGCACCATACGCATATTGTCCGCCACGGTCCCGGAAAGGATCGTATTGCCTTGCGGCACGTAGGCGAAGAAACGGCGGAGATCGGCGTTGACGGGAACTTCCTCTCCGTTTCTTGCCGAAAGGACTACGCTGCCGCTTTCGGCGTCAAGCATACCGAGCAGCAGTTTCATCAGCGTCGTTTTGCCGCCGCCGCTGCCGGCGATCACCGCAACGATCTCACCGGGATTCGCCGTAAAATCGGCGTTGCGATAGACGCGCAATCCTTCTTCCGAGCGGTAGCCGAAAGTGACGTTTTTCATCTTGACGGCAAGCCCCTCGGCTTCGTATTTTTTCATTTTTTCATAAGATTCGGGGTCGTGCGTTTCGGAGGGCAGTTCGATCAGTTCGCGGACGCGGTGCGCCGAGACCGCCGAATTGAGCATACCCGGAACCGTGCCGACAAGGCTGTTGAAGCGGCCGGAAAGGCTGGATCTTTGTTGCAGGAAGAAGGTCATATCGCCGTAAAGGATCTGCCCCGTCCAAAGCCGGTAAAGGCAATAGCCGAACGCCGTAAGGGAAACGAGCGTGGAAACGATGGTCAAAAGGATCTTGGATTTGATCTCAAACTTGTTATAATCCAAATTGAATTCTTTGAATTTGTCTTGCCACCCGCGGAGTTTTTTGGAATAATGACCGAAAATGCCGAAGGATTTGATCATATCGAAGTTATAGAAGGTCTCCACCTCAAATCCCATCATTTGGGAGTTGAGTTCCAGCACGCGTTTTCGGTAATCCCGCATTTTCCGCATAATGTATCGGCTCATCAGCAGCAGGAACGGCGCCGAGAGAAAGGCGAGCCACGCCATGGTGGGGTCGGTGCGGAAGAGGGCGAAAAAGGTGATCACAAACGTATAGACGTTAATGATGAGGTTGGGGATCCAGTGAATGGCGTTAGCGGCGATCGTGCCGACGTCGCCGTTGAAGCGGTTGAGCAGGTCGCCGCTCGGATAGGCGCTGAGTTCTTTCCAGCGGGCGTCGATGATGCGGTCAAAGATCTTGGCTTGAATATCGTTGTTGACGTAGATCGAAATGCGGGTGAAAATGCGGCTGTTGATGCTGGAAAAGATCAGCGAAAAGACCGTCATACCGATCATCGTGCCAAGCAACAGCCACACTTTGTCCACTTCTTTGCCCACGATGATGTTGATCAGCGTTCTGCTCAACCAAGCGGAGCCGAGAGAGAGGGTGGAGCCGAAGATGCCGACGACGGTGTAGAGCACGATGATGCCGCGATAACGCTTGGAAAAACTGAATATCCATTTCCAATCGTCGATAAACTCTTTGAAAGTTCCGTCGTGCCTTTTGTTGATCAAGGCCTGCAAATTGTCGCTTTGGAGCAGTTTGTTGAGGCCCGTATAGTTTTCGGTGTGTTTTTCTTTTTTCATCAAATGAGACTTCCTTCAAAACTCTTTTTGCCGTTGTCCGGCGGCGTAAACTTGCCCCGCGCCGTTTATAACCTCATACATTGTATCATATTTCATGATAAAACGGAAGAGATTTGCGTCTTTTTGTCACGGCGCGTCCGCGTGAAACGATCGACATTTTCCGACCGCCGATCTCGCGGGGCGGGAAAAGGGATATTCCACAAAAAACTCCCCTGTCAGACAGGGGAGTTTTTCGGTTGCAAAGCAATTATTGCCAGTGAGACTCGTAATAGCTGGTGCCGTTCGTATAGTAAACGCCGTTGCCGTAAGAGAACGCGTCATAGGCATTCTTTGCTATATTCATCATAGTGGGATCCGCGGGGACAGAAACGCCCATGTCGGCAAAATACACCATTCCGTTGGTAACGGATTCCAGCAAGGCTTTGTCGTCATCTATACCCGCTTCGGCACCATAGATGTTGGTGATCTCATAAGCACTGCCGTTATACGAGCCAAAGGTTCCGTTGAAAGCAACGTAGTTGCCGGTGCCGGAATAGCTTCCGGTATAATCGCTGGCGGGAATGTAGAAGAGTCCGTTTTCACCCGACAACGCTCCGAGACCGCTGGTCGCGATCACGTCATCCGCGGCAAAACGGACGACTTGAAGTTCGGTTGTTTGCATTTTCATAGTTTCAAATCTCCTTAAAAAGATTGGGATATACTGCATTATAGCACCGTTATGCGGGTTTGTCAAGTGTGTATTGTTTTTTTTTTTTTTTTTTTTTTTTTTTTTGGTAAAACGCTACCGATTTATATTTACGCGGGCGGGGCAGGTTTTGAGTTGTACGATCGGAAAAGCCAAAAGCAGCCCCCGCCACAAGGGCAATATGCCACCCGACAGGACGGCGGCAAAGCCGCCTATTCGCCACGCAAGCGCGTTGCGCTTGCTATCGAGTTTGCGATGCAAACTCGACCTGCCGCCACTCGCAAGCGAGTGAGCAGGTTCTCTTTGCCCCTCGGGCAAAGCAAAATCCCACCCCCGCCACAAGGGCGGGGGTGGGATTTTGGCCTACCCGACAGGATTCGAACCTGCGGCCTCGAGAGTCGGAGTCTCGCGCTCTATCCAGCTGGGCTACGGGTAGATGACGGGATAAAAATGCCCCCGGTTTTCGCCGTTGCCGAAAAGCGGGGGCATTTTGTTGCGGCTTTCGCCTTTGGTGGAGACGAGGGGGCTCGAACCCTTGACCTCACGGATGTGAACCGTGCGCTCTGACCAACTGAGCTACGCCTCCGGGTGACAGGGCGGGTATGCACTCCGGTCCTATCCGAAGGCGCTTTTTTCAAAGCGCTTTCGGATATGGTCGGAATGACAGGATTCGAACCTGCGACATCCTGGTCCCAAACCAGGCGCGCTACCAACTGCGCTACATCCCGAAGAATGTATCCCTGCCTTACCGACTTATTATAGCAAAAGAAAACCGAGTTGTCAAGCCCCAAAGAGAACTTTCTCGCAAAAAGATTTGACTTTTCGGTGGGGCTGTGATATACTGAGAAACAAGTCGAAAGGTGGTGCCGGCAAGTGACGCAAAGTGAAAAAAAGGCGCGAATGGCGGCGATCGTGGCGGCGCTGAAAGCGTTGTATCCGGACGCCTCGTGCGCATTGCAGTACAGCGGCGATCCGTGGCGACTGCTCGTGATGGGGCGGCTTTCCGCGCAATGTACCGACGCGCGCGTCAATATCGTTTGCCGCGATCTGTTTGCGGCGTATCCCGACGCCGCCGCGATGGCACAGGCAAATCTTGCCGACGTGGAGCGCATCGTGCGTCCGTGCGGGCTTTACCGCACGAAAGCCGCCAACCTCATTGACGCGTCGCGCAAATTGCTTTTGGAATACGGCGGGGAAATGCCGCGGGATATGGAGGCGCTCCTTGCTTTTCCCGGTGTGGGCAGAAAGATCGCCAATCTGCTGCGCGGCGACCTTTTCGGGCTTCCCGCCATCGTTGCCGACACGCACTGCATTCGGCTTTGCGGCAGGTTCGGTATGTACCCGACCACGCAAAAAGACCCCGTATACGTTGAGAAAACGATGTCCGCGCTGATCGAGCCCGCCGAGCAAAGCGATTTTTGTCACCGCGTGGTCAACTTCGGCAGAGACGTATGCACCGCACGCGCGCCGCGCTGTACGGAATGCCCCTTGCGCGATCTTTGCGAGACGGGACGGAAAGGAACGAAACGATGACGGTTTACGAGGGCGCGCCCGCCGATCTCGCGGGGCGCTGTGAAAAAGAACAAGAAGTATATCGGTTTTTGGCGACGCTGCCGCTGACGTACAGGCGCGTGGATCACGAAAAAGCGGAAACGATGGAGGCTTGCACCGAGATCGACGCCGCGCTCGGCTTTCCCATTTGCAAAAATCTGTTTCTCTGCAATCGGCAAAAGACCGCGTTTTATCTGCTTCTCTTATCGGGCGAAAAGAGTTTTTCCACCAAAGAGGTGTCCAAGGAACTCGGCGTGGCGCGGCTTTCTTTCGGAACGGCGGAGGATATGGAACACTATCTCGGCGTATTGCCGGGATCGGTCAGTGTCTTCGGGCTTTTGCGCGACACGGAACACACGGTGCAACTCCTCATCGACCGCGATCTGCTTTCCCGCCCGCAGTTCGGCGCGCATCCGCTCATCAACACCAGCACGCTTGCCTTTGCCACAAAGGATCTGACAGACGTGATCCTGCCCGCGCTCGGCGTCACGCCGCGCGTGATAACGGTCGGTGCAAACGCGTAAAAAAAGGGGCACAGCCCCTTTTTTTACGCGTTGACTTTGTTGCCGAATTTGGTTTTGACGCCGTCCACTTTCGTATCTTCCGCCTTTGCCACGGGATACCAGCCGCGCGCGTGCATCTCGTCGAAAAGCATGCGCGACGTGCTGTGGGAGTCGTCCAGCAAGCGACGAAATGTCGCGATCACGTCGGGCGTTGCCGCCTCGGAGAGATCGGTGTTGTACAAACCCGAAAGCGATTTTTCGGAAAAAAGAAGATCGGTGATCTGTTCTTTGTCGCCATAGGCGCAAGGTGTTTGTTGATGCATAGCGTTTTCTCCTTATTTCAGTTGTGCAAAGAGCGCGTCCGCGCGGTTTTCGTGCCGTTTTGCCACTTCGGTGTAGCAATTTTTCAGCGCGGCGTCTTCGGTCTTTTCCGCCAGCGCGTAACATTTCGCGCAAAGCGTGGTCTCCACGGTGAGAAGATCGCCGATGGCGGACAATTCTTTTTCTGTGATCTGTGCCATATTTTTTCTCCTTTTTTTGCCTTTTTTGCTCGGCTGTCGATAGCATTGCCCCGCGCCGTTTCATTTATACAAAAAAGCCGCCATATCGGCGGCTTTTTTGTTTGATTGCTTATTCGTAGCGCACGGTTTCGTTATCGCCCGGCTGTTGGTTTGCCTGGGGGATCGAGGCGCCTTCCGTTGATTCGGTTTGGTGCACGGAACCTTTTTTGCCGATCACGGTCTCGCCCGCGGGCGTCGGATCGTCGGGTTCTTCTTGAGGATCCTTTTTGCAAGCAAAAAGGGCAAGGCAAAGACAAAGCACAAGGAAGAGACAGATCCATATTTTCGCGTTTTTCATATATTGCCGTCCTTTCCGTTCGTTTCGTACATCTATTTTAACAAATCCGCGGGGGTTTGTCAACACTTTTTTTGATTTTCCCGAAAATGTCAGCGCAGCGCGCGGAAAAGGATTTTCCCGAGGGCAAAGAGAAAGACCGCGCCCACGGCAAAAATGAGAACGAAGGTGTTGACTTCTTCGCGCCAGCGAAGAAGTAGCACGGCGACGTCGCCGACGGCGGCAAGCACGATGGGAGTATAGAAGAGGAGATCGGCGCCGCGCCCCGAAAACATGCGCATTAAAAGCCACGTGAAAACGGCAACGAGGGCGAGCGATACCACGGCTTCCACAATATGGAAAAGCGTTGCCGCGGCGATATGCGAGCGATAGACCACGGGTATCGCCATCGAAAAGACGGTGAGATAGACGAGCGAATAATAGCGGCAAAACGCATCGCCCGTTTCCCGCACCGAGATCACGGTGTGAAGGATCATCGCGACGATCAGCATACCGTAAGCGATAAACTGCACGGCAGGGATGGTGTGTTCGGTATGTACCATGCCCGAGACAAGCAGTACACCTGCCGTGAGCGACAGCGCGGCGTAATTGACGGGCGTGCCGCCGATAAGAGCGTGCAGAAAATCGGCGTTGCGCGCAAAAAGAAGGACGAGCGTGGCGGCAAGCGAAGCGGCGGCGAGCAGATTGACGTACACGTCAAAACCCGTACCGAAAGGCGGCGTTTCGGTGTCCGCAAAGGCGCGGACGAGACTTTGCACGCGCTCGGCAAAGAGAATGAGAAAATACAGCAGAAAGAAATAGGGGATAATCTTTTTCAAAATTTCCATAAAGCACCTCCGTCGATACAGTTTCATTATAGCGGAGCGTGCGCGCGCTGTCAAGCGCGGGCGGCGTTTTCAAAAGAGCGTATTTGTGCGCCGCGCGAAGAAATTTTCTTTTTGCTCTTGACATTCGGGGCGGAATATGCTATGATTGTAAAGCGGTTTTGGAAAATGATATGCGGGTGTAGTTCAATGGTAGAATTCCAGCCTTCCAAGCTGGCCGCGTGGGTTCGATTCCCATCACCCGCTCCAAATGCGCCTTTAGCTCAGGTGGATAGAGCAACTGCCTTCTAAGCAGTAGGTCGAGGGTTCGAATCCCCCAAGGCGCGCCACTTGTGCCCCTTTATATGGTGAGTGTAGCTCAGTTGGTTAGAGCGCCAGGTTGTGGCCCTGGAGGTCGTGGGTTCGAGACCCATCACCCACCCCAAGAAAAAAACGCCCCCGAAAGGGGGCGTTTTTTGTGGGTGATCGGGGCGAGAACCCCTTGCGACGCGCGGAGCGCGGAGCAAGTGAAAGAAGGGCGAAGCCCTTCTTTTGGCAACGGCTTGCCGTTGCGAAGAGACAACCATCACCCACCCCAAGAAAAAACGCCCCCGACAGGGGGCGTTTTTTGTGGACTTTACAATAATCTCACTATGCGGGTATAAACGCGCGCGGGGGCGCTCATACTTGTTTGCGAAAAGCGGGGTGAGAAAATTGCAAAACGGGGAAAGAAGCGCGGTGCGCGCGCTGTCATTTTTGCTCGTTACGCTGGCGCTATACTTGTTTTTATGGCAGGTTTTCTCACAGCGTTTTGATTTTCCCGCGTATTATTACACGCGGTTGATCGAGTTTCTCGCTTTGTGTCTTTTCGTGTCGCTTGCGCTCACCACGCCGATGCGCTTTTCCGAAATGGGGATCGTGGTCCCGCGCGCGGTGCTGTTTCGCTCGCTTTCGTTGGGCGGCGGAGTCGGACTTGCCTTCGTGGCGCTTTTTGCGCTTTTGGGAACTTTCCGCGGCGGATTTTCGTTTTCGTGGCATCTTGCGGGCGACGTGTCGCGCCTCACCTATTTTGTGGTGGCGCCGTTTCAGGAGATCCTTGCCAAAAGCGTGATGCTGTATAGTTTTGAACTGGTTCTCGATCGCCGACACCCCCGTGTCGCCAATTTGCTGTCGGCGCTCTTTTTCGGCGCGTTTCACGTGGTATACGGCGCGAAAATGATGGTGCTTTCGGCAGGTCTTTCGTTTCTCACGGGGCTCCTTTTTCAAAAAGAACGCTGTGTGTGGGGCGTGGCGCTGACGCACTTTGCGCTCGGCTTTTTCCCGCTTTGCTTTGGGCTTGGTTGATTTTTTCGCGTCAATATGATATACTGTAAAGGGGAGACCTTAAAAAATATACGAAGGAGGGCGCTGTATGGCTTATCAAAACGGAAAGCAGATCTATTCCAACTGCGAGAGTTGTGAGTTTTACGATTACGACGACCTGACTGACCAGAACTATTGCACGGCAAAACTGGACGAAGACGACGCCGCGGAGTTTATGGGACGTCGCACCGGCTCCTGTCCTTATTACCGCTATTACGACGAGTATAAGAGCGTACACAAGCAAATCTAAAAAGGTTGCCCCGCACGGGGCAACCTTTTTCCTTTTATTTTTTGTTTGCGCGGCGTGAGAGCGCGCGGCGGCAGAGTTTGACGATCTCCACCAAGGGGATAACGGCAAAGGCAAGCGCCATCGCCACGCCGTATTCGGCAAGGCTGATCGAGGTAAAGCCGAAGGCGTTGTTGAAAAACGGGATATAGATGACGCCGGCGGTCAGCAAGAGCGCCGCGGCGGCGGAGCCCCACAGCACCGCGTTTTGCTCTTTGATGCGGAAGAGAGAGCCGTGGCGGCTGCGCATATTGAAGGCGTGGAAGATCTCCGCCATCGAAAGCGTGAGAAACGCCATCGTCATACCGTCCGGGCTGTTGACGATCTCCCATTTGCCCGCTTCCATAAAGTGTCCGATGAGATAAGCGGCAAGGGTGAGCAATGCCACAAGCACGCCTTGATACAGCACGTCCGCGATCATTCCGTCCGAAAACAGGCTCTCGCGCGCGGGGCGGGGCGGCTGTTTCATCGAGTCCTTTTCGGCGGGTTCCATACCCAGCGCCAGGGCGGGGAGACTGTCGGTGATGAGGTTGATCCAGAGCATATGCGCGGGTTTGAGAAGCGTAAAGCCGAGAAGCGTCGCCACAAACACGCCGAAAACTTCGCTCAAATTGGAGGAGAGCAGGAACTGTATCGCTTTGCGGATGTTGGCGTAAATGCGCCTGCCTTCTTCCACGGCGCCCACGATGGTGGCGAAATTGTCGTCCGCCAGGATCATATCCGCCACGTTTTTCGTGACGTCGGTGCCGGTGATGCCCATACCGACGCCGATATCCGCCGATTTGATGCTCGGCGCGTCGTTGACGCCGTCGCCGGTCATGGCGACCACGCGATCTTTCTTGCGCCACGCTTTGACGATGCGAACCTTGTGTTCGGGTTGTACGCGGGCGTACACCGCGTATTTTTCCACCGCCGAGAGCAATTCCTCATCGCTCATCTTTTCAATATCCGCGCCGGTGATGGCCTCGTCGGCATTTTCCAGAATGCCGAGTTCTTTGCCGATCGCCACGGCGGTATCCTTGTGGTCACCGGTGATCATCACCACGCGCACGCCCGCAATGTGGCAGGCGGCGACGGCGTCTTTCACTTCGGGGCGCACGGGGTCGATCATACCGACAAGCCCCAGGAAAACGAGATCTTTTTCCAAATTGTCGGGGGAGAGGTCGGCGGGGAGATCGTCGTGGAGACGGTAAGCGCCGGCAAGCACGCGCAGGGCGGTGTCCGCCATTTTTTTGTTGTCCGAGAGCACGGCGGCGCGGTCGGCGTCGGTCATTTCCCGCACGCCGTTTGCCGTGTAGATCATAGAACAGCGCCGGAGCACTTCGTCGGGCGCGCCTTTGGTAAATTGTATCACGCCGTCCGGCGCACTGCCGCCGAGGCGCGCGTATTCCGCCGCGTTTCGGTGCAGGGTGGACATCATTTTGCGCATCGAGTCAAAGGGCGCCTCGCCCACGCGGGGATACTTCTTTTTCATCTCACGCTTGGAGAAACCGCATTTTTTGGCAAACGCCACCAGCGCGTTTTCGGTGGGTTCGCCCACCACTTCGCCCTGTTCGTTGATCTCGGAATCCGAGGAGAGGGCAAGGGCGCGGGCAAGGAACGCCTCGTCGGGGGAGACCGATTTGACCACGGTCATTTTGTTTTGCGTCAGCGTGCCGGTCTTGTCCGAGCAGATCACTTGCGTGCAGCCGAGCGTCTCCACGGCGGTCAGGCGGCGAATAACGGCGTTGCGCGCCGACATACGCGTCACGCCGATCGAAAGGACGATGGTCACCACGGCGGCAAGACCCTCCGGGATCGCCGCCACCGCAAGACTGACGGCAAGCATAAAGGAAGCGCTGAAAACGCCCATTGAAAGTTCGCCCGCGCGAAGCAGGCTGACGCCGAGCATCAGGGCGCAGATGACAAGCACCATCACGGTGAGCATACGCGAGAGTTGCGAAAGGCGTTTTTGCAGGGGCGTCGCCTCGTTTTCGGCTTCGGTCAGCGCGTGGGCGATGTGTCCCATTTCAGTCTGCATACCCGTTGCCGTTACCACCGCTTTGCCGCGGCCGTACACCACGGTGCTGCCCATATAGAGCATATTTTTTCGGTCTCCCAGCGGCACGGCGCCGTCCCCCGGGAGAGCCTCGCTTTGCTTGTTTACGGGGAGAGATTCTCCGGTCAGCGCCGCTTCTTCGGCTTTCAGCGATGCCGCTTCCAGCACGCGCGCGTCCGCCGGAACGGCGTCGCCGGCTTCAAGCAGTATCACGTCGCCGGGCACCAGATCCTCGCTTGCCAAGTGTTTGATCTCGCCGTCGCGCAACACCTTGGAGGTGGCGGCGGTCATTTTTTTGAGTGCGTCGATGGCTTTTTCGGCTTTACTCTCTTGCAGAACGCCGAGCACGGCGTTGAGCAATACCACCGCGAGAATGATGATGACGTCGGAGGGCGTTTCGTGCTCCACGATCGCCACAAAAGCGGAAAGCACCGCCGCGACCAGCAACACGATGATCATCGGGTCGGCAAGTTGCGCGAAAAAGCGCCGCACAACGCCGACTTTTTTGCCCTCGGCAAGCTTGTTTTTACCCTCGCGCGCAAGGCGTTCTTCCGCCGCGCTTGCCGTCAGCCCGCCTTCGGCGGAATCAAGCGCCGCAAGGACCGCCCCGGGACTTTCTTTGTAGTGTTCCATTTTTACTTCCTCCATAGAAAAAGACTCACGCAGAAAAAGACATCTTTTTCTGCGTGAGTCTTGTTATAGTGGGCAAGCCAAGTCTTTCGACCGGTGTTGTTGACTTTGCCCCGCCGGTGTCGGCGTAACTACTCCCTCACGGATGCAAGTTCAGCATAGCACACTTTGTCTTATTTGTCAAGGGGCATTTATACAAGGCGCACGCGGTAGGCGGCAAACCAGTCGTCCAGTTGGCAGAGCCACGCCAGCAGTTGCGGACGCGCCATCAGTTGTCCCTGCCAAGTACGGTTTTCTCCGTCAAGGAGCGCGAGATAGCGTTTCTTATCCAACGTTTCGGCAAGGAAACCGCCGCGTTTTCGGAGCTTTTCTTCCACCCGCGCCCGCATCAGCGCCTCATAGCGCGGGTCGTGCGTTTTGGGATAGGGGCTTTTCTTGCGGTGCAAAATGCGATGGGGCAGATAGCCTTCCATCGCGTCCCGAAGCAGGGCTTTTTCCACGCCGCCCGCAAACTTGATCGACCACGGCACGTTGAAAACGTATTCGAGAATGCGGTGGTCGGCAAACGGCACGCGCACCTCAACGGCGGAATACATACTCATACGGTCCTTGCGCGAAAGCAGATTGGTCATAAAATATTTGGTGGAAAGGAAGGTCGCCACCCGCGCGGTGCGCTCGCTTTCGCTCTCGCCGTCCAGCACGGGACATTCCGCCGTGTTTTCGCGGCAAACTTCGCGCAGGTATTGCATTCCGTCGGCGGCGCGTACCACGCGGTCGTCGAAAAGCGAGATGCGCGCCGCGGGATCGTGGATCCAGGGAAAGAAATCGCGGCAGAGCATTTCGGGTCGGTAGAACCAAGGGTAGCCGCCGAAGATCTCGTCGGAACACTCGCCGGAAAGGAGCACGGTGTGCCGCTTTTTGATCTGTGAGCAAAAATAAAGGAGCGAGGAGTCGATATCCGCCTGCCCCGGCAGATCTCTTGCCAGCACGGCGGGGGTGAGCGCGTCGGCGACGTCTTCACTTTTGGCGCAAAGCACCGTATGCGCCGTGCCAAGTTCTGCGGCAAGTCCCGCGGCATAAGCGTCGTCGCCTTGCGGTTGGAAAAGAGACGCCTTAAAGTTTTCGCGGTTTCCTTCATATTCAAAAGAATAAGTGGAAAGCGTTTCACCGTGCTCGGCAAGATACCGGGCGGCAAGAGCGGTGATGGCGGAGGAATCCAGCCCGCCGGAAAGGAGCACCGCCAGCGGCACGTCGCTTGCCAGTTGCCGCCGTACCGCGTCGGAAAAGAGTTCAAACACCCGCGCCGCCGCCGTGCGCGCGTCGTCGCGGCATTCCGCGGCGCGCAGTTGCCAATACGGGAAAAGGCGCAATCCCTCTTTGGCAACGACGCCCGCGTGGGCGGGGAGCACCTCTTTTATTTGGCGGAAAACGCCGCTGCCCGGAAGCGTGACGGGGGTGAGATAAAAGAGCTGCCAAAGTCCTTTCATATCCACTTCCGGTACAATGGCGCCGTGCGCGAGCAACCCCTTGACCTCCGAAGCGAAATAGAAGCAACCGTTTTCCATCGCGTAGAAAAAGGGCTTGACGCCGAAGCGATCCCGCGCGAGAAAGACCTGCTCCCGCGCCTCGTCATACACGGCAAAGGCGAAAATGCCGTTCAGGCGCGCGGGACATTCTTCGCCGTAGAGGATATAACTCCACAGCACCGCCTCGGTGTCGCAGTGCGTGCGAAAGCGCGCGCCGCGCGCGGCAAGCTCCGCGCGCAGTTCCGGCGCGTTGTAGATCTCGCCGTTATAAATAATGGTATAGTTTTTCCCTTCAAAGGAAATTTGCATCGGTTGCGCGCCGCCGTCGGGGTCCATCACGGCAAGGCGATTGTGATAAAAACCCACGCCCGGCGCAAAAAACTCTCCCGCGCCGTCGGGACCGCGCCGCGCGAGCGCGCGCCCGGCGCGCCGCACTTCATCGGCACAAACCCGCGCGGGGTCCTCAAAACAAATACATCCGTTGATCGAACACATATTCGTCACCTACCTCGGTATAGCGTATGAGCGCGCGGCGGTCGCGGTGCATATCCTGTAAGAGAAGGGCGCCCGCGCGCCCGCTTGACAAAGGAGAATATTGTATGAAAGTTGTTTTGGTGCGCTCACCCGCATATCTTTCCCCGCTTCTCCGCCGCATTTTCCGCGTGCCGCGCAAAAAGTGAAAAGCGCCTTTCTCCCGTGCGGGAGAAAGGCGCTTTTCACTGAACGTGTCCGCGGTCAGCCTGCCGCTTCCACCACGAATACGCCGCCGCGGCGCACCGAGAGGAGAGCGCAGTTGCCGGTAATTTCGTTGCTGACGGCAAATTGGTGCGCGCGGTAGAGTTTTTGATTTTTCATCGGATATTTGACACCCTCAAACGAAACGCCGCGCACGACCTCGTCGGCGGCAAGCACGCCGACAAAGCGAAACGCGCTGCGCGGCAGAAGCGTGCTGTCGTTTTCAAGGTAGCGCACGCGGTTATACCCGTCGTTGATGACGGCGCGAACGCCGAGGGCGGCAAGGTGACGGAGCACGGCAAGATTGGAGAGCGTGTGGTCAAGCCTGCCGGAGAGCCCGCCGACAAGGACGATCTCCCGCGCGCCGCGCGAGAGGGCTTCCGAGACAGCCAACTGCGTGTCGGTCATATCCTTTTCGGCGGGCACGCGCAAAATCTCCGCGCCGTCGGGCATTTCGCCTTTGTAAGAGTCAAAATCCCCCAAAAGCAAAGCGGGACGCTCGCCGAGTGCGCGGGCGTTTTCATATCCCGCGTCCGCCGCGATCACAAGATCGTCGCCTTTGGGGTGTTCGGTAATGCGGGCGGGTTCGATCGCCCCGCCAATATAGATGTAGGCTTTCATTTTTTTCGGCTCCATTCGTGTTTATCTTTCAGCGCCGCGTACATCAGGAGATAACTTTGGTGGCGCGAGGGCGCGATCTTGCCTTGCCGCACGGCTTCAAGCACGGCGCACCCTTCCTCTTTCGTGTGCGTGCATTTGGTGTAGCGGCACGCACCGGCAAAGGGGTGGAATTCCCGCATCGTGTCGAAGAGATCGGAGAGCGGGAAAAAATCAAAGCGCACGAAATCCAGCATTGAAAAGCCGGGCGTGTCCGCGATAAAGGCGTCCGTAAGACCCGGAACGGGATAGAGTTCCACGCGGCGCGTGGTGTGTTTTCCGCGCTCGATCTTGCGGCTGATCTCGCCGGTTTCAAGCAGAAGATCGGGGAAAAGCGCGTTCATCAGCGTGGATTTTCCCACGCCCGACGCGCCGGCAAACGCCGCGGTTTTGCCGATCAGATTTTCTCCTATGTACGCCTGCAAGGGGGAAAGCCCTTCGCCGCCTTTTGCCGAGAGTACGAAAACCGTAAATCCCGCCGCGCGGTAAAGGGCGGCAAGGCGCTCTGCGGCTTCTTCGTCCAGATCTTTTTTTCCGATGATCAGCACCGGCTCGATCTTCTCGTGCTCCGCGATGGAGAGCAGTTTGTCCAAGGTGGAAAGATCGGGCGTCGGGTGCGAGGCGGCAACGGCGAGAAAGAGAACGTCAAGATTGGCGAAAGGCGGGCGAATGAGCGCGTTTTTACGGGGCAGAACGCGCTCGATCGCGGCAAAGGTTTCTGTTTTGTCCCCTTTCTCGGTCAGCAAAACTTCCACTTCGTCGCCGACAAGCGGCGAGAGCCCCGCGTGCCGCAGTTCTCCCCGCGCTCGCGCGGGTACGCGGCAAGAAGAGCCCGTGAGCAGTACTTCGTAAAGCCCGCCCACGCCGCGCATCAGTTTTCCCGTTTGTTTCGTTTCCATCTTGTTTCTCGTTTCGGCTCAAAAAATATAGTTGAAGATCGTGTCCAATAGTCCCAAAAAGTGCAGTACCGCAAGGAGCGCGGTGAAAAAGACGAGAAAGGCGACAAGGTCGGCGACAAGCAAACGACGCAAGGTGCCGCGCCGAACGCCGTCCTCTTGTTTGCGGGTGCTTGGTTTGGTTTTCAAAAAGGCTCACTCCTTTCGTTTTCCAAAGGAAAGACGCCTTTATTTTGCCCCCGTTTCGCCGTTTTTATGTTCCCCGCTTTGCTATGCTGTCGCGGCGCAGTTGCCCGCACGAGGCGTTGATATCCGCGCCGAGTTTCCGGCGCACGGTGGCGCGAATGCCGTTTTTTTCCAGAACGGCGGCAAAAGCCGCCACGGCGCGTGTGCCGGCGCGCCGAAAGCCCGTGTTTTCCACTTCGTTGACGGGGATCAGATTGACGTGTATCGGCATCGTTTCGGTGCGCGTGCGTAAGTTGCGATTGAGGAGCAGGGAGAGCGCCCGCGCCGCCTCTTCGCTGTCGTTTTTGCCGGCGATCAGGGTATATTCAAAGGAAATGCGCCGCCCCGTCGCCGCGAAATAGCGGCGGCACGCCGCCATCAGTTCCTCGATGGGATAGCGGCGGTTGACGGGCATAATGGAATTTCGCGTTTCGTTGTCCGAGGCGTGCAGGGAGATCGAGAGCGTGATGGGCAACGAAAGGGCGGCAAGATCGTCGATGCGGGGGACGATGCCGCAGGTGGAGAGGGAAATGTGGCGGTATCCGATATTGACGCCGCTTTTTTCATTGACGAGTCGGAGAAAGCGCACGGTGTTTTCGTAGTTGTCCAGCGGCTCTCCGATGCCCATCATCACCACGCCCCCGATCTTTTCGCCCGTGTCGCGCTCGGCGGCGATGATCTGCCCCAGGATCTCGCCCGCCGTCAGATTGCGCACTTTTCCCCCGATGGTGGAGGCGCAGAATTTGCAACCCATCGGGCACCCGACCTCGGAGGAGACGCAGATGGTGACACCGTGTTCGTAGCGCATCAGCACGCTCTCCACGCAATTGCCGTCGGCAAGTTCAAAGAGATATTTCACGGTGCCGTCCATCGCGGAGACCAGTTTTCGCGCCACGCGCGGGAGAAAATAGGTCGTGGCGGCGGCAAGTTTTTCACGCGTCGCCGCGCCGATGTTGGTCATTTCGTCGGGAGAAAGCCCGCGGTGCAGTTGGGGAAAGATCTGCCCTGCGCGGTAGCGCGGCTCGCCGAGCGCGGTGAGCAGGGCTTCAAGTTCTTCGGGAAAAAGCGAGAGCAGATCGGGTCTGTTATCCATTTTGCGTTCCTTTTTTCATCAGTTTTGCCACGAAAAATCCGTCGGTTTTGTCGGTGTCGGGAAAAAACGTATACGTGCCGTTTGCCGCGATGTCGCCCACGCGGAAAGGGGCGAGCGCAAAATCGGGGCGGCGCGTGAGAAAGGCGGCGATCTGCCCCTCGTTTTCGTCGGGCAGGAGGGTACAGGTGGAATACACGAGAACGCCGCCCGGTTTCGTAATGTCCGCCGCCGCCGAGAGGATTTCGGCTTGCGTGCGGAGCAGTCCTTCGCGCCCCGCGGGGGATTTGTAACGAATGTCGGGCTTTTTGCCGATCACGCCGTATCCCGAACAGGGAACGTCGGCAAGCACGCGGTCAAAGGTTTCGCCGCGCGCCTCGCGCGCGTCCGCCGCGGTGACGGTGATGCCCGAAAGCCCCAGCGTTTCGGCGCCGCGGCGAATGAGCGAAAGTTTGTTTTCGTGCAGATCGGAAGCGACGACCGTCGCGCCCGAGAGCGCGATGCCGAAGGTCTTGGAGCCCGGCGCGGCGCAAAGATCGCGCACGCGCGTTCCGGCGCGGGCGTCAAGAACTTCTACCGCGATCTGCGACGCCTCGTCCTCGACAAAGCAAACGCCCGCGTCAAGCAGAGAGAAAAGCGGCGTTTTTTCAGCCAAACGCACGCCGAACGGCGCGTTTTTCGTGGGCGTGCCGCCGTAGCGGGAGAGAAATTCCGCGCGCGTGAGACACGCCGTGTTGACGCGCACCGTCACGGGCGGCCGATCCTCAAAGGCGGTAAGGATTGCCTTTGTTTTTTCGGCGCCGTATGCCGAAAGGAGCGCCGCGGCAAGTGCGCGGTCGACCGAATAGCGCACCGAGAGAAAAGCGGCGATATCGGTTTCTTTGGCGGGATATTCCACGTTCTTTCCCTTGCGGCAAAACGAGCGGAGCAGGGCGTTGACAAAGCCCTTGCTGCGCGGCGGCGCTTCTTCCACCGCCTCGAAAATGGCGGCGTGGCCGGGCACGCGGTCAAGGTATAGCAGTTGGAAAAGCGCGAGACGCAGAATTTCTCTCACGCGCGGTTCGATCTTTCCCGCGGGGAGCGCGGAATTTTGCGCGATGATATGATCCAGCGTCAAGCGGCGTTCGAGAACGCCGTAAAACAGCGCTGTGGCAAAGGCGCGGTCGGCGTCCTCCAAACGGCCGCGGGAGAGCGCCGTGTCCAGCGCGATGTTGGCGTATTGCCCCGCCGCCTCGGAACGGAGCAAAAGATCCAGCGCGAGCGTGCGCGCGTCGTTCTTTTTCATCTTCTTCTCGACGAGGCGCTCGAAAAGATGAGCAGTAAACGGAGCAGGCTGAGAAGCCCCACCGCAAGCGACGCCACGTAGGTCATCGCCGCCGCCGAGAGCACGCGCCGCGCGGCGCGCAGTTGTTCCTCGCTCATCGTGCCGGAGCCGGCAAGAGAGCGGAGCGCGCGGCGGCTTGCGTTGAATTCCACGGGCAACGTGACGAGTTGAAAGAGTACCGAGAGAGAAAAGGCGAGGATCCCCGCCAGCATCAGCCACTCGAAAAAGAGGATGCCGGTGCGGAAAAGCGACGTGAAGATCAGTCCGATGAGAAAAAGCGGCATCGCCATGCGCGCGCCGAAATTGGTCACGGGCACCATTGCCATACGAAGCCGCAGCGGCACGTAGCCGCGCGCGTCCTGCATCGCGTGTCCCGCCTCGTGCGCCGCCACGCCCACCGCCGCGGCGTTCGCGCCGGTATATACGTTTTCCGAGAGGCGCAGTACGCGCTCGCGGGGATCGTAGTGGTCGGTCAGCGTCCCCGGCACGCGTTCGATGCGCACGTCCGCCATACCGTTTGCGTCAAGCATTCGCCGGGCAAGCGCGCCGCCGGTCATACCCCAAGGCATCGACACGCGCGCGCCCGCCTCGTAAGCCGAGCGCACCATCGCTTGCGCGATCAGCGTAAAAATGAGTCCGGGCAGGACGATGAGGATCGTCCAGTCGCCCCAAAAAAGTCCGAACAACATACAGTTTCCTTTCTTTCGCGGTCAGGAGAGCCTGTCGCCGATCGAAAGGCGTCTGCCGCGTATATAATCCGCCGCGCTCATTTTGCCCTTGCCCTCCGGCAAAACGCGCAAAACGTCGATCGCCCCGTCCCCGCACGCCACCGTCACGGCGCCGTCAAGCGCGACGACCGTTCCCGGCGCGGTATTTTCCGGAACGGGCACGCGGCTGACGCGGCTCTCCACGATTTTGAGAAGTTTCCCGTCGGGCGTGTGCGTAAAGGCAAGCGGCACGGGAGAGAGCGCCCGCACGCGGTCGTGCACCGCTCGCGCGGCGTCCCCGAAAGGGATAAGGCAATCTTCCTTTTCTATTTTGGCGGCGTAAGTGGCTTTTGATGCGTCTTGCTTTTCAGGCGTCAGCGTGCCCGCGCGTAAGCGGTCAAGCGCCGTCAGCATCAACTTTGCGCCGCACGCGCCGAGCTTATCGTGTATCGTTTCGAAATTGTCGTTTTCCCCGATCTCCACGCGCTCCGAGAGAAGCATATCGCCGGTGTCCAGACCTTCGTCCATTTGCATAATGGTGATGCCGGTCTCGCTCTCGCCGTTCAAAATGGCGCGCTGCATCGGCGCCGCCCCGCGATAGGCGGGCAGGAGCGATCCGTGTACGTTGATCGTGCCGTAGCGCGGGTAGCGAAGCACCTCGCCGGGCAGTATTTTGCCGTATGCCGCCACCACGATGACGTCGGGCGCAAGGGTGGCAAGGGTATCGTCGAAGGCGTGATTTTTCAATGTGGCGGGCTGAAAGACCGGGATATTCTTTTCCAGCGCGTACACCTTGACGGGAGAGGGGAGAAGCGCGTATCCTCTGCCTTTCGGCTTATCGGGCTGCGTTACCACACCCACTACGTTTTCGCCCGCCTCGACAAGCGCGCTGAGAGTAAAGAGCGCAAAATCGGGCGTGCCCATAAATAAGATCTTCATCGTTTAGTTGTTATCTCCCAAGTATTTCACCACGTGTTCGGTGAAAAGATGTCCGTCCAGATGATCGATTTCGTGGCAGAGCGCGCGGGCAAGCAGATCTTCACCCGTCACTTCGATCTCCCTGCCGTGGCGGTCAAGCGCCTTGACCGTCACCCGCATCGGGCGCACGGTCACGCCGTAAACGCCGGGGACCGACAGACACCCTTCCGCGTCGCGCTGTTCGCCTTTCGTCGCTACGATCACGGGGTTGATGAGTTCCAAAAGTCCGCTTTCTTCGGTCTCGATCACCACCACGCGGCGGAGCACGCCGACCTGCGGCGCGGCAAGCCCCACGCCGTCGGCGCGGTGCATCGTTTCGACCATATCGTCAAGCAGCGTGAGAATGCGGGGGGTGATCTCCTCCACGGGGCGGGAAACTTTGGCAAGGACCTCGTCCCCTGCTTTTCTGATCTTCAAAATTGCCATATTCTTTCTCCTTTACAGGTTGGAAGGATTGAAATCCACCGACAAAAGCGGCTTGTTTTTACTTTCTTTTGAAAACGCGGCAAGCAGATCCGCAAACAGCGCGCGGGCGCGCGCGTTGAGCGCGCACTTGACGACCATACGCATGCGGTATTCCCCCTCGGCGCGGTACACGGGCGCCTCAAAAGGTCCGAAAGCGATCAGTTTCACGTCGCGAAAATCGCCGCTGATACGGGAAGAGAGCGCGTCCGACAGGGCTTTTGCCCCGCGGAAAAGTTGCTGTTCGTTTTGATCCGAGATCGTCAGCAACACGATATCGCAAAAGGGCGGAAAGACCAGCAGTTTGCGCAGGCGTATCTCGCGCTCGTAAAACGCGGGATAATCCTGTCGGCACGCCAGCGTGATGACGTCGTGATCGGGGTTTGCCGTTTGGATCACGGCAACGCCGCGTTTTTCGGCGCGTCCCGCCCTGCCGATCACCTGCGTCAGCATCGAGAAGGTGCGCTCACCCGCCCGATAGTCGTCCAGATACAGCGAGGCGTCCGCCATCAGCACGCCGACAAGCGTCACGTCGGGAAAATCGTGTCCTTTGGTCACCATTTGCGTGCCCAGCAGAACGTCCGCCTCACGGCGGCGAAAAGCGCCGAGCAGTTCGTCATAGGCAAAGCGCGAAGAGGTGGTGTCGGTGTCCATACGCAGTACGCGCGAGGCGGGGAAAAGCGAGGAGAGTTCTTCCTCCACCCGCTGGGTACCGTAACCGAGCCGCGCGAGATGCGGCGATCCGCACGAGGGGCATTTTTCGGGCAGAGGCAGTTTCCTGCCGCAGATATGACAGAGAAGATACCCCTCTTTATACGTGCCTTTTTTGGTGTGATAGGTCAGCGAAACGCTGCACGCGGGGCAGGAAAGCGGTTTGCCGCAGCTGCGGCAGGAGATAGTATGGTTATACCCGCGCCGATTGAGAAAGAGGATCGCCTGATCGCCTCTTTTCAGGTTTTCGGAAAGTCGCGCGGTCAGTTTCGCGCCGAGCGGGGAAAGGTTGCCCGCGCCGGCTTCGGTGCGCATGTCCGCCACCTCCACTTCCGGGAGCCGCGCGCCGACGAAGCGATGTCGGAGCGAAAGGAGCGTGTATCTGCCCTCCAATGCCCGTTTATAACTTTCAAGAGAGGGCGTGGCGGAAGAAAGAAGTAGGATCGCTTTATGATACGCCGCGCGATAGCGCGCCACGTCGCGGGCGTGATATTTCGGGTTCATATCCGATTTATAGGTGCTTTCGTGCTCCTCGTCGATCACGATGAGTCCGAGATTTTTCACCGGTGCAAAAACGGCGGAGCGCGTGCCGATGACGACGTCGGCGGTGCCGTCTTTGATTTTGCGGTAAGTATCGGTGCGCTCGCCCGCCGAGAGCGCCGAGTGGAGCACCGCCACGCGGTCTCCGAAGCGCGAGCAGAACACCGCAAGCGTCTGCGGCGTCAGCGCGATCTCGGGGAGAAGGACGATCACGCCGCGCCCGCGCGAAAGCATTCGGTCGATCTCCGAGAGCATCACGGCGGTTTTGCCGCTGCCCGTCACGCCGTGCAAGAGCACCGCGTGCGCCGCGCCGTCGGCGGCAAGAGTTTCGATCTTGTCAAAAACTTCCTGTTGTTCTTCACTGAGTTGCGGGAGCGGCTGTCGCGCATACGCGTCGGCGGAAAAAGGAGAGCGCGGCACGCTCTCGCGGCGCTCGGTCAGCCAGCCCTTGTCCGCAAACGCTTTGATCTGCGCGCGTGTGACGCCGGCGCTTTTCAACGCGCTGTCCTCCTTGTCACCCGACAAGAGCAGAGAAAGGAAAAGCCGTTGTTTTTCACCGAGTCGCGGCTTTTCCGCGCCCGAAAGCAAGGCTTCGGCGCGCGCGGGGGGGAGCGCGAGAGAATAGGTCAAGCGCTCTTTTTCCGCCATCGAGGGCTTTTCCGCAAGTTCCCGCGCGGCAAGGCCGAGACGGCAAAGGCGTGCCGCCATTTCTTCGGCTTTCGCGCCGAAGCGGGAGCGCAGTGTCGCCGTTCCGGCGTCGTCGACGCCGCGCAGAAAGGCGAGCATCATCGTTTCTTCCGCGGAAAGGCGGCGCACGTCGTCTACGCTTTTCCCCGTCGCGCGGTAGCGCTCGGCAAGCGAGGAAAGCGCGCCCGCGGGGATCATCGCGTGTACCGCGTCCCCCGTGGTGGCAAGCGCGTGCTCCCGCAAAAAGCAGACAAGCCCCAACATTTCCTCGTCGAGAGAAATGCGGGGCGTTGAGACCGATCGGATCGGTTTGATTGCCGTCAGGGGCGCGCCCTCGCTCTCTTTCGTGACGAGAGCCATACGCGGGCGGTTGCCCCCGCCGAACGGAACGGTGACAAAACTGCCCGGTCGCAAAACTTGCGAGAGTTCGCGCGGCACGCTGTAATCGTATTCTTTATCGAGAAAAAAGGGAGCATCCAGCAATCGGACTTTTACGTATCGCTCTTGCACGGCGCTCTCTCCTTTCTTTTCGGGAAAAATCAGTCTTCCTCGTCGTTTTCGGGTTCTTCGGGAGAATCCACGATGACGTAATCGCCGTCGTAAATACCGTCGATGGCGTTCTTGACGGCTTTTTCGTTGGCAAGTTTGGGGTCAATGAGCGAGGCAATGCTCGATCCGCTGTCTTTGTTGCCGGTCAGGGCGCTTTCGGCGGCGGTGCGCTGTTTCACGTATTCGTCGGTAATGATGCGCGCGCATTTTGCGGTGGCGATCGCCAGTTGATAGCGGTTGAACTTGTCTTTGGTCAGTTCGGAAATCGTGGGATAGATCATCATAAAAAACTCCTTTTCGCCGTTCGGGCGTCTTCAAAATCAGTTTTCAAAATAATGCTTGGCAAGGTCGGGAAATCGCTCCGCGGCGCTTTCCGCGGCTTTGACGATGGCGCGGATCTGTGCCGTGGCGTCCGCGATCCCGCCGTCGGGATTGAGGACGATATAATCATAATCGGAGAGGTCTTGCAGTTCTTCTTTCGTGCGTTCCAGCCGTCCGAGAATGCGTTCTTCGCTTTCGGTACCGCGGTCGCGCAAGCGCTGTTCCTGCACGGCAAACGAGGGGGGAAGCAGCATAACGGTCACGGCGTGCGGAAACGCGCGTTTGATGTTTTTCGCGCCCTGCACTTCAATTTCAAGTAAGAGATGTTTGCCGCTCTCGATCACGCGCTCCGCCTCTTTTTTCGGCGTGCCGTAAAGATTGCCGCAATACTCGGTGTACTCCAGCATCTCCCCGCGCGCGATCTTTTTTTCAAACTCCTCACGCGTGAGAAAATAATAATGCTCGCCGTCCACTTCTCCGGGGCGCGGCGCGCGGGTGGTCGCGGAGACCGAATAAGCAAACGCCTTGTCGCGTCGCAGATCGGCAAGCACCGTCCCTTTGCCGCTGCCGGCGGGACCGGAAACCACGATCATCAGACCTTTGGCGGGTTTTTGCAGCATCAGTCTTCCTCCCCTTCCGCATCGTCCTCGTCCAGATCGTCGTTTTCCAAACGGTTGGCGATGGTCTCCGCCTGAATGGCGGAAAGGATCACGTGTTCGCTGTCGGTGATGATGACGGCGCGGGTGCGTCTGCCGCAGGTGACGTCAATGGTGCGGCCTTCGTCCTTTGCGTCTTGGATCAGCCGTTTGATCGGCGCGGAATCGGGGCTGACCAGCGCCACAATGCGATCAAGCGCCACCATATTGCCGAAGCCGATGTGAATGAACTTCATAATTCCACCTCAATAATTTACCGGATAGTGATACAGAATATATTATACATTATTTTTCGTTTTTGTCAAGTCCGTGCCGCAACTCTTGGAATTTTTCTCCGAAAATTCCGCAAAATTACAAAAAGCACTTGCAAAAAACGAAAAAATCGTGTAAAATAAAGTATAACTTTTACAGAAGCGCACAAAATGGTGCGGATTTTCATTTTCGGAGGAAAAATTTATGGTAGTGGCAGGCGATTTCAAAAACGGCATCACCTTTGACGACGGTCAGGGCAACGTTTTGCAAGTGGTGGAATTTCAACACGTGAAACCCGGCAAGGGCGCGGCGTTCGTGCGCACCAAACTGAAAAACGTCATCACGGGCGCGGTGATCGAAAAAACTTTCAACCCCACCGATAAATTCGACAGCGCGTATATCGAGCGCAAAGATATGCAATATTCGTACAGCGACGGCGATCTGTATTACTTTATGGATATGGAAACTTACGATATGTTGCCGCTCAACGGCGATAAACTGCCCGACAGTTTCAAATTTGTCAAAGAAGAAATGATCTGCAAAATCGTTTCTTATAAGGGCAACGTGTTCGGCGTGGAGCCTCCCACTTTCGTGGAACTTGCCGTGGCGAAGACCGATCCCGGTTTTGCCGGCAACACCGCGACCAACACCTTAAAACCCGCCACGTTGGAGACCGGCGCCGAGATCAAAGTGCCGCTCTTCATCAACGAGGGCGACGTGTTGAAGATCGATACCCGCACAGGAGAATATCTCTCCCGCGCATAAGAGAAAGGAGCAAAAAATGGCCACGATGAAAGAAAAAACCGCGTACCTCAAAGGTCTTGCCGACGGGCTTGCCTATGACCGCGAGACCAACGAGGGCAAACTGATCGCGGCGCTGATCGACCTTGTCGACGCGCTTGCCGAGAAAGTGGACGACCTGGACCGCGACGTGGAAGAACTGAACGATTACGCAGAGGAGCTTGACGAGGACCTCGGCGACGTCGAGGAGTATCTCGCGGGAGCAGACGATGACGACGAGTGCGACGGCGATTGCGACAACTGCGATCTTGACTGTGATTGCAACGACGAAACCTACGAGGTTGAGTGCCCCAAATGCGGCGAGACCATTTGTTTTGACGACACGGTGGACGCGGCGGATATGACTTGCCCCGCCTGCGGCGCCAAACTGAACGAAGAAGAAAAATAAGATTAAAAAAGGCGGCACAGCCGCCTTTTTTTATCTGCCGCCGCGGTGTCCGCCGGAAAATCCGCCCGACGAACCGCCCGAAGACGAGGAAGACTGCACCCGCACGCGCGTGACGGTGCGCCCCACGAAAATATCTTTGGATACGGTAAGATTCAGTTTGGCATACCGATCGAGCGGGTAGATCTCACCGTGTATCTTGCGGCGGTAAAAGAGAAAGATGCCGAGCGTCGCGCCGCCGCCGATCGCCGCCGCGGAGAGAATGCCGAAGAGAACGGCGCGAAGCGGTCTTCCCGCTTCTTTTTTTGCCTCTTTCTCGGCAAGGCGTTTTTCGCCGTTGATGCAAATGGAGTTGGCGAGGCGCAAAAAGGCGGCGGAGCCGTCAAAGACGCGCCCGTTTTTCAGGTTGCCGTAAACGGCGGTGTCGTCCAACAGATCGTCAACGTCGCCGTTTGTAAACCATTTGTCGGCGGCGCCGAAAGTGTAAAGATCGTAAAAATACTCGCCGCCGGAACGCCGCACCGCGAGAATGACGGCGGGATCCTCTTTGGAAAAGCCGCAAAGCGAGATGATTTCTCTGTTCGTCGGCGCTTCGTCGCCGTAGCCGGTCACCACAAAAAAGAGCGTGTCTTCTTTGGGGGAGAGAAGCGTGTTTTGGAGCGCTGTCTCCTCGTCTGCCGTAAGGAGCCCCGCCTTGTCGATGACGGCGGTATTTTTCGCCGCCGCGGGTAAGAGCAGGAGAGCAAACAGCAAAAGAGAAAACAGCAAAAACAGCGTTTTTCGCATACCGTTTCCCCCTTAAACGAGCAGGATCAGGGCGGCGACGAGCGCGCCAGCAAGCGCGCCGAGTATACCGCCGAAAACGCCGAGTTTTCTGCCGCTCACCGGAAGCGCTCCCCACACTTTCCCCGTGTAGCCGTTGATGGCGTACGTGTAGGAACGCTTGCCGTGCTTGTAGGTGAGGATGTAGATCGGCATCAGCGTATAATCCCAGTGGATCCGATCCACGAGAAGGCGCGACGCGCCGGGCGATACGGTGGTGTAGGCGCCGATGGTGCGCGTCAGCAATTGCCCCGCGTATTTTACCATACGCGCGCGTACCGCTTCGCGTACGGCTTCTTTTTCAATATCGCGCTTTTTGGCAAGAAAGCCCGCAAGATAGGGCATAGAGAAATCTTGCAGGGAATCGGAGGGATAGGGGAGAATGCCCGAGAGCATCTCTTTGTCCTCTTCGGTGAGCGCGGGCGTGACGATATCCTCAAAATGAATGTCGCCGCCGCGCACGATGTGAAAGCGCGAGGTTTCGGTATAGCGATAATCACCCGCCCGCCAGGAGCGCACGCGCGTGGCGCGCGCCGTCATCGAGGCGCGTGTGTCGGCGTCGGTGCACCAAAAGGGATAATAGACGCCGGCGATATGTTCCAGTTGTTCGGGCGCGACGAAATCGCGCGGCACAAACCACTTCTTTTTCATAAAAAGACGCAGTTTCTCCTTTGCGCCCTCGCGGTCAAATTGAAAGGGGATCACCTTGTGCGGGCGCATCTGCCCCGCCAGTTTTCCGCCCAAGATGATGGGGTTGTGGCAATAGGGGCACTCGGTGGCGGCGGTAGTCTCGTCGGCGACGATGTCGGCGCCGCACGCGGCGCAATGGTATTCGCCCATCTGCGCGCAAAACTCCTCGTCCGGCACTTCGCCCGCTTCCGCCGCCGCTTCCGCGGCCGCGCTTGCCGCCTCTTCGGCGGCGCGCGCGGTCTCGGTGGCGTTCAGTTCCGCTTCGGTGAACTCCGAAAGGCAAAACTCACAACAGAATTTTTGCTTGTCAGGTTGAAAAAGCAGCCCTGCCGAGCAGTTGGGACACGCGTAGGTGGTGGCGCTTTGTACCGGCATCGGTCAATCCTTCTTCCTGCCGCAGTTCCGGCAGAATTTGCCGTCGTTTTCGGTGCCGCAATCGGGGCAGAACCATTTGCCCGGCGTTTCGGGCTTTTTCGTGCCGCACTCGGCGCAAAATTTGCCCGTGTTCGCTTTGCCGCAGTCGGGGCAAGTCCATTCTCCCGGCGCCTCGGGCTTTTTCGCGCCGCATTCGGCGCAGAATTTTCCGGTGTTCACTTTGCCGCACGCGCAAGTCCAGGAGTTCGCCGCCGCGGCGCTTGCCGCCGCTTGTGCTCTCGCCTTTTCCTGTGCCTCCATCTGGCGGCGGTTGGTCTCGGAAAAGGAAGCGGCGCCCGTCGCGTTCATACCAAATCCCATACCCATAAAGGCGGCGGTGGCGCCGGCGGAATTACCGCCCGCCGCTTCCATACCGCGCGCGATCGCGCCCTGCACGTATCCTTCGCGCACCGCGGCGTCGCCGAGCATCGCGCCTTGGTTGCGCATATTGATAAGTTTTCTCGATTCTTCGTCGTAAGAAACGCTGGCAATGCCCACGGAGGCGACTTCAAACCCGCGCCGCTCGTTCCACTCCGCATCCAGTTCCGTCGCCATATAGCGCGAGAGTTCGCGCGCTTTGCTGACGACTTGCGAGATGCGGATATTGTCGGCGGACATTTGGTTGATCGCCGCTTGCAGGGCTTCGAGAAATTCGGAGAGATACTGCTCGTTGATCTCGGTGATGTCCACGCGCTCTTTGTTGCGCGGGATCGCTTCGGCGTAAAATTTCAGCGGATCGGTGATCTTGATGGAATATGTACCGAACGCGCGCAGGAACAGTTCCGCGTTGTAGAAGTTATCGAAATAGTTGACCGGCGTGCGCGTGCCGAATTTGATGCCTTTGATCTCTTGCAAATTGATGAAAAACGCCTGCTGTTTGGAAGAAGGCACGCCGCCGAACTTGACGCGGCGGAAAGTTTCCGCGATCGACGCCCCGAACTGTCCCGCGAAAAGCGAGGGCATCGAGGAGTTATCCACTTTATAATATCCCGGCTCGGCGGTGAAATCCACCACTTTGCCGCCGTCCACGAGCAACATAAACTGGTTGTCGTACACGTGAATGATCGAGCCGTTTGAAATGGTGTCTTCGGTTCCTTTTTTGTTGTGGTTGCGGCGGTCGTTGGGGCGTACTTTCACGCCTTTCGTAAAGACCGTCGTATCGCTCATATTGTCGGCTTCAAGCACTTCTTCCCAAGAGTCGGCAAAACCGCCGCCGACGGCGCTGAGTGTTGCACGAATGATGCCCATTTTTGTCTCCTTCAAAATAAAATTTTCGCCGAAAAGAAAAAGATCTCCCGAAAAACCCGCCCTGCCGTGTCGCCGAGCATCAGAACCCTGCATGGCAAGGCGGGATCCTGCCGGTGACTTTACTGCTCCCAACGTCCTTTAACCCCGCCCGAGACAAGTCGATCGGTGCGGGAAAGGGAGGTCTGCAAACCATCACCGGACGATCCGGATCCCTTGAATCTTCGTGTCGGCTCCGCCGTCGGTCGATCACGCACAGCGCAGGAGGAAGATCAGTTTTTCTTTTCTGGTTTCGCGTCGTAGTCGATATCTTCCGAGAAGAGGTCGTCGAAATAGTCGGCGACGTCGTCAAATTCATCGTCGTCGTCGATCGAAACGAGGCTTTCGCTCCCGTCGTCTTCCGGAACGCCTTTGAGGATCACATATTCGCAGAACTCATCGTCTTTGTCGTTCTCCTCGGCGGGGATCAGAGCGTAATAGCGAACGCCGTTTTTTTCGCAAGTGCCGATCAACTCAAACTCGTGTTCCGTGCCCTCTTCGTCTTGGAGAGTGTAGATCTCAACTTCGTTTTCCTGATTATCCATATACGTCACCTCACTTACAAGAATATTGTAACCCATTTACGGACAAAAGTCAAGAGAACGGAAAAGATTTCGGAGCGGTTGATTTTTCCGGAAAACGCTTGCAATCCATAGAAAAAAATGGTATACTGATTATGTATGAATACATCTTGCCGAAAGGCAAAGAAGGGGGTTTTTATGTATCTTTCCGCTTCACACGGTATCGCTTATATTCGTTCCGACGGTTCTTTTATGACCGCAAGAGAAAGTTTTACCGAAATGAGAGACGCGGGTTTTGACGCGCTGGACGTCGGCTTGTGGCAATATTGCTCCGACAAACGCTATCTTTTGCGGGACGATTGGGAAAAGGGCGTGGATGAGCTTTGCGCCGCCGCCGAGGAGGCGGGGCTTCCCGTCCATCAAACGCACGGAGACGTGCTGGCGGGCACGCAATGGGACGATCTTTCCTATCCTCGCCGCGAGGAGCATTTCGAGATGCTCTTCCGCTGTATCGAGGCGGCGCGTCGGCTCGGTGCGAAATATATGGTGATGCACCCTTACAACCTCTCGCGGCTGCCGCTGTATTCGGAGAAAGAGAACCGCGACGCCTGCATCGCGTATCTCGCGCCTTACATCGAGGCGGCAAAGAAGGCGGGTATCTGCCTTGCCGTGGAAAATATGGTGGATTTCGGTCGCAAACACCGCAGATATTGCGGCGGCGACATTTATGAACTGATCGACTTGGTGGAGACCATCAACGATCCCGCGGTGGGCATTTGCCTGGATACCGGGCACGCCAACATCAGCGGCATCAATCCCGCCGCCGCCGTGCGCGCCATCGGCAAGAAACACCTCTATTGCACGCACATCAACGACAACCACGCTCTCAAAGGCGCGGACGAGCACCTTTTCCCCTATTTCGGCGACGTGAATTGGGCAGACGTGGTGCGCGCGCTCAAAGAGATCGGATACGAAAACGATTTTGCCTATGAGGCGTGCGTTTTGGGGATTCCCGACGAACTGCGTCCCACGTGGCTGCGCTACACCGTCGATCTCGGCAGACAATTACTTTCGATCAAATAAGACACAAGGAGCTCTTGCAATATGCAAATCTATGAAGAATTGGTGGCGCGCGGGCTGATCGCGCAGGTGACCGATGAAAGTGAAATTCGGGAACTCGTCAACAACGGCAAAGCCACCTTTTATATCGGGTTCGATCCGACGGCGGATTCGCTTCACGTGGGACACTTTATGGCGCTTTGCCTGATGAAACGGCTGCAAATGGCGGGCAACCGCCCCATCGTGTTGGTGGGCGGCGGCACGGGACATATCGGAGACCCTTCGGGCAGGAGCGACCTGCGCGCCGTGATGACGCCCGAGACCATACGCCATAACTGCGAATGTTTCAAGCGCCAAATGGAACGCTTTATCGACTTCGGCGAGGGCAAAGCCCTGATGGTCAACAATGCCGACTGGCTGCTTGATCTCAATTACGTTTCGCTGCTGCGCGAAGTGGGCGCCTGTTTTTCGGTCAACAAAATGCTGGCGGCGGAGTGCTACAAACAGCGCATGGAAAAAGGGCTCTCGTTCCTGGAATTCAACTATATGATTATGCAGTCCTACGACTTTTACTACCTCTACCAAAAGTACGGTTGCAATATGCAGTTCGGCGGGGACGACCAGTGGTCGAATATGCTGGGCGGCACCGAACTGATCCGCAAGAAACTCGGCAAAGACGCCTATGCGATGACCATCACCTTGCTTCTCAACTCCGAGGGCAAAAAAATGGGAAAAACGGCAAATGGCGCCGTGTGGCTGGATCCGAACAAGACGTCGCCTTTCGATTTTTATCAATATTGGCGCAACGTCGGAGACGCCGACGTGCTCAAATGCATTCGTATGCTGACGTTTTTGCCGCTGGACGAGATCAACGAGATGGACAAGTGGCAGGGCGAGCAGCTCAACCGTGCCAAAGAAATTCTCGCGTTTGAACTGACCAAACTCGTGCACGGCGAAGAAGAGGCGAAAAAAGCCGAAGACGCCGCGCGCGCCCTTTTCGGCGCGGGAGACAGCGCCGACGCGCCGGTGGTGGAACTTTCCGCCGCCGACTTTACCGACGGCGTGATCGACGTGCTTTCGCTGTTTGCGAAAAGCGGGCTTGTCGCCTCCAAATCCGAGGCGCGCCGCACGGTGGAACAGGGCGGCGCCACGGTGGACGGCGAAAAGGTGACCGATGTGAAAAAAGTCTTTGCGGCGTCGGAGTTTGCCGAAGGGAAACTTTTGCGGCGCGGTAAGAAAAACTACCGCAAGGTGGTTTTGCGCTGATTTTATGGAATACCGTTTTTCGGAAAATATGGCGGCGCTCAAACCCTCCGCCATTCGTGAGATCTTCAAAAGTCTCTCGGACCCCGATATGATCTCTTTTGCGGCGGGGAATCCCGCCGCGGAGTCTTTTCCGGCACAGGAACTTTCCCGCCTTGCCGCCGATATTTTCGCGCACGAGAGTGCCGCCGCCCTGCAATACGGCATCACCGAAGGGTATGCGCCGCTTCGCGCGGCGCTCTCGGAGTGGCTCCTTGCGCGGCGCGGCATCGGAAAGTCCCGCGCGCGGGGCGACGCCTTTGACGATGAAGTGATGATCGTTTCGGGGGGACAACAGGGCATTGAACTTGCCGCGCGCGTACTGTGCAATCGCGGCGATACGGTGCTTTCGGAGGAGCCGACCTTTATCGGCGCGCTCAACGCTTTCCGGTCGCTGGGCGCGATCCCGTGCGGGATCGAGACCGAGGAGGACGGGCTCTCGCCCGCGGCGCTTGAAGCGGCGCTTGACGCCGATCCGCGCGTGAAACTGCTTTATCTGATCCCCAATTTTCAAAATCCGAGCGGTCGCACGATGAGTCTTGAAAAGCGCCGCCGGGTTCTGGAAATCGCCCAACGGCGCGGCCTCATCATTTTGGAGGACGATCCTTACGGCGAGTTGCGTTTTGCCGGTAAAGATATTCCCACCATCAAAAGTATGGATACCGAGGGAAATGTCATATACTGTTCTTCGTTTTCCAAGATCCTCTCGGCGGGTATGCGCGTCGGTTTCGTGTCGGCGCCCGCGCCGCTGATGACAAAAATGGCGACCGGCAAGCAGTGCGAAGACGTGCACAGCAATCTTTTCTTTCAGATGCTTTGCTACCGCTATATGACCGAGTGCGATCTTGACGGGCACATTCGGGATATCCAAGCGATCTATCGGCGCAAGTGTGCGTTGATGTCGGAAGAGATCGCCCGTCATTTTCCCGCCGAAATCGAGGTAACGCACCCCGAAGGGGGACTTTTCCTGTATTGCACGATGCCCAAGGGAGAGGACGCGCTGGATTTCGCGGCGGCGGCAATGCGGGAAAAAGTGGCGGTGGTGCCGGGAAACACCTTTTCGGCGTGGCCGGAAAAGCCCTGTTGCTCGTTCCGGCTCAATTATTCCACCCCCACAGACGACAATATCAAAGAGGGCATCGCGCGGCTCGGCAAATTGCTTCGCGCACGGCTTGCCCGAAAGGAATGATACGATGCTCAACGATCAAAAAGTGTGTTTTTCGGGCGTTCAGCCCAGCGGCAATCTCACCATCGGCAACTATCTCGGCGCTCTGCGGAATTTTTCCGCGTACAGCGAAGCCTATAAGTGCTTTTATTGTGTGGTGGACGAACACGCGATCACCGTGCGGCAAGAGCCCGCGGAATTGCGCCGCCGCACGTTCGAGACGCTGGCGCTCTACATCGCGTGCGGGCTTGATCCCGACAAGAATACACTCTACGTGCAGTCTCACGTCCCCGCGCACGCGGAACTTGCGTGGATTCTCAACTGTTTTACGATGTTCGGGGAGCTTTCCCGTATGACGCAGTTCAAGGACAAGAGCGCGAGGCACGCCGACAATATCAACGCCGGGCTTTTCACTTATCCCGTGCTGATGGCTTCCGACATTCTGCTTTATCAGACTGACGTCGTGCCGGTCGGCGTGGATCAAAAACAGCACGTCGAACTCTGCCGCGACGTTGCCGAGCGCTTCAATCAGGTTTTCCCCGGCACGTTTACCGTGCCGCAGCCGATGATCGCGGAGAACGGCAAAAAGATTATGTCGCTTGCCGAGCCCGCCAAAAAGATGAGCAAATCCGACGAAAACCCCAATGCGGTGGTGTATATTCTGGACGATCGCGACACGATCATTCGCAAATTCCGCCGCGCCGTGACCGACTCCGACACGGTGGTTCGCTTTGCCGAGGGCAAGGACGGCATCAACAACTTGATGACGATCTACGCCTGCTTTACGGGTAAGACGATGGAAGAGATCGAGCGCGAGTTTGCGGGGAAAGGGTACGGCGATTTCAAAGCCGCCGTCGGGGAAGTGACCGCCGACGCGCTCACCCCCGTGCGCACGCGCTTCGGCGAACTGCTTGCCGACAAGGCCTATCTCGAAGCGCAGATGAAAAAGGGAGCGGACGAGGCGGCGTACGTCGCGCGCCGCACGCTTTCCAAAGTGCAGAAAAAACTCGGTTTCGTGCCCCGCGCCTGACGCGCGCCGTGCGATCTCGATCAGTTAAAGGGATCCCCGCTGTGGGATTCCTTTTTCGTTTCGGCACACTTGCCCGATATGCGCCGCACCATCGAGGCGCCGCGTATGCGCGATGTTACGCTGAGGAGAAGCGAGAGAAAAACCACGGCGCCGCCGCACAGAAGATTGAGGGTTTGCCGATGGCGCACCCCCGCGCCAAAGCGGGAAAGCAGCGTGACTTGCAGGGAGAAAAGCGAGAGGAGCGTGGTGTCAAAGGAGAGAAGTTTGGAAAAAGAGAGCACGGTATGCCCCTTTTTGCCCAAACGCAGGAGCGAGAAGAGCGTCAAAAACGCGCGCGTTGCCGCCCACAGCACGGCGGCGATGACGACGGCGTTCGGATACGGGTGCGTGCGCTCTTCCCGCAATACAAGGATCACGATGCCGCCCATCACGGTCGAGAGGAAAAAGAGAATTTCGCCGCCTTGTCTGTACGTTTGCCACGCAAGGAGCGCGGCGCCCGCGGGTTCTTCTTTTCCTCGCGCGGCGCGCTCATCTTCCGCAAGTCCCGTGCGAAACGCCGCCTGTACGGCGTAATAGACCGCTTCGGCGCAAAACCAGAGAGAGCGCGTGCGCACGCCGAGAAGAAGACGAAAGGCGGCGTAAGCGAGATCGAAAAGCAATACGAAAAGCAGAGAAAAGCGCGAAAAACGCGCACCGTCCGCCGCCTTTTTCGCGCTGACGAGCAGTGGCGGCAGGCGAAAGGCAAGAAAGACAAGCACAAAGGCGATCAACGATACGGCGGCGGGAAAGAGTGGCAGCGATGCGGCAAGCGGCAGGGGCAAAATCAAAAACCCCGCCGAGAAAAGCAGCCATAAAAGATATCTTGTCCGTATGCGGAAACGTGTTTTTGCCGACATTGCCTCTCCCCGTTTTCCCGTCAAGCCCGCCCCGCGCGGCGGCGATCGCGCCGCCGTCCTCAAAAGTCGCGCCCACGCGCGCTCACGCGCTTGACAAGCGATTTTTCGTGTGTTATGATATACGTAGTGTTTACAGAAAGGCGAGAACTATGAAGATCGGTTTTGTATCGCTCGGTTGCCCGAAGAATCAACTGGACACCGAAGTGATGTTGCACGAATTGTCGGCGGCGGGATACGAGATCACGCCCGAGGAGACAGAGGCGGATATCGTCGTCATCAACACCTGCGCTTTTATCGAGAGCGCCAAAAAAGAGGCGATCGACAACATTTTGGATATTGCTTGGCTCAAAGAGCACGCCAAACTCCGCGCCATCATCGTCACGGGCTGTCTTGCCGAACGGTATCGGGAAGAGGTTTTTGCCGAAATGCCGGAAGTGGACGCACTTCTCGGCGTGGGCAGTATCCATCACATTGTGGAAGCCGTGAGGAGCGTGGAAAAACGCCTTTCCGATAAAAAGATCCCGAAATACGCTTCGTTTGAGGATAAAAACACGGTGCGTCTCGGCGGCGACCGCATACTTACCACGCCGGAATTTGCGGCGTATCTGAAAATTGCCGAAGGGTGCGACAATCGCTGTACGTATTGCGCCATACCGATGATCCGCGGCCGTTTTCGCAGTCGTCCCATCGAAGATCTCATAAAAGAAGCAAAGGATCTCGAAGCGCTTGGCGTCAAAGAACTTACGCTGGTGGCGCAGGACATCACGCGCTACGGCGAGGATCTTTACGGTTCCTACCGTCTTGCCGAACTTTTGCGCCGCTTGACGCGCGAAACTTCGATCCCGTGGTTCCGATTGCTTTACTGCTATCCCGACAAGATCACCGACGAATTGATCGCCGAGATACGGGACAATGACCGCGTGGTCAAATATATCGACATTCCGCTCCAACACATTTCCGACCGAGTTCTGCGGGCAATGAACCGCCACGGCGACGGCGCGATGATCCGTGGGGTGATCGCCAAACTCCGTCGGGAGATACCGGGCGTCGTGCTTCGCACCACCTTTATCACCGGTTTTCCCGGTGAGACCGAGGAAGATTTCGAGGAACTGTGCCGTTTCGCCGAAGAGACCAAATTTGACCGACTCGGCGTTTTTCCCTATTCGGCGGAAGAAGGCACACCCGCCGCGCGGCTTCCGGAGCAGATCGAGGAGCAAACGAAGATCGACCGCGCCGACATTTTGATGAAGGCGCAAATGGAGATCAACGCGGCGGCGAACGCCGAAAAAGTAGGAAAGACCATAACGGTGTTGACCGAAGGATACGATCCCGTCAGCGAGGCACATTACGGGCGCTCGGCGGCGGACGCGCCGGAGATCGACGGCAAAGTATATTTCAAATCCAAATATCGGGTGGCGCCCGGCTCTTTCGTGGCTGTCAAAGTTACGGAAGTCCTTGATTATGACCTGTACGGCACTGCCATTTTGAACGGAGGCGCGCAATGACGAAAATGAATTTACCCAACAAACTGACGATGTGGCGGCTCTGCCTTGTCCCTGTGATGACGGTCTTTTTGCTGCTGCCCGTGTCACTGATTCCGTGGCAGATCGCTTACGGTGTGGGACTCGTACTTTTTATCTTTACCTCGCTGACCGATATGCTGGACGGAAAGATCGCCCGCGCGCGCAACCTCATCACCAATTTCGGCAAGTTTATGGATCCCGTCGCCGACAAGTTTATGGTGATCGGCACGATGATGGCACTCCTTTTCAGAATGCAGAATCCCGCGTGGTACGGCGTTTCCTATCCTCTCTTTTTCAGGATCGTCTTTTTCGCGGCGGTATTGCTTGTCATCTTCCGCGAACTTGCCATCACTTCGCTTCGGCTCGTGCTTGTCAACGCAAGCGGCAAGGTTGTCGCCGCCAATATGCTCGGCAAGATCAAAACCGTGTGCCAGATCGTGTCGATCTGCACGCTCTTCATCGAGCCCCTCATTTTCGCGCTCATCGGTCTTTTCACCGACGATTTCCCGCTTGCGGGGATCTATCCGCTCTCGTGCTTCACGGTGGCGCTGATGCTCCTTTTCACGGTATGGTCGGGGGCAAATTACATCAAGGGCGGTTGGAAATTCATCTCCACCGACTGGTAAACAAAAAGGCGGCTCCCCCGATCGGGGGAGCCGCCTTTTCGGCGTGTTTTGGGATTACGCCGTTTTTTTCAAGATTTTTTGTCGGATCAAAAGGAGTACGCACGCGCCGATCAGCGCGAGGGAGCTGACGATGGCGATCGCCATCCAGAAACTGCCGAGAAAAGGAACGGCAAGCGCGGCAAAAGCAAAGGTGCCGTCTTCCGCGTTTTGGATATGCGCCGCAAGCAGCACAACGTCGGCAACGCCCGCACCCGTCACGAGCAACCAGGCGGCGGCGAAGAGGGCGTCGGCCTTTTTTTGCGATTGCCCGTTGCCTTGCGCCATACGCACCGGCAATGCGCGGCGGAAGTCCAGCACCGAACCGAGATAATATGCCGCAAGCACCGTGACAAGTGTTTCGGGGATCATATAGGTCGCGTTGTAGATGACGGAGTAAATCAGTGCCGCGCCGGTGGGGATCGAAAGCCCCGCCCAAACCGTCGCCCCCGACACGGTATGCAAAACGTAACGTACCGTCAGCGCCGTGAGCGCGCCGAGAGACAGCGCGGCATTTTGCCGTTTGACACGGTTGCGGAAGATGCCGCCAAGCCCCGCCGCCGCAAAAGCAAGGAGATAATCGAGCAAAATGACGGCAAGGATCGATTGCCAAGTGGAGAAATACGAGAGGTTTTTCAGCCCCAGCAGTTGTTGGACGACACCGTAAACAAGCCCCGATCCAAATCCCCAAAGAAGCCCGTGGCGGTATGCCGCGATGCAGATCGGCAGCATCGCCGCCAAGGTGACCGAGCCGCCGTAGGGCATTTGCAAAAGCGGGAAAAGTCCAAGCACGGTGGAAAGGGCGACAAGAAGCGCGCTCTCTACCAAAGTTTTGGTTTTGGAGATTTTCGTTTTTTGTTCTTTCATAAAGTGCCTCCGAAAAAAACCGCGCGGATATGCTCCGCGCGGTCGGTGAAACGAAATATTTCATCTTCCCTACGACGGCATTATCCGTATCAGGTGTAAGGGTTCGGACGTGTGTCCGTCTCAGCCGCCAAGCAGCACCCCCGATTTTCCTATATCATACCACGCGCCCCGCCGTTTGTCAAGTGGCAGGGCGCATTTTCAAAGCGAATCCACAAGATCTTGCATCGAGTACAGCCCGGCGGGTTTGTCCGCGAGAAAGTGTACCGCGCGCAATGCGCCGGTGGCGAAAACTTCGCGCGAGGCGGCGCTGTGCGAAAGCGTCAGCACCTCGTCCTTGCCGGCAAAGATCACGTCGTGTTCGCCCACGATCGTGCCGCCGCGCACCGAGTGGATCCCGATCTCGCCCCGTTCCCGCACGCGCCGCTCGGCGTGGCGGTCGTAAACGTACGGACGATTTTCTCCTTCCGACAGCGCGTCCGCGATCATCAACGCCGTGCCGCTGGGGGCGTCTAATTTCTGATTATGATGCTTTTCGACGATCTCCACGTCAAAATCCTCGCCCAACGTGCTTGCCGCGCGGCGGCAAAGCGAGATGAGCAGGTTGACGCCGAGCGACATATTGCGCGAATAAAAGATCGGTATTTTCTCGGCGGCGCGCCGCAGGAGATCAAGTTCCTCTTCCGAGTGCCCCGTAGTGGCGATGACGGCGGGTGTTCTGTGCGTAAGTGCGTATTGCAATATCGCGCCGAGCGCGCTGTGGTGTGAAAAATCCACGACGACGTCGGCTTTGCCGCAAAACTCGGCGGGAAAGGCATAGACGGGGAAAGGTCCGCCCTCCGTCGGCGCTATGTCCACGCCCGCTACGATCCGGTCGCCCGAGCGCGCCGCGGCGGCGGCAAGAGCCTTGCCCATTCTGCCACCGCAACCGCAAAGCAAAATATCAGCCATTTTTTCTTCCTTTCAATTGTTCGTTTTCAGCGCAAAAGACCGTACGCGCGAAGCACCGCTTTCAGTTTTTCAAGGTGCTCGCTTTCCATCTCGCACAGCGGCAGACGGATCTCCTCGGTGCAAAGTCCCATCAAGGCGGAAGCGGCTTTCACGGGCACGGGATTGACTTCCATAAAGAGTGCGTTCATCAGTTTCAGGTATCGCAGCTGCATTTCGGCGCCGGTTTTGAAATCGCCGGCAAGGCACGCGGCGGCAAGTTCGTGCGTTTCGCGGGGCATAATACCGGAGAAGACCGAGATCACGCCTTTGCCGCCCAGAGCCATAATCGGTACGATCTGATCGTCGTTGCCGGAATATACGTCAAGCGCATCGCCGCATTCCGCGATCAGTTCGGCAATAGCGGACAGGTTGCCCGACGCTTCTTTCACCGCCACGATACGCTCGTGCTTGGCAAGTTCCTTATAAACCGGCAAAGAAATGTTGACGCCCGTGCGGGAGGGAACGTTATAGAGAACGATCGGTTTGTCGGTCGCGTCGGCAACGGCGAGAAAGTTTTGGACAAGACCTTTCGGCGTCGCCTTGTTGTAATAGGGCGTGACGAGCAACAGCGCGTCGCAGCCTACCTCGCAGGCATAGCGCGAGAGTTCGATGCCGTACGCGGTGTCGTTGCTGCCCGTTCCCGCGATGACCGGCACGCGGTGCGCGACTTTTTCGACCGCGCGCGCGAGCACCGCGCAGTGCTCCTCATGCGAGAGGGTAGAGCCCTCTCCGGTCGTGCCGGCGATGACCAGCGCGTCGATGCCTGCCGCGATCTGCGCGTCGATCAGGCGATCCATACTGTCAAAATCAATTTTACCGTTCGCGAAGGGCGTGATCAGCGCGGTCGCCGCGCCTTCAAAAACAGTGGGTTTCAATTTGCTCATCTCAAAAATCCTTTCTTTCGCAAATGAGAGTGGGTGCAAAAACGGAGAAAATAAAAAAAGCGGTTGAAAACCGGCCGTAGTTGTACTATAATAAGAGCAGAAATGCACGGTTTCCACCCCCAACATACAGATAGTTCTCCATCAAAAAAGATGACAGTTGCGCGGTTATGCGCCGCGAAACCAGCAAAAACGCCCGCCGCGGACGCTCGCTTCGGCACCGTGCGCTCCCGTCGGAGATACAAACGGCAACGGCGCCTATCCCCGCGAGGTCGCATAGTGCGCCTCTATCTTCATATTATGTTTTTTCGGACTTTTCGTCCCCTTCATCATAGCACAACCTTTCCGCTTTGTCAACGATTTGCCCAAACATTTCGCGGGAAGGATCTCGAAAGGATTTTTATGGAAAATACGATCCGCAACACACCGATACCCACCGACCTGAAAACGGCGGATTTCTTTTACGATCTTCCGAAAGATCGGATCGCACAGCACCCCGCCGAGCCGCGCGACAGCTCAAAGCTGATGGTGATCGACCGCGCGAGCGGCGAGATCGAGCACCGTCATTTTTATGATATTTTGGATTATCTTCTGCCCGGCGACGTGTTGGTCATCAACGACTCCAAAGTGATCCCGGCGCGGCTTTTCGGTTGTGTGGAAGGAAAGAGCGAGGCGGCGGTGGAGCTTTTGCTCCTGCGTCAGCGCGGAGATAAAGTTTGGGAAACGCTGGTGCGTCCCGGCAAGCGGGTAAAGCCCGGCGTGCGCCTCTCGTTCGGCGACGGAATGTTGACGGCGGAAGTTTTGGAGATCGTGGAAGAGGGCAACCGCCTGGTGCGCTTTTCTTTTGACGAGGCGCGCTTTGCCAACGTTTATGACATTTTGCACCGCATAGGTCTTATGCCCCTGCCGCCCTATATCACCGAGAAGTTGGCGGACGGTACGCGATATCAGACGGTTTACGCCCGCGAGGAGGGCTCCGCGGCGGCGCCGACGGCGGGGCTGCATTTTACAAAAGATCTGCTCCGAAAAGTGGAGGAAAAGGGCGTGGCGATCGCGCCGGTGATGCTCCACGTGGGGCTCGGCACTTTTCGCCCCGTGAAAGAAGAGCGCGTGGACGAGCACCGTATGCATACCGAGTTTATCACGGTGACAAAGGAGAGTGCCGATCTCATCAACGCCCGCCGCGCGGCGGGCGGCAGGGTGATTGCCGTGGGTACTACCTCCTGTCGGACTTTGGAGAGCGCCGCCGACGAGGCCGGCGTGGTACATCCGCTCGCGTGTGACACGGGTATTTTCATTTATCCCGGGTATCGTTTTCGCGCGGTCGACGCGCTCATCACCAACTTCCATCTGCCCGAAAGCACGCTGCTGATGTTGGTTTCCGCGTTTTATGACCGCGAAAAGATGCTGAACGCTTACCGCGTGGCGGTCGAAAAGGAATACCGTTTCTTTTCCTTCGGCGACGCGATGCTGATCGAATGACGTTTCACCGTATCGTTCGGTGAAAACACTCAAAAACGGTTTTTCCGCAAGGAGAGAGATATGGTTTGGATCGAAATATTATGGAAGATCGCCTGTACGGTGTTTGCCGCGCTGGTCGGCGCGCTGGCGATCTATTTTGCCCTGCGTCTGCTCGGCAAGGTGTTGAAAATCGTGGTCACGGTGGTCGTTGTGATCGCGGTATTGCTTGCCGTGTGGTGGATCTTCTTCAAAAGTGGAAACGGCGCGGCGATCGCTTCGAAATTTTTGTCTGTCGACGCAGTGCCGTTTTTGCATACCGTTTCGGGGTATTTGTGATGACAAACGCGCAAAATCCGGCAATTTTCGCCGTGGTGGGACCGACTGCCTCCGGCAAGACCGCACTGGCGGTGGAACTTGCCAAACGATGTGGCGGCGAGATCGTTTGCTGTGACTCGATGCAGCTTTACCGCGGTATGGACATCGGCACGGCCAAACCCACCGCCGCGGAGCGACAGGGCGTGCCGCACCATCTTTTTGACGTGCTGTTGCCGGAGGAGAATTGTTCGGTAAACGATTACGTCAAAATGGCAAACGACGCCGTTTCGGACATTGTATCGCGTGGAAAACTGCCGATCCTTTGCGGGGGAACGGGGCTCTATCTCGACGCCTTTTTGCGGGGCGGCGATATGGAAACGCCGCCTCCGTCGCCCGAAATGCACGCCGAACTCTCGGCATTTGCGGAGAGAGAAGGCGAGGAGGCGCTCCACGCGCGCCTCGCGGCGGCAGACGCGGAAAGCGCCGCCGTCATCCATCCGCATAACCGTCGCCGCGTGATCCGCGCGCTCGAAATCTATCTGTCGACGGGTGTCCCCAAATCCGAGTGGGATCGTCGGTCGCTCGATTTTCCACCGCGCTATAAGGCCGCCGTTGTCGGTCTTTTCTGGCAAAATCGCGATTTGCTTTACGCGCGCATCGAGCGCCGTGTGGAGGAGATGTTGGCGGCAGGTCTTGAAGAGGAAACGCGCCGCCTTGCCGCGGCGGGCGTTTTCCGACGCTCCGCCACCGCGGCGGCGGCGATCGGTTACAAGGAACTGCTCCCTTATCTTGACGGCAGACTTACGCGTGAGGCGGCGATCGAAGATCTGAAAACCGCCACGCGCCGCTATGCCAAACGGCAGATCACTTGGTTTTCGGCAAAGCCCTACGTGCGCAGAATGTTTGTCGATGACGGCAAACGAGTGCGAAATTTTGAAGAAATTGTAAACACGGCGCTATCTTTATGCGCGAGTGATGAAAATATGGTATAATGTATAAACTATAAATTGCAAAATCAAGGAGGGGCGGGATATGCCGAGAGACGCGGTACCGAAGCGACAAAGCGGTCGCGCGCTGGCTTTTTCCGCCTTTTTTGCGGTACTTTTGGCAACGCTCCTTTTGTCGATGATCTTCGTCGAAGCGGCGCGCGGTCGCGCGTCGCTTCGGCGCGTGAGCGCGCGCGAGGATATTTTTACCGACACGGTGCGCTGTACCGGCTATCTTTTCCGCGATGAAGAGATCTTGACGACCGTCAACGACGGTCCTGTCGCGTACTTGTGCGCCGACGGCGCCGCGGTCGCAAAGGACGACACGGTGGCGGAAGTTTACGGCGACAGCGAGGGCGGCAAGAGAGAAAAGGCGGCGGCGCTGTATGCCAAAATCGAGGCGCTTGAATCGGCGCTTGCCGATCCGACCGGTTGGCAGGCGGGGTATCGTCTTTCCTATGCCTCTTTGCTTTCGTCCGATCTTGCGGACGACGCGGATCGGCAAACTCTTGCCGCCGCTCTTGCCGCGGGGAGCCTGAACGATACCGACGCGCGCGCGGCGGCGCGCGCGTATGCGGACGATTTGCGCGCGCAACTCACGGCGCTGGTGCGTTTTGAGGGTGAACCGATGCCGGTACGCGCGCCCGCCACGGGAACGTTTTTCCGGGAGATCGACGGCTGGGAAGCCTTTTTCGGAACCGCCGCGGCAACGGCGCTGACGCCCGAGAGTTTCGCCGCGTTGCTTGACGGCGAGAACGTATTGCCGGGCGCGGTCGGCAAATTGATCTGTTCCGACGTTTTTTATCTGGTCGTGCCGCTTGCCGCGGACGAGTGCAACACCTTTACGGTCGGATCTTCCTATCCCGTGCGGATAGGTAAAGAAAGCACCGCGCTTTTGTTGGATCGCGTCGCGCTCTCCGAGAACGGCGCCGACGCGTTGCTCGTTTTTCGCGGCACCGATGCCGCAAAGACCGGATCGGCGCGGCGCGTCAACGTCACGGTGGAACGCCGCACGCTCTCCGGCATCGTGGTGCCCGAAAGCGCGATCTGCGCTAAAGACGGGAAAGAGGGCGTCTTTATTGACCAAGCGGGGAAAGCCGCTTTTCGGGAGATCGACGTTCTGTACCGTGAAAACGGCGTTTGTTTGGTTTTTCCGGACGACCGCGAAGGATATTTGGCAACGGGCGACACGATCGTGTTCGGCAATCGAAGATTAAACGAAGGCAAGGTGGTTTCCGAATGACGGAACTGATACGAGAAAACGTGGCGGCGGTGCGCGCCGAGATCGGGCGCGCGGCAGAGAAGGCGAAGAAAGAGAACGTGCGCCTGATTGCCGCCGTCAAATACGCCGACGCGGAAGAATTGACGGCGCTGCTTGAAGCAGGCATCGACGAGGTGGGCGAAAACCGCGTGCAACAGTTGCTTGACCGAGAGGCGATCTACGCCAAATACCGTCCGCGCGTGCATTTTATCGGTACACTGCAAACAAACAAGGTCAAATATATCGCGGACAAGGTGGATATGATCCATTCGGTGGATTCGTTGCGGCTTGCCGCCGAGATCGAGCGGCGCGCGGCGGAACACGACCGCGTGATCGACGTGTTGGTGGAGATCAACGGCGCGCGCGAATCTTCCAAAACCGGCGTCTTTCCGGAAGACGCCCCCGCGCTTTGCCGCGCGATTCTCCAAATGTCGCATCTGCGGCTTTGCGGTTTTATGACGATGGGTCCGCGCTTTGAGAGTGACGCCGCGTATACCGCGTATTTTGCCGGCGTGCGGCAATGCGGGGAAGAGATCTTCTCCGCTCTCGGCATCAAAGAAAAGCCGCTTTTCTCAATGGGTATGTCGGAAAGTTTTACCGCCGCGGTCGCGGCGGGAGCCGATATGGTGCGCGTGGGGCGCAGACTTTTTCAAAGCGAAACAAATTGAAAACGGAGGATACATACGATGAAAAATCCCTTTGCCAAGAAACCGAAAACCGATTACGGCGCGTTTGACGACTCTTACGAAAACGATTTTTACGAAAATGAAAAAGAAGACGTCGACGGCATCCTTGACGACTATGAAGAGGAAAAGCCGGTCGCCGCTCTGCCCGCGAAGAAGAACGCGAACAGCGGCGCGGGCGTCAATATGGTCAAGGTCATCAAACCCCGCAACTATCAGGACGGCCCTGCCATCGCCGACGAACTTGTGGACGGCTACACCGTGGTGATGGATATCGGCGCTCTGGAACGCGAAGGAGCACTGCGCCTTATTGATTTTCTGCTGGGCGCGGTACACGTGTTGGGCGGCGAACTGCGCCGCGTCACCAAAACCACGTTGGTGCTCTCTCCCCGCAGCGGTGAAGTTGTGGGCGAGGACGAAGAGGACAGCGAAGAAGAGCAGGAATGACGCTCTTTCAAAGAACGATTTGACGAGAGGAGAGAGGGCAAATGGGGCTGTTTGCATCGATCGTGATCGGCACGGGACGCGCGCTTTTGCTGATCTTACAAGGCTGTATGCTGCTCCGCGCCATTCTTTCCTGGTTTCCGATCAGCGAGGATAACCCCTTTCTGCTTTTCGTTCAAATGGTCACCGAGCCGATCATCGCGCCGATCCGCGCGCTTTTCGACCGCCTCGGGTGGTTCCGCGATTTTCCGATCGACGTTTCTTTCATCGCGGCGTATTTTCTCCTGATGATCCTGCAAGTGCTGTTGGGGATCTTTACGTGATGATCGAGGAGAGCGAAGCGTTGCTTTTCGCGCGCGCCGAGGATCTCTTGCGCCGCGCCGAGCGCGGCGAGATCGTATACGGCAAGTTTCTGACACCGCGTGAGGAGATGTTGATCCGGCGCCGCTTTGCGGGCGAAGGGGAAAGATATTTGTTTTGGGGCGGATATGCCGCCGCGGAGCGCAAGCGGGTGTATTGTCTCCCGCCGTATTTCGCGGATATGGACGAGCCGTGCCGCGCGGAACCGCTCTCGGACGCTTTTGCCGAGAGTACGATCTCTTTGTCGATCGAAGGGAGCGGTTACCGCGAACTTTCGCACCGCGATTTTCTCGGCGCGCTGCTCCATTCGGGGCTCTCGCGCGACGCGTTGGGCGACGTGGCTCTACTCTCGCCTTTTCGCGCCGTCACCTTTTGCGGCGCGGAGATCGCCGCGTTTTTGGAAGAAAACCTCTCTCGCGTGGCAAATGACGCCGTGCGGGTATCCCGCATCGCTTTGCCGCCCGATTTTGACGGCGGAAAACGCTATAAACATATCAGCGACACGGTGCCTTCCCCCCGTGCCGACGCGGTGGTCGCCGCGCTGGCGCACCTCTCGCGTGAGAGGGCAAAGGAACTTTTTGCGGCGGGAAAGATCGAGATCGACTATGAGACCGAAGAGCGCGGCGACTATCGCGTCGTCCCGGGCACGGTCATCGTGATCTCCGGCGTTGGAAAATTCACCGTGCGCGACGTTTCGGATCAAACGCGCAAGGGGCGGTATCGCCTGCTTGCCGATCAACATATTTGAATAAGCAATCACAGGAGCAAAAGACTATGGCAAAAGATTACAGTGCGTCTCTCAATCTACCGCGGACTTCTTTCGCGATGCGCGCGGAACTGCCCAAACGCGAGCCGGAAATGCTTTCTTACTGGCAGGAGTTGGGGCTTTACGAGAAAATGCAAACGGCGGCGGCAGGCAAACCGACCTTCGTCTTGCACGACGGCCCCCCTTTCTCCAACGGCAATATCCATATGGGCACGGCGATGAACAAGATCCTCAAAGATTTCATCAACAAATCCCGCACGATGATGGGGTATCGCGTGCCGTACGTGCCCGGTTGGGATAACCACGGTATGCCCATCGAGAGCGCCATTATCAAGAAGAACAAGATCGACCGCAAGAAAATGACGATCCCCGAATTCCGTTCGGCGTGCCGCGATTTTGCACAACATTTCGTCGACGTGCAGATGGGACAATTTAAGCGTCTCGGCGTCAGCGGCGATTTCGAGCATCCGTATCTCACGATGTCCCCCGCGTTTGAGGCGCGCGAGGTCAAAGTCTTCGGCGAAATGTACCGCAAAGGCTATATTTACAAGGGGCTCAAACCCGTTTATTGGTGCCCGAAGGACGAGACCGCTCTGGCGGAAGCCGAGATCGAGTACGCGACCGATCCCTGCACCTCGGTGTACGTCAAGTTCCGCGTCAAGAACGATCAAGGCAAACTTGCGGGCATCGCGGATCTGAATAAGACGTATTTCATTATCTGGACGACCACGATCTGGACACTTCCGGGTAACCTTGCCATTGCGCTCAACCCCGTGGAGGACTACGTGGTGGTGCGCGCGGGCGAAGAAAACTACATTGTGGCAAAAGCTCTGCTCGATCGCACGATGCAGATGGGCAAAGTGGAAAATTACGCGGTGCTTGCCACGCTCAAAGGAAAAGATTTCGAGTTTATGACGGCGGAGCACCCCTTCCTTGATCGGGAATCTTTGCTCCTTAACGCCGACTACGTTACGATGGACAGCGGCACCGGTTGCGTCCATACGGCACCGGGCTTTGGCGCGGAGGACTATCAGACCTGCCGCCGCTACAATATGGAGATCGTGGTCCCCGTGGACGACCACGGCTATCAGACCGCCGACGCCGGCAAATACGCGGGAATGTATTATGCCGAATCCAACGAGGCGATCTTTGCCGATATGAAAGAAAGCGGCTCGCTGTTCGCTTTCGAGGAGATCTCGCACGAATATCCGCACTGCTGGCGCTGTAAATCGCCCATCATCTTCCGCGCCACGCCGCAGTGGTTCTGCTCGGTGGAAGCCTTCAAAGAGGACGCCGCCAAGGCGTGCGACGCGGTGACCTGGCTCCCCGAATGGGGCGGAGAGCGCATCAAATCCATGGTGCGCGAGCGCGCCGACTGGTGTATTTCGCGTCAGCGGCACTGGGGCTTGCCGATTCCGGTCTTTTACTGTGAGAATTGCGGCAAACCCGTTTGCAACGAGGAATCCATCAACGCCGTTTCGGCGCTCTTTGCCGCAAAAGGCTCCAACGCCTGGTACGAAACGCCCGTCGAGGAGATTTTGCCGAAGGGCTTTGCCTGCCCCCACTGCGGCGGCGGTAAATTTACCATCGAGACCAACACGCTGGACGGTTGGTTCGATTCTGGTTCGAGCCATTTTGTGGTGTTAGACGGTGAGGAAATGCCGTTTCCCGCGGATATGTATCTGGAAGGCGCCGATCAGTATCGCGGGTGGTTCCAATCCTCGCTCTTGACCGCCGTGGGCGCGAAAGGCGAGGGCGCACCCTTCAAAACCGTGCTGACGCACGGCTGGGTGGTGGACGGAGAGGGCAAAGCGATGCACAAATCGCTCGGCAACTCGGTCGCGCCCGAAGAGATGATCTCCAAATACGGCGCGGATCTGGTGCGCTTGTGGGTGGCTTCCAGCGATTATCAGGTGGACGTGCGCGCATCGGACGCCATCTTCCGCCAACTCTCGGACGCGTATCGCAAGATCCGCAACACGGCGCGTTTCCTGCTTGCAGATCTTTATGATTTCGAGCCCGACCGCGATCTTGTTCCTTTTGAAAAAATGGAAGAAATCGACCGCTATATCGTGTCGGCGATGAACGATCTTGTCGGCGAATGTCGCCGCGCGTATGACGAATACGCCTTCCATATCATCTATCACGCCATCAACGATTTTTGCACGGTGGATCTCTCCAAACTGTATATTGATATCACGAAAGACCGCCTTTATGCCGAGGCACCGACTTCCGCCGCGCGCCGTAGCGCGCAAAGCGCGATGTATCGGATCATCCACGCGATGACGCGCCTGCTCGCGCCGCTCCTCGCCTTTACCGCCGAGGAGATTTGGCAAGCGATCCCGCGCGCCGCGGGCGACGTCGGCGAGAGTGTGTTTCTCAACCCGTTGCCGCAGTTTGACGCGGCGCTCTCGGATACGGCGCTCACCGCGCGTTGGGCAAAACTGTTTGCGCTCCGCGAGACCGTGATGAAGGCGCTGGAAGGTGCGCGCGCCGACAAGCGGATCGGCAAATCGCTTGACGCAAAGGTGACGATCTTTGCGGGCGACGCGGACACGGCGAACTTCCTTGCCGGATTTGCCGCGCTTCTTCCCACCGTGATGATCGTGTCGCAGGTGGAACTCTCAACGGGCAGCGCGCCCGCCGAAGCTTACACCGAGGAGGGAGCGCCCGTCTCGGTCCTTGTGGAGAGCGCCGAAGGCGAGAAATGCGACCGTTGCTGGAACTATACGAAAGACGCGTGGCACGATGACGAGGGCGGATGCCTTTGCCCGCGCTGCCGCTCGGTCCTTTCTCTCATAAAATAAAGCATCGCGCGGCAAATGCCGTTTTCGGCATTTGCCGCGCTTTCGGAAAGGAGATACCTATGTGGATATGGATCCCGATCCTGATCGCGCTCGGCGTCGTCGCCGTCGATCAGATCAGCAAAGCGCTGATCACGGCATATCTCTATGGAGACGCGATCGCGCTGATCCCGCGCGTTCTGAACTTTACCTACGTGGAAAACGAGGGAATGGCTTTCGGGCTTCTTGCAAACCACCGTTGGGTCTTTCTCGTCCTTTCCGTCGTCGGGATCGGCGCGGTGGGGTATTATCTTTTCCGCTTTGCCGAAACGCGCCTTTCCCGCATTGCGCTCGCGCTGGTGATCGGCGGCGGCGTCGGCAATATGATCGACCGCATCGCGCGCGGTTTCGTCGTGGATTTTATTGATTTTTGCTTTATCCCCGTTTGGGTGTGGGTGTTCAATATCGCGGACGCGGCGGTGTGCGTGGGGGCGATCCTCTTTGCGATCGACCTGATTTTGCACATCGGTGACGGCGACAAAACGCCGAAAGAGATTGCATAATGGATACGATTTTGCGGTTTACGGCAAAGGAATCGGACGCGGGCGCGCGGTTGGATAAATACCTTTCCGACAACAGCGAACTCTCCCGCGCCGCGGCGGAGCGATTGATCCTTGCGGGGAAGATCACGGTGGATGGAAAAACCACCGAAAAAAACTACCGCTTGCGGGGATATGAGCAAATTGAAGTGCTCCTGCCGCCGCCCGAAGAAGACGCGGCGCAACCCGAAAATATCCCGCTTGACGTCGTGTTTGAAGACGACGACGTTGCCGTTATCAATAAGCCCGCGGGTATGGTGGTGCACCCCGCCGCAGGGAACACGTCCGGCACGCTGGTCAACGCGCTGCTTTACCATTGCGGCGCATCGCTTTCCGGCATCGGGGGCGTGGTGCGACCGGGGATCGTGCACCGCATCGACAAGGACACCAGCGGGCTTTTGGTAGTCGCCAAAAACGATAAGGCGCATCTTTCCCTCTCGGAACAACTGAAAACGCACACCGTCAGTCGGGTATACAGCGCCGTGGCACTCGGAAATCTTAAAGACGACGCGGGGACGATCGCAAAACCGATCGCCCGCCACCCGACAGACCGCAAAAAAATGGCGATCGCGCGCGCGGGCGAGGGGAGAGAGGCGGTGACGCACTATACGGTGCTGGAACGTTTTTCCCGCTTTACGTACCTTTCCTGCCGCCTTGAAACCGGACGCACGCATCAGATCCGCGTGCATCTCGCTTCTCTCGGGCACCCGCTGCTTGGCGATCCCGTGTACGGCGGAAACGGCACGGCGTTTGAGGCGCGCCACCGCGCGCTCTTTCACGGGCAATGCCTGCACGCCGGCGAGCTTTCTTTTCTGCACCCGACAAGCGGCGAAAAAATGACGTTTTTCGCACCGTTACCGCCTGATTTTGAAAAAATTTTGACCTTGCTCCGAAAGGAAAACCTATGAGCGATTTTTCCAAATACATTCTGATGACCGATCTTGACGGCACCTTTCTCTCGCGCGCCGTAAAACCCGTTCCGCGCAATATAGAAGCGGTGCGGCGCTTTGTCGCGGGCGGCGGTATTTTTACCTTCAATACGGGGCGGGTCCACCTCAATCTGCGCAAAACGCTCGGCGAGCCGGCCGCGCTTTGCAACGTGCCCGCCGTGCTTTCCAACGGCGCGTATCTTTATGATTTTTCAAAAAACAAAGCACTCGAGGAGGAGTTTATGCCCGCCGACGTCGCGCGGGAACTACTGTCTCTTGTCGTCACGGATTTCCCCGATGTTATGATTCGCGCGTCCACGCCGTATTCTTTGCGCGTGACGGCGGTCGTCGGGTGTCTTGTGGAGGACGTGACGATCTATGACGCGGGGTCTATTGAGACTCTGCCAATCGAAAAATGGCGCTATGATGACCTATACAAGGTGGTTTTTCGCGCCGATCACGCGCGTCTTGTCACATTGCGGCAGGTGATCGCCGAGCGTTTCGGCGACGCCGTTGAGCAGACAACTTCGTCATCGGATATGTTGGAAGCCGAACTGCCCGGTGGCTCCAAAGGGAGCGGTCTTCAAAAACTTCGCCGCTATCTCGATATGCCGACGCGCAAGATCGTGGCTTGCGGCGATTACGAAAACGATCTCTCGATGTTATCTGCAGCCGATCTTTCGGCGGCGCCGCAAAACGCTTTGCCCATCGTTAAAGAGACTGCCGACGCCGTGTTTTGCGATTGCGACGGCGGCGTGATCGCCGACGTGATCGAAGCGATCGAGGCGGGGACGCTTCAAAGGAAACGCAAATGAGAAAATATGATCTTGTGATCTTTGATATGGACGGCACGGTGCTTGACACCCTGGACGATCTGACCGACGCCGTCAACGAAACTTTGCGGGTTTTCGGAATGCCGACGCACGAGAAAGAGGCGATCTGCCGCTTTGTCGGCAACGGACCGCACAAACTGATCGAGCGCGCGGTGAAAAAGGGCACCGACAAGGAAACGATTTCCCGCGTGTTTGACGCTTATGTTGCCTATTATGCCACGCACTCTGCCGAGAAAACGCGCCCGTTTAACGGTGTGGCGGACCTCCTTCACGCCCTGCGCACGCGCGGCGTCAAGACCGCCGTGCTCTCCAACAAACAGGACAGTGCCGTGATTTCTCTCGCAAAACGATATTTCGGAGATCTTTTCGATCTTGCGCGGGGACAGATCGAAGGCGTTCCCGTCAAGCCCGCGCCGGACGGCGTCTTTGAGATCTGCCGCACGCTTTGCGTTCCCCTTTCGCGCACCGCGTACGTGGGGGATTCCGAAGTGGACGTCGCCACCGCCGCCGCTTCCGGCGTGGACGGTATTTTCGTTTCTTACGGTTTCCGGAGCGCCGAGGCGCTTTTTGCCGCAGGCGCGCGGGAAGTGTGCCCCGACGTCGCGGCGCTTGCCGCCAAGTTGAACGAAAACGAACTTTCGCCGTTTTAACACTACATATATCAAAGGAGAATGGTTATGCCGAATATGCTGACACTGAAAACACTGCATTCGCTTGAAAAAGTCTTTCCCCTGACCGAGCCGCAGGGCACGGAGAGCGCCAAAACCGTGCTGTCGGGCGAAACGGCGCATTTTCAACTTGCCGTTTATAATCCCGCGGACAACTTCCAACACGTGTTTGGATATACGCTGAAAATCGAAAGCGATTTCGGCGACAAACTCCGCGTTCGGGAAGTACTGTGTATGCCCGCCGACAATCTGCCGCCGCAGGTGGACGATTATTCTTACGGCGTCGATAAAGGAATGTATCCGGAACTGCTCCGTCCCGTGGATACGGGGTATCTCATTTTCGCTTTGCAAAAATGGCAGTCACTCTGGTTTACGGTCGATACCGACAACGTCGCGCCCGGCAAACACGAGATCCGACTGACGATTTTCGACAAAGAGGGACAAAACGTTGGCGAGGCGCAATACGCGCTCACGGTGATCCCCGAAAAGATCGCGGACAGCGATTTCTATTTCACCACCTGGATGCACTATGACGCCATCGAGGCAAAGCACAACGTGGAACTCTTCGGCGACGCGTTTTACGAGGTCTTCGCCGGTTATCTCGATGCCTTTTTGCGTTCCGGCAACACGCTGCTGTATACGCCGCTTTTCACCCCTCCGCTGGACACCTATGTCGGCGGGGAGCGCAGAACGGCACAACTGATCGGCGTCCGGTTTGAGGACGGCGCGTATACGTTTGATTTTACCAAACTCGACCGCTTTTTGGATTTTGCCGAAGCGCACGGGATCCGCTATTTCGAGATGAGCCACCTCTTTACGCAATGGGGCGGCAAGGCTTGTCCGAAGATCATCGCCTCGACCCCCGAGGGAGAAAAGAGGATTTTCGGTTGGGAAACCTCTTCGCTTTGTCCGGAATATGCGGCGTTCCTCACCGCACTCCTGCCGCAACTCTGCCGCTTTTTGACCGAAAAAGGTTTGGCAAAAAGAGTGTTTTTCCACCTGACCGACGAGCCGCACGAGGATCATTTGGAAACCTATACCAAACTTTATCATTTGGTCAAAGGTCTGATCGGCGATTTTCCCACGCTTGACGCGTTGAGTAACTATTCGTTTTACGAGCGGGGCGTGGTCGATATCCCCGTCCCCTCCATCAAAGCGTACGAAAGGGAATTTCGGAGCCGAAAACCCGAAAACGTATTTGTCTATTATTGCGGTGCCAACAACGCGTATTACACGGGCAGAATGTTCGATATGCCCTTGCAACGCACCAGGGTGCTCGGTTTCGGGCTCTACGAAGCGGGCGTTGACGGATTTCTTCACTGGGGTTTCAATTTTTACAATACTTTCTTCTCCCTGCGGGAACTGGATCCTTATTTTGAGACCGCCGGCGGGCGCGGCTTTTACAGCGGCGACAGTTTCATCGTGTATCCCACAAAAGGCGGGTGCCTGATGTCCAACCGCGCCGAGGCGCTGGGCGAGGCGATGTACGATTATCGCGCGCTGAAAACTCTTGAAAAATACATCGGCAGAGAAAAAGTGCTGGATTTCCTGCACAAGGAAGGCGTTTTGGATTTTTATACCTATCCGAGAAGCGCCAAGGCGCATATCGCGATCCGTGAAAAGATCAACGCGATGATCGCCGCGCATTGCGGAAAATAAACAAAACACGCCGCAAACCGAAAGGTTTGCGGCGTGTTTTTTCATTCGATTCAAAAATCTTATTGCTCCGTATCGGAAAGTGCCTTATATTCCATACAAAGCATCGTCAGATCGTCAAATTGCTCCGCTTGTTTGACAAACTCGTCAACGGCGCCCCGCACGTTTTTGAGTATTCGTTCCGGTTCCGCCGCGGGATCTTTGTTCAGCGCCGCCAACATAGCGTCGGTGCCGAACATACTGCCCGCGGAATCGGTGGCCTCGGGCACGCCGTCGGTGTAGACAAAGATTTTGGATCCCGGTGTCAGCGTCAGTTCGTATTCCTTGTATCGGACGCCGCTCATACCGCCGATCACAAAACCGTGCTTGTCTTTGAAGAGTTCAAACCCGCCGTCGGAACGCTTGATAACGGGATATTCGTGCCCGGCGTTGGCGGCGGTCAATTTGCCCGTGGAGATTTCCAATATGCCCAGCCACACCGTGACGAACATCTCCTCGCGGTTGTTGGAACAGATCGCGGCGTTGGTATCGGAAAGGATCTGCGCGGGGCTCTTGCCCATCATCGCATTGTTGGCAAGAATGATCTTGGAAGCCATCATAAAGAGCGCCGCGGGAACACCCTTGCCCGACACGTCCGCCATCACCATACAGAGATGATCGGGGTCAATCAGGAAAAAGTCGTAAAAATCGCCGCCGACCTCTTTTGCCGGATCCATCGTGGCATAGATGTCAAACTCTTTTCGATCCGGAAAGGCAGGGTAGATGTTGGGGAGCATATCCGCTTGAATGCGGGTGGCAAGATTCAGTTCGGATTCGATACGGGCGCTCTTGACGTCCTTATCGTGCTGTGTGACCACCATTTCCCGTCCGCGGCGCGCGATGTTGCAACTGATGATCGACGTGATGGAAAACATCAACCACTTGGGCAGATAATCGAAAATCAGGGTGTTGGTCACAAGCATTTTATCGCTTGCCCCCGCGTTTTGGATCGCCTCACCCAAAAAGCCGCCCGTCGCGATCATCACCGTGCCGGCGGGGAAGGTGACGATGTTGAGGTTGATGAGACCGTGCGTGGCGCCCCACGCGGCGGAAAAGAAGAATACCACGGTGGAAAGGATCGACGTAAAAACCGTCAGCCGTCGCGAAAAATAGCGGCTGCTGAATACCACCGGCAACACCATTAAGATCGCCGCTTTGTGCGTCAACATACAATCCAGACGCGCATATACGAACACAAGACCGATCATCAAAAGGTGCTTTAACCACCAGGCGTCGCATTTCACGGCGTGGCAGACGATCAGCAGTATGATGATCTCCACGATCGCTTGGATCGTGGGCGAAAAAACCGAACTGAGCGGCAGAAGAAACACGCCCATCGCGGTCAGTGCGAGGATCAGCACGAGAATGATGCCGCTGCACAAAAGGATCAGCGCGCCCAGTCGGTTTGCCTGCACCTCCGTCTCGTGGAACATTTCGTCCGCGGTGAGCCGAACGCGCAGTTTATAAAAGAGGGAACGCAGTTTTTCTTTCATCGGTCGTTCCCTTATTCGATGGTCAGAATGTCGGAAAAACCCGTGACCTCGAAAATTTCCATCACGGTTTCGTTTACGTGGCAAACTTTCATTTGCCCTTGCGCGTTCATCACTTTCTGCGCGGAAAGCAGCACGCGCAGACCCGCGGAAGAGATGTACTCCAATTTTTCAAAATCCAATACCAGCGAAGTGACGCCGGCAAGAGACGCTCCGAATTCTTTTTCCAGTTCCGGCGCGGTCAGCGTGTCCAGCCGTCCTTCAAGAGAAAGCAGAAGCTCATTTCCGTTTTTCGTTTTGTTGATGGTCATAATGACTCTCCTTTGAAAAAGTGATGTTCAATGCGCTCAAAACGCTTTGCACACGGTGATTTCGACGTTTTTGCCCGCGATCTTGACCTTGACGTCGTCGGCGATGTTGGCGACGATGGATTTTTCCAGTTCGTCCCACGCCTCCGACGCTTCCGCGCTGTCTTTGATGTGCTTTTGGATCTCTTCTTTGTAAAACGCCATTGACCAGACGGAGGCGCTCTCTCCTGCCATTCCGCCCATCGGATATGCGGCGGCGGTATTGATGAGCGCGTAAGGCAACGCTTCTTTCGCGGAGAGCAACACGTTGGCGATCATCACGCGGATCTTACCCATAAAACTTTTCGACGCCTCGTTTTTGCCGCTGGAAGAAGCGGCAAGGAACTGATCCCGCATTTCCGTGGTCAGTTTGACGTCCGATTTCATATGGAGCTCAAAACGCTTTTCTTCGACTTCAAGCCAATAACTTGCCTCCACCTTGCCGGCAATGCCGCGCAGCAAACCGAAGAGTTCTTCCGAAAGCAAACGCAGGTGCAAAAGGCTTTTTCTTGCAAGTCCGCGTTCGGTCCCAAGCGCTTCGGTCATCATCAGGGCTTCGTTGAAGCCGCTTCCTTCGCTGGTTACGGTAATGATTGCTGATTTCATCATAAGATCCTCTCTTTCAAAAATATTGTGTCGATTTACGCAATGTTCAAAATATCCGAAAATCCCGTGACCTCGAAAATTTCCATCACGGTTTCGTTCACGTGGCAAACTTTCATTTCCCCTTGCATACTCATCGTTTTCTGCGCGGAAAGCAGTACGCGAAGACCCGCGGAAGAAATGTATTCCAACTTATCAAGATCCAGTGTCAGCGAAGTCACTTCGTCAAGAGACGTTTTGAGCTCTTTTTCCAAATCCGGCGCGGTCAGCGTGTCCAGCCGTCCTTCAAGGGCAAGTAAAAGCTCGGTTCCGTTTTTCGTTTTGTTGATGGTCATTTTCGTTTTCTCCTTTGAAAAGTAATGTAAAGTGTATTTTGTTTCTCCGTTCGCTCCGGAGATGTTTTTGTCTTTTGCCCGTGTGTTTTACGCCATATCGATCAGTTTCAGGCGTTTGACTTTCCGCAGACAGATCGCGTTGACGATCGTCGTAAAGAGAATCGTGATGACGACGCCCGCGATCCAGGCGACGATACTGACGCGCCGGTCAAATTGCAGGAAAGGCTGTTCCAGGGTGCGTATAATGCGATACGCGACGCCTGCGCCGGCACCGACTCCGAGCACAATGCCAGCCACCGTGGTCACCACGGTCTCGCGCAAGACGTATCCCACGACCTCGCGCACCGTAAAACCGTTGATGCGCATAATGGTCAGTTCCCGTTTCTTTTGAGAAATGTACATGTTCGTCAGGTTCAACTGTACCACGCCCGCCATCACCGCCGCCATAAAGATGAAGAGCATCACCACGATGTCGATCATCGAGGTGGAAGTTTCGATGATGGAGCGATCGCTATCGGCGCGGGCGATGTTTTCATAGCCGTTTACCGCTTGCAGATCTTTTTGCAGTCGGTCGGCGTCGGCATTGCCGAGGCGCACAAGGAAAGCGTTGGGGACGGGCGTTTCGCCAAATACCGTTTCAAAGTATTCGTTGCTCATCACGATCGAACGGCCGATAAAGTTTTCAAATACGCCCGCCACACGCACGGTGGCTGTCTTGGTGCCGTTTAACGAGAGATCAAAGGTGTGGCCCTCGTCCAGACCGTACGTTTCGGCAAAACGGCGTTGCAACAGTACGCCGCGATTGGTGGGTTTGATCGGATCGCCCGTATTTCTGTCGTTCAGATGTTGAAAGGCGCTGATCTCTTTGATATCGCCGCAAAACAGCTCCGCGCTTTGCAGATCGTCGATTTGAAAAACGGCATTCGCACTGTACACGGCGGTAAATTCCGTGCCGGCCTCTTGGAGGACGGTTTGTATGTCGTTTGATGTATTTTCCGACGCGGCGGGATCGTAATGCACGCAGACGTCATAGTCAACGATTTCGCTGTATTGTCTGGTAACGCTGCCTTTCACGGATGCGCGCAAGGTCAAGCCGATCACCACCAACGCACAACAGCCCGTCACACTGACCACCGTTACGATGACACGTTTGAGGTCGGCGCGTATATTCATCAAAATCAGGCGGGAATACAGCGGCAAAACGCGTTTTCCCGCGGATTTTTTCTTTTTGGCGCTCGGTGTTTTGGGTTGCATCAGTACCACGGCGGGTTGCCGCAGCAATTTCGTGCAGGCAAGCCACACTGCCGCGGCGGAAAGCAGGAGACCGGCTCCGGAGACGATCAACGTGGAGGACAGAACCAAAGAAGATTCGGACAGATCGAACCAATAATATTTGTTAAAGCCGTTTAGCATAAAGGGCTCCAACGCGAAACGCGCCACAAAGATCCCGATGACCGTGCCGATGGCGGTGGCGCTCATTCCGAATCCCAGATATTTCGCGAAGATCTCGCGGTTAAAAAAGCCCAATGCTTTGGTGGTGCCGATCTGATTTCTCTGCTCATCCACCATTTTGCCCACCGTGGCGAAAATGACCAGCGCACCCACCAACACGAACATCAGGGAAAAGGTGGCTTTTAATTTCGCAAAGTTACCGCTTGCAACGGCAAGTTGTACGAAACTGGAGTTGCCCTTTCCGCCAAACGACAGCCAACGTCCCCCGTCGCGCGTGACGGAAATATACCGCGCGTGACCGGCGTCCCACAAAGCACAGCCCTCGGAGAGTTGCCGATATCCGTCGCCGGCTTGCGCGGCGGCGTTAACCAGCGCTTCGCGAATGGCGTCATAGTCGTATTCCGTGCCCGTTTTCGGCGCGTCTTCGTGCTGTGTGGCTTGGTACAAAGCCACCAACAACTCTTTCGGAACGCTTTCCGAACGAACGATGGAACCGAAGAAATCTTCCAGCGAATGGGAAAGATCGACGCGGGTATTTTCCGTGATCCAAAAATAACGGGCGGTTTCATTGGGATCTTCAACGTCTGCTTCTCGGACTGTTGCCCACGATATCAGCCCGCTGATCTTGTCGGCGGGAAACGTCTCTTCAAACGGGATGCGCACCTTGTCGCGCACGGCGGCTTTTGCCGTTTCCAACTGCGCAAAGCCGTCTTGGAGTTGTTTTTGCAAACTTTCCTGTCGCCGTTTTACGCAAGCGGGCGCGATCTCTTCAATTCCTTCCAGCACCGCGGTCGTCAGTTTGTCGTATTTTTCGGAAAAACGGTTGATGCCCGCCGGTTTGTCAAAGACCGTTTCGGCGCGCATAAAACAGCCGTTTAACGTTTCGTCGTTGAAAGCGTCGTACGTTACCATCACATATGGCACTTTCGTCGCCACGGAATTGATGTGGTCCGGATGCGCCACGATGCCGGTGATGACGAAATCGCCGTTTTTCAAAAAGGAGGTATCCGCTTCCGTCACTTGGATACGGTCGCCCACGGAAAGCCCCAGCGTTTCGACCGCGCTCGGCTCCACGGCGCATTCGCCCTCGGCGGCGGGCAAGCGCCCCTGCCGCAGATCGACGCGGTTGATGCGCTGTGTCAGCGACACGACGTCGACGTCTTCCAGTGCCTCCCCAAAGGAGAGCTTCGCATTGGCATAACGCACCGGTTCCGCGTCGGTCACGCCCGCCACGCCGCGCAAACTGTCAAGATCCTCATTGGTCAATAACAGTGTGGAAACCACCTCGACGTCGCGGTAATTCAGTTTTTCATACAGGGAAGAGCCGTTGCGGCGCATACCCGTTGCCGTATAGTCGATACCGAGAAACGTGGTAACGCCGAGCATCGCGATGATGACGATGGAAAGAAACGAAACTTTTTGTTTCCGGATGTTGCGAAGTCCGTCTTTCAGCTGCGTTTTTTTCATAGCCGATCACCAAACCAATTCTTCGGCGTGCAGGGGGTGCATATTCTTTTTGATGCTGGCGATCTTGCCGTTGCGCACCTTTACCACACGGTCCGCCATTTTGGCGATTTCGGGGTTGTGCGTGATCATCATCACGGTGCTGCCGTCATTTTTGACGATGTCCTCGATCACTTTCAGCACCTCGATGCTGGTGGTATAATCAAGCGCCGCCGTGGGCTCGTCGGCTAAAATCAGTTTGGGCTTTTTCACGATGGCGCGGGCGATGGAAACGCGCTGTTGCTGACCGCCCGACATTTGGCTCGGATAATTGCCGGCGCGTTGCGCCAAACCCACCTTTGCGATAGCCTCCGGGGCGGGCATGGGATCATCGACCAGATCCGCGATGAACTGTACGTTTTCTTCCGCCGTCAAATTGGGCATCAGGTTGTAGGATTGGAAAATAAAGCCCACGTATTTGCGGCGGAACGCGGTCAGCTCGGCATCGGTGGGGTGCGAAAAATCCTTGCCTTCCACCAAAATCGTTCCTTCGGTCAAAAAGTCCATACCGCCGATGATGTTCATCATCGTGGATTTGCCGCAGCCCGATTCGCCCAGCACCACCACGAACTCGTTTTTGTATATGTCAAGGTTGATGCCTTTGAGCACGCGTGACACGCCGTCGCCGGAAGGAAACTCTTTGATGACGTCTTTGAGCGAGATCAAGGTCTCTTTTTTCTCCTTGAAGTCGATCAAAAGCCCTTTTTCTTCAATGGTGATGGCGGCGAGAGACGCCATACGTTCACACAGCTGCAATTCTTCCTTGTCATAGTGCTTGCCGTCTTTTTTGTTGACGATCTGCACACAGCCGATCACGTCGTGCAGATTGTTGAGCGGCACGCAGATCATCGTCTGCGTCACAAGGCCGTTGTCGTCAAAGACCGAGCCGTCAAAGCGGGCGTCGTTTGCCGCGTCTTCCACGATGATCGATTTGCCGGTTTTGGTCACAAGCCCCTCGATGCCAAGCCCGTTTTCCACCGTGATGTCGGAGATATCCGCCGGTCCGATGTGAAACAGGGGACAAAGGCGATCGGTTTTGGGGTCGAGAAACCAAATGGCGCCCGCTTCACTGTTCAGTGTATTGACAATGGTTTCAAGACTGCCCGACAGCGCGTCTTCCAGGTTATCCACTTCCAGGAGTTGCTCCATAATCTGCCAAGTGGCTTTTGCAAATCGATTTTCTTGCGACATATCCGTCTGTCTCCTTGTTGCTTTGGATATCGATATGTGCTTCTCATATCAAACATCTATGAACATCACGTATAGATTATAATACAAATAAAAATGGAATGCAAGACATATCGGCAAAAAAGATGACGCGGGATTTGAAAACGGCGGAGACGGGAGCCATCACAAAAAGGCGTCTTTCCAAACGAAAGACGCCTTTTGCGGCGAGCAAAGAACGAAAAAGTACTATTTACCCCCGAAACGTGATGCGTTTTATCGTTCAACGGGTATTGCGGCCGTTTCAGCCGTTCTTATGCTTCGGCTTTGCCTAAACAGGCTTTGTTTTCAATGAAGTGCAAGATATCGTTCATCACTTCCGCTTTGTTCAGTTCGTTGATCAGTTCGTGGCGGCAGTCGGGATAAAGTTTGAGGCACACGTCCCGCATTCCGGCGCGTTTCCAAAGTTCCGCGACGCGCGCGGGACCTTTCCCGTTTTCTCCCACGGGGTCTTTGTCGCCCGAAATGAGGAAAACGGGCAGGGACTTGTTCATTTTTTCGATATTTTCCCGCTTGCCGATAAAGGCGATCCCGCCCATCATATCGCGGAAAAGCCCGGCGGTGGCGGTAAAGCCGCAATCGGGATCGGCGATATAGCGATCGACGATCTCCGCGTCGCGGCAAAGCCAATCGCAGTCGGTGCGCCGCGGCTCAAACTCCTTGTTGTATGCGCCGAACGCCAAACCGTTGAGCATTTTCGAGCGGTGTTTTGAGCCCTTGCAGAAAGCGACCGCCTTTGCCGCCGCCTTTCCCGCGCCAACCAACGCCGCGGATTGCTGTCCCGTGCCGCAGATCACCGCCGCGTTCAGATCGTTCGGATAGCGAATGAGATAGGTTCGCGCCACAAATGAGCCCATACTGTGTCCGAAAAGGATATAGGGAACGTCCGGATATTCGCTTTTCGTCATATCGTGCAGTTTTTTCACGTCGCCGACCACAAGATCCCAACCGCCCTTGTCGGCAAACCAGCCTTTCTCGCTCTCGTCGTTCACGCTTTTGCCGTGTCCGAGATGGTCGTTGGCAAGCGCGACGAAACCGTTTGCGGCGAGGAAGGTCATAAATTCATCGTACCGCGCGGAATGTTCGGCAACGCCGTGGGCGATCTGCACGATCCCGCGCGGCGCGGCATCGGGATCGAAGCGGCGGACGTTGATTTTCGTTTTCCCGTTTGCGGAGAGAAACGTGAAGTTTTTGAACTGCGGCATACGGCATACCTCCGGTTGTGAATTGCAAAATGCTTACAAAATCATTATAAACGGAAAAACCGCGTTCGTCAAGAGGCGCGAAACGGCACTTGAATTTTCGATCGGGGAAGGTTATAATGATAGTATACGGACAATACTTTCCGGAAAGGCGGAGCGCTATGGAAAACAAAAAATACATCATCGCAATGGATCAGGGAACGACCAGTTCGCGCGCGATACTTTTCGACAAAAAGGGCGAGGTCAAGAGCGCGGTGCAGCGTGAATTTCGGCAGATCTATCCGAAAGCCGGTTGGGTGGAACACGATCCGATGGAGATCTGGTCCACGCAAATGGGCGTGACCATGGAGGCGATGCAAAAGATCGACGCGCTGCCCGAGGAGATCGCCGCCATCGGCATCACCAATCAACGCGAGACCACCATTCTCTGGGACGTCGCCACCGGCAAACCGATCTACAACGCCATCGTTTGGCAGTGCCGTCGCACTTCGGATATGATCGAAAAAATGAAAGCCGAGGGCTGGACCGACAAGGTGCGGGAGAAGACGGGTCTTATCCCCGACGCGTATTTTTCCGCCGGCAAGATCGCGTGGATACTGAACCATATACCCGGTTCCCGTGAGCGCGCGCGGCGTGGGGAGATCAAATTCGGCACGGTGGATTCCTGGTTGATCTGGAATCTCACCAACGGCGCCGTGCACGCCACCGACTATACCAACGCGTCGAGAACAATGCTTTTCGATATTCGCACTCTCACGTGGGACGACGAGATCCTTGCCTATTTCGATATCCCGCGCGAAATGTTGCCGGCGGTGCACCCGTCCGGTTTCCGTTACGGTACGACCGCGCGCTTCGGTGGGGAGATCCCCATTGCCGGCGCCGCCGGAGATCAGCAGGCGGCGCTTTTCGGGCAGTGCGGGTTTGAGCCGGGCGCGGTGAAGAGCACATACGGCACCGGCGGCTTTATGCTGATGAATACCGGAGAAAACAAGATCCTGTCAAAGAACGGACTGCTCACCACCCTTGCCGCCGGAACCGACGAAAGACCGCATTACGCGCTGGAAGGCAGCGTGTTCATCGCGGGCGCGGCGATCCAGTGGCTGCGTGACGAAATGCGTATGATCCGTTCCTCGCCCCAGTCCGAAGCGTATTGCAACGCCGTTGAGGATACGGGCGGCGTCTATATCGTGCCGGCTTTTTCGGGGCTCGGCGCGCCGTATTGGCAACAATACGCGCGCGGCACCATCGTGGGGCTTACCCGCGGCGTTTCCAAAGATCATTTCATCAGGGCAACGGTGGAATCGCTCGCCTATCAGACGAACGATCTGCTCTCGGCAATGCAAGATGAATCCGGAATGAGCCTTGCCGCTCTCAAAGTGGACGGCGGCGCCAGCGCCAACAACTTTTTGATGCAATTTCAATCGGATATTTCCGGCGTGCGTATCGAGCGCCCGAATTGCATCGAGACCACGGCGCTGGGCGCGGCGTATCTTGCGGGGCTTACCGTCGGGTATTGGCGAAACAAGGACGAGGTGCGCGCAAACTGGCAATGCGGCAGGGTTTTTGAGCCGGCAATGACAGAGGAAAAGCGCAAAGCGCTTTTGAGGGGTTGGGAAAAGGCCGTGAAATGTGCGATCTATTATGCACAAGAAGAATGAGACCGTGAGATCGCGGCGAGGGAGTGATTCTCACCCCAACCACCAAAAAAGGACGCCTGTCGGCGTCCTTTTTTGGTGGAGCATAGGGGATTCTGAACCGTACGCAAACGCGGGCGCTTGCTTACCGACGCCGTTCTCGGCGGCGTTGCCGCCGTTTTGCCTTTCGGAAAAGCAAAACTTTTTGCTTCATTCGGGCAAAAACGCCCGGGTCGCCTGTCGCCGCGGTTTTCCGTCCGCGGCGCGAGAGGGGTTCTTCACCCCAACCACCAAAAAAGGACGCCTGTCGGCGTCCTTTTTGTGGTGGAGCATAGGGGATTCGAACCCCTGACCCCAACACTGCCAGTGTTGTGCGCTCCCAACTGCGCTAATGCCCCGCGTGACAAGGGACATTATAACAGACGCGGTTTTATTTGTCAAGAGGTTTTTCAAAATTCCGCGTATGCACGTTTATGCACGTTCGCTTTTGCGCGCCGCGCGGGGAAAAAGGGCGGCGACGGGCACGAGAAACGCCACGCGGATTTTCCGCGCGGCGTTTCTCTGTTTTACAGTGGCTTGTTGGCGGTTTTGAGCACAACGTCGTGCGCGCCGCCCTCCACGATGCTGACCGAGGAGACAAGCGTCAGTTTGGCTTTCTTCTGCAACTCCGGTATCGTCAGCGCGCCGCAGTTGCACATGGTGGAGCGCACTTTGGCAAGGCTTTGTTGCACGTTGTCCGACAGTTTGCCGGCATAGGGTACGTAAGAGTCGACGCCCTCTTCAAAGGAGAGTTTGGCGTTGCCGCCGAGGTCGTAGCGCTGCCAGTTGCGGGCGCGGTTGCTGCCCTCGCCCCAGTATTCTTTCATCAGCGTGCCGTTGACGTTCACTTTTTCCGAGGGGCTTTCGTCAAAGCGAGCGAAATATCTGCCCAGCATCACGAAATCCGCGCCCATTGCCAGCGCCAGTGTGATGTGGTGATCGTGCACGATGCCGCCGTCTGAACAAACCGGCACGTACACGCCGGTTTCCTTATAATATTCATCGCGCGCGCGGCAAACCTCGATCAGCGCCGTCGCTTGCCCGCGCCCGATGCCTTTGGTCTCGCGCGTGATGCAGATCGAGCCGCCGCCGATGCCCACTTTCACGAAATCCGCGCCGCAATCGGCAAGAAAACGGAAACCTTCGGCGTCCACCACGTTACCCGCGCCGACTTTGACGCGATCACCGTAAGTTTTGCGGATAAAAGAGAGCGTGCGTTGCTGCCATTCGGAAAACCCTTCCGAGGAGTCGATGCACAGCACGTCCGCGCCCGCCTCGATCAGCGCGGGTACGCGCGTTTCGTAATCGCGGGTGTTGATGCCCGCGCCCACGACGTAGCGCTTTTGCTCGTCAAGCAGTTCCAGCGGATTTTTCTTGTGCTCGTCGTAGTCTTTGCGGAAGACGAAATAGCAGAGTTTTCCCGCGGCGTTGACGATGGGGAGAGAATTGAGTTTATGATCCCAAATGATGTCGTTTGCCTCGCGGAGCGTGGTGCCTTCCGGCGCGGTGATGAGTTTTTCAAGCGGCGTCATAAAGGCGGAAACCGGCAACGTCGGCTCCATACGGCTGACGCGGTAATCGCGGCTCGTCACGATGCCAAGGAGCGTACCGTCGGGCGTACCGTCGTCGGTCACGGCAACGGTGGAGTGCCCGGTCGCCTCTTTGAGAGAGAGCACGTCGGCAAGGGTGTTGTCGGGGCGCAAATTGGAGTCACTGCGCACAAAGCCGGCTTTGTAACTCTTGACGCGCGCGACCATCGCCGCTTCGCTTTCAATCGATTGCGAGCCGTAAATAAACGAAAGACCGCCCTCTCTTGCCAGCGCGATGGCGAGTTTATCGCCCGAGACCGATTGCATAATGGCGGAAACGAGCGGGATATTGAGCGAAACGGCGGGTTCTTCTCCTTTTTTGAAACGCACAAGCGGCGTGACCAGCGACACGCGCGCGGGCACGCATTCGCCGGAAGAATACCCCGGGATCAGCAGATATTCATTGAAAGTATGAGAAGGTTCCGGACAAAAAGTTGCCATATTCATACTCCTTTTTCTGTATTTTTCTCATTATACAACATCTTTCGCTTTTTTTCAAGTGGAGCGGGGAGAGGAAAGTACAAAAAATCACGCAAAATCGGGAAAACGCTTTACAAATCGGGGCTTTTTGTGCTAAACTGATTGCGGGTAACGACCCGAAGGAGGACAGATATGAAACAGTTGCCGAAAGGTTATGTGGCAGTTGTCGCCGATTATGAAAACGCGCCGAAGGATACCTTTACCTATAAGGGAGAAACTTACGCCGTCAGCGCGGGAGAAAATTTGTTTGCCAACGTCATCGAGGCGATCGCGCACGCCGCGGACACACCGACGGAGGTGCTGTCCGGGCTCCCGTATACCGCGTTTGACGCGCCGGTGATGCTTTTCTCGGCGGGCAGACACAACATAGACCATTTTGTGCTCGACCGCTCGATTTACCTCTTCGGCGAAGGGGCGGGGGTCAATCCCAATTTGCCGACCGCGCGGCGCGAAGACGAGCCGCAAAAAAATCCGCTGCGCGCCGAGGAGCGTGAGACGCTGCTTTACGGTTCCTATGATTTCGGCAAGCCCCGCGTGCAGGGAGAGGGCATCGACACGGTGGTGCTGGACGGTCTGTCGCTCAAAAACGTCAGTTTCCGCGACTTGCGGAGCAGCGGCGGCAAATGTTTCGTGGCGATCCGCAACGTCATCGAGGAACAATGCAATCCCACGATGATGTTTCTCTTTGTCCCCGCAAAAGCGGGGAGCGAACTGCACCGTGAGGTGGAGATCTCGCATTTGCGCGTCGTTGATTTCGATGATTACGGATATGCCAATCCCGCCGTGATGATCAATGCCGATCGCGCGGTGCTCGACGATATTTGCTATGTGCGCGCGGGCAATCCTTTCGGTCTTTCCGACATTCCGCTTTCCCGATCCGCCGTGCCCGGCAACGCCGCGCACGCCGAGGTCATATTGAAAAACTCGTATTTTGCCGACCTTGCGACGTACAGCAATATCGGCGTTTCCACGCGGCGCGCGCGCGCCGAGCAATCGGTCACCTTTACGGTGGAAAACACGGTTTTCCTCAATGCCGGCAAACCGAATACCGCTCCCATCACCTGCTTTTTGAGCAGAGAGAAAGACGAATTGATCTTTTCGGATTGCGTTTTCGCGGACACGAGAGAAAACGCGGGCGCGCCGGTCAAGGTGCTTGGCGCGGGCGGTACGGTGCAATTCCGAAATTGCGAAACGCGCGGATTTGCGCTTGAAACCGAGCGCGACCCGATGTGCTTTGACGACGTGCCGACCGAGATCGAAAACCGCGGCGAGGATTGGGTAACGAACGCCGCCGATCCGCACACCGTCAGGGCGGTAAACGCCGCCGACTTTGCGGCGATGGACGCTCTTTACGCGGGTCGTCACCCTTATCGCGGCGACCTGCACGTCCATACCAACTGCGGCGGCAGAAGCGACGGACACACCCCGATGTCGGAGTGGGTGGCGAAAATGGATGAGAAAAATTTGGATTTCGCCGTCGTGGTGGATCACCGTCAGATGCGCGGCTACTTTTTGCCCGAGTGGAGCGAGGAGCGCTTTCTGATGGGCACCGAGCCGGGGTGCCGTATGCACGGACTCTCCGCGGTGCGTCTTAATTTCAATCTCCTCCATTATTGTATGCTGTTTCCGCACAAATACAGCCTTGCGATGGTGCTTGCCAACTTCCCCGAGTTCAAATTCCACGGCGATGAACTGACCGGCTCTTTCGAGTATCCGGAGTTTACCAAAGAACGCTTTATGGAATTGACGCGCTATTTGCAGTCGATCGGCGGTATGATGGTGCACGCGCATCCCAAGATCCTGCTTGCTTCCGACGATCCGCTTGATTTTTACTACGGCGAGCACACCTACATCGAAACGCTGTCGGGCAGTGTGTACGGCAACAGAACCTTCAAAAGTTATGAAGTTTGGACCGATCTTTTGGCGCTTGGCAAGCGCGTGTACGCGTCGGGCGGTTCGGATACCCACGGCGACGTGTGCAACGACGTGGTCGCCACGTTTTACACGACGGAGCGGAGCGGCCGCGCACTTTACGATCAGATGTACTCGGCGGATTACGCGCTGGGCGGCGCGGGCATTAAAATGTGCATCGACGGGCACCCGATGGGCAGCGAGATCCCGTATCGCGAGGGTATGACGCTCACGCTTCGCGTGGACGATTTCTATGCGCCCACCACGCGCGCGGACGCCGTGTATGAACTGCGCGTCATCACAGACCGCGGCGTGGCATACGCCTCGCGTTTCCGCGGCACCGCGCCGCAAGCGGTATCTTTGGCGGTCAAAGACCGTGCTTTTTACCGTGTGGAACTTTACGACGTCTATAACAACGTCCTGGTGGCGCACGGAAACCCCATTTGGCTGGACAAATAAGCAAATAATTTCAAAAAAAGCGCCGTGCGGCTTGACACGGCGTTTTTTTTGCGCTACACTCAAATAAGGGCGAGAGCCCGAAGGAGGAGAATTATGCAACAACTGCCAAAAGGCTATTACGCGGTCGTTTCCGATTACCAGAACGCGCCGAAAGATACGTTTACCTATCGCGGCGAAACATACGCCGTCAAGGACGGCGAAAATCTTTTTCCCACCGTCAACGCGGCGTGTGCCGCGGCAACCGAAACGCCGGACGTCGTGCTGGGCGATCTCCCGTATGATTCTTTTGAGGCGCCGGTGATACTCTTCTCGGTCGGAGAGCATAAAATGGATAAGTTCGTGATCGACCGCTCGATCGTGCTTCTCGGTGAAAAGGCGGGCGTCAACCCCAACCTGCCCACCGAAAAACGGGAAGATATGCCTGCCCTGAATCCGCTCCGCGAGGGAGCGGGTGAAACGCTGGTAAAAGGCGGATATTGGACGGGAAAACCCGCCGTGCCCGTGGGAACAAACGCCGCAACCATTATTTTCGACGGCTTTACCACGCGCGACATCAGTTTCCGCGACCTGCGGAACGGCAACGAGGGCGAGGCGTTCGTGGCGATCCGTAATATCGTGCAATATCAAAAATGTGCCTACGTGCTCTATCTTTTCAATAACGCCAAAACGGCGGCGACGCTTTCCCGCCGCGTGGAGATCACCAATTTGCGCGTGGTGGATTTCGACGACTATGATTACGGCACTTTCGCCGTTATGCTCAATGCCGCAAGCGCGGTGCTGGACGGTGTTTGCTATGTGAACGCCGCGCCCTCTTTCGGTTTTTCCGATTCTTCGTACGGCAAATGTCAGATTCCTGCCAACAGCAACGCGTGCGATATCGTGGTGAAAAACTCGTATTTTGCCAACCTTTCGCCGATGCGGACGATGGGCACCTCGGCGCGCAGCGCACGTGCCGATCAGACGATGCGTTTCACGGTGGAAAACACGACTTTTGTGGACGCGGGCAAACAAAACGAGCCTGTGCTCAAAGTCTATCTGCACAATGACCAAAGCACATTTCGCGCCGACAATTGCCTGTTTGTCGATACACGCGGCAACAGTGGTGCGGCGGTAGAAATTTTGGGGACGGGTGAGGACGCACAGTTTTCGGATTGCGCCATGCGCGGGTTTGTCGAGACGGTGGCTCGGCATCCGATGTTGTCTACCGACGTCCCGGAAAAGATCGAAAATCACAGCGAGAACTGGGAGACGAAAACCGAGGATCCCCACACGGTGCTCGGCATCGAAAACGCCGATTTTTCGGCGGCCGACGCGCTGTATGCCGACCGTCACCCTTATTACGGCGATTTGCACGTGCATACCGCCTGCGGCGGTACCAGCGACGGTTCGACGCCGATGGCGGAATGGATCCCCAAAATGGACGCGAAACAACTGGATTTCGTGGCGATCGTCGATCACCGTCAAATGCGCGGCTTCTTCTTGCCGGAATGGGACGAGGACAGATTCCTGATGGGTACCGAGCCGGGCACCTTTATCGAGGGGCTGAACGCGATGCGGCTGAATATGGGCGAGGTGCATTACAATATGCTTTTCCCCCACAAATACGGACTTGCGATGGTGCTTGCCAACTATCCCGAGTTTCAATTCCACGGCGACGAACTGACGGGTTCTTTCGGGTATCCGCATTTTACCAAAGAGCGTTTTGCGGAACTTGCCGCGTTCGTGCGCTCCCTCGGCGGCATTTTCGTGCATCCGCACCCGAAAACGATGATGGTATCGGACGATCCGCTTGATTATTATATCGGCGAGCACACGTTTATGGAGACCATTTACGCTTCGCCCGACAGCAGCGCAACGCTGAAAAACTATGAAATTTGGACAAAAATCCTGGCGGCGGGCAAGAAAGTGTATTCTTCCTGCGGTTCGGATACACACGGCGGCGTGACCAATTCTGCCGTGGCGACTTTCTACACGACCGCGCGCAAGGGCGATCTGCTTTTCCAACAGATGCGCTCCGCCGACTTCACCTGCGGCAACGTCGGTTTCCAAATGTGTATCGACGGCAACCCGATGGGTTCGGAAGTGCCGTATCGTGAGGGAATGGAACTGACGCTGCGCGTGGACGATTTCTTTGCGCCCACGACAAAGAGCAACGCGATCTTCGAGTTGCGCATTCTCTCCGATCGCGGTGTCGCGTATGTCTCGCGCTTCAAAGGAACGGCGCCGCAAGCCGTGGCGCTCTCGGTGCAAAAACGCGCGTTCTATCGCGCCGAGATCTACGACCTCTACAACGAGCAGTTCGTCGCCATCGGCAACCCCATTTGGTTGGAGTAAAGATCACGCAAACAAAAACCCGATCCGAAAGGATCGGGTTTTTTATCAGGGTAAGGCGGGTTCGGGGGCGGGAGTTTCTCGGTCCGCCGCCAGCGCCTCGCGATAAGCCTCGATGACCGCTTCTTCCAGCATAGCGCGGAATTCAGCGTTGATGGGATGCACAATGTCCCGATAGGTCCCGTCGGGGTTTTTGCGACTCGGCATCACGATAAAGAGTTTCTCGCGGGCGTTGATCACCTTGATATCGTGGATCGCCAGTTGGCTGTCCAAGGTGAGCGAAACGACTGCTTTCATAGGGCCCTCGTCGAAAAGTTTGCGGATTTTGATGTCGGTGATCTGCATTTTTTTACCTCCACGGTGATATTTTATAGAGAAATTGCGGCAACGATGTTACGCTCCGCCTATTATATTATAGAAAAGATTTGTGGCGGCTATTCAACGGTTTTGTGTGCAAAGCGTGAAGAAAAGCGGGATTTTTCGACACGCGGTGCGTCGTTTCGCCGCAAAAGGGGGTATTTCGATGTATCTTGAAAACACACACGCGGGCGCCGACGGGATAGGCGCGGCGCTTGCGAAAAGAAAAAAATTGCGTTTTATCGGCGTCGGGGGCGTGCAGATGTCCTCGCTTGCCCTTGCCGCCGCGGCGCGGGGATTTGCGGTCAGCGGCTCGGACAGCGTCGAGAGCGCGGGCACGGCGCGGGTGCGCCGCGCGGGTATCCCCGTTTTCATCGGGGAGGACGCCGTAGCCGCCGCGGCGGCGGACGCGGGCGTTTTCACCCTGGCGATCTCGCCCGAAAACGCCGAGTATCGGGCACTTCTCGCGGCGGGCAATCCGCTTTTTTCCCGCGCCGATTTTCTTGCCTATCTGACATCTCCGTATCCCCGCCGTATCGGCGTGGCGGGCAGTCACGGGAAAAGCACGGTCACCGCAATGCTCACGGAGATCTTCGCGGCGGCACGGCGATCCCCCACCGCCTTTTGCGGTGCCGAAATGCCGCGCTTTGGGGGCGGGTATCTCGCGGGAGAGGGAGAAGACGTCGTTTTTGAGGCTTGTGAATACCGCGATTCTTTTCTTTGCCTTTCTCCCACGCTGGCGATCGTGTTGAACATCGCGCTGGATCACACCGATTATTTTCCGGATCTTGCCGCCGTCAGATCCTCGTTTGCGGCGTATGTCCGCGCGTGCGTCGCACGCGGCGGCGCGGCGTTGTGCCGAGCGGAAGACGCCGCGCTTTTTGCCGACGCGGGAGAAGAAGTGCATACCTTCGGGCGCGGCGGGGAATATACGGCAACAGAGATCTCGTTTCGGGAGGGCTTCGCCTCATTTTCGCCGGCGCGCGGGGGAGAGAGTTTCGGGCGCGTCACGTTGAAAGCGGCGGGAGAACATCAAATCGGCAACGCGCTTGCCGCCGCGGCGGCGGCGGATATTTCCGGTGTTCCGCGCGCCGTGATCGTCTCCGCCCTTTCGGATTTTCGGGGCATCGACCGCCGCTTTACCGAGCGCGGCGCGCTTTGCGGCGCGCGGGTGTTTGAGGATTACGCGCATCACCCCGCCGAGATCGCCGCGGTGCTCGGCACCGCGCGCGCGATGACGAAAGGGCGGCTTTTCGCGGTCTTTCAGCCGCATACTTATTCCCGCACGGCGGCGTTTCTCTCCGAGATCGCCGCCGCGCTTTGCGCGGCGGATCGCGTGTGGATCGCGCCGATCTTTGCGGCAAGAGAGCGCGACACGGGAGAAGTGAGTGCCGCGCGTCTCGCGGCGGCAATTGGGAAAAAAGCGGCGGCGCTATCACTGAAAACGATCGCCGCCGAGCTCTCCGACACGGTGCGCGCGGGGGACACGGTGGTGGTGATGGGCGCGGGGGACGTCGGCAGACTTTTCGGGGAATTTTCGGCAAAAGACTTTACTTCGTGCCCGAAAAGCGGTACAATAAGGGAGGAATAAAGCAAAGGGGGTACTTGCCTTGCGGGCGTATGACGCGTTGGCTGTGGTTTACGATCGGTTGCTTTGCGGTGTGGATTATGCCGCGTATGCCGACTTTTTCGAGCGCGTGTGCCGTCGCGCGGGGCTATCCCCCGAACTTGTGCTTGATCTCGGATGCGGCACCGGCAATATGACGCTGGAACTGGCGAAGAGAGGATACGATATGACCGGCGTGGACGGCAGCGCCGAAATGCTCTCCCGCGCTTTCGCGCGGGCGGGAGAAGCGGGGCAGAGCGGCATTTTGTTTCTTGAACAGGATATGCGGCAGTTTGAACTCTACGGCACGGTGGACGCCGCCGTCAGCACGCTGGATTGCTTCAATTATCTGACCACGGCGGAAGACCTTTCCCGCACGCTCTCGCTTCTCCACAATTATCTGATCGACGGCGGACTGCTTCTTTTCGACGTCAACACGCCGTATAAATTCCGCAACGTTTTCGCCGGGCGCGAATACGTACTGGAAGACGAGGACGGAGCCTTTTGCGGTTGGCAGAACGATTATGATCAACAAAGCCGCCTTTGCCGCTTTTCGTTGTCGGTGTTTTTGCCGGACGGAAAGGGCAAATATACGCGGCGGGACGAGGAGCAGACCGAGCGCGCGTGGACGCGGCGCGAGCTTTCCGCGGCGCTTGCGGCGGCGGGTTTCGGCGAAGTGGAGTTTTGGGGCGACTTGGATCTCACTCCGCCGCGCGGGACGACCGAGCGTTGGTACGTTACGGCAAGATGCAAAAAATAAAGGAAACGAATATGAAAAACGCAAGCATTTTAAGAGGTATGACGCGCGACGGAAGCGCGCGTTTCGCCGTTCTCGAATCGTCGGCGATCGTCAATGCCGCCATCGACGTTCATCACACCGCGCCCACCGCCACGGCGGCGCTGGGGAGACTGCTCGGCGGCGCGTCGCTGATGGGCTCTTTACTCAAAGAAAAGAGCGACACGCTCTCGCTGACCGTCACGGGGCGCGGGGCGCTCGGAAAACTGATCGCCGTGTCGGATTATATGGGTAACGTGCGCGGTTACGTGCAAAACCCCGCGGCGGATCTGCCGCTCAAAGAGAACGGCAAACTGGACGTCGGCGGCGCGGTGGGCGCGGGAACGCTGACGGTGTCGAAAGACGTCGGCGCGGGCGAACCCTATTCCGGCACGGTGCCGCTGGTCAGCGGCGAGATCGCGGAAGACATCGCCTCGTATTTCGCCGCAAGTGAGCAAACGCCCACGCTTCTCTCGCTCGGCGTGCTTGTCGGCGTAAACGGGCGCTGTCGCGCGGCGGGCGGCGTGCTGGTGCAACTTTTGCCTTATGCCGACGGCGCGGTGATCGATCGGCTTGAAAAGAACGCGCTGTCGCTTTCCAACATTTCGGGGCTTTTTGATCACGGGCTTTCCAAAAAGGAGATCGCGGAGATCGCGCTTGCCGATATACCCTTCGACGTGTTCGACGAATTTGACGTCGCGTACCGTTGCTCTTGCGGCAGGGAGCGCATCGCCGCGGCGATCCGTTCGCTGGGAGAGAAGGAAGTGCGCACGCTGTTTGCCGAGCAAAAAGCCGAGGGCAAGGGCGAAGTTTTGGAAGTCAACTGCCATTTTTGCGGCGCGCGGTATCTTTTTACACCCCAAGATCTCGCGCCTCGCTCTTGAAAAGTTGCAAAAAACTTTTCAAAACCTGTTGACAACAGGGTGCCTCTGTGCTATAATAAGCAAGTCGCCGGTGCGAAAAATCGCACCTGTGACGATCCGGCCCGGTAGTTCAGTTGGTTAGAACGCTAGCCTGTCACGCTAGAGGTCGTGGGTTCGAGTCCCATCCGGGTCGCCATTTTTGCCTCTGTAGCTCAGTCGGTAGAGCAGGGGACTGAAAATCCCCGTGTCGTTGGTTCGATTCCGACCGGAGGCACCACACGCGGATTTAGCTCATTTGGTAGAGCGCGACCTTGCCAAGGTCGAGGTGGCGGGTTCGATCCCCGTAATCCGCTCCAAAAGCAAATGCTCCGTAAGGAGCATTTTTTTATACCGTAAGGAGGGGGTTTTATGCTGACCACCGTCACGGCAAATCCGTGCGTGGATCTCACGCTTTTCGTGCGGGATTTCAAAAAGGGCGCGACCAACCGCCCTGTTTTTTCCGTGCACGAGGCGGCGGGCAAGGGCGTCAACGTGGCGCGCGCCTACCGCGCGCTTGGAGGAGAGAGCTTTTGCACTGGATTTGATTTTTCGGAAGGGGAGACTTCGTTGCTTGAAAGGGCGCTTGCCGCCGAGTCAATGCCGCACGAGTTCGTTCCCGTTTCGGGAAAACTGCGTACCTGCGTCAAGATTTTCGACGAGACAAACGCCGAGATGACCGAGGTGAACGAAAGCGGCGGAGAAGTGTCGCCGCGGGACGAGGCGGCGCTCCTTTCTTTGATCGCGTCGGCGGCGGAGAAAAGCGAATTTCTTTCTCTTTCCGGCAGTTTGCCGCGCGGCGTTTCGCCCGATTTTTACGCGCGCGCGATCGCGGCGGCGCGCGCCGCCGCTCCGCGTTGTCGTATCGCGGTGGACGCGGCGGGAGAGACACTCGGCGCCGCTCTTGCCGCCGCGCCGGACCTTATCAAACCCAACGAAAGCGAGTTTTGCGCGCTCTTCGGTATCCCTGCCGAGCCGGGCGAGATCGTCAAGGCGGCGTCGGCGCTGACGGAGTCGGGCAAGGCGGGCGCGGTGTGCGTTTCAATGGGAGAGCGCGGCGCGTATCTTGCTTTCCGCGACGCGGCGTATTTTTGTCCCGCGCCGCGCGTGACGGTGCGTTCGCTCCAAGCGGCGGGGGACGCGATGCTTGCGGGGCTGATTTTTGCCGCGACACGGGGCGAAGCGCCCGAAAAGTGGTTGCTTTTCGGCACGGCGATGGCGGGGGCGACGGTATCGCGCCCGGGCAGTGAGATCGGGCGAAGAGAGGAAGCAAAGGCGCTTTTTGCCGGGCTTTCCGTCGAAAAAATTCGCTGATTTTCGGGAAAATTTGCGAAAACCTCTTGACAAAGCTCGAACAGTGTGCGTATAATGATAAAAAATCAAACCGTTGCGAAAGAGTAAGTAGCGTTTGATCCTTTTTTCCAAGAGAGCCGCCGGCGGTGGGAGTGCGGTAAAAAAGTCAGACGCGAATGGACTTTCAAGGGCGAACGGAAAGGGGTTTTCCCCCCGAGTATGTGAGACGGTGCGGCTTTCCCGTTATCAAAGCCGGCATATGGTCGTATGCGAAAAGTGGGCGCACAGCGCCAAGCAGGGTGGCACCGCAGGAAACTTCTCCTGTCCCGGCAGTTTTGTCGGGACGGGAGTTTTTATTTTTACAAATCGAAAGGAGAAAAGAAAATGGCACAGGAAATTCCGTACAAGATCTATCTGGAAGAAAAGGAGATGCCGCGCGCGTGGTACAATCTGCGCGCCGATATGAAGCAAAAACCCGCGCCGCTCCTCAACCCCGCCACCGGTGAGCCGATGGACGCCGCGGGTTTGGGAAAGGTCTTTTGCGACGCGCTTGTGGCGCAGGAACTGGACAACACCACGCGACTGATCGACATTCCGCAGGAGATTTTGGATTTTTATAAAATGTATCGTCCCTCTCCGCTTGTGCGCGCGTATTGCTTGGAGAAAAAATTGCAAACGCCCGCTAAAATTTACTATAAATTCGAGGGCAACAACACGAGCGGAAGCCACAAACTCAACTCCGCCATCGCACAGGCGTATTACGCCAAAGCGCAGGGACTGCGCGGCGTGACGACCGAGACCGGCGCGGGACAGTGGGGCACGGCGCTTTCGATGGCGTGCGCGTATCTGGGACTGGACTGCAAAGTTTTTATGGTGAAATGCTCTTACGAGCAAAAGCCCTATCGCCGCGAGGTGATGCGCACTTACGGTGCGTCGGTCACGCCCTCGCCTTCCGACACCACCGAGGTGGGCAGAAAGATCCTTGCCGAGCACCCCGGCACCACGGGCAGCCTCGGTTGCGCAATCTCGGAGGCGGTGGAATGCGCCGTGACGAACGAAGGGTATCGCTACGTGCTGGGGAGCGTGCTCAATCAAGTGATGCTCCACCAGTCGATCATCGGGCTTGAAGCCAAAGCGGCGATGGATCGCTACGGCGTCAAACCCGACATCGTGATCGGCTGTGCCGGCGGCGGCTCCAATCTCGGCGGTCTCATTGCGCCCTTTATGGGCGAAAAACTGCGGGGTGAGGCGGATTATCGCATCGTTGCCGTCGAACCCGCTTCCTGCCCCAGCTTCACACGCGGCAAGTTTGCTTACGACTATTGCGACACCGGCAGAGTTTGCCCGCTTGCCAAAATGTACACGCTGGGCAGCAACTTCATTCCCTCCCCCTCGCACGCGGGAGGTCTGCGCTATCACGGTATGAGCCCCGTGCTCTCGCAACTTTACCACGACGGGTATATGGAAGCGGTTTCCGTCCATCAAACCGACGTTTTTGCCGCCGCCGAGGAGTTTGCCCGCGTGGAGGGCATTTTGCCCGCTCCCGAGAGCAGCCACGCCATTCGTGTCGCGATGGACGAGGCGATCCGCTGCCGCGAGACCGGCGAGGAAAAAACCATTCTCTTTGGCCTTACCGGCACCGGTTATTTTGATATGGTGGCATATCAGAAATTCCACGAGGGGCAGATGAGCGACTATATCCCCTCCGACGAGGAGATCGCCGCGTCGCTTGAAAAACTGCCGAAAGTGCGGTAAAACCGCAAAATAAACCGCCGCGCCCCCGAGTATCGGGGGCGCGGTCCATTGAAAAGAGGTGCGCTTATGTTTCCCGGTTTCGGGACGCTTGTCAACGTCGTTTTGATCATCGCGGGGGGACTTGTCGGTCTTGTCGCGGGCAAATTGATCCAAGAGCGGATGCGGGAGACTCTGATCACCGTCACGGGCATTGCGGTGCTTTTGATGGCGGCGGGCGGCGTGGTCGCCAAAATGTTGATCGCAACGCCCGAAGGATTTGATACTTCCGGCACGCTGATGATGATTGTCAGTCTTGCCGTCGGCGCGCTCGTCGGGGAACTTCTCCACATCGACGCGGGCATCGTGCGCTTTGGAGAGTGGCTCAAAAAGAAGACGGGCAACGCCTCGGACAACTCGTTTGTCGGCGCGTTCGTCACGGCTTCCTGCACGGTTTGCATCGGTGCGATGGCGGTGGTCGGCTCGGTCGAGGACGGTATTTCCGGCGACAGCGCCACGCTTGTGGCAAAAGGAGTGCTTGACTGCATCATCATCTGTATGATGGCGTCCGCAAACGGCAAGGGCGCGATCTTTTCCGCCATTCCGGTGGCGATCTTTCAGGGCGGCGTCACCTTGCTCGCTTTTTTCTTCGGCACGCTTCTTCCCGCGCCCGCGCTGCACAATCTGTCGCTTGTCGGCTCGGTCCTCATTTTCGCGGTGGGCGTCAATCTCGCTTTCAAGCAGAAAATCCGCGTTGCCAATCTCCTGCCCGCGCTTGTCGTGGCAACGGTGTGGGGGTGCTTCTGAAAATACCCGCAGATCAAACGATCTGCGGGTATTTTTATTTCGTCATTTCCGCCAGCGCGTCAAGCGCCGCGTCAAGCCCGCCAACGGCACCGATAAGCCCACACGACACGGCTTCCTCGCCTGAGAGGATCGAGCCGACGTCGGTGGCGATGACGTCCGGCGCCATCATCAGTTCGTTCAATTTTTCGGGGCTGATTTTCGCGTGGCGGCAGACGAAATCCACGATGCGGGACTGCATATCCCGAAAATAGCGGAAGGTCTGCGGCGCGCCGATGACGAGCCCGTTGATACGCACGGGGTGCACGGTCATCGTGGCGCTTGGTACGATAAAGGAACGCTTTGCCGCCACGGCAAGCGGCACGCCGATCGAGTGCCCGCCGCCCAATACCAGGGAAACGGTCGGCTTTTTCATCGAGGCGATGAGCTCCGAGAGGGCAAGCCCCGCCTCCACGTCGCCGCCCATCGTGTTGAGAATCAGCAAAACGCCTCTTATTTTGTCGTTTTTCTCTGCCGAGACGAGGAGCGGAATGATGTGTTCGTATTTGGTGGATTTTTGTCCCTCGCCGAGGAGATAATGCCCTTCGATCTGCCCGATGATCGACAGGCACAAAAATTTTTCCTCGCCCGCGCCCACCGTGATACTGCCGCAGGAAAAAGGATCGCCCGTCGCCGCTTTGCTCTTTTCTTCTTCCATCTTGTTTCTCCTTTTGCTTTTTTCTTTATTTTGGACCGAAAAGGCGGGCAATATGTCGGAGAATTCTTCATTTTTTCATTTACAAGCGGCGCTTTTTGTGTTATAATGGAGCCGTTGAGGGGTTTTCCCCAAATTTTCTGTGTGAGGTAATGGAAAATGGAAAAACAATTCATCGTGGAAACGTCGGCGCGTCATATCCACGTGACGGCCGAGACTTTTGCCGTTCTTTTCGGCAAAGACGCAACATTGCATAACAAAAAAGATTTAAGCCAGCCCGGGCAATTTGCCTGCGAGGAAAAAGTTACGCTGGTCGGTCCAAAGGGAGAGTTGAAAGTCAGCATTCTCGGGCCTTTCCGCAAAGCGGATCAGGTGGAACTTTCCTTTACCGACGCGCGCGCGCTCGGGCTGAAAGCCGTTCCCGTGCGTGAGAGCGGCGACGTGGCGGGCACGCCGGGGCTCAAACTTGTCGGTCCCGCGGGCGAGATGGAGATGCCGGAGGGCACCATCGTCGCAAAGCGTCACATCCATATGACCAAAGCGGACGCCGCCGCGTTCGGCGTCACGGACAAGCAGATCGTCAAGGTGCAACTCGATACCGCCCGCCCGCTCGTGTTTGACGACGTGGTGGTGCGCGTTTCGGATAGCTTTGCGCTTGCGATGCACATCGACACCGACGAGTGCAACGCCGCCGCCGCTTTCGGAGAAGTGTACGGCAAGATCGTTCGTTAAGACCGAAAACAAAACAAAAGGAGATATAAAAAATGAGCCAAGTCAGCAAGAAGCCCTATGCCACCAGCTTGGAAGTGGAACACCAGTGCGTGGTGGAAAAGGGTTGCAATCACGGTCCCGCGCCGCTTCCCGAAGAAGGGAAATGGGTGCAGGCAAAAGAGATTTCCGACATTTCCGCTTATACGCACGGCGTGGGATGGTGCGCTCCGCAACAGGGCGCGTGCAAACTCTCGCTCAACGTGAAAAACGGCGTGATCGAAGAAGCCCTTGTCGAGACCATCGGCTGTTCGGGTATGACGCATTCCGCGGCGATGGCGGCGGAGATCCTCCCCGGCAAGACCATTCTCGAAGCCCTCAATACCGACCTTGTGTGCGACGCGATCAATACCGCTATGCGCGAGCTCTTTTTGCAGATCGTGTACGGCCGTTCGCAATCGGCGTTCTCCGAGGGCGGGCTCGTGATCGGCGCGGGGCTTGAAGACCTCGGCAAAGGCGCGCGCTCGATGGTCGGTACGATGTACGGCACCAAGGAAAAGGGTGTCCGCTACCTCGAAATGACCGAAGGATACTGCACCCGTATGGCGCTCGACGAAAATAACGAAGTGATCGGCTATGAATTCGTGTCGCTCGGCAAGATGACCGACTTTATCAAAAAAGGTATGGAGCCGAACGAAGCATACGAAAAAGCCAAAGGCACCTACGGGCGTTTCAAACCGGAGGACGGCGCGGTCAAATACATTGACCCCCGCAAGCAATAAGGAGGTACGCGAAAATGGCACAGTTTGAAGGATATGAAAGACGCGAGGCAAAGATTCTTGCCACGCTGAAAGAATACGGTATCTCCTCGATCGACGAATGCAAAGACATTTGCGCCGCACACGGTGTAGACCCCTACACCATCGTACAGGAAACACAACCCATCTGCTTTGAAAACGCGAAATGGGCGTACACGGTGGGCGCGGCGATCGCGTATAAAGCGGCGGAGAAGACCGGCGACAAATCCGCCGCCACCGCCGCCGCCAACATCGGTATCGGTTTGCAGAGTTTCTGCATCCCCGGCTCGGTCGCCGAAAACCGCAAGGTGGGGCTCGGACACGGAAACCTCGGCAAAATGCTCCTTTCGGAGGAGACCGAGTGCTTCTGCTTCCTTGCCGGACACGAGTCTTTTGCCGCCGCGGAGGGCGCGATCAAAATTGCGCTCAACGCCAACAAAGTGCGTAAAAAACCGCTGCGCGTGATTCTCAACGGTCTTGGCAAAGACGCGGCGTATATCATCTCCCGCATCAACGGTTTCACCTATTGCAAGACCAAATTCGATCCTTACACCGAAACCGTGCGCGTGGTGGAGCAAAAGGCGTTCTCGAACGGTCCGCGCGCCAACGTCAAGTGCTACGGCGCGGACAACGTGCCGGAGGGCGTTGCCATTATGAAAAAAGAGAAGGTCGGCGTTTCGATCACCGGCAACTCCACCAACCCCACCCGCTTCCAACACCCCGTGGCGGGCACTTATAAGAAATGGTGCGTGGAAAACGGCGTCAAATATTTCTCGGTGGCGTCGGGCGGCGGCACGGGACGCACCTTGCACCCCGACAATATGGCGGCGGGTCCTTCCTCGTACGGTATGACCGACACGATGGGCAGAATGCACTCCGACGCGCAGTTTGCCGGTTCCTCTTCGGTGCCCGCTCACGTCGAGATGATGGGCCTCATCGGTGCCGGCAACAACCCGATGGTCGGTATGACCGTCGCGGTGGCAGTTGCCGTTGCCGAGAGTTTCAAAAAATAAGAAAAATAAAAAACACCCGCAAACGCTATGCGTTTGCGGGTGTTTTTTTATGCGCGGCTCGCTTGCAGGAAAACGCGCAGGATGTCAAGGGCATACGCCCGTTTTTCGGGCGGCAGGGCTTTGTAGAGTTCCAACCACGCCGCTTCTTCCTCACTTGTGATCTCCGCCGTGCCGTTGACGATATAATCGGTGGAGAGCGAGAGGGCCGTGGCGAGTTTGCGGAGCGTGGTGACAGTCATATTCTTCGCGCCGCGCTCGATGTCCGCCAAAAACTGTACCGAAATATCCGCTGTTTCGGCAAGCCGCTCGCGCGTCAACCCCTGCATTTTCCGCGCCTGCAAAATCCGCGCGCCCACTTCCGTATATTGCCCTTTCATACACGATCTCCTTTTTTAACATCTTTAATAATAGCATAACGCAAACCAAAGATATAAAAAATCATCTATAAGTGTTGACAAAATGAAACGATAGATGTATAATGTATGCAAGCGTCCTTGCAAGGACGCAAAATACAACGTTATAAGGAGAAACTTTTATGAAAAAAGCCACTCAATTCTTTCTCGTTCTTGGTTGCATAGCACACGCGATTTTTATTTTTCCCCTAATTATCGGTATTTTAGCATACAAAACGGTAGAAAAAGCCCGAAGCGCGAAAGAACTTACTGTTGGTACGTGCGTTTGCGTTTTTATATTTGTCAGCGGAATTGCCGGCGTCTTGATGTTGCTTATGACAGATGAAGATTTGAAACCGAAAAATGCAGTCGCGGCGCCTGTTACAGCATCCAATGTAAAGCGAGATATGGATGTATATGAAAAATTGACAAAACTAAAACAGTTGCTCGACGATAACATCATTTCACAGGGAGTATATGATGTTCAAAAAGCAAAATATCTCGCCGAACTTTAAATAAAAAAACGCCCTCCTTCTTTTGAAGGAGGGCGTTTTTATATTCTTTTTTTATGCCAACCGTGCGGCAAGCAGGGGCAGGACTTTCTCGAATTTCGTTCCGTACCAGTGGGTGTCGTCACCGATGGTCTCGCGCATACCCGCCACCGTAAAGTCGGCGGCGACGGCGGCGGCTTCAAGCGGCGTTTTGCCGCGCATCAGCGCGCCCGTAAAGGCGGAGGCGAAAATATCCCCGGTGCCGTGCGAGTTTTTCGGCAATCTTTCGTGGAAATAGTACGAGATCTCCTTGTCGCCCTTCGAGAGAATGGCAACGCCGAGTTTATCCGCTTCGTACGACACGCCCGTCATCACCACGGTCCCCGCGCCGAGAGAGAGCAGTTTATCCATCAAACGGCGGATATACGCCTCGTCATATCCAGCGCCGATGTAGGGCTCGCCCACCATCAGGGCGGCTTCGGTAATATTGGGCAGAACGAAATCCGCCGCGCCGGCAAGTTTCGCCATTTCCGCGGCAAATGCCGCATCAAAACCGGTGTAAAGCACGCCGTTGTCCGCCATCGCGGGATCCACGATCTTTTGGCACCCGGGTTTTGCCACGCGCTTGAAAATGTCGCGCACCAGCGCGATCTGGCGTTTGCTGCCGAGATATCCCGTGTAGATCGCATCAAACGCGATCTTTTCTTTTTCCCAGTGATCCACGATGCCGGGGATATCCTCGGTCAGATCGCGGAACGTGAAGCCGTGAAATCCCGCGGTGTGCGTGGAAAGCACCGCCGAGGGCAGGATCGCCGTTTCAATGCCGCACGCCGAAATGATCGGCAGCGCCACCGTCAGTGAGCATTGCCCCACGCAGGAAATATCTTGTACCGTTAAAACCCTTTTATCCATTATATAACACCTCCGTTTTCTCTATTTTAACACAATTTGATAGTATGAAAATAACCAAAAAATAAAATTTATATCATACCAGTTTGCGGTTCTGTTTGTCCGTCGGCGCGCATAAAATGTGACGGAGGGACAAGATATGCAGCATATCGTCTATCAAGTGCGGGGCAGTGTGCCCGCCGCGCTTACGGCGCATTTTCCGGAGCGTCTCGCGCGCGAGGTGACGGAGTTCGCCGCCCAATACGGCACGCCGGAGGAAATACGACTGAGACGGGGGCGCGCGACTTCAGTGACGAAAGACGGGAAAAATCTACTTTTTTCCTCCATTCTTTCGGAAAACGAAATGGATCGGGTGTTGTTGTCTCTTTGTCAAAACTCGCTTTACGCGCACGAGGAGACCATCAAAAAAGGATATATCGCGTTTCCCGGCGGCGTGCGGATCGGCGTTTGCGGCCGCGCGGCGCTCGGGCGAGGCGGGGAGATCGACGGCGTTTCTTCGGTTTCGTCTCTGATCATTCGTCTTCCCGCGCCCGTGCCCGATACGGGCGACGAGATCGTGTCGCTTTTTGAACGCGGGTGTGCGGGCGTTCTTTTGTATGCGCCGCCCGGCGTCGGCAAGACCACGCTTTTGCGCGCCGTGGCACACAAGGCGGCAAGGACGCGCCGCGTGGCGCTGATCGACACGCGAGAGGAGCTTTTCGCGGGGTTGTCTTCCCCTGATCTTTTGCTGGATATTTTGTCGGGCTATCCCCGCGCACGCGGCATTGAGATCGCCGCGCGCACACTTTCGGCGGAACTTATCGTGTGCGATGAGATCGGGGACGGAGAAGACGCCCGCGCGCTCCTTGAAGCGGGCGACGCCGGCGTGCCGATCCTTGCCACGGCGCACGCGGCGAAACTTTCGTCTTTGCTTGCCCGTCCGAGCTTTCGCCGCTTGCACGAAGCGCGGCTTTTTGACGTTTACGTGGGACTTGCCCGCAAGCAAAATGCGTTTGATTTTCGGTATGACGTTCGGTCAAGGGAGGATGCAGATGCCGTTTTGCGTGATCTGTAAGATCGGCGGCGCCGTGTGTTTGCTGATCGCGCTCGTCGGCGCGGGGGCAAGCCTTGCCGCGAAAGAACGCCGGCGCGCGGCGCGGGCGGCGGGATTTCTCACGCTCCTGCGGCACGTACGCGCGCAGATTGCGGCGTTTTCTTTGCCGATCCCCGCGATTTTGTCGCAATGCGACGAAAAACTGCTCTTCCTTGTGGGTGCGGGAGCAAATGCCGCGCGAACCGATCTTGTCGATTTGGTACGGAACGCGCGCGCGGATCTTTCCGATACGGCGGCGGAAACGCTGACTTCGTGGGCGGAAGAGATCGGGCGCGGCGATCGCGCCGAAGATCTCCGAAAGAGCGATCTTGCGATCGAAAAAATGGAAAGCATCGTGCGAAAAGAGAGTGCGGAGAGCCGCAAGCGCGAGAAACTGGCACTTTTTCTGCCGCCGCTTCTCGGCGGCATCGTCATTTGCTTGTTGATATAAAGAGAAGTGAGGAAAATATGGACATTTCGTTGATTTTACGTGTGGCGGGCGTGGGGCTTCTTGTGGCGATCTCGGCGCAGATCCTTTCCAAAAGCGGGCGCGATGAACAGGCCACGCTTGTGGTGATCGCGGGGATCGTGGTCGTTTTTTTGATGCTGGTGCGGGAGATCGGCACGCTGTTTGACACCGTGCGGGAAACTTTCGGTTTCTGATGAATATCGTCTCGGTGGCGGGCGCGGCGATCCTCGGGGCGATCTTGCTGCTCCTTTTGCGGGAACTTCGTCCCGCCGTGGCGTATCCCACCCGCACGGCGGCGCTGCTTGTGCTGATCGGCGCTTCGGTGGCACTTATTTTGCCGATCGTCGCGCGTATCCGCTCACTGCTTTCCGGCGGGGAAACGACACAGACAGAAGTGATCCTGCGCGCGCTCGGTGTGGCGATGATCGCCGAGCTTGCCGCCTCGTTTTGTCGGGATCTGGGAGAGGAAACGCTCGCCGAAGGGGTGCTTTTTTTCGGCAAAGCCGAAATTCTCTTTCTCTCGTTGCCGCTTCTTGAAGCGGTGCTCTCTCTTGCGAAGGAGTTGTTGAGTTTTTGAAAAAAGCGGTGATATGGTGCGCGTTTTTTCTGCTTTTCGCCTGTGTTTTTCCACTGGATGCCTCCGCGCGGGAGAGCGCGGCAAGCGAGGTGGAAACAAAAGCGGCGGATACGTTGCGCGATTTTCGGGAGAGCGTGCCGCCCGAGGTTGCCGAGTTGCTCCCCGATTCTTTTTTCTCGGCAGACGTCGACGAGATGGCGAGCGGCGTGCGCGAGGCAAGCGGCGTGCGGGCGATCTTCGGCGCCATCGGAAAAGCCGGTGGCGTCGCGCTCTCGGACAATCTGTCGCTTCTCGTGAAACTTTGCGGCATACTGCTCCTTGCCGCGGTTTTTCGCTTTGCGGTGAGCGAGTGCAAAAACACGGCGCTGGGAAACGCGCTCTCCTTTTGCGGTACGCTTGCGCTTTCGCTTTTGCTGTTTGGCACGGTGCGGGAGATCTTCGGCAAAGTGCGGTTGCTTCTCACCACGGTCGGGACGCTTGCCGCGGCAATGATCCCGATGATGGCGACGCTTTTTTCGATGGGCGGCAACGTGGCGTCGGCGGTGGCAAACAGCACGGTGCTTTCCGCATTTCTCTCGATACTGGAAACGCTGGGAGCCGATACGCTTCTCCCCGTCGGGGGCATCGCGCTTACTTTCGCGTTGCTTGACGCCCTGGCGGGCGGCGTGGATCTGCGCCCGCTCGGCAACTGGATCAAGCGCACTTACACACTGACGCTCTCTTTCCTGATGTTGCTTTTGTGCGGCGTGCTCGGCGTGCAATCCACGCTTGCCCGCGCCGCCGATACGGTGACACTGCGCGCGGCGCGTTTTGCCGCGGGGAGTTTTCTCCCCGTGGTGGGCGGCTCGATCTCCGAGACTTTGCGCACGGTGGCGGGCAGCGTGGAGTTTTTGCGCGCCACGGCGGGTACGGGCGGCATCATCGTCCTCTTTTTTCTCTTTTTGCCCACCTTTCTCTCGGTCACCTTTGCACGCATCACGATCATGCTCGGGGGATCTGTGGCAAAACTGCTCGGCTGTGAGCGAGAAGAAAAACTCATCGCGGAGATCGCCTCGGTCTACGGATATTTTCTTGCCGTGCTCGCCTCGCTTTTCGTGATGCTGTTATTTTCGCTGACGCTGTTTGCGCGGTGCGCCGCGGCGGGATAGGAGACGTATGCGGGAAAAGATTTTTGTGCTGTTCGGCGTTGCGCTTGCCGCCGCCCTTGCCGAACTCTTGCTTGCGGGCGAAAAAAAAGACGGCGTGCGCCGCGCTTTTCACATTTTGGTGTCACTTGCCGTGCTGTTTTGCTTAGTACAGCCCTTTTTTACTTTTTTGCAAAAAGGGAACGATGTACTCTCTTTGCCGCAAGAGGATGCGGGGGAGAGCGCGTATGAACAGATCTATACGGATACGGTGGGACGTGCGGTGGTGCGGGATTTGGAAGACGGTGTTTGCGATCTTTTGGAAAGGGAATATGGTATTGCGCGGGAAGATTGCCTTGTGTGCGTGTCGACGGGAGAGGGAGGGAATTTGACCAAGATCAGCGTTTACCTTTCGGGGAAGGCGCTTCTTTCCGATCCCCTTCCCATAGAAGAAGATCTTACTTTGCGTTTTGGGTGTGAAACGGAGGTGCGATAAATGGGAACGTCGGAAAAAAAGGGCGGAGACGTAATGCGTTTTTTGATGAAAAACAAAAAGAAAACCCTGCTGATCTTTTGCGCCGCGGTGGGCGTGCTGTTGCTGATTCTCGGCACACGCTCGACGGGGGAGAGCGGCAAAAGCGCGGAAACGGCGGAGAGCGGGCAGACGCTATCGGAATTGACGGCTTATCGCGAAAGGCTCGAAGAAGAGGTGGCGCATCTTTGCGCTTCGGTGTCGGGCGTTTCGCAGGTTGAGGTGCTCATCACCTTGGAGCGCGGCAATTCGATTTCTTACGTGCGCGATAAAAACGGTGATCCCGTGACGAGCGGCACGGGCAGTGCGCGCAGCGCTCTGCCCGAGAGTTTGCGTCCGCCCGCCGTCGCGGGCGTCGGCATCGTTTGCCGCGGAGGAAAAGACCCGGACGTCGTGCGGATATTGACCGACCTTGTGGCAACTTCGCTCAACATTTCCACCAATCGCGTTTTTGTAACGGGCAAATAAAAAAGTGCTCACCAGAGGAGGGCGAAAAAAGAAAAGGCAGAAAATTATACAAAACAAGGCAAAAACCCCCGCCAAACGCGTCGCGTTTGGCGGGGTTTTTTTACTTTTTGCCTTTTTCGATGATACGTGGAGAGAGGAAGAGCGTCAGCGCGCCGAGTAAGAGGTGAAAGAGTACGACAAGCAACACGGAGAGCGTCAGATGCGCGGTGGCAAATCCCCACACGAGGATCCCCGCCGCGGGGATCATACCGAAATAAATAAAACAGATCTGCACCAGCGATCGCACGGTCTGTGAGAGTCCTGTGGCAAGCGCAAGCCCGATACAAAGCCCCACGCCGTCCGCGTAAACGTCCAAAGACAGGATCAAAAGCAACCAAAGAATCGCCGAGAGGGGCGAGGCGGCGCAGAGGATCGCGCCGAGGAGAAAAGCGGGGAGAAGATCGAGCGCCGAGGAGCAAAATCCCGCCGCAAACGAGAAGAATACCTTTCGCCGTGCCGTGTCGGGCACGAGGAAGAAGGAGGGTTGTTCGACGTCGCCGGCGATGGGATTGCCGAGCGCGCGGAAGAAAACGAGACCGCCGAGCAACAGAGCGACGGTGGCAAAATTCTTTTGCCCGAGACCGAAACGCAGGAAAAGCGAAGCGACAAGCGACACGAGAAAGTACGTGACGGTGGTTTTCGTGAGAAAGCCGAGCGGCGCGAAACGGAAGCGGTTATAAAAAGTTTTGTGCCAATATACCGTGGCACCCTCTCCGTGTGAAAAACCGTCGCGGCGCAAGGACTCGGAGCGATCTTTCCTCCGTTTTGCGGGCGTGCCGCCCGCGGCGGTTTCCAGTGCTGCTTCGCGCGCTGCCGTCTTTGCCGCCGCGTCCTCGTAAAAATCGGCTTTCAATCCCCAAATCATGATGATCAGCGCTACGGCAAGGAGCAATAGCGCGCCGAAAGAAAGGAGCGAGGCGAGCGGTTTTCCTTCCATTGCGAAAAGCGCCGCGCCTTTGAGCCAACCCCAAAAGGGAATATAGCGCGTCGGCGGCGCGTTGAAAAAGCCGAAGAGCGTTGCCGAGGAATATCCGTTTCTCGCGGCGTAAAGGAGATATGCGCCGGTGAGCAGTAACAGCGTGCCGTACAGCGTGGGACGAAGCGCCTTTTTGAAGCGAGGGTGCGTCATCGACAACGTGTAAAAGAGAACCGAGAAAAGTTTGTGGTAAACGAGCAGGAAGATCCACGCGCCAAGGAGCGCAAACGCCGATCCTGTCGAGATGACGGAACGGAACGCAAGGCTTAAAATCTGAAAGAAAATGTAAAATGTTCCCGCGATCACGGCGCCGGTTTGCATCAGCAATCGGAAAAGCAGGACGGTTTGCGGCTTGATGGGCGCGGTAAAGAGCAATACGGTGTCGGCGCCGAGAAACGCGGAGCCGCCGCTTTTGTCTGCCGTCAGCACGGCAAGCGCGATAAAGAGCAGTATCAATGCCCCCGCGCCGAGTTCGATGACGTTGTGGATCGTGGCGCTGTCGGGCGGCGCGGCGTCTTCCGCGACGCTTTCCGTCGTTTCGGCGTCATCTCCCGACAGTTTGCTTCCGAGAAAGCCTATGCCAAGACCGATGACGACGCCGAAAATCAGGCAGACGACGATGAAGATCAGGATCGAGGCGCGGAAAAGTTTTTTTACCTGATTGATGAAACTGTGCCGCCAATAATATCCGATAAAATTCATACCGATTCCTCTTGCCCCGCCTCTGCCTCGGTCACCGAGAAGAAGAGATCTTCCAGCGTTTCGCCCGCGTCGGCAAGCGAGGCGCGCGTGACGTCGGCGGCAAGGTTGCCCTTTTGCATAATGAGCGTGCGATCCCAAAGCATATCCACGCTGTCGATGATATGGGTGGAGACGAGCAGCGTACAGCCGTCGCGGCGCAGTTCTTCCATCATCGTTTTGAGTTCTTTGATCGCGTGCGGATCAAGCCCGATCATCGGCTCGTCCATCAAAATCAGCGAAGGAGAGGGGAGAAGTCCAAGGCAAAGGTTGAGTTTTTGCTGCATACCTTTGGAGAGTTCGTCGCCGAACTTTTTCTTTTTGTCCGACAACTCGAAACGGTCAAGCAATGCGTCCGCCCGCGCACGGTAATCGGAAAGCCGATAGGCGCGCGCGATGAATTCCATATGTTCCGCGACCGTGAGGTTGGGATAGAGCGCGGGAATTTCCGGGATATATCCGAGCAGTCTTTTGGCGGCGAGATCGCGGTTGGATTTTCCGTCTATCGTGATCGAACCTTCATAGCGCAACAGCCCCGCTACCGATTTGAGGAGCGTACTTTTTCCCGCTCCGTTCGGTCCCAAAAGCACCGTGATGCTCTCGCGCGGCAGATCGAAAGAAAGATCGCTGCAGCCGAGCGTTTTTCCATAGCGTTTGGTCAGATGTGTGACGTTTAGCATAAGATCTTCTCCTTGTTGTTCTCAAATCGACACGTTTGCCGCCAGCGAGGCGATGTCGGCGTTTTCTTTCAGTTTTTCGTTGATCTTCAATTTTTCAAGGTAGGGCTCGGCGCGTTTTTGGAGCATCGCTTCGGTCAGCAGTGTGGAAAAAGTGGCAAACCATACGCTGTTTTCGCTGTTGGCGTATGCGCCGCCGTCAAGTTCTTCGCGCAGCAAGAGATAGTATCCCGCGTCAGATGAAAGCAAGGTCACCGTGCCCACTTCCGCGGAGAAGAGCGCCGCGGAGAGCGTGTTAAAGAGGCTGTCGCCCGTTGTCGCGCCTTTTGCAAAATAGAGCCCGTTCGGTGCATACTTCGCGTCAAAGGCAAGACTGTCGCTGTATTCCTCGGCGTAAGCGAGGAAACGCGCCGTGTTGCCGCCGACGTCTTCGGCGATCTTTTGCGCCACCAAACGGCGCTTTTCCATTTCCTCTTCGGAGTACGACACGATCTTTTCGACTTCTTTGCCGTCTTTCGTTTCGTAATAATACCGCGGGGAGGCTTTTTCGATGTCGCGCAGATAGGCGACGATCATTTTGCGGTACACCGTGTCGCCGTTCGCGTCTTTTTCTTCGGTCGCGTGACCTTTTGCGGTGTCGTACGCGATCTTTCCTTCTTCCGTGTAATAGATGAGATCGCCGCGGTCGTCCCGCGCTTTCTCCGCGCTCGGCGTGCCGTTTTCGGTGTCGTACGCAACGCCGCCCGCCTTGCGGTAAACGGCGTCGCCAAAGCGGTCGATTTCACCGCTCGGCGTGCCGTTTTCGGTATCGTAGGCGATCCGATCCAGCAGATTGCCCGCGTCGTCCAACAGAAAATAAACCGTGTTGCCGTCCGCGTCTTTCTCGTGGTCGTGATAGGAAGCGGAGATGAGCATTTGTCTGCCGCGAAAATACGTTGCCTGATAAAACTCTTCTTTGGCGCTGTCCGAAACAAGCTCGCCGTTCTCGCCGTAAAGATGGGTTTTCAGTTGCGCGATCTTTGCCTCGATGCGCGCCGCGTCGCGGAGCGTGGTGATATTGGCGCCGTATGCCGCGAGCACCGAATTGAGTTGGCTTTTCGATCCCTCGCCGAGATCCTCGATGAGCGCGTCGATCCACTCCTCGATCTCTTTTTCGGTCTCTTTATCCAGCCGCAAGCCTTCTTCCTCATAAATAAGAAGCGCCGCGGCGATTTGTTTGAGCCCCTCGAAAACCTGATTTTCATAATACTCTGCGGTGGTAAGATTGTCGGTATTCAGGTACGTTGCCCAGTATTTTGCGTTATCGACTTCCTCGCCCGCGGCGGCAAGACTGCCTTTCATACGGGAGAGATAGAGGCGATAAACCGAAAAGGAGATTTTCTCTTTGCCCGCGCGGATAAAGATCTTGCCGCGCGCGGCACAGCCGGAGAAGAGCAGGCACAAAGCCAGTAAGATCAGGCATATTGATAAAAACGCTTTTTTCATTGTTCTTCCTCCGCTTGGTTGATTTTGTCGGCAGACAGCGCGAGATAACGCTCAAAGAGTTCGATGAGAAGTTCGGGCGTTTTCTGCACTTTTTCGGGTCGATATTGGATATAGGGGTTTTCCGACAGCATCATACGCAGTTTTCCGGGGTATTGCGCCGAGAGTGTCAGCCACTTGTCGACGTCGAGTTTCGGGGAGATGATGTGCACCGTGTTCTCCTCCTGCCGCAATTGCGTTACCCCGCACCGCTCGGCAAGCGAGCGGACAAGGGCGATTTTCAACAGATTTTCCGCGGCGGCGGGAAGATCGCCGTAGCGATCCGAAAGTTCCTCCCGCATATCCTCGAAGTCATAGCGCGTGGAGATGAGCGAGATGCGCTTGTAGAGCGCGATGCGTTGTCCCGCCGAGCGCACGTATTTTTCGGGCAGGCAGGCGTCAAAGGAGAGAGATACGATACACTCGGTACGCGTCGGCGTTTTTTGCCCCTTTTCTTCAAGGACGGCTTCGTTCAGCAGTTTCACGTAAAGATCGTAGCCCACGGCGTCGAGGTGCCCGTGTTGTTCGGCGCCCAGGAGATTGCCGGCGCCGCGCAGTTCAAGGTCGCGCAGCGCGATGCGGAATCCCGCGCCGAACTCGGTATATTCCCGCACGGCTTCCAGGCGTTTGCGCTGTATATCGGAGAGCGCCCGCCCCGCGGGATAGGTGAAATAGGCATAGGCGCGGCGGGGGGAGCGCCCCACGCGCCCGCGGATCTGATGCAATTGCGAAAGCCCCAAACAGTGTGCGTTATCTACGATCAAGGTGTTGGCGTTCGGCACGTCGATGCCGGTCTCGATGATGGTGGTGCTGACCAAAATGTCGATCTCGCCGGAGAGCATATCGCCCCAAATGCGTTCCAATTCTTCTTTATCCATCTGCCCGTGCGCCACCGTGACGCGCGCTTCGGGAACGGCGCGTGAAATGGCGGCGGCGGTGGAATTGATATTTTCCACGTTGTTGTGCAGGTAAAAGACCTGCCCGCCCCGCCGCAGTTCGCGGCGGATCGCCTCTTCGATGATCAGGGGATCTTCTTCCAGCACGTACGTTTGCACCGGCAGTCGGTCGCCGGGCGCCTCGTCCAGAATGGAAATGTCCCGAATGCCGCTCATTGCCATATTCAGCGTGCGGGGAATGGGCGTGGCGGTCAGCGTCAGCACGTCAACGTTGCCTGCCGCCGCTTTGATCTTTTCTTTTTGCGCCACGCCGAAGCGTTGTTCCTCGTCCACGATGAGAAGTCCGAGATCTTTGAACTTGATATCGCTTGAAACAAGACGGTGCGTGCCGATGATGATGTCGACGTCGCCGCGCGCGAGGCGGCGCAGGATCTGCGTTTGCTCTTTCGCGGAGCGGAAACGTGAAATCATTTCCACCCGCACGGCAAAGGGGCGCATCCGCGCGCTGACGGTCTCAAAATGTTGGAGCGCGAGAATGGTGGTGGGCACAAGCAGCGCCACCTGTTTCCCCGCAAGAACCGCCATATATGCCGCGCGCAACGCCACTTCGGTCTTTCCGAATCCGACGTCGCCGCAAAGCAAGCGATCCATCGGGGCGCTTGCCATCATATCTTGGCGGATCTCTTCTTCGGCAGTCTCCTGCCCCTCGGTCTCTTCAAAGGGGAACATATCGTCAAATTCCCGCTGCATATCCGGGTAGTCGGGAAAGGCAAAGCCCTCGGTGCGCGCGCGGCGCGCGTAAAGCGCGATGAGGTCTTTTGCCATATCCTTGACGGCGCTCTTGGCGCGTTCTTTGGCTTTTTTCCATTCTCCGCCGCCGAAACGGGAAAGCCGCACCATACCGTCGTCGGGGTGCGCGCCGATGTATTTGGAAACGGCGTCAAGGCGGTCGCAGGGAAGGAAGAGTTTATCGGATCCCGCGTACTGTATGTGGACATAATCGCGCGTCACTCCGCCGATAGTCAGAGTTTCAAGCCCCATATAGCGGCCGATGCCGTGCGCTTCGTGTACCACGAGATCGCCCACTTGCAAGTCGGCATAGGAGAGAATGGCGGCGCGGGAATCTTTTTTCTTTTGTCGGTGGCGCGATTTTCCGGCGATCGAAAGTCCGCCGTTTGCGTCGTTGCCGGAAAGAGAGAGTACCGCCGCGCGTGCGCCGGCAAGTTCAAAGCCTTCGTTTTGTTCGCTCCACGTGACGAGCACCTTGCCGCTTTCGGGCAAGGCGTCGCCGTTTTCGGCAAGCGATACGGAAAAGCCGTGCTCGGCAAGTAGCCCCGCCGCGTTTTTGGCGGCGGATTCGTTTTCCGCCGAAAGGATCACGCGCCAACCGGCTTCGCGGTAGTTTTTGAGATCTTCTTCAAGAAGTTCGGGACGATCGCGATAGGTGGGCGTGTGTTTGGTGGAAAAAGAGAACATTGCCGAAAAGCGTTTTCCGGAAAGCCCTTCCGCGATCGAGTCGGCATACAGCACCACCGAGCGATCGAGAAACGCCGAGAACGCCGTTTCCGGCAAAGAATACGCGGCGATCTTGCCGGAGATCGTGCCGCTCTCCAAGAGGTCGGAGAGCATTGCTTCCTGATGACGGAGCGCGCCGCGGAGCCTCTCGCGCACGGCGTTACTGCCGCGCAAAACGACGGGCGCGTAATCGGGAAAATAGGAAAGCAGCGTTTCGCGGCTCTCTTCCGCAAGCGCCATATATTTGTCGGCAAAGCGCAGTTCCGCCGCGTTTTGCAGAGCTTCCGCTTCTTCTTGCAGTTCTTTGCGGGCGCGCTCGTCCGTACATTTTTTCAGGCGTTCCGCAACCGCTTTTCGGATTTTTTCCCGCGCCGCGCCGTCGATCAATACTTCGCGCGCAGGGGGGATCTCACAGTCGGTGATCATCGTGTGTACGCGCTGACTGTCGACGTCGAAAACCCCCATACGGTCAATCTCGTCGCCGAAAAACTCAATGCGCAGCGGCAGTGCGCCGCTCACGGTCTCGGTGCGACCGGATATGGCGCGCAAACGCGGCGCAAAAATATCCACGATGCCGCCGCGCGCGGCAAACTGCCCCGCGCCCTCGACCATTTCCACACGCGTATATCCGGCAAGAAGCAGTTTTTCGCATAACGCTTGTGGGGTAATGCGGTCGTTTGCGGAGATGGAAAGCGTGTTTTGACGCAGTTTTTCGCGGGAGATGGTATAGCCGAGCGCGGCGTCGGGCGTGGTCAGTACCGCGTCAAATTCACCGTCAAGCAGTCCGCGCAACACGAAAAGCCGCTCGTATTCATAATCGTGCGAGGCGGTGATATTGTAAAAATTGAGATCGCGGGCAATATAAAACGCCGCGTGAAGTCCGTTTGCGGCAAGATAGTTTTGCAGGGCGACGCACTGCTTTTCTTCGGGCAAAACGAGAAGCGCGGCGCCGCGTCGCGCGCTTTTCAGATCTTCGATCAGCGCGGTGATCAGGGCTTTTGCCGCCCCGTCGCAGAGTCCGCTTGCCAAAAACGGGAGAGAACGTGTGCCGGCGGCGGAGCAAAAGTCGGTGGAGAGTTCGGTATATTCGCGATCGGCGCGAAGAAGCGAAGAGATCAGCATCGCGTCACTTCCCGTTGAGGAGCTGCATCGCGCCCGCCGCGTCGCCGCCAAGCACCTTCTCCACGCCGTCAAACACGCGCGCCGAAAGTTCCGAAAGAGTTTTGAGATCTTCTTCATCGAAAGGCGAAAGGACGAAATCCGCCAACGGGTAATCGGGGTGCGGCTTGCCGCCTACGCCTACCCGAATGCGCGGAAAACGATCGGAGGAGAGTTGATAAATGATGTTTTTCAGCCCATTGTGCCCGCCGTCGCTGCCGCTCTCGCGCAAGCGCATTCTGCCAACGGGAAAACTGATATCATCCACGATCACAAGGATCTTCTCGGGCGGGATATGGTAAAAAGCCGCCGCTTCCCGCACCGATTCGCCCGATAAATTCATAAAAGTTTGCGGCTTCAGGAGCAAAACGCGCTTCCCCGCGATCACGGTGTCGCCGGTGAGCGCGCGAAAACGAGCGCGGTCGATCTTTGCCCCCTGTTTTGCCGCGATGGCGTCCAAAATCAGAAAGCCGGTGTTGTGCCGCGTGTTCGCATATTCGCGCCCGGGATTTCCGAGCCCCGCGAGGATCCATTCGGGCGCACCGCCCCCCCGCGCTTCTTCTTTCCCGATTTTTCGGAACAGTTCAAAAATATCCGCCATAAACGCTCCTTTGCAAGCAGACAAACGCCGCCGCGAAACTTCTCGCGCCGACGCCATTTCCAACTGCCTTTCATTATACACAAAAAAGAGGCGCCTGTCAAATTTTTTTCGGAAAAACGATCGACAATAATCGTCGAAACTTGACTTTTCGGGTGAGATATGATATAATAAATTCTCATCTCGGAGGTGACCGTATGACAGGGATTTGGACAATTATATGTATCACCGCGCTCTCGGGCATCACGGGCACGGGATTTGGCGGCGTGATCGGCGCGGTGCTGCGCCGGGATTCCAAACGCATCGTCAGTTTGCTGCTCGGACTTGCGGCGGGCGTGATGCTCAGCGTGGTTTGCTTCGATCTCATTGAGGACGCGCTCGGCGATACGGTGGACGCAAGACAACTTTTCCTGTCGCTTGCCGGTATTTCGGTGGGATATATGGTCATTTTTTTGTTTAATCTTGCCATCGACCGCCACACGAACAAACAAAATCCGCACACGGCGGGAGAACACCCCAAGACCGCGGATGACCTTGACGAGCTCATTCACTCGGAACATCTGCAATATCACAAGAGACAGAAGAACGGTCTCTTTATAGCGGGCGTCATTATGGCGTGCGCCATTGCGCTCCACAATTTGCCGGAGGGCATCGTGATCGGCGCGTCTTACGCGAAAGACGCGCTGGCAAACGGCGGTCAGAGCGGCCTTCGTATGGCGCTTGTCATCGGTCTTCATAATATCCCCGAGGGTATGGCGGTCGCCGTGCCGCTTGTGTCGGGGGGAGGCAAACGCACGCTCGCCGCGCTGACGGCGGCGGCAAGCGGCGCGCCCACGGTGCTCGGCGCCGTGATCGGCTATTATTTCGGTATGCTCTCGCCGCTTGCTCTCACGCTGTCTCTCGGCTTTGCGGGGGGCGCGATGCTCTATGTCGTGCTGGGGGAACTGTTGCCGGAAGCGATCTTAATGTGGCGTTCCAAAGCCCCCGCCGCCGCTGCGTTTGTCGGCGTTCTTGCCGGGCTTTTGCTCATTTATCTCTGAAAATCACGCAAAAACTTGACAAATATACCCATATAAGGTATAATGTCATTCTAATACCCTTAAAATCTGGTTAGAAAAGGAGGTCACCGTAATGGATTTTATGAAACGCGACGAAACGCTCGACGCACAAGACGAAGAACTGCTCGAGGAGATGTTGGCACAATCCGAGTCCGAATACACCATTCCGAACGCCGCTTTCGATAACTATCACGTCAAGCGCGGTCTGCGCGAACCGGACGGAACCGGCGTGATGGCGGGCGTTACGCGTATCGCCAACGTTCACGGCTATATGATCAAAGACGGTGATCGTGTTCCCGTTGACGGAGAGCTTTATTATCGCGGCTACCGTATGCGGGATATTTGCGAAAACTTCCTCTCGGAAAAGCGTTTCGGCTTTGCGGAGTGTTGCTATCTGCTCTTTTTCGGGCATCTGCCCACCGCCGAGCAGTTGGAGCATTTCACGCGCTTGCTCGATCACTATGCCGCGTTGCCTCCCCGCTTTGACGAGGATATTTTGATGAAAGCCCCCTCGCGCTCTGTGATGAACAAGATGTCCACGGCGGTGTTGGCGCTGTATGCTTACGACGAAAATCCCGATGAGACCACGCTTGCCAATATGTTGCGGCAAAGTATGCAGTTGGTGGCGCGTTTGCCGGTCATCGCCGCGCACACGTATGCCGTCAACCGCAACGTTTTCGGAGGACACAGTCTCAATTTACACAACCCCAAACATTCGCTTTCCACGGCGGAAAACTTTTTGCGTATGCTGCGCCCGGATAAGACCTATACCGAGGAAGAAGCCAAACTGCTGGATCTCTGCCTTGTCGTCCACGCCGAGCACGGCGGCGGCAACAACTCGGCTTTTGCCTGCCGCACGCTGTCCTCTTCCGGCACCGATACTTATGCCGCCATCAGCGCGGCGATCGGATCGCTCAAAGGTCCCCGTCACGGCGGCGCCAATATCAAGGTGCAGGAGATGTTCGATTGCATCAAAGAGAACGTGCGCGATCCCGCGGACGATGAGGAACTTTCGGCGTTTCTGCTGAAAATTCTGCGCGGCGAGGCAAACGACAAAAGCGGCCTCATTTACGGTATGGGGCACGCCATTTACACCAAGTCCGATCCCCGTGCCGTGATACTCAAACGCTGTGCCGAGGAACTTGCCGAGAAAAAGGGTTTTGCGGAAGATTTTGCCCTGCTGGAAGCGATCGAACGCCTGACGCCCGATCTTTTCCGGCGGTATAAAGGTTTGGATAAAGAGATGTGCGCCAACGTCGATCTCTATTCGGGTATGGTCTACCGTATGCTCGATATTCCGGTCGATCTCTACACGCCGCTTTTCGCCATTGCGCGCGTGTCGGGTTGGTGCGCCCACCGTATGGAAGAATATTGCACGGCGAAGCGGATCATTCGCCCCGCTTACAAGTGCATCACCCCCGCAAAAGAATATATCCCGATCGACAAAAGATAAAAAAAGAAGCGGTTTACACCGCTTCTTTTTTGTGTCATTGCCGCACGCCGTCCATCGCGCGGGGGTCGATCTCGGCGCCGGCAAGGAGCCTGCCCGCGTCGCTGATGATCTTATCCACACGCTGACGGAGCATATGGAAACTGCCGTGCCCGTTGACGGTGGCAAAAGAGTATTCGCCCCCGCCGTATTCGTAAAATCGGTAGACGAATTCCTGCGGCGCGCCGTCGGCGCCCTCGCGCGTGATGCGCATGATCAGCGACGCGCCGGCGTCCCCGGCCGCGCGCATCGCCTCGGCTTCCGCCTCGGTGCATTTTGCCATACCTTCAAGGGAAGAATATTGCAAGGTCGCGTAAAAATTGCGGAAAAGAGAGACCGACAAACTCTTGCCGCGCTCGTCCCCGTAATCGGCATATACCGCCAGCGCCGAGGTGTCGCGCGTGCCGCTGTCCGTTTGACTTTCGGGAGAGGCGGAATTGTCCAGCGTAAGCAAAATGTCGGTGATATCGGTAAGTCCCGCCGTTGTGCCGTCGGGAATCTGCATTTCGATCTTTTGCACGTATCCGATCTCGCCCGTAAAGGGATCTGGCTTGATCCAGTCGAAAGGCGTCCAGTAGAGGAATTCCAAATACATATCGCTGACTTCCACCACCATATCGAACATCTCGTTGTAGAGATAGCGCGTGCCGTTTTCGTTTTTGGGACTGATATAGATGGTCTGCGGATATTGTGCCCCGGCTTTGACGTTGCCATTGGAGTCACGCTCGGCGTTGTAGGTGAACCAAAGTTCAAAATCCACGCCGTACGTCGTTTTGAAAATGTCGGGGTCCATCGCGTTTTCGGTCGCGTTGTCAAGCAGGATCGTGCGTAGCGGCGTCATCATTTGCAGATTTTGCAGGCAATCGTCGATGTGGTAGTCGTTCGCGCCGAAATCGGCAAGCAGTCCGATGCCCTCATAAGGGGTGAATTGCAGGTAGGTGCCTTTGCGCAGAACCGTGGGGATGAAGGAAAAGCCTGCCACCAATGTGCTTGTGTCGCCGCGCTCGTCAATGAGCCGGAAATCGGTGATGTCAAAATAGTTATTAAAATTCATCGGCATCAGCGCCAGCGGCGTGACGAAATCTTCAAGTCTGCCGAAAAGCGTTTCCGAAACGGGATAGGAATACTCACTGCTCTCGCCCATACGCAGGACGTATACGTCGTCGCGCCCTTCGTAGCGCGCGTAGTAGCCGTCGCCGGAAGGCGTTTCGTCACCCAAAACAATGGTGTGCCGCGCGCCCGCGAGAGACGTGACGGTGAAAGAGACCGTAGGCGTTTCTCCTATCTCCGGCAAGCCGTATTCGGCGTATCCGTGCTCTCTGTAACCTTGGGCGCCGGGATTTTCGGGGGAGAGATCGAGGCGCGCCACCGTGCGCGTATAGCCGCAACTCACCACAAGCGAGGCGAACATATAGTCGTTATATCCGATGCCGGGGTTGCCGGTGATCTCGTAATCTTTGTTGTCGTTTAGATGAAAAGCAAACGAATCGGTTTCATTGCGCACCTCGATGGAGGCGATCACAAGCGCCCGATAAGCCTCGCTTTGTCCGCGCTTTTCCGCGGCGGCGGCGGTGTCGCTGTCATAGCGTTCCAGTTCCGGAAAGAGCAAAATGTCATAAGCGCCGGTATAGCCGTCGAAAATTTTGTCCTCGCCCTCGCGCAGCACCACGGCGACGATGCGGCACTTGCCGCTGTCTTTGTCCACGTAGACCTCGGTACCCGCGGCGGTGATATAGTTTCCGACGGTGTTTTGCAGGCAGACGTTTTTATCGGTATCCCGGAAAACGTATTCTCCCTCTTTTTTCACCGCGTAGTATTTGGTACCGTCCACGTCGGTAAAGGTAACGCGTGTGGTGAAAAACCAAACGAGCGCAAAGGTGACGGCAAGAAGCACCACCACTGCCGCCGTAATCACGACGGCAAGGCGTTGCCTTTTGATGAGTGCGCGACTCTTTTTGGGGATCTCCGGGAATCTTTTTTCGTCGGTCATCTGTATTTTCTCCTCACCATCACGTATATGCCGGCGATGAAAATGACGGCGGCGGGAATAACGGCAAACACCACCGTATATTGATTTGCCGCTCTGGAAGTGATCGAGCTGATCTCGGTCGCGGTGTAATATTTGGTGTCAAGAGAGACCGGCACGACCTCGCGTGACATTACCGCAAAGGCGTAAGAGAGCACGGCGTGGTTGCCGTAACCGCCTTCGGTCGCGGCGGCGGAAGCAAAGTCCGTGGAAGCACACGCCAACACGTACGCCGCGCTTTCGTCCTGCGGTTCTGTCGTCACGCGCATATAGACGTACGGGCTGTCGGCGCCCGTCACGGCGCGGCCGTTCGCCATTGCCGTCGCGTCGCCGGAAGACAGGAAAACGTCATAAGCATAGCGCGTGATGCCGTTTTTGAAATAATAGTAGCGATAGTCGTTTTCCGCCGCGCCCTCTTCGTCCTCGTGCAGTTTTTCGTAAGAATCTGGCGTGGCGATGGCAGAAACGTACGGAAAGACCACGCTCTTCGGGTAACTGATATTCTTCCAGAGTTTTTCGGTCATACTGCCGCCAAGCCCCGTGGTGACGTATTCCGCCACGTTGGTGTAGCCGTTCGCGGTAAAGGAGTGCGCTTTGTCTTCAATGAGATACGCGGCGTCCCCGTCGCGCGAGATGGCGATGCCCCATTTCGAGAGAAAGTCTTCCAAATTTTGCAATTTCGGCGTTTCGTTGTCAAAGAAAACCATCAGAGATTTGGATTTTTGCAAAAACGCGTCCAGTTTCGGGATTTCCGCGATGTCCTGCACGGTGCTTCTGCTCAAAAAGTCGGTTTGCGGGTCGAAAATCACGATCAGGCGGCATTTTTCGGGGATCTCCTCGTGTTTGAGGTCGATATTTTGCACGTCAAAGCCCATTTCTTCCATCGTGGCAAGAAGCCCCGTGTTTTGCAGCAGACCTTCGGCTTCGCCGTGTCCCGTTGTCACGCAGGCAAGCGGTTTTTCGTCCTGCGTGACCGCGAGAATGGCGGAAACAAGGCGTTGCTCGCCGTTGTAGCCGACGATCTCCGAGGAAGAGCCGTAAGAAAAGAGGGCGCCGAGGGTATAGACGCGGCACTCCGTGCCGCTTGCCACGATCACGCTTTGCGAGGTGATATTCTCACGGGATTTTGCCTTATAAGCGGCAACGGCGGTGGGGTTGGTCAGGATATCCACGTGGCGGCGCTTGACGTTGGGATAACGGCGTTCGATATCCCGCGCGGTTTCCAGCACGTCGCGCGCGCCGGCGGTCGCCTCCATCGTGTCGGCGGGTGTGCAGAAGATGATCTCCACCTCTTTGTCGGTGTCCATCGTATCCAGATAAGTTTTTGCCTCGTCGGAGAGGGTATAAAGGCGTTGCGGCGTCATATCCGAATACCAACCGTAACGGCGTGCCAGCGCGCCGATGATGGCGTTAAAGAGGATCACGGCGGCGATCAATACGATCGTGAGAGAAAGCGAAAGGCTGCCGTAACGGAATTTTTTGGAATGCAGAATATTCATAGCGGCACCCTCCTTAACCCCAACGGCGCTTTTCGTATACGCGCACCGTCAAAAAGATGAAAACGCCCGATATCGAGAGATAATAGAGCAGTGCGGCGTAATCAAAATAACCGTAGGCGAAATAGTCAAAACGACTGAGCACCGAGATCCAATCCAGTACGGTGCGGATCCAAGTGACGCCGATATAGGTGTTGAAAATGCCCGCAAGCATCATCGCGGCGATCGCGGCGACGGTGATGACGGCGGCGGTCAACTGATTTTCGGAGAGCGAAGAAATAAAGATGCCCACCGCGATAAAGGCGGCGCCCACCAGAAGCGAGCCGATAAAACACCCCATCACCTGCGCGCCGGCAAGACCGATATGCGCGCCGGATGTGGCGGATTTCTGCTCACGGATCGAATAGACGACAAGCGGGAAGAGATTGATGAGCGAGGCGAACATCGTTGCCGAGAAAAGCGCGAACGCCGCAAAGAATTTGCCCAGCACCATACCCGTGATGGTGATGGGAGAGGTGAGCAGCAGCTGCTCGGTGCGGTTGCGCCGCTCTTCCGAGAAAAGGCGCATCGTCAGGAGCGGAATAAGAATGATAAACGAGAAGAGCATATACTGAAAGTACGAAGTGGTGTCGTAACTTGCGCGCTGGATCGTGGTAAACGCGCAGATCAGCGCGGCGGCGGCAAGGAAAATGCCGGTATAAACATAGCCGACGGGCGATGTGAAATACGCGCGCATCTCTTTTTTGAAGATCGCAAACATCGTGTCTTTTTCGCCTCCTTCACATCAGTCTTTTCCGTCATACGGCGCGACGGCTTCCTGCTTTTTCGCCGTTTCGTCGAGAATGGATTGCGCCAGGTCTTTTTCGGCACCGACGCCGGCGCCGCCGCGGCGGCGCTGTTTCTTTGCGGTGCGCGCGTCTTTTTCTTCGCTTTCCACCACCGCAAGGAAAACGTCTTCCAGGCTCACGCCCATCGGTTCCAGCCCGATGATCGCCCATCCGCGCTCGGCAAGCGCGAAAAAGAGCGATTTGCGCACGTCCACGCCGGTTTTGCTTTCCAGCAAATAGCAATATGCGTCGTCGTCGCGCTCCGGCAGCGTTTCCACATAGGTGACGTCGGGGCGGGAGCGCAAAAGCGCCGCTACGTCGCGCTGCGGTCCGCAGACGCGCAGGCGGTAACGCCGCGTGCTTTCCACCGCGCGGTTGATGTTTTCGGTGCGCTCGTCCGCCACGATGCGTCCCTTATTCAGAATGATGATTCTGTCGCAAACTGCCTGTACTTCTTGCAAAATGTGCGTCGAGAGGATCACGGTGTGATCTTTTCCGAGTGTGCGGATCAGGTTGCGGATCTCGATGATCTGTTTGGGATCAAGCCCCACCGTCGGCTCGTCGAAAATGACGACAGGCGGGTTGCCGATCAGCGCCTCGGCAATTCCCACGCGCTGGCGGTATCCTTTAGAGAGGTTGCGGATCAATCGGTGATAAACGTCTTGGATCTTGACGACCTCGCAGATCTCCGCCAAATGTTTGGTGCGGTTAAAGGTACAGCCTTTTAAGTTATATACAAAGATGAGGTATTCCTCTACCGTCATATCCAAATACAGGGGCGGTTGCTCGGGCAGATAGCCCACGCGGTGCTTGACTTCCAGCGGGTCGTCCAGCACGTTGAGCCCCGCCACGCTCACCCTGCCCGCGGACGAGGAAAGGTAGCCGGTGAGAATGTTCATAATGGTGCTTTTGCCCGCGCCGTTTGGGCCGAGAAGCCCCACGATTTCGCCTTGCGCGACGCTGAAATTCACGTCGTCCACCGCGCAGTTCCCGCCGTAATATTTAACCAAATGTTCAACTTCAATCATCTTGTTTTGTTCCTTTCAAAGGTTGCCGAAACAACATTAAGACAACTTATAGTATAGCACATTTTTTGTCAAGAATCAACCGTTTGCGCGTCGCTTTTCGCGCGCCTTTTTGATTTTTTCGTGAAATTTGCCGTATCGGCAGTCAAACGCGGCGCCGAAATGTGGCAAAACCGAAAAAATCTTTTCTTCCTCTTTACAAAAAAGCCGCCTTCGCTGTACAATAAAAAAAACACAAAAACGGAGGTTTTTATGAAGACAAGAATCGGTATATACGGATACGGCAATCTCGGAAAAGGCGTCGAAACGGCGATCCTGCAAAACCCCGACACCGAACTTGCGGCTGTTTTCACGCGCCGCGATCCCGCCACGCTTACCATCAAGACCTCCGGCGTTCCGGTCTGCCGCGCCGAGGACGCGGCAAAATTTCAGGGCAAGATCGACGTGATGATCCTGTGCGGCGGCAGCGCCACCGATTTGCCGGTGCAAACCCCCGCGCTTGCCGCGCTTTTCTCGGTGGTGGATAGTTTCGACACGCACGCCAAGATCCCGCAGCATTTCGCGGCGGTGGACGCGGCGGCAAAGGCGGCGGGCAATATCGCGGTGATCTCGGTCGGTTGGGACCCCGGACTTTTCTCGGTACAGCGCGTGCTTGCCGGCGCCGCCTTGCCGGAGGGTAAAGATTACACTTTCTGGGGTAAGGGTGTCAGCCAAGGGCACTCCGACGCGATCCGCCGCATCAAAGGCGTGGCGGACGCGAAGCAATATACCGTGCCCGTGCCGACGGCGCTGGAAGCGGTGCGCCGCGGCGATATGCCCGAACTGACCGCGCGGCAAAAGCACACAAGAGAATGTTTCGTCGTGCCCGAAGAGGGGGCGGACCGCGCGCAAATCGAGCGCGAGATCAAAGAGATGCCCAACTATTTTGCGGATTACGACACGACCGTGCATTTCATCAGCGCAGAGGAAATGCGCCGCGACCACGCCGAAATGCCGCACGGCGGGTGCGTCATTCGCTCCGGCGTGACGGGGGACGGCAAATACCGTCATACCATCGAATACGATCTGACGCTCGCGTCCAATCCCGCCTTCACCTCGTCCGTGCTTGTGGCGTACGCCCGCGCGGCAAAGCGTCTTGCCGACCGCGGCGAGAGCGGCTGTCGCACGGCGCTGGATATTGCGCCCGCGCTCCTCTCCCCGCTCTCGCCGGAAGAACTGCGCGCCAAACTGCTTTGATCTTTTTCGGGGGAGCCAAAACGGCTCCCCCGAAAAATCAAAAAAATTTATAAAAGTAGTTGACAAATCAAAGCGGGTGTGCTAACATATATAGGCGTCAAACAGAATGCGGCATTAGCTCAGCCGGATAGAGTGCCTGGCTACGAACCAGTAGGTCGAGGGTTCGAATCCCCCATGCCGCGCCACAAAAACAGCGGTTTGTCCGATGGACAAACCGCTGTTTTTGTGTTGTTTTGCGGGCGTCTTGCGTCCGCTCGCGTTTTGATTTTTACTCGATCCCCAAGCGCTTGTAGAAATCGGCTTGCTTTTTGCCGACGGAGACGTCGCGCCACAGTTTCTCTCCGCGAAACAGCGCCGCGAGCGCTCGTTTGACGCATTTGCACAATTGATACAGCCACGCAAAGGGACGCAGAAATTTGTGCTTTTGGAAAACTTTGCAAGTTCCCACCCCCGCCCTTTGCAAGGTTCGGAAAAAGCCGTCCGTTTTGGCGCCCATGGCGAAAGATTGCATTGGGCGGTATACGTAAGGATCTTTTCTGCCGAAATTGCCGCGGGAAAACACGGTTTCAAGCAGTTCTTCGCAGGTCCTGTCGTCCGCCGTTTCGCACCAAGCGGCGTCCACGGGCAATCCGAAGTGCTTTTTGCACATTTTGGTGATCACTTTTGCCAGCGTGCCGAGCCCTGCTTTTTCAAAAAAGGGCAGAAAATCGCTTTCAAACTTTTTCTCGTCCGGTTCGGAGTTGACAAACATCATAAAATCCAAGATCTGCCGCAGTCCGAGACCGCCGAAAAGGTGATGACGAATGTGATCCAAAAGCACCAGTCCGTTTTCGGCTTTCGAGAGCGCGGGAAAGGCGCTCCCATAGAGCGTGTGCGTTTCGGCGTGTCGCATACCGTCGCGCATATACTCCTCGATATCGTTCTTTTGATCGCTGTATTTGCGGTGCAGTTCAAAGATCACGCCGCTTTTTGAAAAGGAATAATCCCGATCGTCGCCGAAATCGCGCCGAAACTCGTAGCCGTTTTCTTGGAGCAACGCAAAAGCGGCGTCGAAATATCCCTCGGGCACCAAAATGTCGATGTCGCCCATCGTGCGGTTGCAGGGGATCGGATAATAGATCGCCGCGGCGGTACCTTTCAAGACGATAAACGGAATATCGGCGCCGCTTAGCAGTGCCGTAAGATTGGTTTGCTCATAGAGCACGCGCATAAAGTACGCTTTGCTTTGATCCGCGGGCGTTTGCCACGATTTTGCCGCCTTGGCGGGCACCGCGCCCGCCACAAGCGCAACAACCGCCTGCGCTTCAGCCTCTGCCAAAACGTCGTTCCAGTCAACGTCTTCGTCAAATATCGCCGGAAGACCGAAGAGGGAAGCGCGGATCAGTTCGGCAAGGGTAAGTTCGGCTTTATTCATCGTTGTCCATCCCTTCTTTTGCCACCCGCGCCGCGTCGGGATCCAAATTGCAGGACAGCGCGTAAAAACGAGTATGTTCTCCCAAAATTTTGATCAGTCTAAGGGTTTGCATCATCTCCGCTTCACCGCTCGGACGGTAACTTTGCGCGATGACGAGCGGGAAGACCTTGTCGAACGCAATGCGCCGGATGCTGTTTTCGTTGCCGCGGAAAAGGGCGCAAACGGCTTTCAACGGCAGCATGACGTTGCGGTTTTGTCCTTCTTTTCCCGCCCAAGGGGATCCGCAGGCGAAAATTTGACCCCCGACCGCGCGCAAGAGCGGTTTGTCGCCGTTTACGATAAAGGCGTCGGGGTATTTTTTCAGCCAAAACTGTGTGTGCGTCGTTTTGCCCACCCCCGAGGGCGCCGTAAACAGATATGCCGCGCCGTCAAGCGCCACCACGGCACCGTGCATCAAAAACACGTCGTATCGCAGTATGTTTTCGGAGATCTTGCGGTAAATGGCAAGCGTTTCCAGATAATCCGCCGTAAAATTGCCGTAAGGCTTGCCCTCGCGCGCGGCTTCAAGAACCGACTTCTCCCGCTCGAACTCGATGTCCGCCGGAGCGATGGAAACGGTAAAATCGGGGCGATGATCAGTCAGATAATCGCGGCAAAGTTCATATACCGCGCCGTAAAGGCTGTGAATTTCAATGTTTACGCCGGCAAGAGAAATCGTAAAATCCATAAGAGAGACTCCGAAAAAGTTATTTACCGAAAAGTTTATACCGCACGGCGGAAAAGAAGGCTTTGAGCCCTCGTTTGGCGCGCAACAAAAAGAAGCGCAGGTGATAGGGCGCGCACCAAAAATGAAGATATATTCGATACCGTATGCCGCCGAAATCCATCTCTTTGCCGTCGCGTATGACGGCTGTCAGGACGCCGAGAATATTGTCTTTTTTTACCCATTCGCCCTCGGTGCAATTGTCGCCGGCGATGAAATATTGACCGTCCTTTTTCGTTTTTACGATCCGGTGAACGACATATCTGCCCCGTCCTTTCACACCGTCTCGGCGAAAGAGCACGGCTTGCAGTTTTCGGGGCGCTCCGACGCGTTTTTCAATGACCATCACATCGCGATTTTGGCGCAGCAGCGGTAGCATACTGACGCCGACGTTCGTATAGATCAATTTGCCGCTCGCGTTCAGTTCGTCTTCAAACGACGTATATTCTGCGCTCATTGTCGCTTATATTTGCAAAAGCCCTTCGCGGTAAAGTTGGTTCAAAAACTTCACCAAATTCGCGCCGATCTCATCGTCGGTCGATTCGGGATATTTTCCCCGCAGATACGCGTGGACCTTTTCCGGCGTGGTGTCTTCTTTCAGCTGTGCGAGGATATCGGCGGAAACCGCGTTGAGTTTGAGCATACCGTGAAATTCGGTCGCGTCTTTTCCGACGGGCACGGCGGCATATTCTCCGCCCATATCCATAATGGCAAATTCATAGCGTAGTTTCATTGTTAAACTCCAATCTTGATCGCTGTACGACATAGTATTATAGGTATTATAGCACAAAGCGCCCCGGATTGCAAGGGCGGCACGCTTTTTCAAGAAAAAAGAAAACCACGCGACAGCCACGTGGTTCCCAAAAGGTTAACCGATGAAAAAATCCTCCGGTGTGCGGTAAAATGGAAGAGAACTGCCGGTCAAGACCCAAAGACCGCGATCGGAGAATTATTTATGAAGAAAGAAATTATAGACACGGATAGTTTGGCACGCATCGGTTAAAATGGCAAATATCATATGTGTTTTTTGTTTGTGTTCAGATCTCCAAGAGTTCTTTAGTGCTTTGCGTGAGATCAAGGGGATCGCCGTCTTCGTTGATGACGACGAGGTCTTCGATGCGGCAACCGTATTTGCCGGCAAGATAAATGCCGGGCTCAAAAGTGATGACGTTTCCGATTTCCAGAAGTTTTTCGGGCGGTGCTTTGGGAGAGAGATTCGGCGCTTCGTGCACGTCGATGCCCACGCCGTGCCCGAGAGAGTGCCCGAAAGCGCCGACGTATCCCGCATTGTCGATCACGTCGCGGGCGATGGCGTCAAGAGCGCGGCAAGAAACGCCCGCCCGCGCCGCCGCAAGAGCGCTTTTTTGTGCCGTGAGCACGGTGTCATAGAGGTGCCGCATCTCTTCGTCGGCGCGCCCGATGACGACGGTGCGCGTCATATCCGCGCAATATCCCCCGTATCGTGCGCCGAAATCCATGGTAAGAAAACCGTTTTGCAAAGGCAGATCGCGCGGGACACCGTGCGGGAGCGATGAGGCGCTGCCCGAAACGGCGATGGTATCGAAAGCCACGCCCGCGGCACCGTTGCGGAGCATAAAATCGTTCAGTTCCAGCGCAACGTCTATCTCGCGTACGCCCTTTTTGAGATATCCGAGAATGTGCGAAAAAGCGGCGTCGGTCAGAGCTTGCGCTGCTTGGATCGCGGCAATTTCCCGACTGTCTTTGCGCGCGCGCATCGAGGAAAGCGCGTAGCTTGCACCGCCTGTGATCTTGATGCCTTCGAGAACGTCCGACAGTTTTCCATAAAGCGAGAGCGTCAGGTGTTCTTCCTCGGTCCAAAGCGCGGCGGCGCCGTGTTTGCGGCAGAGTTCCGCTATGGCGGCTGTGTGTGCTTTTTGCGGCGTCAGGATTTCAAATTCGGCATTTGCCGAAGCTCTTGCCGCTTCCGCATAGCGAAAATCGGTCAGGAGATACGCGGCGTCGGCAAAGATCAGCAAAAATCCGTCCGAAAAATGGAAGTCGGATAGATAAAACTGATTTTGCGGCGAGGAAATAAGCGCGGCGTCGGCATTTTCCGAAAGTTTCTCGCGAAATCGCGTAAGTCGTGTCATATATCTTTGTTTCCTCCGAAATCCAGCCAATCCGAAAGAATGGCGTTCGATACGCGCATACCGCGCTCGGTAAAAGCCACGCCTTGCGGCGTTTTTTGCAAAAAGCCGCCGTCAAAAAGGACTTTATCGGGGTGATACAGCGTCTCAAAATCGCAACCGAAACGGCGGGAAAAATCTTGCGTATCAACACCTTCGGCAAGGCGCATACGAAGCATCACGTATTCGTCCATTTCTTCTTTACCCCCGATACGGTGCGCGTTTACCTCAATATCCTGCCATTTCTTCGCGCGAACGGCAGTGATATACGCTTCCTTTGACGGGGGTGCCTCAAAACGCACGCCGCCCCAAAAGGAGTGCGCAGCCGGGCCGAATCCGAGATAGGGAACGCCGCGCCAATAGCCGAGATTGTGGCGGCAGGCAAAGCCCTCTTTTGCGAAGTTGCTGATCTCATAATGGCGGTATCCCGCGCCCGACAGACGATCGGTGAGGAGCTTTGCCATATCGCACGTCGCGTCCTCGTCGGGGAGCGGCAGATCTTTTTGTGATCGGAAAAACGGCGTGCCTTCCTCGATGCGCAGTTCATATGCCGAGATGTGCTCGGGAGCAAGCGCTATGACGCCGTCTAATGTTTTGCCGAAAGAATCGGGCGTTTGCGCGGGAATGCCGAACATCAGGTCGACATTGATATTACCAAAGCCCGCCGCGCGCGCCGCCCCAAAGGCGGAAATGGCATTTTTCACACTATGTATGCGCCCCAAAAGAGCAAGTTCCGTGTCGGAAAGACTTTGAAATCCAAAACTGATGCGTGTGACACCCGCTTCTCTCATCGAGGCGAGCAGTGCGGGGGCGGCGCTTTCGGGGTTACATTCCGCGCTGATCTCGACGTCTTTTGAAAGTTGATAGTTTTGCCGGATACAATCCAGCAGATCGAAAAAATCCTTGCCCGAAAGCAAACTCGGCGTGCCGCCCCCGAAAAAGACGGTATCCACCCGCATATCGCGGCAACGGGAGGCGCTGTGGCGCAAATGGGCGAGCAGAGCGTCCACATACGCTGTGCGTTCTTCTTTGTCGGCGGGCGCGGAATAAAAATCGCAATAGCGGCATTTTTGCACGCAAAAGGGGATATGGAGATAGAGTTCCAACGCTTTTTCGTTCTCGGGCATATCGTATCCTTTATTTGTATTTTCATACGCGGGGATCCTCTCGCGCATATTTTCAGTATATCGCGCTTTTTTCGTTGTGTCAAGCGAAAAGCCGCCGCAACACGCGGCGGCTTCGTTTACAGCCCGCAGGCTTCCAAAAATTTCAGAAGTCCAGAGGGGAAACTTGTGCTGTTTTTATACCCCGTTTCGCCGAGGCGAACCAGCTTATTTTCCCCGTGATAATCGCTGCCCGCCGTGATCAATAAGCCGAAACGGTCTGCGAAATCGAGCATTTCTTTCGTCAGTTTGGGTGTAAAGCCGGAATAGAACGCCTCCACGCCCATAAGCCCGAAATCCATCAATCGTTTCAGGCGGTCTTCCATCTCTTTTCCGATGACGAGTTGATCGCCGTTGCCGAAAAAGGGGTGGGCAAGCACGGGGATGCCGCCCCCACGCAAAACGCTCTCGATCGCTTCCTCCGGTTTGATATATTCATCTGAAAAGTGTAATTTGTCTATATAGTTCCGGATCGCGACCTCTTTATTTTCCGCGTAGCCGTATTTGACCATCAAGTTACCGATGTGCGGTTTTCCGGGATTGTCGAGAGCCAAAAGGGCTTCGATCTCCTCTTTCGGAAAGACAAAACCGAATTCATTTTGGACAAAGTCCAGCCGGGCGGTGACCTTTTTCATACGCAACCGATGCCCTTTTTCGACAAGGTCTTCGATCGGTTGCGCGTCGGGATCGTAATGATATGCCAAAATATGATATTGTCCCAACTTGTCTTTGCACGAAAACTCCGCGCCGCAGATAAAGTGCGGATCACCTTTTTTCAAAAGATCCCGCACGATGCGGCAGGCTTCGGTCGCGTCGTGATCGGTCACGGAAAAAACGTCGATATTCGCCTCTTTCACACGATCGACGATCTCGCGCGGCGTATCGCTGCCGTCGGAGACGGACGTGTGCATATGGAGATCGATCTTTATGCCTGGAAACACGTTTTTTACCTCGCTATCGTCGGTATGCCGTCAGACCGTTTTCTTCAAAGTAAGAATGTTTTGTCCATCCTTATATTCATAAAGAACGTCGTCCATAAATTTCTTTGTGATGAAGATGCCAAGTCCGCCGATCTGCCTTTCTTTTGCCGACAAGGTGACGTCGGGATCGTTTTTCGCAAGCGGATCGTAAGGCGTACCGTGATCGATGAAGGTGATCGAAACGGTAAGCGGGTCGCCCGAAACTTCCACGCGCACGGTGGCTTTTCCTTTCTCGGGCGCATAGGCATAGTTTGCGATATTGACGAAAATCTCCTCCACGGCGACGCCGATTTGCATCATCACCTTCGGAGAACAATTCGCGGCTTCCAAACGCTCTTCCACAAAGCTTTGTACTTCCGAGAGATTTTCCGCGGAAGCGATGACGTCAAGTTCGTTCCGATCGAAAAGGAGCGTGTCGGTTTCTTTCAGCAATTCGATCAGTTCTTCTTTCCAATGGTCGATCATCTCTTGCGCTTCGTGACGACGGATGGCGCGGCGAATCAGGCGCGTATAGCCGATGACGCGCGCTTTGTCTTCGACCTCACGGATCTTGGTTTCACAGGCGGTGCCCAGATATGCGGCAAGCGCTTTGTGCCAAAAGGTCTTTGAAATCTCAAAATCAAACCCTTGGAAGTGTTTGACGACTTCGTGATCCATCTCCGAAAAGCCGATAAACGCATTATATATGCTGGCAAGTTCAAAGATCGGATTGCCCACCGCCAGCGTATCCATATCGATGATGAGGACTTCGTCGTTTTGCAGTTCGAGGTTTTTGGTGTGATAATCGCCGTGGATCATATGGTCGTCGTGGGGCACGGCGTTGACAAGAGAGAGCAATTTTTCGCCCGCTTCGCGCGGCAGATGGTCGCGCAAAGCCGTTGCCCACGAAAGAACGGTTTCTTTCATATCGGGCAGTTTCCCCGCGGGGACGACCGTATCGTGTATTTTATGCAACATTCCCACGTATTCTTTGACGCACCAATCCATCTTGTCCGGTTCGTCGGCAAGGATCTTGGAAAAGGATCTGGCGTTCAGCAGTTCAAACACCGAGCCGTAACTGTTGCCGACGCGCACCACGTCATAGGAGATCGCCGTGGGTATGCCAAGTATCAGGGCGAGTTTGGCGACTTCGCGCTCGTGTTTGATGTCCGACAGCGCATCGGCGTTGTTGTACACTTTCACGACGTTGTCATGGTCGATGCGGTATATCGTTCCGTTGGCTCCGCGCCCGATCTCTTCACAACCCTCCACGGATACGACGCGGTAAGCCTTTTCAACGGGCATCATTTCGGTAAAGCCCGTCATATCGAGGATCTCGTATACGTCCGAATTGACGTTGATGAGTTTCAGATCGTTGTTGATCTTTTTCAGATGCAATATTACGCGCAGCCCCGCGCTGGATATATAGTTCAAATCGGCGGCGTCCAAAACAATGGGTTCGCCCGGCGCTTTGCCGATGCGCTCCTCGACTTCTTTCTCAAATTGAGCGGCATTGTTGGAGTCGATCCTGCCGACAAGTTCGATCGTCATTGCCTGTTTTCTCGCTTTCTTTTCGCTTTGCTTCTTGTTTTTACGGCGATTGCTTATTGATAAATGGGAAAGTGGCGGCAGAGTTCGGTCACTTCTTCGCACACACGCGCGCGATTGCTTTCAAAGTCGGCGGCGACGTCCGCGATCCACCCCGCGATCTTTTCCATTTCGGGCACGCCGAAACCGCGCGAGGTGACGGCGGGCGTTCCGAGGCGCACGCCGCTTGTGATGAAGGGGCTTTGCGGATCGTTCGGAACCGCGTTTTTGTTGGCGGTGATATGCACTTCGTCCAGCCGCTTTTCCAGTTCCTTGCCCGTGATGCCCGTGCCGCAGAGATTGAGCAGCATCAGATGGTTGTCCGTGCCGCCCGACACGAGATGAAATCCGCGCGAAAGCAGACCGTTTGCCAGCGCGGCGGCGTTCTCCACGATACGTTTTTGATAAACTTTGAAATCTTCGGTCAACGCCTCGCCCAGCGCCACCGCTTTGGCGGCGATGATGTGCATCAAGGGGCCGCCCTGCGTGCCCGGGAAAATGGCTTTGTCGATTTGTTTCGCGTACTGTTCGCGGCAAAGGATCAACCCTCCGCGCGGACCGCGCAGGGTTTTGTGCGTGGTGGTGGTGACGACGTCGGCAAAGGGGACGGGGGAGGGGTGGAGCCCCGCCGCGACGAGCCCCGCGATGTGCGCCATATCGACCATCAAATAGGCGCCGACCTCGTCGGCGATGGCGCGGAAACGCGCGAAATCAATGACGCGGGGATATGCGCTGGCACCCGCGAGGATCAGTTTTGGGCGGTGGATGAGCGCCAACTTGCGAACTTGGTCATAATCGATCGTTTCGGTTTCGGAAGAGAGCCCGTAAGGGACGATATTGAAATATTTTCCCGAGATGTTGACGGGCGAGCCGTGCGAAAGATGCCCGCCGTCGGCAAGGCTCATCGAGAGCACCGTGTCGCCGGGCTCGAGCAGCGCGAAGAAAACGGCAAGATTGGCGTTTGCGCCGCTGTGCGGCTGCACGTTGGCGTGCTCGGCGCCAAAGAGTTTTTTGGCGCGCTCGCGCGCGATCTCTTCCACTTCATCCACGTATATACAACCGCCGTAATAGCGTTTTCCGGGATACCCCTCGGCATATTTGTTGGTCAATACCGTGCCGGCGGCAAGCAACACCGCCTTTGAGACGATGTTCTCGGAGGCGATCAGTTCGATATTGTGCTGTTGGCGGGTAAATTCACGGCCGCACGCGGCGGCTACCTCGCTGTCGAATTGTTGCAGTTCGTCAAAAAACATATTCTTTTCTCACTTTCTGAAATTCTTAAAAGCCGCGATTGATGAAGAGGCTGACAAGACCTAAAATCAAACCGATCACGCCGCCGAGCCAAATGACGGCGTTGAGTTCCTTTTTCATAACCGAAAGCACCAGCGCTTCGAGATCCTGCGGCGGCATCGCGTTGATCTTCTTTTCCACGATCTCGGCGATGTGGAACTGCGCGGCGATGGCGCCCGCGTATTTGTCGACCAATCGGCGGTAAAGCCCCACAAGCACTCTTTCCGCCTCGTCCTTGTCACGAAGCAGTTCCGCGATCGGCTTATCGTCGATTTTCTTCACCTCTTCGGCAAGCGCGGCGCGCAGTTTTTCTTTTCCGTCGCCTTCGAGAAAAGCGGTCACTTTTTCACCGATGGGCGCGGTCAATCCCGTGATCATCGCGTCGTTGACGAACATAGAGAGCAGTGGGTTGCGCGCGGTAAAACCGCTGACCGCGTTTTTCGCTTCGGCGGCGATCACGTCGCCGACGTTCATCGCCACGATGGCGGCAAGAATGCGGTCGGCAAGAAAATCGAGCACTTTATCGCGTTTTGCCTCATATCCGTCCTCAAAACAGGTTTCGGCCGAAACGCGGATCGAGGGGAAGGCGAGAATGGCGCGCGCCACCGTGTGCGACATTTCTTCCGAGGATAGGGCGTGTTTGAGGTCCTCTTCCCGTACCAGCGAGTTGCTGACCATTTGCCCCAAACCCTTGGCAAGGGCGCTTTGGCGGCGCGGCATAATGCCGGGTGTGAACGGAATTCGCAATTTGCCGATATATTTTGCCCGATAGGGGCGAAACAGCATTTTCACGGCGATGTAGTTGGTAAAAACGCCGATCACGGCGCTCATCAAGGGAATGATCAGCCAGCGCATCGTTTCCAAAAACTCCATTGCTTGCCCTCCGTGTAAGTATTGCATTGAATAATAACAATAGCAGTATACCACGCGCGGGGGGAAAAGTCAAGAAAATTATCGCGGCGTGATTAAGGCGCTTGCACGCGGGGGAAAAATATGGTATACTCAAATAAAGCAAAAGGAGGTCTTTATGCTTCGTTTTTTACACGCGGGGGATCTGCATCTTGGCAGTCCGTTTGCCGCTTTTTCCAAAATCGAAGCCGCGCGCCGTCGCGAGCGGCAGTTTACCGCCCTCTCGCGTCTTTTTGACGAGGCGCTCTCGCGCGGCGCGGGGATTGTTCTCCTTGCGGGGGACGTCTTCGACACGCCGGAGCCCGACGCCGCCGTGGCGGAACGCTTTTTTTCGATGCTCGGCGATTTGCCCGTGCCGGTGGTGATCGCGCCGGGCAATCACGATTATCGCCGCGCGGGCGGGATTTGGGACAGGGCGAAACTTCCGTCAAACGTCTTCGTTTTTGCCGCGTCCTCGCTTTCCTCTTTTGATTTTCCCGCGCTGGGGCTCACGGTTTTCGGCTATGCTTTCACAGGGGAAAATCTCGCGTCGTCCCCCGACATCGGCAGAGCCGAGGAGTTGCCGCAAAATCGCGTTTCGGTGCTCCTGGCGCACGCCGACGTCACCTCTCCCCTCTCGCCGTACGCGCCGCTCACTTCGGGACAGCTTGAAGTGTCAGGCTATGCCTACGCCGCGCTGGGACACATTCACAAGAGGTTGCCGCCGAGAAAATACGGCAAAACGATGACGGCTTACAGCGGATTTTTCGCGGGCAGAGGATTTGACGAGGTCGGCGCGGGACAAGCGTTGCTGATCGAGATCGAAGGCAGCCATCTCGGCATCACGCCGCTTGAAACCGAAAGCGACCGCTTTGAGATCGTGCGCCTCGATTGCACGGGCGCGATGACGGGCGAGGAGATCCGCCGCCGCGTTTCGGGGTGGTCGGAAAGTTGCACGTTTCCGCCCGAAACGGCGGTGCGCCTCGTTCTTGACGGCAACGTAGGGCTTTCCTGCAAGGCGGAGCCCGCCGCGCTCCTTTCGGCGGGCGCGCGTTTCGCGCTCTTTGAAGTTGCGGACGAAACGATGCCGCTTTTCGACGCGGCGTATCTGGAAAAAGACCCCACGCTGCGGGGCGCTTTTTATCGCGCGATGCTTCCGCGTCTTTCCTCTCCCGATGAAAAGACGCGTCTTGTCGCCGCGGCGGCGCTGCGCGTCGGTTTTGCCGCGCTGTCGGGCAAGGAGGTGTGAGCGATGATCTTGAAAAATTTATATATCGAGGAGTTTGGCAATCTCAAGAATCTCTCGGTGGACCTCTCGCGCGGCATCAACGTTTTCGAGGGTAAAAACGAGGCGGGAAAAAGCACGTTGCTTGCCTTTATTCGCTATATGTTCTATGGTTTTCCGCGCCGCGGGGCGGCGCAGGGCGGCGACGAGTGGATCAAACGCCTTTCCTGGCGCGGCAAGCGTGCCGCGGGGAGACTGACGCTCGCTTTCGGCGGCGAAACCTTCCGCGTTACCCGCGCGACGACGATGCGCGGGAGCGAAGCGCACCCCACGCTCTCGGAGGAGAGCGAGGTTTTCAGTCTGACGGTGGGAGAAGTGATCTCACTCGGCGGCAAATCGGCGGGAGAATATTTTCTCGGGCTTCCGGAACAACTGTATGACAGCAGTTTATGTCTGGCGCAATCGGAAGCCGAGCGCGTCAGCGCGGCGGGCGTGCACGAGGCGGTGGGTGCGATGCTCTTTTCCGGGGAATCCACGCTCCACGCCGAGGCGGCGGAGAAGAAACTGGACGAAGCCCGGCGCGAACTGATGCACCTGCGCGGAAACGGCGGCGGGATCCCGACGCTGGAAAGAGAGAGCGCACGGCTTGACGCCGAGGCGGAGACGGCGCGCCGCGAAGCGGCGGCGTTGGCGGACGCGCGCGCGGCGGCGTTTCGGCTGTCGCAAAAAGCGGAGGAGAAAAAGGCGCTCCTTCGTGATGTGACGCTGCTTGCGGAATCGCGGAAAATCGATAGCGTTCTGGCACTTTTTGACGATTGCCACCGCGCCGAGCGCGAGGAGCGCGAGGCGGAACGGGTGTTGGAATTTGAAAAAGCGACCGTTGACAAATTTCCCGCGGAAGAAGAATTGCAGCGTGCCGCCGCACTGGTCCAAAAAATCGAAACGGCAAAACGCCAAACGGCGATCTTTACCCCCGAGCGCGCGCAATTGAAAGGCGTTTCTTACGATGAAAAACTGATCGCGGGTGCGGCGCTGATCCGCGAAAAGGGCGGTGCCAAGGCACTGCTTGCCGCTCTCGGAAAAGAACGCAAAAAAGGCAAAGCGTTTCTTTTCCTCTCGCTGATTTTGTCGTTGGCGGCGCTTGCGGCGTGTGCGGTCGGCTTTGTCTTGAGCATTCCCGCCTTTTTTGCGGCGGGCGGCGCGTGTGTCCTTGCGGCTGTCGTTTCCTTTGCGTTTTTCGCGGGCGTCACGCGCGCGGAGAAAAAGAAGTTCGGTGCGCTCGGCGTGGAAAACGCGGCGATGCTCCGCACGCATCTTGAACAATGCGTGCGGGAGGAGACTTCCAAAAACGAAACCGACGCGCGGCTCGCTTTCGTGGAAAACGAACTGGATGCGGCGCGGCTGGAAGAGGAAGAGGCGTTCTCGGCGCTCAACGCGTTTTTGGAAGGTGCGGGCGAGAGCGCGGCAAAGGACGCGGACGATGCCGAGAGACGTTTGCGGGAGATTCTTCTTCACCGCAGGGACGCGATGGCGGCGCGAGACGCGGCAAATCTTTCCTTTGAAAAAGCAAAAAGCAAGCGCGAGGCGCTTGTCGGTCAGATCGGGCACGAGGACGAAGCGGCGCTCCGGCAACGCCTTGCCGAGTTGCCGCGGTGCAACGAAAGCGCGGAGATGTTGAAAGAAAAGGAAAGCATCTTGCGCGAGGCGCTTTCGGCGATCGAGCGGGAACTGGAAACCGCGCGCTCGACCGAAGCGGCGCTCGGTGCCACGGCGCACGATCTCGGTGCCATTCTTGCGGAATCCGAGCGCGTGGGCAAAGAGCTTGCGGCGGCGCGCGCGAAACTCGACGCCGTGACGATGGCGCGGGAAGCGCTCGGCGAAGCGAGCGCGGAACTGCGCAAGGGGGTGACGCCGCGGCTGCGTGAGGACGCCGCGCGCATTTTTACCGCGCTGACGAACGGAAAATACGAGGAATTGGTGCTCGGCGACGATTTTTCGATTTCGCTTTCGGTGGACGGAAAATGCCTGCCCATCGCGCATTTCAGCGCGGGCTGCCGCGACGCGGCGTATCTTTCTTTGCGCCTTGCGCTCCTTGCCACGTTGTCGGAAGAAAAACTGCCGCTCCTTTTCGACGAAGCGTTTTCCCGTCTGGATGACGAGCGTGCGCGCTCGCTGCTCGGCGTGATCTCCCGTTATGCGGAAGGGGGCGGGCAGGTACTGCTCTTTACTTGCCACACGCGCGAGCGGCGAATGCTCGGCGAGAACGGCGCGGAATTTATCGCGCTTGGCGATCCGCTTGCCGCCTTGTGATTGCCGCTTTGCGAAAAAGACCGTCGGTTTTCCGACGGTCTTTTTCGCGGATTTCGACAAAAATGTCAAAAGGCTCTTGACAAGGCGTTTTTCGTGTGCTACAATCACCTTGTTTCCGCGGAAACTTTCGGGAAGACCGAAAGCGGAGGACGCTCTGGAGAATCTCTACGGAGTGCCGAAGGTGCAAGGCGCAAGCCGAATCTCTCAGGCCAAAGGACAGAGCAGAAAAACAAACGTTTGCTTTTCTGTCGGGATTTTTCGGGGCTGCCGCGCGGCAGTCTTATTTTTATGAGGAGAGGACTATGGATACCGTACTGAAAATCGTTCAAACGCTCAACGCCTATCTTTCCGACTATATTTTGGTCGTACTGCTGATCGGCGTGGGCATCTTTTACAGTGTGCGCACGCGCTTTGTGCAGGTGCGTTGCTTCGGCGAGGGTATGCGCCGCGTGTTCGGCAACGTAAAATTGCGGGGCGGCAAACAGAAATCGGGAGGGCTCAGCTCTTTCCAAGCTCTTGCCACCGCCATTGCGGCGCAGGTCGGCACGGGCAACATCGTGGGCGCCTGCGGCGCCATTCTCATCGGCGGTCCCGGCGCCATCTTTTGGATGTGGGTGATCGCGTTCTTCGGTATGGCGACCATTTATTCCGAGGCGGTGCTGGCGCAGAAAACGCGCGTCAAGGGCGAGGACGGAACCGTCGAGGGCGGTCCCGTTTACTACATTCGCACCGCTTTTCGCGGCAATTTCGGTAAGTTTCTTGCCGGATTTTTCGCCGTCGCCGCCATCATCGCGCTCGGCTTTGCGGGGGCGATGGTGCAATCCAACTCGATCGGCGAAACTTTCAACCACGCTTTCGGCATTCCCACCTGGGTCATCGGGCTCGTTGTGGCGGCGCTGACGGCGTTGGTGTGTCTCGGCGGCGTTTCGCGCCTTGCCTCGGTCACCGAAAAGATCGTGCCCCTTATGGCGATCCTCTATCTCGTCGGCGGCCTCGTCATCATCTGCTGGCGTATCCGCTATCTGCCCGAAACGTTCGGTCTTATTTTCCGCTATGCCTTTAACCCGAAAGCGATACTCGGCGGCGGCATCGGCACGGCATTTAAGATCGCCATCAGTCAGGGCGCAAAGCGCGGCCTCTTTTCCAACGAGGCGGGTATGGGCTCCACGCCCCACGCACACGCGATGGCAAACGTGAAACGCCCCCACGATCAAGGCGTGGCGGCGATGATCGGCGTTTTCATCGACACCTTCATCGTGCTGACGATGACCGCTCTCGTCGTCATCTCCACACTCTATGCGGGCAACGGCGTTCTTGCGGGCGGCTCGGCGGCGGGCGTGGGCAAGACCAATATGGCGCAACTGGCGTTCGGACAACTCTTCGGGGAAGGGTTCGGCAACGCGTTTGTGGCGATCTGTCTCTTCTTCTTCGCGTTCTCCACCATTCTCAGTTGGAACTTTTTCGGCAAACTCAACGCCGTGTATCTCTTCGGCAAACGCGGTGTTCTCGTCTACACGATCTTGGCGGTCGGCTTTGTTTTCCTCGGCTCGCTCTTCCAAAACGACCTCGTTTGGGAACTGACCGACTTCTGCAATTATTTGATGGTTTTGCCCAACGCCGTGGCACTCATTGCCCTTTCCGCCCTTGTGGCAACGGAAGCGCGGCAAAAGCGCGAACATACGGAGAAAAACGACCAATCGGGCGAAGAATAACGATATTTGTCGCAAAGATCTCGGAAAAATTCGGCAAATCGCTTTACAAACGTGTGCGAGCTTGATATAATAATAGTATCAAATTATAAAGGAGATTTTACGATGGCAAAAAAGGTAAAAGATTATTTCGGTCTTAGCTGGATCGTCAGCCTCATTCTTGCGATCATTCCGCCTACATCGGTTGTGTGCGGCTGCATTACGCGCTTCAAAGAGAACACCCTGGCGGGCGTTGTTCGTTTGCTTTTCGTGTTGACGATGTTCGGCTTTTTCATCCCCGCGGCGAGATTTATCGGTTTCATCGGTTTCGTCATCTGGATCGTCGATCTTGTGTCGATGATCACCAAACATCAGATCTTCCGCGCGATCGGCGAGTAATTTCGGTCAAAAAAGATCCCCGTATGGGGGTCTTTTTTGCTGCCTCTTGACAAATGCACGTTTGAAAGGTATAATTCATTATATATTGTAAGAGACAAACGCGCGACAAAGAAAGGCGGACAAAAGATGAAAAACATTCCGGATCTTTTCGGCAGTATGGTTTTCAATGAAGAAGTTATGCGGCGCCGGCTGCCGCAGGAGGTCTTCGAGTCGCTCTCCCGCACCATCGAGGAGGGCAAAGAGATCGATCCCGCCATTGCGGACACCGTGGCGAACGCGATGAAGGAGTGGGCGATCGAAAAGGGCGCCACGCACTACACGCACTGGTTCCAACCCTTAAACGATATCACCGCCGAGAAACACGAGGCGTTCATTGACCCCGTTCCGGGCGGCAAAGTCGTGATGGAGTTTTCGGGCAAGGAACTGATCAAAGGCGAGCCGGATGCATCGTCTTTCCCGTCGGGCGGTCTTCGCGCCACCTTTGAGGCGCGCGGTTACACCGCGTGGGATCCCGCGTCGTACGCTTTCGTCAAAGACGGCACGCTGTATATTCCCACCGCGTTTTGTTCCTATACGGGCGAGGCGCTTGACACCAAGACGCCGCTTTTGCGCTCGCTGGACGCCCTCTCCCGTGAGGGTGTGCGGTTGATGCGGTTGCTCGGCGACAAAGAAGTGAAACGCATCACCACCACCATCGGCATCGAACAGGAATATTTCCTTGTGGATAAAGAACTCTACGACAGCCGCAAAGACCTTATCTTTGCGGGTTGCACCCTCTTCGGCGCGCCCGCGCCCAAAGGGCAGGAACTCGAAGATCATTATTTCGGTCCCATTGCCACGCGCGTGGGCGAATTTATGGCGGAACTCGATACAGAACTCTGGAAACTCGGCATTCCCGCCAAGACCAAACACAACGAGACCGCGCCGGCACAGCACGAACTGGCGCCGATCTATACCACCGCCAACCGTTCGATCGATCAGAACTTACTCATTATGTCGTATATGAAGCGGATCGCCGAGCGGCACGGGCTTGTTTGCCTGCTGCACGAAAAGCCCTATGCGGGCGTCAACGGCTCCGGCAAACATAACAACTGGTCGATCGGCACAGACACGGGCAAAAACCTCTTAAAACCCGGCAAAACGCCGGCGGAAAACAAACTTTTCCTGCTGATGCTTGCCGCGGTGCTTCGCGCCGTAGACGATTATCAGGATCTTCTCCGTCTTTCGGTGGCGCACGCCGGCAACGACCGCCGACTCGGCGGTCTTGAAGCGCCGCCCGCCGTTATTTCGGTCTTTACGGGCGAGGATCTGGAAGAGGTGATCGACGCGATCATCAACGAGAAGACGTATCAAGGGTGCGCCGCGTCCAAAATGAATTTCGGCATTCCCTCGGTGCCGGTGTTTACAAAAGACACCACCGACCGCAACCGTACCTCTCCCTTTGCTTTCACCGGCAATAAGTTTGAGTTCCGTATGGTCGGCTCCTCGCAGAACGTTTCGTTCCCCAACGTCGTGCTCAACACGGCGGTTGCCGACGTGTTTGCCGATTTTTCCGATCGTTTGGAAAAGGCGGAGGATTTCGACGCCACGCTCAAAGCGATCATTAAAGAAACCTTTGCGGCGCACCGACGGATCGTCTTCAACGGCAACGGGTATGCCGCGGACTGGGAAAAAGAAGCGAAACGCCGCGGGCTTTCCAATCTGAAAAACTCCGTGGAGGCATATCGGACGTTTACGGCGGAAAAGAATATCGCGCTCTTCGAGCGCCAAGGCGTGATGAGCCGCACCGAGATCCTGTCGCGTCAGGAGATCCTCTTTGAGCATTATGCCAAGATCGTGCATATCGAAGCGGGTACGATGATCGAGATGGCGTCCCGCGATATTTTGCCGGCGGTATTTTCCTATGAAAAGGATCTCGCGCGCAATATCGAGAGCATAAAAAACGTTCTCGATGACGGCGACACGATGCCGGAAGAGGAGATTTTGCGCTCGCTGACGACCGAGACCGGTAAGGCATATCGTGCGCTTGAAGAACTGAAAGCCGCCACCGATGCCGCGCTTGCCGAAAAAGACGTATGCGAACAGGCCGCCGCGTTTGCGGAGAAGGTTTTGCCGCTGATGTCGAAACTGCGCGCCTCGGTGGACAAAATGGAAACGATGACGGCATCCTACGCCTGGCCGCTTGCCACGTACGGCGATCTGCTCTTTCGCCTTTGATTCCAAATAAAAAACGCCGCGTTGCGACAGCAACGCGGCTTCTTTTTATCTGATCGTCAATCGTCGGCGGGGCGAAGAGCCGAAAAGGATTTTGCCGAGAACTTGGCGTCGGAGATCGGCTCGCCCTGTTTGTCCACGATGTGCGCGACGCCCTCCGGCGAATAGAGAATGGCATAGCCGTCCTCCGAGAAGGAAGTGGCGGTATATCCCGCGGGACAGCGGAAAACGCTCTTTCCGTGGCGGTCGATGAAGAAATAGCCTTGCGCGTCCTTGACGAGCGCGAGCCCCGCGGAGAAGGATTGCGCTTCAAGAAATTTCGGCTCGATCTCATAGTCGCCGTTGCGGCGGATATAGCCCCAAAGCCCGGTTTGGGCGTCAAAGACCGGCGCAAAACTGCTTTTTCCGAAAGGACGCGCATCGTCGAACGTGGGCTCAAACGCGTCTTTTCCGGCGCCGGTGATATAGTGATATTCCCCTTCGGCATCCCGTACGACGGCGAGCGCGCTGTCGTCAAAAGGCGTTGCGGCGGTATATTGCAGTTCGATGGCGACTTTGCCCTCTCTGTCGATATATCCGAAGAACCCGTCTTTTTTGACAAGCGCCAGATTGTTGCCGGAGAAGGAGAAGAAAAGATCGTATTGCGGGGTGACGATATCTTCGCCGTGCTGGTCGATCATACCCCATTTACCGTCCAGTTGGACGATGGCGTAATTGTTTTTGCCGAACCCCTGCGCGTCATCGTAGCGCGTCGGGATCACGGCGGTGCCTTTTTTGTCGATAAATCCGTATTTTTGCGCCGATTGTACCAACGCAAGCCCGTTGGCGGCGAAGGGATGCGCCGCGTCAAAGCGGGGCGGAATGACGTTGACGCCGCTCTCGTCGATATAGCCCCAAACAGCGCCGCTTTTGACGGGCGCAAGCGCGCCGCTGCCGAAAGTTTTGGCGCCGTCAAAGATAAAATCGACCACGCGCTCGCCGCGCGTGTTGATATAGCCCCATTTGTCACGGATGCAAACGGCGGCAAGCCCGTTGTCGGCAAAACGGTCGGCGGCGTCGAACTGCGGTTCGATCACCATATTGCCTTTTTCGTCGGTATAGCCCCATTTGCTCTCGGTGCCGTCTTCATTGTATACCGAGACCGGCAAAAGACCTTTGGTAAAGAGTTCGTCTTTTTCTTTCCGCACCCAAAAGCCGGATTTGACGACCAGAATAACGCCCGCGACCATACCGAGCAAGATGAGCAGCGGTACAAGAAACATCCACTTGATATGTTTGCCGCTTGTTTTCTTTTCGGGTTCGGTCTTTGCGACGTTTTGCGGAATTTTGGGAGAAACGTTCATCGGGATGCTCCTTTCTCACGCTACGCGTGTTTGATCTTCGCCGCCAGTATAGCACAAAACGGCTGTTTTGTCAATCGTTGCCGCTCCGGTCGAAATCGAGCAGCACGAGAGAGGGGTTGTGTTCTTGCGCCCATCGGATGCTCCACTGTCCTGTAAACAGGAGATACGTGTGCCCCATCACGTCCCGCACCGCGCGGGTGTCCGAGGTGAGATCCAGTTTGGAAATCTGCACCGCGTCGTCGGCTATGCGTTGGATATATTGAAAGGGGAGTTCGCGGTGGAGATACTCCACGCCGTATTCGCTCTTCATTCGGAATTTCAGTACGTCGTATTGCAGGACGCCGATCACGCCCACCACAACGCGCTCAAAGCCGCCGTCCGGCTCGAAAAAGATGCGTATGGCGCCCTCTTTGGCGATCTGTTCCATACCTTTTGCAAACTGTTTGCGTTTCATCGAGTCGATCTGCTCGATCATGGCGAAATGCTCGGGCGCAAAGGTGGGAATGCCCGCAAAAGCGACTTTTTTCTCTTTAGCGCACACCGTGTCGCCGATCGAGAAGACGCCGGGATCGAAAACACCGATGATATCGCCCGCAAACGCCTCGTCGATGCCGGCGCGTTCTTGCGCCATCATCTGCTGGGGGCGGGAGAGTTTCACGGGGCGTTTGCCCTGTATATGATAATACTCCGCGCCGCGCTCGAATTTGCCGGAGCAGATGCGCATAAAGGCAATGCGGTCGCGGTGCGCTTTGTTCATATTGGCTTGGATCTTGAAGACGAACGCCGAAAACGCGTCGTCGAAAGGCGAAATCGTCGTGCCGTCCGCGCTCTCCCGCGCAAGGGGCGCGGCGGTCATTTCAAGAAATCCGGCGAGAAAATCCTCCACGCCGAAATTGTTGAGCGCCGAGCCGAAATAGACGGGAGAGAGTTTGCCGTGCGCGATGGCGTCAAGGTCGAAATCAAAACTTGCGCCGTCAAGGAGTTCCACCTGCTCGCAAAGCTCCCGCCGCAAATTCTCGCCGATCAGGGCGTCCAGTTTTTCGGTGTCGGAGAGGTCGCAGGAGATCGCGGCGATTTTGCCTCTTCCGCCGTGAAAATTATCAAAGGTGTGAATGGCGCGCTCGCGGCGATCGTAAACGCCCTTGAAGGTGACGCCGCAGCTGATCGGCCAGTTCATCGGATAGGTGCCGATGCCGAACTCGCGTTCCAGCTCGTCAAGGAGATCGAAAGGATCGCGCGCTTCGTGGTCGAGTTTGTTGATGAAGGTAAAGATCGGGATACCGCGTTTGGCGCACACGCGGAAAAGTTTGCGGGTTTGCGGCTCGATGCCTTTCGCCGCGTCGATCACCATCACGGCACTGTCCGCCGCCATCAGCGTGCGATAGGTATCCTCCGAGAAGTCTTGGTGTCCCGGCGTGTCGAGAATATTGATACAATAGCCGTTGTATTCAAATTGCATCACCGACGAGGTAACCGAAATGCCGCGCTGCTTTTCCAGTTCCATCCAGTCCGAAACGGCGTGGCGGTCGCTTTGTTTTCCTTTGACCGACCCCGCGGATTGTATCGCGCCGCCGTAAAGCAGCAGTTTTTCGGTCAGCGTGGTTTTGCCGGCGTCGGGGTGGGAGATGATGGCGAACGTGCGCCGCCGTTCGATCTCTTTTTTCGTTTGTTCGTTCATTGTCTTTTCCTTTGCGTTTTCAAATCCTTTATACTGTATCATATTTTTGCCGAGAATGCAAGGGGATTTGCGCGTTTCATTCCAAAATATATCGGCGCGCGTGCGCGCGCACGAAGCGCCGTACTTCTTCAAAAACGGCATTTTGAAAGTATTGCTTATGTGAAAAATCGAAAATAATACAAAAATTTTTCCGTTTTCGGAAAAAATGATCAAAAAAAGACTTGACAAACACCGCGTGCTCTGGTATAATGATACCATCAAAGAAGCAGAAGAAAGGAAACACATATGAAAACGACGACTGCCAAAAAAGCAACGACTTCCCTTGCCGGAGCCGACGCGGAGGAGCGCAAACGCGCGCTTGCCACCGCCATCAAACAGTTGGAGCGCGATTACGGCGCGGGGACTGTGATGAAACTGGGAGAGAATACACATATGGAAGTGCAGGCGGTGCATACCGGTTCGATCTCGCTGGATATGGCGCTGGGGATCGGCGGCGTGCCGCGGGGCAGGATTATTGAGATATTCGGCCCGGAATCTTCGGGCAAAACCACGGTGGCGCTGCACATCGTGGCGGAAGTGCAGAAAGCGGGCGGGCAGGCGGCGTTTATCGACGCCGAGCACGCGCTCGATCCCGTGTACGCAAAGGCGCTGGGCGTGGATATCAACGATCTGCTCGTATCTCAGCCCGATTGCGGAGAAGACGCGCTGGATATCACCGAGGCGCTGGTGCGCTCCGGCGCGGTGGACGTCGTGGTGATCGACTCGGTGGCGGCATTGGTGCCGCGCCAGGAGATCGAGGGCGATATGGGACAATCGCAGGTCGGCGTGCAGGCGCGGCTGATGTCCCAGGCGATGCGCAAACTTTCCGCCGTGATCTCCAAGAGCAACGCCGTGGTCATTTTCATCAACCAATTGCGCGAAAAGGTTGGCGTGATGTACGGTAACCCCGAAACCACCACGGGTGGACGCGCGCTCAAATTTTACGCCTCGGTGCGTATCGACGTGCGCAAGACCGAACAACTGAAAAACGGAAACGATATATACGGCAACCACGTCAAGTGTAAGATCGTCAAAAACAAGGTCGCGCCTCCTTTCCGCGTGGCGGAGTTTGATATTTTGTACGGAAAAGGCATTTCCCGCGCCGGGGAACTGGTGGATATCGGGCTTTCACTCGACGTGATTCAAAAGAGCGGCTCGTGGTTTTCTTACAACGGCGAGCGATTGGGACAGGGCAAAGACAACGTGCGCAAACTTCTTGAAAATGACGCCGCGCTCTTTGCCGAGATCGAGGCAAAGATCCGTGAACTTGCCGGCAAAGCGGAAGCAAAAGAAGACACGTTCGACGTGGATGACGAGGAAGACGCGTTTGAACTGGAAACTCTGAAAACCGACGATGACAATCTGTAAAGAAGGGGCGACGATCGTCGCCGTGCGCGCCGCCGCAAGCGGCGCGCGGGTTTTCCTTGACGTGGAGAGCGCGGAAGGGCGCGAAAGTTTTTGCGTGCTGACGGCGCGCCTTTCGCGTTTGCCCGTGCCCGGCGCGCTGACGGCGGAGCAGTTTGCTTTCTTGCGAAAAGAAGCGGAACTGACAAAGGCGGTCGAATCGGGATTGCGGTCGCTTGGCTCGTGCGGCTCCTCGGAGCGGCATCTTGCCGAAAAACTTCGCGCGCGGGGCATCTCGCCGAAAACCGCCGCCGAGGCGTCGGCGTTTCTGCGCGCGCAGGGACTGTTGCGGGAAAATGAAGGCGCCGTGCGCACGGCGGAACGCGATCTCCAAAAATTGTGGGGAAATCGCCGTATTTTGGCGGATCTTACGCAAAAGGGATACGACAAAGAGGCACTTGCCGCCGCGCGCGAGCGGCTTGCGCGGGAAGAGGAAACGACGCGCTGCTGTCACCTGATCGGAAAACTGCAAAGAAGCGGAAAAGACGCCGCGGCGATCGCCCGAACGCTTGCACATTTCGGGTATCCGACTCATTTGGTCGATGCTTTTCGCCGCGTGTCGGAAGAAAAATAAAAAACCGTGTGCCGCGCACACGGTTTTTTATATCGTCAGTTTGAAATGATGATTTAAGGCGTCGGCGCCCCGCAGCTGCGCCGTGTAGACGAGTTCCAAAACACCCTCACCGTCAAGGCGATTTTCCACCCGCTCGGTCTCCATGCAGAGGTCGAAAGAACAAAGCGGCGTTTTGTAGAGGGTTTCGTGCCGCGCGCCGGCGCGGAAAAGCAGAAAAGTTTGCGCGTCGCCGTAACGGTTCATCGTCACGGTGGCGGGATCATCCTTTGAAAAGGAGAGCGTGGTGGAGCTCTCGCCCATTTCCGCCGCCGCGGGCTCGCGGTAGGAAACGGTCACCCGTTTGCCGTCGTCAAGCCACGCGGCGTCAAGGAAAAGATCCTCTTTTTGTATTTCCTTCTCCGCGGCGCGCGGCGCGTTTTTCGCCGCCGTGTCCGCGTTCGGCGCAAAAAGTTGTCTTCCGCTTTCCCACGCGCGGCTGACGATATGAATGCGTATTTTTTTGAGCATATTCTCTCCTTTTGGGCGTTCTTCTTTCAGTATAGCGCGAAAGGCGGGAAAAAGCAAGTCTTTTCGTGCGCGACCTTGACAAAAGGCGGGTTTTCGGCTATAATAAAGCTGTTATGCCGTCGCCGCTTTTTTCGGCGTCCTTCGGCGCGGCACAGCGTGGATTTTGAAGAAATCAGGAAGCAAAATGAAGTATTTATTTTTTGATATCGAGTGCGCCAACTGCTATAACAATTGTGCCAAACTATTCAGCCTCGGCTATGTGGTGACCGACGAAAAGTTCAATATTCTGCACGAAAAAGAGGATATCCTCATCAATCCGAAAGACCGGTTTGACTGGTATGTCGCCAAAAAAATGATGGCGTACCCGCGCAGCATTTTCGGAGATTTGCCCCCCTTTCCGGACTTTTACGAGCGTTTCAAGGAAATGCTGGAAGATCCCGACACGGTGGTGATCGGTTACGCCGTGACGAACGACGTGCACTTCCTGCACGACGATTGCCGGCGTTATCATTTGCCGCCGCTCACCTACAAGTTTTTTGACGTACAGCAGATCTACGCGCGTCAGCCCGAAAACAATACCGCCAAAAATTTGGAAGATTCTCTCCTTGCCTGGTGCGGGATCGAAGCGGAGAATATGCACCGCAGCGACGAAGACGCCTACAATACGATGCTGATTTTGAAAGCCATCGCGGCGTATCACAACACCGATCTGCCCGGCATTCTCGCTATGTATCCCGATTGCGGCGGCGAAACGCACGACGGTGTGATCGACTACGCGTGGAAAAAGCCGGAGGGCGAGGGCAAGAAAAAGAAACGCCGCCGTTCCAAAAAGAAGAAGGGTGAAGAAATCAAAGAAGAAGAGCGGCAGGACAGCGCCAACGAAATGGAGCGCGGATCGCTCAACGCGCGTGTCTTTGTGCGCTATCTTGCGGATCTTCGTCCGCGCAAACGCGCGCATACGCCGCCGGTGCTATCGGGGCACACCGTAACGGTCAGTCTCAATTATCAGCGGCACCGCTTCAACGAGATGCTCTATCTCGCGCAAATGATCGTGGACGCGGGCGGGCGCTATACGCTCTGCACCAAAGAAGCCGACGTACTCTATACATACGGCGACGAGGCGACCGACGATCGTTACCGTATCGCAAACGAGCGTATCGACGCGGGTGAGGAAGTGGAGATCCTGCCGATCGGGGTGCTGTTTGACCTTTTGGAAACGAGCGAACTGAAACTTTCCCGCAAACCGAAAAAGAAGATCGACGCGTGGCTGACGCCCGAAGAGGCGGCGGAACTTGCCGCCCTTGACGAGGCAAAAAAAGAGGAGACCGCGCAAGATCTCACGGAAAAACTCGAAGTGTCGATCTCCGAGTAAAAGAGAAGCCCCGCAACGCGGGGCTTCTCTTTTTACTTATGATATTTTCCACCGGAGAGGATCGATAGCGAGCGATAGAGGGTTTCGGCAAGAATCACGCGCGCCATCTGGTGCGGAAAAGTGAGAGCGGAGAGCGAGAGTGAAAAGTGGGCGGCGCGCTTGACGCGGGGCGAGAGGCCGAAAGAACTGCCGATCACGAAGGCGATCTCCCCGTGCGTTTCTCCCGCGCGCGAGAGCAGAGCGGAAAGTTCTTCGGAGGAGATCTGTTTTCCTTCTACACACAGCGCCGCGAGAAAGGCGCGGGGAGGGAGGGCGGCAAAGACGGCGTCAGCCTCTTTTTCAAGCGCGTTTTCGATCTCGGCGGGAGATGGCGCGTCGGAGATGCGGCATTCTTTCAGCTCGATCACCTCAAATTTCGCGTATGCCGCAAGACGCTTTTCGTATTCGGAGAGCGCCGCGCGCCAGTAAGGCTCTTTTAAGGAGCCCACGGCGATCAGTTTGATACGGAGCATATCATCCTCACAATTCCGTCGGTTTTTCGGGCGACGCCACGCCGATCCGCACCCCTGTGCCCGCAAGCGCGCTTTCCATCTCGGAGAGCGCGAGAGAGGGCAGATTGTTGGTTTCGGAAAGGTGGGCGAGAAGCAGTTTTTTCATACCGAGGCGGGCAAGCTTCGCCGCCAATTCCGCCGCCGCGGCGTTGGAAAGATGTCCGCGGCGCGAGGCGATGCGGTCTTTGAGAAAGGCGGGGTAAGGACCGCTTTTCAGCATTTCCTCGTCGTGGTTGGATTCCAGTACCACCGCCTCACAGCCCGAGAGCGCGTCCAGCACGGCGGGAGTGACGACGCCGAGATCGGTGGCGTAGCCGATGTGATGGCAAACGCCGTTTTCGGTATATTCAATGCAAAAACCGACCGACGCCGCGCTGTCGTGCGAGGTGGGAAATGCCGTCAGCGTAAACTCGCCCACACACGCCCGATAAATCTCCGGGTGTACGACGAGGCGCTCGTAGGAGAGCGCCAGTTTTTTTGCCGACGCCTCGACGATATGTACGGGAACGGGGTGCGTTTTGAGAAAGACGGGAAGCGCGGCGGTATGATCTTTATGTTCGTGCGTCAGAAAAATCGCCGCCAGATCGTCGGGGCTTTTGCCCACGGCGCACAGCGCTTTTGTGAGCGCGCGGGCGTTGGCACCCGCGTCAATGAGAAAAGCGGTCTTGTCCGACGCGACGAGCGTGGCGTTTCCGTTTGAACTTGAATATAAAACTTGTACTGTACAGGGCATACGTTCTCAACGGCGCAGGAAAGCGTCTATGATAAAGATATCCAGTGCGTCAAGCAAAAAGGTGAAAAGCAAAGGAAAGATCAGCATCAGCATCCAACGCGAAGCGCGTTTTCTTTTCTCGGCGTCCGCAAGAAAAGCGTCTTTCTTTTCTTCGTCCCACTCGGCGGGCAGATCCTCTTTTTCCACCCCTTGTCGGTAGAAAAAACGGTTGTAAATGAGATAGGCAAGCGAAAAGACGAGCAACAGCGCCATATATGCGATGAAAACGAGAAAAGAGGGCCAAGTGTCGTCGCTTTTTTCCGCGTAAGAGAGCAAAACGCGATACAGGGCAAACGCCAGCACGGTGTAGAGAAAAAGCCGCAAGGCGCGCAAGGCTTTGGCGCGCGCGGGGGCGGGAGTTTCGTTTTTCATTCCAGTCCCATTTGTCCTTTCAGTTTGCGGTTGAACTCCTCGGCGGTGTTATAGCCCATTTTCTTTTGTCGGTTGTTCATCGCCGCGATCTCCAAAATGATGGCGAGGTTGCGCCCGGGTTTGACGGGAATGGTGATGGCGGGAACGTTGACGTCGAGAATATTCATCGTTTGGCTGTCAAGCCCCAAACGGTCGTACATTTTTCCCTGCACCCAGGGTTCGAGATTGATGACAAGGTCGATGCGCTCGGATTCTTTCACGGCACCCATACCGAAAAGGCGGCGCACGTCGACGATGCCGATGCCGCGCAGCTCCACATAGTGCCGAATGATGGCGGGCGCCGCGCCGACAAGCGTTTTGGCGGAAACGCGCTTGATCTCCACCGCGTCGTCCGCGATCATACGGTGACCGCGTTTGACAAGTTCAATGGCGGTTTCGCTTTTGCCGACGCCGGAGTCGCCGAGGAGCAAAAGTCCTTCGCCGTAAACTTCGACAAGAACGCCGTGCCGCGTGATGCGGGGGGCAAGCTGTACGTTGAGGTAGGCGATAAGCCCCGCCATAAAGGCGCTGGTGCGCTCTTTCGTGGAGAGCAGCGGTACGCCGTTTTCTTTTGCCGCCTCAAACATGCGCGGGAAAGGCGCAAGCGACGTGGTCAGCACGATGGCGGCGGGACGGTATCCGAAAAAGTTGTCGATGTGCGCGTTTCGCACCGTTTCTTCACATTTTTCAAGATAGCGATATTCCGCCTGTCCGATGATCTGCACGCGGGTGGCGTTGAACATATCGAAAAAACCCGCCAGCGCAAGGCCGGGGCGGTTGATCTCGGTGTTGGAGATCAGAATGTTCTCCGGTGCGTCGGGCAGATACAGCGGTTCAAGCGCGAACTCGGAAATAAGGGAGGAAAGCGGGATCGTATATTTTTCGATCATAGCGCGCTCCTTTCAAAAAATCTCTTGCATTCAGTATAACACAAAACGCGGTTTTTTGAAAGAGTTTTTTCGATTTTCGACGATGTTTGTTATTCATAAATTCTTCATAAATACAGAGTATAATAAAAACATTACAGAAAAAGAAAGGAGCGCTCGAAAAATGAAACGACGTTTCGTACGTGTGATGGCGCTGCTTTTGTGTTTGCTCCTTGCGGGGGGCGCGCTTGTTTCCTGCGGGGAAACACGTCGGGTGCGTGCCAACGCGCGCGCGGAGCGCACGGTGGCGAAGGCGGGAGATTTGAAGATCCCTTATGAGAATTATTATTATTTGGTGATGACGAAGCGGGGAGAATTGGAATCGGACGGCGTGCGTGACGCTAAGACGCTGCGCGCGGAACTTGCATCGTTTGCCGACGCCAATCTTGTCACCAAAAACGAGGCGTTGATCGCGCTTGGATACGACTATGATCTGGACACGGAAAAGGGCGATCTCGGCAAACAAGTCGACGCCCATTGGCTCGATCTTTTGGAAAGCGAGTTCGGCGGCGACCGGAAGGCCTATATCGCTTCGCTTGACGCCGCGTATCTGACCGATCATTACGTGCGGAGATATATCGGCGTTGAAAACTATCTGTCTTCCGCCATCGTCAAAGAGATGCTCATACGCGGGGAGCTTGACACCTCCGACACATCGGCGCGCGCGCTGATCGAGAGCGACCGATTTGCGCGCACGATCCACGTTTTCGTGGAGAAAAACAATCGGCTTTATTCCGAGGCGGAGAATCGCGCGCACGCCGAAGAGATCGTGCAAAGCGTTCGCGGCGCGGGCGACGAGGCGGCGAGACTTGCCGAAATGCGCCGCGCGATCGGCGGAAAATATAACAACGACTATGCCGATACGCTCGGCAACGGATATTACTTTACGTACGGAGAGATGGACGCCGCGTACGAAACGGCGGCGTTTGCGCTTGCCGAATACGACGTGAGCGACGTGGTCGAAACCGAGCGGGGATATTTTGTGCTGATGCGTCTTCCCAAGGAGGCGGCGTATATCGAAGAGAATTTCGAGGTGCTGAAAAACAAGTCGTATTTCGTGACGTTAAACGAAAAAGTTGAGGCAAAGCTTGCCGAAATGCACCTCCAAAAAACCAAATTCGGCGCTTCGCTCGATCCCCTTGCCCTGCCCGCGATCCATGCGGGCGGCGGCGAGGCAGTGCCGTATATCATCGGCGCGGCGGCGGGCGTTTGCGCGGTGGCGCTGTTTGTTGTACTGTTTCGGTTTTATCACGGAAAAACGGCGGCGAAACCCCGTAAAAAAGGAAAGAAATCCTGATCGGAGGCGGCGGAGTGCAAACGCTTTTTGAATATCTCTTTCTCTTTTGCCTGTGCGGAAGCGCGGGGTGGGTGCTGGAATTTTTCTACCGCGCCGTGCGGCACGGCAAGATCGTGAAACCCGGCTTTCTTGTCGGCTGTTTTCTGCCGATCTACGGCGTCGGAGGTCTGATTTTATATGTTTTGTGCAGTCTGCGGCTGCGCTTTTTGCCCGACAATTGGGTGCGCGTCGCCGTTTTGCTGTTGTTTGCTGCCCTTGTGATGACGGCGATCGAGTTCCTAGGCGGGTATATCTCATTGCGCGTTTACCACGTGCGGTTGTGGGATTATTCGCGTGAGTGGGGCAATATCCTCGGCATCATATGCCCCAAATTTTCGCTGATCTGGGGCGGGATCTCGGCGCTGTATTATTTCTTTTTGTATCCGCACGCGCGTGCGCTGGCGCGCTTTGTGTCGGTCACGCCGGCGGCGATCTTTGCGATCGGGCTCTTTCTCGGCGTCTTCTTTGTCGATCTTGCGCATTCGCTCCATTTGCTGCAACGCATCAAGACGTATGCCACCGAAATGCGCGTTGCCGTACAGTTTGATCAGCTCAAACGAAACGCGCGGGAGTATTTCGCGGGTGTTTCGGGAGAGGGGAAACCGCGCCGCTTGACACTGACGCGCATTTTGGAACGATATATGGCGGACAAGGCGGAATACCGCGAGGAGATCCGCCGCAAGTGGGGGAAAAACGAATGACAAAGACCGAACGGGAAGCCTTTTGCCGTATCGCGCGCGAGGTGATCAACAGCGCGCGATACGCACAAATGAAGGCGTGCTACGCGCATACCGACATCACGGTCTATCAACACTCGATCCGCGTGGCGTACGCCGCGTACCGTATGGCGATCGCTTGGGGTATTTCGTGCGACCGCCGCGCACTGGTGCGCGGCGCGCTGCTCCACGACTATTATCTCTACGACTGGCACGATCCCGCCAAAGGTTTTCGCTGGCACGGGTTCAAACACCACCGTTTCGCGCTTGCCAACGCGGACGCGGATTTCCCGCTGACGGCGGCGGAGCGGCGCATCATTTATACGCATATGTTTCCGCTGACGTTCTGGACGTTGCCCGCCAACCGTGAGGCGTGGCTGGTATCGGTTGCCGACAAGATCGTGGCGAGCGCGGAAACGCTGAAAAAGTATCGCTGAAATACCGCCAAAAAGAGCCGCAATGCGGCTCTTTTTTGAAAATCTTGCCGCGCTCTTGATTTTGCTTTTTGATTATGTTATACTAAATTTATCTATACGATATGGAAAGGAGAATGCATATGCGCCGCGTTTTTGTTTTGCTTTTTTGCCTCTTGCCGCTTCTTCTCTTTTCCTGCGCAAAGCCGCATACGATGCGCGCCGACGCAGACGGATTCGGATATACCGACCGAAAAAGCGGTGTGCATTACGCCGTTTTGTCGACCGCCTTTACGGCGGCAAGCAAAGGTGAAAAATTTGCCGAGAGTGAAAAAGGCGCGCTGTCGTTGGAGTTTTACACGGTGGCAAACGCCGATCCCGCGCTTTGGCTGACCGATCAATATCTGCACCTCTATTACAGCGGAGAAGGACAGCCCGACATTGAGAACGCCGCGATCACGGCGATCCTTGTCTGTGTGCGGGACGCGATCGCGGTCGAGTTTTCCCGCGTGGAGGACGTCGAGAGCATCGCGGCGTGGCGCGCGGTCTGGTTCGGCGCTGGGGAAACGGCGGAACTTCCGCCCGAAAAGGCGGCAGTCGTGCGCACGTTGCAGTGCGTGACGGCGGAATATCCGATGCTGTACTACTGCGTGTCTTTTTACCGCTACGAGGGCGGCGACGCCTATTGCTTTGATCGCGAAAGCGGCAGGGTGGTGCGTCTCTCGCCGGAACTGGCGAACACATTTGTGACTGCGGAGGCAATGACATGACCTGCATCCAACCGAAACTTCAAAAAAACGAGGAAACCGAAAAAGAAATACGCACGGTCTTGTTCGTTTGTACGGGCAACACCTGTCGTTCTCCGATGGCGGCGGCGCTTCTTCTTGACGCCGCAAACAAGAAAGGCGAGGCGCTCAACGTTTACTCGGCGGGACTTTTTGCCAACGACGAGCCGATCTCACCGAACGCCGCCGAGGCGCTTGCGCGCGCGGGTGTGGAGCATACGGCGAAAAACCCCTACCGCGACCACCGTGCGCACACGGTGACGCGCGAAGATATGGAAAACGCCGATGAGATTTTCGGCATTTCGGCGGCGCATACGATGGAGCTTGTTTTCCGTTTTCCCGAGTTTGCCGCCAAAATACACGCTTTTCCGTCTTCTATCTCCGATCCCTTCGGCGGGGATCTTGCGCGGTACGAGGCGTGCCTTGCCGAGATACGGGCGGGGCTGACGCTCCTTTATCCCGCATTGTTTATCCTATGATGTGCATCGAACCGATCACAAAAGAATTGCTCCCGTCGCTTGCCGCCTTGGAAGCGGCGGTCTTTGAGTTCCCGTGGAGTGAGAGATCCCTTGAACTGCTGACGGGCGCGGGAGGCTTTGGCTTTGCCGCCGTGGAGGACGGCACCGTCGTGTCCTACGGCGGCGTCGTGACGGCGCCGGGCGAGGGAGAAGTGACGAATATCGCCACCTTGCCGGCATTTCGCCGCCGCGGGCTTGCCGCCGCGGTGCTTGCCGCGCTTTCGGGCGAAGCGCGGGTGCGAGGACTTTCGGCGCTGTTTTTGGAAGTGCGACGTTCCAACGCCGCCGCAAAGGCTTTGTATGAAAAATTCGGTTTTGCCGTTGTCGGCTGCCGAAAGGGGTTTTATCACCACCCGCGCGAGGATGCGCTGGTGATGCGAAAAGAGTTAAATGGGGCGCCGACGGCGTGAGGTGACGATCGTGTACATTTTGGGAATTGAAACTTCTTGCGACGAAACTTCCGCCGCCGTGATCGAGGCAAAAGGACGTTCTTGCCGCATCCTTTCCGATGTGGTGGCGTCTCAGATCGAAACCCACCGCCTTTACGGAGGCGTGGTACCCGAGATCGCCAGCCGCGCGCATATCGAAGCGATCAGCGCCGTCACGCGCGAGGCGCTTGACGGCGCCGCCGTGCCGCTCTCCGAGATCGGCGCGGTGGCGGTGACGGCATATCCGGGGCTGATCGGCGCGTTGCTCGTGGGCGTCAACTTTGCCAAATCGCTTGCTTTTGCAAACAATATTCCGCTCGTTCCCGTCAACCATATCAAGGCGCACACGGCGGCGGCATATTTCGTCGACCCCGCGCTGACGCCCCCGTTTCTCGCACTGGTCGTTTCGGGCGGGCATACCGCGCTTTTCGACGTGACAAGCGACACCGCGTTTCATTTGATCGGCACGACGCGGGACGACGCGGCGGGCGAGGCGTTTGACAAGATCGCCCGCGTGATGGGTATGCCTTATCCCGGCGGCGTGGCGATGGACGCGCTTGCGCGAGAGGGAAACCCGCACGCGATCCACTTGCCGTCTCCGGCGCTTACGGGTGAAAAACTTGACTTTTCTTTCAGTGGGCTCAAAACCGCCGCGCTGAATTTTATGCACCAAAAAGAAATGCGCGGCGAGGAGATCCCGCGTGCCGATCTTGCCGCTTCCTTTACCGAGGCGGTGGTATCGGGCATCGCCGAGAAGACCGCCGAGGCGCTCGACCGCACGGGGTACGGCACCTTGGTGCTTGCCGGCGGTGTCGCCGCCAATTCGCACTTGCGCGCGCGCCTTACCGATCTTCTTGCGGCGCGCGGGGGAAAATGTATCGTGCCGCCTCCGTCTCTTTGCGGAGACAACGGCGCGATGGTGGCGGCGGCGGGCTATTTTGCCTATCTTGCGGGCGAGCGCGCCGGGTGCGAACTCAACGCCGCGGCGGAGGACGAGCCCTTTCCGACCGCCGCGCGGTGAGCACTTTCCTTTCGGGGAAACTCGCAAAAAAGGGCGAGTTCGGTACTTTGCATAAATTTTTTCGTAAATTGTAAATTTTCGGATTTCCACACCACTTTTCCACAAAAGTGTGGAAAACCGCGAATATACGGAATTTTATACACAAAAAAAGCGCGATTTTCGCGTTTGATTTCCGCGAAACCTCGATTTTGACGGCATTCTTGTGGAAAAGTTTGTGGAAACTGTGGAGAACTGTATGCAATGATCCCGTGTGGAAAACTTTTCCGCGGCATTTTTACTTTGTAAATTTATCGGAGAACGAAAAAAGTTTTTCTTGTGCAATCTTCCGAAATTGCGCAAAACACCTTGACAAAAAAGGAGCGGAATATGGCAAAATCCGTACAAAAGAAAACCAAACGCGACGCGGCGAAAAGCACGGGCGTCAGCCCTATGGTCATTCGCCGGTTGCCGCGTTATTTCCGATATCTGCGGGAACTGATCCGCAACGGAAAATTGCGGATCAGTTCGGGTGAACTTTCCGAAATGATGCACGTTACGGCGTCGCAGATCAGACAAGACCTCAACTGTTTCGGCGGGTTCGGCCAGCAGGGGTACGGATATAACGTCAACTATCTCTATGCCAAGATCAGCGAGCTTTTGGGCGTCGGCGAAGGGTATCACGCCATCGTGATCGGTATGGGCAACCTCGGCAAGGCGCTTGCGCGCAATCCGATGTTTGAAAAACGCGGCGTCGATATCGTGGGCATGTTTGATATTTCCCCCGCCGTGATCGGTGAAAAAGTGGGAGACGGCGTGGTGTTGCCGCTCTCGGAACTGGAAAACTTTTGCCTTGATCACACTGTGGACATTGCCGTTTTGACACTGCCCAAAGAAGCCATCGAATCGGTCGTGGAGCGATTGATCCCGCTTGGCATCACGGGACTTTGGAATTTTACCGGCAAGGAATTGGATCATTTACCGCCCGATATGCTGGTGGAAAACGTGCATATCGGTGACTCTTTGATGACGCTTTGCTTTGAAATGCGCTGTCGGGAAAAAGGAGAAAAACAATGAAAAGATTGCTCTTTTCCTATAAAAACGAGGTTTTGACGCTTCCCGCGGAAGTCGTTTCTTTTGTCGGAAAGGCGGGCAAAAAGGAAATTGCCGTGCTGTTTGCGCTTGCCGCGGAACCGCTGTCGCGCGTGGATCTTGACGCGGCGATCGACAAAATCGAGACCGCGCGTGCTTTCACGCGCGGCGAGATCGAGTCGGCGCTCTCCTTTTGGCGCGGCGCGGGCATTCTGGTAACAGAGGAGAACGCGCAAAAGCAAGAGACGACAATGGCAAAAGACGCGTTGCCTTCCGGTGCGGTCGATCACGCGCCACAGTTGATCGCGGACGGCGGACTTCCCGTTTATTCGTCGGAAGAACTTTCCGAAGTGTTGGAGCGCCGCAACAATCTCGCGTCGCTTGTCAACGAGTGTCAACAGGTTTACGGAAAGATCTTCAACACCTCCGAAGTGCGCGTGATCGCGGGGCTTGCGGATTATTTGGGATTTGACGACGAGAGCATCGTGCTGATATTATCGCACTGCGTGCGTATGGGTAAAAAATCCATGCGCTATGTGGAGAAAACGGCAATTTCACTGCACGACGAGGGCATTGTGGACGCCGCGGCGCTTGAAGAACGGTTGCAGAATATTGAGATGATGGCGGAAAAAAGCGGCAAGATACGCGCGATGTTCGGCGCAGCCGGCAGATCGTTGACGCCCAAAGAGAAAAAGATGATCGAATCGTGGCTTTGCCGTATGCAATATGCCGACGACGTCATCGAGCGCGCGTGGGAGATCACCGTGGATAGTATCGGAGAAGCAAGATTTTCTTATACCAACACGATCTTGGAGCGCTGGTACGCGGAAGGATATCGCACGCTTCGCGACGTCGATCGCGCGATCGCGGAATACAAACGGCAGAAAAAAGACCACAAGGGCAGTTTTGATACCGACGATTTCTTTGAAGCGGCATTGCGCCGCACCTACGGAAAACCCGAAGGGAAGTGAGGCAGACAAGTGGCTTATAACAGAGAAAACTACCGCAAGATCCGCGCGGCGTATCAGACCAAATATCAGCGCGCGCAGGACATAGCGGATGCGCGTATGCGAGAGGTGCACGCCGCCTCTCCCGAAATCGAGGAGATCGACCGCGCCCTCAACCGCACGGGGCTTGACATTATGGAGGCGGCGCTGTCGGGCGGCGATACGTACGAAAAAAGGCTTTCGGAGATCCGGGAGAAAAACGAGGCGCTGCAAAAGCGCCGTGCGGCATGCCTTGCCGCGCTCGGCTATCCCAAGGATTATACGAAGCCGCCCTTTGAGTGCCCGACCTGTATGGACAGCGGGTTTGTCGAAACGAAAATGTGCGATTGTATGCGCCGCGAACTGATCCTTGCGGGGCTTGCTTCGTCGGGGCTCGGCAAACTGCTTGAAACGCAGTCTTTCGGTACGTTCCGCTTGGATTTTTACAAAGACGATCCGCTCGTTCTCGAACAGATGAAGCGAAATTTGCAGATCCTGCGGGATTACGCCGAAACTTTTACGACGAACGCGGGCAATTTGCTTCTTTGCGGCAATACGGGACTGGGCAAAACGCACCTTTCCACGGCAGTTGCCCGCCGTGTGATCGAGCGGGGATTTGACGTGGTGTACGTCGGCGCCATCGAACTGTTTTCCGAGTTTGAGCGCGTGCGCTTCGGTGCGGGAAGCGACGGGATGCGGGGAGACCGCCTGGCGCCGGGAGCGGGAGATGAAACCGCGCGTTTTACCGAGTGCGAATTGTTGATTTTAGACGATCTCGGCACCGAGGTGACCAATCAGTTTACGTCGTCGTGCCTTTACTATGTTCTCAACGAGCGCATCTCGCGCGGGTTGCCGATGATCTTCAATACCAACCTCACCGGAACCGAACTGCGCAAACGCTACGCGGATCGCATTGCCAGCCGCATATTGGGAGAATTTAGGCCCCTCGTTTTTGCGGGCACCGACGTGCGGCGTCAAAAATTGCATTGATCGTATAAAAAAATACTGTCACGCGCATACTATCGCGTGACAGTATTTTTTTGAAAAGAGGGACAAGCGATGTCTGCTACCAAAGTAAAAGATGTGACAAGCGCCGAATACTTTTTCAGCGAGATCTATAAAAACACAAAGATGGGCGCCGATTCCATCATCAATTTATTACCGCACGTGCGCGAGGACGCGCTGCGCAGTATTATGACGATGCAGCTGGACGGATATGAAAAATACGCGGCGGATGCCGCGCGCGCTCTTACGGAGCGCGGCGTCAAGCCCAAAGAGGAAAATCTTGCCACGCGCCTTTTCGCCCGAATGGGAATGGCGGTCCATACGATGATGGATTCGACCACAAGCCATATCGCGGAAATGATGGTGGAGGGCTCCAATATGGGGATCACGGATATGACGAAACTGCTCAACGATCACGCGGGGGACACCGCGTGCGACGCGGCGGTGCGTCTCGCGCGCGAAGTCGTGCATTTTGAGGAGCATAATCTCGAAATGCTGAAACGCTTTCTCTGACAAAAAGCCGGCGGGAAGTTTTCTTCCCGCCGGCTTTGCGATTTTTATCGAGGCTTTTTGATCAGGCCTTGCTCGATGAGGGCTTCGGTCTTTTCGAAGGGCAGACGGTATGCCTGCGCTTCGAATTTCGGATTGGCGACCAGCTGTTTCTCCTCGGCAAGTTTGGCGATCAGTTCAAGCGCCCATTTCACACTGCGGCCGGAAGTGAGGCGCAACCGGCAGGGAACTTCGGCGTATTTCTTTTGATCGCTGACGTCTTTGACGTTGTATTTGGTGTTTTCAAGCGACGCGGGATCCATCGCGAGGAAGAGGCACAGCGTCTTGCCGCGAATGGAGAATTTCGCCAATTGATTGCGTCCGTTCTTGAAGGACTCGTAGTTCCAACTCATACGCGCCGAAACTTTCTTGTAGGAAAGCAGGGCGTTTTTGACGGTCTCGTAGTAGGATTGCACGTCGTCGGAATTCTCCGCGGATTGAATGAGACGCGCCTTGAAAGAACGTTTGTAGGTGGAGAATTTAACGGCGCCGTTTTCGTCGGTTTCCGCCACGAGGACGGTATCGTGCGAAGAGCCTGCAACGTGCGGCACAGCCGTGATCGTAGTCTTGTCGGCGTCTTCTTCATCTTCTTCGCCGTCTTCGTCCGCCTCGTCATCGGCCTCTTCGGCAACAACTTCTTCCGCGACCGCTTCTTCAACGGTTTCTTCAGCCTCTTCTACGGCGTCTTCAACCGTTTCCTCGGCAACGGATTCCTCGGTCGCCTCGGCGAGTTCGGCGGTGCGGGCGGCGCGTCTTACGTCGGCTTCTTCCGCCGCGATCTGCGCATCGGTCTTCTGCTGTTGATTGATGATTGTGGTGGTATTGTTCGTAATATTCGTTACGTTACCGCCGGCATAACGGGCCGCGAGAGCGGCGCGCTCGTCTCTCTCCGCTTGTTTTGCCTTGATCTGCTTCTTTTGACGGTGCAGGATCATAATGGAGTGGAAGAGCGCGATCAAGCAGAAGGCGCCTGCGATTGCCAGCGCATACCGTTGACGGATACGAACATAGAAGAGCGCGGTAAAGAACAAGGCGGGAAGCGAGAAGGAATAGAGCTTCTCTCTGTTTGCACGGACACGGCTGATGGTGAACCAAATGATGGCGATGCCGAGCAAGAAGAGCAGGGCAACCGCGCCCCACATCCAGAAAGCATAGCCTTGAGTAATCAGATTTCCCTCATCGTCGCCGATCATAACGTATTTTGTGACGTCATAGTTGTTGACTGCCATTCGTTTATTCTCGCCGCCGCGCGCAACGATTTGACCGGATTCAAAATCCCAACCAAGCTGCACGGAAAAATACCGTACGGTAGAGAATTTCGTAACATCAAGCGTATCAGCAAATTTCAAAAGTATATTCGCTTTACCCGGGGTGCCGTAAGACAAGTTTACGTCACCGATAAGCGTTACGATGCCGGTGCCGAGATTCTCAATGGTATAGCCTCTTTTGGCAATGTAACTACCATTTTTCAATGTCAAATTGCCACCGACCAATTGCCAAACAGAGCCCTCGACACATATCATAGCACCATTGCTAGCCGCAGAGTGATCCACAACGGTTACGGTGCCGGATTTGACGGTCAAAGTCGCGGTCGTAAGGGTTTGACCGTTCAAATTGAAGGTATATGTACCGCTGACATCCAACTCATCGGTATTTTTGATGGATTTTTGGAGTGCAAGAGTCGAGTTTTGGGCTTGCCCCGCGGCAGCAAATGCGTCTGCCAACGCGGTATATTCGGTAGTTGTTTTGCCGGCCGTGACCGTTGCAACGGTATCGGCGGCGTACGCCGAGGTCGAAAGGGCAAACAGCACGATCAAGGCTGCGACCATCACGACCAGGACCGAAAGGTACGTGAAAATCCGTTTTTTCATTGAGAAGATCCTCCCAAAAATGTGTGTTTTGGCGGAAGAGGCGCAAAATGCCCCCGCTTATCTAACATTATAACATAATAATCGCAAAACGGGGAAGAAAAAACAAAAAAAATTTGCATTTTATTCAAATTTGACATTTTGCACAAAAGAGAGCGATTTTTTATTAGAATATTACTGAATAATGTGCGAAAATCACAAAAAAGGAACGGTAAGCAAGCGCTGACCGTTCCGATGATGCCAAGAGGTCGAAAAGCGATACGGGAGGGCACTTAACCGGCAAAGCCTCTGACGAAACCGTCCTTTTCCGCCGCCGAGACGTCTCCGCCGATGACGCGATGGCGAAATACGAAAAGATTGGCGTAAACCGTGCCGTCGTAGCCCTCGTAATTCGTGATCTTATAGGTGATACGTTCCGCGTTTTTACCGCTGTAAGCGGAAAGATCCAGCCCTTGCGCTTTTTGCAGCTCGTTGTATGCCGCGAAAACTTTATCGAAATCCTGCGGAATGGTCACGGTCACCGTTTCCACCGGTTCTTCTTCCACTTGCCAGCCCCATTGCGCGAGAAACGAGACACGGTCCGCGTTGTTTTTGATTTTATCATAGCGTACGTGTTCGGTTTCGCCGTCAAGCGGCGCCGCGGCGGCGACGGGTTGCAGCTCCGGTACAAAAGCGATGAGCGCTACAAGTACGGCAAGCGCCACGCATACGACGGCGAAAAAACGGAGCGTGCCCGCTCGCATGGAATAAATGAACATAAAAATCCCCCTTCCCATTTTGTTCCTGTCAAAAGATACGCACCGTAAGGCATTTTTATGACTGAAACGAGGGAAGGGGGATCAAAAATCAATATGCTTTGGCGAAAAGGACCATATGTTTGGCGGGTTTTCCGCAACAGATACAGGTATCGCCCAAATGTTCCTGCTCGAGCGGCATACAACGCGAACCGACGCCGGTCTCGGCTTTGATCTTGTCTTCGCAAGCCTCGTCGCCGCACCACATACCCTTGATAAAACCGTCGCCGTTCGAGAGGGCCGAGCGCACCTCGTCAAGATTGTGGCAGACAAACGTGCGCCGCTCGCGGTTGGCGAGCGCTTTTTCATACATACCGTCCCGCACGGCGACAAGAAGATCTTGCACGGCGTCGGCGATGCCGTCAAGCGGCAACACGGTTTTCTCGCCGTTGTGGCGCGTTACCGCCACGCATTGCCCCGCAGCGATATCGCGCGGGCCGATTTCGAGACGCAGCGGCACGCCCTTCATCTCGTATTCGGCGAATTTCCAACCGGGGCTTTCGTTGCTGTCGTCGGTTTTTACGCGTATACCGGCGTTTTTCAGCGTTTCGTGGAGTGCCGCGGCGGCTTCCGGCACGCCTTCTTTATGCGCGGCGACCGGCACGATCACCACCTGAATGGGCGCGACGGCGGGAGGAAGGACCAACCCGCGGTCGTCGCCGTGCGTCATAATGATGCCGCCGATCATACGGGTGGTACAACCCCACGAGGTTTGGAAAGGATGCACCAATTTGTTATCTTTGTCAGTATAGGTGATGTCGAAAGCACGGGCAAACCCGTCTCCGAAATAGTGCGAGGTGGCGGCTTGCAGGGCTTTTCCATCGTGCATCAGCGCCTCAATGGCGTAAGTGTCTTCCGCGCCCGCAAATTTATCCGACGGCGTTTTTGCGCCCTTGATGACGGGGATCGCCAGATCCTTTTCGTGAAAATCCGCGTACACGTTCAGCATTTGCACGGTTTCGGCACGCGCCTCTTCTGCCGTGGCGTGCATCGTGTGTCCTTCCTGCCAGAGAAACTCCCGGCTCCGCAGAAACGGACGGGTGGTTTTTTCCCAGCGCACGACCGAACACCATTGGTTATAGAGTTTGGGCAGATCGCGATAGGATTTGATGATATTGGCGTAATGCTCGCAAAAGAGCGTTTCCGAGGTGGGACGCACGCAAAGGCGTTCGGTGAGCTGCTCGCTGCCGCCCATCGTTACCCACGCGACTTCGGGCGCAAAGCCCGCCACGTGATCTTTTTCTTTGTTGAGGAGCGACTCCGGAATGAACATCGGCATATAGACGTTTTCGTGGCCGAGTTCCTTGAAGCGCGTATCGAGAATTTTTTGAATGTTTTCCCAAATGGCGTATCCGTATGGACGAATGACCATACAGCCTTTGACCGAAGAATAGTCAATGAGATCGGCTTTTTTGCAAATGTCGGTATACCATTTTGCAAAATCCTCGTCCATTGCGGTGATCTGTTCCACCAATTTCTTTTCCTGTGCCATAGTTTGATCCTTTCGGCTTGATTTCCTTCCCATTATAAACGCAAAGCGGAGCGTTGTCAAGCAAAGGGCGAAAAAAAGCGCGTTTTTCCCGAAAAGGAGAGGCGGACGGGGCAAAATTTTTGCCTCAAAATAAAATAATGAAGAAAAAATCGGCGACAGATTGCAAAACGGGAAAAAATATGTTATACTGAAAAAGTAAGTTTGAGCGACGACAGCCGCCTTGAAAAGGAGAGCAATATGGACGCGAAAAAAACATATTCAGCTTGGTTAAACAGCCCTTACCTTGACGAAGAATCCCGCGCGGAGTTGCAAGCCATCGAAGGAAACGACGCCGCGATCGCGGAGCGTTTCGGAGAGGAGATCTCGTTCGGCACCGCGGGTATGCGCGGTGTGATCGGCGCCGGGACGGCGCGTATGAACCGCTACACGGTGCGGAAAGCCACGCTCGGATACGCGCGGTATCTCAAAGAGTACGCGGATCCCGCGGTGCTCAAAAACGGCGTGGTGATCGGACACGACAACCGCCATATGAGCCGTGAGTTTTGCTTTGAGACGGCGGGTGTTCTTGCCGCCCAGGGCATCAAGACGTATATTTTCGACGCCCTGCGCACCACGCCGGAACTTTCTTTCTCGGTGCGCTATATGCACGCGGCGGGCGGCGTGGTGATCACCGCTTCGCACAACCCGCCGGAATACAACGGCTACAAACTGTACGACAAAGAGGGGTGTCAGTTGATCCCCGCTTACACCGACATTTTGGGCGCGATCATCGAAAAGATCGACGACCCGCTGTCGATCAAATCGCTGACGAGGGAAGAAGCGGGCGATCTCATTGAAGTGCTCGGTCCCGACGTGGACGAGGCGTATTACCGCGCGGTGATGAGCATACGGCTTCGCCCCGACGTGCCGCGTGACGATTTTGCCGTGGTTTATTCTCCGCAGCACGGCACGGGCAATATCCCGGTGCGCGAAGTGCTTGCGCGCTGCGGTTACCGCGTGATCCCGGTGACGGAGCAATGCGCGCCCGATCCCGATTTTTCCAATACGAAGAGCCCCAACCCCGAAAACAAGGAAGCCTATGAACTGGCGCTCCGCTACGTGCACGACACCGGCGCCGACATTGCCATCACCACCGACCCCGATTGCGATCGCTTGGGCGTGGTGGCGAAAAAGGACGGAGAATACGCGCTGATCAGCGGCAACCAGTCGGGCGCGATTTTGCTGCAATATATTTTGGAATTCCGCAAAGAAAACGGCACGTTGCCCGCCGACGCCGTGATGTGCAACACGGTGGTGACCTCCACGCTGGGCGACTGCATTTGCCGCAAATACGGCGTGCGCGTTGCCAAAACCCTGACGGGCTTCAAATTCATCGGCGACAAGATCCACACTTATGAGACCGTGGGCGGCGGCACGTACGTTTTCGGATACGAGGAGAGTTACGGCTGTCTGATCGCCGATTTCGCCCGCGACAAGGACGGCGTGCAGGCGTCGCTGATGCTCTGCGAGGCGGCGGCATATTATAAATCGAAAGGAAAATCGCTCTGGGACGTGCTGAACGATCTCTACGCCGAGTTCGGCTATTTCCTTGACGCCCAGACCAACGTCGTGCATAAGGAAGCGGGAGGATCGGCGAAGATCGCGGCGCTTCTTGACAAACTGCGCAAAAACCCGCCCCGCGAGGTGCGCGGCGTGCCCGTGGTGCGCGAGGAAGATTATCTTGCGCCCGAAATGGAAAAAGAGGGCTTTCCGCCCTCCAACGTGCTCCGCTTCCTGCTTGCCGACGGCAGTTGGGTGGCGGTGCGCCCCAGCGGCACCGAGCCGAAATGCAAATACTATTATTGCGTGACCGGCAAAGACAAAGCGGAGGCAGAGGAGAAACACGCGGCAATGCGCGCGGTGTTTGAAAGCTGATTGTTGCATTTTTCACAAAAAGTGCGCGCGCGTGACCGACAAGGCGTGCGTGAATGCCAAAAAATGATAAAAATTCGTCAAACCTCTTGCAAAAGAGGAAAAAGTGCGGTACAATAATTCCGATTGGAAGACAATCATTAAAGAAAAGGAGATTTTTATTATGTCTGTCAAAGTTGCCATTAACGGATTCGGCCGTATCGGTCGTCTCGCTTTCCGTCAGATGTTCGATGCTCCCGGATACGAAGTCGTTGCCATCAACGACCTCACGAGCCCCGCTATGCTTGCGCACCTGCTCAAATACGACACCGCGCAGGGCTCTTTCTGCGGCAAGATCGGTGAGAACAAACACACCGTGTCTGCCACCGAGGACGCGATCGTCGTGGACGGCAAAGAGATCAAGATCTACGCCGAGAAAGACGCCAACAACTGCCCTTGGGGCAAACTGGACGTCGACGTCGTGCTGGAATGCACCGGTTTCTACACCTCGAAAGAGAAATCGATGGCGCACATCAACGCCGGCGCAAAGAAAGTGGTGATCTCCGCCCCCGCGGGCAAAGATCTGCCCACCATCGTCTTCAACGTCAACCACAAAACGCTGACCAAAGAAGATAAGATCATTTCCGCCGCTTCCTGCACCACCAACTGCCTCGCTCCCATGGCGAAAGCCCTCAACGATTTCGCTCCCATTCAGAGCGGCATTATGACCACCGTGCACGCCTACACCGGCGACCAGATGATCCTGGACGGCCCGCAGCGCAAAGGCGATCTTCGCCGTTCCCGCGCAGGCGCGCAGAACATCGTGCCCAACTCCACCGGCGCCGCCAAAGCGATCGGACTTGTCATTCCCGAACTGAACGGCAAACTGATCGGCTCGGCACAGCGCGTGCCCACCCCCACCGGCTCGACCACGATCCTTGTCGCCGTGGTGAAGGGCAAAGACATCACCCCGGACGCGATCAACGCCGCGATGAAAGCCGCCGGCACCGAGTCCTTCGGTTACACCGAGGATCAGATCGTTTCCTCCGACGTGATCGGTATGCGTTACGGCTCTCTCTTTGACGCCACGCAGACGATGGTCGCCAAGATCGACGACGACACCTATCAGGTGCAGGTCGTTTCCTGGTACGACAACGAAAACTCCTACACCAGCCAAATGGTGCGCACCATCAAATACTTCGCCGAAGTTTGATGACAAGTAAAAAAGAGCCGCGACGCGGCTCTTTTTTTATGCGTTTCGAGGCAAGAATCACTTTTTCCTTGCCGGAATGTGGTATTTGTCGTTCTCCGTGAGGTCAAGCAGTTCGATCGCGCGGGTAAAGCGCGGGATTGCCTTGACCAATTCTTTCGGAAAGTGGGCGTCGCTGCCGAGATAAAACTTACAGCCGCACGCTTTGGCGATGCGGAAGGGGCGCAGCGCGCGATCCGCGTCGGCCTCGGTAAAGGTGAAATCAAAGGCGTTCAGTTCGATGCCGCAGCCGCGTGCCGCCGCCTTGGTAAAGAGTTCTTCCATTTTCTCGGAAGGAATGAGATCCAGTACCGGCAAATGCCCTTTTGTGTTGATGAGGTTGCAAGCGATGTGCGGAATGCCGATTTTTTCAAAAGGCAGATCGAGATCCAGCAATTTGTCAAAACGCTCCGCCCACAGCGCGGCGCGGCGCTCGTTGCTGTCTTTGTCCTCTTCCGCAATGGTAAAACCGATCATATGCAGGTGCGTGGTCGGAATGATGATAAAATCGAAATCGTCAAAACGCGAAGCGGGAATGCCGATCACCATATCTTTTTTCATATCCGTTTCACAGCCAAAGAAGAAGGTTGTGTCCTCGCTCTGCGGAAGCGGCAAACTTTCGGCAATGTGATCGAAATTTTGCGGGCGGTACCAATTCGACGCCCCGGGCACCGCGCTGTCCCAATAATGGTCGGTGATGCAGACGGTGGACATACGGTTTTGTTTGGCGTAATCCAAAATCGCCGCGGTCGTCTGCGCGGGATCGCTTGAACAAGTGGAGAGGTGAGAATGAATATGATAGTCGTGGTCGATCGCGTATTTCATATAAAACTCCTTTGACTTGGTTTTCGCTTTCATTATATAACGCGAAGCGGGGAAAGTCAACGGATTTTGAAAATCTGCGTTTTTTATTTTGCGCGCAAGAGCGGCGTGAGAAAATCGACTTCCGAGAGCGTTTGCATGCCGCAAAGGACGAGAACGCGGTCGGCGCGCGCGATCATATCGGAAAAGGGCACGGCGGCATAGCGCGGATCAACGGCGACGACGCGGAAATGGCGGGCGAGAAAGGGGATCAACGCGTCGGCAAAACTGTCGCGCACCAACAGGAGTGTTTCGCGCGCGTCGTCCTCGCCCGCGTCCACCGTCAGAACGCCGCAGTTGCCGCCGAGAAAGACCGCGTACCCGTCGCGGGTGTTTAGTTTTGCCTCGTCATAAAGCCCCGCAAAATCGGCGGGATTCCCGTCCCGCGTGACGCAAAAATCGGCGTCACCCGCAAAACGGTATGCGAAAATCGTGTCCGGCGCGATGTGGGGGAGCCCCGCGGCGGCATCGGCGGTGCCGAGAAACGCGGCGGAAAGCGCGGTGCGTGTAAAATCTTCATAGGGCGTGATGCCACGGAGCGCGCAGAGTTCCCGATAACAAATATAGGCGCCGTCGCTTTGCCAATGGTGGTCGGTGCGATACCAAAGATCCGCGCGGTAAAGCGAAGGAAACGTCAGCGCTTGGGGGACGGCGGAACGAAGCGTTTCCCAAACTGCCCTGTCGCCTTCCTTGTCATAATAAGGCGGCAAAAGTTCGGGGGCGGCGTCGACGCGGCGCGGGAGCACGCACACCGAAAGGGGTTTTCCCGCCTCGTCCACGCGCGCGGAGAGGGTACGGAGAACGCGCAGATTTTTCTCATAGATCGAAAAATTCGGCGTCGGGCGGCGCATAAGGCTCCCGTCGCGGCAAAGAAGAACGCCGTGCGACTCCCCCTCGCGAAGCAGGGAGATGACGGCGTCAAAGCGGCGCAAAAAAGCGCGCGCCGGGTGGCGCTCTGTCAAATACAGATTGATTTTTTCTCCCGCCTCGCCCTCGAAAAAAAGACGGCGGTCAAGCGTGGGGAACGCGGCGAGCGTGCGATTTTCGCTTTCGCTGACGGCAGGCGCGGGAAAAAGAGAGAGCACGCCGCCCGCAAAGAAAAAAGCCCCCGCCGAAAGGAGCAAAAAGAGATTGACGCGCGCAAAGTTTCGCTTTTTCATCTCGGTATCGCCTCACTTTTGGATAGTGTGCGCGCGTTTCTTCCTTTATATACGAAACCTGCGCCGTTTTCGGAACGGCGCAGGTTTCTTTTTCGTTTTCGTAATGATCAGTCGAGAGCGTCTTTGATGGAGAACTCCATACGGCCTTTCTTTTGGTCAAAGCCCATATATTTGACTTTCACCGTGTCGCCGAGTTTGAGGACGTCTTCCACCTTGTCGATGCGCGTTTTGGCAATCTTGGAGATGTGGACCATGCACTCTTTGCCGGGCAGATATTCGACGAAACAGCCGAAATCTTTGATGCCGGTCACTTTGCCGGTAAACACCGCGCCCACCTCGGGGTCGTACGCGATGGCGGCGATGGCGCTGCGCGCCATTTCGGCGCTCTCGGAATTGACGGCGGCGATGCGGATCGTGCCGTCCTCTTCGATATCCACTTTCGCGCCGGACTCGGCGGTGATCTTTTGGATCACGGCGCCGCCCTTGCCGATCACTTCACGAATCTTGTCGGGATCGATCTTCATCGTGGTCATCTTGGGCGCGTATTTGGAAACTTCCGCACGCGGCGCGGGAATGGCTTTAAGGAGAACTTCGTCGATGATATAGTCGCGACCTTTGTGGGTCATCGCCAGCGCCGCGCGGATGATCTCGGGCGTAAGACCGTCGATTTTAAGGTCCATTTGGATCGAGGTGATGCCTTTGTGCGTGCCGGCGACTTTGAAGTCCATATCGCCGTAAAAGTCTTCAAGGCCTTGAATATCCATCATCACGTCCCAAGAGCCGTCCTCGGCGGTGATCAGACCGCAGGAGATGCCGGCAACGGGGGCTTTGATCGGCACGCCCGCGTCCATCAGCGCCAGCGTGGAGCCGCACACTGAGCCCTGCGAGGTCGAGCCGTTGGAGGACACGACGTCGGAGACAAGGCGAATGGCGTAGGGGAATTCTTCTTCACTGGGGAGCACCGGCACGAGCGAACGCTCCGCCAGCGCGCCGTGACCGATCTCGCGGCGTCCGGGACTGCGGGTGGCTTTCGCCTCGCCTGTCGAGAAACCGGGCATATTGTAGTGGTGCATATAGCGTTTGCTCACTTCGCTGTCGATGCCGTCGAGCATTTGCGCCTCGGAGAGCATACCGAGCGTGGCGGCGGTCAGCACCTGGGTTTGTCCGCGCGTAAAGAGGCCGGAGCCGTGTACGCGGGGGAGGAGACCCACTTCCGCGCCGAGCGGGCGGATCTGATCCATACGGCGGCCGTCCACGCGCTTTTTATCGACGAGGAGCCAGCGGCGCACGATCTTTTTCTGCATTTTGTAGAGGAGTTCTTCCATCTGTCCGCCAAGGTCGGGATATTTCTCGGAGAATTTCTCCACGATGGCGTCGTAAATGGGAGCGATGCGCGCGTCGCGTTCGTTTTTGTCGTCGGTGTCGAGCGCGTTCATCAGATCCTTCTCGCAGAAGGCGAAGATCTCGTCGAACATATCGTGATCGAGTTCGCAAGAGGGGTAGTCGAATTTGGGCTTGCCGATCTCGTCCACGATACCGTTGATAAAGACGAGCAGGTCTTTAATCTCACGGTGCGCCAGCATAATGGCGTCGTACATCGTGTCGTCGTCCACCTGATTGGCGCCCGCCTCGATCATCACCACTTTTTTGGCGGAAGCGGCGACGGTGAGTTGCAGGTCGCTCTTTTTCTGCTCTTTTTCGGTGGGGTTGATGACGAGTTTACCGTCAACAAGACCCACAAGGGCGCCGCCGATCGGGCCGTTCCACGGAATATCCGAGATCGAAAGGGCGATCGAAGCGCCGATCATGCCCACAAGTTCGGGGGCGCAATCGGGATCGACCGACATCACGGTCAGCGTCAGCGCGATGTCGTTGCGCAGATCTTTCGGGAAAAGGGGACGAATGGGGCGGTCGATCACACGCGCGGTGAGCACCGCTTTTTCGGAAGGCTTGCCCTCGCGTTTGAGGTAACCGCCCGGGATCTTGCCGGCGGCGTACATACGCTCCTCGAAATCGACCGAAAGGGGCAGAAAATCAATGCCGTCGCGGGGGCGCACCGAAGCGGTGGCGCAGCAGAGCACGGCGGTGTCGCCGTAACGTACAAGGCAGGAGCCGTTCGCAAGCCCCGCCAGTTTGCCGGTCTCGACGATCAGCGGTCTGCCTGCGTAGGTATAATGGAATGTTTTGTAGTTTTTGAACACCATCGGGGTGCTCATAGGGCTTTCGGACATAGTAGATCCTCCAAAAATTTATTTTCGCCCGCCTAAGTTTAACAATTACATACGCGTCCGAGTCTCGGGCGCATATGTAACTGCTAAGCGTCGGCGGGAGAATGACGGAAAAAGGGTGGGCGGGGAGCGAGGAATATCCTCTTGCTCCCCGCCCACACAAATCTCATTTACGCAGATTCAGTTTCTCGATGATCGCACGGTAACGGGCGATATCGACTTTCTGCAAGTAGCCCAGAAGGTTTCTTCTGTGACCGACCATCTTGAGCATGCCTCTGCGGCTGTGATGGTCTTTCGGATTGAGTTTGAGGTGCTCGGTCAAAGAGTTGATGCGATACGTGAGAATTGCGATCTGCACCTCGGGAGAACCGGTATCGTTCTCGTGGGTTTTGAACTGTTCGATGATGGATTGTTTTTCGTCTTTCAGCATAGTATTTCACCTTTCTTTTTTGTTGCGCAAACCCCGCCGCGGGCAGGTGAACGCCGCTGTCGCGGACTTGTATCCCGTGACCGAGTATGCGTCATACACAGCTATTATACCACGCATCGGACAAATTGTAAAGACCTTTTTTCTATTTTTTGCAAATAAATTCTCGGCGTGAAAATTCTTGACATCAAAACGACCCCGAGGTTCGACCTCGGGGCGCTGTCCGTTTCCGCTTTGTGAAACGCTTAAGACGGAAGGCGCTCGATGCTTTTTTCCTCCTTTCGGAATAACCCGCGCACGCCCGTGAGAAAGAGAAAGGTGCCGAAAATGCGGCGAAGCAGCAGTTTCGGCAAGAAAAAAGCGAGTTTCGCGCCGAGAAAGCACCCTGCCGCGCCGCACGGGAGCAGAAACAAAAACGCGCCCCAAAGGATCGGCGTTCGGGTCATATGCACCGAGAGCGCGCCGGCGGCGGCAAAGAGAAAGAGCAAAAGGTTGGTGCCCTGCGCCGCAAGTTGCTCTTCGCCCAGCGCAAAGATGAGGAAAACCGTCAAAAGCCCCGCGCCTCCCACACCCATACCGGCAAGAAAGGAGACCGCAAAGGTGACGATGAACGTCAGAATTTTCATAAAACCACCATCAAAATTCCGGAGAGAAGAAGCACGCCCGCAAAAATGCGCGAAAGCCAAAAAAGCGGCAATCGGTATAGGAAAAAGCCCCCGATCACGCCGCCGGCAAGGGCGGAGATCGAAAGAGGGAAAAGGGCGCCGCCGGACGCGGCAAGCGCGCCGTATCGCAGCGCCGAAACAAAAGAAAGCGGCGCCGTTAAGGAGAGTGCGGTGGCAAAAACGGCGCGGCGATCTTCTTTCGGAAAGACGCGCGTAAGACCCGTCACGATCACCGCGCCGCCGCCCGCGCCCAAAAGCCCGCTGCATATACCCGCCGTCAGCCCGACGCCGAGGAGCGGCAGAATTTTACTCCGAAACAGTTTCATTTTTCTCTCGAAACCAACGAAGGGCATTCCGGGAAAAAGACGGGAAAAGGGTGTCGATTCCGGGTTTTGCCGTATTTTCGTTTGGCTAAGTCCTTGAAAATATTAAAATATGTTCTTGCGAAAATATAAATATGGTGTTATAATTTTCGTATATATGGGGAAATACTGTTGCGATTATTATGACACGTGCGAGGTTTTCGCATACGTTTTCGAGTTTGGGATTTTACGGAAAGGGGTACACGATGCCGGAAGACAGAAGAAAAGAGCGCGTCACGCGGCGCACCAGCACGGGCGCGCGCGGCGGAAACGCCTCTCGCGCGGAAAAAGAACGTATCCGCTTTTTCGATGAAGAAGACGAGCGCGCGGCGCAACATGAGCGCCGCGGCGATTTTGACGATCGCTTTGACGGGGAAACGCGCGGCGACGAGCGCCGCGACGAAGGACGCCGCTATGACGAACGCCGCTATCACGACCGCGACGAGCGTGACGGAGAAGAAACGACTTTCCGCCGCGATCCGCGATCTTCCGACGAGCGCGCGCGTCGGGCAAACGACGCGGGAAAGGCGGAGCAAAATGACGCCGCGCGGCGCGCGCCGGGCGGGAAAAACACCTCCGGAAACCGGAAATCGAGCACCCGAAAGGGCGGCAATCCCGAAAGTTTTGCCAATCAGATCGTGCCGTATGTGACGTTTTGGTTGGCGCTTTTCGCAGGCGTCAGTTTCATTTTGCGCGACCTGTGCCACCTGTCGGGCGCGACCGGCGCTTTCGGCAACTTTTTCGCCGATTTTCTTTGCGGACTTTTCGGCTCCGCGGCGTATTTCGTGCCGATTTTCGCGGTGGTGCTTTCGATCCGTTGGAAGAAACTTGTGCGGACGGGGCTTTTACAGAAAAAACTCTTTTTGTCCGCTTCGTTTATTTTGCTTTTGGGTGGCATTATCCATACTTTCAAAGAAACCCGCGTGACCCGCGCCGATCTCGATACGGCGGCTTCCGTGCTCTATCAAAACGGCGTTTCGCGCGCCGGCGGCGGCTTTTTCGGCGGCTTTGTCGGAGAGTGGATCGGATATACGCTGCGCTTGCCCGGAACTGTTTTGTTGGCGATCCCGCTTCTTGTGATCGTGTCGATCTATCTGATCGGTATGACGCCCGGCGGCATTTTCGAGCGCGTGCGCTATAAGATCGCGCAGATGGCGAAACACCACAAAGAACGCCGCGCGATGCTCTATGACGGAGAAGAAGAAAGAAGGCTCGGCGGCGCTGCCGAGCGCCCGTCGATGTTGCAATACAAAGGGCGCGCGCCGCTCCCCGCGGGCGAGGAAACAAAGCGGGAAAGCGCAAGCGAGTATCGTTTCTCCGACGAGAACGACGACGAACAACCGATCGGCGACCGCCGCGCGCGCGAACAGCGCAAAAAAGAAGGCGCCGCCATCAAGCGGCAAACCGAGAGACGCGCGCGCGCCGCGGAAGAAGAAAAACGCGAGAGCGAAACGCCCGCCGTGGTGGATATCCCCGACGACGTGATCGAAATGGAACCGAGCGCCGCGCACCGCGACGTCGGGCGCGCGGAGCGCAACGAGCGCGAGGTGGAAGATATCCTTTCCGACCTGATGCGTCGGAGCGACGCGGAAGCGGAAACGGCGCGCGGCACGAGAGTTGCCGAGACGCAAACGGCGGCGGACGACAAGACTATGACCGTCGGCACTGCCGTGGGCGCCGCGCCGCAGCACGCGGGGCGGCAAGAAGCCCCCGCGACCCCGACGCACGAGCCGGAAGGCACCTATTACGCGCCCTATGCGTTACCTGTCCGCCCCGAGCCGAGGCGCGACCGCGCGGAAGCGGAAAAAAGCCGCATCGTGGTGACGCCCGATGCGCCGGTACACGCGCGCGAGGAAGCCGACGCGCCCGCGGGCGAAACGACTGTCGCCGAAGAAACGACGCCGGAGAGTGCAAACGCGCCGGCAAACGAAGTGCTCGGCGTGCGCGAGGACGTTTTTGCCGAAGCGGAAGGGATCGCGGCGCGGGAAGAAGCGTCGGACGAGCCTTATGGTGCGGAGCCGTTTACAAAAAGAGAAGATTTCGCAAAAGAAACGCCTGTTGTCGGCTATACGTTTGCATACGGCGCAAATAGTCCCATCGCCGCAGAAGAAGTTGCGACTGCCGACGCGGAGCCCGCGTTTGACGAAGACGACGTTTTCGACGAAGCGAAAAAAACGGAGACCGTTTCCATTGCTCCGGAGTCGAGATTTGCTTTTGCGACGGATGAAAAGAGCGCGCCCGCGGAAACATTTGAGAACGCGGAAGAATCGGGAAGCGACGATTTTCCCGCCGCTGTGGACGAAGAGGACGCGCAACTTGCAAAAGCGACGTCGGAAAATGCCGCAAAAGCGCCGTTTTCGGCAACGGCCTCGCGTTTTTCGCTCGGCGAAGAGCGCACGCGCATCGCGTTTGAACCTGTAATCGTTGATGAAGAAAACGCGGAAGACGCGGCGGTAAGCGCCCCCGCGCCGTCCTCGGTGCCGTTCAGAAATGAGCCGGTACGCGAGGAAAAAGCGCCGACGCCTCCGCCGCCTCCCGCGCCCACGACGTATCATCGTCCCCCGCTCTCGCTTCTTTGCGAGGACACGCAGGAGGTCGACGTCGATTATACCGCCGAAAACGAAGAAAAGATCGCCATATTGCGCGAAACGCTTGCAAGTTTCGGCGTCGGTATTCGGGAAGACGTATTGTGCTCCCGCGGACCGACCATCACGCGCTATGAACTGCGCCCCGAGGCGGGCGTCAGCGTGCGCGCCGTCGTCAACCGTGCTGATGACCTGTCGCTCAATCTTGCCGCACAGGTGCGTATCGAGGCGCCGATCCTCGGAAAAGCCGCGATCGGCGTGGAAGTGCCGAACGCCGTGCGTCGTACCGTGTATGAACGCACCCTGCTGGAATCCCCCGCCGCACGCGCCTCGCAAAAACCGCTGGAAGTGCCGATCGGCGTGGATGTCGGCGGCAATATCTGCCTTTGCGATATCGCCTCGATGCCGCATCTTCTCATCGCCGGTACGACGGGATCGGGCAAATCGGTTTGTATCAACAGCATTCTCATTTCCCTGATGTATAAAACGTCGCCCGCGGATCTGCGGCTCATTCTCATCGACCCCAAACAGGTGGAGTTTGCCGCCTATGCCCACGCGCCGCACCTTTACGCACCGATCGTGACCGACATGATGCAGGCGGCGGGCGTGCTTGCCTGCGCCGTCAAGGAGATGGAGAGACGATACAATCTTCTCAAATCCATCGGCGTGCGCGAGATCAAAGCGTACAACAACGCGGTGAAGAACGATCCCGAACGCGAGCATTTGCCGTATATGGTGATCGTTATCGACGAGTTTTCCGATCTCATTATGAGTTGCCCGAACAACGACGTGGAAGACTATACCTGTCGCCTCGCGCAAAAGGCGCGCGCGGCGGGCATACACCTCATCATCGGTACGCAACGCCCCACCGTGGACGTGATCACGGGAAAACTGAAAGCCAACATTCCGTCGCGCATCGCGTTTACCGTCAAACAACAGATCGACTCGCGCACCATTCTCGATATGAACGGCGCCGAGGTGCTGACGGGCAGGGGCGATATGCTGTACGCGCCGACGGGCAGCCCCAAGCCGATCCGTTTGCAGGGCGCGTATCTTCGCGACGAAGAAGTGTCGGAAGTGATGGACTACGTGCGCGAGCACAACGACCCCGTGCAATACAACCGCGCCTTTATGGAAGAGGTGGAAGCCGAGGCCGCGCGCGTGGCGAACGCGGGCAAGAAGACGGTGGAAGACTTTGACGAGGAGGGTGACGGAGGCGGAGAAGATCGCATCTTCTACGACGCGCTCTCTCTTGCCGTGGACGAAGGAAAGATCTCCACTTCGCTTCTTCAACGGCGGCTCAGTATCGGTTACGGGCGCGCCGCGAAGTTGATCGATCGTATGGAAGACCTCGGATACGTCGGCGAGCCGGAAGGGAACAAGGCGCGCAAAGTGCTGCTTTCTCCCCAGCGATTTGCCGAACTGATGTCGCGCGGCGCGGTGGAGGGCGAAGAAGATTTCTGATAAAAAAGGCGGCAAGCGTTGCGCTTGCCGCCGGAACACAACTTTGCCGATAAGCCGGGTTCTGTCGAGAACGGTCATCAATCTGCGTTTTGCGTCGCCGCAAAACTTCGGAGAAATCTCCGTGCCACCTAAGGGATATGTGCCGGGCAGGCATCCCTTTTGCGGTGTTGCTTCGGATAGGGTTTACAGCAAACCTATGTTACCATAGGAGTGGGTGAGCTCTTACCTCGCCTTTCCACCCTTACCCCCGTGGGGGCGGTTTATTTCTGTTGCACTTTCCCGGCAGTCGCCTGCGGCTGACGTTATCAGCTATCCTGCCCTGTGAAGCCCGGACTTTCCTCACGGTATTACCTTTCGGCGTGATATCGCGCGACCGTTTGGCAAAGTTGTGCTTTATTATAGCACGCGCGCGCGCTCTTGTCAAGCGGCGCCAACAAGGAGGACTATGGAAAACTTTTTGCCTCTTTTTACCCAATGGATCTTGCTCCTCTGTCTCCCGCCCGTTCTTTTCGGGCTTGCCCTGTATGTTTGCGGCAGAGTTTTTGCCTATCTTGCGGGCAACGGGAGCGGCAAACCGTTTCTGCTTGCGGCAAACGTGCTCTCCACGCCGCTTCGCGAGGGGGCGCACGCTCTGGCGGCGGTGCTGTTTTTGCATCGGGTGGAGTCGATGCGCCTTTTCGAGGCGAACGGGGAAAACGGCGAGTTCGGCTACGTCGAACACTCGTATAACCCCCGCAATCCCATTGCCGTGTTCGGCAATTTCGTCTATGCTATGGCGCCCGTGGCTATGGGGCTTTTCGCTGTTTTTGTCATCTTTCTTTCCTGTTTTCACGGCGTTTTGCTCCCGTTTATACGGGAAGTGAGAACGTTGGGGGAGAACGGGGCGGAGTTTTCCGCCTACGTGCGCGCCGCGCTCTCGCTGATCCCTGCGCTGATCGGCGCCCCGGGCGTATCGGTATTTGCCAAAATCGTCGGCGCACTGCTCCTTTTCTTCATCGCTTTCGGCGTGTCGGTCTCTTTTGCGGAACTGTCGGACGCGCTTTACGGCTTTTTGATGTTTACGGGGATTGCGGCGCTCGTTTCGTTGGCTCTTTCTCTGTTTGACAGCCGTCTGGCGCGCGCCTTGCGCGTGTCGCTGACGACGTTTTCCACCACGGTGGTGGCGCTTTTTCTTCCCGTTTGTCTTGCCGGCGCCGTGTGGCTCTTCTTTGGAGCGATCCTCTTTTTCTTTCGTAAGATTGTCAAAAAAGAAGCGTGAGCGGTAAGTTTTGTTATTTGCCGTCGAAACTTGCTTTTTGCGTGCAAATTTAGTATAATGATGGTGGATTGACCTCATACAACCGTATTTTGGAGGGCATATGCAAAAACTGATCAAAAATCGCGTTTTTACGCTGATCATCTGTATCCTTTTGGCGATTTTGTCGCTGTTGATGTTTTTGGACGGCTTCGGCGTGGGCGAGGGGCATTACGGTCAAAAGACCATTCACCTCATCACCGCCGTCGTGCTGCTCTTATACACGATCTTTATGCTGATCCCGATGCTGCCGCGTTATCACGGCGTCGCCCGCGCTTTTCTTTCGGGCGAGATCGTCATTTTACTGCTTGTCACGGCGATCGAGGCGTGCGGAGATTTTGTGGATCTGCCCGTCGTTTCGACGATTCAGGTCTGCTCCGCGATGGGGCTTGCCGTGTGGTTGCGCGGCGCGGTCTTGACGATACGCGCTTTCTATCTCACCGATGAAGAAAAGCCGAAACACCCGCTTCTCCGGCTTTGCTGGTATATTTTGCTCTCCGCCGTCGGCGTGTGGCAGTTGGTGCGCCCGCTGATCAAAGACAAATATTTTATTTTCTTCATCGGCGGAACGGCGCTGATCGGTGCCGTGATCTTCGGATACGCCACGGTGGATAACTTCCGCGCGGCACGCAGTCGTGCCGCCGAGAAAAAGGCAGAGACGGAAGAAGCGAGCGAAGGCGACGCGGAAGCGGAAGTTTTGCCCGCGGAACCGGAGGCGCTGCCGGAAAGCGCGGAGCGCAAGTTGCTTTTGCCCCCGACTGACGGCGCGGAAGGGAAGGACGGGGAATGATGGAAAAAACGCTGGTTGAGCAGCAGAGCGAAACGCGCGTCCTGCCCCAGAAAAGAAGTTTTCGCGGTTTCGTTTACGACTTTTTCAAACGCTTTGCGGACATCGTGATCGGGCTTTTCGGCTGTCTTTTTCTGATCCCCTTTATCCCGATCGTTTTTGCGGTCAATCTTTGCTGCAAAGACGTGGGATCGGTCTTTTACAGGCAGAAACGGGTGGGGAAAAACGGAAAGATATTTTATCTTTACAAGTTCCGCAGTATGGTGCGAAACGCCGACGCGGTGCTCTCTACATATCTTGCGGAAAACCCCGAAGCACGCGCGGAATACGAGGAGTTTCACAAACTGAAAGACGATCCGCGCATCACGAAAAACGGCAAGTTTTTGCGCGCCACTTCACTGGACGAGTTGCCGCAATTTATCAACGTTCTCTTCGGCACGATGTCCTTTATCGGCCCGCGCCCTTATTTCGCGTGGGAATTGGAACAAAGCAAAGAGCGCGACGTGATCCTTTCGGTGCGCCCGGGGCTGACGGGATATTGGCAGGTGAACGGCAGAAGCAACGTCGGCTATGACGAGCGGATGCAAATGGAGGCCGATTATGTCCGGCGGCGTTCGCTTTGGCTTGACGTCAAAATCTTTTTCAAGACTTTCCGCGCGGTTTTTGAGAAAAACGGCGCGGAATAAATAAAAACGCGGCGCGTTTCCTCCGTGAAACGCGCCGCGTTTTTTGCGGGCGTACGCGGTTGACTTTTTGTATAAAATATAGTATAATAAAAAATCATATTGCCGAGAGGTGAGCGGAAAATGAAGCCGAGTTTGCTTTATATGATCAGTGAAAAAATGTCCGCTATGTCGAAGGGACAGCGGCAGATCGCGTCTTTTTTGCTGGAACACTATGACAGAGCCGCCTATATGACGGCGGCGAAACTCGGAGAGGAATGCGGCGTTTCGGAGTCGACCGTCGTGCGTTTTGCCGATGAAATCGGTTTTTCGGGATATCCCGAATTGCAGAACGCTCTGCGCGAGCTGACCAAAACGAAACTGACTGCCGCGGGGCGCTTGGAAGTGACGGAAAACGTTTTCGGACGCGCGGAAATTCTCGACCGCGTGCTCCTCGGCGACGCCGAAAAGATCCGCCGCACATTGGAAGGGCTTGACCGCGCCGCGTTTGGAAGTGCGGTGGAGCGTATTGCCGCCGCGCGGAAGGTGTATATCCTCGGCTCTCGTTCATCCTCGATTTTAGCGGGCTTTTTGAATTTTAATTTGCGTATGATGTTTGACAACGTACACAATATCGAGCTTTCTTCGGGCGGCGAGATCTTTGAGCAGATTCTCGATATCGGAGAGGGGGACGTGCTCATTGCCATCAGTTTTCCGCGCTATTCCAAGCGCACCGTGCGCGCCGTGCAATACGCGCACCGTGCGGGGTGCAACGTGGTGGCGCTGACCGACAGCGAAGCGTCGCCCATTGCGGGGGAGAGCGATCAGTTGCTCCTCGCAAAGAGCGACATGGCGTCTTTCGTGGATTCGCTCGTTGCCCCTTTGAGCATTGCGGACGCGCTGGTTGCGGCGCTGTCGATGTGCCGACGGGAAGAAGTGCTTTCGCGCTTGCGGCGACTGGAAGAGATTTGGGACGAATATGATATCTACGACAAAAACAACTGAAAACCGTGCGTCTCTTGCCGTCATCGGCGGCGGAGCGGCGGGAATGATGGCGGCGATCCACGCCGCGCGGGCGGGCGCTTCTGTCACGATCTATGAGAAAAACGAGCGCTGCGGCAGGAAACTCCGCATCACGGGAAAAGGGCGCTGCAACCTCACCAACCACTGCGCGCGCGACGCGTTTTTCGCGCACGTTACGGGGGATCCGCGATTTTTATACTCCGCGTGGAGCCGCTTTGGCAGCGCGGAGACCGAACGCTTTTTTGAGGAAGCCGGCGTGCCGCTCAAAGTCGAGCGCGGCAACCGTGTTTTTCCGGTATCCGATAACGCCACCGACGTCGTGGACGCGCTGACGCGCCTTTGCCGCGAAGCGGGCGTTCTCGTGCGGCACGCGTGCGTGGAGAAGGTCGTTTGCCTTGACGGCGCTTTTGCCTTAACGGCGGGCGGAAAAGAATACACACACGGCGCCGTAATCCTTGCCACGGGCGGCGCTTCGTATCCGCTGACGGGATCGACGGGGGACGGGTATCGTTTCGCCGCCGCGCTGGGTCATACGGTCGTGCCGATCGAGCCCTCGCTCGTGCCGCTTACGGAAATCGGCAATATCTGTGCTTCGATGCAGGGGTTGTCGCTGAAAAACGTCGGTCTTTCGTTTCGCGACGAGGTGACGGGTAAAACCGTTTTTGAAGATCGCGGCGAGATGCTGTTTACGCATTTCGGACTTTCGGGACCGCTTGTTCTCTCGGGTTCGGCGCATCTGCGTCCGATGGCGAAAGGGCGCTATACGGCGCATATCGACTTAAAACCCGCGCTTGACGAAAAGACGTTGGACGCGCGGCTGTTATCGGATTTCGAGCGTTACCGCAACCGCGATCTCATCAATGCCTTTTCGGATCTTTTGCCGCAAAAGATGATCGCGCCGTTTCTGCGGCAAAGCGGCGTCGATCCGCGCAAGAAGATCCATGCCGTCACGCGTGAGGAGCGCGCCGCGTTGCTGGGGCTTCTCAAAGATTTTCCCATCACGGTCGGGGGCTTTCGCCCGATCGAGGAAGCCATCGTTACGCACGGCGGCGTGAAACTCTCCGAAGTGTCACCGCGCACGATGGCGTCTCGGCTTGTTATCGGACTGTATTTTGCGGGCGAGGTGTTGGATCTCGACGCATATACGGGTGGATTTAATTTGCAAATCGCTTTTTCCACGGGGGTGCTGTCCGGCGAGAGCGCGGCGGCGTACCTTGCGGAAAAGAATAAGGAGGAATCGGTTTGAGAGGCGTTTTCTATACCATCTTGCGCGCAATTTTGGTGATCCCCGTGCGGCTTATTTTTCGCGTGCGCGTGAAAAACGCGAAACGGGAGCCGAAAAGAGACGAGGGGAATTATCTGGTTTGCGCCAATCATCAGTCGGTGCTCGATCCCGTTTTCATTTGCGCCGCGATGCGGCGACAGCAACCGCATTTTATGGCGAAAGCGGAACTTTTCCGCGTTCCTTTTCTCGGCTTTTTGGTGCGAAAACTCGGCGCGTATCCGGTCTCACGCGGTAAAAACGACGTGGGGGCGGTCAAATACACCGTGCGGCTCCTGAAAGAAGGAAAATCGGTGGGAATGTTCCCGCAGGGCACGCGGTGTGCCGAGAGACTGCCCCGCGAGTGCCCCATCAAATTCGGCGCGGGAATGATTGCCGCGCACACGGGCGTCAAGGTTTTGCCCGTGCACATCAAGATGAAAAACTACAAGTGGAAATTCTTTCGCCGCGTCACCGTGATCGTGGGCAAGCCGATCCCGTTTGAAGCCTTTGCTTACGATCCCGAAAAGAGCGGCGAATACGCGCGCATCGCGGGCGAGATCTACGACGCGGTGTGCAAACTGGGCGAGGAAACGAAATGACCGAGATCCATCTTGCCGACAACGCGGGCTTTTGTCCCGGCGTGCGGGGCGCGACCGAGCGTTTGGGGCGCGCCGTTCGCGCGCGGCGACCCGGCGAGCGCATTTTTACTCTCGGGCATCTTATTCACAACGAGGATTACACGCGGGAACTGGAAGAGGCGGGCGTCTTTTCCGTCGGAGCGGACGATCTTGCCGCGCCGGCAAGAGAAGCGAGCAGAGAAGCGCCGGTGCGCGTCTTTATTCGCGCGCACGGCATCGCGCGCGACGTGCGCGAAAAACTGGAACGCTACAGCGCCGAAAACCCCTTTTTCCTGGTGGAAGACTGCACCTGCCCCTTTGTGGCGAAGATCCATCGCATAGCCGCGGAGCAGAGCGCGGGAGAGGGCAAAAACGAGAAGATCTTTCTTTGCGCCGGCAAAGCCGCCCACCCGGAGGTGGAGGGCTTTATGAGTTGCTTTGAAGGCGAGAAATACGCTTTTGCCGACGCGGCGGAGGCGGAAACCCTATTTCGGGGGCTTGATTTTTCGTCAAAAACCCCTGTTATGGTGGCGCAAACGACGCAAAATTTATCAGAATGGAAAAAATGTCAAAAACTTTTGCAAAAATACTGTACAAATGCTTTAATTTTTGATACAATATGTAATGTTACGGAATTGCGGCAAACCGAAGCGGCGGAACTTGCCGCCGCGTGCGACGGGATGATCGTGATCGGCGGGAAAGAAAGTTCCAACACCGCCAAACTCTTTGACATATCCGCGCGCCATTGCCCGGATACGCTTTGGGTATCGGTCAGGGCGGATCTTCCTTTGGTCGCACCGTTTACAGCGGCCCATCGCAAAGTGGGCATCGTCGCCGGAGCATCCACTCCGCCGAACATCATAGAGGAGGTTCATCAGATTATGAACGAAAACTTTGCACAAATGCTTGAAGAAGCAACCATCAAAACTTTACATACAGGAGAAATCGTCACCGGCATCGTCACACACGTGTCCGATACCGAGCTGCAACTGGATCTCGGGACCAGCGTAACGGGCTACATCAAAGCCGACCACGTGACCGATGATCCTTCGGTAAAGTTGACCGAAACCTTCCGCGTGGGCGACAAGGTGGAAGCCAAAGTGATCCGCGTCAGCGACATCGACGGCGTGGCGGAACTTGACAAACGCCGCGTGGATTCCGGCAAAAACTGGCAGATGATCGTCGATGCCAAAGAGAACGGCACGGTGTTGGAAGGCACGGTGGCGGACGTGGTCAAGGGCGGCGTGATCGTCTTTTTGTCCGGCAACCGCGTGTTTATCCCCGCGTCGCAATCCGGTCAGCCCAAAGAAGCCGACCTTTCCCCGATGAAAGGCACGACGGTGAAATTCAAGATCATCGAGACCAAAGAGCCCGGCTTCAAAGCGATCGGCTCGATCCGCGCCGTCGCGCGTGAAGAGCGCCGCGCCAAAGAGGAAGAGTTTTGGGCGAACATCGAAGAAGGCAAGACCTACACGGGTGCCGTCAAGAATATGACCAAATACGGCGCGTTTGTGGATCTCGGCGGCGTGGACGGCATGGTGCACACCAGCGAACTCTCTTGGAAACACATCAAATCTCCCGCCGACGTCCTCTCGGTGGGCGACGTGATCACGGTTTTTGTCAAATCTTTTGACCGCGAGAAGAAGCGCATTTCGCTCGGTTACAAGACCGAGGATACCAACCCCTGGTTCATCTTTACCGGCAAATACGCCGTGGGCGACGTCGTGCCCGTCAAGATCGTCAATATGATGCCTTTCGGTGCCTTTGCCGAGATCATCGACGGCGTGGACGGCCTCATCCACATTTCCCAAATCGCGATGACGCGCATCGGCAAACCCGCCGACGTGTTGGAGATCGGTCAGAACGTAGACGCCAAGATCATCGAGATCGACAACGAACATCAAAAAGTCAGCCTCTCGATTCGCGCGCTGCTGGAAGAAGTGGCGGCCGCGGCGGAGCAGATGCCCGCGGAAGAAGAAAATGCGGCGGAAACACCCGCCGACGCGGAATAATTGTCTGTTTGAAAATGCCCTTGCCGCGTGTCGGCAAGGGCATTTTTTTGCAAAAAACGGCGGTCAGCATATTGACAGTATGCTTTTTCGTATGATATAATATCCATAGTATCGGTTTATGCGTCGCACGGCGCAACTTTTCGGGAAAGAAGGTGCAAAGATGGAAATCGCTTTGATCGCATCGGATACCAAAAAAGAACTTTTGGCGCAATTCTGCATCGCGTATTGCGGTATTCTCAGCCGGCACAATCTTTGCGCCACCGGTATTACGGCAAAATACATTTCCGACGCAACGGGCCTTCGCATCGAACGTCTGATGGCGGGCAAGCAGGGCGGAGAGGAACAGATCACCACGCGCGTGGCATATAACGAGGTGGACATTTTGCTCTGTTTCCGCGATACGCGCCCCGATCGGCCGATCAAACCCGCCGAGGAGGAACTGCTTCTTACCTGCGACCGCTACAACGTGCCGGTCGCGACCAACATCGCCACGGCGGAAGTGCTGATCACGGCGCTGGAACGCGGCGACCTCGATTGGCGCAACTTCCTCAACCCCAACAGCGATTATAACCGCAAAAAAACAAACTGACCCCGTGGTCGGAACAAGCCCCCGCGTCCCTTGCGTCAGAGAGGGAGTGATTTGGTGAAACACTCCTCACGAGAGCGCGGATCGGTACCACCCGACTGCCAATACGGATACAATACAGAGTGAAATGCTCGGGTGGAACCGTGCGGATAAAATTTCCACACCCCGAACGACAACGGTCGTTCGGGGTGTGTTTTTACAAAGGAGACAATATATGATTCGGATTGATTTCGGAGAAAAAGCGATGGATTTTGACGCGCCGCTTACGGTTTATGAAGCGGCGAAAGCGGCGGAACTGGCGTCGCGCGACGTGCTTGCCGCCAAAGTGGACGGGAAAGCGGTGGCGCTGACGTACACGCTGGAAAAATCCGCCGCCGTGCAATTGCTCACGTTTGCCGACGCGGAGGGGGCACATATTTTCAACCACACCGCCTCGCACCTTTTGGCGCAGGCCGTCAAGCGGCTCTACCCGCAGACGAAACTGACCATCGGTCCTGCCGTGGAGGGCGGATTTTACTATGATTTTGACAGCGATATTCCCTTTACGCCCGAGGTTCTCGCGGCGCTGGAAGGCGAGATCAAGAAGATCGCCAAAGAGAATTTGCGCATCGAGCGGTTTACCTTGCCGCGCGACGAGGCACTCTCTTTGATGCGGGAGAGAGAAGAGCCCTACAAGGTGCAATTGATCGAAGAACTGCCCGAGGGCGAGGAGATCAGTTTTTATCGGCAGGGCGAGTTTGTCGATCTTTGCGCCGGTCCGCACCTCTTTGCCACGGGACTTGTCAAAGCCGTCAAGCTGACGCAATGCACGGGCGCATACTGGAAAGGCGATCAGAAAAACAAGGTGTTACAGCGCGTTTACGGCACGGCGTTCCCCACGAAAGAAGGGCTTGCCGAGCACTTGGCGGCGCTGGAAGAGGCGCGGCGGCGCGATCACAACAAGATCGGCAGAGATCTTGAATATTTCACCACCGTCGACGTGATCGGGCAGGGTTTGCCGATCCTTTTGCCGAAAGGCGCGCGCGTCGTGCAGTTGTTGCAGCGTTGGGTCGAGGACGAGGAGATGAAGCGTGGCTACCTGCTGACCAAAACTCCGTATATGGCAAAGCGCGAACTCTATAAAATTTCGGGACACTGGGATCACTATCTGGACGGTATGTTCGTTTTGGGCGATCCCGACGACGAGACGAAAGAATGCTTTGCGCTCCGCCCGATGACCTGTCCTTTCCAATATCAGGTGTTTCTCAACCGTGCGCGCTCCTATCGCGATCTGCCGATGCGCCTCGGGGAAACTTCCACGCTTTTCCGCAACGAGGACTCCGGCGAAATGCACGGGCTGATCCGCGTGCGGCAGTTCACCATTTCCGAGGGGCATCTCGTGCTTCGCCCCGATCAACTGGAAGAGGAGTTCCGCGGCTGTCTTGAACTTGCCAAATATTGCCTTGGCACGGTGGGATTGCTTGATCGCTGCACGTTCCGCTTTTCGCAATGGGATCCCGCCAACCCCAAAAACAAATACGAGGGAACCAAAGAGCAGTGGGAAGTGGCACAGGAGACGATGGGCAAGATCCTCGACGACCTCGGCGTGACCTATTCGGTCGGTATCGACGAGGCGGCGTTCTACGGCCCGAAACTCGATATTCAGTACAAGAACGTGTACGGCAAAGAAGACACGCTGGTGACCATTCAGATCGATATGTTGCTTGCACAGCGGTTCGGAATGGTCTACACCGACAAGGACGGCGAGAAAAAGTATCCGTATATCATTCACCGCACAAGCCTCGGTTGCTACGAGCGCACGCTTGCCTATCTGCTTGAAACCTACGCGGGCGCGCTCCCGACCTGGATGGCGCCGACGCAGGTGCGCATTCTGCCGATCGGCGAGGAACACCTTGCCTATTGCGACGAACTGCGCGCGAAAATGGAAGCGGCGGGCTTGCGCGTGGAAGTGGACGACCGCAACGAGACCATCGGCAAGAAGATCCGCAACGCGCAACTGGAAAAATTGCCCTATATGCTGGTGATCGGCGACAACGAGGTGCACGATCATACCATCGCCGTGCGCTCTCGCAAGGAGGGCGACCTCGGTGCGATGACGCTTGACAAATTTATCGCCGACTTGCTCCTTGAAGTGGCGGAAAAGAGAAAATAAACCGAGAACGAGGAAAAGGGGTGCACAAGCATCCCTTTTTTCGTTTTTTTGATATAAAATGGAAAACTATAAAAAATTTTTAGAATTTATATATAAATAAATTGGAATCATTTGATTGATTTCGGGCGGCGGAGATAACAAAAAAGGGATGCTTTGGCATCCCTTTTTGTACAGTCAGGTTTTCGGACAAGGCGAAACTTATTTGAGTTCGACCGTTGCGCCGGCTTCTTCCAGAGCCTTTTTGACCTTCTCGGCTTCGTCTTTGGAAACGCCCTCTTTGACGGCTTTCGGAGCAGCCTCGACCAGGTCTTTCGCGTCTTTCAGACCGAGACCGGTGATCTCGCGGACAGCCTTGATGACGTCCAGTTTCTTTGCGCCGAAGTTGGCGAGGATGACGTCGAATTCGGTCTTCTCCTCGGCAGCGGGAGCGGCGGCGGCGCCGGGAGCGGCGACGGCGGCAACGGGAGCGGCGGAAACGCCGAACTCCTCTTCCACAGCCTTCACAAGTTCGTTCAGTTCAAGCAGGGAAAGAGTTTTGATCTCTTCCACGATAGCGGTAATTTTTTCGTTAGCCATTTTCGTAAACCTCCAAATAAATATTGTGTGTGCGTGAGATCGTCACGCGGCGAATTTTTGCCCTTTGCGGGCTGCCGCATTATTCTGCGGCGGGTGCGGCTTCTCCCATCTTGTCGGCGACGGCTTGCAGAGCGTAAGCCAAACCGTACAGAGGAGATTGGATACTGCCGAGGAATTTGGCGACGAGCGTCTCTTTCGAGGGAATGTCCGCCAGAGCGTTGACGGTGTTCGCGTCGATGACGGCGCCGTCAAGGTAACCGGCAAGGATCTTGAAAGATTCCACCTTGCCTGCGACGTCTTTGAGCACCTTTGCGGGCGCCACTTCGTCTTTCGCGCTGATGGCAATGGCGGTCATACCGTTGAGGTACTGCTTCATATCGCCGTAACCGGCGGCTTCACAAGCGCGACCGGTCAGCGTGTTTTTGACGACCACATAATGGACGCCTGCTTCACGCAGAGCCTTGCGCATGGCGGTATCGTTTTCCACCGAGATACCTTGATAGTTGACAAGAACGCCGGAAACCGAGTTGCGGATCTCTTCCGCCAGGTCGGCAACGACTTTTGCTTTTTGTTCCAGAACTACTTTGCTGGGCATTGTTTGTTTCACCTCCCGTTTGAAAATTGTATAAAAAAATCTTTCTCCCGCCAAAGATCGCTCCGGCACGAAGAAAGACGCACTTTAACATATCGGTATAAAGTTTTGTCGATCCTCGGCAGGAGAGCCGCGCTGGCGCGACCTTTACGGGAACCTGCTGTCTTTGGATAACAGGGGCATTATAGCATCTTTTTTACCTCTTGTCAAGGGGTTTTATAAAAAAGTTTCACAAAACAAACTCCGCCCGCGGAAAGCGGGCGGGGCAAGATCATTCTTTTTCGGGGATCGGCGTGTTGGTCGCAAGATACAAAGAGAAGGCGACAAGCAGCAGATCGAGCGCGAGATAGGCGGGGGAAGTATAGACGCCGGCGAGAAAAGCCGCGGTGTCCGACACGCCGACGGTGAAAGCGACGCCGAAGGAAAGCAAAGAGACCGAAAAAGCCGCGCGCGGCAGATCCTTTCCGACAAGTTTGCGCAGCGCGAAAAGAGCGGCGAGCATCAGGGCGAGCAAGCCGAGATGGAGCGCGCGCTTGTGCGGCGCGTTCATCGGGGTAAAACGGTCGAAATAGAGCAGAATGAAAGCAAGCACGGCGGCAAGGATCAGTCCGCAACCGCAGAAGAAAAGAGGGACGACGCGCTTTTTGGGGGACGCCCATTGAAGCCCGAAATATCCGGCGGCGACGAAGAAGAAAAGAACAGTAAAAATAAGCAAAGCGCCCGACGCGCCCAAAGCCGCCCGCTCTTTGATGAGAAAGATCGGCACCGCAAGAAAGGCAAGCGCGGCGACGCCGCTTCCGGCAAGCGAGAAGAGAGAAGAAAGCGACGCGTCGCCCGCGCGCGTTTCACGCGGCAAAAAGAAGAGGGGAGAGAAGGCGGCGACGGCGCAAATTCCTTCCATAATATATAGGATGACGGGCAGCGCCGCACCCGTGCGGAAATAACCGATCGCGCCGTCCATAGCGGTGCAGAGCGCGACCGAGCGCAAAACGGCAAGCAACAGCGAGAGCCCCGCCGTGATGCCGAGAAAGAGCAGAGAACGATTTTTGACTTTCATAAACGCTCCTTTGCTTGAAATGGATACATACAGTATAGCCGATAAATGTGAACAATCTGTTTCAATCTTCGCAAAGACGCGCTTTTTGCACGATCAAAACGGATTTTTTTGCTATGTTGCTTCGCGCCGTGTGCCCGTGAAGCCCCAAAAACGCCTTCATAGGGTCAAAAAGGCTTAATTTTTGTGCATAATAAACAAGAACTATAACGATATTCAAGAAAAAATCTGCCAAATGACGGTGATAAAAAAGAAAAAAACGGTTGATTTTCATATAAGAGTATGGTAAAATAATCAAGTCTGATGTGCGATGAAGCGAGAGGTTGCCGCGAAAGCGGGGAATTTTCGTGGAGTATGTCCGTAGAACGGGCGCAAAAGCGCATTTTGCGACGTTTCCGCGTATCTTTTTCAGACCTTTTGTCCGGAAACTACCTGTGCAGATGCTGATGTGCAGGCAAATCCGGTTTTTGTGAGGGCGGAAAAGAAACACGCGGGGCGGTGTCAAATGCGACCGCCCCAACGCGAAATGTGCGCCGACGCGCAAAACATTCATTAATTATATACGCGTGTGCGCACCAATTTCAACAAGGAGGCAAAAACAATGGCAGTCAAGGAAAAAATCAGAGTCCGGCTGACAAGTTACGATCACACCCTCGTGGATACCGCGGCGGAAAAGATCGTAGACGTCGCCAAGAGAAACGGCGCGACCGTTTCGGGTCCTGTACCGCTCCCCACCGAGAAAGAGATCGTCACCATTCTCCGTGCGGTGCACAAATACAAGGACAGCCGTGAGCAGTTTGAACTGCGCACGCACAAGAGACTCATCGACATCATCAAACCCACGCAAAAGACCGTGGACGCGCTGATGAACGTCGAACTTCCCGCCGGCGTCGAGATCGAGATCAAGCTCTGATCCGCGCGGCAAAAGCGAACAAACCATCGGAGAGATCCGATTCTTTGTCGGTCAAGTTGGCGTAACCCGCAAGGGTAATCCAAAGCGTCAACCAATAACCACAGGAGGAAAAATGAAAAAAGGCATTATCGGTAAAAAAATCGGTATGACACAGATTTTCGACGAAGTCGGAAATGTGATCCCGGTCACGGTAATCGAAGCGGGTCCTTGCCCCGTCGTGCAGAAAAAGACGGCGGAGTGCGACGGCTATGACGCGGTGCAGCTCGGCTTTGCGGACGCAAAGGAGAAAGCGCTGAACAAGCCGATGCAGGGCCACTTCAAAAAAGCGGGCGTGTCGCTCAAACGGCACCTCAAAGAGTTTCGGCTTGCGTCTGCCGCCGAGATGAACGTGGGTGACGTCGTAACGGCGGAGACCTTCGCCGTCGGCGACAAAGTGGACGTTACGGGCATCACCAAAGGCCGCGGCTTTACCGGCGCGGTCAAGAGATGGAACCATCACACGCTCTGCTCCACGCACGGCGTCGGCCCCATTCACCGTGAGGTCGGTTCCATGGGCGCGAACTCCAGCCCTTCCCGCGTGTTCAAAAACAAAAAGATGGCGGGTCAATACGGTAACGAACAGGTGACGGTGCTCAATCTCAAAGTTGTGAAGATCGACGCCGAAAAGAACCTGATCGCGATCAAAGGCGCCGTGCCCGGCGCGAAAGACGGCATCGTCTTTATCCGCGATTCTGTCAAAGCGTAAGCGAAAGGAGGAAATACCATGCCAAACGTGAAAGTTTATAATATGGCCGGCAAAGAAGTCGGCAATATGGATCTCTCGGACGCCATTTTCGGCAGAGAGGCAAACGGTGCGGTCCTCCACGCGGCTGTGCGCGCCTATTTGATGAACCAAAGACAGGGCACGCAGTCCACGCTGACTCGCACGGAAGTCTCCGGCGGCGGCAAAAAGCCGTGGAGACAAAAAGGTACCGGCAGAGCCCGCCAGGGTTCCACCCGCGCTCCCCAGTGGACGCACGGCGGCGTCGCGCTCGGTCCGAAACCCCGCGACTATCGCACGGGTATGAACAAGAAAGCCCGTAGAGTGGCGCTCTTCGGCGCGCTCTCCGAGAAAGTTGCCGCAGGTGACTTTATCGTGGTCGACGAGATCGTGGCGGAAACTTATTCCACCAAAGCAATGGCAAATATGCTTGTTGCGCTCGGTTCCTACAAGAAAGCGCTGGTCGTGCTTCCCGGTATGGACGCCGTGGTCATCAAGAGCTTTGCCAATATTCCCGGCGTTGTGACGACGCAGTACAACACCGTGAATGTTTACGACGTGCTCAACGCGGATAAGCTCATCATCGCGAAAGACGCCGTCGCAAAGTTTGAGGAGGTGTACGCATAATGAGAATGGTAGAAGACATCATCATTAAGCCGATCATCACGGAAGCCAGTATGGATATGCTGGACTCCAAAAAATACGTGTTCAAAGTGCAGGACAGCGCCACGAAAGCCGATGTGGCCGCCGCCGTGGAAGCGATGTTCAAAGTGAAAGTCGCCTCCGTGAACACGCTGAACATGAAGAAGAAGCCCAAGAGAATGGGTGTGCATGCCGGCTACACTTCCGAGTGGAAGAAAGCCATCGTCACCCTGACGGCCGATTCCAAGACCATCGAGTTCTTCGATGGTATGAAGTAAGAGGGAGGTCAAAGCAATGGCTACGATGAAGTATAAGCCGACAAGCCCCGCGAGAAGACAAATGACCGTTCCTTCGTTTGAGGAGTTGACCAAATTCACTCCCGAGAAGAGCCTTGTCGTCATCAAAAAGAAAAATGCCGGCCGCAACAGCTACGGCCGCATCACCGTCCGTCATCGCGGCGGCGGCAACAAACTGAAATACAGAATCATCGACTTCAAGCGTCAGAGCACGTCTCCCGCGACGGTCGTGGGCGTGGAATACGACCCGAACCGCACCGCGTATATCGCTCTCTTGCAAAACGAAGCGGGCGAAAAGAGCTATATCCTCGCTCCCGTCGGCCTTACCGACGGCGACGTGGTGTACTCCGGCGCTGACGCCGACATCAAACCCGGCAACACGCTGCCCATCGCCAACATTCCGGTCGGTACGCTGATCCACAACGTGGAACTCTATCCCGGCAAAGGCGCGCAGTTGGTGCGCTCGGCAGGCGTTTTCGCCCAGCTGATCGCCAAAGAAAACGGTCAGGCGCAGGTGCGTTTGCCCTCGGGCGAAGTGCGTATCGTGCGGCTCGACTGCAAAGCGACCATTGGACAGGTCGGCAATATCGAGCACGACACCGTAAAGGTCGGCAAAGCCGGCAAGACGCGCCACAAGGGCTTCCGTCCCACCGTGCGCGGTTCGGTGATGAACCCCTGCGATCACCCGCACGGCGGCGGTGAAGGCAAGTCCCCTGTGGGCAGACCTTCTCCCGTTACCCCGTGGGGCAAACCCACCATGGGCTACAAGACCCGTAACAAGAAGGCGAGAACCGATAAGTTCATCGTCAAACGCAGAAACGCGAAATAAGGAGGGAATCGATTATGAGCAGAAGTTTGAAAAAAGCGCCCTACGTCGAGGAGAAACTCTATACGCGTATTTGCGCTATGAACGAGAAAAACGAGAAGAAAGTGATCAAGACCTGGTCGCGCGCATCGACGATCTTTCCGGAGTTCGTCGGTCACACCATTGCCGTGCACGACGGCAAAAAGCACGTGCCGGTCTATGTAGTCGAGGATATGGTCGGCCATAAACTCGGCGAGTTCGCACCCACGCGGACATTCCACGGCCACGCGGGATCGAAAACATCGAACAACGGCAAGTAAGGGAGGAAGAACAATGGAAGCAAAAGCATATCTGAAATATGCGCGCATCTCTCCCCGAAAGGTCAGCATCGTTCTCGATCTGATCCGCGGTAAAGACGCGGGCGTAGCAATGGGCATTCTCAAAAACACGCCGAAGGCGGCATCCGAATATCTCGTGAAACTGCTGAACAGCGCGATCGCCAATGCCGAACACAACAACCATATGGACGTCTCCAAACTGTACGTCAGCGAGTGCTTCGTTTGCCCCGGCCCGACGCTCAAACGCATCATGCCGCGCGCAAAGGGCAGCGCAGACCGCATTTTGAAGAGAACCAGCCATGTGACGATGGTTGTGAAAGAAAGAGATTGAGGGAGGTCGAACGAATATGGGTCAAAAAGTGAATCCCCACGGTCTTCGCGTGGGCGTCATCAAAAACTGGGATTCGAGATGGTTCGTGGAAGACAAAAAATTCGGCGATACTCTCGTTTCGGATTATCAGATCCGGAAATATCTGAAACACGAATTGCAGAAAGCGGGCATCCCGAAGATCGAGATCGAACGCGACAGCAAGCGTGTCCGTGTCTTTATCCATTGCGCGAAACCGGGTATGGTCATCGGCAAGGGCGGCGCGGAGATCGACAAATACAAAGCGCAGCTTGAAAAAATGGTCGGTATGCCCGTGGCGCTGAACGTGGTGGAAGTGAAATCCCCCGACCTCAACGCACAACTGGTTGCCGAGAACATTGCTTCGCAACTGGAAAACCGCGTGGCGTTCCGCCGCGCGATGAAAATGGCGATCCGCAACACGATGCGTCTTGGCGCCAAAGGTATCAAGATCAGCTGCGGCGGACGTCTGGGCGGCGCGGAAATCGCCAAGACCGAGCATTATCACGAGGGCACGATCCCGCTGCAAACGCTGCGTGCCGACATTGAGTACGGCTTCTGGGAGGCGAACACCACCTATGGCAAGATCGGTATTAAAGTATGGATCTACCGCGGCGAGGTGCTCAACGAAGTGAACCGTACCGCAGCGAACCGTGAGGGCCGCGACAACCGCGACCGTCGCGAGGGACGCGGCGACCGTCGCGGACAAAACCGTGGCAACGGCGAGCATCGCGATTTCCGCGGTGAGCGCAGAACTCCGAGACAGGGAGGGGCGAAATAATTATGTTGATGCCGAAAAGAGTAAAATATCGTCGCGTGCAGCGCGGTCGTATGACCGGTAAAGCCACGCGCGGCGCGACCGTGTCGAACGGTATGTACGGTCTTGTGGCGTTGGAGCCCGCGTGGATCACCAGCAACCAGATCGAGGCTGCCCGTATCGCCATGACGCGTTACACAAAGCGCGGCGGTCAGGTTTGGATCAAAATTTTCCCCGACAAGCCCATCACCGAGAAACCCGCCGAAACCCGTATGGGTTCCGGTAAAGGTTCTCCCGAATACTGGGTGGCGGTGGTAAAACCGGGCAGAGTCCTCTTTGAGATGGCGGACGTCACCGAAGAGGTCGCCCGCGAGGCAATGCGTCTTGCCGGCCACAAACTGCCGATCAAAACCAAGTTTGTGAAAAAAGAAGAAACTGAGGAGGGTTAAGCAATGAAGGCAGCAGAACTGAATAAGTTGAGCGTCGAAGAGCTTAACGCTAAGCTCAAAGAACTCAAAGGCGAGCTTTTCAACCTCCGCTTTCAGCACGCGATCAACCAACTTGACAACCCCCACAAACTGGTGGATGTGAAAAAGGACATCGCGCGTGTAATGACCGTTCTTCAACAGAAGAACGCATAAGGAGGAACTGTCATGGCAGAAGAAAGAACGCTGCGTAAAACGAGAGTCGGCATTGTCGTGAGCGCCAAGATGAACAAAACCGTCGTGGTTGCCGTTGAGGACAACGTGAAGCACCCCGTTTACGGAAAAATCGTAAAGCACACCTTGAAACTCCACGCACACGACGAAAACGGCGTATGCGGTGAAGGCGACCGTGTGGAAGTGATGGAAACCCGCCCGCTCTCCAAAACCAAGCGGTGGCGCGTGACCGAGATCATCGAAAAGGCGAAATAATCTCGCCGCAAGAATTCTAACAGTAGGTACGTCGAAGCGTACCGAAACAGTAGGAGGAAACGAAAGTGATTCAGCAACAAACACTGCTCAAAGTTGCCGATAACACCGGCGCCAAAGAGCTGATGTGCATTCGCGTGCTCGGCGGTTCCCGCCGTCGCTATGCCAACATCGGCGACGTGGTCGTGGCGTGCGTGAAAAAAGCCGCCGCCGGCGGTATGGCAAAAAAAGGCGAGGTCGTCAAAGCGGTGATCGTACGAAGCGTACACGGGCTCAAACGCGCAGACGGTTCGTATATCAAATTTGACGAGAACGCCGCCGTTATTATCAAAGACGACAAAACCCCGCGCGGAACCCGTATTTTCGGGCCTGTGGCGCGCGAACTGCGTGAGAAAGAATATTTGAAGATCCTTTCTCTCGCTCCCGAAGTGCTGTAATGGAGGTAACCGGTCAATGAAAAAAATGCATATTAAAACCGGCGACACCGTTGTGGTGCTTTCCGGTGACGACAAAGGTCAAAAAGGCGAAGTGATCGCCGTTGCTCCCGCCGAGGGAAAAGTGCTCGTCAAGGGCGTCAATATGATCCACAAGCACGTCAAACCCCGCAAACAGGGTGAGACCGGCGGCATCATCGACGCCGAGGGCGCGCTCTACGCATCCAAAGTAGCCCTCTTTTGCGCGGCTTGCGGCAAGGGCGTCCGCACCAAAGTCCAAATGGACGGCGACAAAAAAGTCCGCGTGTGCGCGAAATGCGGCGCGAAACTGTGAAAGGAGGCAGAGTAACGATGGCAAGACTGAAAGATATGTATAAAGAGCAAGTTGCTCCTGCCCTGATGAAGCAGTATGCGTACAGCAGCGTGATGCAGATCCCGAAATTCGACAAGATCGTGGTCAACATCGGCGCCGGCGACGCGAAAGACAACAGCAAGGTGATCGAGAACATCATCCGTGATCTCACCATCATCACCGGTCAAAAGGCAGTCCCCACCGTGGCGAAGAAATCCGTGGCGAACTTCAAGATCCGCCAGGGAATGAAGATCGGCGCCAAGGTGACGCTGCGCGGCGACCGTATGTATGAGTTTATGGATCGTCTCTTCAACTTCGCGCTCCCCCGCGTGCGCGATTTCAAAGGAATCAACCCCAACGCTTTCGACGGCCGCGGCAACTATTCGCTGGGTCTGAAAGAACAGTTGATCTTCCCTGAGATCGAGTATGACAAGGTGGAGAAGATCCGCGGTATGGACATCTGCTTTGTGACCACCGCAAGAACCGATGCTGAGGCGAGAGAGCTCCTTCGTCTGATGGGCGCTCCCTTCGCACAATAAGAAGAGAGGGCAGAACAATGGCAAAGAAATCTATGATCTTAAAACAGCAAAGAGAACCCAAGTTCTCCACGCGCGCCTACACCAGATGCAAGATCTGCGGCCGTCCTCACGCCTATCTGCGCAAGTTCGGCATCTGCCGCATTTGCTTCCGTAATCTCGCTTACAAAGGCGAGATCCCGGGCGTGAAAAAGGCTTCCTGGTAAGTCGCCTCTCCAAGATCTACCCCCCAACACTCGGCAGGAAATCGAGACCGACCTGAAAAGGAGTTGGATTTAACCGCCGATTGGCCGCCGACACGTTCGGCAGCAAGAAAAACGCTTGCATAAAAGGAGGATTTATACTATGCAAATGTCTGACGTCATTGCCGATATGCTCACCCGGATCCGCAACGCGAGCGACGCGAAGCACCCCACGGTGGACATCCCGGCATCCAATATGAAAAAAGCCATCGCCGACATTCTGGTGGCGGAAGGCTATGTCAAAAGTTATCAGGTGGTGGACGACGGCAACCAGGGCGTTATCCGCGTCACGCTGAAATACACCGCCGGCAAACAAAAGGTCATTCGCGGTCTGCGCCGCGTTTCCAAACCCGGTCTTCGCATTTACGCGGGCTATGAAGATATGCCCCGCGTGATGAACGGACTCGGCATCGCCATCGTTTCGACTTCCAAGGGCATTATGACCGACAAAAAAGCCCGCGAGCTCAAAATCGGCGGCGAAGTGCTTGCCTTCGTTTGGTAAGGAGGTAGCGTAAGATGTCAAGAATCGGAAGAATGCCGGTCGTGATTCCGGCAGGCGTTACCATTACCGTCGCCGATAACAACCAAGTTACGGTGAAAGGCCCCCTCGGCACGCTGAGCGAGCAATTCCCCGCGCAGATCACCATCAAGGTGGAGGGCAACGAAGCCCTTGTCACCCGTCCCGACGACGAAAAAGAAACCCGCAGCCTGCACGGCCTGACGCGTGCGCTCCTTCACAATATGGTGGTGGGCGTCACCGAAGGGTACACCAAAAAACTGGAAGTCGTGGGCGTCGGCTACAAAGTCGTCAAACAGGGCAAAAATCTGCAACTGTTCCTCGGTCAATCGCTTGTCAAAGGTCTGCCCCAGGCGTCCCTTTGCATCGCGGAACCGCAGGGCATTACCTTTGAAGTGCCGGATCCCAACACCATTGTGGTCAAGGGTATCGACAAACAGGCGGTCGGACAGATCGCAGCCGTTATCCGCAGCAAACGCGCTCCCGAACCGTATCACGGCAAGGGCGTGAAGTACGCGGGCGAGCACATCCGCCGCAAAGCCGGTAAGGCCGGTAAGTAATGAAAGGAGTGGAATCTTATGGTTACGAGAAAAGACAGTAACGAGGCTCGTCTGAAAAGACATAAGAGAGTGAGAGCCAAGATCTCCGGCACCGCCGAGCGTCCGCGTCTTGCTGTGTACCGTTCCAATGCGAACATCAGCGCGCAGATCATCGACGACGTGGCGGGAGTCACTTTGGTTGCCGCATCCACCCTTGAAAAAGACTTTGAGGGTATCGGCAGCAACAAGGCGGCGGCACGCGCAGTGGGTAAGACCATTGCCGAGCGCGCAGCGAAAAAAGGAATTACCGAAGTCGTTTTCGACCGTGGCGGCTATCTTTATCACGGACGTGTATCGGAACTGGCGGAAGGCGCTCGCGAGGGCGGCCTGAAGTTCTGATTCCGGTTTGTACACTGTTCAACGTTGTTGAATATTTTGAAGGAGAAAAAACATGGCTTACAGACAGAATCAAGCAGAGCAGGAGTTCAAAGAGCAACTCATCTCTCTCAACCGTGTTTCCAAGACCGTTAAAGGTGGCCGTATTGCCCGTTTTGCCGCGATCATGGCGGTGGGCGACGGTAAAGGCCGCATCGGCGTAGGACTCGGCAAAGCGGCGGAAGTGCCGGAAGCGATCCGCAAAGGCATTGAAGACGCAAAGAAAAATATGATCACCGTTTCGATGAAAGGAAACACCATTCCGCACGAAGTGATCGGCGTGTACGGCGCCGGCAGAGTGCTTCTCAAACCCGCCAAACAAGGTACCGGTATCATCGCGGGCGGCGGCGTGCGTTTCGTTCTCGAATTGGCAGGCATTAAAAACGTCCGCGCGAAATGCCTGCGTTCCAACAATCCCGCCAACGTGGTGAAAGCCACCGTTGAAGGTCTCAAAGCTTTGCGTTGCTCCGATGAAGTGGCGAAAACCCGCGACATCGACGTGGAAGCGTTGAGAGGTTAAGGAGGGATCGTGATGAAAAAAGTTACGCTTGTAAAAAGCATCATCGGCGCGCTGCCCAACCAAAAGGCGACCGCCGCATCGCTCGGACTGAAAAAGATCGGTGATTTCGTTCTTCACGAGGACGACGCCGTTCTCGCCGGCAAGGTGAAAGTCATTTCTCACCTTGTCAAAGTTGAAAACGCGTAAAGGAGGGAAGAAAAATGAAATTGAATGAACTTTCTCCCGCCGCAGGTTCCGCAAAAGCCGCTTGGCGCAAAGGCCGCGGCACGGGTTCGGGCAACGGCAAAACTGCCGGCAAGGGTCATAAAGGACAAAACGCCCGTTCGGGCGGCGGCGTGCGCCTCGGTTTTGAAGGCGGTCAATTGCCTCTTTACCGTAAACTTCCCAAACGCGGATTCCACAACAAGTTCGCAACGACCTATGCCATTGTGAATGTCGAAGCTCTCAATGTGTTTGAGGACGGTGCGGTCGTCGACATCGATGCCCTGATCGCCAAAAAGATCGTCCGCAAAAAACTGGACGGACTCAAAGTGCTGGGCAACGGTGAGTTGACGCGCAAAATCACCGTGAAAGCAGCCGTCTTTTCGGCAACAGCCAAAGAAAAGATTGAAGCGGCAGGTGGAAAGATCGAGGTGGCATAAAGATGTTTAAGACGCTAAAGAACGCGTGGAAGACGCCTGAACTTCAAAAGAAGATGCTCTTCGTTCTGTTTATCGTCCTTCTTTATCGCCTTGGCGCTTGTCTTTGCGTGCCCTATGTCAGCGCGGACGTTTCGGGGTCGTTTGCGACCGCATACGGTTCTTCCGTGTTGGGACTTATGAGTATCCTCTCGGGCGGCGCACTGCAATATGCAACCTTGTTCGCGCTTTCCGTAAACCCGTATATCACGGCATCCATCGTGATCCAGCTGTTGACCATTGCCATTCCCGCCCTTGAACGTATGTCTAAGGACGGTCCCGAAGGGCAGAAAAAGATCAACGCCATCACCCGCTACGTGACGGTGGCGCTCTCTTTGGTGACCAGTTACGGTTACAGTATGCTGCTCAAAAGCAACGGCTGGCTGGTACGCAGCGACTGGTTTGCGATGATCGTCATCAACGCCGCGTTCTGCGCGGGTGCAGCGCTTGTGATGTGGCTGGCGGAACTGATCAACGACAAGGGTATCGGCAACGGTATCTCGATCATCCTTTTTGCCAACATCATTTCGCGTATTCCGAGCATGGTGGTGTCACTTTACAACTCGATCGTGATGAACGGGTCGTATCACTGGGCAATCGGCGCGGTCATCGCGCTTGCCATCATCGCTTTGATGGTGGTGATCGTCGGATTTGTGGTGTTCATCACCAACTCCGAGCGCCGCATTCCGATCCAATACGCAAAGCGCGTGGTGGGACGCAAAATGTACGGCGGTCAATCGACCAACCTGCCCATCAAACTCAATATGGCGGGCGTTATGCCGATCATCTTTGCCAGTTCCATCGTGTCGATCCCCGCAACCATTACGGCGTTTATGAACAATCACGACAACTGGTTCTACAAGTTCGTGGACAATTTCTTTGACACCGACACTTGGGAATATCTCGTTGTGTTCCTGATTTTGATCGTCGCGTTCTCGTATTTCTATATTATGATCTCGTTCAACCCGGTCGAGGTGGCTAACAACATCAACAGCAACGGCGGCTCGATCCCCGGACATCGTCCCGGCAGACCCACCGTGCAGTATATCAACCGGATCCTGAAACGGATCACGCTGCTCGGCGCGTTCTTCCTTTGCATCGTGGCGGGACTTCCGATGCTGGCGACCGTCATCACGACGGCGATCCAGAACGCAAGACCTACCGCGAACGTGGTGAACCTGAGCGGATTTACCTTCGGCGGCTCGTCGCTCCTCATCGTGGTCGGCGTGGCGCTTGAAACCGTACGCGACATTGAAGCGCAACTCAGTCTGCGCGCCAACAAGGGCTTCCTTTCCTGATTGCCCGCATTTCATAAACGGAGGATATTATGAATCTGATTTTGATGGGTGCGCCCGGAGCGGGCAAAGGCACGCAAGCCGAGAAGATCTCGGAAAAGTGGGGGATCCCCGCGATCTCCACGGGCGACATTCTGCGCTCGGCGATCAAAGAAGGGACCGAACTCGGCAAAACCGCGAAATCCTATATGGACGCGGGCAAACTTGTTCCCGACGACATCGTGATCGGGATCATCAAAGAATATCTGATGTCCGAGAAATGCCGGAAAGGATTTATCCTGGACGGATTTCCGCGTTCGATCCCTCAAGCAGAGGCGCTCGACGCGATGGGCGTTCGGATCGACGCCGTCCTTTCCATTGAGGTGTCGGACGAAAAGATCGTGGAGCGTATGAGCGGACGCCGCGTATGCACTTGCGGCGCTTCCTATCATATCGCCTACAAACCTTCTCAAAAAGAAGGCATTTGCGACAAATGCGGCGCGGAACTTTACATTCGTAAAGACGACGCGCCCGAAACGGTACAGGAAAGACTGAAAACCTATCACGCACAAACGGAGCCCGTGAAAGCCTACTATGCGAAAAAGGGACTCCTGCTCACGGTCGTGGGACAGGAAGATGTGGCAGATACCACGCGGCTGACCTTTGAAGCATTGGCTCCTTTCGCTGTGTGATGATACAACTGAAAAATTCTGTACAGATCAAAGCAATGCGCGAGGCGGGACGCATCACGGGCGAGGCACTTCTCGTCGCCCGCGAGCATATCCGCCCCGGAGTCAGCACCCTGACGCTGGATACCGTGATACGGGAATATATCGAGCGTCAGGGCGCAAAGCCTTCCTTTCTCGGTCTTTACGGCTTTCCGGGATCGGCGTGTATCAGCATCAACGATGAGGTGATACACGGCATTCCCTCAAAGCACAGGATCCTTGAAGAGGGCGACATTGTGAAGATCGACGTGGGGGCTGCCATCGGCGGCTTTCACGGAGACAGTGCGCGCACCTATCCCGTCGGGAAGGTGAGCCGCGAGGCGGAAGCGCTGATCGCGGCGACAAAGCAGAGTTTTTACGAAGGCGTAGCCGCTTTCCGCGCGGGCAACCGCATAGGAGATATCGGCCACGCGGTAGAGTCTTATGTCAAAAAATTCGGTTTCAGCGTCGTGCGCGCCTACGTGGGACACGGCGTGGGACATTCGGTACACGAGTCTCCCGACGTCCCCAACTACGGCACGCCCGGACACGGCCCGCGCCTTTGCGCGGGAATGGTCCTTGCCATCGAGCCGATGGTCAACGTCGGCAGATCGGAAGTGGTGCAGCTTTCTGACGGGTGGACGGTGAAGACCGCCGACCACAGTCTTTCCGCACACTACGAAAACACGGTGGCGCTGACCGAGGACGGTATCATCAACCTCACGGAAGTGGAAACCGAAACGTAATCGTTTATCGCAAATGAAAAAAGAGGAGGGATCTTTTTGCCAAAGGACGACGCGATCGAATTTGAAGGTGTTGTTTTGGAAGCGCTTCCGAACGCCACGTTCAAAGTGAAATTGCCGAACGGCCATCTGGTGCGCGCCCACATTTCGGGCAAACTGCGCCAGAACTATATCCGCATTTTACCGGGTGACCGCGTGACCGTGGAAGTTTCGGTTTACGATCTGACAAAAGGGCGCATCACCTGGCGTTCGAAATGACCCGCAAGGGCACAAGAAATTTGATGAAAGGAATGGTAGACATATGAAAGTAAAACCATCCGTGAAAAAAATCTGCGAAAAGTGCAAGATTATCAAGAGAAAAGGCCGCGTTATGGTCATCTGTGAGAATCCCAAGCACAAGCAGAGACAGGGTTAATTCCCCCAACACGAAAGAAAGAGGTGAAATAAACTATGGCTCGTATTGCTGGTGTAGACATTCCCAACCAGAAAAGAGTGGAAATCGCACTGACTTATATTTACGGCATCGGCCGTAAGAGCGCAAACGATATCCTCGCCAAAACCGGTATCAACCCCGATACGCGCGCAAAAGACCTGACCGAAGAGGAAGTGGCGAAACTGCGTGACGAGATCGAAAATTCCTACCACGTGGAAGGCGATTTGCGCCGTGACGTTTCGCTCAACATCAAGCGTATGGTCGAGATCAACTGCTATCGCGGCATTCGCCACAGAAAAGGCCTGCCCGTGAGAGGTCAGCGGACCAAAACCAACGCGAGAACCCGCAAAGGTCCCGCGAAGACCATTGCGAACAAGAAGAAGTAAAGGAGAAGCAGAGAAATGGCTAATGTTGCAGCAAAAAAAGTCGTCAAAAAACGCCGCGAGCGCAAGAACATTGAAAAAGGCGCGGTGCATATCAACGCGACTTTCAATAACACCATTATCACCGTGACCGATGTGGCAGGCAATGCGATTTCTTGGGCTTCCGCAGGCGAACTCGGCTTCAAAGGCTCGCGCAAATCCACACCGTTTGCCGCGCAATCCGCAGCGGAGCAGGCGGCAAAAGCGGCGATGGAACACGGTCTTAAAAGCGTGGAGGTCTATGTGAAAGGTCCCGGCACGGGGCGTGAATCCGCTATCCGCGCAATGGAAACCGTCGGTTTGCAAGTGACGATGATCAAAGACGTCACGCCCATTCCGCACAACGGTTGCCGTCCGCCCAAACGCCGTCGCGTCTGATATTTCAAGGAGGTAAAACAAAATGGCAAGATATACAGGTCCCGTATGCCGTCTGTGCCGCCGTGAGGGTACCAAACTCTTCCTCAAAGGCGATCGCTGCACGACCGGCAAATGCGCTCTTGACCGCAGAAGCACCGTTCCCGGTCAGCACGGCGCGGCAAACAAAAAAGTTCGCGAATACGGTATGCATTTCCGTGAAAAACAGAAGACCAGAAGATACTATGGCGTGCTGGAAAAACAGTTTGTCAACTACTATGAAGAGGCGGTTCGTCAGCCCGGTATCACCGGCGAGAATCTGCTGATCCTTTTGGAGCGCAGACTGGACAACACCGTTTACCGTATGGGTTTGGCGGAAAGCCGCAAAGAGGCGCGTCAACTTGTGCTTCACGCACACTTTACCCTGAACGGCAAAAAGGTCTCGATCCCCTCGATCCTCGTGAAAGCGGGCGACGTGATCGCTGTCAATCCCACCAGCCGCGATTCCGTGAAGTTCAAATCGCTTCTTGAAGGCTTTGCTTCCAAACTTTCTCCGAAATGGCTGGAAGTGGATCGCGAAAACGCAACCGCGAAGGTGATTGCTCTGCCTGCTCGTGAAGACATCGACTTTGATTTCAACGAGCAACTCATCGTCGAGTTGTATTCCAAGTAATCCGTGTCTTTTCGGCAGGTGCGAGATCCGATCTGCCGGAAACAACCGTTTTGGCGCACCGCAAAATTTGCGGTCTCACACATTTTTTAAGGAGGGGTTACCAGAATGCTTGAAATTGAAAAGCCGAATATTACCATTGTCAATCTGAGCGAAGATGAAACGAGCGGTACATTTGTCGTTGATCCTCTGGAACGGGGCTACGGCATCACGCTCGGCAACTCTCTGCGCAGAATTATGCTCAGTTCTCTGCAAGGCGTAGCCGTCACAAGCATCAAAATCGACGGCGTCCTCCACGAGTTTTCCACGATCCCGGGTGTGACCGAGGATGTGACCGAGATCGTTCTGAACGTCAAGGGCATCACGGCGAAGCTGTTTTCTCACACGCCCAAAACCGCGGTGATCGATGTGACCGGTCCCTGCACGGTGACTGCCGGCGACATTAAACAAGACGCCGATCTTGAAGTGCTCAATCCCAACCACGTAATCGCAACGGTCGAGGAAGGCGCGCGTTTCTATATGGAACTGACCTTTGACCACGGCCGGGGCTATGTTTCTCAGGAGCGCAACAAGCAGTTGGCGATGATGGCGGCGGGCGCGAACGTTTCGGCGCCGATCGGCACCATCTATACCGATTCGATCTACACGCCGGTCTACAAGGTGAACTACAACGTGGAAAGCACGCGTGTCGGCAACATTACCGACCTTGACAAACTGACCATCGAGGTTCTCACAAACGGAACCATCACGGCAAAAGAAGCGATTTCTCTTGGCGCCAAGATCCTCAACGAACATCTCAACTTGTTTGTCAATCTGACGGATGAGGCAAAGAAGGCGGAGATCATGGTGGAACGCGAAGAAACCATCAAAGAAAAAGTCCTTGAGATGACCATTGAAGAACTTGACATGTCGGTGCGCAGTTTCAACTGTCTCAAACGCGCCGGCATCGACACGGTGGAAGACCTGATCAATCGTACCGAAGAGGATATGATCAAGGTTCGCAATCTCGGCAAAAAATCGCTTGAAGAAGTCATCCAGAAATTGCACACGCTCGGCCTCGACCTGAAAAAGGAAGAGGAGTAAGTGCAAACACAGCAATAAGAAGGAGGGAAACACAATGCCCGATAGAAAACTCGGCAGACCTGCGGCGCATCGCAACGCTATGTTGCGCGCCCTGGTCACCTATCTGCTGGAAAACGGCTCTGTGGAGACCACGCTCGCGCGTGCCAAAGAGGTGCGTTCCATGGCGGAAAAAATGATCACGCTCGGCAAGAAAAACACGCTTGCCAGCCGTCGTGCGGCTCTCGCGTATATTACCAAGGAAGACGTCGTTTCCAAAGTGTTCGGCGATCTTGCCACCAAATATGAATCCCGCAACGGCGGTTACACCCAGATCTTCAAAATGGGTCCCCGCCGCGGAGACGCCGCGGAAATGGCGCTGATCAAACTGGTCGATTGATTTTTGGATCAAAAAATCCCCTTGCAAGGTTTTTGCAAGGGGATTTTTTAATGGATCTCGCGCAGTGCGTCAAGAAGCGCGCGGACGTCGCGCTCGGTATTGTAGCGCCCGAAACTGACGCGCACGGCGCCGTCTTCCGGCGTGCCGAGAGCCTTGTGCGCCATCGGCGCGCAATGGAGCCCCGCGCGCACGCAAATTCCCTTTTGGTCGAGAAAACGCGCCACTTCGGGGGCGGAGTGACCGCGTGCGGCGAAGAGCAGTACGCCGCCCTCGCGCTCCGGCGCAAAAACGTGAAAAGCCGGCATTTCGCCGATCGCGTCGCGCGCCGACACAAAAAGAGCGCGTTCTTTTTCGGCGAGTGCGGCAAGATCAATTTTTTCGAGCACCTCAAACGCGGCCAAAAGACCCGCCACGGCGGGCAGCGGCAAGGTGCCGGCTTCGTAACGCTCCGGCAGATCGTGCGGCATTCCGGCGGGGAGCGACGCCGCTCCGGTGCCGCCGTAAAGGAGCGGCTCGGGGGAAAGACGCTCGCCGAGCAAAAGCGCGCCGCAACCCTGTATGCCGTAAAGCCCTTTGTGTGCGGGAACGGCAAGCGCGTCGATGTGCGCGCGCCGCATCGAGATCGGGTAAAGCCCCGCGCTTTGCGCGGCGTCTACGATGAAAAAGAGCCCGTGCCGGTGCGTGAGCGCCCCGATCTTTTCGATGGGCAATACGGCGGAGACGATATTGGATGCGTGCAAACAGACGACGGCGCGCGTGTCCGGGCGGATGCGCGCGCGAAGTCCTTCAAGGATCGCGTCGTCGTCAAGACCTAAAACGGGGAAGGTTTCCACGCTGACGAGCCCCTTTTGCGCCAGAGCCAAAACGGGGCGCCGTACGGCGTTGTGTTCGAGTTCCGAGATCAGAATGTGATCCCCGATGCCGAAAACGCCGGAGAGGGCAAGATTGAGGGCGTGGGTGGTGTTTTGGGTGAAGACGACGCGCTCCGGCGCGCCGAGATCGAAAAAGGCGGAAGCCGCTTCGCGGCAAGCATAAATTTTGCGCGCGGCGGCAAGGGCGAGCGCGTGCGCGCCGTGTCCCGCGTTGCCGCCGTATTCGCTGATACTGCGCGCCACTTCCGCCGCCACCTCGGGAGGTTTTGGAAAAGTGGTCGCGGCGTTATCGAGATAGATCAAGTCGCCCCTCCCGAAATATACTCGGAGACCGGTATGCTCTCCTCGCGCAAGGCGCGGCGCACGGCGGCAAACTCCGCACACGGAAACGCCACGCCGTAAGCGCAGCCCCGTCGCGTTCTTGCGGGAGAGAGGGAAACGACTTCTGCGGATATATGATGTGAGAGAAGGGCGCGTTGCGCTTTCATCGCCGCGGTCGTTTGACCTACGGCGGCGATGCAGGCACCCTTCGGATAAAATGAAACAGACAAATCAGGTGCACCTCCTTCCTTTTCATTTTATGTCGAAAAATCCCGCTTTGCCCGTTTTATTTATCTGCATAAAAGCGCTTTTTGCTTGACAGACACCTTGAAAATTTGATATAATAAACTATCAAACTATGTTCGGCGGAAGGGGGCGACGGAATGCTGCGCGCGCTGGAAGAAAAATGCCGTGAGGCGTTGACTGCGGTATTGCCGGTGGTCGCCATCGTTTTACTGCTCAATTTTACGCCGCTGGTGCATTTTTCCGCCACCGAAAACGCGGTGTTTGCCGTCACGTCTCTCCTGCTTGTGCTGGGCATCGGACTTTTCAACCTCGGCGCGGATATGGCGATGACGCCGATGGGCACGCAAGTGGGCGCTTGTCTGTCCAAATCCCGTCACATTTCGCTCGTTTTTCTTGTCGTTTTCATTTTGGGATTGCTCATCACGGTGGCGGAGCCCGACCTTTCGGTCTTGTCGGCGCAGGTGAGCGAAGCGATCCCCGCCGTTCGGTTGATCCTTTTTGTCGGCATGGGCGTGGGCGTGTTTCTCGCGATCTCGGTGCTCAAAATCGTAACGAAAACCGACCTGTCGCACATTTTGCTGTTTTTCTATTTTCTGATCTTCGCGCTGGCGGCGTTGCTGATCGCCAACGGCCACGGCGCTCTCCTACCGCTTTCCTTTGATTCTGGCGGCGTGACGACGGGTCCCATCACGGTCCCGTTCATTATGGCGCTGGGAACGGGCATCGCCACGGTGCTTGGCGGCAAGCACGCAAGAGAAAACAGTTTCGGCCTCGTGGCGCTCTCCTCCATCGGTCCCGTGCTTGCCGTGCTGTTGCTCGGCATTTTCGCCACGACTTCTCTTTCTTACGTTTTGCCCGATTACGGTGTTGAGGCGCATTTGGGCGCGGCGCTGTTGCCTACGATCGGAAAAACGGTCGCCGAGGTGGCGCGCGCGCTGGGGCTGATCGTGATATTTTTCCTACTGCTTGTTTTTACATATCTGAAACTGCCGCGCCGCAGTCTTTTTCGCATCGGCATCGGTATCGTCTATACTTTTTCGGGGCTTGTGATCTTTCTTTCCTCCGTAACGGTCGGTTTTATGCCGATTGGGTATAAACTCGGCGCGGCACTTGCCGATAAGCCGCTTTTGATGGTGCTTTTCGGTTTTCTTTTCGGTATGGTGGTGGTGCTGGCGGAGCCCGCCATTCACGTGCTCAACAGGCAGGTGGAGGAGATCACCAGCGGCACGGTGAGCAAGCGCGCGATGCTGATCGCTCTTTCCGTCGGCGTGGGGCTTTCGATCGGGCTTTCGATGTTACGGATTCTCTTGGGTTTCAGTGTCCTGTATTATCTCATACCGGGTTACGCCATCTCGCTTGGACTGTCGTTTTTCGTTCCGCGACTGTATACCGCCATTGCGTTTGACTCCGGCGGCGTGGCAAGCGGACCGTTGACTTCGGGTTTCCTGCTGCCCCTCGCCATCGGCGCGGCGGTCGCGGCGCACGGCACGAACGCCGTTCTTGAAGGCGCGTTCGGCATTGTGGCGATGGTGGCGATGACGCCGCTCATCACCATTCAATTGATGGGCTTCCGCGCGATCGTGACGCGCAAAGTGCGTGACAATTTGATGATGAAGAACATCCTCGGCGCCGACGACGAGCAGATCATTCGGTTTCTTTGAGGAGGTGCGGATATGAGTGAAAAAACGCCGAAAAAGGCGGCGCGCACGATGACGGCGCCTCAAAAACTGAAATTGCTGATCACCATTGTCGACCGTGAAAAAGCAGACTTTTATATGGATCTTTTGCAATCGTATTCCGCCAATATGCAACTTTGCCTGATGGGCAGAGGCACGGCGGGCTCTGACATTTTACACGTGATGGGGCTGGAAAGAAGCGAAAAAGCCGTCATTTTGAGCATCATTCGCGAGGAGCGGGGCAAAGAGGCGATGATCGCTCTCGGGGAGCGTTTTCGCACCATCAAAAAGGGAAAGGGCATCGCTTATACCGTGCCGATCTCGGGACTCATCGGCGTCACGCTTTATCGCTTTTTGTGCGATAACCGTCGGCAATAAGGAGGGAGAAATATGACATATCCTTATGAAATGATCGTCTGCATCGTCAACGCGGGTTACACCGACGCCGTGATGAGCGCGGCGCGCGAATACGGCGCGCGGGGCGGCACGGTCATCAGCGCGCGCGGCACGGCGAACGCCGAGGCCGAAAACTTTTTCAAGATCTCCATACAGCCCGAAAAAGAGGCGGTACTGATCGTAGTGCCCGCCAAGATCCGGGACGACATTCTGCACGCGCTTTACCGTCAGGTGGGGCTCAACACGCCGGGACAGGGCATTGCTTTTACGATGCCGGTCGATCACGTGGCGGGGCTTTTTGAGGAAAACGGCGCGGCGGAGGACGCGGAAAAGAACAAACAGGAAGAAAAAACCGCAAAACCCAAATAAAAAGGGTTATGGCGGCAAGGTTTTTCGTATATTGAAAGGAGAATGGCGTGTTCGGTTATGTGCGGGTGGCGCGCGGAGAATTGCGCGTGCGCGAATATGAATATTACCGCGCTTCCTATTGCGGGCTTTGCCGCGCGATGGGAAAATGTACCGGGCAGTGCTCGCGTCTCACGCTCAGTTACGATTTTGCTTTTCTCGTCAATTTGCGCATGGCGTTGACGGGCGAAAAGGCGATTTTTCGTCGTCGCAGGTGCTTTTTGCACCCCTTTCGCCGGCGCGTGATGATGGAAAGAAACGCGGCGCTTGAATTTGCCGCGCGCGCGGCGGCGATCCTTGTCTATGAGAAGTTTCGCGACGACCGACAGGACGAGCGCGGACTTGCGCGCGCGGGGGCGTTTTGGAAAGGATTGTTTGCGCGCCCCGCATATCGCCGCGCGCGAAAAAAACTGCCGGAACTTGCTCTTGCGGTGCGGGAGACGCTGACGGCGTTTTCCGAAAGAGAACGCGGGAAAAACGCCACGCCCGACACGCTGGCGGCGCTTTTCGGAGAGTTGCTGGCGACGATCGCCTCGTTTGATCTTCCCGAAAACGCGGCGCGGATCGCGCGCATCATCGGGCGGCAGACGGGAAGATTCATCTATCTCGCCGACGCGATCGACGATCTGCCGCGCGACCGAAAAAAGCACCGTTTCAATCCTTTTGCGGCGGCGTACGGCGGTGAGATGTCAGGCGAGGAGAAAAAAGAGATCGAGGCGGCGCTCCTTGCGGGGCTTGCCGATATGGAGACGGCTTTTGACCTGTTGGAGGGCGACGAAGACTCCACGCGCACGGCAATTTTGAAGAACATTTTATATATCGGTATGCCGCAGACGGCACGCGAGGTGTTGTACGGAAAACCGAAGAGAAAGGAAGGCAACTTTTGAGCAAAAACCCCTACACGGTGCTTGGCGTCAATCCCGGCGCCGATGACGAAGAGATCAAGCGCGCATACAGGGAACTGGCGCGCAAATACCACCCCGACCGCTATGCGGACAGCGATCTTGCCGATCTCGCAAGCGAGAAAATGAAAGAGATCAACGCGGCATACGAGGAGATCCAGCGTTTGCGCGCCGGAGAGGGCGTCGGTGCCGACAACGGGGCGGCAAAATCGGAGCCTTTCGGCGGGTGGCGCCACGGCAAAAAAGAGCAAAGAGACGATTTTTACACGACCGGCAGCGGCACGACCTATCAAAACTCCGGATATTCCGAAGAAACGCGGGACGCCTTTATTTCCGCGCGCAACGCGATCAACGGGGGCAGGATCGAGGAAGCCGAGCAGATCTTATCCGAGATGCCCGACGAGGAGCGCGGCGCGGAATGGCACTTCCTGATGGGGTGTGTGGCGGCATACAAGGGCTTTTACGTGGACGCGCAACGCGAGTTTGACACCGCGTACCGTATGGAACCGACCAACAACGAATATTGGTCGTTCCGCGAGAGAATGCACGATCGCGCGCGTCAGTTTGGCGGCGGATATAACACCTCCGGCACGGGAACATTCTGCGACGTTTGCTCCACGCTGATTTGCGCCGATTGCTGTTGTGAATGTATGGGCGGGGATCTGATCCCCTGTTGTTGATGATGAAAAGAAAAACGCGCAGCACCACCAAAAAACTTGTTTTCGCGGCGCTTGCCGCCGCGCTCGGCGTGGCGCTTTTGGCGCTCGGCTCGCTTTTCGAGGTGCTCGATATCAGTATGGCGATCCTCGCCTCGCTTTTCGTTGTGTTCGGCGTCATTGAACTCGGCGGCGCGTATCCGTATCTCATTTTCGCCGTGACCGCCGCGCTGTCGATGCTGCTTGTTCCACAGAAAAGCGCGCCCGCGCTGTATCTCGTCTTTTTCGGGTATTATCCGATCCTCAAAGCGGTGTTCGAAAAGTATTTTTCGCGCGTCGTCTCGTGGCTGTTCAAGATATTGCTGTTTTATTTGGCGCTTGCCGTACTCGTTTTCGCGGCGGTCAAAATTTTGTTTTTGCCGTTTGCGGATCTGCTGCGTGTCTATTGGTTTCTCGCCTTCCTTGCGGGCGGCGTGTTCGTTTTGTACGATATCGCGCTCACACGCCTGATCACCTTTTATCTTTTCCGTCTGCGCGGGCGACTGCACTTGGATTGATACAAAAAAGAGCCGAACGGCTCTTTTTTGTTGACAAATTCTTTTTTCGGTGGTACAATAAGTAAGAAAAGTAAGACAAGGAGGAAACGAAGTGAAAAAGATACAGGAAGATCGCTTTATCGTCAGCGTCAAGGTCGGTCCGAAAGGGCAGATCACGATCCCCGCCGAGGCGCGCAAAATGTTCGATATCAAGACCGGCGACACGCTGATGGTGATGGGCGACAAACGGCGTGGGATCGCGCTGGTCAAGGACACGGCTTTTTATGTTTTGATGGGAGGCGCCTATGGAAGCGATCAAGACACTTGATTTATGCAAAGAATACCCCGACACCGTGGCGGTAAAGAGACTGAATTTGGAGATTTTTGAGGGAGAACTGTTCGCTTTGCTCGGCGTCAACGGCGCAGGCAAGACCACCACCATCAAAATGCTCACGTGCCTGACGCGCCCCTCCGGTGGTGACGCGTTCGTCTGCGGATATTCGATCTTGCGCGACGCGGAAAAAATCAAAGCCCTGATCGACGTTTCCATGCAGGAGACCGCCATAGCGCGCAACCTTACGGTGGCGGAGAACATTCGCTTTTACGCGCAACTCAACGGTCAGAGCCGCGAGGAGATCGACAAAACGACGGCGTATCTGTTTGACGCGTTTGAACTCGGCAAAGTGAAAGATAAGCGCGCGGCAAGCCTTTCGGGCGGTTGGCAGAGAAAACTGTCGATCGCGCTGGCGCTGGTCACGCACCCCAAAGTGCTGTTTCTCGACGAGCCGACGCTGGGGCTTGACGTCATCGCGCGGCGGGAAATTTGGAAGACCATACGCGATCTGCGCAAAAATATGACCATCGTGCTGACAACGCACTATATGGAGGAGGTCGAGGCGCTTGCCGACCGACTGGGCATTATGAAGGACGGAGAACTGCTTTTCGTGGGCAGCCGAGAAGAACTCTACCGCAAGAGCGGCAAAGAGAGCGTGGAAGACGCGTTTATCCACGTGGTGGGCGGAGGTGATCTCGATGCGTGACTCGATCAAACGGATCCGGACGCTTGCCGGGCGCAACGTCAAGGAAATTCTGCGCGACCCGCTCAGCCTCATTTTTATGATGGGATTGCCGCTTTTTATGGAAGTGCTGTTTTTCTTCATCTTCCACAAGTTGACGGCGCAGTTTGAGATACGCTATCTTGCGCCGGGCATCGCCGTGTTTGCGCAGGCGTTTACCACGCTGTTTGCGGGGCTACTGATCGCGCTGGACCGCGGAACTTCGTTCCTCACGCGGCTGTACGTCTCAAAGGCGCGGTCGTATGAGTTTATTTTCGGCTATACGCTGTCGCTTCTTCCGGTAGCATTAGTGCAATCGGCGCTGTTTTTCCTTGTCGGCGGGTTACTTGATCCCTCTTTTTGGTCTGTGCGCTTTCTGTGGGGCATTCTGCTCTGCGGCGTGACTTCGCTGCTCTTTATCGGGCTTGGCATTCTTTTCGGTGCGATGTGCAGTGAAAAATCGGTCGGGGGCGTCAGTTCCGCCGTCATCGCCGGGCAGTCGATCCTCTCCGGAATGTGGTTTCCGACGGAAGGGCTCGGCGACGGATTTTTGACGGCGCTCCGCGTTCTGCCTTTCAAAAACGCCACGATGCTGATACAAAACGCGGTGAACGGATACGGCGATTTTGTCGCCGATATGCTCTGCCCGCTCCTCATCGTGCTTGCCTATACGGCGGCGGCTTTCGCGCTTGCCATCGTCGTGTTTCAAAACAAAATGAAACGCGCGTAAATTCATAAAAACAAAAAAGCACCCCATATGGGGTGCTTTTTTCGTTTGTTTTATCTGTCTTTGATTTCAGCGGGGATCTCGATTTTGGTTTTGCCGATGCTTGAAACATACATATTCACTTTTCCGATGTCTTTGGAATTGCAAATACACTTAATGCCTTTTCCGTCTTTGGAGACGGAGATTGTTTCATCGTTGCTCTTATAGGTGTACGTGCCGTCGTTTTCGGCAAACATTTCCGGATAATAGAAGAAGAGCTGCAACAAATTTAATACGTAGAAAGTGTTTTCCACCGCTTCGCTCGGTTCCGCGTTGGAGCGGCTCCACGGCTGTTCGCTGCCGGAACGTTCAAAGATTTTGATGCTTTCGCTGTCCTCGTCGAAAAACATCAGAATATAGTCTGTTTTTTCATATTGCGTCACTTGCCAATAGACAATATCTTTGTCGGTTTTCAGCAGATACGTTCTGCTGTCCGTTGTCATTTCTATTGTGTAATTGCGACCGGTCAACATTTTTCCCACGCGATCGCGCAGGGCGTTTCCTTTGAAGTTGCACGCGGTAAAGAAGGGCAAAACACAGCAAAGAGCCAGTGTCAGCGCAAGAAATTTGCATAATACTTTTTTCATCGGGTCAAACTCCTTATATCGAATCGTAACAAAACATTACATTTATATTGTAACAAAATGTTACACTGTTGTCAAGAGGAAACGTACAATTTCTTGGAGATTTTGCGAAAAGGAGGGGAAGTCCGTGAAAATGATCGGTTTGCGCGAGATACGCAAAAAGAAAAAATTCAGCCAACTGAAAGTGGCAATGGATCTCTCGATCAGCCGCGAAGTTCTCTCCTACTATGAAAACGGCAAGCACAGCCCCGACGTAGCGATGCTATTGCGCCTTTCCGAGTATTTTGACGTTTCCGTAGATTATCTCATCACGGGCAAAGATTTCGTCCCCCGCGCCGAGCGCGGATAAACAAAAAACCCCCGAAACACAACGCGTTTCGGGGGTTTTTGTTCGTTGTCAGATTTCTTCGACTTTGATCAGATTGGTGTTGCCGGATTGTCCGTTTGTGATGCCGCCGGTGATGACGATGCGGTCGCCCGCCGAGAGGTGGAGGACGTCCTTGGCAAGTCGTTTGGCGGAATAAAAGAGGACTTCGGTAGAGGGGTATTTTTCACACATAATCGGTGTGACACCCCAGGACAGTGCGAGTTTTCGCCACGTCACCTCGTCGGTGGTCAGCCCCAGGATATCCACGGGAGAGCGGAAGCGCGACACCATTCTCGCCGTCATACCGGAGAGGGTGCAGACCGCCATTGCTTTGGCGTCAATGTCCATCGCCATTCCGCAGGTCGCGTGCGATATGGCGTCCAGGGTGTTGCGGATCTTGAACTTGGAAGTGAGAAAGAGGTGGCGATAATCAATGTTTTTCTCGGTATATTCCACGATCTTTGCCATCACGGCGACTGACTCGACGGGGTGTTTGCCCGCCGCGCTCTCGCCCGACAGCATCACCGCGCTCGTGCCGTCGTAAACGGCGTTCGCCACGTCGGAGATCTCGGCGCGCGTGGGGCGCGGGTTGTAGATCATAGATTCCAGCATTTCGGTCGCCGTGATGACGCGACGTCCCAAAAGGCGGCACTTTGTGATGAGTTTTTTCTGAATGGACGGCACTTCCTCAAACGGAATTTCCACACCCATATCGCCTCTGCCGATCATAATGCCCTCGCACGCTTCGCAGATCTCCTCGATATGGTCCACTCCGGATTGGTTTTCGATCTTGGCGATCAGCCCGATGTGGTCGGCGCCGTGCAGTTTGAGAAAATCGTGAATGTCCAAAAGGTCCCGTTTTGCGGAAACGAACGAACAGGCGATATAATCCACGCCGTTTTCGATGCCGAAAAGAATGTCGGCTTTGTCCTGCTCCGAAAGATAGGTCTGCCGCAGAACCTTGCCGGGAAAACTCATACTTTTCCGATCCTTCAACTCGCCGCCGGATATCACGGTGCAAACGAGCCGCCCCGGCTCTTTGCGCACCACTTTGAAGATGAGGATGCCGTTGGAGAGCAAAATGGTGTCGCCCACGTCCAGTTCTTCGACCATCGGGGGATAACTGACCGACACCTCGCGCTCGTTGCCCGCGACGTCCCGCGCCGTAAAGGCAAATTCGTCTCCGTCTTTCAGCGTGACACTGCCCTTTTCAAAGGTTTTAATGCGATATTCCGGGCCTTTCGTATCCAGCATAATGGCGATCGGCAAATTGAGTTTTTGCCGCACTTTTTTCAAAAGGTCGATCTTTTCCTGATGATCGGCGTGCGTGCCGTGCGAAAAGTTGAGCCGTGCCACGTTCATACCGGCAAGGCACATTTGCGTGAGCGTTGTTTCATCGGAACTTGCGGGGCCGATTGTGCAGACGATTTTCGTTTTTCTCATACCGTATGCGTCCTTTCTTGATCAAACGGAGTGTTTTCGTGTGGCGGGGCTTTATCGGAGCGCCGCCGCGATATTTTCCATGGTCACGCGCCGCACGGCAAAATCCTCCCCGGGGGAGAGCGCCAGAATAAAGCGCTGACCGTCAAAGTTTTCGGTTTTCACGGCGGCGTCGGGCGGGGAATTTCGGGCAAGCGTCGCGGCGATCCCCGCGCCGCTTTTCTTGGCGGCGGCTTCCGTCGCGCACCACGCGCGCAGAACGCTCTCCGCGCCGCTCTCCCGTGGCAGTTTCAGTTTGCGCGCAAGAGCGGGGGCGTGCGGGCGGAGCGGCTCGATATCCACCCCGACGGGGTGTTTTTCGGACAGCGCAAGCGCCAGAACGCCGCCCGCGTGTGCAAGGCTGAAATGCGGGAGACCGCTTGCCGTTTCGGGTTTTCCGCTCGTGCCGATCACCCAATCACCCGTGTCGGGCGGATAGTTTTCGGCATCCATCGCATAGCGAAAAAGCACAAAACCAAGCACGATCTCTTTTTCTCTTTCGGGGCAAGGGGCGCCGTCAAGGAGCGCCGCGCGACGCGGGGGGAGAAAGCGCCGGAGCGGAAGCCAAACCTCGCGCGGCGTTTTACGCGCGTCGAGTATATAAAGAGTGGGCGTATGGCACATAAACCGCTCCTTAACTGATGGTGTTGGCGTCCAGCGTGAACATCTCGTCCACTTTGGCGCGAAGAGCAGGGTGCGCGCCGAGGTCTTGATCGCTCTCGATCAGCGCGCGCGCTTCCGAAAAGGCGGTGTTCAACAGTCCCGTATCGTCACAGAGCGCCGCAAGGCGAAAATGTACGCCTCCGCTTTGCCGTATGGCGTCGCTCTCGCCGCCCGAGAGAAAATCACCGGGGCCGCGCAAGGTCAGATCGCGTTCGGCAATGGCAAAACCGTCGTAGGTGGTCTTCATCACCGCAAGACGCCGCGCGGCGGGAGTGTCGGCCGCAAGGTCGGTGTCGGAAACCAGCACGCAATAGGAACGGCGCGCGCCGCGCCCCACGCGCCCGCGAAGTTGGTGGAGTTGGGAAAGCCCGAAACGTTCCGCGTTTTCCACGATCATCAGCGTGGCGTTCGGCACGTTGACGCCGACTTCAATCACGGTGGTGGAGACCAGTACGCCGATCCTGCCGGCGGCAAAATCTTCCATCACGCGTTCTTTTTCGCGGCTCTTCATCCCGCCGTGCACGAAAGCGACGGTGAGATCGGGCAGGGCTTCCTGCAAGTCTTTCGCATAGGAGATTGCCGCTTTCAGGGGCGGGTGCGCGTCACCGAGAGGCGCTTCGTCGCCGATCTCCGCAAGCAGCAGTTCGTCGGGCGCGGCGTCGCGTTCCTCAATGGCGGGGCAGACGATATACACTTGCCCGCCCTCCGCGCATTGTTTGCGGATAAAGGCGAGAAGGCGCGGGCGGTAACTTTCGTCGACGACGAAAGTCTCCACTTTTTGCCGTCCTTTCGGCATCTCGTCCACGCGTGAGCAATCAAGGTCGCCGTAAAGCGCGAGCGCAAGCGAGCGCGGGATCGGCGTGGCGCTCATTACCAGCATATGGGCGTGTTCGTTCTTTTCGGAGAGCACGGCGCGCTGACGCACGCCGAAGCGGTGCTGTTCGTCGGTGACGATCAACCCCGGCGCGGCAAACTCTACGCCCTCCGAGAGGAGCGCTTGCGTGCCGATGACGACGGGCAGCCGCTTTTCCGCGTCGCTGTCCGAGAGTGCCGCGCGTATTTTGCGCTTTTGCGCGGCGGGCGTGGCGCCGATCAACAATTCCGCCCTGATGCCGAGCGCCGCGAACAGCGGCGCGAGATCGTCATAGTGCTGGCGCGCCAAAATTTCGGTCGGCGCCATCAGCGCCGCCTGTCTGCCTCCCCGCACCGCGATCCACATCGCGGCGGCGGCAAGCACGGTCTTTCCGCACCCCACGTCGCCCACCACGATGCGGCTCATCGGTACGTCGCGCGCCATATCGGCGCGGATCTCGCCAAGCACGCGCTCCTGCGCGCCCGTGAGCGCGAAGGGGATCTTGTCGAGAAAGGGCGCGAGCGTATCCACCGCGCAAGGCGGCGCTCCCGTGCTTTTGCTTTTGCGGCGCGTGAGCGAGAGCCCCAGCGCGAAAATGAAAAATTCGTCGAAGATCAGCCGCTTTTTCGCCGCGGCAAGCGCGGGATAATCGGTGGGGAAATGGATATTGCGGAGCGCAAACGGGAGCGTGGCAAGTTTCTCCCGCATACGGATCTCGTCGGGCAGAAAGTCGGGGACAAGAGCGGCGTTTTGCAGTACGGTAGCCACGTTTTCGCACACCAGTCGGGGGGTAAGCCCCTCGGAGAGGCGATAAACGGGCAGGAGATCGCGCAAGGGCGCGTCGTCCCGCACTTCCTCGGCCTCGGGTGATGTCAGCGCGTAACGCTTGCCCTTTTTTTGCACCTTGCCCCAAAAACGGAAGGTTGTGCCGAGTAAAAACTTGCTTTTGAGATATTCTTGATTGAAATAGGTGATCTCGGCGACGCCGCTTTCGTCGAACGCGCGGAATTTGAGCAGCGTCATTCTGCCGCGCACGCGCACGCTGCGGGGCTCGGAGCCGACCGTCAGATACAGCGCGGCGCGGCAATCTAAGGGCGCGTCGGCAAGGGTGAAGACCGCGCCGCGGTTCTCGTAGGCGCGCGGAAAATGGTAAAGGAGGTCTTCTTTGGTGCGAATGCCGAGTTTTTCGTAGGCGGCGATTTTTTGCGGCCCCACGCCGCGCAGAGCGCCGACGGCGTTCTCGTTTTTTTGTGCCACAACGATCCCCTCCTTTGCGCCGCGCGGGCGCCGAAACTTCAAGAACAGTATAACAGATTTGAGAGGCGATTGTCAAGGAAAAAGGCAACTCCCCTTGACAGAAAAAAGAAGATGCGGTATAATGACTATATACGTTTCGCGGCGTTGCCGCGAGTTCTTTGCGGAGGACAGAAAAATGAAAAAACTGCTTTGTTTGCTCGTTGCCGCTTTGATGCTGACCGTCGCGCTGACCGCGTGCAAAAAAGACAAGACCGGCAAAAGCGAGGCCGTCAATCTGACCGTTACGGCGCAAGACCGTGAGTACGCGGCGGAGGGCAGTACGGACGCCTTTACCTATGAGTTTGTCAACGGTAAAACCGTGCGGATCACCGGTTTTCGCGGCAGCAACACCCCGCACGCGGTGACCGTGCCCGCCCAGATCGAGGAGCGCCCTGTGACCGAGATCGGCGACGCGGCGTTTTATGAAAAAGTGAACGTGACCGTCGTCACGTTGCCCGACACGGTGACAACGATCGGCGATCTTGCCTTTTCGGGGTGCGATCAACTGACGACGATCAATTTCCCCGCCGCGCTCCGCTCGGTGGGTAAAGCGGCGTTTGCCGCCTGCATTCGCCTTGGCGCGGTTGCGTTTTCCGCCGACGTCGAAACCTTTTCGCTCGGCGATATGGCGTTTTACAACTGCAAGAGCCTGCGCACCGTGCAACTGCCCGCCGCGCTGACGAAAGTTCCCGCGCATTGCTTCTATAAATGCGACCAACTGACCACCGTGGCGCTTTCCGCCGCGCTGGAAGAGGTTGGGGAGTTTGCCTTTATGCAATGCCCGGCGCTGACCACCGTCAATCTGCCCGCCGATGCCATCACGGTGGGGGATTATGCCTTTGCGGAATGCACGCACTTGGCGCGCCCCGCGTGGTGGAATACGGCGGAAAAAGTGGGCGTCAACGCCTTCTATAACTGCCTTGCCTGATCTTCCATAAACGATAAAAGCGCCGCCCGCGGGCGGCGCTTTTTTGCGTTTGGGGAAAGAGGACGCGCGGAGGGTACTCTTCCACCGCGGCGGAGCGATGCGCGGCGGCGGGGCGTTTTTGCGGAGCTTTTGGGGGATACCCGCGAAAAAGATATACAGAACCGGTGCAAAAGGGCATAAAAAAACGAGCCCATTTTTCAGCACGGCTCGTTTTGCGGCGGGGAAATTGTGGCGCGTTCCCTGATTTGTGACTCAAATAACTGTTCTATAAAAAGTTCGGCTTTTCCTTTGTTGCGCTCGGAAAGGAGGCGAAAACGCGAGACGAGAAGGGCTTCGTCGGTGTCAAGGATGATGTTGGGGGAGATTGTGCGAATATCGGAGCGGCCGGCGAGAAAATCGAGGCTGACGCCGTAATAATCGGCAAGTTCGATGGCGCGCGAGAGCGGAAGTTCTCGCTCGCCTTTTTCGTATTTTCCGTAGTATTGCGCGGTGGTGTTGAGATAATCGGCAACTTCGGCTTGGGTTTTGTCGGCGTCCTCGCGCAGATCGCGTATCCTTTGATAGAGTGCCATTTTTCACACCCCTTTTTTCTTTCAGTTTACCACAAATGATTAAAAAGTATTGACAAAATTATCTAAAAAGATTATAATAAAGCAAAAAATAACCTTATTGGGTTGCTTCGTGTATGTTTGGGAGGAAACAATGATGAAGAAAACGGTACGTAAAGTCTTATTTGCCTTGCTCGCGGCGGTGTTGCTTTTTTCGCTTGTGGGTTGCGAACTCAGCGACACGGTGGCGACGCAGGGGAGCGATCTGGAAGATCTGAAAACCACGCTTTCGGAAACGCAAAAGGCGCTTGCTGAAGCGCAGGAGACCATCAAAGCGTTGCAAGAGAAAGACAGCGCGCAAGACGAAACGCATCAAGCGGACGTGGAGAACTTGCAGGCGCAAGATACGGCAACGGACGAAAACCTTGCCGCGCTGACCGAAGCGTCTGCAACGAAGACCGCACTGGAAGCGGAAAAAGCCGCGCTCCAAGCGGAGATCGACGCACTCGAAGAAGCGGCGGCGACAAAACTGGCGTTGCAGGCACAGACGGCGGAACTCAAAGATCAGATCGACGCGCTGACGGAAGCGTCTGCAACGAAGACCGCATTGGAAGCGGAAAAAGTCGCGCTCCAAGCGGAAATCGACGCACTCGAAGAAGCGTCCGCAACCAAGGTGGCTTTGCAAGAGCAGAAAACTAACCTTGAAGCCCAAATTGCCGCGCTGACCGAAGCGTCTGCAACGAAAACCGCATTGGAAGCGGAAAAAGCCGCGCTCCAAGCGGAAATCGACGCACTCGAAGAAGCGTCCGCAACCAAAGCGGCTTTGCAAGAGCAGAAGACTAATCTTGAAGCGCAGATCACACAAACAAACACTACGATCAACAATTTGTCAACCGCCGTCAACACAAGCCTGACGTCTTTGAGCACATCTATTGAGGGGTTGAGAACGCGTATTGCCACGCTTGAAACCAATTCCGCCACCAAAACGGAGTTGACAAACGCGATCAATGCCGTTACAACGCAGATCGACGGTATCAATTCTTCGCTCGGCACTGTGTCGACAACCGTCAACACCAATTTGACGTCTCTTAATACCGCCGTGAACGCATTGAGCACCCGCATCGCTCTGCTTGAAACGACGTCTGCCACCAAAGCGGAGTGCGACGCTTTGCGCGCGCGTTGTACACAATATGAAAGCAGAATTGCCGCATTGGAAGCAAACGTTGTGGCGTTGCAAGAGGTACTCGGCATTGTGCCTGCAAACCATACGCACGTTTATGATACAAACAACGTTTGCACCGTTTGCCACACGCCGCTCGTATATACCGAGGGACTTTCCTATACTTTGAATAACGATCAAACGGGCTATATCGTGGAGAAAGGTTCTGTCACAGGCAGCAACGTCGTCATTCCGTATTATCACGAAAATTTGCCTGTCGTGAGCATCGGCGACTATGCGTTCGAGAAATTCACCGGTTTAACAAGTGTCACGATCCCCGCAAGCGTCACGAGCATAGGCGGTTATGCGTTCCGCGGCTGTAGCAGTTTAACAAGCGTCACTTTTGCCGAAGGCAGTCAACTGACGAGCATAGGCAGATATGCGTTCTATAGTTGCACCGGTTTAACAAGCGTCACGATCCCGGAGGGCGTCACGAGCATAGGTAATTATGCGTTCTACGGTTGCACCGGTTTAACAAGCGTCACGATTCCCGCAAGTGTCACGAGCATAGGCAATTATGCGTTCTACCAATGTAGCAGTTTAACAAGCGTCACGATCCCCGCAAGCGTCACGAGCATAGGCGGTAATGCGTTCACCGGCTGCCACAAACTGGTAGAGGTTTACAACAAATCTCGGCTGACCATCACCAAAGGCAGTTATGACAACGGCTACATAGGATATTATGCAAAAGAGATTTACACGGCGCCGTATACCAGCAAACTCTCCACCGATGAGAACGGCTATATCCTCTATACCGACGGTGACGTCAAATCGTTGATTGGTTACGTGGGTACGGAAACCACATTGATTTTGCCGAGCGATATTACGGAGATATATCAATATGCGTTCCGCAACTGCACCGATTTAACAAGCGTCACGATCCCGAATAGCGTCACGAGCATAGGCAATTCTGCGTTCCAAAATTGCAGCAATCTCACGAGCATCACGATCCCCGCGAGCGTGACGAGCATAGGCAATTATGCGTTCTCCAATTGCAGCGGTTTAACAAGCGTCACGATCGGGAACGGCGTGACGAGCATAGGCAATTATGCGTTCTACGATTGTAGCAGTTTAACCTATAATACCTATGACAACGCGGAGTATTTAGGCGACGCAACAAATCCGTATGTAGTATTGATGAGAGCAACAAGTACAAGTATCACCTCTTGCACCATACATGCGGACACAAAAATTATTTATGGTGATGCGTTCTCCGGTTGCTACAATTTAGCAAGCATCACGATCCCTGCAAGCGTCACGAGCATAGGCAATTCTGCGTTCTACGATTGCAGCAATCTCACGAGCATCACAATCCCCGCGAGCGTGACGAGCATTGGCTATTGGGCGTTCTCCGGATGCTTGGGGCTTACGAGTATTATGGTAGACAGCGGAAACACCAAATATCATAGTGAAGGAAACTGTATTATTGAAACCGAAACAAAAACATTGGTTGCAGGTTGTAAAAACAGTATCATTCCCACAGACGGCAGCGTGACGAGCATCGGCGATGATGCGTTCTGCCATTGCAAAGGTCTTACAAGCATCACAATCCCCGCAAGCGTGACGAGCATAGGCAACTATGCGTTCTACTACTGCACCGATTTAAGAAGCATCACAATCCCTGCAAGTGTCACGAGCATAGGCAATTCTGCGTTCTCCGACTGCACCGGTTTAACAAGCATCACGATCCCTGAGGGCGTCACGAGCATAGGCAATTGGGCGTTCTCCGGCTGTAGCAGTCTAACAAGCGTCACGATTCCGGAGAATGTCACGAGCATAGGCAACTATGCGTTCTACTACTGCACCGGTTTAAGAAGCATCACAATCCCTGCAAGTGTCACGAGCATAGGCGATTCTGCGTTCTCCGGCTGTAGCAGTTTAACAAGCGTCACCTTTGCCAACACAAGTGGGTGGTACAGAACGCAAACGAAAAATGCAACAAGCGGCACGGATATGGACGTCAGCGACCCCGCGACCAACGCGGCGAATCTCAAATCAAACTACTGCGATTACTACTGGTATCGCAAGTAGACAAACAAATTCACCGCGGCAAGACAAAAATCTTGCCGCGGGGGACTATACGGTGTTCACCTTCGCCGTTTTAATGAAAGATACAGTTTTTTAAGGTGACTAATGAAAACAATAAAACTTAAGGAGTAGAGTTATGCGTTACATTATTGGCGCTATTGTTGCCATGATTTTGACAGTAATTGTAAGATTTTTTCTGTGTTGTGCCTGCCACAAGCCCTGTCAATTTTGCGTTTGGTGCAAAGAACTGATCAAAAGTATTTTAAGATCTGCTTTATATATTTTAAGTTGGGATTTTTATTTTGCAAAAATTTGCAAAGACAAAATCAAAAAAGAAGAAACCGACGAGCAAAAACAGAAAGATAAATTGGCAGCATATATACGCCGCGCCAATGTTACAAATCTTATAATTTCGTCTGCCTTTTGCCTGCTCACATATTTTTTGAAGAACCTTACCTCGTGTAAAATGCTCCTCAATATTCTCTTGGGGGTGATGATTTATAGGTTTGTCTCAAGAACACTTGAGATCAACGTCTCGTTTTTGCTGGATTGTATCAAGGCAAGGAAAGCATCCAATTTGAACAGAACAGATCGAATTATGCTTGCGTTCCTAAGTTTGGTTGAAGAAGCTGTATTGTTTTTAGGCGTTTACACATTTGCATTTGCGGAACAGGAATGGCTCCGACCGATTTTGTGGGGGTTACATAGTTTTATCCTTTCTCCGGCAAATGTAAAATGCGCCCCTCCTGTGTTTTCTTTTATTGCCATATATCAGGTTATGTCGTCTGTGATTTTGCTTACCATTTCTTTTGCAACATACATTTCTAATAATCAGAATACCGAAAATGCAGAAGAAAACACAAATACGCTGCCGGGAAACGGCGATTTTCCCGGCGAAAACGGAGATAAAGCATAACTGTTCAAACGCAAATACAAAAACACCCCCGAGCAGGGGGTGTTTTTTGTATATTGTTTGCTTTTTATTCTTCGTTTGGCGAGACGGGCGCCTCGATGGCGTGGAAGACCGACTCGGGGGTCTCGCAGATGCAAAAACAATTTGCCACTTCCGGAGCAATGAAACCCTTGACGATGTCCGCGCCGATCACCGTGACGATGTTATCCCAAAATCCGTTGATGTTATAGAGCACGATCGGCTTTTGGTGCCTGCCCAGCGAGCGCAAAGTCAAAATTTGGAAAAATTCGTCAAAAGTGCCGATGCCTCCCGGCACGATCAAAAACGCGTCGGCTTTGTCTTCCATCAGCGTCTTGCGCTCCGCCATCGTGTCGGTGCTGATGAGTTCGGTGCAAAAATCGCAGATCGGCTCCAACGTGCGCATAAAATGCGGCGCTATGCCGATGATGTTGCCGCCTTCCGCCGCGATCCCCCGCGCCGCCGCGCCCATCAGCCCCGTGGAGCCTGCCCCGAACACCATCGTGTGTCCGCGCCGCGCGATGGCGCGCCCCAGTTCTTCCACACGCTCGATATAGATGCGGTCGATGCGGTCGCTTGCCGCTCCGTATAGAGTAATGTTCATAGCTACCTCGCTTTCCGGCGCAAACGTTTACGGTTCGTCGCCATTTTGTTGGTTTTCGCGGTTTTGCAAAATGCGGTTGAGTTCCGCGTCTTTATTTTTGGAAAATAGGAAACTGAAATGCATTTCGGTGCCCTCTTTGATGCGGCGGATATTCTCCACGTGGCGGGAGAGGATACCCAGCGTCGCCGCCCCGAGGATCAGCGCGCCCTGCCACCCGTTTGCCGCGTGACGGAGCCACCCCGCGCCGCTGTCGCCGAGCCCCCAATAGAGAAAGGGCAACGCGACGGACGCCGTGATGGGGACGATGCAAATGTAATTTACCCACAGCACGAGAAGGATCTCCACGGCAAGGGCGATGAGAAAGAGGCGCCAGTCGACGGCAAGGAAAAGACCGCCAAGGCACGCCAATCCTTTGCCGCCGCGGAATTTCATATAAAAGGGGAAAATGTGCCCGAACACCGCCGAAACGGCGGCGATCTCGGAGGCAAGCGGCAGATCGCGGAAGATGACGCGCGCGAGATAGAAGACCGCCGTGGCTTTGGCAATGTCAAAAAAGGCGCTGAAAATGCCCACCTTTTTGCCCATCGTGATGACGGCGTTGGAGGCGCCCGCGTTGCCCGACCCCGATTTGCGGATGTCGAAGCCGCGCAGTCTGCCGATGAGGTAGGAGGGGTTGATCGTTCCCACCGCATAACCGAAAAGGACACACAAAATGACAGATAACATTTTCATAGATCGCTCCGCGTCAAAACAACTTTTTTATCAGTATACCAAAAAATGAGAAAAATTACAAGTCCCGCACCAAAACTTGATACTTTGTCGCCAGGCGCACGGGGTGATACGCCAGTTTCGCCGCGCGCAGATTGGGGAGCCCCACGTCGTCCTCCCGGTTGACGTAAAGGAGCGCGGGGTACTTTGCGCGCGCCATTTTTACAAACTCGCGGTTGATGACGGGATACGCCTCGCGGCACGTGGGCAGCGTTTTTTCAAAATGCACCGAAAGCGTGTCGGTCAAGGACATTTCCCCCAACGTAAAGGCGACGGGTGCGCCGTCGGCAAAGAGCACCGCGCCGAGAAAGCCGAGCTCGTCGAAAAGATCCAGCGCGCGGCGGATTGCCTCTTCCTCCCCGTCGAGTCCATCGCCCTCGTGCTCGCCTTCCCACGCGGCAAGGATCGCGCGGCAAGCGGGGAAAAGGTCGGGGACAAGCGGCAGACACTCCCACGTGTGGTTTTGCTCAAACGCGTGGATGTGGTTGCGCTTGGCGTGGTATTTCTTGCCCGCAAGCGTGGCAAGGTCTTCCGCGGAGTAGATATAATCCTCGTAATCGCGCGCTTCCTCGATTTTGACGTTACCCGAAAACGCCGCCGTGACAAGCGGCAACTGTTCTTTGGCGACGCCGACAAGAGAGAGCGGCATACCCGCCGCCTCTTGGATGCGATCAAACGCCAAAAGCGTGGGTATGGGATCGGCTTTTCCGAGCGGGAACATATAGTGATAACCGTATTGCTCGTCCCGATAGCGCACCGCGGCGTGCGTGGCGGTCAGAGCCAGTTCCACGGGATAGGCGTCCTGCCAGATATACAGCGTGCCGAAGGCATAATCGTTGTTTTGCGACGGCGTTTCAGCGAGAAAGGGGCGGTAAGCGCGCGCCATTTCCGGCGTGACGGGGGCAAAAGAGAGTTTGGGCAAAACCAGGGTGTTCATTATTTCTCCTTATAATACAGCATACAGTGACAAAAACCCTCAAAATCGGGATCGTCGATCTGCGCGCGAAATTCTTTGCACATACATTTGGTGTCGGGCGTGCGCGCAAGGCGGCAGGGGCAGTATCCCCCCGTCATTTCCAGACCTTTGCGAATGTGGCGCACGACGTCTTCGTCGGGGTTGAGTTTAATTTTCATAATTCTCTCCTTTTCGGACTTGATTTTTCCGCGCGGAGCGGGTATAATAAAACCAAAGACAAAGCGCGACGCGCGGAAAGGAAGTTTTGATGGAAGTGAAAAAGATAAACGGTGAAAATTTTGCCGTGCTGGCGAACGGCGACAAACCGTTGCTTGTGGATTTTTACGCCGATTGGTGCGGCCCGTGCCGTATGCTCGCGCCGGTGATCGCCGAGATCGCCGCCGAACACCCGGAGATCGTTGTCGGCAAGGCGAACGTGGACGAAGAGGGCGCGCTTGCAATGCGGTTCGGCGTGGAGTCGATCCCCTTTGTGGCGCTCGTCAAGAACGGCAAACTTGTTGCCTCGTCGCTCGGTTATCGCCCGAAAGAAGAATTGCTCCGCGCACTCGGACTCTGATACAAGTATAACAGATTTTCGGGAAAAGTAAAGCGCGGTCATTAAAAATACGAAAAAAATATATGTATCCGCCCTTCGGGCGGGGAAGGAGAACAAAATGCAAGTGACGAAAGAAAGCATCATCGGAGACGTTTTGGATCAGAATCCCGACACGGCGACCTTTTTCTTTGAGATCGGTATGCACTGTCTCGGCTGTCCCGCCTCGCGCGGCGAGTCGATCGAAGACGCCTGCGCCGTGCACGGCACCGACGCCGACGCGCTGGTCGCAAAACTGAACGCGTTTTTGGGCAACTGATAAGAAGCGGGAAAGGCTGTTTTCGGACAGCCTTTCTCCATACTTGTAACGGGGGTTTTCGATGACTGTTTCGGAGTTTTACGCCGCGATCTCGGCGGCGGTGCCGGAAACGCTTTCGGCAGAATGGGATAACGACGGCTTGGCGCTTGTCGCCGACGAAACGCGCGCCGTGCGGCGCGTGCTTGTCGCGCTGGACGCGACAGAGCGGGTGGTAAAGAGGGCGATCACGGAAAAATTTGATCTTCTGCTGACGCACCACCCGCTTCTTTTCCACGGCGTCAAGGCGCTGGACGGGGTAACGCCCGCCGCGCGGAAACTATTGCTCTTGGCGAAAGGCGGCGTGTCCGCCGTTTCGCTCCACACGCGGCTTGATGCCGTTTCGGGCGGCGTCAACGACGTGCTTGCCGATTTTTTTTCGCTCTCGGACGTCACGCCTTTCGGCACGCCGGAGGACGGTGAGATCGGGCGCGTGGGCGATTTGCCGCGGGAGATCGGCGCCGCGGAGTTTGCGAAAAGGGCCGCGACGCTTCTCGGCGCCGCCGTGACGCTGTCGGACGCGGGAAAACCGGTAAAGAAAATTGCGCTTGTCGGTGGAGAAGGCGGCGATTTTGTCGACGTTGCCCGCTTTGCCGGCGCGGATCTTTTCCTTGCGGGCAGGATCGGCTATCACCGCATGCTTGACGCCGCCGAAATGGGGCTTTCCACGATTGAAGCGGGGCACTTCTTTACCGAGGTGCCGATCTGCCGCCATCTTGCCGAACTGGCGAGAGAGGTCGACCCCACGCTTTACGTGGAGATCGACGACGCGCCGACGGTGCGGATCATGGAAGGAGAGCGCGTATGAATTACGTCGTTTCGGATCTGCGCGGCAACCTTGCGGGATTTCAAAAACTGCTTGCCGCCATCGGCTTTTGCGAGCGCGATACGCTGTATGTATTGGGGGATACTGTGGGAGAGGGCGAGAACGCGCTCCCGCTCCTTATCGATATGAGCATGCGCGCGAACGTCTATCCCGTGGCGGGCGAGCGCGATCTGCGCGCTCTGCGGCTGCTCTCGGCGTTTGACGAAATGGAGCGCGAAAAGAGCGCGCCCGACGCCGCGTTTATCGCGGAGATGACGGATTTCGTCAAAAACGGGGGCGCGGCGACACTCGACGCTTTTCGCTCCGCCGACGCGGAAGAGCGCGAGGGCATTCTCGATTATCTTTCCGAATTTACGCTTTACGAGGAAGCTTCGACGCAAAGCGGGGATTTCGTGCTGGTGCACGCCGGCATTGACGGCTTTTCGTCCGAAAAAGCGCTTGACGCATACCCGCCGGAAGCGTTTTTTGTGCCCGCCGCGTGCGGCGCACGCTTTTTTGACGATAAAAAAGTGGTCGTGGGGCATCTGCCGACGAAGAGCGGCAAAGTGGAGTACGAGGGCGGCGTGATCCGCTTGCCCGCTTTTGAGGACGGCGCGCGGCTTGCCGCCCTTTGCCTTGACGATCTGCGGGAGTTTTATGTGTGAACTGTATAAAGGCGATGCGCTGACGCTTTCGGTCATTGACCTCAATTCACTCGGTTACGGTGTGGGAAAAGCGCCCGACGGGAAGATCGTTTTTATCGCGGGCACTGTGCCGGGCGACAGCGTCAACGCCGAGATCATCAAAGTGAATAAACGTTACTACGTGGCGCGTCTTACGGATATTTTGTCGCCCTCGCCCGACCGCGTGGACGGCTTTTGCGCCGCGCCCGCTTCTTGCGGCGGGTGCGTCTATCGCACGCTCGCTTACGCGCGCGAACTGGAACTCAAACGCGAGACCGTGCGCCACGCTTTCCGCGCGGCGGGCTTGCCCGACGTGACGGTGGAAGAAGTACGGACGGCGGGGCGCGAGCGCGCCTATCGCAACAAGGCGGAATATCCCATATCGGAGATGAAAGGGCGGCTTTACGGCGGTTTTTACGCGCCGAAGACCCACCGCGTGGTGCCTGCCGCCGCGTGCGCGTTGCTCCCGCCCGTTTTCGGGGAGATCTTGACTGCAACGTGCGATTTTTTCACTGCGCGCGGCGTGCGCGCCTATGACGAAGAGAGCGGAAAAGGGCTTTTGCGCCATTTGTATCTGCGGCAGAGCGCGCGGAGCGAGAACATTATGGTTTGCCCCGTCATCAACGGGAAAACGCTGCCCGATGAAGAAGAATATGTCGGAATGTTGCGGGAAAGGTTTCCCGCCGTTTGCAGTGTGATGATCAATCAAAATGAGCGAAAAACGAATCTTGTTTTGGGGGATACATACAGAACGGTATACGGAAAGCCGTATCTGACCGACACGCTTTGCGGGCTTTCTTTCGAGATCGCGCCGGCTTCGTTTTATCAGGTCAATCACGACGCGGCGGAACTCCTTTACCGTCTTGCCGCCGAGCGCGCGGAACTTTCGGGGCGAGAAACGGTGCTGGATCTCTATTGCGGCGCGGGGACCATCGGACTCTCGATGGCGCACGCCGCCGGGGAAGTGATCGGCGTGGAGATCGTGCCGGACGCGGTGGAATGCGCGCGTCGCAACGCGGAGCGAAACGGTATGAAAAACGCCTCGTTTTATTGCGGCGATGCGGCGGGCACCGAGCACTTGCTCGCCGCGGCGGAAGCGACGCGCGGCGCGATCTCGCCCGACGTCGTGCTTTTGGATCCGCCGCGCCGCGGCTGCGACGCCGCGCTGCTTGATTTTCTCATCGCGCGCCGCGTGCCGAAGATCGTCTATATTTCCTGCGCGCCCGACACCCTGGCGCGCGACGCCGCGTATCTGCACGCGGCGGGGTACGCGCTCGGCGCGGCAACGCCGGTCGATTTTTTCCCGCGCACGGGGCACGTGGAGACGGTGATTTTGTTAACCGATGAACATATAAAAAAGGCACAAAGGTGAACATAAAGGGGAAAAGATGGCTTCAAGCAAAGAGTATCTGCAATTTATATTGGATCAGTTGTCACTCCTTCGCGGCGTTTCGCATCGGGCGATGATGGGCGAATACGTCTTATATTATCTGGACAAGGTCTTCGGCGGCATTTACGACGACCGCTTTTTGGTCAAACCCACCGCGACCGCCGCGGCAATGATGCCGGACGCCCCGCGGGAGATCCCGTACGAGGGCGGGCGGGAGATGCTGCTTGTTGATAACGTGGAAGATCGGGAATTTTTGCGGGAACTGGTCGAGGCGATCTATGCGGAACTCCCGCCCGCGAAGAAAAAATAAAACCCCCACGAGGTCGGAAATGATATTGCAAACGGAAAGATTGCTCCTTCGTCCGTGGAAAGAGGGCGACGCCGCGGAATGTTACAAATACGCAAGCGATCCCCGCGTCGGTTCCGTTGCCGGTTGGCCGGCGCATACGAGCGTGGAGGAGAGCCGCCGAGTGATACGGGAAGTTTTGTCCGCGTGGGAGACCTATGCGATCGTTTGGAAAGAAACGGGATTGCCGATCGGCTGTATCGGATTTCACCGCAACGATCTTGCCGAAAAAGAGGACGAGGCGGAACTGGGGTATTGGCTCGGCGTTCCGTATCAGGGGCGCGGCATCGTGCCGGAGGCGGCGCGTGAATTGCTTCGTCACGCTTTTGAAGATTTGTGCCTTGCCCGCGTGTGGTGCGGTTATTACGAAGGAAACGAACGCTCACGGCGCGTGCAGGAAAAACTCGGTTTCAAGCATCAATGGGTAACGGAAAACGTGCCTGTTCCCCAAATGGGAGAAACGCGGAGAGGATACGTCCGACTGCTGACGAGAGAGGAGTGGACGAAAGCGAACAAACGCGCGGTCCTCTATGTCCACGGCAAAGGCGGCAACGCAAAGGAAGCCGAACATTATAAGCCCCTTTTTCCGAGAGACGATGTGATCGGGTTTGACTATCACGCCACAACCCCCGGAGAAGCGAAAGAGGAGTTTTCGACGTTTTTTCACGGGTTGCGCGGACAGTATCGGGGGATCATATTGATCGCAAACAGCATCGGCGCATATTTCGCTATGCACGCAAATGTCGGGGAGACGATACAAAAAGCGTATTTCATTTCTCCGATCGTCGATATGGAAAAACTGATCCTTGGAATGATGGCGCAAATGTGCGTGACGGAAAACGAATTGCGGGAAAAAGGCGTCATACGTACAGACTTTGGCGAAGATTTGTCTTATGCGTATCTGTGTTACGTAAGGGAGCATCCGCTTGTGTGGAACGCGCCGACGGAGATCCTCTGCGGTGGGAGAGACAACCTCACTTCCCCCGAAACGATCGCGGCTTTTGCGGCTCGCTCTCACGCGCGTGTGGCGACGATGGAGAACGGCGAGCATTGGTTTCACACGAAAGAGCAAATGTCTTTTCTGGACCGCTGGATCCGAAACTGCGAAAACCGTTGACGCATAAAAATTGCGGTCTGATCTTCCGAAACGCATGCCGTTTCGGGGGATATGTGGGGATTCGGGCAATATTTCGGAAAACTTGACGCATGGTGCGGTTTTGTTTGTTGCGGAAATTATTGACTTTTGAAAAAATAAAGTTTATAATGAAAGCGGGATCTTGTTTCGCGAGAAAGGAAAGAAAAATGTATCGTATCGGTGTGGATCTCGGCGGCACGAATATCGCCGCCGGTTTGGTAGATGACAACTATGCCATCGTATATAAAAAAAGCGTGCCGACGGATGCGGCGACGCGTACTTCCGAGGAGATCACGGCCGCGATCGCCGATCTTTGCCGCGACATTTGCAAAGACACGGGCGTGGATATTCGTGCGCTTGACGCCATCGGTATCGCCAGCCCCGGTATCGTGAACGCGGAAAAGGGAACGGTGGAATATGCCAACAATTTGAGCTTTCGCAGATTTCCGCTCTGCGATCTGTTGCGGCAAATGACCGGCGTTACCCGCGTATACACGGAAAACGACGCCAACGCCGCCGCGATGGGAGAGGCGGTTGTCGGCGCGGCAAAAGGCACGCGCAACTCGGTGATGATCACGCTCGGCACCGGCGTGGGCGGCGGTATCGTGTTGAACGGAAAAGTCTATACGGGCTTTAACGGCGCGGCGGGAGAACTCGGACATATGGTGATCGAAAAAGACGGCGTGCCCTGCACTTGCGGCAGACGCGGTTGCTTTGAACAATACGGCTCGGCGAGCGGACTTATCCGTATGACGAAAGAAAAAATGGCGGAATGCGCCGCGAAGGGGCGCGATACGCGCCTTGGCGAATTTCTCGGTAAAAGTGGGGAAGTGAACGGCAGGACGGCGTTTGAAGCGATGCGCGCGGGCGACGCGGCGGCAAAGGAAGTGGTGGACCGCTATCTTTCCTATCTTGCGGCAGGCATCGGAAACTTGATCAACATTTTTCAGCCCGAAGTCTTCTCCATCGGCGGCGGTATTTCCAACGAAGGGGACAATTTGCTTTTGCCGCTTGTACCTCTTGTGAGAAAAGAGAGCCACGGCGATGGGTTCGTGGAGCCGCCGAAGATCGTGATCGCCAAACTGCGCAATGACGCCGGCATCATCGGCGCGGCGTATCTCGGCTCGGTTTCCTGAAAATTTTTGCCACGGCGCGGGAACTTTCCCGTGCCGTGCCTTTTTTTGCAAATTTTGTCTCTTTTTGCGTCTTGACAAAAAGACGATATATAGGTATAATATAAAAGCAAATGCTCTATTACTCGGAGGTTTATGATGTCTGGGCAAGTTTTTCGTGATCATACAAATTCTACGCTGCGCCTGGTTTTGACGGCGATGTTGGCGGCGCTGACCGTTGCGATGCAGCTCCTTTCCAACGTGCTCTCTTTCGGCGTGATCCAGATCACGCTCTCTTTGGTGCCGGTGGTGGTCGGCGCGATCCTTTTGGGGCCGCTTGTCGGCGCGATACTCGGCACGGTGCTGGGCGCGGTCAACTTTATCAGCAGTTTTTTCAATCCGGTGCTGTTGTTTCTTTTTCACAGTTCGCCGGTCCTTTACATTTTGACGTGTTTCGGCAAGACCGCGTTGGCGGGTTTTGTTTCGGGGTGGCTTTACCGTGTTTTTTTACGGACAAAACGTTTTCTCGGCGTGTGTCTCGCCTCTCTGGCGGCGCCTGTGGTCAATACCGGCGTGTTCTTCTTGATGATGATCCTCTTTTTCCGCCGCGCGATTGCGGAATCCTGCCAACTTGAAGCGGACGCCAACGTGGTGCTGTTTGTGCTGACTGCTTTTATCGGCTTTAATTTCTTCTTGGAATTCGGCATCAACGCGATCCTTTGCCCGGTGATCGACCGCATCGTGCGCTCCCGCCGCCCGACCACGCCTTCTTCGCTGTGACTTTGCAACGTTGATATAAACGAGGTTTTGATATGAGTGAAAAAAATGAGCGCCTGCATTATTTTCTGAAACGAACGCTGTTTTTGGCTACGGCGGATCTTTTCGCGTTCGGAGTGGCGGCGTTCCTCGCGCTGTGGATCGTGCGACAGCCCTGGGAGGGCGGTGCCGCGTGGCTACCTTCCAAATTGTTCCTTTTGTGGTGGTGCATCAATATATGCCTTGCCGCGCCGATCTTTGCCGTGGGAGGGCTTTACCGCATGCCGATGCGCACGGCGGGCTTTTCGGAAGCGGTGCGCGTTGCGCTGTCGATGATGGCGCTCGGCGTTGCCAACGCCGCTTATGCCTATCTGTCGCCCACGATCCATTTGGACGACGCGATGGTATTGATGCTCAACTGGTCGATCGCGGTGATCTTTGTGCGTTTCTTCCTGCGTTTCCGCAACGCCGCTTTGTTTCGCTTGCAGACAAGATCCGCCAAATCTTCCGCTTCGTATCTGCGCGTGATGGTCGTCGGCGGCGGAGAAGCCGGCGCGCTGATCATCCGCGAGATGCAGACCTCAAAACAGATCCGCTATTTCCCGGTCTGCGTGATCGACGACGACCCCGCCAAACAGCATATGCGCGTCGGCGGCGTCCCGGTGGTCGGACAGCGCGACGATATTGCGAAAAAAGCCGAAGAATACAACGTAAACTGCATTTTTGTGACGATGCCTTCCGTATCCGCTTCGATTGTGCGCGATATTTGCTCGATTTGCATTGCAACGGGGCTTCCCGTGCGGGTGATCCCGGGCGTATATCAGGTGCTTGACGGCGACGTGAAACTCAGCGCTCTGCGCGACGTCAGTATCGACGACCTGCTCGGGCGCGATCCCATTATCGTCAACAACGAAGAGATCCGGCAATCGACGGCGGGTGAAGTCGTATTGGTGACCGGCGGCGGAGGCTCGATCGGCAGTGAACTTTGCCGGCAGATCGCCGCAACGAACCCGAAACGCCTCATCATTTTCGATATTTACGAAAACAACGCCTATGAGATCGAACAGGAACTGCGGCGAAATTATCCCGCGCTGGATCTCCTGGTGCTGATCGGCAGTGTGCGCGACAAAGTGCGCGTGCGAGAAGTTTTCGCCGCGGAACACCCCACGATCGTCTATCACGCGGCGGCGCACAAACACGTGCCGCTGATGGAGACAAGCCCGCGCGAAGCGGTCAAGAACAATATTTTCGGCACGTACAACGTATCGGGGGCGGCGGAAGAATTCGGCGCCAAGCGATTCGTGTTGATCTCCACGGATAAAGCCGTCAACCCGACCAATGTGATGGGGGCTTCCAAGCGCATTTGCGAGATGATCGTGCAGGAGCGTGCCAGACACGCCACGCGAACCGGTTTCGCGCTGGTGCGGTTCGGCAACGTGCTGGGCAGCAACGGCTCGGTGATCCCGCTGTTTAAGAAACAGATCGCCGCGGGCGGTCCCGTCACGGTGACGCACAAGGATATCGTGCGCTATTTTATGACGATCCCCGAAGCCGTTTCTCTCGTCCTGCAAGCGGGCGTTTATGCCAAGGGCGGCGAGATATTCGTGCTGGATATGGGGCAACCGATGAAGATCGTGACCTTGGCGGAAAATCTCATTCGCCTTTCCGGATACAAGCCCTATGAGGACATTGACATCGTTTTTACGGGGCTTCGACCGGGCGAAAAACTATATGAAGAGATGCTGATGAGCGAAGAGGGTTTGCAAGCCACAAAGCATACGCTGATCCACATCGGCAAGCCGCTGAATTTTGACAGCGGAGAACTGCATCGCGTCCTTTCGGAACTGGAAACGGCGATGTTTGAAGAAAACGACATTCGTCCGTTGATCAAACAACTGGTACCGACTTATACATATACAGCGGCGAGCACCGCGACGATAAAAGGAGAATGAGAATGGAAAAGAGCAAAAACACGAAAGAGATCAGCCTTTCACTTTTTTGGAAAGTATTGCGGAGACGTTGGATTTTCTTGCTGCTTGCGTTGATCGTCGGCGCCGGCGGAGCGTTCGGTTACAGTAAGTTTTTCGTTACGCCGACGTATTCTTCCAGCGCGACGTTTTTGGTAACGAACAACATTCCTTCGCTCAGTGCGATCAGCGCTTCTTATCAATCGGGCGCGGAGCGTTTCGCCGAAAACTATGTGTATATGATCAAAGGCTCGGTTTTCAGCGTAAGAACGGCGGAAGAGTATTCGGCCCGAACGGGTAAAACCATGTCGGGCGGAGCTATCCGCGGCAAAGTGTCGGCACAGCATATCACCGACACCGCCACGTTTACCGTGACGGTCAGTTCCACCGATCCGAAAGAGGCGTTGAGCATTTTGGAAGTATACCAAGATCTGATCCCGTCCCTTACGATGGAAATGATCAGTTCGGAAGTGGCGGATTACGTTAAGATCGCGCCCATCACCACCGGTGTGCTGGACAGTGTGCCGGATTCCCCGAACATTCCCCGCAACACCCTGCTCGGCGGCGGCGCGCTCTTCCTTCTTACGTATGCGATCTTCTTCCTTGCCGCTTTGCTTGACGATACCGTATATCACGGGGAAACGCTGGAAGATTCTCTGCAATTGCCCGTGATCGGTTATATCCCCACGTGGATACGTTTGGGCGACAACGCCAAAGTTTTGGCGCAAAACAAAAAAGCCCTGAGAAAAGAATTGAAAAAGGGCAGAGCGATCGAGCGTGACGTGTCGGGACGACTGCTTGACCAACATACGCCGTTCTCTATTGCGGAGGCGTTCAAATCGCTTCGTACCAACCTCATTTATGTCGGTGAGGCGTCTGACAAAAAGAGCCCGGTCTTCGGCATCGTTTCCGACTTTTCGGGCGCCGGCAAGAGTTTGATCGCCGCCAACATCGCCGTTGGATTTTCACAGCTCGGCAAACGCGTTTTGCTGATCGACGGCGATATGCGTTGCCCCATTTTGCACCGTACGTTCGGATTTCCGCTGCGCCGCTCGGGACTTTCAGAGGCGCTGGCGGGCATCTCCAAAGACCCGTTGACCGATTGCGTGCGCCCCACGCAATACGCGGGGCTGGATCTGATGAGCTGCGGACGTATCTCCCCCAACTCCAGTGAGTTGCTTTCTTCCGAACATATGAGCGCGCTTTTGGAAGCCGCGAAAGAAAAATACGATTACATCTTTATCGACTTGCCTCCGATCTGCGCCGCCAGCGACGCGGGCGTTTTGGCGGCGGTCCTCACCGGATACGTGTTGGTGGCGCGTATGGGATATTCCAATATGTCTGCCCTTATGGATTCGGTGGATATACTTCGCACGGTCAACGCGCGTATCGTCGGCGTGGTGATGAACGATATCGATATGCACAGCGGTTCCCGTTACTACGGTACGCACGGCAGATACAGCCGCTATTACGGCTCTTCCGAGGGTGCGGTGCCGCTCGGCGTCTTGCCCGAAAAGCGCGAACCCGAGGCGGAGAAGCCGCAGGAAACGCAGGCGAAAACAGACGGCGAACGGAAAAACACCGAAACCGCGCAAAATCAAGAGCAATAAGAAGAAGGGCTGTGGCGTCGCCACAGCCCTTTTATCACGCTTCCAGTTGCCTGCCGAGAAATCCGGCGGCGGTTTGGATGAGTTTGGATTCCACATCGCTTGTCAGAGCGCTTTTTTCACTTTGGAGCGAGATCACGCACCCCACAATGTCGCCTTGCGAGAGGATCGGCATCGCACAGCGCACAAAGGGCGTTGTGCCCTCCACGGCGTGCAACTCTTCCATACCTTCCTGCCAAACGTACAGATTGCGGGAAGCAATGATCTTTTCCAGATCTTCGGAGAGTGTCTTTTCCGTATATTCTTTGCGGGGGACACCCGCCGTGGCGATGACGGCGTCGCGGTCGCTGATGATGACCGAAATGCCGCAGGTTTTGTGCAATGTTTCGGCATATTCGCCCGCAAACGATGCAAGTTCTCCGATGGGAGAATACTTCTTAAAGATCACTTCTCCCTCTCTGTCGGTGTATATTTCAAGCGGATCGCCTTCGCGGATGCGCATTGTACGGCGGATCTCTTTCGGGATCACCACGCGTCCGAGATCGTCGATCCTTCTGACAATTCCTGTTGCTTTCATAATCGAAATCTCCCTTTTTTCATTGGTTGTGGGAATAGTCTTTGCAGTTTTCAGAAGATTATGCGAAAAAAAGAAAGCGCCGCCTCTTTTTCAATAAAATGGCGAAAAAAGCACCCCGTATGGCGGGATACCATACGGGGCGTATGAGTTTTCGAAGGTCAGATCCAAACGGCAAAGAGCAATATGCCGATGACGACGGCACCGGTGAAAAAGAGTGCCGAGAGGATGAAGGAGACAAGGAAGAAACGGCGTCTTGCCGTGAGGACGACGCGACGGTAAGCGGTCAGCGCGAGGAAAAACGAGATGAGCGAAAGAATTGCGGAAACGCCGCCGCACAGTAAGGCGATGGGCAGGAAAAGAATCAAAAGAAAAACGAACGCGAGCGCGTTTCCCGCTTGTTTTTGAGCGTCTGTATTTTCGTTTTGGGTACTTTCCACGTTGTTTGACGTATCGGCGATTGCAACCGAGCAGATCGTGAAAAACGTGAAGAGCAGGGCGGCAATGATGAGAAGTATGACGACGGCGACGATACGGCCGGTATATTTCGGCGTCGAAATTGAAGCGTTTTCTTGCATAGGGAACCTCCTTGGGATCGTTTGAAAACAGACGGAACGTGCGTATAGTGTTTGCACGCGGCTGTTTTCTATACCGTGTACTTTCATTATAGCAACTTTTCGCCCGAAAGACAAGTTTTGCGGAGAAAATCATATAAAAATTTCCGAAAGGATTGTTTTTCCGAAAAATATCGTGTATAATAAAATAAAGTGTAGTTAAAACTTGCAAAAACGCCGCTCCCGGCGGGAAAGGAGTTCCCTTTGATGAAGAGCGAACGATTGACCGCAAGTCTTTTTCATCAAGGCGAAAACTTCAAAGCGCAGGAGTATCTCGGCGCGCACAAGACGGCGCAGGGCGCGGTCTTTCGCGTTTGGGCGCCGCACGCCGCCGCGGTGTTTTTGGTCGGCGATTTCAACAACTGGCAGGAAACGCATCCGCTCTCACGGGTGACAAAAGAGGGCGTATGGGAGATTGCTTTGCCCGCCGGTGTCATCGACACGGGCGATCTCTATAAATTCAAACTGCACACGCAAAGCGGCGTACGCTACAAGGCCGATCCGTATGCTTTTTGCGCGCAGCGCCCGCCGGAAACCGCTTCAATTTTTTACGATCTTTCGGGCTATGCCTGGCGCGACGCCTCCTGGCTTTCCTATCGCGCGCGCGTCGGGCGTGACGGGTTCTCGCACTGGCCGATGAATATATACGAGGTGCATCTCGGCTCGTGGCGCCGGCAGGAAGACGGCACCTTTTTGTCATATCGCGATCTGGCGCGGGAACTGGCGCCGTACGTCAAGCAAATGGGGTACACGCACATTGAGTTGATGCCGGTGGCGGAGCATCCTTTTGACGGCTCGTGGGGCTATCAGGTGACGGGGTATTTCGCGCCGACGTCTCGCTACGGCACGCCGCACGATTTTATGGCGTTTGTGGACGCGATGCACGAAGCGGGCATCGGCGTGATTTTGGATTGGGTGCCCGCGCATTTTCCGAAAGACGAACACGGGCTTTTTGAGTTTGACGGACAGCCCCTTTACGAATATGACAACAGGGAGCGTATGGAAAACCGCACGTGGGGCACCCGATATTTTGACGTTGGAAAAGCGGAAGTGCGGTCTTTTCTCATTTCCAACGCGCTTTTCTTTGCCGAAACGTATCATATCGACGGTCTTCGCGTCGACGCGGTTTCCTCAATGCTGTATCTGGATTACGACAGAGCGGCGGGAGAATGGTCGCCGAATTCCGACGGCGGCAACCACGACCCCGAGGCGATCGCCTTTTTCGGCAAACTGAACGCCGTGATGCGCAAAGAGTGCCCCGGCGTTTTGATGATCGCGGAGGAATCCTCCGCTTTTCCGAACGTGACGCACGATGAAAAAGGCGGGCTCGGCTTTTCCCGCAAGTGGAATATGGGGTGGATGAACGACACCCTCTCTTATGCCGAGGAGGATCCGCTGTTTCGCAAATATCACCACGGCGAGATGACGTTTTCGCTTACGTATGCTTTCAGTGAGCGGTATATTTTGCCGATCTCGCACGACGAAGTGGTGCACGGTAAAAAATCTTTTCTCGACAAAATGCCCGGAAATTATGAGGAAAAATTTGCGGGGGCACGCGCGTTCCTTGCTTGGATGATGACGCACCCCGGCAAAAAACTGCTCTTTATGGGTTGTGAGATCGGGCAGTTTTGCGAATGGGATTACGCGCGTTCCGTGGAGTGGTTTTTGCTGGATTATGCAAAACACGCCGCGATGCAGCGCTATGTGGCGGCGCTCAATCATTTTTATCTTCAAAACCCCGCGCTTTACGAGATGGACGATTCCCCCGACGGTTTTTCCTTTATCGACGCGGACAACGCCGAGGAGAGTATACTCTCGTATCGTCGTTTTGATCGGCGCGGGAAAGAACTCGTCGTGCTTCTCAACTTGACGCCGGTGCGGCGTGAAAACTTCCGACAGCCCTTTCCGCACCGCGGCGTATGGGAAACGGTTTTCTCATCCGATGCCGCGGAGTTCGGCGGCGGCGGGGAAACGCCCGGCGCTTTTCGCACCGAGGACGTTGCCGAAAACGGTTTTGCGCAATCCGCCGCGCTTACTCTCCCGCCCCTTTCGGCAATGATCTTTCGCTGCCGACGCCGCGCTTCCCGATCCCGTGTGGATTTGCAGTAAACGTACTGCTGTCTTGATATTAAACCCCGCGCTGTTTTCTCTTGTCGTTTGCCCCTTTCCCTGCGAAAATAATTCAACTCGGAGGATCGCTGATGTTCAAAAAGAAAGAGTGCGTCGCTATGTTATTGGCGGGCGGACAAGGTAGCCGTCTTTACGCGCTGACAGCCAAAACCGCAAAACCTGCCGTTACCTTCGGCGGGAAATACCGCATCATTGATTTTACGCTTTCCAACTGCGTACAATCAGGTCTTGATACCGTCGGCGTGCTGACGCAGTATCAGCCGCTGGTGCTCAACGAATATATCGGAACGGGACTTCCCTGGGACCTTGACCGCAACTACGGCGGCGTCAAGATCCTGCCCCCGTATCAGGGCAAAAACGGTGCGGACTGGTATAAGGGGACTGCCAACGCCATCTACCAGAATATGCAGTTTATCGAGCGCTACAACGCCGACTATGTGTTGATCTTGTCGGGTGACCACATCTATCAGATGGACTATGCCAAAATGTTGGATTGCCACAAGACAAACGGCGCGGATTGCACCATCGCCGTGATCGACGTGCCGCTGTCCGAGGCAAGCCGCTTCGGCATTATGACGACCGACGCGACCGGTCGGATCACCAAGTTTTCGGAGAAACCGAAAAATCCGGACAGTACCAAAGCCTCGATGGGCATTTACATTTTCAACCGCGACAAACTCTTTTCGTATCTCACCGCCGACGCGGCGGATCCGAAATCCTCGAACGATTTCGGCAAGAACGTCATTCCCGCGATGCTGGCGGCAGGCGAAAAGATGATGGCGTATCCTTTCGTCGGATATTGGAAAGACGTGGGGACGATCTCGTCGCTTTGGGAAGCCAATATGGATATTTTGGGCGAAAAACCGCAGCTCAAACTTGCCACGGGAAATTGGCGCGTTCTCTCGCGCCACGACAACGCGCCCCCGCAATACGTGGGACCGGACGCTGTGGTGGATAACGCTTCGATCACCGAAGGCTGTGAGATCCTCGGCACGGTGAAAAACAGCGTGCTGGGCGAAAACGTGCGCGTGATGGAAGGCGCGAGCGTGGTGGATTCCGTCCTGATGGGCGACACCGTGATCGGTCCGGGCGCCCGCGTGGAATACGCGATACTCGATCATAACGTCGAGGTGGGCGCGGGCGCCGCGGTCGGCGCGCCCCGCGAGAGCGCCGACGGGAAAATTGCCGTGATCGGCGAGGGCGTGCGCGTGGAAGCGGGCGCCACGGTGCCGGCAGGCGCGATGCTTTCGGAATAAGGAGGGAGAGAAAATGACTGCTGCAGGATTGATTTTTTCCAACATTCACGATTCTTCGGTTCCCGAACTGACCGCGCGCCGTACGATGGCAAGCATTCCTTACGGCGGCAGATACCGCCTTATCGACTTTGCGCTTTCCAATATGGTCAATTCCGGCATCACCAAAGTCGGGCTGATCACACACTATAACTATCAATCTTTGCTTGATCACATCGGCAACGGTAAAGACTGGGATCTGGCGCGCCGTCACGGCGGGCTGAAAATCCTTCCTCCGTTCATCACGGCGTATGACAACGCCACGGCGAACAAGGTTTATTCCACGCGCCTTGAAGCGTTGATGGGCGTGATGGATTTCATCAATCATTGCACCGAAGACGTGTTGGTGCTTTCGGATTGCGACGTGATCTGCAACGTGGACATCGCACAGGCGATCGAACGTCACGAGCAAAACGGCGCCGACATTTCGGTGATCACCGCCACGGTGGACACCGCCGTGCAGCCGCTTGACGCGCACGCGGAAGTCGTGAAAGTCGACGCGGCGGGTCGCATCACCGATATGGCGACCTATGACGCGGAAAAGGGAGAAGTGGAAGTTTCCGCGGATATTTTCGTGGTGCGCCGCTCCTATTTGCAACGCGTCGTAGCGGACGCCATCGCGCACGGGCAAACTTCTTTTTACAAAGACGTTCTGTACCGCCAACTGCCAAAGGGGCGTGTTTTTGCGCATCATTACGACGGATTTTTCGGGCGTGTCAACTCGTTGGAAAGTTATTTCCGGTGTTCGATGCGGCTTCTTGACCGCGGCTCGTGCGTCAACCTTTTCTACCGGCATAATCAGCCGATCTTTACGAAGGTGCGCAACTCGGTGCCCACGCGCTATGCGCCCGGCGCCAAAGTTTCCAATTCCCTTATCGCCGACGGTTGCGTCATTGAAGGAACGGTGGAAAACTCGATCCTTTTCCGCGGCGTCAAAGTGGGGAAAGGCACGCGCGTTTCCAACTCCATTTTGATGCAGGACACGCTGGTGAGCGAAAACGTGCGTCTGAATTGCGTGATCACCGATAAAAACGTTATCATCAAGGACAACAGAGAGCTTTGCGGTCACGAAACGATGCCGTTCTATATTGCAAAAGAAAGCCAAGTTTGATTGGATGTTAAAGGAGAAACCGATGAAAAAAATTTTGTTGGTGGGCGCGGAAGCCATGCCTTTTGCCGCCACCGGAGGGCTCGGCGACGTGCTGGGCTCCCTGCCCGCCGCTCTCGCGGCGGCGCCCGACACCGACGTGCGCGTGATGATGCCGCTTTACGCGCAGATCCCCGACTCGTTCCGCAAGAAAATGAAGACCGAAGCCGTTTTTACGGTAAAGCTTGCCTGGCGCGAACAGTATTGCGGGATCCTCTCGCTGAAACGTAAGGGCGTGACGTACTATTTCGTGGACAACGAATACTATTTTCATCGCGCCGCGCTGTACGGCAGTTTTGACGACGGAGAGCGCTTTGCGTTTTTCTCGATGGCGGTTCTGGAATCGCTGTGGCACCTCGGTTTCTTCCCGGACGTTCTTCACGCCAACGACTGGCAATCGGCGTTGACGGTCGTGTATCTCGACCGCCTTTACCGGCAAAGACCGGGATATACGAACATTCGTTCGGTCTTTACCATTCACAACATCGAATATCAGGGAAAATATGACTTTTATATCCTCGGCGACGTCTTTTCGCTTGGCGCGGATTGCCGCGACCTGATGAATTTCGGCGGGTGCATCAATCTGATGAAAGCCGCCATCGTCGTCGCCGACCGTGTGACCACGGTCAGCCCGCGTTATGCCGAGGAGATCTGCACGCCCGCGTACGGGCATGGTCTTGATGGCATTCTGCGGGACAACCGCGGAAAATTGTCGGGCATTTTGAACGGCATTGATTACGACTATTATAACCCCGGGCAGGACGCGGAGATCCCCGTCAAATATAACCGGAACACGCTTTCCCGCAAAGTGGAAAACAAGACCGCGCTCCAACGCGAATTGGGGCTTCCCGAGGATCCCGACGTGCCGATGTTGGCGATCGTTTCCCGCCTGGCGGCGCACAAAGGAATGGATCTTGCGGCGGACATTATGCCGCGCCTTCTCTTTGAGAGAAACGTACAGTTGGTCGTTTTAGGGCGGGGAGAGGCAGGTTATGAAAACTTCTTCCGCGATCTCGAACGCAGATTTCCCGCAAAAGTGCGCGCGATGATCCTTTACGACCGCGCACTTGCCAAACGTATTTACGCGGCGTGCGATATCTTTTTGATGCCCTCTAAGAGCGAGCCGTGCGGGCTTTCGCAGATGGTCGCTTCGCGCTACGGCGCGATCCCCGTGACAAGAGAGACCGGCGGGCTTTTCGATTCCATCAAGGGATATTGGAAAGAGGAGAAGGACGGGAAAACCGTTTTGCACGGCAACGGCTTTACTTTTGCCAATTATCGCAGTGAAGAACTATCGGACAGGATCTCGGCGGCTTTGGATCTTTACGAAGACCCCGCCACTTGCCGTCTCTTTGTGCGCAAAATCATGCAGATCGACTTTTCTTGGAAACAGTCGGCGGCAGGGTATCTTGCGCTGTATCACGCAATTTGATTTTTTCCGGAGGAGAACGAAATTTTATGAATTACCACCCCACGGCACGCGAAGTCAAACGCAATCTCGAAGAAAAACTTGCCCGCCATTTCGGCTGTACCGCCGCGGAGGCGAGCGCCGATCAGATGTATCGGGCGGCGGCGCTGACCGTAAAAGACATTTTGACGGAGAAGCGCAGCGAATTTAAGAAAAAGATCAACCGCACGGGCAGTAAACGCGTGTACTATATGTGTATGGAGTTTTTGCTCGGTCGTTCGTTGAAAACCAATCTGTGCAACCTGGGGCTTGCAACCGAATATAAGCAGGCGCTCGGCACGCTCGGTTTTTCCCTTGAAGATCTTTACGAAAAAGAACCCGACGCGGGACTCGGCAACGGAGGTCTCGGTCGTCTTGCCGCCTGCTTTATGGATTCTCTCGCCTCGCTCGACTATCCCGCGACGGGCTTTTCGCTTTGCTATGAATACGGGCTTTTCCGCCAAATGATCGTGGACGGTATGCAAATCGAGCTGCCCGACGAATGGCTGCCCGGGGGAGAAGTGTGGCTGACGCCCCGCTCCGACCGCGTATACCGCGTGCATTTCGGCGGACACGTGAAAGAAGAGTGGGTAAACGGGCATTTGGAGATACGATATGAGGGCGGCGAGGATATCGACGCGATCGCCAACGATATGATGATCTCCGGTGCCGACAGCGAGGGCGTGACGCAGCTTCGCCTGTGGCGCGCGCGCAGCGCACAGGATTTCAATATGAGCCTTTTTGCGAAAGGGCAGTACGCACAGGCGATGACGAACGACAACAACGCCGATATACTTGCCAAAGTGCTCTATCCTTCCGATCACCATATCGAAGGAAAGTTTTTGCGTCTCTCACAGCAGTATTTTCTTGTTTCCGCCTCTTGTCAAAGCATCATTCGCGATCATATGGCGGTCTACGGAACACTGGATAATTTCGCCGATAAAGTCTCCATTCATATCAACGATACGCACCCCGCTATGTGTATTCCCGAACTGATGCGCATTTTTATGGACGACTATCACTTCGACTGGGACAAGGCTTGGAAGATCGTGACCGAAACGGTGTCTTATACGAATCACACGGTTCTGCCGGAAGCGTTGGAGACTTGGAACGAGGAGCTTTTTGCCCTCAAATTGCCGCGCATTCATATGATCATCAAAGAGATCAACGAGCGTTTTTGCCGCGAGGCGTGGAAGTTTTATCCGGGCAACTGGAACACGATCTCCAAACTCAGCATTCTCGGCTATAATCAGGTGCGTATGGCAAACCTTTCGGTGGTGGGCTCTCACCACGTCAACGGCGTGTCGGCGCTGCATTCTCAAATTCTCAAAGATACGGTCTTCAAAGATTTTTACAGAATGTATCCCGAGCGCTTTGACAACGTGACAAACGGCATCGCGCACCGCCGGTGGCTGGTGTATTCCAACCCCGAACTTGCCGCGCTCCTTGACGAATGTATCGGAACGGGGTACAGAAAAGAGCCCGAGCGCCTCTCGGATTTCACCAAATTTGCCGACGATCCGCAGGTCCTCCAACGCCTGCGCGACATCAAGCACCGCAACAAGGTGAATTTTGCCAACCATTATTTCGCGAAAACCGGCAAACACCTGGATACGCACTCGCTTTTCGACGTGCAGATCAAGCGCTTGCACGAGTATAAACGCCAACTTCTCAACGCGCTCAATATCATCGGGCTTTATTTGGATCTGAAAGAAAATCCGAATCTCGACGTGCAGCCGCAAACCTTCATTTTCGGCGCGAAAGCCGCGCCCGGCTACGATATTGCCAAACGCATCATCAAACTGCTTTGTATGATCGGCAAGGATATCGAGTCGCACCCGAAGATCGCCGAAAAACTGCGTTTGGTGTTCCTTGAAAACTATGACGTCAGCACGGCGGAACTGCTTGCCCCCGCTGCCGAGATCAGCGAACAGATCTCGCTTGCTGGCAAAGAGGCAAGCGGCACGGGTTGCATGAAACTGATGATCAACGGCGCGCTGACCATCGGCACGCTGGACGGCGCCAACGTGGAGATGCAAGCCGCCGCGGGCGCGGAGAATATGTTCATTTTCGGTCTCACCGCAAACGAGGTGGAAGAACTTTGGGCGCGCGGGTATAATCCGGCGCAATACTATGCTTCCAACGAGCGTCTCGCGCATATCGTCAACTATCTCAATACCGGTTTTGCCGGCGAGAGTTTTTCGGACATTGCGTCGTATCTGCTCTATGGGCACGGCGTTGCCGATCCTTTTATGTGCTTGGCGGATTTCGAGTCGTACCGTACCACGCACACCGAGGCGGTCGAGGCATATCGGGATAAAGCCCGTTGGAACAAGATGTCGCTGCACAATATCGCGGCGGCGGGATTCTTTGCGGCGGATCGCAGTATCAAGGAATATGCCGACCGCATCTGGCACATCAAGCGCCTTACCGGTGTCAAATAATGCTGATCTGTCGAGAGTTTTCCGCTTCGCTTCCCACACTGCAAAAGACGGTCAACGGCAAGGACGCCTCCCTTCGGGGGGCGTTCTTCTGTCGGGATCGTTTGACTTTTACTTTCCGCGTGCCGCGTACGCTGGGCGCGGCGGCGGTCGTTTTGCGGATCTGCCCGGACGGCGGTGCGGATCGCGATCTTCCGTTTGATTTTATCGACAGCGATCGCGGCGTGGACACGTATTGCCTGAGGCTCTCCCTTTCCGATCTTTGTTCCCGCGCGGGAGAGGGACTTTTTTATTATGAGTTTCTTTTCGTGCGCGGCGACGATACGCTCTTTACCGATACGGCGGACAACGTCACGTTTTCGCTTCTGCCGCACGCGGCGCGCCGTTTTTTGTTACTTGTTTCGGAAAACAACGCGCACGCGCCGCGGCGTTTTCACGGCGGCACGATGTATCACGTCTTTGTGGATCGCTTTGCGCCCGGCAGGGGAGAGCGCCGCGCGGACGCCGTGTATCACGAGCGGTGGAACGAGGAGATCGAGCAGTTTCCCGCCTTTACTGGCGCGCCCTTGGCGAACAACGAGTTTTTCGGGGGCACGCTGTGGGGCGTGTTGGAAAAACTGGATTATCTGCAATCGCTCGGCGTCGATATTCTGTATTTGAGCCCTGTTTTCCGCGCCTACTCCAATCACAAATACGATATAGGCGACTATGGCACGGTAGATGAACAGTTCGGTGGGCGCGAGGCGCTTGCCGCCCTGCTTGTCGAATGCCGCGCGCGCGGCATTGCCGTGATGCTGGACGGCGTTTTCAACCATACGGGCGACGACAGTTTGTATTTCAATAAATACGGAAAATATCCCGCTCTCGGCGCGTATCAGTCGGTCGCCTCGCCGTATCACGACTGGTATTTCTTTACGAATTTTCCCGATGAGTACGTGTCGTGGTGGGGGATCCCGATCCTGCCGAAACTCAATCTCGGCAATCCCGCCGTGCAGAAGTATCTGGTGGGCGAGGGGGGGATTGTGGACACCTACACGAAAATGGGGGTTTCGGCGTGGCGGCTGGACGTTGCCGACGAACTGCCCGACAGTTTTCTTGACGCGCTTGCCGCCCGCGTTGCCGCGGATACGAACGGCGAGGGCGTGGTTCTGGGCGAGGTGTGGGAGAACGCCGCCGACAAAGTGTCTTACGGCGCGCGCCGACGCTATTTGCGCGGCAGACAGCTGGACAGCGTGATGAATTATCCTTTCCGCACGGCGGTCATTTCCTTTGTGCGGGACGGCGACGCGCACGCGCTGGCAAGCACGTTGCGCAATCTTTGGGGCAGTTATCCGGTGGCGGTGTGCCATTCTTTGATGAATATCCTTTCCACCCACGATACCGAGCGCATTTTGACGGTGCTCGGCGGCGAGAGCGGAGCGGGGCTTTCCAACGCGCAACTGCGCGACAAACGCCTCTCTCCCGAAAATCGCCGAAAAGCGATCGCCAAATTGCGTGTGGCGGCGGCGCTTCAATATACGGTTTTCGGCGTGCCTTCGCTTTTCTACGGCGACGAGGCGGGTATGGAGGGGTATCACGATCCCTTCTGCCGCCGCCCTTATCCGTGGGGACGGGAAGATCAAACGCTGCTTGCGTTTTACCAGACGCTCGGCGCGATGCGCCGCGCGCATTCCGCCTTTTGCGAGGGAGATTTTGCCGTTTTGCGGGAGAACGACCACGCGCTCCTTTTCGAGCGGCGTGACGAGAAAGAACGATTGTGGATCGCGGCAAACTGCGGCGAGCATGATTTTGCCGTCGATTTTCCGAGGGGAAGCCGACCCGCCGAACTGCTTTCCGGGGAAAAAGCCGGCAAACGTGCCGTGATTTCCCCGATGAGTGTGAGAATTTGGAGGATCGAATAAAATGTGCCGTCGCGTATGGAACAAACTGACCGCGCCGAAAAATCCGAACAGCCCGCGCTACAAACGCGCGTTGGCACAGCGCATTTGCGGACACCGCGTGCGCTACGTGACCGAACGGCGGAACGACGTAGAAGAAGTGATCGGAAAAGAGGGCAGTCTTTGCCTGCGGGACGACGAACTGCTGGTATATGCTTCTTCCGAAGTGCTGATGCGCTGTCCCGTGGAGAAACTCACCGCCGCCGAACTGCTCTCCAAAGACGGCGTCATTCTCACGGGTCCCGACCTTGAACACGGCGGCGTTTTGCGCACCGTTATCGCGTATTACGTCTATTATCGTTGATTTTAGGGCGCACCGCCCGTCGCGAGACGCGACGGGCGGTGCGTTTTTGCGCTTCGAACACCCGCGCGGGAGGAATTTTCGCTTTTCCGCTTGACAAAGCGCTTTTCTTGTGTTATCATAGTATCACGATAAAGTGAACGGAGGGATGAAAATGACCTATCGCAACACGGAAACAGACGATTTTTTTCGCGCGGTGCTGTCGCTTGAAAACGTGGACGAATGCTACCGTTTTTTTGAGGACGTATGCACGGTAAAAGAGATTTTGGACATTGCCCAACGCTTGCAGGTAGCGCGTATGCTGTATGATAAAAAGAGTTATACCGAGATCGGAGAGGCGACCGGAATGTCCACCGCCACGATCAGCCGCGTCAACCGCTGTCTCACGTACGGCAGCGGCGGTTATCCGATGATCATCGAGCGGTTGTTTGCCGAAAAGAAGCAGTAAAAAGGGAAAAAGTGCGCGCGCCGAGACGGCGCGCGCACTTTTCTTGACAAGTTGCGGAAAGTATGATATAATAAAAAAGTCTAAATTCTTTTTACAAGGAGTGTGATTTTCTCATTATGTCGGAAGGCGACAGTACGATACCCTTATGGCTTGCGGTCATTTTCTTTGTTTTGGCGGGCGCGTATTTCGCGGGCGCGGAGAGCGCGTTTGCCGCCGTCAACAAGATCAAGATCAAATCCAAGGCGGAAGAAGGCAATAAACGCGCCAAAAGGGTACTCTACATTCTCAATCATTTTGAAAAAGCGTTGACGACACTGCTTGTCGGCAACAATATCACCCATATCGCCGCGGCGTCGGTGGCAACCATCATCGCCGCGCGGCTTTTCGCGGGCAAAGCGGAAGGGTTCGGCTTTACGGTTGCGTGCACGGCGCTCTCGACCGCGGTCATCTTCCTTTTCAGTGAGATGATCCCCAAGAGTTTCGCGAACGACCGCGCCGAAACGCTCTCCCTTTCGTCTTCCGGTTCGCTGCTCTTTTTGATGCGCGTGCTGACGCCTATCTCGGCGTTTTTCGGACTCATTTCCAAGGGCGCCTCACGCCTTTTCGCCAAATCCGATCCTTCCATTACCGAGGACGAACTGGCGGATATTTTCGATACCGCCGAGGAAGAGGGCGTGATGGACGAGGAGCAGAACGACATTCTCAAATCCGCGTTGGAATTTGACGAAACGCGGGTACGCGACGTAATGACGATGGCGCGCGACGTCGACGCCATCAATATCAACGCGACCACCGCCGAGATCCTTGCGGCGATCCGCGAGACGAACCACTCCCGTATCCCCGTGTACGCGGGGACGCCCGATCACATCGTCGGCGTTTTGCGCATTCGCCGCTATCTGACGGAATATCGCGCCAATCCCAAAGTGAAACTGCGCGCCGTGATGGCGCAGCCCTATTTTGTGCGCGACGACGCCAAGATCGACGACGTGTTGACGGATATGCGTCAACACAAGCACCTTGTGGCGATCGTTACGGACGAAGACAAAAAGATGGTCGGTCTTGTGACGGTGGAAGATTTCCTGGAAGAACTCGTCGGAGAGATCTTTGACGAGGACGACGTGGTCGACCACAATTTCCAAACGTTGGGCGGCAACAAATATCTCGTCAGCGTCAATATGCTGGTGGGCAGCGCGTTTGAGAAAATGGGGCATCGCGCCCCGCCGCGCGGAGCCGCCGCAAAGCCGATCTTATCGCTTTTCCTTGAAAAACTGGGGCACTTGCCGCGCGAGGACGAAACGTTCCTTGTGGACGACGTGGAATTTACCGCGTCGGAGTTTGAAAACGAACAATTGAAACGCGCCGAACTGCATATTCTCGACGAAGAAGAATATGCCGAACGCACCGCCGCCGAAGAGGGCGGGGAGGTGAGCAGATGACAGGCGCTGTTCCTTATATCGTGATTTTCGTGATGATCGCGCTCTCGGCGTATTTCTCGGCTTCCGAGATCGCGTTCAACGCCGCCGGTAAACTGCGGCTCCGCCGCGCGGCGGAAGCCGGAGAAACGACGGCAAAGGTGGCATACCGTATCAGCGAAAACTTTACCGCGTCGCTCTCCGCGATCTTAATGGGCAACAATCTTGCCAACATCGCCGTTTCCACCTGCACGACGCTGATCGCCCTGCGGCTTTTCGCCGGGAAAGAGGGCGTTGCCTCCACCATTGCCACGGTCGTGGTCACGGTGGTGGTGCTGATTTTCGGCGAGATCGTGCCCAAGATCATCGGCAAACAGCACGCCGACCGCGTGGTGCGCTTTGTGGCGATCCCCATTCGCGTACTGACGATTCTACTTTATCCCGCCGTATTCGTGGTGATGCTCATCGTGCGCGGATTGCGCCGCGTGTGGGGGCGCGACTATGACGAGGACGATCCGACCGTTACCGAGGAAGACCTTTCCACCATCATAGACACGGTCGAGGAAGAGGGCGTTATCGACGAGGAAAAGAGCGAACTGCTCCAATCCACGCTGGAATTTGCCGACACGACCGTGGGCGAAGTGATGACGCCCCGCATTGATATGACCTCGATGGATATCGACGCGGACGAAGAGGAAAAGCGGGCACTCCTTTCGGATCCCGCGCAGTTTTCGCGCGTGCCGGTCTATGAGGACAGCATCGACAACATCATCGGTATCTTGTCGCTGACGCGCTACTACAAGGCGACGCTCGATGAGGAAACGCCCGACATCCGCTCGCTCTTGATGCCCCCTTGCAAACTGTATAAGACGATGAAACTCCCTGCCGCGCTGTCGCGTATGCGGGAAAAGAAGATGCACCTTGCCATCGTGATCGACGAGTTCGGCGGTACGCTGGGCGTGGTGACGATGGAAGATATCCTTGAAGAACTGGTGGGCGAGATCTGGGACGACACCGACGTGATCGTCAACGAATGCCGCGCAACGGGGGAGAACACGTACGAAGTTTCGGGCGATATGAACATTGAAGACTGTTTTGATGAGATCGAGTTCACGCCCCCCGAAGATTTCAGTTGTGAGTATACCACCATGGGCGGCTGGGCGGTGGAAATGCTGAACGCGGATCCGCACGTCGGCGCAAGTTTCGCGTATCGTAATCTGTTCGTCGTCGTGGCGGAAATGGATGAGGAGCGCGTGACGAAACTGACGCTTCTCGTGACGCCGCAACAAGAGGAAGAAGAGGAATGAGCGGAAATGGTAGCGAAAAAACGCCCAAAATGAAAGAGGTAGAGATCTACACCGACGGCGCCTGCCGGGGCAATCCCGGCAGGGGCGGATGGGGGGCGATCCTCGTTTACGGGGAGCACGAAAAAGAACTGTCGGGCGGTGAAGCGGAGACGACCAACAACCGTATGGAACTTTCCGCCGTGATCGCGGCGCTTGACGCTCTGCGCGAGCCTTGCGCGGTAACGCTGACCACCGATTCGCGTTACGTCGCGGACGCCGTGGAAAAGGGGTGGGCGCGCGCGTGGCGGCAAAACGGGTGGCGGCTTGCCGACAAAAAGCCCGCGCAAAACGTCGATCTGTGGGAAAAACTGCTTGCCTTGCTTGATCGCCACCGCGTGACGTTCATTTGGGTAAAAGGGCACAACGGGCACCCGTATAACGAACGGTGCGACCGTTTGGCGACCGCCTTTGCGGACAGTTTTGCGCCGAAAGAGGGCGAAACGTCGCCGCTCGATTGAGCCAAAACACAAAAAAGCGCGCCGCTCCCACCGGAGCGGCGCGCTTTTTTGTGCATTTTCGCAAAGCGGAATAAGTGGCACAACATAGCGCGTTTTCCGCGTTTTTTCGGACACAAAAGTTTCTTTTCGGTTGCCGGTATTGTATAAAAGTGAGAAAAACCGAAAGTGCGCGCAAAGCGCTTGACGCGCGGGCGTTTTTATATTATAATAAACTTGACTGTAAATACACTCTCTGCGCGCCTGCGCACTCGCACGGGCGTCGAAATCCGCTCAAAAGGAGAATGAAGATGAAAAAGAAATTTTTGGGGACCATACTTGCCGTTCTGACGCTGGCGCTTTTGGTGCCGCTTACGGCGGTGATGATCCATCGTGCCGCTCCCTCTCCCGCCGGAGAGCCCGCCTTGTCGGAGAATGCCTCTCTGCTGATCTCCGGCACTTATGAAACGGACGGCGAGGACGGCGAGCCTGACACAACGCCGTTGCCCGGCGACGAGGATTATTTCCAGTTGCTGCGCGCGGACGGCAGTCATTACGGTTACTACGCCACCTTGCAGGATCTGGCGACGGACGCCGGGAGCGAAACCTTCGGCGAAACTTCTTTCACAGCCAGAATGCTGAAAGATTTTACCACGACGACCAAAGCCACAATTTCGCTTGCTAATACGACTTGGACGCTGGACGGCGCGGGCTATACCTATACATATACAAAGAGCGGGTATGCCATCACCACATACGCGACCGAGATGGATATAACGATAAAAGATTTGACGTTGGAGGCAAACGCGGGCGGTCTGCAACTCGGGCTCAACGTTCCGATGACGGCGACGTTCGATAACGTCAAGATCTACGGCGGCGACTCCGCCAACAAACTGACCGCCAGCGGCATCGCGCTGTTGGTCAAAGGCGACAGCACGATCGTGACGATCAAAGGCGCGGAATCGCTCTTCAAGGCAGGAAAAGGCGTTGCCGTTGAAAACCACGGTCAGTTGACGGTGGAGGACGGCAGTTTCTTTACCAACGGCGGCGATGCCGTCATCGATACGTTCAATGAGACCGTTACCGCGGACGGCGCGGTTTCCAATCCTTCCACCGTCATTCGCGGCGGCACGTTCGTGGGCGGCAGCGGCAACTCGTGTTACTCCGTGTTGCGCGCGTACAGAGGCGCATCGGTCTACGTGGAAGGCGGCAATTTCCTGTTTGCCTCTACCGTGGCTGCCAGAAACGCCGCCAAAGCCAATATGTTGCGAGCGGGCGACAAAGCGGGCTTTATCTTCATTTCGGGCGGACGTTTCTACAATTTGTATACGCTTTCTCCGATCATCGGCGCGTCTGCCGCGCAATACGCGTATTTCCGGATCACGGGCGGTGAGTTTTATTCCCTCCACGAAGGCGACGCCGCGCTCTTTACCGATACGACGGGGGATTCCGCCACGACGTTCTCCGGGCTTCCCATCACGATGATCGAAACGAAATTCGGCGTTTCGATTCCCTCGTATTATACGGTGACGAGCGAGACCGGTGAATACGCCAAGACGGCGGAAGATATGGCGATTTCCGCCGATCTCTTTGCGGTTTCCGACACGACGTTTACGGAATATGCCGCGATCGCGCCCGATGCCGACGCGCCGGAATTCGCACCGGAAAATCAGGTGCTTGAAGTGGAAGACGCCGCGGGCAACAGCGAGATCTTCTATCTCTGCGAAGCCGACCGCGCGCTGCGCGCGGTGCCAAGCGGCGGAACGCTTTGGATCCGTTCCGACTTTGTTTTGAACACTGCGCTCGTCACGCCGATCCGCGCCGCCAGTTTCACATATACCATCGCGGGTAAAGGCGGCGTCAAGACTTTGTCGACGAACGTCGAGGGCGGCTATATGATCTATGTCAACGGCGGCGCCCTGACGATGAAAAACCTGACCCTGAACGACGGCGCGGGCGGACTGCTTGCCGTGCTGCCGAGTTCGGCTTGCAAGGGTATGCTGACGCTTCAAAACGTGAAGCTTGCCGCCACGGGCGGCACGGCGCTGTGTGTCGGCGGCGCGCTGACGTTCGGCGACGGCGTCTCGGTTTCGGCGACCAACGGCTCCGCCGTGGAACTTGCCGACGGCGCGTCGTTTGATCTGCCGAGCACGGAGACGCTGTTTGTCAACAGCCAAAACGCGACGGACGCGGCACTGCTCGTTTCCGGCGACAACTGCACCTACACCGTCAGCGGCAAACTGCGGGCCGCGGGCAACGCGGTGGCGTTGTTGGTTTCGGGCAGCAATACGACGGGTACCATCAAAAAGCAGGCCCAAGTGGCAGGCGGTGACAACTACGCCATTTTCCTGGATAACAGCAAATCGGCGGACGGCACGCTGCTGAATATCGAGGGTGGAACTTTCACCTCTGTATCGGGCACGCGTACTTTCCAGTTCAGCCATGGCAAAAACAGCGTTGTCAATATTTATGACGGCAACTTTTCAATGGCGGATACGCCCAATACCAGTACGCGTATGATCTGGCAGAACGTGGATCAGACCACCAACATTATGGGCGGCACCTTTAACGCCAAGGCGGGCGGGCAATACCTCTTCGGCGCTTCCAAGGGTACGGTCAACATTTCGGGCGGCACGTTTAACGGCGCCACCGGCGTTGTGCTTGCGTTCTTTGAAGGAAGTGCAACGCTGAATATTCGGGAAACCAAAGACGAGAGCGGCAACGTTCTTGCCTCGCCTCGCTTTAACGGCTCGCAAGGAAAAATGATCTTCAGTCTCAACGCCAGCGCGGTTACCGTCAACATTGACGGCGGCACGTTCACCTGTGCCAACCCGAGCGGCTACCTCTTCAACGTCGGTTGCAAACTGACGGTCAACGACGGTAACTTCTCCTGCTATGGCGGCGATATTTACCGTATCCGCGCCAACACCAACTTGACGGTCAACGGCGGCACGTATTTCACCACGATGCACTATTCTTACGCCGCGTCCGGCGCGTCGACAGTCGTTTTCAACGGCGGTGACGTGACCTTGCAGGGCGGCGGCTCCTTCTTCCGCTTCCGCGAGTCCACCGCAACGCAGACCACGGTCAACGGCGGTACGTATCGCGTAAACGGCACGGGTTGTTTTATTTACAGCAGCGGAGAATCGACCGAGCCCGGCAACAAGAACGCTTTGCTTGTCATCAACGGCGGCACGTTTGACGCATACAGCACCAACGCCGCTTTCTGGGCGGTTAAATCCAGCAGCACCGTGTTCGGCGCTTACCTCAACGTTACCGTCAACGGCGGCACGTTTACACAGCGCGGCGCGGGACAGATGTTCGCTTATTTCGCGGGTTCGCGCGGGGTCGTGGAACTGCACGGCGGCAGATTCGTTTCTTACGGCTGTGCTTTCCAGATCGACGACGGCGCCACCGGCAGTCTGCTGATCGACGGCACGACCGAAATCATCTCGCTGTCTTCCTCCGCGATCCTTTTGTCGGATGCCACCAAGACCGCATTTGCGATCACGATCAACGGCGGCACGTTGAAGGGGAGAGATTACGTACTGCGTCAGCAATCTCCCGCTACGGTGAGCGGCGATACGCGCGCCGTGACGACGATCAACGGCGGCACGTTCCTGCCCTCGCAGAAAAACGCGCTGATCGCCGCCGTGTCGATGACGAACGGCATTTTGGTCATCAATGACGGACGTTTCGCCTCTGACGGCGCCGCGGTCATTGAAGTGGCGGGCGGCAGCGTGCACCACGACAGCGGCAGAATCCTTTCGTATGCTTCCGCGCAAGCTTACGTGAACGGCGGTACGTTTACGCTTCTTGCCAACGGCGCGCGCAAAAACACCGCGGACGCGGTGCTCAAATGCGGCACCGCCTCGGGATACGGAACGGTCAACGTTACGGGCGGCGTGTTTGTGAACAACCGCAAAGTGAGCGATCAGGTGATGTTGCTCGGCAACGTCGTTTCGGATCTGACCGTGTCGGACGCGACGATGCTTGCCGGCGGCAAACAGACCTATTATATCAACTTGGACGGCGGCGCCGCGTCGGTGTCGGTCGATGAAAACGATCCCACGCTGACATTTGGCGACTATACGTATTCTTGCAACGTTGAATGCACCTTGGATACGGCGGACGCCGTGTACGCGATGACGGCGCCCGCAACCGAGGGCGCGCTGACCTTCTCGGTGACGGTGGACGCGGACACGATGGCGGGATTGAACGAACTGGCGACCGCTATTTCCGGATCGACGCTTTCTTACGGCGTTTTGGTTTTGACCGAAGACGTTGCCGACGCCGCCGTGATGACGCGCGAGATGTTGGCGGTGTTTGAAGTGCCGTATACCGATCTCGCGGTGGCGGACGAGGACGCGGTGACCGACGGCGACGGCAATTTGACGGCAACGGCGACGCTGACCGGCATTGACGCCGCAGACTATGAGACGAAATACATCGGCGTCGGTTACGCAAAGATCGCGTGGGAAGGCGGCGAGCGGTATTTCGTCACGACGGACGACACGGCGGCGGCACGGTCGCTGTGCGAACTGGCAACGGCGATGTTGGAGGACGTGAGCGACGAAGCCGACGAGACCTACCAATACGCCTCGGTGCTGTATGAAGAAAAATTCAGCCCCTATGACGCGGCGTACCAAGCGATCTTGCAAACGTATCTTCCCGCCTCTTTGGTAGAGACAAGCGAAGTGTAAAAAGAAAAGCGAAAGGGGAGAACCCCGACACGCTTGACGGTTTTTCCGGCGGCGCCGCACGTTTGTGCGGCGCCGCGTTTTCGCGGAGCGCGCGGAAAATCTTTTTGAAAAAGTGTTGACAAGTTTTTCGCGGCGTGGTATAATAGGGAAGTCAGTCGGGCGGGAGCATAGCTCAGTTGGGAGAGCATCTGCCTTACAAGCAGGGGGTCACAGGTTCGAGCCCTGTTGTTCCCACCAGAACCTTTTTCCCGGGGCTGACATAAGATGGAAGCGTACGCGGATTTAGCTCATTTGGTAGAGCGCGACCTTGCCAAGGTCGAGGTGGCGGGTTCGATCCCCGTAATCCGCTCCATAAGGCGCCATGGCCAAGCGGTAAGGCACGGGTCTGCAAAACCCTTATCCCCGGTCCGATTCCGGGTGGCGCCTCCAAAAAAAGCACCCTGCCCCCAAATGGGGGGCAGGGTGCTTTTTTGCGCCACCCGGAATCGGACGTGCCGATAGGCGCGAAGCGCCGTCCGGGTGGCGCCTCTTTTTGCGCTTGCGCAAAAATCCGGTCCGCATTTGCGACGAAACAGATGCTTGCTCGCAAGGGCATCTGTAAGGAGCAAAAATATTCGCCGCAGGCGAAATTCGGGGTGGCGCGATTTTAGAAACAAGAAGCGGGCACAAGAAGCGGGCAGAGGGAGAAACGGGCGTAAACATATAAAAAACCGACCGTGCGGTCGGTTTTTTGTGTGGCAGGGAATGGCGTTGCGGCGTTACCCACCGCCCTTGCCCCCTGACCCCCCGCGCTGTGGCAAAACCCTTTTTGCCACAGCGTGTTTTTGTATTTGGCTTATTTGCGATACCAATAATAGTAGTAATAGTTCGATGCCAAATTGCTCGCGTTGGTGCTTGCGTTCGTCACGTCCATATTCGTGCCGCTTGTGGCATTGTATGTTTGCGTTCTATACCACCCCGTCGTGTTGGCAAAGGTGACTCTCGTGAGATTGCTGCAATTTGAGAACGCATATCTGCCGATGCTCGTCACGCTCGCGGGGATTGTGATGCTTGTGAGTTTTTTGCAATCGTAAAACGCACGATCGCCGATGCTCGTCACGCCTTCGGGTATTACGAGGTTTGTTACCAATTCTCCGTTCAGATACAAATTGTGGGCATAATAGAGAGGATTGGCATACTCATTACCAAACGATATGCCGCACCAAGCCGCAAGATCGGTGATATAGACCGCTGTTAGATTGAAGCAACCCGAGAACGCATCACTGCCGATTCTCGTCACGCTCGCGGGGATCGTGATGCTCGTGAGTTTGCTGTAATTGTAGAACGCGTACTCGTAAATCTTGGTAGTATCTGTCGGTAAGACAAGATTTGTTTCATTTCCAATATAACCAACCAAAATCTTATCCGTGCCATCGGTATAGATGATATATCCGTTTTCATCCGTGGAGAGTTTATTGCCGCCCGCTTCGGTATATACGTTCTTGGCATAATACCCCACGTAACCATTGTCCGAACTTCCTGCCGTAATCGTGAGAGCAGAACGGTTATACACTTCTACAAGTTTGTCGCAATAGCGGAACGCACCACCGCCGATACTCGTCACGCTCGCGGGGATTGTGACGCTCGAGAGATTTCTGCAATCCCAGAACGCACGCTCGCCGATGCTCGTCAGTTGGCTGTTCTCCGCAAAGGTGATGCTTTGTAAAGCCATTGTTACACCCTCATCATACTCATACCTAATACCTGCAAACGCATAATCTCCGATGCTCGTTACACTCGCGGGGATCGTGATACTCGTGAGTTTGCTACACCACGCAAACGCAGAATTGCCGATGCTCGTACCGCTTGTGAGGATAACTGTTTTCAACGTAGACGGTACAGAACCGCTGTTGTTACGATCAGCAGCGCCAAAAATGTAACCAAAATGCGTGTTCTTTGTGCCATCTTTAGTCGCACCCACAAATGGTAAGGTTATGCTTTCCAAAGCGTTGCAACCGGAGAAAGCACCTAAACCAATGCTCGTTACACTTTCGGGGATCGTGATGCTCGTGAGGTTGCTGCAAGAGTAGAACGCAGAGTTGCCGATCCTCGTCAGTTGGCTGTGCTCTGCAAAGGTGACACTCGTGAGATTGCTGCAATAGGAGAACGCAGAATTGCCGATTTCCTCCACGCTCGCGGGGATCGTGATGCTCGTGAGTTTGCTACAATTTGAGAACGCATAATTGCCGATGTTCGTCACACTCGCGGGGATCGTGATGCTTGTCATATTGCAACCATCGAACGTATCCTTGCCGATGCTCGTCACGCCTTCGGGTATCACGAGATCTGTTACCAATTCTCCGTTTAGATACAAATTGTGGGCATAAGAGAGAGGATTGGAACCAAACGATATGCCGCACCAAGATGCAAGATCGGTGATATAGACCGCTGTCAGTTTGCTGCAATAGGAGAACGCATACTCCCCGATGCTCGTCACGCTCGCGGGGATCGTGATGCTCGTGAGATTGCTGCAATTGGAGAACGCATAATCGCCGATGCTCGTTACACCTTCGGGTATTACGAAATTCGTTACCAATTCTCCGTTGAGATACAAATTGTGGGCATAATAGAGAGGATTGGCATAATTGCTACCAAACGATATGCCGCACCAAGCCGCAATGTCGGTGATATAGACCGCTGTCAGATTGCCGCAATTTTGGAACGCAGAATTGCCGATGCTCGTCACGCTTTTGGAAATTGTGATGCTTTCGAGATTGCCACAACCACTGAACGCAGAGTTGCCGATGCCCGTCACGCTTTCGGAAATATCCACTTTGCGCACTTTGCTTCCTTCAAAGGCGCGCTCGCCGATAGAGGCCACGGCTTTGCCTTTATAGGTGGCGGGAATTGCCACTTCTACAAGATCCGCGGAAACCGCCGCCAACTCGTACGTGCCGTCACCCTTTTCCGCAAAACCAAGCCCCGCCGAGGCGATCTCGTCGGAAAGTGCAGCGATCTCTGTTTGCAGTGTGGCAAGTTGCTTTTCAAGCGAGACGTTTTGTGCTTCTAATGTCGCGATTTTTGCTTCATACTCGGCGCGGAGCGTGTTGAGCGCATTGGTGTTTGCTGTGTCTGCCGCCGCAAGTTCCGCTACCTTTTCATTGTAGGTGTTCGTCAATGCCGTCAGCGCCGCCGCGTTGTCTGTATCGGCTTTCTCCAACGCCGTCTTTGCCGCTTCATATTCCGTGCGGAGAGTACTTAGCGCCTCTTGATTGGCGGTATCCGCCGCCAAGAGTTCCGCCGCTTTGGCGGTATATTCTGCCGTCAACGCGGCAAGGTCTTCGGATATGCTTTTGTTTGTCGCTTGCAAACTTTCCACGTCGCTTTGGTGCGCTCCGTCTTGCGCCTCATCTTTTTCTTGCAGGGCTTTGATCGCCTCTTGCGCCTCGGAGAGCGCCTTTTGCGTGTCCGAAAGCGCGGTCTTGGTATCGGCAAGGGAAGTTTGCGCCTCGGAGAGCGCGGTTTTCAGTTCTTCCACATCGGCGCTTCCCGCCGTCGCGACCTCGCTTTCTTCACACCCCGCAAGAGGTAAGAGCATCGCCGCGCAAAGGCAAAGCGCAAAGCATAAGGCAAACGCCTTTAATAATTTGTTTCTCATTTGTTATTTCTCCATATTTCTTCTTTTACTATGCAACGGATAAGACCCTTTCCGTCAATTACGGCGCTTGTTACCATACCCGAGTTCAATAACCAATTATACAGTTGATGCGTCAGGTCAGTTGTGGCGCGAATTGACAATACGATTTCCGATAGTTTGATGCTTGCCTCGTGCTGCTTATTGTTGGCGGCTTTTTGTGCGAGCAAATTGCGGATCACTTCTTTGTAACTTCCAAAGTCCATAAAACTCCCCCCCCTTTTTTAATTCCAATTTGGAATTATATCAATTATAATTCTACTTCGGAATATTGTCAAGTCCTTTCTGTGATAAAATGCTAAAAAAGAATTATTCGGAGGGCGGCGCGAATGAAAATACGCAAAAAGGCGTATGCGGATCATAACTTGATCGGGCGCAACGTAGAGCGCTTGCGCAAAGAGCGGGGGATCAAACAAAAAGATTTCATCGCCCGCTTGCAGGTGGCGGGGCTTGACATCAACCCCACCAGTTACTCCAAATTGGAAGGGCAACTGCGTATGGCGAGCGATAAAGAGGTGTACGTGATCGCCAAAGTGCTGGGCGTTCCGATGGAAGAATTGTTTGCAAAGTGAGCGCCGCTGCGGCGTTTTCCGATAGAAAAAGAGCCGACCGCGGTCGGCTCTTTTTCTATCGGGTAAGAGTTATACGCTCTCGGCGTAAAGGAGCGCGTCCTCGATGCGCGTCAGTTCGCTTTCTTTGTTTTTCTCCAACCACTTCTCGCGGTAGCGGGCAAGGAAGGCTTTCGTGTCGGTCAGGCGTTTTACCTTTACGTCGGCGAGTTTCGCGCCGAGTTCGGCAAGCACGCAGATCCCCTCGGCGGCAAGGAGCATTTCGGCTTTGAAATCGCCCTCGCGCCAATCTTGCGCGCCCAGCGCGGCGGAAAGTTCACGGTAAGCGTCCTGTGCCGTTGCCACGTCCTCTTTCGTGATGGGCGCTTCGTACGCAATCCCCGCGCGGCGATTGTGCGCGGCGCGCATGATTTTCACCCAGTCCACGCCGTTGTGCGCGGCGCTCATACGGCGCAGACAGCGCATGGCATCGGGGTTTTTGTAGAGCAGCGCGTTCACGGCGGCGTCCAGAGCGTCGCCCGGCGCGGTGTCGATCGCCCAGGATTTCGCCGCGCCCAGCACCAGCCCGTAAGCGACGGTTTCAAGCGAGGCGGGGTTGCCCCAGTCGCCCCAGTTGGTGTTGAGCACACCGAGGGCGCCGTGTTTGTACCCGTAATCGGCAAGGCGCGTGATGTTGGGCTCCTCGCGGTCCACCCGCTCGCAAAAGCGGCTCCACGACGTGGTGCCCGGGCACACGATCTGTTTTCTGCCCATTTCGGCAAGTTTCGCGACGCCCTCTTCCAAAGGATCGGCGCGGTAGGTCCAGTTGAGAAAGATCACGTCGTCGGGGATCTCGCCGATGTATTCGGGGTGTTGCAGGAGAATATCCGCCCACATCATCGCGGTTTTACCTTTCGCTTTCGTGTGCGCGATGATCTTTTTCACAAAATCAATGTACAGTTTTCCCTCGACCTCGGACGGGAAACTGCTTTTCAGGTCAAAAGTTTCGTCACAGCAGACGTTGAAAAATTTGCTTGTGAAATGCGGCGCGTATTGATCGATCAGGTGCTTGACGATCTCGATGCTCTCGGGGGCGGAGGGGTCTATCGTGTGGTGCATCATTCTGTCGCTCCAACGGCAGGCGTCTTCCTCAAAATTCTTCAACACACGCAAATGTTGGTATTTTTCCTGCTGAACAAGCTCGAAAAGATGCCCGAACGTGGAGAGGGAGGGCTGAAAATCAATAAAGTTTTCTTTGCAATACGCGTCGATCTCCTCGATCTCCGCGCCGGTCAGATACCCGGTTTTGTCGATCAGATCGCGGCACTCCTCAAACTCGAAAACGTGCTCGACGTACAGTTGCAGGGCGTTCATCTTGAAGCGCGCCATCGTGTCGACAAGGTTTTTGATGGTCTTGACCGTGGCAATCTTGCCGCGCGTGACGTCGTGATAAAAGCCGCGATAGGAAAAATCGGGCTTGTCGTGGATCGTCAGGCACGGCACGTCGTCGTTCTCAAAAATTTGGCGCAAGGTCTGAATGGCGTAAAACGCGCCACGCGCGCCGCCCGCGGTGATCGATACGCGCTCGGCGTCAAGGGTGAGGGTGTATTCCTCGCTCTCGTCCTTGCCAATGCAAAGCGAAAGCGCAAGTCCGTCGGGGGCGACGGGCAGTTTGGCAAGAGCTTTTTGCAGTCGCGCGTCCGAAATGCCGTCAACGGGGGCAACGGATCTTTTGGTCACTTTTCCGTCTCTTGCGCGCAGTTCTTTTACGGCAGGTATCAGTTTCAGCATGGTTTTTCCTTTCGGGATGTATTTTGTTTTTCGTAAGCAAGGATATTATAGCACGATTTTCCACGATTGGCGCAACAAATTGAGCAAAGGACGCGATTTTATTTTTCGGCGGCGTTTCGCGCCGTTTCGGCGATATGCTCCAAGAGTTCGATATAGTCGCCCGCGATGAAACAGTCGGTGTTGGCTTTCAGCATATCAATGGATTTCTGCACAAGGGAGAGATCAATTTGGTCGGCGGGCAGATAGGTGAAAAATTCAAGAGTTTTGGGGGGCATCACGTCGCCGACGCAATCGAAAATGCAGGCATATTCCGCGCCGCCGAAGAGATATTCCGCAAACGCCGCTTTGTATTCGTCGGTGTATTCCAAGTCGTTAAAATTCCACAGTTTCTGACCGAACAGCATAATGGCGGCGGGTGCCACGTACCCGTAGTAGCCGTATTTCTCCTTGTAGGCAAAGCCCCAAATGCACAGTTTGCCGCCCGGCACTTGCGCCGCGTATGCGGGCGATTGTTCGGGCATCGTGTGGGGCGTCCAGGTCTTCATTTTTTCGGAGGAGAGGAAACGCTCCTCGTCGGTGTAGGCATAGCGATAAAAAGAGTTGATGGCGGTAAAGCCCTTTTCCAGCAGTTTTTCGAAGGTGCAACCCTCGTGCGGACCGCGCCCCGGCGCGGCAACGCGCCAAAAATCCATCAGAATGTCCCGCGAGAGGTTGACCGTGTCCCGCGAAACGTCGATCTGATCGCTCCACATCATCATTTTCTTGCCGTGGGCAAGGCAGATTTTGCGGCAACGTTCCACCATATAGTAGAATTCCTCACGCATATCCGCAAGCCCCTCTCTTTTCCGCAGCGCGGCACAGCGGGGGCACTCCGTCCAATGGCAGAGCAACGGACCCTCGGGATAGTTGGTAAACTCGATCTCGTCGGTGCCGATGTGCATATAAGTGCAATCGGGAAAGACTTCGGCAAGTTCGCCGATCAGTTTGTCGACGAAAGTATACAGATCTTCGTTTCCGGCGCAAACCGTCCAGCTCTGCGCGTCTTTCACCTGACATTTGAAATCCGGAAAGGTTTCGGCAATGGCGGTGGCGTGCCCCGGCACCTCGATCTCCGGAATGATCTCGATGGCATATTTTTTGCAGAGTTGATCAATTTCGCGGAGCGTGTCCAGCGTCCAGGGAGTGCCTTCCCCGGAAAACTTGTATTCGGGCACGGCTTTTGAAACGTAGCCGGGGCCCATTTTGTCGATGAGGTGCAAGTGCAAATAATTATACTTGGCAAGCGCCATATAGCGTATGGTGCTTTCCATCAGCGGCATATCCGCCACGCCGTAACCGGGGTCGACCATAAGCCCGCGGAAAGAGGCGTCGGGATAATCTACGATCTCCCCGCAAGCGATCTTCTTTTTCCGCAGAAGCAAAGCGACGCTCGCGGCGCCGTTGACCGCGCCGCGGCGGTCACGAAATCCGACGCGTATGGCGCCTTTTTCCACCGTGACGCGGTAGATCTCGGCTTTTTCTTCCAGCGTGTCGTCAAAAGAAAACGTAATAAACGCATCGTTTGCGGTGAGTTTTACGCGCTTGTCGAAACTTGCCAGCGCCGCGGCGCCGAGTTTGCCCGTTTCATCGGCAAAAGAGCAGATAAGGACGGCAGGAAGTCGGCAAAAGCCGTCTTTCTCGATTTGATTTTTGACAATCGGCAGTATCATTTTTCGTTCCTTTCCGTTGTTTGAATTTGATGGATTTTTCGCATTTGATTATAGCACGATTTCCTGTTATGTGTCAAATATTTCGCGATATCAATTTGTTTGTGTTTGATTGGTTTTGAGCCACACTTCGGTCAGCGATTTTTCGTCCCAGGTTTTGCCGGCGCTGCCGTAATCGACCATACGGAGCGTTTCGCCCCCCACGCGCACGTCGGCAAAAAGGAGCGCGCGCGCGCCGCCCGCGGGGAGCGGGGTGATCTCGGCTGTTTCGGCGGCGTTGACGGGCGTACCCACCGCGGTATAGCGGGCGTCGCGCGCAAGGACGAGCGGACCGTAAAGGACGGCAAGATGATTTTTGCTTTCGGGTTTTTCATCCATGCCTTCGGGAAGCGCCACGCGGCAGTGCATATCCAGCGTCAATTCGATGCGGTCGCCCGCTTGCCACGCGCGGGCGATCTTTGCGTAAAAACTCGCACCGTTTCGCACCGTTTTCCGCTCTTCGCCGTTGACGGTAAGGCGGGTGCCCTCTCCCGCAAAGGCGGGAATGCGCAGCGCGATCTCGCGCTCGCCCGCATCGGCGCGGGTGACGGTGATTTTGACTTCTCCCGCCGCGGGATAGCGCGTGTCGATATCCAGTGAAAATCCGTTTGCCGTGACGGTGCCTTTTTCGTAATAGTTGACGGCGATTCCGCTTTGTGTCGCGGTGACGGCGGTGAGCAGCGGCAGTGCCGTGCCCGCCGCGCCGATGGCGACGCAGCAGCCGTAATGCCGCGTTTCGGAAATGTCTCGGTAACCGCCCACCAGCCGTCCGCGCTCACCGAGGAGCAAGGGGCTGTAACTGTCGAACATATAGCCGCCGTTTTTCTCGCGTTTCTCGGTGTTGACGGCGCCGTGAAGAGCGTTATACACCGATCGTTCGATACGATCGGCGTATTTCGCCTCGCCCGTCAGCATCAGCAGTTGGTTGCAAAGTTTCATCCAGGTGACCGTGACGCAGGTCTCCTGCATCACGCCCTTGTAGTCGGGATCGGTCTGCGTTGCCGCGGCGTGATTGAAGAGTTCGTGCTTGCACCCCGCGCACCCGATGACGGAGACGTCGCTTTTTGCCACCGCCTCGACGAAGTTGATCACCGCCGTGCGGCACCATTCTTTGCCCGTTGCGCGGTAATATTCGATCAAACCCTCAAAGCAGGACATCATCTCGTATGCTTTGACGATGGGATATTGATAGGGAAGCAGTTTGTTTTCGAGGGCAAGGGAGAAGATATTTGCCTTGCCGCTTGTCAGAAAAGCAATGATGTATTCCGCGAAATCGAGGTAACTTTTCTTGCCCGTGAGATTGTACATTCTCACGGTGGGTTCGAGTATCGAGGCGGAATTGATACCGCCCCAGTGGGCGGTGGTCGCGTTCAGCTTTACCTTTTTTTCATAAATGTGATCGACAATATAATCGAGGTGTTTTTCCAGCGCGGTTTCGATTTTTTGCCGAAGAGCCGCGTCACGGCAGATCTCGTGAAAATGGAGAAAACCGAGCAGAACGTATTTTCTGCTCCAAAGGTCCCAACCGGAAAACTCCGCGGGTATGCCGTACGTTGAAAAACGTCCCGCCGCGTCCTGCGTTTCCAGCATTTCCACGGCGATCTTTTCGAGCAGAGCGTAGAGTTTCTCGTTTTTCGTGTATTGATAGGTCCACGCCGCGCCGCGCATCATTTTGCCGAAGTATTCGCCGCGCCAGCCCGTGTCGGCGTCGTCGGAGTGGGTGCGGAATTGGTTGACGAACAGGTGCCAATCGTCTTCAAAGAGCAGTTGATTTTCCTCGACGAAACGCGCGTGGGCGTCCATCACGCCGGCATATCGCGCCGTCTCCCACGGGAGAGCGATCTGCGCGTCGGTGAAGGGGCGGTTGCCGTATTGTTTGTTTGCGGCATAGTATGTTTGCGTTTGCATAAAAACTCCTCCGAAAAGTTTTCTTGTCATCTTGATTATAACACGGCGATGATGTATAATAATTGTACAATTATTTTATTTTGTTGTATAATTGTTGCAAAGGAGAGCAAAATGGCAGAAGTACGGCAAGTACCCGACCACGAGATCTATCTGTGGACTTTTGACAAGGCGCAAAAAGAGGCGAAGCGGGAATACGTCAAATACTATGCGCATATTTTGAACGGCGCGCTTGCCCGACATATGCACGATTTTTACGAGATCAATCTGATAACGGGCGGATCGGGCAAGCATTTTGTGGGAGACAAAGAGATCATAGCGTCAAGAGGCGACGTGTTTGTGATTCCGCCGCATATTCGGCACGGCTATTCCTGCAAAGGAAATATGACGGTGTATCACATTTTGCTCAGCAACGGATTTATGGCGGCTTTTGCGCCGTTTTTGAAGCAATTGCCCGGATACGCGATGCTTTTTCATATAGAGCCTATGCTACGCGGGAGGTTGGAAAAGGCGTTTTATCTCCGCCTCGACCGCGCGGAATTTGAGCGCGTCAACCGCTATATCACCTTGATCGAGGAGGGCGAAGACGTTCCCGAGGCGCAAACGGAGAAAGCACTTCATATTTTGTCGCTCATCGCCGTGCTGTCCGCCAAAATGAACGCGCCCCGCGCGCTGAACGACGGGGGAGTGCCGATCGAGCGAGTGCAGACGATTATTGAGAGTATGGAATATATTGAAAAGAATTTCGCCGAAAAACTGCGTTTCGGTGAGGTGGCGGCGCGGTGCGCCGTTTCGTACAGCACTTTTTTGCGGCTGTTTAAGGATTTTTCGGGGGTGACCCCCGCCGAATATCAGATGCATTGCAGGATCGAAAACGCGGCGAAACTCTTGACAAACGAGGGAGAAACCGTTCTTTCGACGGCGCTCTCCTGCGGATTTTACGACAGTTCGCACTTTATTCGTGAGTTTATCAAGCGCAAAGGAGTATCCCCCGCGGATTTTCGCAAACACGCGGCGAACACTTGATCTTTTGTCGGCAAAAGTTCTTGACAACCCCGCGCGCGTGTGGTATAACTATTTTATATATCTTGCGGCAAAACGTATTATTTTTGCCTTTCCCGAAAAGGAGTGAACGCAATGCAACACACCGACATCAAAGAAGTTCTGACAAATCCCGCCCTGATCGGTGCCACCGTGACGGTCTGCGGTTGGGTGAGAACGGCGCGCGATTCCAAAAACGTGGCGTTTCTCGCTCTGAATGACGGCACGTCGCTGGGTCACTTGCAGATCGTTATTGATAAAACCCGCAACGTCGCTTATGAAAACGCCGATAAACTCGGCGCCGCGATCCGTGTGGTCGGGACGCTTGTCGAGTCGGCGCAAAACGGCGTGGAAATTCAGGCGGACGAGGTGACTCTGCTCGGCGACTGCCCGCCGGAGTACCCCTTGCAGAAAAAGCGCCACACGCTGGAATATCTGCGCACGATACCGCATTTGCGGCTTCGCACCAACACTTTCAACGCCGTTTTCCGCGTGCGTTCGGTGCTGGCGCGCGCGCTTCACAACTATTTTCAAAGTCATAACTACGTGTACGTCAACACGCCGCTTATCACCGCGAGCGATTGCGAGGGCGCGGGCGAAATGTTTCAGGTGACGACCATCGGCTATTCCGATCAATACAAGAACGCCGACGAGTATTACGCCGCCGACTTCTTCGGCAAACGGGCGGGGCTCAGCGTTTCGGGGCAACTGGAAGGCGAGGTCGCCGCAACGGCGTTCGGGAAGATCTACACGTTCGGTCCGAGTTTTCGCGCCGAAAACAGCAATACCCCCCGCCACGTGGCGGAATTTTGGCACATTGAACCGGAAGTGGCGTTTGCGGAACTGCCCGACGTTCTCGCCATCGCGGAAGAGATGATCAAAAGCGTTATTTCGGAAGTGCTTGAAAAATGCCCCGACGAACTGCGCTTTTTCGAGGAGCATTTCGAGGCAGGGCTCATCGCCAAACTGCAAGACCTCATTTCGCACGAGTTTGCCGTCGTCGACTATACCGACGCCATCGACATCCTCAAAAAGAGCGGACAAGACTTCCGTTATCCCGTGGAGTGGGGGTGCGATCTTCAAACCGAGCACGAACGCTATATTGCCGAGGTGGTCTGCAAACGCGCGGTCTTCATCACCAACTATCCGCGTGAGATCAAATCGTTTTATATGAAGCAGAACCCCGACGGAAAGACCGTTGCGGCGGCGGATCTGCTTGTTCCCGGCGTCGGTGAGATCATCGGCGGCAGTGAGCGTGAGAGCAATTACGACAAACTTGTCGCCGAGATGAAACGGCGCAAAATGAATCTCGAAGCCTATGCCGATTATCTCGATCTGCGTCGCTTCGGCTCGGTGCCGCACGGCGGTTTCGGGCTTGGATTCGAGCGGCTCATTATGTATGTGACGGGAATGAAGAACATCCGCGACGTGGCGCTTTATCCGCGCACGGTCGGCAGCATTCGCTGAGAAAGGACGCTTATGGCACATTATACGAAGATCCCAGAAGGTTACGTGTCCGCGCTTTCACTGCGCGAAACACAGCAGGCGATCAAATACATCAAAGACCTCTTTCAACAATCGCTTTCCTTTGCGCTTAACCTTGACCGCGTAACGGCGCCCCTGATCGTCGCCTCCGACAGCGGCATCAACGACGATCTCAACGGCGTGGAGCGCAAGGTCGCCTTTTCGATGAAAGAGATCCCCTACGAGGCGGAAGTGGTGCAGTCGCTGGCGAAATGGAAGAGAATGGCGCTTTACCGCTACGGCTACAAGGCGGGCGAGGGCATTTATACCGATATGAACGCGATTCGCCGCGACGACGACGCCAACAACACGCACTCGATCTTTGTGGATCAGTGGGATTGGGAAAAAGTGATCCGGCGCGAGGATCGCACCGTTGAGTTTCTCAAAGACACCGTGCGCGCGATCGTGAAAGCGGTCGTATATACCAACCGCCGTGTGAAACTGCGTTTTCCGCAACTGCACGCAGAGATCGCGGAAACGCCGTATTTTGTCACCGCGCAAGAGCTGGAAGACCGTTATCCCGATCTCTCGCCGAAAGAGCGCGAAGACCGCGTTTGCGCCGAACACGGAACGGTTTTCGTGATGGGGATCGGCGGCAAACTGAAAAGCGGCGCGCCGCACGACGGACGCGCGCCCGATTACGACGACTGGTCGCTCAACGGCGATCTTCTGGTCTACAACAAGGTGCTCGGCGGCGCGTTTGAGCTTTCTTCCATGGGTATTCGAGTGGACGCGGCGTCTCTTCGCGCGCAGTTGACCGAAAAAGGCGCGACAGACCGCTATGCCTTTGCCTACCACCAGATGATCGACCGGGACGAACTGCCCCTGACGATCGGCGGCGGCATCGGGCAATCCCGCCTTTGTATGTTGATGCTGGAAAAGGCGCATATCGGAGAGGTGCAATCTTCGGTATGGCCCGAAGACACCTTGACGATATGCGCCGAAAAAGGTGTGAAATTGCTGTAACGTAAAACAAAAAAGAGGTCGCCGCGGCGACCTCTTTTTTATTTTTGCCCCGTCCAGAGCCGTTTCATTTTTTCGTAAGCAAACGGCGTGCGGGAAAGCAGTTTTTCCACCCCCGCGTCAAGGAACAGCGTCAAAAGTCCCGCCCCCATCCAGCAAAGCGAAAAGCGAAGACATATCAAGCCCTGAAACTCAAACCGACACCCGCGATAATCCCACAGGCGCACGCCGCGCACGAAGAGGTAATAAGCCCCGAAACAGTATTCGAAAACCGTGAGTGAAATGCCGGCGACAAGCGGCACGAGAGCCCACTTTTTTCTACCTTTGAAGGGCAGACGACAGCAACAGACAAGCAACAGCACGGCAAGCCCGCCGAGCAGATAGATCTCGCGGCGCGGCGCGGGGTGATGGCGCAGCGCACGAAACACGCGTTCGCATTGATAATAGAGCAACGCGCCGCAGAAAAACTGCGCAAGGCTTTTACAAAAAAACAGAAACGCGGCGCAAAGTTTCCCTCTCAAAACGTCTGCCTCCCTTCTCTTGCTTTCCATTATAAAATATTGCGCACAAAAATGCAAGAATTTTCTTGACACGTGTATTTGCATATGCTATGATAAAACGTAGTATACATATTCCACATTGCCGCATTAAGGAGTAAACCCTATGGATATGGAAAAAGAGAACCGACCGCAAGAGACGGGTACGCCGAACCCGGCGCAGGGCGGCAACAAAACCCCCCCCGCCGCGCCGGAAGCAAAAAAGGAAAAGGCGAAGGCGGAGAGCGCCGCACCCGAAAAGAAGGAAGCGCCGAAAGAAAAGAAAGCGCCCGAAGAAGAGAAAAAACCGAAGAAAGAGAAGGAGCCCAAGGCGCCGAAAGCGAAAAAGGAGGAGGAAACTCTGCCGCCCCCGCCCCCGCCGACGCCTGAAGAACTATGGATGGATCGCCGTTCGGATATACGGCGCAAATGGACGCACCGTCGCCGAGTACGCGCGCGGCACCGCCGCATCCGTCGGTTCTTTTTCGGACTCTTTGTCTTTTTGCTCGGCGTTGTAGTGGCATACGGAGCCGTTGGCGCGGCAGCTTATTTTGCGCTGGGCGGTATGACCATCGACAACTTGCAGCGCTTTGGTATGGCGAAAGAGGCCGACAAATACCTGACGCGCAACGGCGAAGTGGATCTGACGTCGCTGACGTTGCTTGAAATATACAGCGAATTGAAGCAGATCAAAGCGCGGAAGAGCGACTATACGCTTGCCAAGATCCAGGCGCGCTACGGTATCGTTTTGCCCGACGAGATACAGCGGCTGATGCCGATGGATCTGTTTACCGTTCCGCTGGATCAACTCGCTTCCTCCAATGCGCCCAAGGTGATCGGGGAAAACCTCACCGTCGGCTATCTCTTTACGCTGGCTTCCCCTTCGGGGATCGACAGCCGCGTGATCGAGGTGATCTCGCCCCGTCCCATCGCGCTGTTGACCAACGCCGAGTTCGGACAGCTCTTTCACGGCGTGCGGCTCGGATATCTGACGAGCGTTGATTTTGACGAGAACGGCGCCGTGCGGTATCAGACTCCCGCCGCGCCGACGTTGCAGGAATTGATGGCGCCCATTGACGTCGGAGATCTTATGCAGGCGCTCAAAGAAAATCGGGATCTGCTTGAAGTGATCGTCGACGCGATCGGCGACGAGCCCGCGGGCACCTTTATATCGGGCATCACCGAGGGCGCGATCATCGATTCCGCGGTGGCGGGCAAAACGGTCGCCGATCTCTTTCCCGTCAACGCCGAGACCGGCAGACGTGAATTCAGTCTCTCTGTGATGACCGAAGACTTGCAACTCGGAACGGCGATGGGCTACACCAAAGCGGACGGCGTGTGGTACAGCATCTACGTTGACAACGATACCGACGTCGACGACGTGCGCGTCGGTCGTATGTCCGCCGCCTTGGCGAACATTTCGCTCTTTGACGCCGTCAACAACAATCTTTCGCTCTCTTCCACTTTTGCCGACACCTATCTAGGCGATATTCAGGAAGGCTACACGCGCGGCGCGGCGATCACCAAGATCGTGGACGACGCGGAAGTGACGGTCGGATATGAATGGCAAAAAGGCGGCGAAGACGTGAACCGCGTGGAAAAAGCGCTTGCCAACGTGGGGCTTTTCGATCTTTTGGACGGCACGCTGAAATGGGATAACGTGTTTGACGACGTGCTGCTCGGCGACGCCGCCGGTTACGTGCGCGGCGAAGTGACGAAAGCCGCCGATCCCGCCGATCCCTCCTCGCGTGACGAATACGCCTTTACCAAAGCCGGCGCAACGCCGGACGCTCCGCGCGTGGCGGTGAAGGGTGCCATGCTGTCGGTCTCCAATATTCCGCTTGCCGACTTCCTTACGGGCAACGCCGATTTTGAAACGACCGTCAAAGATCTGACGATCGCCGACGTGATGGAATATACCAAGGTCGGCGACGACTACTATTCGGTATACAGCGACGACGATGACGATACGAACGACGTCAAAGTGACCGGCATCCTTGCCGCGTTTGCCGGGAAGAAAGTGAGCGAGATCAACGAGCATATCGCCGACGAGGTGACGATTGCCGACGCGCTTCACTACACCAAGGTGGGCGACGTGTATTATTCGACGTACAGTGACGACGGCGATGATACCAACGACGTCAAAGCAAAAGGCGTGCTTGCCGCCATCGCCGACAAGACCATCGGCGAACTGAACGCGAGCGTGTTCGACAACCTCTATATTGCCGACGTGATGGGATACGCCAAAGTCGGCGACGACTATTATTCCGAGTATACCGACGACGGCGATGACACGAACGACGTGAAGGTGACCGGCGTACTTGCCGCTTTCGCGGGCAAAAAGGTCAGCGAGATCAACGAGCATATCGCCGACGACGTGACGATCGCCGACGCGCTCCATTATACCAAAGTGGGCGACGTGTATTATTCGGCGTACAGTGACGACGGCGACGACACCAACGACGTGAAAGTGACCGGCGTGCTTGCGGCGATCGCCGACAAGACCATCGGCGAACTCAACGGCGGCGTGATCGACAACCTCTATCTTGCCGACGTGATGGGATACACCAAAGTCGGCGACGACTATTATTCCGATGAAGGCAAAGTGACCGGTGTGCTTGCCGCGTTTGCGGGCAAAAAGGTCAGCGAGATCGACGGACATATTGCCGATGAGGTGACGATTGCCGACGCGCTCCACTATACCAAAGTGGGCGACGTATATTACTCTGTATACAGCGATGACGGCAACGACGAAAACGACGTCAAAGCAAAAGGCGTGCTTGCCGCCATTGCCGACAAAACCATCGGTGAACTGAACGAAAGCGTGATCGACAACCTCTATATTGCCGACGTGATGGGGTATACCAAAGTCGGAGACGACTATTATTCGGTATATACCGACGACGGCGATGACGCGAACGACGTGAAAGTGACCGGTATTCTTGCCGCATTTGCCGGCAAAAAGGTGAACCAGATCGACGAGCATATCGCGGACGACGTCCTGATCGCCGACGTGCTGCATTACACCGAGAAAGACGGCGTGTATTATTCGGTATACAGCGACGACGGGGATCCCACCAACGACAAGAAAGTGAAGGGCGTGCTTGCCGCCATTGCGGATAAGACCCTTGCGGGACTGAACGAAAGCGTTGTCAATAACCTCTATATCGGCGCGGTGGTGGGATATATCCCGTTTGACGATGACGAGGACGGCGTGCGCGACGGTTGGAAAGACGACAACGGCACGGTGGTGACGGGTCTGATGGCAAAACTTGCCGACTCGCTCATCGGAGAACTCTCCGAGCCCGACGTACTGCTTGCCAGAATGCGCGAGGTGACGCTTGCGCAGGCGGTGGGATTTGAACGGCACGACGGCAAATATTGGAGCCATTGGGACAACGAGGATCCGACGCAATGCGTGATGGTGACGGGCGTGTTGGCGCAACTTGCCGACCGTCCGGTCAACGAGATCAACTCGACCGTAATCGACGGTCTCTACCTGGGCGACGCGCTCGGTTATGAGAAGACCGGCGGTGTGTGGTACAAAAACGGCGTGCCGGCGGACGGCGCTCTGGCAAAACTTGCCGATAAGACGCTTGCCGAGATCAACTCCGACGCGGTGAGCGATATCACGGTCGGAGACGCCCTCAGTTATACTTTTGTCGACACCGATGACGACGAGGTGCCGGATACCTGGAAAGACAAAAACGGTGTGACGGTTACCGGCGTGCAGTACGTGATGGCGTCGCTGACCATCGGCTCGCTCGGCGACAAGGACGTCGTGCTTGAAAAATGGAATCAGTTGACGCTCGGCGAATCGCTCGGCTATGAAAAGGTCGGCGACGAATGGCAAAAGAGCGGTGTCCCCGCGGACGGACTGATCGGCGCGCTTGCCGCCACGCCGTTGGGGCAGATAGAGACCGAGGTCAACAACGTTGCGATCGGTACGATGCTCAAATACACCAAAGTGGACGGCGTGTGGTACGAAAAATACGATCCCGATAATCTCACCGATCCCGCGCATACCAAAAAGGTTTCCGCCGTGATCGGCGCGATCGCGGACGCCAATCTGACCACGTTCGGCAACACGATCAACAACCTGACGGTAAGCGATCTGTACCCGGAGCGGGACAGCGGCGTTCTCGCGCTGGTGGACGGCAATGCCAAGATCACCGAACTCGACACCGCCGTGCAGACGGCTCTGACGAACGCCACGATGGGCGATCTCTTTGACAAGGGTATCGTGACTGCATCGGGCGACCTGACTCAACTCAACAAGATCAGCACGGAGTGGCGCGATCTCACGCTCAACGCGTTCTTCGACGCGCTGCTGCAAAAGTTGACGATGATTCCTTAATTAAGTTTTTTAAGACCGGATCGCCGAGATCCGGTCTTTTTCTATGCGGCAAAGAAAGAGAGAAAAACGCTTCTAAAAATGAATGAAATGTGAATTTGCTGTTTTTCGCGCTTTTGATGCGTGTAGAAAATTTTACGCGTTTTTTGTGCAAAACAGACAAAAAATCGGCGCGGGTGCTTTTTTGCGAAAAGACGGCGAAAAAGCGCGAAGAAGCAGGGAGAATGCCGAGAGGAGTTAAATATAATTTACACATCTTGACGGGATTTTGAATCTTTTGTGAAAAACGACGGAAAGAGACGATACGACCGCATAAAAAGAGCAATGGTATTTTGTTGCGGTAAATATAATTTACTTTTTAAAGAACGACATTTTGCAATGTGCTCAAAGTGACAAAACGGTGAAATGTTGCAACCAAAAAAAGCGCGCGTGCGGCGCGCTCGAAAAGAGAGCGCCCATACGCGCGTGAGCGCGTATGGGCGCGAATTTTATTCTTGACTTTTATGCTTGCCATATGGTAAAATGGGAGCAATCAGCAGGGCGCGCCGCAAGGCGTGCCTTGATTGCGGAATGCGGCTTTTCCCGCGTTTCGGCAATGTCAGAAGGGCGGGGCGCGGAGTTCCCCGTCCACCGGAGGAGGAAAATATGAAGAGCAAACGAATTCAAAGATTGCTGGCGCTTCTGCTTGCCGTTTCTCTCTTGCTCGGCGGTGTCTTTGCCGTCGGCGTGTCGGCTGAAACCGGCGGATCCGTGACGGACGCGACGACGGAAGAGATCAAAAAGCAATTGAACGCGATTTCGTATGAAACCTATCGCGCCAATATGGCGGATATTCCCCGCGCAACGGAGGAGATCGTCATAGAGGGCACGGCATACGATCCCGAACTCTCCACGCTGGGCACCACACCCGTGCACGAGGCGACGCAGGAGGGCTCCGTCGGGCTTTACACGCCCACGGTCGGAACGGTCACTTGGAAGGTGAACATTCCCGCAACGGCGAAATACAGCATCGTGATCGAATATTGGCCCGACGTGGCGAAAGTCGCTTCGATCGAGCGTATTCTCAAAATCAACGATGAGATCCCCTTTGCCGAAGCGCGCTACATCACGCTGCCGAAGATTTGGAAGAACAATTACATCACGGCGGAAGTGCGGGATACGAAAGGCAAGATCTCGCCGGAAACCATTTACAACGAAGCTGTCGCGGCAGGCTTTGCCGACGCGGAGAAAACCGATTTCGGCGCTCGGCTTACGATACCGGAAGTTTGGACCGCCGCGATGACCGCTTACGTCGATAAATACACCGTGCGCTTCTTTGCGAGCGATATCGACCGCAACGAACTCCGCCCCGATATGGTGCAATCGCCCGAATGGCGTTCCTACGAGCTGCGCGACGCCGACGGATTTTACGCCGAAAGCTTTGAGTTCGTTTTCGAGGCGGGCACCCAGACACTTTCTCTGCAAGCGGTCAACGAGCCGATGACGATCCGTCGCATTCGCTTGGTGCCGCACACCGACCTTGTTACCTATGAGCAGTATCTTGCGCGCTATGCGGGGCAGGGCGCCGGTCAGGATTCCATTACGATCCAAGCCGAGTATGCCGCCGCGTCCTCCACGCAGACGGTGTATCCCATCGAGGATCGCACCGACGCCGCCACGATGCCTGCCGACACCACCCGCACGGTGCTGAACACCATCGGCGGTGAAAAATGGCAGACGGCGGGGCAGTGGGTGCGCTATTCCTTCAAAGTGAACAGCAGCGGTATGTACAATATCGCCGCTCGCTACCGTCAGAACGTGCTGGACGGTATGTACACCTGCCGCTCGCTGTACATTTCAAGCAACGGGGCGGATCCCGGATCGCTTGGTTATTACGACGGTTCGATTCCCTTCTTTGAGGCTTCCCAACTCCGCTTTAACTATGACAGCAACTGGCAATCCACGCTCCTCAACGACGGCACGACCGGCGCCGACGGAAAACCGCTTGCGTACAGCTTTTACTTTGAAGCGGGCGTCGAATATACGATCGAGATGGAAGTGACGCTCGGTTCGATGGGCGATATCGTCCGCCGCGTGGAGCATATCCTGACCGCGGTCAACAAAGACTATCTCGCCATCATCAAACTGACGGGCGCCGATCCCGACGAAACCCGTGAATACGGCTTTTCGCGCGTGATGCCCGACGTGATGATCGATATGATTCTGCAAGCGCGCGCGCTGTATTATCAAGATCCCGAAACCGGTGAAACGACCGGCGTCGCGGCGGAACTTGCCGCGATCGCGGGGCAGAAGAGCTCCAACGTGGCAACGCTTGAAAAAGTGGCGTGGCTCCTCACCCGTATGGGCAGCGACGAGGATCAGGTCGCCAAATATCTCGAACAACTCAAATCCTATATCGGCTCGCTCGGCACCTGGCTCGGCGACGCCAAAACGCAACCGCTTCAACTCGATTATCTGATCATTCAGCCGGAGGGAGGCGAGGCTCCCCGCGCACGCGCCAAATTCTTTGCCTCGCTTTGGCACGAGATCCGCAGCTTCTTTATGTCTTTCTTCCGCAACTATAACCGTATGGGCGCGACGGTCGAAGACGAAGAGGGCGAACACGTGATCAACGTATGGCTTGCGTACGGTCGTGACCAGGCGCAGGTCATTCGCAACCTGATCAACAACGATTATTCTCCCAACAGCGCGCTCGGTACCACCGTCAACCTAAAACTTGTCGCGGGCGGCACGTTGCTCCCCTCGGTGCTCGCGGGTATGGGCCCCGACGTCTATATCGGCGTGGGGCAGGGCGACGTGATCAACTACGCCATCCGTGGTGCCCTGTTGCCCATCGAAAGGATGGAAGGGTTTGAAGATTTCGCGCTTTATTATAAGGTAGACGAACATTTCAACAAGGTTTACGACGAGGCGGGCAAACCGATCGTCAATCCCAACGCCGAGTTTAACGAAGCGGCAATGATGGTGCTGGGTATCGCGGACGCCGCGGGCGACTTCCATTATTACGGAATTCCCGAAACGCAGAACTTCAATATGATGTTCGTGCGCAAGGATATCCTCGCCAACCTGAATATCGACATTCCGAAGACGTGGGACGATATTCTCGCGGCGATCCCGATCTTGCAGGCAAACAACATGCAGATCGGTATGCACACCGACTATAAAGTGTTCCTTTATCAAATGGGCGGCGAACTCTTTGCCGATAACGGTATGCGCATCAATTTGGATTCCAACGTCGGTCTTGAAGCCTTTGAGACGATGTGCAACTTCTTTACGATGTATTCGTTCCCCTATGATTACAACTTCGCCAACCGTTTCCGCACCGGCGAAATGCCGATCGGTTTTGCCGCTTATAACGGCACCTACAACCACTTGACGGTCTTTGCCACCGAGATCAAGGGTCTCTGGCAGTTCCTGCCGATGCCCGGTATCGAGCAGGTCGACGCGGACGGCAATACCTATATCAACAACGTTTCGGTGTCCTCGGTTTCCGCCATCGTGATGTTGGCGGGCTCCGGACTGGAAAAAGACGAGGCGCGGAAAGCCCGTGCGTGGGAGTTCATGAAATGGCACGCGGGCGTGCGTTGTCAATCGAGTTATTCCAACGAGATGGTCGCCATCATCGGTCCTTCGGCAAAACACGCCACCGCCAACATCAAGGCGCTTGACCAGATGCCATGGACCAACGAGGAATATACGCAGCTTTCTTATCAGTTCCGCAATCTTGCCTCCATTCCGAACTATCCCGGCAGTTATATCATCGACCGTTATACCAACTTCGCTTTCCTTGCGGCGCTCAACGATAACGCCGACCCCGTTACGGAATTGCAGAGTTATATCACCATTATCAACAAGGAAATTACGCGCAAGCGTGCCGAGTTTGATCTGGAAACACTGGAGATCGGTCAGACTTTGGCGTCCAAACGCTTGGACGAAGCGGAAGACGCTTACAAGAGCGATACGAAGCATATGGACGACGGAACGAAAAACGCCGCCGCGCTGGCATATTCGATGATGCGCGAAGGCATTGAGGATCAAAACTCGGTGGCGCTGGAAAATGCCGCCGCCGCGTTTGAGAGCGTCAATGCGCAGGCGTTTGCTTCCACCATCACGGCGCTCCGCCGTGCCGCCGCAGTGCTCAATCGCTGAAACGGTTACATTTATTATAATTCTGCGCGATAAGGAGAGAAACAATGTCAAAGAAAAAAGCGGTTATCCGCTCTGATATGACAAAAGCGCAATGGACGTGGAAAGAGATAAAGCGCAACAAGGTCGCTTACTTTATGGTCGCGCCTTATATGATCATCTTTACGCTCTTTACCGTGATTCCCGTGCTGCTTTCGATCGTGGTCAGTTTTACGGACTTCAACCTTTTGGAAGTGCCGGATTTCGTCTTCCTCGATAACTACATCCGCCTCTTCCTTGATGACGATATTTTCGTGATCGCCTGCAAAAACACCCTCATTTTCGCCATCATCGTGGGCCCCGCCTCGTATTTGATGTCATTGCTTGTGGCGTGGTTCATCAACGAGCTGCCTCCCAAGATCCGCGCCGCCGTGACGCTGGTCTTCTATTCCCCCTCCATTTCCGGTCAGGTGTACCTGATTTGGGGCACGCTCTTCTCGAGCGACTCTTATGGTTGGGTGAACGGTACGTTGCTCAATTTGGGACTCATTACAAAAGAGATACACTGGTTCAAGGATGCTTCCTACGTTATGCCGCTGTGTATCGTGGTCGCCATTTGGACGTCTCTCGGTACCTCGTTCCTGTCGTTTATCGCCGGCTTGCAGGGCATCGATCACTCGATGTACGAAGCAGGCGCGGTGGACGGCGTCAAAAACCGTTGGCAGGAGTTGTGGTATATCACATTGCCCTCGATGCGCCCGCAGCTGATGTTCGGCGCGATCATGTCCATTACCGCGGCATTCGGCTTCGGCGGCGTGGTGACGGACCTTGCCGGCTTCCCCTCTGTGGATTACGCGGCGCATACCATTATGCACCATCTCGACGATTACGGCGGTATTCGTTTTGAGGTCGGTTATTCTTCGGCGATCGCCGTTGTGCTGTTCGCCATCATGATCGGATCCAATATGCTGGTCAAGAAAATGCTGTCGAAGGTGGGTTCGTGATATGTCAAGAAAATTAAGAACAAGAAACCACAAGGTCGTACTCAACCGCTCCGCCGGCGGCGATACGGGCATCACCATCGTGCTGACGCTCTTGGGCGCGTTTATGTTCCTGCCGATGCTTTACGTGGTGTTGCAATCCCTCAAACCGCTTGATGAACTTTGGATGTTCCCGCCGAGATTCATCGTGCGTCACCCCACGTTCAAAAACTATCGAGATCTCTTTACCTTAATGAACACCTCGTGGGTGCCGTTCTCCCGTTACATTTTCAATACGGTCTTTACCTCGGTCGTCGGCACCTGCGGAAACCTTTTCTTCTCCTCTCTCGCGGCTTACGCGATGGCGAAGATCAAGTTCCCGGGCGGCAAGACAATGTTCAAAACCGTCCGTACTTCGCTGATGTTCCACTCCACGGTGACGGCGATCACTTCCTTTATCATTATGAGTGCGCTGCACTGGGTGGATACGTACTGGGCGATCATCGTGCCCGCGTGGGCGACCTCGCTCGGTCTTTACCTGATGAAACAGTTTATGGAGACCAACGTGTCGGACGCGGTGCTGGAATCGGCGCGCCTTGACGGCGCGAGCGAACTGCGCACCTTCTGGGTGATCGCGATGCCGATGGTCAAACCCGCTTGGCTCACGCTGATCATTTATTCGTTCCAGGATCTTTGGAAAAAAGGATCTTCGATCTATATCCATTCGGAACAGCTCAAATCCTTCAACTACGCCATCGGTCAGATCATGGCGGGCGGTATCAAGCGCGCCGGCGCACACGCCGCTTCGATGGTCATTATGATGCTGGTTCCGATCATGGTGTTCGTCATTTCGCAATCCAACGTTATCGAGACGATGGGTTCGTCCGGTATGAAAGACTAAGAAAGGGGAATAACAGTGAAAAAACTGATTTCGGTATTCTGTCTGCTATTCGTCTTTCTGATGATCGCTTCCGTTCCGGTGGGAGCGGCAAGAGCCTATCAGACATATACCTATTCGATCGGAGGCAAGGCGCTGTATTCTCCCGACGCCTACACGGCGGTGAAAACCATCGACGCGGCGGCAATGGGATTGACGCAGAAAATCAGCAATGCGAGCGACCTTGTCGTGGATAATGAAGGCAACGTGTACATTGCGGATACGGACCAAAACCGCGTCATTTGCCTCGACCGCTACTATCGCGTGCGGTTTGAAATTTCCACGTTTATCAACGACCAGGGAAAACTGGACACCTTCCACAGACCGCAAGGCGTTTTCGTGACGGAAGACCGCTATGAGGGCGGAGAAGTGAAATATGCGGGGCGCATTTTCGTGTGCGACACCGAGGCTTCCCGCGTTCTGACTTTCACGCGTTCGGGCGAGTTTGACTCGGTGATCGAAGCGCCGGAATCCGAACTCTTCGGGCAAGACGCCATCTATTGGCCGGTCGCTATCGCGGTGGACCGCTATGACAGATTGTTTGTCGTTTCCTCCGAAACCAACGAGGGTATCATCGTGATGACCGATAAAGGCGAGTTTACCGGCTTTATCGGCGCGCAGCAATCCGTCACTTCGGTGTGGGCGCAGATCTGGAAGCGCTTTCAGACCGCGGAACAGCGCGCGCGTAACGTGACAGTCATTTCCTATCCTTATAATAACATCGACATCAACGAGCGTGGATTCATCTATGTGACGATCTACGCCTCCGAGTTGGTCAAAAAAATGGAAGGCGCCATCAAAAATCAAAGCACCAGCGGTCTTTACGCGCCTTGTAAACTGCTGAACCCCGCCGGTGACGAGATCATGCGCCGCAACGGCTTTTGGCCGCCTGCCGGTGAGGTAGATTATATCAACGAATACAATAAGACGTACGACGGTGTTTCCCGTATCACCGACGTCGCCTGCGGTCCGGAGCAGACTTGGACCATCGTGGACTCCAAACGCAACAAACTCTATACGTATGATTACGACGGCAACCTGCTCTTCGCGTTCGGCGATCAGGGCACGCAGCTCGGCAACTTGGAAGACATTCGCGCGGTTGCTTATCAGGAGGACACGATGCTGGTGCTTTCGGGCTCCAACACCAACCAGCGGATCACGGTCTTTAACCGTACCGAGTACGGCGACGCGCTGATCCAGGCGCTGCATCATCAAAACGAGCGTCTTTACGACCTTGCCATTGAGGATTGGAAAGAGATCCTGATGCGCAACTCCAACTATGACGCCGCCTATATCGGCATCGGTCAATCGCTGTTCCGCAGCGGCAAATACGCGGAGGCGCTCAAATACTATAAGTCCGCCTACGACGTCGACAACTATTCCGACGCGTATAAGGAATTGCGCAAGGAGTGGATGGCAAAATTCTTCCTGCTCATTCCCATTGCGATCGGATTGCTGTGCTTCGGTATCGGCAGATTCTTACGCTATGCGGCGAAAGTCAACAAAAGGGCTTCGATCACGGCGGGCAAACGGACGTATAAAGAGGAAATACTCTTTGTCTTCCACTTGATGTTCCACCCGTTTGACGGCTATTGGGACCTGAAACACGAGAAACGCGGCTCGATCCGCGGCGCGCTGACGATGATGGGGCTTGCGGTCATCGCACTCTTTTACCGCAGTGTCGGTCGCGGCTACGTGATGAACCCGAAAGGGCAATACTCCACGATCTTTATGCAACTGCTTGTCGTGGTGGTGCCGGTTATGCTGTTTGCCGTTGCCAACTGGTGCTTGACCACCCTGTTTGAAGGCGAAGGCAGTTTCAAGGATATCTTTATCGGCATCGGCTATTCGCTCTTCCCGCTGGTGCTGACAGTCATTCCCACCACGTTGCTTTCCAACTTCGTCACCTCCGCTGAAACCGACATTCTCTCCGTCATCGTGACGCTCGGCTTCATTTGGACCGGATTCCTCATCTTCTTCGGTATGATGGTGACGCACGGATATACCGTGCCGAAGAACTTGGTGACGACGCTCGGCACCATCGTGGGTATGGCGTTCATTATGTTCTTGGCGATCCTCTTCACCTCTCTTGTGATGGATATGGTGAGTTTTGTCCGCAACATCGTCACAGAAGTGACCTACCGAATTTAACGCAGAAAGGAGAACAAAATGAAAACCAATTTGAAAACCCGTTTGTTTTGTATCCTGCTGACTGCGTTGATGGTGGTGGGGATGTTGCCGCTCTTTATCCTGCCCGCGGCGGCAGAGGACGAGGAAGCGCCGGCGATCGATTATACCAAAGTGGTCTATTCCTCTCCCGAAGAGCGCATTGCCGCTATGGAAAAGGTGGCGGACAACGGCGCGTATTCGCTGTATTGCGACGCCAAACTCGGCGTTGTCGCTTATCGTAAAAACGCCACCGGCGAGATCCTCTTTACCAACCCTTGGGATATGGGGACCAGCGAAGCGCTGACGTATGAAGAGGTGCGCTACGAGCTGATGTCGCAGATCCGCCTCACCTATACCAGCAATCAGAATTCCACTCAGGAAACCGTGTTGACCAGTTTCTTTGACGCGGCGCTCAAAGACCAGATCTCGATCAAACCGATTCGCAACGGCGTGCGTGTGGAATATGCCATCGGCGAAGTTTCCTCCCGCATTCTGTTGCCTCGGCAGATCGAAGCTTCCAAATTTGAGGCTTTGCTCAAAGAGTTTGCGGAAAACGCGGGCAAGGGCTCGTGGCCCTATAAACAGTTTTCTGGCTACTATCGCAAATACACTTCCGAAAACGAAGCGCACGCCGCCGCTTTCCCGGTGCTGAAAAAGAAAACGATGGAAATCTACGTTTTCGATACCAGTGCGAGTGAAGCGCAGATGCGCGAAATCGAAGAATATGTCAAACAATATCTCCCCAACTACAGCTTTGAGGAGATGGACAACGATCACGACGAGACGGAGTATGTCGAGAGTTCGGTGACGCCGCCTGTCTTCAAATTGGCGCTTGAATATACGCTGAACGGCGACGGACTGTCGGTGACACTTCCCGCGAACGGACTGCGCTATGACGAGAGCGCATACCGCATCACGGAATTGAAGATCCTGCCCTATATGGGCGCCAGCTTGCGCACGAACGAAGGGTATTCCTTCATTCCCGACGGTTCCGGTACGTTGTACTCTCTCGGCACGCCGATCGTCGACCGCGCGGTGCGTGTGTACGGCAAAGATTTTGCGCTCTATGATTTCGGCAAAATCGCCGGGCGGCGCGGCGAAACGATGCGTATGCCTGTCTTCGGGCAGGTGGAGACCGATGAGGCGACAGGCATCAGCCGCGGATTTTTCGCGGTGATCGAAGAGGGCGATACACTGGCGTCTATCGAGCCCTCTCACTCCTCGGAAATGCAGCACGCCGCAGTGCAGGCGTCCTTTATTACGCGACAAAACGACTTGTCAGCCTCCAACTGGAAAGTGTATGCCTGCCGCCGCTATACCGGCGACTATAAACTGCGTTACACGATCCTTTCGGACGACACGTTGGCGCAGAACGCGGGATTGACCTCCTATTATGAATGCACCTGGATGGGTATGGCGTGCGCTTATCGCGACTATCTCGACGCGAAAGACAACGGCTTTGAACGGTTGACGTCGGACGACGTGAAAGATTCGATCCCGCTCTACATTGAAACGTTCGGTTGTATGGACACCATCAAAAAGGTGATGTCGATGCCCGTGACGGTTTCGGTGGCGCTCACTTCGTTTGAAGACGTGGCGGAAATGTACGATTATCTTGCCGGAAACGGCGTGACCAACGTCAATTTCCGCCTCAAAGGATATGCCAACGGCGGTCTTTACGCCGACACGCCCTACAAACTCAAATGGGAGAGCGCGGTGGGCGGCAAATCCGGCTTCAAGAAACTGACCAAATACGCGGAGGAAAAAGATTTCGGCGTATATCCCGATTTCGATTTCGTATATACCTCGCGCGGCAGAGGCGGCAACGACGTGCGGATGAAGAAAGACGCCTCGCGTACGATCGACAACCGCTATACCACGCGTCGCGTTTATTCCGCGACGCAGCAGGCGATGGTCAGTTATTATCAAATGGTGCTTTCGCCCGCAATGTACAGCCGTTTCTATGAGAAACTGGAAAAGAAATACGCCAAATACAAAAACGCTTCCGGCATTTCGCTCGGTATGCTCGGCAACGAACTGAACTCCGACTTTGACGAGAACAAAACCGTGCTCCGTGAGGAAGCGAAAACCTATGTACAGGAAACGCTGGCGTACTTCAAAGATAAGAACTACAACGTGATGATCGAGGGCGGCAACGCGTATACCTTCGCGCTTGCGGATCATATCCTCGGCGTGCCGACGGATTCGAGCCGGTATAATTCCGAATACGCGTCGATTCCCTTTATGGGCGTCGTGCTGCACGGATACGTGGAGTTTACCGGATCGGCCTTCAATATGGAGGGCGACCTGAAATACGCGATGCTCAAAGCGATGGAAAACGGCGCTTCGGCATATTTCGTTCTCTCCGCCGCCAACACCGAACTCCTCAAAGAGGACGAACTGCTCTCGCAGAATTACTCCGTGCGATATGATATTTGGCAGTCCCGCTTGGTCGACCTCTATACGGAACTCAACGCCGTTCTCTTTGACGTACAGACGAAACTGATCGTGGGGCACGAGTTCCTCTCGGAAAGCAGCCGCATCCCGGACGCGGACGAATTGCTGCTTGACATTGCCGATGAGGCGCGCGCACAGGCGCAAGCCATTGCGGAGAAGATCGAGCAGGATCGCCTGGACGCCCTGCGGGAGCTCCGCAAAGCGGCAGATACCGTTGCCGACGCAAAGGGAAGCATCGACGCGGCGAAGAAAGAAGTGAACAATCTGATCGCTCTGATGAACGGTCAGCGCGTGGCGAAGATCGAAGTGGCAACAAGCCGCTATCTCTATCGCGCGTGGCAGAAGTGCCTGGATGATCTTGCGGCAGGCGTGGACGTGACCAACGACGCCGAAAAACTTGCCGAACAACTGCAAATGTATGTGATCAATCCGCATACCAACGCGCAGAATTACCGCACCAGAGCGGCGGAAACCCTGACAAACGCCAAAGCGGCATACGATTATCTCGTTTCGGTCAATGCCGACGCGACGCTTGTCGCCGATGCGAGAAACAGCCTTTCCAACGCGATTACCGCATACGTTGACTTCATCAAAGCCTACCGTGCACGCACCGATCTGACGCTTGCCGACACCGATCGTGACGCTTATATCGACACGCCGGATGCCGCCGTCGAAACGCTGAACGCGGCGATCACCGCCGTCGGCGACGATACCGTCGTGGCGGATGCGGATCTTGCCGATTTCTTCCGCTCGGACGACGCGGTGCGCAACGCCGAGTTGGACGCGCTTTACGAAGGAAAGCTCGGTGTGGAAAATCTGTACGGTGCCTACATTCGTTTGCTTGTGATCGACGGGCTCTACGTGGAAGCAACGCCCGAAACGTCGTACATCAACGTTCCGGCGCTGGAAGAAAAGAGCCGTACGACCGGTAGCACGGGAGAAGCCGCTCCCGTTGAACCGCCTGCCGAGCCGGAAACGCCCACAGACGTCGAGGAGGATGAGGACGCGGTCATTCCCGATCCGCCCAAATCCAAATATGCGGTGGACAATAAAGTGATCGCCATTACTTACGGCGACAGCGCGGCCGCGCCTTTCAAGACGCTGCTCCTCAACTTTAACGACTACGCGGTGCAAACCACCTATCGCGGCGTCGCATATTCGATCTCCGGTTACGGCTATGCCGTGGTGTATTACTGATGAAGGGAGGAACGATTATGACAAGCGAAGTCAAAGCGCCGGCTATGATGAAGCCGGAACCGAAGAAAAAGAAAAAGATCGCCTCCCTTGACCGCCGCAAAGCGCGCGCGGGTTGGCTCTTTGTTCTGCCCTTTGCCATCGGATTCGTACTCCTTTACGTGCCGATCATTTACGAATCCATTATGTACAGCCTTTACAACTACAAGGTGGTCAGCGGCACGCTGACAAAAACCTTTGTCGGTTGGGCGAACTACTCAAGCGCGCTTTTTGAAGAGGCAAACTTTGTGCAAACGCTGATCAAAGGCCTCAAAGAGATGGCGTTTGACATTCCCGCGATCATCATTTTCTCGCTCTTTATCGCCGTGATCCTCAATCAGAAAATGATCGGTCGCGCCGCCTTCCGTGCCATCTTCTTCCTACCTGTGGTGGTTTCCACGGGTCTTATGGAATCCATTCTCACCACTTCCTATGCCTTTTCGGGGACGTCTATGGACCTCGGTATGGAATCGGAAGCGGCAAAGAGCGCTTCGGATATGGCGCTTGAAGGATTGCTCTTCAACATTTTCGACAGCCTTGGTTTCGGCTCGGGGCTCATCACGTATATCGTATCGGCGGTGAGCAGCATTGCCAGCATCATCAACCGTTCGGGCGTGCAGATCCTCATTTTCCTTGCGGCACTGCAATCCATCTCTCCCGCGATCTATGAATCCTGTCAGATCGACGGCGCGACCGCGTGGGAAACTTTCTGGAAGATCACGTTTCCGATGGTCAGCCCGATGATCCTGGTGAACGGCGTGTATACCATCATCGACAACTTTACCACCGATTCCAACTCCGTGATGAACGTGATCACCGATACCTATGCTTCCGCGGTGAGGAACGCCAAACACATCAGCGCCGCAATGGGCTGGATGTATTTCCTTGTGGTGTTGCTGATCGTGGGCGCTGTGGCGGGCATTTTCTCCGCCTATGTCTTCTATCAGAGAAGAGATTGAGAAAGGAGGAAATGATATGACACAAAATATGGATAGCAAACCCGTTGTCAAACGCGAGAGCAAAAACAAGATCCGCGTGGAGTTTGAGCGCACCGCGCTTTCGGAGCGTCTGAAAGCGAAATATCTTTCGACGTATTTTTTGAAACGCGCCGCGTGGTTCATCTTCCGTTTTCTCTTGCTGGTGGGCATCGCCTTTGTGGTGATCGAGCCGTTCATCACGATGATCGCAAGTTCCTTTACCGCCCCCGAAGATTTTGTGGACTCCACCGTGGTCAACGTTCCCAAACATCTTTCGGTCGGCATCTATAAGGCAATCGTTCGTGACATTCACTATGTCAAAATGTTCTTCAACACCCTGGGGTTGTCGCTCGGTTGCGCGATCTTGCAGACGTTTTCCTGCTGTCTTATCGGCTACGGACTTGCCAAATTCAAGTTTCGTGGTGCCAAAGCGGTCTTCTTTGCCGTTATTTTGACGCTTGCGATCCCGCACGGCACGCTGCAATCGGCGATCTATTATCGTTTCCGTTATTTCGATATTTTCGGTATCTTTAAGTTTTTCTCCGGAGGACTTACCTCGAAGATCGGCTGGCTGAATACCGTTTTGTCGAAGATCCGTATCTTGCCTTACGGCTGTCAGGACGGCCTCAATATGATGGAAACCGTCGCGCCGCTTCTCATTTTGTCTGCGTGCGGTCTCGCCTTTAAGAACGGACTCTACATCTTTATGTTGCGTCAGTTCTTCCGCGGCGTGCCGGACGAACTGGAAGAGTCGGCATATCTGGACGGCGCCAACACCTTCCGCACGTTCGTGCAGGTGATCCTGCCGCTGTCTGTCCCGATGATGATCACGGTGTTCCTTTTCTCGTTCTGCTGGCAGTGGACGGATGATTTCTATGTTCCGCTGTTCTTCGCTACCACAAAACCGGTATTGATGACGAACGTAGCTCAATCCATACCGCTTCCCTCGTTGCAGTTGATCTATAAAAACGTAACGGGCGGCAGCGCGCGCTATGCGCGCGCGATGCGCTATGGCTGCGGTCTGCTTGCCAGCTCGCCCTTGATTATCCTCTATCTCTTCTGTCAGAGATATTTGGTGCAGGGCATCGAGCGTTCCGGTATCGTCGGCTGATACCAAACAATAAAAAACCGTCTTCGACCATAGGTCGAAGACGGTTTTCTTTTCTGTCATCGCGTGGACGTGCGGCGTTTCGCGCGCCGCACGGGGCGCACGCGGAGCGTCGGTTCAAAGGAGAGGGCAAAAGTTCCCTCGCTTCCGGTATAATGTGTGATCGTGCCGTAGCGGTGGCGGTAGTTTTCCATCACGGCGGCGAAAAACTCTTGCGGGACACCTAACCATTCGGCAAATTCCCACGCCTCGCGACAACCCGCCGTTGCCGCGCGGACAAGGCCTTCTTTCCCGACAAGACGGTCGAAAATGCGCTCTCGCACGCGATGCTCGGAGCGATTGTCGTAAAGGATGTTGCCGACCGTTTGCGTGGCGTGCGTCAATTCCTCGCAGAGAATGACGGTGCGCTCCGCCTCGGTGTCCACCGACGCGCTGATGGCGATGGTGTCGTCACAGCAAAGTCCGCGAATGCGCGGGGAGGAGAAGGGATAGCGCTCGATCACGGTGAGCCCTTTTTCGCTTGCTTCATCGAGTAAATGTTCGTAAACCATTATCCGTTCCGCCTTTTTGATTTGACAAAGCGCACGAAGTTTTCGATCTCCGCCAGTTCCTCGGCGGTGAAATCCTCGCCTTCAAAATGCGCGGCAAGCGTGTGGGGGGCATCTTCCCAACCGATGAGATAGGCGGGCGTGACGCCCAGAACCGGCGCTAATTTTTCAAGCGCCTCGGTGGGGATCTTGTCGGTTTGCCCCGTGGCGTAACGGTGTACGGCGGATTTGGCAAGCCCGGTCTTTTCCGCCAACTCTCCATAAGAGAGCCGCATTTTTTGCATTTGCGCAAAGATGCGCTCGGAAACGGTCATTTCGGTGCCTCCATCTTGTTTCGGATATTGTATCCCTGCTTACAGTATAGCAGGCGTTTTGTCGTCTGTCAAGCAAAATGTCACAAAAATAGAACAGATTTACAATTTGTTCATATTTTTTCTTGGTTTTAGGGTTGACAAAAGAACGGAAATGATCTATACTAAAATCGTCCCAAAAATGAAACAAATCGTTTTGAAAATTCCAAAATCGGAAACGCGGCGACTTTCCGGATCGGAAAAGTAAGACGAAAACGCTGGGGCAAAATATATCGCTTGCGGGAACGGCGATATATTTTATGGCAAGATAGTCCCAAAATCAGAACGACAGGAGGAGACAATGCCGATCAAAGGGATGTGTCCCTATTACCGCTATGAGAAGGCGGGTGTGACCTATTGCGCGTGCGGGAGTTTTCATTTTCCCGACCGAGAAGCGCGCCGCGCCGTGGTGTACGCCTATTGCGCGCACCCCACCAATTTCGCAAAATGTCCGTTCAAATGCGCGATGGACGATTTTTATGAAAGGAGTCTTGTATGAGCGACATACAAAAAATCGCGGGAGAGCGAAAGCGCCTGCGCGACGGCGATCGCGCGGCGTATATGATCGCGTGGCGCGACCGTTACATTCAAAAGATGGAAGAAGAGCGCGCCGGATACGCGGAAGAGCGCGCGCTGCTGCACGCATTGCTGTTTTTCGCGCTTTTCGGCAAATCGACGCCGTGCGGCGGGGCGGGGGAAGATCCGCAGATGAAAAAAGCGCCGCCTGATCTCGGCGGCACGAGCGGGAACGGCGTGCCTTGCGGGGAAGCGCCTTTTTCGGGGGCGCGCACGGTGAAGATCGAGAAGGAAGCCGTGCGGGCATTGCTCTCGGCGTGGGGGTGTCGCACGACCGACGCGGGTGACGCCTATACGGTAACTTTCGAGCCGCAAGAGAAGACGGAGGCGTGAGCGGTGCCCGCCCCGAAAGCGAAAAAAAGAAGCGGGGGAAACGTTGCCGCCGTGCGGGCACTTCTGGCGGAAAAATCACCGGAAGCGGTGGCGTTTCTCATTGATCTGATGCGGGACGAGGAGCAAAAGACCGAACTGCGGATCAAAGCGGCGGAGAGCATTCTCGACCGCGCCTGCGGCAAGGCGGGCAACGCGGCGGCAAGCGATCCGAGCCCCGGCGAGATCACGGTCCGCTTTGAGGGGGAGATCGAAGAATGGAGCAAATAAAGAAACCGTCGAAAGCGGAAAACGCGCCGATCTTCGAGAAACTGCGGCGAGAAGTGCCCAATCCCCGACAGCGCGAGTTTTTCCTTTCCCGCGCGCGCTACACCGCTTACGGTGGCGCGCGGGGCGGCGGAAAATCTTGGGCGATGCGCCGTAAAATGGTCCTGCTTGCCATGCGCTATCCGTCATTGCGGCTTTTGCTTCTCCGGCGCAGTTTGCAGGAATTGCGGGAAAACCATCTGCTCCCCTTGCAGAGCGAACTTTTGGGGTTTGCGGAATACAAAAAGGAGGAGCGCAGCTTTTTGTTTCCGAACGGGTCGCGCCTCTCACTCGGATATTGCGATTCCGACGCGGACGTATTGCAATATCAGGGAGCGGAATACGACGTGATCGGTTTTGAGGAAGCGACGCATTTCAAAGAGGAGTGGCTGGTCTTCATTTCCACCTCACTGCGTACCACGAAAAAAGATTTTTCTCCGCGCATTTATTATACCTGCAATCCGGGCGGCGTCGGGCACGCCTATATCAAGCGGCTGTTTGTGGATCGGCGCTTTCGCGAGGGCGAAGATCCCGCCCAGTATGCGTTTATTCCGGCGCGCGTATATGACAACACGGTGTTGATGCAAAGCGATCCCGATTACGTCAAGCGCCTGGAAGCCCTGCCCCTGCACAAGCGTCGGGCGCATCTCGACGGCGATTGGAACGTGTACGAAGGGCAGGTGTTTGAGGAGTTTCGGGACGATCCCGCGCACTATCAGGATCGACTTTTCACGCACGTGATCGAGCCATTTTCTCCTCCCGCGCATTGGCAACGATATCGCTCGTTCGATTTCGGCTATGCGCGCCCCTTTTCGGTGGGCTGGTGGGCAAAAGACCGCGACGGGAGGCTGTACCGCATTCTCGAGCTGTACGGCTGTGCTCCGCGCGAGGCGAACGTGGGCGTGCGCTACACGCCGGAGGAGATCTTCAAGGAGATCCGGCGCATCGAAGAAGAACACCCGTTTCTGCGCGGCACGCGCATAACGGGCGTTGCCGACCCCGCTATTTTCGACGCGTCGCGCGGAGAGTCCGTCGCCGCCACGGGAGAGCGTTTCGGCATTTATTTCGAGCGCGGCGACAATCGCCGCATCGCGGGCTGGATGCAGTTGCACAATCGCCTTGCTTTTGACGCGCGCGGCGTGCCGATGCTTTATGTTTTCCGCACCTGTACGGCGTTTTTGCGCACGCTGCCCACCCTGCAATACAGCAAGATCTATCCGGAAGACGTCGATTCCGACGGGGAAGATCACATCGCCGACGAAACGCGCTATATGGCGATGTTGGTGCCGATGAGCGCGGAAGCGGCGCCGCGCGCGCCGCGTGTGACGATGCTTGACCCCCTGGATCGTCCGATCCCGGTGTATCCGTCGCGGTATGAGAGCCGCGACACAGAAAAAGAAAGGAAAGAATGATGAAAAGAACAGTGATCGATGTGCCGCAGATCCGCGCGGCGATGGAAGAACTCTACACCTTTGCCAAGGCACGCGCCGCCTTTAACAACCGCGTGGCGGAAGAAGAGGCTTTTTACCGTTTGCGCGTACAGCCCATAGCCCATAAAGGCGAAGCGGGCGAACGTTTCGCGCCGCGTTCGGCGTGGCTGCTCAACAGTGTAATGCAAAAGCACGCGGATATGATGGAATATATGCCGACCGCCACCTGTCTCGCAAGAGAACCGAGCGACACGGCGGACGCCGCCGCGCTCTCCAAAATTCTGCCGGTCATTTTGGAGCGCAACGGTTTCGAGAGTACCTATTCGGACAATATGTGGTACAAACTCAAACACGGCGTGTGCGCCTACGGCGTTTTTTGGAACAACGCGACCGACAACGGGATCGGCGATATCGACGTGCGGCGCGTGGAGATGATGAATCTCTATTGGCAAAACGGCGTACGGGATCTTGAAGACTCGCGCTCGGTCTTTATGATCGAGCAGACCGACGCCGCTTCTCTTGCCGCCCGCTTTCCGCATTTTGACGGCAAAGGCTCGCCCGTGGACTTTTTCGTGGCGGGCGAGGGAACGAGCACCGATCAGGTGATGGTGGTGGATTGGTACTACAAAAAGCGCCTTCCCGACGGGCGCACGGTACTGCATTACTGCAAATTCAGCGGCGACAACGTGCTCTTTGCCTCGGAGAACGAAGAGGGGTATGAAAACGGTTGGTACGAACACGGAAAATATCCGTTTGTGCTGGACGTCCTCTATCCCATCGAAGGCGAGTGCACGGGATTCGGTGTGATCGCCATGGCGCGTGACCCGCAGACCTACATCGACCGTATGGACAGAAATTTGCTGGAATATATGGACTGGGCAACGCGGGTGCGCTTTTTCTGCAAAAAGAACACCGGCGTGAACGAACAGGATTTTTCCGATCTGTCGCGGCGCATCGTGGAAGTGGAGGGCGACGTGGACGAAGAGCGGCTCCGCCAGATCCGCGTGGACGAGTTGCCGGCGATCTGGCGGGAACTGAAAAACGACAAGATCGACGAACTGAAAGTGACCACGTTCAACCGGGACATAATGCAGGGGCAATCGAGCAACGGCGTTGTGGCGGCTTCCGCCATCGTCGCCTTGCAGGCGGCGGGCAGCAAAATGATGCGCGACATCGTGGCGGCCTCCTACCGCGCCTTCGTGCGCGTCGCGCACCTGATGATCGGTTGTGTGCGGCAATTCTATTCGGAAGAACGCTATTTCAGGATCCTCGGCGAGGGAGAAAGAGAGGAGTTTATTGCTTTTTCCAATCGGAATATGCTGTCGGGCGATCGCGTGCCGATTTTCGACATTGACGTACACGCGGAGCGCAAAGATCCTTATACGCGCGTTTCGCAGAACGAGATTTTGCGCGACTTGTACGCGCTGGGCGTTTTCGAGCCCGAAAACGCAGAAGCGGCAAGCATTTTGCTCTCGGCGATGGAGTTTGCCGGCATTGAGCGCGTGCGCGAGCAAGTAAAAGCAAATCTTCCGCGTGCGGCGACTTCGGGTAAGAGCACCGCGCGAAAAAAAGCAAGCGGCGCGGACTTGCAAAAAATGATGGAAGCGCGCGTGGAGACGCTTCGCAAGAGCGCGGAGGAGCGGCTTTGATCCGCGTTTACGCCCGTAAACGGGGCAGTCAATACCGCCTTGTCGTTTCGGGGCACGCGGAGCCCGGCGCCGCGCGCGACGCGGTGTGTGCGGGCGTTTCGGCGCTGACCGGATCGCTGGTGGATTTTGCGGCGTCTTCGCCCGATTGCCGTCACGTGCGGTGGCAAACGGAGAGGGGAGAGGTCTTCCTCTCCTGCCGCGGCGGGCTCGGCGCGGGGTGGCAGATGGTGATGCGGGGACTCTCGCTCATCGCCGAACAATACCCCGATAGCGTGCGCATTGAAAGCGACGTTTGCAGTTGACGACAAACGAAAAGGTCTGTGGTATAATCACACACGATGAACGGCGCAAACACATCGGCAATCGGATTTTGGGTGGTCGTGCGCCGTTCATCACACCGAGAAATGAGAGGGAATATGGAAAAACTTGTTTTGAACTTTCTTCGCCTTTTCGGTGAAGAAGGAGAGGGTGAGGCACAAGCGATGCCCGAGATCACCCCGCGGGCAATAGACAATGCGGGCGGCAAAGAGGAAGTAAGCGCTCCCGTCGCCGGGGAGACGTCCACCGCACAAACGCGGGAGAAGGAGTTCCGTGCGCTGATGGAAGGGGAATACAAAGACCTTTTCACGGCGTATTTTCAGGAGACCTTCAACCGTCGTTTCCGAGAGCAAAAAGAAATGGTGGAGGAGCTCAAAACGGCGCGCGGCGTCCTTTCGGAAGTCGCCGCGCACTACGGAGTCGGAGAAGGGGAGATCCTTGCGGCGATACGGGCGGAAAATGAGAAAAACGCGTCGGCAGATCGCCGCGCGGCAACGCCCCCTACCGACGAAGAAGAGCGCGCGCTGGAAGAGCGGATCCGCGCCGCCGTCGCCGAGGCGGTCGCGGCAACGAGAAGAGAGACCGAGCAAGTTTTGCTCGCCTCCATACGTGCCAGAGGGCTTCGCCCGACGGAATCCGCACTGCAATGCGAAGGGGAGCGGGCGCTGCGGCCTGACGCCGCCCGTCTTTCCCGCGAGCAACGCGCCGAAGTGGCGCGCCGCGCCGCCAAGGGAGAGACCATCACCTTTTGATCTTTTTGCCGAAAAAAGAAAGGATTTTGTATGAAAAAAGAAACCCCTGTTTTTGATCTGCGCCGTTTCGGCGCGGACGAGGCGGTCCTGACCACCGCGGGCGTCACGAACGCCGCAAGCGGCACGAACACGCCTTACGGTGAGGGCAGCGGTCTTTCCGAGGAGATGAAGACCTATTATGCCGATTACCTCATCGACAACGCCGAGCCGAACCTCATTCACGATCAGTTCGCGCAAAAGCACGCCATTCCGAAAAACGGCGGCAAAACCATTCAGTTCCGCAAATACGATCCCCTGCCCAAACTGACCTCCGCGCTCTCCGAGGGCGTCACGCCCACGGGGCAGACGCTCAATATGAGCGTGGTGGAAGCGACCGTGCATCAATACGGCGGATACGTTGAGTTTTCCGACCTGTTGCTGCTCAGCGCCATCGACAACAATCTTGTGATGGCGACCAAACTGCTCGGCTCGCAAGCGGGCAGAACGCTGGATACCATCACCCGCGAAGTGCTTTGCGGGGGCACCAACGTGCAATACGGCGCAGACGCCGTGGACGCGCGCTATCTGCTTACGGGCGGCAAGGAGAGCGGCAACCACTATATGTCGGTGGACTGTATCAAACGCGCCGTGCGTTTCCTGAAAAATCAGAACGCGGAGAAGATCAACGGCGCGTATGCCTGCATCATCCACCCCGACTGCGCGTACGATCTGACCAACGATCCCAACTGGAAATACCCGCATCAGTACAGCGACACCAAGCAGCTTTACGAAGGTGAGATCGGTATGATCGAAGGCGTGCGCTTCGTCGAATCGACCGAGGCGAAAGTTTTCCACGCGCCGGATCTGACCGAAAACTCCCGCACCGTTTCCTGCCTTGCCGGCGCTTACAGCACGTTGGAGACGGCGGGCGAGGCGAGCGAAGGATACGGCACCGGCTCCAAGTACAAATTGAAGATCGGCACCGCGGAGAGCGGTATCAAAGCGGAGAAGAGTATGATCGGTCGCGCCGTGCTCGTTTTCGACGCGTCTGAGAGTTCTTGGCAGTATGCCGTCGTGACGGGCGCGATCTACAACGCTTCGGGCGACAACTTCCTCTTCTTCGACCGCGAACTGCTCGCGGGCGGAGCGGGCTCTACCGCGCTGGTCACCACCGCAAGCGATATGCTCTATCCCGGCGAAGCCGGACTTGCCGGCCGCGACGTGTACGCCACGCTGGTGATGGGCGACAACGCGTACGGTACCACCGAACTGACGGGCGGCGGGCTTGTGCACATCGTCAAGCAGCTCGGTTCCGCCGGTACGGCCGACCCGCTCAATCAGCGTGCGACCGTGGGTTGGAAAGCCACCAAAGTTGCGGCGCGCCTCGTTGAGGCGTTTATGGTGCGTATCGAAACGGCTTCGACTTTCGAGGTCGGCGCGAACTGACGCACAACTGTAAGTAAAGCCGCCGCAAACGCGGCGGCAGGATAAGAGAGGAGATTACCGATGGAAGAAGAAAAGAAAAGCGGCACGGCGGCGTTGCGCCGCGAAATGGAAGCGATGCGCCTTGCTTATGAGGAGAAGATCCGCGCGCTGGAAGAGAAGATCCCGCAGCCGATTTCCCCCAAAAACGCCGACGAGGCGTTTTTGGAAAAGCAAAAGGCGTGGCTCAACGAATACGTGGAGATCCGCCTTTTCCGCGACAACGAAAAGTACAAAGACGACGTTTACGTGGCGATTAACGGCAAAAACTGCGTCATTCGCCGCGGCGTCTGGACGCGCATCCGGCGCAAATTCGCGCTGTTGCTCGATCAATCCGAAATTCAGGATTTGCGCACCGCGGAACTGATGGAAAAAGAAGCCACGCGCTTCGCAAATGAGTCGGAACGGCATATGGTTTGAGGTGTGCGATGACCAAAAATGAAGTTTTGACGCTGACGGCGAGTATGCGCCCGCACCTGATCGGAGACGATCTCAAAAAGAGATTTCTCGACGAACTGGAAGGCAGGGTGGCGGTGGAGATCTGCCGCGAGAGCGTGCCCGTAGCGCCGCGTGCGGACGATGCGCCCTTGCGCGTGCCCGCGCCGTTTGACAGGCTGTATTGGATCTATCTTGTTTCGATGATGGACTTCGTTTCGGGGGACAATGCTTCTTACGCCGCGTCGCACGCGCTTTTTAACGAGGCATACGGCGCCTTCGCGCGCTGGCATCAACGCACGGGCGGCTACCTTTGATCCTCTCTTTTGTCGGTGATCCCTTTGTGTGAGAAAAGGAGAAATTATGGCTTTTTTTGAATGGATCACGGCAAATTGGGAACTGATTTGCGTCTTTTTCGGCATCATCGTCAACGCCGTGTGCGTTGTCTACAATCTGATCGAAGCGTTTTGCTCGGAGGAGGGGAGCGCAAAGGCGTGGATCGCGTTGCTTGAAGCGGCGCGGGAATATGAAATCGAAGCGGAGCGGTTTTCCACTTACAGCGGCGCGGAAAAACTGCAATACGTGCTGACACGGCTGCGCGCGCTTGCCGCCGAGTTCGACCATCCTTTCGACGAGGAAAAACTTGTCGAGCAGATCCGAGCCGACATTGCGTTCAGTAAAGCCGTCAATGCGGGGGAGAGCGACGGGCAGGATTCATAAGATCCCCGCAAGGGCAGTTTTGCCCGTTTACAGTGAAAGGAGAACAACTATGAAAAACAAGGCAAACTTCAAGACAAGCGCGCCGCGCCGCATTTGTGAGCGGGAGGTGATCGGATGAGATTGCCGGAGATGAAGCTTTCCCAAAAATACGATACCACCACTCTGCTCGGATACGGCGTGGACGTGAAGCAGACCAATCGTCAGGGGTGCGACAGAACATACGCGCTGGGGATTGATCCCGCCGCGCTGCCCGTGGCAAAGCGCCGCGGCAAGCGCAAATACGTCAGCGGCGTGACCGGCACGCCGGTCGCCGCGTTCAGCGACGGCGCGCAGATCGCGGGCGTTATATCCAAAAGCGGCGATATCACAAACGCGTATTGGGGCTTTTCGGAATACGATATCCTGCAACACTTGGAACTCGGCGCGGAAAATTCCGCGGCGCCTCTCGCGCAAATCGCACTGGTCGACAACAAACTGTATCTTCCCGGATATGCGTCGGTGCTGGATTTCGAACAAAACGCGGTATACCCGTTGAGCGTTTCTTATGACAACGGAGAGCGCATGAGCGGTGTCGAAAACGCCGAAGAGGGAGAAACCAACCGTCACACCTTTTATTTCCCCGTAAGCGAGATCACGGGATTGCACGCGGGGCAGTATATGCGCCTTACGTATTCGACGCCGGGTCTCGAACCGTATCACGGAAACGTGGTGGTCAAGGTGCTCTCGGTCGATTCTTCCACCAACACGGTCACGGTCCTCGGCGACGCCGATTATTTCACCGAGGCGGAGAACGGCACCATTACGCTGACCAGTCTTTTCCCGGAGAACGTGCGCGGTATGTTTGTGCATCACGGCAGGCTCTATTGTTTTGCCGGCACCAAGATTTACGCATCTGCGCTCGGTATGTACGATTGTATGGGCGACACGCGGCTTTTCGACGCGGACAAGGACGGATTTGTTCTGGAAGTCGGTGAAGACGTGACGGGCGGCTGTGTATATAACGGCGAACCGATCTTCTTTACCTCTAACGCGTCGATCCGTGTGGAAGGCATCGGCACCGGGCGTACCTTTGCCGAGATCACGCCGCTGCGCGGTGTGGCGAAAGGTATGGGCGGCACGCTTGCGGTGGCAGGCAGTAAGATCTGTTACTTCTCGGACGCCGGTCTCACAGTCTCAAACGGCAAAGAAAGTTCCGTCGTGCGCCGCATGGTGGCGCTCCCCGCCGCCAACAGCACGGCGGCGTCGGACGGCAGACTGTATTTCTTTTCCAACGGTGAGGAGAGCGGCTCTTTCTTCGGCTACGACGTTTCGCGGGATCTTCTCTACTGTCTGGAACAAAGTAACGTTTCTTCGCTCCAAATGGTGGATTCCGCGCTGCTCGGCGTCATGGAGGACAGCGAGCATCATAAACATCTGACCGTGCTTTCCGGCTGGGGGGAGATCGGGATCTTTCGCAATGTGATCGAAAGCGTTTCGACGTTTTCTTTCGGAGAAGAGGCGACCTATCCCGCCGTGCGGCTCCGTTTCCGCGTTTCGCTTGCGGGTGCGGGGGCAAAGCTCCCAAGTCAAGTGGTCCTCGATGAAAAGGTCGGTTCGTTCGTCTTTTACAGCCTCTATGCGTCGGACGGCAGAGCGCAAGACGAGAGCGAGTGCCTTTGCGGCAAATATCTGTCGGGCAACGGCGTGCGGGAACTGGTGGATTTCGGTATGCCCGCGTACGCGGCTTCGATCTTTCAGATGGAGATCGTTCTTGACGAAAGTGCAACGAACCAAGAATTCGTGTTTTACGGCATAACGCTCCGTTGGCGCAAATGACCAAGATCCCGCCGTGAGGCGAGATCGGCGCGGGCTTGCGGTTTTCGCAAGCCCGCGTTTTCATATTTTTTCGAAAAGCCGAGATTTTTTTCGCGAAAGCCTTGACGGTAGGAAAAAAGTGGCGTATAATGATTTTAATGTTAAATTTTTGCCGAAGGCAAAGAAAAACAACGCCGTTCGATCGGTTTTTGGAGGTTATTATGAACAGAGTTTACAACTTCTCGGCAGGTCCTTCTATGTTACCCGTCCCGGTTCTTGAAAAAGCCGCGGCTGAAATGCTGTGCTACGGAAATTCGGGTATGTCCGTGATGGAAATGTCTCACCGCTCTCCGGATTATGAAGCCATCATCACCGACGCGGAGAAACTTCTCCGTCAGTTGATGAACATTCCGGATAACTATAAAGTTCTTTTCCTGCAAGGCGGCGCGTCCACGCAATTTGCGGCGGTTCCGCTCAACCTCATCGGTCGCACCGGAAAAGCCGACTACGTCGTTTCCGGTCAGTTCTCGGGCAAGGCCTTCAAAGAAGCGCAGAAACTCGGCTTTGACGTGGTGTGTGCCGCAACGAGCAAAGAGGATAACTTTACGCACATCCCCACGCTGACGCGCGATATGTTCCGCCCCGACGCGGCGTATGTCCACGTCTGCTACAACAACACCATTTACGGCACGAAATATGCCGCGGTGCCGGATACGGGCGACATTCCGTTGGTCGCGGATATGTCTTCCTGCATCCTCTCCGAGCCGGTCGACGTCAGCCGCTTTGCCGTTATCTACGCGGGCGCGCAGAAAAATATGGCGCCTGCCGGTCTTACCGTTGTGATCGTGCGCGAGGATATGTTGGGCTATGCCAAAGAGGAAATGCCCACGATGCTTGACTGGAAAGTGATGGCGGACAACGGCTCTATGTACAACACGCCTCCTTGTTACTGCATCTACATCGCCAAACTGGTTTACGAGTGGATCCTTTCCCTTGGCGGACTTGAAGCGATGGAGAAGATCAACCGCAAGAAAGCCGACACTCTTTATAACTATCTCGACTCGCAGAACTATTACGTCGCGCCGGTGCTGAAAGACAGCCGCTCGATGATGAACGTCACTTTCGTCACGGGCGATCCCGATCTCGACAAGAAATTTGCCGCTGAGGCGTCCGCCGCCGGTTTCAAGAATATCAAAGGTCACCGTAGCGTGGGCGGTATGCGCGCTTCCATTTACAACGCGATGCCGCAGGAAGGCGTTGAAAAACTGGTCGAGTTTATGAAGGCGTTTGCCGCCGCCAACCCGAAAACGTGAGGTCCTTTATGAAAAATATACTCTTGCTCAATAAAATCGCCAAAGTCGGCACCGATCGGCTTCCCGCCGATCTCTACCGCTGCGCGGCGGACGCCGAGGCGCCCGAAGGTATTTTGGTGCGTTCCGCCAAAATGCACGATATGCAGTTCAACCCCGAACTGCTTGCCATTGCGCGCGCGGGCGCGGGCGTCAACAACATTCCGCTTGACCGCTGTGCCGACGAGGGCATCGTGGTCTTCAACACGCCCGGCGCCAACGCCAACGGCGTGAAAGAACTTGCCGTGCTTGCGCTTTTGCTTGCCTCCCGCAAAGTGGTGGATGGCATCGTTTGGGCGCGCTCGCTTGCGGGGACGCCCGACGTCGCAAAGCAGGTGGAGGCGGGAAAATCCGCGTTTGCCGGCTGTGAGATCAAAGGCAAAACGCTCGGCGTGATCGGACTTGGCGCGATCGGCGCTATGGTGGCAAACACCGCGCTGTCGCTTGGTATGAGCGTGGTCGGGTGCGACCCCTTTCTCTCGGTGGACGGTGCTTGGCGGCTCGATACGCGCGTGCGCCACGCGGCGACCTTTGAAGAGGTCTTTGCCGTGTCGGATTACGTTACACTGCACGTGCCCGCTACCCCCGAAACGACGGGAATGATCTCGGCGGCAAGTCTTGCCACGATGAAAGACGGCGTCAAGATTCTCAATCTTGCCCGCGCCGAACTTGTAAACGCCGCCGATATGGCGGCGGCGCTGGAGAGCGGAAAGGTTTCGGCGTACGTGACGGATTTCCCAACCGAGGCGACCGTGGCAATGCCCGGCGCCATCACCATTCCGCACCTGGGCGCTTCGACCGAGGAGTCGGAAGATAACTGTGCCGTGATGGCGGCGGACGAACTGGACGAATATCTGCGCCTCGGCAATATCCGTAACAGCGTTAACTATCCCGCGTTGCAGCTTGCCCCCGGCGGCAAAAACCGCATTTGCGTTTTGCACGACAGCGCCGAGAGCGCGGCGGACGCGCTGGCGGCGGCAAAAGCGGCGGGCGTGGAGATTTCCGCGTTTGCCAGCAAATCCAAGGGCAGCGCCGCATATACTGTGATGGATACCGATTCGACGGTCGGCGACGCGGTGCTTTCCGCGCTTCGCGCGTTGCCCGGCGTGCGCCGCGTGCGGTATATTGCATTTTGATTCTTGTCTGATTTGACTAATTTAACATATTTTGCGCGAAACTTTTGAGCATTCCGACGAAAAATTAAAAAAGGACTTGACGAACATTCTCGGGTATGCTACAATGTAGAGCGTGGAATTGTATGCACAGTATTATATACGAAAGTGAGGGATTCAAAAGTGAAAGAGCTTTATGAAACACCCGAATATGTTTTTCTTCAGTTTGCCGCGTGCGAACTGTTGACGGCGGAGGAATCTATTGATTTCCCGGATCCCGATGACGACACCGGAGAAGATCCGTTCTGAAAGAGCCGAATGATGCTTGCAAAAGGCGGTTTTATACCGCCTTTTGCCGTTTTTTGCGTTTTGCGCGGAGTAATCCGCGCTTTTTTCTTTTCGTCGGGCGGATTTTTTGTTTACCTCTTGTCAAAAAGGGACACCCTATGGTATAATACATATAGATTAGAAGGGAAAGTGTCGCCCGGCGGCACTTGTGGGAGGAAACCTTGATTATAGCCTTGGAAAACGCAAAACACGAGTTGACGGATATGCGAGAGGGCGTGCGCGATCTCGGCAGTGCCTTGCAGATCGACGCGCTTCGCGCGCGGGTGGCGGAACTGGATCAGAAAACGACCGATCCCGCGTTTTGGAATGATCAGGCAAATTCGTCGAAAGTGTTGCAGGAATTAAAACAATCCAAAGATACGATCGCGGAATATGAGGCGCTTTGCGCGCGTCTGGAAGACGCGATCGCGCTGGCGGAGATCGCCATTGAAACCGAAGACGAATCCTGCGTGGAGGAAGTGGAAAGCGAACTTGCGGCGATCCGCGCCGCCGAAGATACCCAGCGTATGGAAGTGCTGCTTTGCGGCGAATATGACCACAACAACGCCATCGTTTCTTTCCACCCGGGCGCGGGCGGTACCGAGGCGCAGGATTGGGCGCAGATGCTTTACCGTATGATCACGCGCTGGGCGGAACGCCACAATTTCAAATATAAACTGGTCGATTGGTTGGACGGCGATTGTGCCGGAATCAAAAGCGCCACCATTATGGTGGAGGGCAACAACGCGTACGGATATTTAAAAAGCGAAAACGGCGTGCACCGCTTGGTGCGCGTTTCGCCCTTTGACGCGGCGGGCAGAAGGCAGACTTCCTTTGCCTCGATCGAGGTGATGCCGGAATTTTCCGACGTCGACAAAGTGGAAATCCGCGACGAGGATATCGAAGTAACGGCGCATCGTTCCAGCGGCGCGGGCGGTCAGCATATCAACAAGACCGACTCCGCCATTCGCATCGTGCACAAACCCACGGGCATCGTGGTGGGCTGTCAGACAGAACGCAGTCAACTCCAAAACAAGGAGACGGCGCTCAAAATGCTGAAAGCCAAACTGATGGAGATCAAACTGCGCGAGCGCCTGGACACCATTGAGGAAATTCAGGGCAACAAGGTTAATATCGAGTGGGGCTCACAGATCAGATCTTACGTGTTTATGCCTTATACATTGGTAAAAGATACCCGAACGGGGTTTGAAAACGGCAATATCGGCGCCGTGATGGACGGCGACATCGACGGGTTTATCAACGCGTATCTCAAATGGATCACCGGCAATCCCGCGGGAGAAGGAGGAGCAAAATGAAAAAATTGACTAGAAGAACGAAAGAAGCGCTCGGCATTTCGATGATGATCTCGGCGTTTTCCACCACCATCGCCTTTTTGGTGCTTGCCGTGCGTAAACGCAGTTTTCTTGCCGCTTTTTCGCTGCTTGCCGCCGCCGAGGGCGCGGCGGGACTTTGGCTTTTGCTGGACGGCAAATCCACACCGCGCAAAGCCTGCGGCACGTGCCACGACCGCGATGAAGAGGAAGACGAACTTTTCAGCGAGGAGGAATGCCGCGTAGCCGACGCGCACATTCGGAGCGTGCTGGGCGGCGACGACGAGGAAGAGGGCGGCGTGACATTGCGTGAAGTGCCGCGCGACGAAGACGCGACCGAGGCCGACTTCGGCTGATTTCGAGGGTAAAAATGAAACAATATTTCCGTGTTTTGGCGGCGCTTTTGCTGCTTTTCTCTCTTTGCACGTTCAGTCTTTGGCGCACCGCGCGACTGCCGGATCTCGATACGCTGACGGCGGCGATCGGAAAGGTATCCGACAAATTTACTGCCATCAAAGAGAATATTGCGGAAAAGAGCGGCGGAGACGTTCTTTTGAGACGTCCCACAAGCAGCGGCACTTCGTATCCCGAATATGCCACGGTGGAGGAGATGGACGCCGATCTCTCGGCAACGCTTTGTGCGGGGATAGCCGCCCACGAAGCGGAGATCAACGTGGAGAGCTTCGGCATCTCGACCGGAGATTTTGCCGATCATATGGCACGCTTTACGCTCTCTCACCCCGAACTTTTCTATGTGGACGGTGCGTTTCAATACAGTTATTCCACCACGACGGGCAAAGTGACCACGGTACAGCCGCATTACCTCTATGATAAAGCCACTGCCGACGCGATGATCGTCACGTATGAAAGCGATCTTGCCGCGATCATTGCGGGTGCCCCCGCAGGCGACGACGATTTCGCCAAACTTCTCTATCTTCACGATTATTTCGTGAAGTATTATACCTATGATTACAGCGCGACGCCCATTCGCGACGCGTATTCTTTCTTCCAACAAAAAACCGGTGTGTGTCAGGCATATATGCTGGCATATATCGCCACGACGCGGGCACTTGGGATCGAGTCGATCCCGGTCACCAGCAGTTCGATGAACCATGCCTGGAATTTGGTCAAACTCGGCGACGCGTGGTATCACGTGGACGTCACTTGGGACGACACACAGCCGCTCCCCTCGATGACGTCGTATCGCTATTTTCTGCAAAGCGATCAGGGTATTCGCGCCATTGACGAGGGCGAATCGCAGTATCACCACGATTGGCAGGCGACCCAAAGCGCCTCCGACGCGCGCTATGACGCCGCCGCGTGGCGTTTGGCGGCAAACACGCCGATGTGCAAGCTTGACGGCGTGTATTATTGCGTGCTGACCGAGGAAAACTCCGGCAAAAAGGACGTCTACGGCGCGATCTACGCGGGCAGCGACGTGACGAATCTTGTGCGTAAACACGCCGTTCGCTCGGTGTGGAAAGCGGGCGTTACCTCGTATTATACCGATTGTTATGCGGGGCTCGGCGTGTACGGAAACAAGATCGTTTTCAACACCGGTCACAGCCTGTGGCTCTACACGCCCGAAACCGATACCGAAAGTCAACTGATCGGCTCCTTCGTTGCGGACACGGGGAGCATTTACGGGATCCTTGAGGTGTCGGAGGGCGGCAGGGTGGAATACGTTGTGGCAAACAGCGCGTCCCCCGAAACCTATCAGGTTCGTTCGTATCAGATCGCATCGTAAAACAAATAAAAAATCCCCGGCAAGCGGAACGCTTGCCGGGGATTTTTCAATTTCGGATCAACGTGTAGCGTCGCTCTCGCAAGACCGAGAGCAATTCTTCGTTGGTTTTGACGGGTTCTTCCGTCAAAATGCCGCCGTTGATGCCGCACGCGGCATTCTCGCGGTGCAGGTCGCTTCCCGAGGAGGGGAGGAGATGGTAAAAATCGGCATAAAACGTTGCAATCTCGTTGCGGGAATCGTGGCTCGGATTGCCGTTGAACACTTCGACGCCGTCAAGCACCGCGGGGGAGGTCACCTTCATACCGTCGCGGAAAGGGTGGGCTTGAAAGAGCAGAGCGCCCACCGCGTGCACGCGGTCGGAGAGGGTGGCGGCGTTATCCGAAAAAACGCCGTCAAAGCCTTCAAGAAGCGTCTCTTCGGTCAGCCCGTAAACAAGGTAATCGGTGCCGGAATGTTGGTCGAAACGCACTTCCGCGCCAAGGAGAACATGCAGTTGCCCCGCCGCGGCGGCGGCAAGCCGCCGATAGCCGGAAAGAAAGTATTCCGCCATAGAACGCCAGTCGCGCGCGCCGCCGTAATGCTCGGGAGAAAACGTAACGGGACTGAAATGATCTGTCAACACCACGGTTGTGTACCCCGCCGCGACGTAAAGCTCGGCAAGGCGTTCCGGCGTGATCCTGCCGCACGTGCTCACCGCCGAGGAGTGGCAATGCAATTCGGTTTTATAAGTTTTGCTCATTTTTTGAAAGTGATCAGGGAAGCGTCCCACATTGCGGGCGCTTCAAATCCGAGCAGATTGACGACCGTCGCCGCCACGTCGGAGAGCCCGAATTTTCCGTCGTCGGCTTTGACGCCGTACGCTTCTTTCGCGGGAGTGTTGTCGTAAATAATACAGGGAACGGGGTTTAAGGTATGGCTCGTCTTCGCCTTGGGGTGACCGTCCGCATCTTTTTTCGGCGTTCCGGTCTTTTTGTCAAGTTCGTACATTTCGTCGGCGTTTCCGTGATCCGCCGTGATAATGGCGACGCCGCCCATTTTGTCCAGCACGGGGAGAATGCGTCCGAGTTGCAGATCAAGCGCTTCCATCGAGCAGCGCGTGGCGGCAAGACTGCCCGTGTGCCCCACCATATCGCCGTTGGGAAAATTGACGCGCAGATAGCGGTATTTTCCGCTTTCAAGGCATTCAAGGAGCGTGTCCGTAATCTGGGCGCACTTCATCCACGGGCGCTGTTCAAACGGCACGACGTCCGAGGGGATCTCGATATAGGTTTCCAAGTCTTCGGAGAATTTGCCGGACTTATTGCCGTTCCAGAAATAAGTGACGTGACCGTATTTCTGCGTTTCGGAGATCGCCAACTGCGCAACGCCGCTGTTCGCCAGATATTCGCCCATCGTGTTGGTGATCTCGGGCGGCGCGACCAAATATTTTTTCGGAATATGCAGATCGCCGTCGTATTCCAGCATACCGGCGTACACCACGCGCGGCACGCGCACACGGTCAAAGGGGGCAAAATCGCCTTCCGGCGCGTCGAAAGCGCGGGAGATCTCGATCGAGCGGTCGCCGCGGAAGTTATAGAAGATCACGCTGTCGCCGTCTTCGATCGTGCCGAGCGGCACGCCGTCTTTGGCGATGACGAAGGGGGGGAGATCCTGGTCGATCACGCCGAGTTCGGCGCGATAGGTCTTGACGGCCTCCGCGGCACAGGCGAACTGTCTGCCCTCGCCCAGCACGTGCGTACGCCAACCGAGCGCCACCATCGGCCAGTTTGCCTCGTAGCGATCCATCGTGATCTTCATTCTGCCGCCGCCGCTTGCGATGGCGACGTCGAAATCGGGCGCGCGGAGCGTGCCGAGAAATTCTTCAAAGGGAAGAATATAATCGAGCGCGGAAGTTTCGCCCACGTCGCGGCCGTCGATGAGGATATGGAGCCGCACGCGGCGCACACCCTCTTTTTTCGCCTCGATCAGCATCGCGCGCAGATGATCGATGTGCGCGTGCACGTTGCCGTCCGAGAAAAGCCCCAGGAAATGGAGTGTGCCGCCGTGTTCTTTCACCGAGCCGATCAGTTCCCGCCAGGTGGCGGAAGCAAACATTTTGCCGCTTTCAATGGAATTGGAAACGAGTTTCGCGCCCTGCGCGAAAACCTGTCCCGCGCCCAGAGCGTTGTGCCCCACCTCGGAGTTGCCCATATCGTCGTCGGAGGGGAGCCCCACCGCCGTGCCGTGCGCGCGGAGCGTGACCATCGGATAGTCGCGCATCAGTCTGTCGAGATTGGGGGTATAAGCGCTTGCCACGGCGTTGCCCTCGGTGGCGGGGGCAAGGCCCACGCCGTCCATCACGATCGTGAGGACGGGACCGTTTACACCCTTGAACGTGTCGAGTTTTTTCAGCGTTTTCTGCATAATACTGCCTCCGTAAAGGCGCGGCACTTGTCAAAAGTGCCGCGCTGTGTTATAATGATTTGCAAGTGACGATGGCTTCGGTGTCGCGGGCGATCATCAGTTCCTCGTTGGTGGGGATCAGATAGACTGCCACGCGGGAATCGGCGGCGGAGAGTTTGATGATATTATCCTGCCGCCACGCCTTGGCGTTGACCTCTTTGTCGATCTTGATGCCGAAGAAATCCATATCCTCGCACACGATCTCGCGCAGATGCGGGTTGTTTTCTCCGATGCCCGCGGTAAAGACCACGGCGTCAAGCCCGTTCATCAGCGCGGCGTAGCCGCCGATGTACTTTTTGATCTGATGTTTGAGCATATTGACGGCAAGGGCGGCGCGCTCGTAGTGCGGGTCGGAAGGTCCGGCCGAAATGGCGGCTTCCAGATCGCGGGAGTCGGAAGAATATCCGCTCGTCACGCCGAGAAAACCGGATTTTTTGTTCATCAGGTCGCCCACCTCTTTGGTGGAAAGGTTCAGTTTTTCCATCATATACGGCACGATGGCGGGATCAATGTCACCGCAACGCGTGCCCATTTCCACGCCGGCAAGGGGCGTAAAGCCCATCGAGGTGTCGATCACTTTTCCGTCTTTCACGGCGGAGATCGAGGAGCCGTTGCCGATGTGGCAGGTCACGATCTTGGTGCCTTCCACGCGCCCCAGGATCTTGGTCATTTCCGCCGTCACGAAACGGTGCGACGTGCCGTGCGCGCCGTAGCGGCGCACCGCGTATTTTTCATAGAGTTCGTAAGGAAGGGCATACATAAAGGCTTCGGGCGCCATCGTTTGGTGGAAAGCGGTGTCAAACACCAACACCTGCGGCTTTTGCGGCATCACGGCAAGACAGCCCTCGATGCCTTGAATGTGCGCGCCGGTATGGAGCGGAGCGAAATCGTGGCAACGGCGCAGGGTTTGAAGCACCTGATCGTCAAGCCGGATCGATTTGGAGAAATACGGACCGCCGTGCACGATACGGTGCCCCACGGCTTCGATCTCGTCCATACTTGTGATACAGCCGTACTCGCTGTCCAGCAGTTTTTCCACGACCAGCGCCATAGCGTCGGCGTGGTTTTTCATCGGTTTTTCTTCTTTGATCTTCAATCCCTTTTCCAGTTGCTTGTGCTCGATCAGCGAGCCTTCGATCCCGATGCGCTCGCAAATGCCTTTTGCCGAAACCGTTTCGGTTTTGGTGTCGATCATTTGATATTTGAGCGAACTGGAACCCGCGTTGACGACCAGAACTTTCATAAATACGATCCTCCGAAAGATAGATTAACTTGAATACCAACAGTATAGCACATTTTCGGGTAAAATGCAAGGCAAAACTTTGAAAAGGAGAGCGCAATGGCAAAAAGAGTGATCGGCGTGATTTCCGAATACAATCCTTTCCACGCGGGGCACGCGCGACTGCTTGCCCGCGCGGGTGCGGACGATACCGTCATCTGCCTGATGAGCGGATTTTTTACCCAACGCGGCGAGGCGGCGATCTTTTCGCCCGCGGCAAGGGCACGGGCGGCGCTTTTATCCGGTGCCGACCTTGTTCTGGAACTGCCGTTTCCCCATTCCGCCGCCTCGGCACGCTATTTTGCCGCCTGTGGCGTGGGGATACTCTCGCGCCTCGGCGCGGACGCACTGCTTTTCGGCAGTGAGTGCGGCGATCTCTCGCTTCTCCGCCGCGCGGCGGCGCGCACGCTGGAAAAGGATTTTGAAAAAGAGTTTGCCGCGCGCGCGAAAAGAGAGGGCGCGGCGGCCGCCCACGCCGCGCTGATCGGCGTGCGGCTCTTTGCAAACGATCTGCTCGCGTCGGAATATCTCCGCGCGTCTTCCTTGCTTGAAAAGCCGCTTGAACCGATGCTTTTGCGCCGCGAGGGCGGGGCATATACCGACGACAGCCTGAACACGCCGTACCCCTCTGCCGCCGCGCTCCGCAAGGCGATCTTTGCCGGCAAGGACGTTGCGCCGTATCTGCCGGAAAGCGTGCGCGCGGTGTTTAAGGAGAGTCTTGAAAACGACCTCTATCCCGCCGACGTCGCGCGTCTTGCCCCCGCGATGCTCGCGCGCTTGCGCGCGGCGGAGCGCGGCGGTTTCTCCGCGATTGCCGAATGCGGCGGCGGGCTTGGCGCGCGCCTTGTGCGCGCGGCAAAGGACGCGACCGACTACGAGAGCCTTTGCCGTGCCGCGGCGACAAAACAATATACCGACGCCCGCATACGCCGCGCGCTCCTCTTTATCCTTTCGGGCGTTACGCGCGCCGACCTTATCGCCCCCGCGGCATATGTCCGTTTGCTCGGCGCGACGGCACGGGGCAGAGAATTTTTGGCAAAACAACGCAAAGACCTCGCACTGCGCGTCGTCACAAAACCCTCGGAGATTCGCGCGATGGGAAAGGAGACCGCAAGACAGCGACAGCTGGAAGAAATTGCGGCGGGGCTCTATGCTCTTACGCTTTCTCGCCCCGTTTTGCCGCGCGCGCTTGCCGCGCCGCCGGTTTTCCTTTGAACAACTTTTTGGCGTTTGGCATTGACTTTTCGCCGCGGGCGTGCTATAATACAAAATACGATATCGGCGCCGCGCGCGCCGCGATTTTACGGAAAGGTGGAAACCGATATGGCGGAAACACGCAAACCGGTTGACGGTCAATATTTAACGTACCAGGGCAAACCCCTTGTGCGCGAGGACGATACGATCATTTACGGAGATCTCAATTACGATCCTTTCGTGCTGATCTTGGAGATCCTCTCTTATAAAGAGGCGGGCGGTGAGAAAGTGCCGGACGTGGTGCAAGTGCAGATCGTCGACGCGAAAGACCCCAACAAGTGCATACAAAGCACACAGAAAAACGGGTTGCACGACGCCTTTGCGCTCGGTTGCACCTGGCTTGATCTCAAACTCAAAAAGAACGCGATGGAAGATCAATAAAATGAAAATGCGTCCGCGAAAAGCGGGCGCATTTTTTGTCAGAAATGAAGAAAGAGGAAAACGCCGAGCGCGATCTGCCAGAGAAGACCGAGAAAATTGACGGCGACGAAACGCGCGTGGCGCGTTTTATGGCGAAAAAACAGCATCGCCGCCGAGCCGCCCACGGCGCCGCCGAAAAAGGAGAAGAGCAGAAGCGTGCGCTCCTTGATGCGCCACGCGCCGCGCCTTGCCTTGCTTTTGTCGGCACCGTAAAGGATAAAGGTGACAAGCGAGAGCGCGCCGAGGGCGATCGGATACCAATAAAAGATTTTCATTTTGTGTCTCTTATTTTGCGGGTTGTTCGGTCAGTTCGTCGAGATAATAGAAGCGCGTAAAGGCGTGATTGCCCCGCATATCGCGCACCGTTACGCGGAACATAAAGTCCTCGGGGGAGAGGGCAAAGGTCGCCTCCCGCACGGGCTCGTCGTCGCTTTGCGCCAGGGCATAGTCTTTCCGGCGTCCCGCCGTGGAGAGGAAAATGCCGCGCGCGTCGCTGCATTTTATCGTCAGTTGTCCGTTTTCCACAAACAGTTCGGTGATCTCGGGACCGTTTGAGGCGTAACAGTTGCCTTTTTCGATGTTGTCGATGAGGTTTTCATACGAGAGCGCGGGGGCTTTTACCATCGTCCAGGCGATGCCGATGTGGTGCGGCTTGTGGTTGTCGTCGCCCGCCACGCAGATAAGGCGCCGCCCCGCGCGCGACATCTGATCGTACACATAAGGTTGGCAGTCAATGTCAGAGGAGCGGTCCGAGCCGCCGTTGATGATCTCCATACCCGAAAGCCCTTCGAGATTGCAATAGAGCTCGGAGCGGTTCATCGACCACGCGGGGTGGTTGAAGATGACGAGAAAACCGTTTTCTCTCGCGGTCTTGATGACGGTGTTGAGATTTTCCACGTCGAAACTGCGGATAAAGTCGGGCGTTCCGACATACGAGGTGTTGGGGCTGAACTGGCGTTTGACGTACGCGCCGAGTTCGGGGGCGTTGGGGTTAAAACACACCATTTTGAGATTTTTGGGATCTTTGGCGTAAAGGTTCATATGTACGGCCTCTCCGTGCGCCGACGTATGGGTCTTACCCTCGTAAAAGGGAAAGACGGGATGCTCTGCTTGACGAATGCCGTATTCGTATGCGTGCAGGGCGACGAAAGATTCGTCGTTCAAGTAAGAAACGTCAAAGAGAAATTCGTGCTCCGTGAAAGCCACGGCGGAATATCCCAGCGCCTTGTAGGCGTCTTTCACTTCCTGCGGCGTCATATGCCCGTCGGTCAGCGTTGTGTGGCTGTGCATATTGACTTTGTAAAAATTGCCGCCCTCGGGCAGAAGATATTGTTTCATAAAAACCTCCGCTGTTTGAATTTTTCACCTTGCATTATAACACTTGCGCAAAGCGGCTGTCAAGCAAAAAGGATGCCGCCGCGCAAAAAAGCAGCCGCGCGGCTGCTTTTTTGCAAGTCTCTCGTGCATTTTATCTGATTTGTTCCGATGTTTGCGCTCTTTTTTCAAAAAAACGCCAAAATTTTTTTATTCCTATTTACAACGCGCGGTCAGTGTGTTAAAATATTATCAAACAGACTCAGAGGAGGTGCAATTATGCAAGAGCAAGAAAGAGTTTTGATTGATAGTGTGGAAAAACTGGAAGCGGAGATTGCACGCGTACGTGCGGCGGAACGGGAATTTGCCACATTCACGCAAGAGGCGGTCGATGCCATTTTCCGCGCCGCCGCCTTGGCGGCGAACGAGGCGCGCTTGCCGCTTGCCAAAATGGCGGTCGAGGAGACCGGTATGGGCGTTGCGGAAGACAAAGCAATCAAAAATCACTTTGCCGCCGAATATATCTACAATGCCTATCGTGATACGAAAACCTGCGGCGTGATCGAGGAAGACGCGGCGGCGGGCTACAAGAAGATCGCGGAGCCGATCGGCGTAATCGCGGCGGTCATTCCCACAACCAACCCGACATCTACGGCGATTTTCAAGACGTTGCTTGCCCTGAAAACACGCAACGCCATCATCATCAGCCCGCACCCGAGGGCAAAAAAATCGACCATCGCGGCGGCAAAAATCGTGCTGGATGCGGCCGTGGCGGCGGGAGCGCCCGAAAACATTATTTCGTGGATTGATGTACCGTCTCTGGACATGACCAATCTTTTGATGAAAGAGGCGGATACGATTCTTGCCACAGGCGGCCCCGGCATGGTGCGCGCCGCATATTCCAGCGGAAAACCCGCGCTGGGCGTCGGGGCGGGCAACACACCCGCCGTCATTGACGAGAGCGCCGATACGGTGCTTGCCGTCAACTCGATTATTCACTCCAAAACTTTCGACAACGGCATGATCTGCGCTTCCGAACAGTCGGTGATCGTGCTGGACGCGGTATATGACAAGGTGCGCGCCGAATTTGCCGCGCGCGGCTGTTATTTTCTCTCGCCCGATGAGACCGAGAAAGTGCGCAAAACGATTTTGATCAACGGCGCGCTCAACGCCAAGATCGTGGGGCAAAAAGCACATACCATTGCCGCACTTGCGGGCGTTGCGGTGCCGGAAAACGCCAAGATTCTCATCGGCGAAGTGGAGAGTGTGGAACTCTCCGAAGAATTTGCGCACGAGAAACTTTCTCCCGTTCTGGCAATGTACCGCGCGGCGAATATAGAAGAAGCGTTTGCCAAGGCTGAGCGCCTCGTTGCCGACGGCGGATACGGACATACGGCTTCCATTTATCTGAATGCCGTGACCGAACGCGCCAAACTGGACGCTTTTGCCGCACGGATGAAGACCTGCCGCATTTTGGTCAACACACCGTCCTCGCAGGGCGGTATCGGCGATCTGTACAATTTCCGCCTGACGCCTTCGCTCACCTTGGGGTGCGGTTCTTGGGGCGGTAACAGCGTTTCCGAAAATGTCGGAGTCCAACATCTGCTCAACATCAAAACCGTAGCCGAAAGGAGAGAGAATATGCTCTGGTTCCGCGCTCCCGAAAAAGTATATATGAAAAAAGGCTGCCTGCCCGTTGCTTTGGACGAACTGAAACAGGTGATGCACAAAAAGCGGGCGTTTATCGTGACTGACAGTTTTCTTTACCACAGCGGGATGACCAAAGCCATTACGGACAAATTGGACGCTATGGGAATTGCGCATACCTGCTTCTTTGATGTCGCTCCTGATCCGACATTGGCGTGCGCCAAAGCGGGTGCCGCCCAGATGCAGGCGTTTGAACCGGATGTCATCATCGCGCTCGGTGGCGGATCCGCGATGGATGCCGGCAAGATCATGTGGGTGCTGTATGAGCATCCGGAAGCCGATTTTATGGATATGGCAATGCGGTTTATGGACATCCGCAAGCGCATTTATACCTTCCCCAAAATGGGCGAAAAAGCATACTTCATTGCCATTCCCACCTCTGCCGGAACCGGTTCGGAAGTGACGCCGTTCGCTGTGATTACCGACGAGAAAAGCGGAGTGAAATATCCGCTGGCGGATTATGAATTGCTGCCCAAGATGGCGATCATCGATGCCGATTTCCATATGACCGCGCCCAAGGGGTTGACTGCCGCTTCGGGTATTGACGCGGTGACGCACGCGCTGGAAGCCTATGCCTCCATGATGGCGACCGATTACACCGATTCTTTGGCGCTCGGCGCTCTCAAAACCATTTTTAAGTATCTGCCTCGCGCTTACGACAACGGCGCCGCCGATGCCGAAGCACGCGAGAAAATGGCGAATGCCGCCACCATGGCGGGTATGGCGTTTGCCAACGCGTTTCTCGGCGTTTGCCACTCGATGGCACATAAACTCGGCGCCTTCCATCATTTGCCGCACGGCGTTGCCAATGCGCTGATGATCGACGAGGTCATTCGCTTTAATGCCGCCGAGGTGCCGACCAAAATGGGCACATTTCCGCAATACGCTTATCCGCACACCCAAGCGCGCTACGCCGAGGTGGCGGAACATCTCGGCATCACGGGTGCCGACGACGCGGAAAAAGTGAACAACTTGATCCGCGCCATCGACGAACTCAAAGCTCGCGTCGGCATCAAGGCGACTATTCGTGAGTATATCCCCGACGAGGCGGATTTCCTCGCGCGCCTGGACGCGATGACCGAGCAAGCCTTTGACGATCAGTGCACGGGCGCCAATCCGCGCTATCCTTTAATGAGCGAGATCAAAGAGATGTATTTGAACGCCTATTACGGCAACGCTCCGAAAAATGTTTAAGGAGGACGAGAAAATGAAATTTGACCGTATCATTGCCGAACGCAACAGTAAGGTCGTATACCAAAGCGGCGATCTTGCCGTCAAGGTTTTCGATGAGCATTATTCCAAAGCCGATATCCTCAACGAGGCGCTCAATCAAGCGCGGGTAGAGGAGACGGGACTCTCTATCCCGAAGATCCGCGAAGTGATGACGGTGGACGGCAAGTGGGCAATCGCAAGCGACTATATCGAGGGCAAAACACTGGCGCAGATGATGGAGGAACACCCCGAAAAAGAGGATGAATATCTCAATCTTTTTGTCGATCTGCAATTGTCGGTGCACAGCAAAGTCTGCCCGCTTCTTACCAAACTGAAAGATAAGATGAATCGCAAGATTTCGCAGACGGCATTTGACGCCACCACACGGTATGAATTGCACACCAGGCTGGACGCGATGCCCAAACACAACAAACTCTGCCACGGCGATTTTAACCCCTCCAACATCATCATCACAAAAGAGGGAACACCGTACATCCTGGATTGGTCGCACGCAACACAAGGCAACGCTTCCGCCGACGCCGCGCGCACCTACCTCATCTTCTGCCTTGCGGGTGATGAGGCGTTTGCCCAAAAATATCTGGATCTTTTCTGCAAAAAAAGCAACACCGCGCGGCAATATGTGCAAAAGTGGATGCCCATTGTCGCCGCTTCGCAATCGGTGAAAGGAAACGAGCAAGAGCGCGCCTTCCTTTGCCGTTGGGTGGATGTCGTCGATTACGAATAACCCATTTTTCTCAAAAACAGACCCCCATATGGGGGTCTGTTTTTATTTTCATCAAGCGAGCCGGCGGGTGAGCCGCTCGCGGATGGCGGCGATGAAGGTCGCCGAGTTGACAGCCGTGGTTTTGGTGTCTTCTTCGACCAAGCCCACAAGGTCTTTCGTCATAATGCCGTCGTTCAGCGTTTCGATGCACGCGCCTTCCAGTTCGTCGGCAAAGCGCACAAGATCGGGCAAGGTGTCGATTTCGCCGCGCTTGCGGAGCGCGCCCGACCAAGCGAAGATGGTTGCCATCGGGTTGGTGGAAGTTTCCTCGCCTTTGAGATAGCGATAATAATGGCGCGTCACGGTGCCGTGCGCCGCTTCGTATTCGTATTTGCCGTCGGGCGAAACGAGCACCGAGGTCATCATCGCCAGCGAGCCGAACGCGGTGGAGACCATATCGCTCATCACGTCGCCGTCATAGTTTTTGCACGCCCAGATAAAGCCGCCTTCACTGCGGATCACGCGCGCCACGGCGTCGTCGATGAGGGTGTAGAAATACGTGATGCCCGCCGCCTCGAATTTTTCGCGGTACTCCGCTTCAAAAATCTCGGCAAAGATCAGTTTGAACGTTTGATCGTATTGTTTGGAGATGGTGTCCTTGGTGGCAAACCACAGATCCTGTTTGGTGGAGAGAGCGTACTTGAAGCAGGCGTGCGCGAAAGAGCGGATCGAAGAATCTTTATTGTAGGAGCCTTGCAGAACGCCGGGGCACTCGAAATCGTACACGGTCTCGCGGAAGAGTTCCGCGCCCTTCTCGTCGGTAAAGAGCAGTTCGGCTTTGCCCGACGTCGGCACGCGATATTCGGTCGCTTTATAAACGTCGCCGTACGCGTGACGCGCGATGGTGATCGGCTTTTTCCAGTTTTTCACCACGGGGCGGATCGAGTCAATGAGGATCGGCGCGCGGAACACCGTGCCGTCGAGAATGGCGCGGATCGTGCCGTTGGGGCTTTTCCACATCTCGGAGAGGTGATATTCTTCCACGCGCTGACGGTTGGGCGTGATGGTGGCGCATTTGACCGCCACGCCGTATTTTTTGTTGGCGTTTGCCGCGTCCAGCGTCACCTGATCGCGCGTGCGTTCGCGTTCGGGAAGCCCCAGATCGTAATACTCGGTTTTGAGATCAACGAAAGGGAGAAGCAATTCGTCCTTGATCATTTTCCAAAGGACTCTCGTCATTTCGTCGCCGTCCATTTCAACAAGCGGCGTTGTCATTTTGATTTTTTCCATCTTCAATACCTCCGAATTTTGGAAAAACGTTGTTAAGACTGATTTTTGGCGGCGTAATAGTTCATCAGACAGCCGAGCAGAATGATGGTTTTTTCATCGCTTGTCAGTCCTTTGATTTGCAAGGTGATCGGCGTCAGTTTTCCGTCTTTTCCGATAACGGTCGCGGCGAAATCCTCATCGCCCGCCGCGATTTTTTTGCGTACGTCGGGCACAAAGACAAAGTCGCCCACTTCAAAGGGGAAGAGCGCGCCTTCGGGAAGCGTGAAGGGCAGAATGCCCCAGTTGATGCAGTTTGAGCGATAGCGTTTGGTGGCAAACTCATAGCAGATATTGGCAAATCCGCCCAGTACTTTTTGGCAGGAGGCGGCCTGCTCACGCGCCGAGCCGTCGCCGGGGCGGTTGGCAAACACCGCGGAGCCGAACTGCGTCAAGGGAGCGAGCGCGTCGGCGTCGCCCACGCGCGAGAGGGCAAAGCGGATATGTTCCCCGATCTCGCCCGCGCGCCGCGCCGCCTCCTCGCGTGCCACCGCTTTGGCGTTGCCCACGTAGTCGGGACAGCGGCGGGAGAGCGCGAACTCCGAAAGGCGGAGAGGGTTGGAGCGATACGAGGAAGTTTCGCCGGAGGGGATCAGCTCGTCGGTGGTGGTCACCGGATCGCGGATCACCGCGGCAAGAGAAAGCAGCATATGGTCGGCAAGCGGGTACATTTTCGGCCAGTCGGTAATGTTGGGACCGAAGATGAGTTTTTCCTCGGGTTTTGCCTTGCCGAAACCGAAATAGACGCGCTTTTCGTAAACCGAGCGGTCATAATGATAAGTATGCGGCGTGTGTTCGTACGCCACGTCGGTGGCGGGGGTGATGACGCCGCCGTTTTTCGCGGTGGCGGCGATGCTGCGCGCGTCCATCAGCGCCACGCCCGAAAGCTGTCCCTCGGCGGGCTTGGAGCCTTCGCGGTTGGGGAAGTTGCGCGTGGTGTGACGGAGCGAGAGCCCGTTGTTTGCGGGAACGTCGCCCGCGCCGAAGCAGGGACCGCAGAAAGAGGGCTTGATGACGGCGCCGGCAAGGAGCAGGTCGGCAATGGCGCCGATGCGCGTCAGTTCCAGCGACACGGGCACGCTTGTGGGATAGACCGAGAGCGAAAACGCGTCGTTGCCGATGTCGCCGCCGCGCAGGATCGACGCCGCCTCGTCGATATTGTCGAACATACCGCCGGCACACCCCGCGATGATGCCCTGATCGGCGCGCACGCGCCCGTCGGGCAGGATTTTGGAAACGAGATCAAGCGAGGCTTTTTTGCCGAATTTCTCCCGTGCCTCTCCCTCCACTTCGGAGAGAAGTTCGCGGGAGCGCGCGGTGAAATCGCGAATGGTAAAGGCGCGCGAGGGGTGGAAAGGAAGCGCGATCATCGGCTCCACGGTCGAGAGGTCGATCTCCACCGCGCGGTCGTAATACGCCACGGGCGCGGGGGCAAGTTTGCGGTAATCGCCGGGGCGACCGTGCGTTTTATAATACGCCGCCACGGTCGCGTCGGTTTCCCAGATCGAGGAGAGGCAGGTGGTCTCGGTGGTCATCACGTCAATGCCGTTGCGGAAATCCATCGGCAGCGAGGAGAGCCCCGGGCCGGTAAATTCCAGCACGCGGTTTTTGAGAAAGCCCGTGCCGAAGGTCGCGCCCACCAGCGCGATGGCGACGTCGTGCGGGCCCACGCCGCGGCGCGGCTTGCCTGTGAGATACACCAGCACCACCTCGGGCGCGGGGATGTCATACGTGTTTTTCAGCAGTTGTTTGACGAGTTCCGGTCCGCCCTCGCCCACCGCCATCGTGCCGAGCGCCCCATAGCGCGTGTGGCTATCGGAGCCGAGGATCATCGCGCCGCATTTTGCCATTTCTTCGCGCCCAAACGAGTGGATCACGCTCTGATTGGCGGGCACGTAAATGCCGCCGTATTTTTTTGCGGCGGAGAGCCCGAAAAGGTGGTCGTCCTCGTTGATGGTGCCGCCCACCGCGCAAAGCGAGTTGTGGCAGTTGGTCATCGCGTAGGGGATCGGAAATTCACGAAGGCCGCTTGCGCGCGCGGTTTGAATGATGCCGACGTATGTAATATCGTGCGAGAGCATCGCGTCAAAGGAAATGTTCAGTTTTTTGTCGTCGCCGGAGCGGTTGTGCGCGGCAAGGATCGAATACGCGATCGTCCCTTTGCGCGCCTCGTCGGGCGCGACCTCGGCGCGCGAGGTCAGTTTGCCGTTTTGCAGAAACACGCCGTGCTCGGTCAGTTTGATCATAGGGGAAAACCTCCGTCCAAGAATATACTTATTATACCGAAAATACCTCTTAAAGTCAAGACAAAGCGCAAATTTTGCGCCTTTTCGGGGATAAGTTGCAAAACGCGGCGAAATGTGGTACAATAAGGCGGTAAAAAGACGGCCGCCGCGCGGCGGAGAGCGGAGAAAAATATGATTTTGGACGAGGCATATTTCGAGAGACCGGCAACGGAACTGGCAAAAGATCTGATCGGCAAAACACTTTGCCGGCGGGTGGGAGACGAGATCTATTGTCGGGAGATCACCGAGACCGAGTGTTATTTCGGCGAAGAGGACACCGCTTGCCACGCCCACAAAGGAAAAACGGCACGCACCGAAACGCTCTACCGAAAGGGTGGTGTTACGTACGTGTATCTTTGTTACGGCATTCACCGTTTGCTCAACGTCGTCACGGGACCTGCGGGGCACCCGGAGGCGGTGCTGATCCGCGGTGTCGAAGGCGTATCGGGACCGGGGCGCGTGGGCGCTTTTTTGGGGCTTTGCGCCGAGGACAACGGTGTGGCGCTGACGCCCGAGAACGGGATATGGATCGAGGATCTCGGCAAAAAGCCCCCGAACGTGAAGAGTTTTCCACGCATCGGCATCGGATACGCCTCACTGCGCGACATACGCCGCCGCTGGCGCTTTTGCGCCGCGCCGGGGAGCACCGAAAAGCCGGAAGAACGAAAAAAGCCCCGATACATACGGAAAAAATCGTAAATTCTCTTGCCCTTTTGATAGACTTGGAGTATAATAAAAGAGTTAGCAAGTCTTATGCGGCAGTTGCCTCTCCCGCGGAACGTATCGAGACTTGCACATCAAAACATAAGGAGATCTGCTATGCAAACGACAAAGAAAAAGAATCTTTTGCTCATTTTGTCCCTTGTCGCGCTGATGTTGGCGGCGTTGTTGCTGCTGTCGTCTTGTCAAAAAGAAGAACAGCCAGTCGACGCCGGAGTTTCGTCCGGAACGGAAGACGGCGGGCAACCCGCCGCGCAGGGGGAAACTCCCAAGGAGACGCTTTCGGTTTCCTATGACGAAAACTTTGCTTACGATCCGGAGTCCGTCGCGGATATCTTCAACGCGCTCAACGTGGAGATCGTATCCGACGGCGTTCGTCGCAAAGCGGCTTTCAGCATCAAGAGTTCGACGCTGTCCGACGACGGCGAGTACATTGAGTTGGTGATCTTTGCGGAAGGTCTGGAACAGACGGTGCGATTGCCGTATGCCGGCAAGAGCGCCCCCGTCATTCGCGCCGAATTGTTGCCACTGTACGAGGCGTTGAAAAAAGAGGGTGACCGGTTTTTCGGCATCAAGCTGTCGGGCAGCGTATTTTCCGACGCGGACGATACGGGGCACGCCGTTGATCTGGATATCGCGGTCAATTTGCCGGAAGCGGGCGGAACGCAGTTTGCTCTGATCCGTGAAAACGGCGAAGCACCGGAGGTCCTGGCGGTCTATAAGGACGGCACGCTCTCGGTTTGCGGCATCACCGTGGACGAGGCGAAATTGCAGGCGCTTTTGGACGATCTTGCGGGCAAGTTCCCGATCTTTTCCGATGAAGAGGACGAGGCGGAAGAAACGACCGCTCCGAGCGATCCCGAGGAATTGTTCGTCCTTCTTTCCGGCGTGCTTGACGCGTGCGACCGCGTCTTCGCCAACCCGCTTGTGAAAGCGATGCGGTTGCCTTTCAGCGCACAGGACGGCGTGTATTCGCTGGATCTCAATTCCAAAAAGATGGTGGCTTTGGCGCAACTTCTCTCCGGCGGAGAGCTTGACGGAGCGTTCGATCTCAATCAACTGATCGATTTTCTTGACGCGCAGTTTGACGGAGCCGTCAAAGCGGGCGATTTGGATTTCCATCTTTCCCTTGCCGTCAAAGAAGACGGCATTGCGCTCAACTTTGCGGCGGAAAACAAAAAGAGCGGCGCATCCTTTGCTTTTGCCGTGTCCTTTACCGCCGCGAAAGAAGCGTTTGACATACCGGAACTTTCCGACACGGTGATGCCCGAACTGCCCGATGAGCCAATCTTTGATATTGTAAAGGCAAACCTGTCCGATATTTTGGCGGCGATCTTGGCGGACACGGCGACCGATTTGGAGATCACCGTTCCGGTCGTTTTGCCGCAAAAGAACTTGGAACTGACGGTCAAGACCGTCTTACATCTTTCCGATCTGATCCTCGGAGAGGGGCAGGATATCGTCACGACCCGCGTTTTTTACAACGAACAGGATACCCCGATCATTTCCTTTGTTTTGAACGACGCGTATATGTATTTGGATATGAACGGCTGGGCGTCGCTGGTTTTCCAAGGCGGAATGACCGACCCCGTTACGTTTTATTACGCGTTTGAGGCAGACGGCGAGCCCGCCTCTTTGAAAGAAGTCGTGTTTCAACTGCTTCTCGGACAGATCGGCGGCGATCTTCCTATGGAGGAAGACGAGGGCTGGGACGTCACCGAAGAAAATGAAGACGACGAGCAGGGATATACTTCTTGGGGATGGAGCACCAAAGAGAACGCGGATCTGATCTTTGACGTTGGCGCCGAGGAGGAAGAATTGCGCTCCCGGTTGATCGTCGTTGTTTCCGACGGAAACGACGAAGACGTTCAGACCGAGGAATATCGGATAGAAGGATTTGACGGCAGTACCTCTTATACCGGCGAGGTGGAGATCGTGTTGTCCGACGGAAATCGGATGTCGGTCGAGATCGTTATTCGCGATCCCGCCACCGCTATGGAATTGGGGCGGAGTTTTGATAAAGTGTACGTGAAAAAAGGCGACGATTGCAAAACCGTGCAGGCATATATTACCGCAACGCGCACCTTCTTTGACGGAAAGATCTTTTGGAAAGAGCCGATCGGCAACTTCACCGTTTGTGCCGTCGACGGCGTGCCGGCCACGGAGAATACCGTTTTTGACACGGCGGGCGAACTCACGCTTACGGTGACCGGTCAAGACGGCGCGACGGAGTATACCGTTTCCGCGTACGTTTACGATCCGCAGAACCGCATTCCTCTCTCGATGAACTGCAACGAAACGATCTACCTGGAGAGCAAAAAGGCATCGGACGACGAGATCCGCGATCAACTTTACGTGACGGTCGAGTTTGACAGCCGAGACAGCGAAGAGGTCAAGGATTACGAGATCATCCGTCGGGAGGACGACAAGGACGCCATCTTTGTCAAGTGGAACGAATTTGAGCAAAGAGTGGCGGTCGAATACGCGGAAACGGCGCCGACGCTGACCGAGTATCTGCGTTTTTATGAGAGCGATGAGGAAGAGGAAGAGAGCGATGCGATCATACGGTCGATCTTCAACGCGCTGAAAATCTTTTGGGAGAACAAAGAAGCGCTTGATTCCGTCTTCACCGTGTCGGAAACAGACGCGGGCAAAACGCGGCGCGTCGTCATCAATACCGAGGGTGACCAAGACCTGTTGGCGTTTCTGAATCTCTTTGTGGGTATCCCCGGAGAAGACGGATGGACGGATATCGACGAGAACACCGTGTCGGTTCTTCTTGACGCGTGGAGTGCGGAAAAGCTCGGCATGATGGTGGATATGCGCGGTCTTTTCCAAAAAGTGACGGGCGTGGAGTTGGAGGAATTTTTGACCGAACTGTATGCCGACGTGTATATGCCCGCGGGGGAAGAAGGTTTTGAGATCGGCATTGCGCTGGGCGACGGCAACGAGACCACGTATATGGAGACGGGATTGCAAGCGAAGTTTGTGAGCCCCGCGAAGCCATTCGCCCTGACGGAAGAGCAGATCAAAACGGCGCGGGGGTTTGAGTATCTGAAAGGATACGTTCTCATGCTTCTTTTGTCGGCGTTGATGTGACGTACGGCACCGAAACGGATCCGACCGCCCACGGGCGGTCGGATTTTTGATAAAAAAATAAAACGCTGAAAATTCGCGCGAATTTTCGGTGTTTTTTCTATTGCGGCAAAGTTCAGCGTGTGGCGAAAATGTCGTCAAATGTGACGCGTAATATCTCTTTTAAAAGCAATATTTCATCGGGATAAAGATGGCGTTGCCCCACCTCGATCTTGGCGATGGCACTGCGCGTAATGTCACAGCCGCGAAGCTGCAATTTGACAGCCAAAAGTTCCTGCGTCAGCCCCGCTTTTTCGCGCAGATCGCGTATATTTTGTCCGATCCGCTTCTCAATAAGGGCGTTCATTTTTGCTTTTCCTCCTTTCGCATTACCGAATTTTTGCACTGATTTAAGCGCAAACCTCTTGACTTTATTGTAATGCTATGCTATCCTTATTTTGCACCTATATAAGTGCAAAATACAATAAGGGGAAAGACGATGAAAAGAAAAACACATCAAAAAGTTTTGCTCGCCGTACTCGCGGCGGTTTTGCTGTTTTCGCTGGTGGGCTGTGAACTGAGCGACACGGTGGCGACGCAGGGAACAGACTTGGAAGAATTGAAAACCGCGCTTTCTGACACGCAAAAGGCGCTCGCGGAAGCACAGGAAACCATCAAAGCCCTGCAAGCCAAAGACGGCGAACAAGATGAAACGCATCAAACAGATGTGGAAACGCTGCAAGCGGCGGATGAGAGTACAAACGGCGACCTTGCCGCGCTGACGGAAGAATATACCGCCAAAGCGGCGGAACTCTTGGCGGCGGATGCCGACAATCAAGAGGCACTCAACACGCTCCGTGCAGAGTATGAAGCCGCAAAGACGGCGTTGGAGAAAGCGGATGCCGACAATACCACCGCTTTGAATACGCTCCGCACCGAGTATGAAACAGCGAAAGCGGCATTGGAAAAAGCCGACGCGGACAACGCGGCGGCGCTGACCGCATTGACGAATGCTTATAATGCAAAGGTAGCGGAACTTGTTGCGGCAGACACGGCAAACGCGACTGCTCTGAACACGCTCCGTGCCGAGTATGAAGCGGCGAAAGCAGAATTGGAACAAGCGGATGCCGACAATACCACCGCTTTGAATACGCTCCGCGCAGAGTATGAAGCCGCAAAAACGGCGTTGGAGAAAGCGGATGCCGACAATACCACCGCTTTGAATACGCTCCGTGCAGAGTACGAAGCGGCGAAGACGGCGTTGGAGAAAGCGGATGCCGACAATACCACCGCTTTGAATACGCTCCGCGCCGAGTACGAAGCGGCGAAAGCAGAATTGGAACAAGCGGATGCCGACAATACCACCGCTTTGAATACGCTCCGCGCAGAGTATGAAGCCGCAAAGACGGCGTTGGAGAAAGCCGACGCAGACAACGCGGCGGCGCTGACGGCATTGACGAATGCTTATAATGCAAAGGTAGCGGAACTCGTTGCGGCAGACACGGCAAACACCGCCGCGCTGAATATGCTCCGCACCGAGTACGAAACAAAAATCGCGGCGTTAGAAGCACAAAACTTCTCGCTTGAAAAGCAACTTGCCACACTGCAAGCAGCAATCGCGGCACTTTCCGACGAGATCGTCACGGCGGGGCTTGGTTTTGCTGAAAAAGGCGACGGAACTTACGTGGTGGCGGTTTCCGCGGATCTTGTAGAAGTGGCAATTCCCGCCACCTATAAGGGCAAAGCCGTGACCTCTATCGGCGAGCGCGCCTTTGAAGGAAGCAAAGTGCGCAAAGTGGATATTCCCGAAAGCGTGACGAGCATCGGCAACCAGGCTTTCCAAAATTGCCAAAACCTCACAAACATCACCTTTGCAGAGAACAGCCAACTGAAGAGCATCGGTAATTATGCGTTCTCCGGTTGCAGCAACCTCACACGCATCACGATCCCGGAGGGGGTGACGAGCATCGGCTATAATGCATTCTACGGTTGCGACAATTTAACGTATAACACCTATGACAACGCCAAGTATTTAGGCAACGCAACAAATCCGTATGTAGTATTGGTAAAAGCAACAAGTACAGATATCACTTCTTGCAATATACACGCAGACACAAAGTTTATCCATAGTTTCGCGTTCTCCTCCTGTAGCAAACTCACGAGCATCACGATCCCCGCGCGCGTGACGAGCATCGGCAATGATGCGTTCGTTGGTTGCACGAATATTCAAACGGCAACGATGCCCACGATTGCTATATCGTGTATTCCCAAAGGTAGTCTGCAAACCGTAATCTTAACAAGCGGTGAGAGCATCGGCTATTCTGCGTTCAACGGTTGCAGCAATCTCACGAGCATCACGATCCCCGCGAGTGTGACGAGTATAGGCGAGAGGGCGTTCTACTGTTGCAGCAATCTCACGAGCATCACGATCCCCGCGAGCGTGACGAGCATCGGCAATTCTGCGTTTACAGGTGATTATAGATCAATGGCTTTACAAAGCGTCACCTTTGCAGAGAACAGCCAACTGACGAGCATCGGCGATTGTGCGTTCTACAATTGCAGCAATCTCGCAAGCATCACGATCCCCGCGAGCGTGACGAGCATCGGCAAGCATGCGTTTGCGAATCGTGATAATTATGCCTACTATAACACATCTATGGCTTTGCAGAGCGTCACCTTTGCGGAGAACAGCCAACTGACGAGCATCGGCAATTCTGCGTTCTATGGTTGCAACAATCTCACAAGCATCACAATCCCCGCGAGCGTGACGCGCATCGGCTATGAGGCGTTCTACGGTTGCAGCAATCTCACGAGCATCACAATCCCCGCGGGTGTGACAAGCATCGGCAATTATGCGTTCTACGGTTGCGACAATTTAACGTATAACACCTATGACAACGCCAAGTATTTAGGCAACGCAACAAATCCGTATGTAGTATTGGTAAAAGCAACAAGTAAAGATATCACTTCTTGCAATATACACGCAGGTACAAAGTTTATCCATAGTTCTGCGTTCTCAGGTTGCAGTAACCTCACGAGCATCACGATCCCCGCAGGCGTGACGAGCATCGGCTGGGATGCGTTCTCCAGTTGCAGCAATCTCACGAGCATCACGATCCCCGCGAGCGTGACGAGTATCGGCAGTTCTACGTTCTACAATTGCAGCAATCTCACGAGCGTCACTTTTGCTAACACGACGGGGTGGTATAGAACGCAAACGGAAAATGCCACAAGCGGTATGGATATGGACGTCACAGATCCCGCGACCAACGCGACCAATTTGAGATCGACTTATTACAACTATTATTGGTATCGCCAATAAATCGCGAAAATACCAAACAAAAAAGACCTGAAAATCAGGTCTTTTTTGTTTCGATCTCGCCGTAAAGGCGGCCGTTTTTCGCGGAGAACAGTCGCACGCGCGCGAGCGCGCCGTGGAGCGGCGCGGGCGATGGCGCGGCGACCTCGAAAAAGGAGTCGGTGTGCCCGACGGCAAAGCCGTTTTCGTAAGTTTCAAAAAGCACCTCGCACATTGGCTCTTTCTCTATCGCGGCGGCAAGCCGCGCGTCGCGGAGCGTGTGACCGAGAGCGATCAGCGCCGCGGAGCGTTGCTTTTTCACGGCGCTCGGGATCTGATCCGGCATCGCGGCGGCGGGCGTCCCCGCTCGTTTGGAATAAGCGAAAACGTGCATGGAGAGAAACTCCGCCGCACGCGCAAAGGACATCGTTTCCGCAAAATCCGCTTCGCTCTCGCCCGGAAAACCGACGATAAAATCGGCGGTCAATTCCACGCGCGGAATGTGTTTTTTCAGCACCGCCACGGCGGAAAGCGCCATTTCGCGGTTATATTTGCGTTTCATCGCGGCAAGCGTACGCGAGGAGCCGCTCTGCACCGACAGGTGAAAATGCGGCGTGAGAGAAGAGAGACGCGCGGCGCGGCGGGCAAAATCTTCGGTCACCATCGCGGGGTCCAGAGAGCTGAGCCGCACTCTGCCGATCCCCTTGATCCCGTCTACCGCTTCCAGCAGGTCGATCAGCCCCGCGTTGCCGAGATCCCGCCCCCACGCGGCGGTCTCAATGCCGGTCAGCACCACCTCGCGGCACCCCCCGCGGGTAAGCCCTTCTACTTCCGATAGTACGTCGAAAAGCGGTTTGGAGCGCACCGGACCGCGCGCGGCGGGGATCGCGCAATAGGTACAGCGATTTTCGCACCCGTCCTCGATCTTTACGTAGGCGCGCGTGCGATCAAAGCGCGTGATGCGCATCGGCTCGAAGGGCGCGCCGTCAAGCGGCGTCACCGCAACCGTCGGCGCCGTTTCTCTCTCTTTGAGGAGTTTTTGCGCCGCCGCGACCACCGAGAGTTTGTCGGCGTTTCCGCACACAAAAGAGACGCCCGGCAAAGCGGCGGCGCGCGCGGGATCGCGCTGTGCCATACAGCCCGTCAGCAAGATCGGCGCGGCGGGGTTTTCCGCGTGCAGTTTGCGCACCAGTTGCCCCCCCTTGCGGTCGGCTTCCGCCGTTACCGTGCAGGTGTTGACGACGAAAAGATCGGGCTTTTCTTCCTCTTTGACAACGCGAAAACCGCATTGCAGAAAGGTCTCTCCGATCGCTTCGCTTTCATATTGATTGACTTTACAGCCGAGCGTGCAAATGGCAACGGTGGGGTGTTTTTCTGACATAAGGACTCCTTTTTCGGCACTTTTCTCTATTGTAGCACGCTTTCCGCGCGCGGTCAACCGCAAAGTGAAAAAATGCCCGCCGCGGGCTTGCAAAACGCGGCGCGATGGAGTATAATAAGCGCAGACGGGGGGTGAGCGCGATGCGAAAACTGATCGTGGGCGAAAACGACGCGGGACAGCGACTGGACAAGTTTCTCACGAAAAGCGTGAAAGGACTGCCGAAATCGCTCCTTTACAAAGATATTCGCACCAAAAAGATCAAGGTGAACGGCGCGCGCGCCAAAGAGAATCAAATGCTTTCTCGGGGCGACGAGATCACGCTCTTTATCCGCGACGAGTTTTTCGCCCCGCCCACGGGCGAGGCGGAAACGCTCCGCAATATACGCCCCCGTTTGTCGATCGTATACGAAGACGACAACGTAATGCTTTTGCACAAGCCCGCGGGGGTTTTGGTGCACGAGGGCGACGAGGGCGGCGAAAATACGCTCATTTTGCATATACAAGCGTACCTGTATCAGAAAAACGAGTATGACCCCGACGCGGAGAACTCCTTTGCCCCCGCGCTTTGCAACCGCATCGACCGCAACACGGGCGGCATCGTGATCGCCGCCAAGAACGCGGCGGCGCTCCGCGAGATGAACGAGCGCATTCGCAACAACGAGATCGCCAAGTTTTATTATTGCGCGGTGTCGGGCAAAATGCCGCGCCGCGCCGACGAACTGCACGCCTATCTTCAAAAAGACAGCACCGCCAAAATGGTCTCGATCTTCGACCGCCCGAAAAACGGCGCCAAAGAGATCGTCACGCGCTATCGCGTACTTGCCGAGCGGGGCGGAAACTCGCTGCTTGAAGTGGAACTTGTAACGGGCAGAACGCATCAGATCCGCGCGCATCTCGCGCACGTCGGGCACCCGCTTCTCGGCGACGGCAAATACGGCGAAAACAAAAAAGACCGCGCGCGCGGGTACAAACATCAGGCGCTTTACGCGGTGCGGCTCCGCTTTGATTTTGCGGACGACGCGGGCACGCTCGGATATTTGCGGGGCAGAGAGTTTGCCATATCCCCCGATACGGTGTGGTTTTTGAAAGATTTTATGTGAAAAGGAGGTGCCGCCGTGCAAAAAAGAATGGCGTTTTTGCTGTTGCCGTGCGGGGCGGCACTGCTTGCCCTTACCCTCATTTTCCCGAAGATCGGCTTTCTCGAATGGATCGCCGCCTTTCCGGCGCTCCTCTTTCTTTTCGGTAAAAAACCGCCCGAAAAGCGCGTTTTCGGACGGTATTATGCCTATGGATTTCTCTTTTTCTATACCTTTTATCTGGTGGTTTTTCATTGGTTTTTCGCGCTTTATCCGATGGATTTTGCGGGAGTGGAGAAGAGTACGGCTCTTTTTCTCGTCATCTTTTTTTGGTTGGGGCTCTCGCTCCTGCAAGCGGTGGTGGCGGCGTTCGTCTTTCCGCTTTTTCACCTCTTGTCGACAACGCGCCTCGTGCGGCGCGTTCCGCTTCTTACCCCCGCGGTTTTTGCCGCCCTTTATGCGGTTTTCGAGTGGTTGCAGACGCTGACTTTCGCGGGCGTTCCGTGGGGGCGGCTCTCGCTCGGGCAGAGCGCGTGCGGCGTGCTCCTCAACGGCGCGGCGATCGCGGGCTCGTATCTGATCACCTTTTCCGTGCTATGTGTGGGGGGATACGTCGCGTTTGCCGTGTTGCATCTTGACCGCGTGAAGATTGCGGCGGTGTGCGCGCTTTCGATTTTTCTTCTGAACGTCGCCCTCGGCGGCATCGGATATGCGGCGGCACAGCCGAAAGGGAAAGAGAGCGTCAAAGTCGCCGCCGTGCAGGGCAATCTCGGCTCTTCTCGCAAATGGGAGTCCGACAGCCGCGCAAAAAGCCTTGAAATTTATGAGCGCTATACCGCCGAAGCGGCGGTGTGGGGCGCCGACATGGTGGTTTTTCCCGAAACCTTTATCCCCGAAAATTTCAGCGCCGAAACCCCGCTCGGCAAATATATCGTCCGGCTTGCCGTCACCTACCGCGTGACGGTGGTGTGCGGCGCGTTTGAGGACACGGGCGAGGCGCAGGCAAACGCCGTTTTCGCGGTCTTTCCGGACGGCACGGTGTCCGAAACCGTCTATCGCAAGCGCCATCTTGTACCTTTCGGAGAATACGTGCCGCTTCGCGGTTTGGTGGAAACGCTGATCCCGCCGCTTGCCGACGTCGGCATGCTTGACGACGACCTTGTGGCGGGAGAGAGCAGTGCCGTCATCGAAACGCCTGCGGGGAAAATGGGCACGCTCATTTGCTTTGACTCGATCTACGAGAGCTTGACGCGCGATTCCGCGCGGGACGGTGCGGAGTTTTTCGTACTCCCCACCAACGATTCGTGGTTTCTCGATTCCGCCGCCGCCACGATGCACCTTTCGCAAGCGCGTCTTCGCGCCGTGGAGAGCGGTCGTCCCATCGTGCGCGCGGCGGACACCGGCATCTCCGCCGTGATCGCCGCCGACGGAAGCGTCAGCTCCGTCGTCCCCGCCCTGACGGAGGGAATGTCGATGGGGGAGATCACGCCCACGACCGCGCGAACCCCGTATACGGTGTGCGGAAACTGGCTGATCGCGTTCTTTTTGATCTTTCTCCTCTCCCTGCCGGCGCACACGCTCCTATGCCGCCGAAGAGAAAGAGATTGAAAAAGCCCGCCGCAAGGCGGGCTTTTTTTCAATACATTTTGTATTTGAGACGCAAATTGTCGGCGATCATCGCGATAAACTCGCTGTTTGTCGGCTTTCCGCGGTTATTTTGTATCGTATAGCCGAAATAAGAGTTGAGCGTGTCGACGTCGCCCCTGTCCCACGCCACTTCGATCGCGTGGCGAATGGCGCGCTCCACGCGGCTGGTGGTCGTCTGATATTTTTTGGCGACGCTGGGGTAGAGCACTTTTGTCACGCTGTTGATGATGTCGCCGTCCTCAATGGTCAGCAAAATGGCGGTGCGCAGATATTGATATCCCTTGATATGCGCCGGCACGCCGATCTGATGAATGATCTTCGTCACCTGCGTCTCCATATCCGGCGCGGCGTTCGGCAACGTCACTTGTGCGCCCGTTTCCTCTTTTCCCCGCGCTTCCAGCAGTCGGCGCAGGTGCTCGCACAAACTGTTCATATCAAAGGGTTTCATCAAAAAGGAGTCCGCACCCGCCGCGATCGCCTCCGCGATCATCGTTTGATTTGCCACGGGAGAGAGCACAAGAAAGACCGGTGCGCGCTGGGGCGAAAAGTCGTGTGCTTGGCAGGCGCGCAGTACCCCGATCCCGTCCAGGCGCGTCAGCATCATATTTAAGAGTACCGCGTCGTAGTGCTCGTGCATCAGTTTGAACAGCGCCGCTTCACCGTTTTCCGCCTCATCGGTCAGACGAAAGCCCGCGCGTGTCAGACCCTCCCGCAGTGCTTGCCGCTCCGCGGCGCTTTCATCGGCTATCAGAATTTTTGTGTTGAGATCCATTTTTCATTTCCTCCGTTGCATTTGTTGTTGCTGTCACTATATTACCATATTTTTCCAAAAATTACAAGCATTTCCAACATAAAATTTGCCACAAAAAAACGACGGCATATTTGGTAAAAATTACCAACCGTCGTTTTGTTTTGCGTTTTTTCGACAATATATGCGGCTTAATGTGCGTGGTGCTGACACGGGTGCGTAAAAAAGCCTTCCAGGGAAACGCTTGGTATCTCGGTTTTCGTTGTAAACCCGATGCGGAGAAGAAGTTCGCGCGAAAGCCCGTCCCCTTCAAAAAACGCCGTCTTTGCGCCGCACAGATCCATAAAATTGAGCGCCGAGCGTCCGAGCAGAAACAGCGTGTCGGCGTCGTCTTTGCCTTGGGGCGCGGCGATATGCGTGATATGCCCGCCCTTGTCGTCGAGAAAGAATTGACAAATGCCGGTCACGTTTCCCGCGTCGTCCAGCGCGCGGTAGGCAAGCGCGTCGGGGAGAAAGTCCGCGCGGCAAAGAGCGCACAGCGCTTTTTGCTCATCTTTATTTTCAATCGGTTGTACCTGTATCATTTTCGTTTCCTTTCAAATAGCGGACTTCCGCGGGCGTGAGGTCGCGGAATTTGCCGATTTCAAGATCTCCGAGACGCACCTTGCCGATCGCCACGCGCACAAGGCGCAGGACCGTAAGCCCGCACGCGCGGCACATACGGCGTATTTGGCGGTTTCTGCCCTCGTAAAGTTCGATTTCAAGCAGAGTGTCGTCTCCTGACGCGCGCGACGTCACGCGCGCGGGGCGCGTTCGGTATCCGTCCAGCAAAAACGGCTCGCGAAGGCGCGCGATCGCGTCGGGATGGACGGCGCCTTGAACGGTCACCGCGTAGATCTTCGGAACGTCGTGGCGCGGGTGCGTCAGGCGTTCGGTGAACGCCCCGTCGTCGGTAAAGAGCAAAAGCCCTTCGGAATTCATATCCAGCCGTCCCACGGGGTAAAGGCGCGTGCCGAGAGAGGATAAGAGTTGCGCGGCGGTCGGGCGCCCTTTTTCGTCGTGCATCGTGGTCACGTATCCGCGCGGTTTGTTGAGCATCAGATAGCGGTGCGGCGCACTTTTCGGCGTGACGGGCTTGCCGCGAAAGAGAACGACGTCGACGCCGGGGGCGATCTTCTGTCCGATCGTTGCCGTCGCGCCGTTGACCTGAACGCGTCCCGCGCGTATCTCTTCTTCCGCGGCGCGCCGCGAGAGTACGCCGCAATCGGTAAACCACTTTTGCAAACGAATTTCTTCCATTGTATAATATCCTTTATCGTCGGCGGAAAAAGCGCCGGAAAAATCCGACGGTATTTTCCTTTTCTATCGTATTTTCCGCTGTAAGCGAGATCGTAAAAAGCGGTTTTCCGTCCTCGAAAAATTCCGCGCTTCCGACTTCGTCTCCCGCCGCGACGGGCGCAAACAGAAAGCGCGGCGCGAAAAGTTTGACCGTGATCTCCCCGTGCGCGGCGGGAAAGAGGATCGAAGGCGTGTCTGCCGCGCGCACCGAAACGACGTCGCCTTTTCCCCCGACAACGGGAAGCGAAAAAGACTCCACCAAGGGGGAAAACGCTTTGTAGTTGGCAAATCCAAAATCAAGGAGCGCGGCGTGGTCGCGCCAGTCGTCGGGCGCGTTCAGGGTCACACAGACAAGCAACAACCCGTCGCGCCGCGCCGCGCTGACAAGACAGCGCCCGCTTTTTTTGGTAAATCCCGTTTTCACGCCCAGTGCGCCCTCGTAGGTGCGCAGCAGTTTGTTGTGGTTGAGAAACAGCCGCGTGCCGTCCGTTCCTTCTTGCGGCGCGGTGTAACGCTTTGTGGCGACGATCTCGGCAAAAAGCGGGTTACAAAGCGCCGCGCAACTAAGGCGCGCAAGATCGCGCGCCGTGGTATAGTGCGCGTCCTCCGGCAGACCGTGCGGGTTGACGAAACGGGTGTTTGTCAGCCCCAACTCCGCACCTCTCGCGTTCATCAAGTCGGCAAAAGCCTCCACGCTGCCCGAAACCGTCAGGGCAAGCGCCACGGCGGCGTCGTTTGCGGAGGAGAGGAGAAGCGCGTAAAGGAGCGTGCGCACCGAAATGCGCTCGCCCGCGAAAAGATAAACCGAGGAGCCCTCAATGCCGACCGCTTGCGGCGGCACGGTGATCTCGGCGTCGGGGGAGAGGCGTTCTATGGCAAGAAGCCCCGTCATAATTTTCGTGGTGCTTGCCATCGGCAAGCGCGCGTCGGCGTTTTTCTCGGCAAGAGATACGCCGGATACGCCGTCGCAGAGGATCGCCGAGGCGGCGGAGAGCGGTGGTAAAGGCACGGGCGCGGCGTCGCTTGCCGGCAAAACCGCAGCGGCGCCCGCCGCGCGCACGCGAAGCGGAAAAAGCCGCACGCAAGAAACAAGACAGCAAAGCGCAAGCAAAAGTGCGCCGAGTTTCTTTTTGCACACGAAAAACACCCCCGTTTGCATGGACAAAGCGTTTGCATAGCAAATCAAGAGAATATATGAGGGTATCTTTCGTTTTTATGCCGATCAGTCTTCTGTCGGTTTGTCAAAGTCGGCGGCTTTGACGGCGGCGTCGCTCACCGCTTCAAAGTCTTCGTCTTTTTTCTTCTTTTTCTTTTTGCCGCCGAAAAGCCCTTTGATCTTTGCGGCGATGTCGGGCGCTTTGTCAATGAGCCCCGCGATGCGCTCCACGGGATCGGCCTCGCCGTCTTTGCCGAGCGGGATCAGTTCCACACTGCCGTCCGCGTGCACGCAGAGAAGACCGACGGGCTGTACCGAGAGACCGGTTCCGCCGCCTCCGCCGAAGTTTTTGGGCGTTTCGTTTTTGCCGTTGAAATCAAGACCGCCTCCCGCGTATCCCACCGAGATCTTGGAGATCGGTATGACGGTCGTGCCCGCGAGCGTTTCGATCGGCGTGCCGACCACGGTGTTGGCGTCCACCATCGAGCGAATGCTTTCCAGCGACGTGCGGATCAGGTCTTGCAGTTTGTTTTCTTCTGCCATTATGAGTTCCTTTCTGCCGCCTTTTGAGAGCGGCGGGTTTTTCTTTTATTTTGCGCCTTCGTCCGCAGATATGCAAGGACAAAGGAAAAAAGCAATGCAAATGCCCCCGCGACGCGCAGGGAAAACACAAAACGGATATCCACGCGGCTTTTGTCCGAAAGATAATCGGGAAAGACCGAAACCTCGCGCGGTTTGGTGTGCAGGTTCGTCACGCGATCGAGCAGGGCGAGGATATACGCCACGGATTGCGATACCGCGCCGCAAAGGATCGCCGTGGAGGCGGCGTCGCCCGTGGCGACGGCGATATGCAGTTTTGCCGTTCTTAAATGCAGGTGTTTGCCCGTTTTTCGCACCAGCAGGGCAAGTACGGCGCGGAGCCCCGCGATTTTTTCAAGCAAACTTGCTTTTTCGGATTTTTCGGCCGTTTTTTCCTTTCCGACCGCGTGCCCCGTCGGGGCTTTTTTCTTCTCCTTTTTCGCCGATTTTCGCCGTTCTTTTCTGTATTTGCGAAGCGCCTTTCGCGGCGTTATTTTGCGGGGAAAAAGCGAGAAACGGAAGCAAAGGAGCGCAAGCGTGACGCGCATTTCCTCGCGCACGGTGAAAATGAGTTTTATGCGCAGGGAGAGAAGAAGGAGAAAAAAGACAAAGATGCCGGCAAGCACGAAAAGCGCGACGGGCACGGTGTTTTCCTCCTTTCTGTGGGGTGGGCGTCAGTCCTCGGCGTCCTCTTGTTGCGGTGCCTCTTTGGCGTCCACTTCGATGGCAAGTTGATCGGTCAGCGTGTTGGGGGGGAGCACGGTCTCGGTTTTGGGGAGATCGTCAAGCGTCGAGAGCCCGAAGACGCGCAAAAATTTTTCGGTCGTGCCATAAAGGAGCGGTCTGCCGGGCGCGTCAAGTCTGCCCGTGGCGGCGATGAGTTCCTTGTCGATCAGAGAGTTGACGGCGTAACTGCTGTCCACGCCGCGCACGGCGTCGATAAAGGCGCGGGTAACGGGCTGATTGTAGGCGACCACCGCCAGCACTTCCATCGAGGCGGAAGAGAGATTGCCGCCGCGCCGCACGTTCAGCGCTTCGCGGATATACGGACCGTATTGCTCTTTGGTGCAGAATTGACAGGAATCGGGAAACTGCAAAAAGAGCAGTCCGGTACTGTCCGATTCATAGCGTTTCGCGATGCGCGCGCAGAATTTTTTGATCTCCCGCACGCCCACGCCGATCACCTCGGAGAGTTTTTGATAGGGCATCGGATAGCCCGCGGCAAAAACGATCGCCTCAATGCAGCTCTCAACGTCCTTGATCGGTTGCAACGTGTTTTCGGTTTCCATAGTTTACTCCTTTGAAAGAACGGTCGCGTCGGCTTCGGCGTCTTCCGCCGGGGCGTCGGGGTTGATGAAGAAGCAGGTGCCTTCTCCGTGCACCGAGTTCTCGGCGTTTTCGTCGCCTTCTTCAATCAGGATCCGGCGCAGTTTGATGAGTTCCAATACACCCATAAACGAGGCGATAAGATCGGCAAGCGTCGGCTCGTTCGAGAGCAGATCGCGCAAGGTAGCCGTGCCGAAGAGGTGCAGGGTTTCGAGAATGGACACGATCTTGCCCTCTACCGGAACGATCGGTTTGCTGACCATCGGCACGAAAGCGGTCTTTGCGTTTTCAATGGTGTCCCGATAGGAGTTGACGCGCCGCACCGCGGCGAGAAGGTCGGTGATCTTTTGTTCCGCCACGAAAGTTTTGTCGGGCGAGATCTCGTCGGTATCCTTGACGCAACGCCCCCCGAAATACGCGTACAGCGGAAAAAGTTTCGGCACGACCTCTTTTGCGTGTTGGTGACGGATAAGAATGTCGGAAAGATCGAAACGCGGGGGCTTTTCGGCGCCCTCGTCCTCGTGCGGCAAGAGCATTTCGCTTTTCCACACCATCAGTTTGCTTGCCATATTGAGAAAATCGGTGGCGATATCCATATCCATCGCCCGCGCGTTTTCGAGAAATTCCAGATATTGATCGCAAATGAGCGCGATCGGAATATCGAGGATATTCAGTTTGTTTTTTTCGATCAGCGCGAGAAGCAGATCGAGCGGTCCCTCGAAATCCGAGAGCCGATAGGTCATATTTTCCATAGGAACTCCTTTGTCAAATCAGAAATCCTCCCATACCGACAAGCCGGAAGAGAAGCCGCAGGAGCGCGGTGGAAACCCACGAAATGCCGCTTGAAAGCGGACCGAAGAGGAGCAGGATCATCACGACAAGCGAGATGACGCGCTCTTTTTGCGCGATTTTGAAATACAGCGCGGGGGAGAGAAAGAGACCGCAGATGCGAAATCCGTCAAGCGGCGGCAGGGGCAGGAGATTGAAAACCGCGAGGGTAACGTTCATTCGTGCGGTGAGATAGAGAAACAGTACGAAAAAATATGCCATTTGCGAGCCGAATTCGGAAGCGTAGCTCTTTTGCCAAAGCCACCCGAAACCGACGAAGCGAAGAAGCAAGAGAAAAAGAACGGCAAGAAGCAGGTTGGAAAGCGGTCCCGCCAGCGCGGTCAGCGCGACGTCGCGGCGGGGATTCTTGAAATAGCGGCTGTTGATCGGCACGGGGTTCGCCCAGCCGAAACCGGCAAGCAGCATACACACAAATCCGGCGGGGTTGAGGTGCCGCATCGGATTGAGCGAAATGCGCCCCGCGTATTTCGCGGTTGGATCACCGAGAAGGAACGCCGTTCCGGCGTGCGCCGCCTCGTGGAGCGAGAGCGAAAAGAGAATGGCGGGGAGCGAGAGCAAGAGCGAGATCAGATAGGTGTAGAGATCGCCGCCGCCGAGGAAAAAACGAAACATAGAGAACCCTCCGGGAAATTATAGCTCGTTGCGCATCAGGTCTTCAAAGCTTTCGCGCCGCACGGCAAGGCGGGCGTTTTCGCCCGAGATCGCCACGATGGGCGGCCGCGGGATGCGGTTGTAGTTGGAAGCCATCGAATAGTTATAGGCGCCGGTCGTCAGCACCGCGAGAACGTCGCCGCGCGCGGCGCGGGCGATGCGCATATCTTCGCCCAGCAGGTCGCCCGACTCACAGCACCTGCCCGCCAGTGTGGCGGTCAGCTCCGACGCCGCGTCGGCGCGGTTTGCGATCAAGGCGGTATATTGCGAGTGGTAGAGCGCGTAGCGCGGGTTGTCGGGCATACCGCCGTCCACCGAGATATAGGTCTTGAAACCGGGGATCTCTTTCACGGCGCCGACCGTGTAGAGCGTCACGCCCGCCGCCGCGACGAGCGAACGGCCGGGTTCCAATCGCACGGCGGGCGCGGGCAGACCGTGCTCTTTGATCTTTTCGTCGAAGACTTTGCCGAGCGCCGCGATCATATCGGGATACGAAGGGACGGGATCGGTCGCCGTGTACGGCACGCCGAAACCGCCGCCGAGGTTCAGTTCCGTCGGGGGAAAACCCGTCTCGTCGTGTATCGCTCCCGCGAAATCGAGCATCATACGCGCGGCGTCGAGAAACGGCTCGGCGTCAAAGATCTGCGAACCGATATGGCAGTGATAGCCGACAAGCGCCACACCGGGCAAGGTCAGCGCCTCTTTCGTGATGGCGGCGGCTTGTCCCGTGGCGATGGCGCTGCCGAACTTGGAATCCACGCGCCCCGTGTTGACGGCGCGGTGGGTGTGCGGATCGATGCCGGGCGTGATGCGCAGCAGAATACATTGCCGCTTTTTCATTTCCTCGGCGATGGCGGAAAGAGCGCGCAGTTCGTCTTCGTTATCCACCACGATCCTGCCCACGCCGAGCGAGAGCGCGGTGCGCAAATCTTCGTCGGTCTTGTTGTTGCCGTGAAAATAGATGTTCGCGGCGGGCATACCCGCCGCCACGGCAGTGCGGATCTCGCCGCAGGAAACGCAATCCACGCCAAGGCCCTCCTCTGCCATCAGGCGGTAAATTCCCTTGTAGGAGAGGGCTTTGGAGGCGTACAGAATTTTGGCGTTCTCCCCGAAAGCCGCTTTTGCCGCCGCGCGATAGGTGCGGCAGTTTTCGCGGATCACGTCTTCGTCAAGGAGATAAAGCGGCGTGCCGTACTCTTTTGCGAGCGCGACGGCGTCAAGCCCCCCCACGGTGAGGTGACCTTCTTTATTGATACCAAGATGCGGATAGAGCATAGTTTCTCCTTTATTTTGCGGCGGAAAGGATCGCGCCGAGCACTTCGCTTTTGCCCTCTCCCGTCAGCGCGGAAAAGGGAATGATCTTTGCCCCGTCAAGGGCGGGGTGCGCGGCGAGCGCGGCAAGCGCCGCGCTTTTTGCCGTGACTCCGAGCTTGTCGGTCTTTGTGGCGACGACGAGAAAGGGAATGTGCGCCGCCGACAGAAAAGAGAGCATCATTTCGTCGTCGCGCGTCACGCCGACTTTGAGATCGACGAGTTGGAGAACCAGACGCACGCGGTCGATGTTGCGATTTTTGGTAAAATAGCCGTCGGTCAGCGCCGACCACTTCGCCTTTTCGGCGGCGGGGCGTTTCGCAAAGCCGTAACCGGGCAGATCCACGAGATAAAACTTGCCGTTCACGTCGTAAAAGTTAACGGTAACGGTCTTGCCGGGCGCGCCGCTCACGCGCGCCAAGGCCTTTCTGCCGAGTATTTTGTTGATGAGCGAACTTTTGCCCACGTTCGAACGCCCCGAAAGGGCGATCTGCGGCACGGGCGAGGCGGGAAACTGTCGCGCGTCGCCCGCGCTGACGGCAAGGCGCGCCTCGGAAAACGTGAGATCAGACGCCATCGCGGCCTCCGGCGGCGCCTACGCCGATATGGGAGAGGGGGCGCGTCGTCAGCGCCGGGCGCGCGGTCCTTTTGCCGACGAGCGCAAGAGAGAGCACTTCGTCCACCGACGAGCAGGGCTTGATGTCGAGCGCCGCCCGCGCGCCCGCGTCGATGTCGACGAGATCGCGCATATTGTCGGCGGGGATCAGGACGGTTTTCACGCCCGCGGTCACCGCCGCCATCGTTTTTTCACGCAGTCCCCCGATGGCAAGTACGTTGCCTGTCAGCGTCACTTCTCCCGTCATCGCGAGATCGTGCCGCACGGGCACGCCCGAGAGGGCGCTGACCAGCGCCGTTACCATCGCGGCTCCGGCGGAAGGACCGTCTTTCGGCACGGCGCCTTCGGGAAAGTGAATATGTATGTCGGTGTTTTTGTGAAAATCCTGCGGCACTTTCAGTTCGCTTGCGTGCGCGCGGATATAACTGACGGCGATATGCGCCGATTCTTTCATCACGTCACCAAGCGAGCCGGTCAACTCCACCTTGCCATCGCCCGGCATCACCAGCGCCTCGACGCGCAGCATATCGCCGCCCGCTTCGGTAAAGGCGAGTCCGTTGACGACGCCCACAAGATCGCGCGACGCGATCTTCTCGGCAAAGTGTTTGGCGGGACCGAGGAAATCCGCAAGATTTTTCGCGTTTACGGTTACTTTTTCGGCTTCGCCTTCCGCGATGCGCCGCGCGGCCTTGCGGCAGATCTCGGCAATTTTGCGTTCGAGATTGCGCACGCCCGCCTCGCGGGTGTAGTCGTCTATGATCGCGGCGATCGCGCCGTCGGCGATGCGCAGCTGCGCGGCGGAAAGTCCGTGCCGCTCGCGCTGCTTGCCGACGAGATGGTGCTTGGCGATGCTCATTTTTTCGTTTTTCGTATAGGTGTGCAGTTCGATCACTTCCATACGGTCGATCAGAGGACGCGGCACGCCCTCCAACGTGTTGGCGGTGGCGATAAAGAGACAGTCCGAAAGATCGAACGGCACTTCGATGAAGTGGTCGCGAAACGCTTTGTTTTGTTCGCTGTCCAACACTTCAAGCAGTGCGGAGGAGGGATCGCCGTGCGCGTCGTGCGTCATTTTGTCGATCTCGTCAAGCAGGATCAGCGGATTTGCCACTTCCGCCTGCGTCAACGCGGCGATGATGCGTCCGGGCATCGCGCCAAGATACGTTTTGCGATGGCCGCGTATATCGGCCTCGTCGCGCACGCCGCCAAGCGATACGCGCACGTATTTGCGCCCCATCGCGCGGGCGATGGACATTGCCACCGAGGTCTTGCCAACGCCGGGAGGACCGACAAGGCAGATGATCTGATGCCGCAGTTCGGGGTTCAGTTTTTTGACGGCGAGAAATTCAAGGATTCGCTCTTTCACCTTGTCAAGGCCGTCGTGGTCGGTTTCCAGGATTTTTTTCGCTTTCGCGAGATCCGGCGTGTCGGTGGTTTTCTTGTTCCACGGCAGATCAAGGCAGGCGTCCAGATAGTTGCGCAGTACGCTCGCTTCCGCCGAGCCGAAGGGCGTTTTCGCCATACGCTCGTTCTCTTTGAGCAGTTTTTTCTCGGTCTCTTCGGGCAGCTTCGCCTCTTTGATGCGGCGTTCGTATTCGTCGATCTCGCTGTCGCCGTCCTCGCCGAGTTCTTCTTCGATCACGCGGATCTGCTCGCGCAGATAATACTCCCGTTGATTTTGAGAAAGCCTTGCGCGCACCTCTTTGTGGATCGACATTTCGCACATCAGCAGTTCGGTTTCCTCGCGGATCAGCGTGACGGCGCACTCCAAGCGCTCGGCGGGATCAAACTGTTCCAGCACCGTTTGCTTGTCTTCAAAGCGGACGAGAAAATTGGCGCCCACGAAATCGGCAAAACCGCCCACGCTTTCGATGCGGTTGGCTTTCGCCGCCATGCCGTCGGGGAGAGCGGGCATAAATTTCACCATTTCGGCAAGTGCGCGCTTGCCCTCGCGCAACAATGCCTCTTCGCGCAGATTGCGGGAAAAACCGTCGCTCTCCTCGGGGTGGGGGATCACACGGGCGGAATACGCGTTGCCGCTTTTTTCGATCTCGGTCAGTTCCGCGCGCACAAGCCCGCCCAGCGTCATACGCACGCCGTCGTCGGTTTTTTGTACGTCGTTGAGTTTCGCCAACGTGCCGACGGTGCAAAAGTCGTCGGTCTTATATTCTTTTTCGGTGGGTTCGCGCAAAGAGACAAGGAAAACGAGCCCCTCGCCTTCACCCGCCGCGGCAACGGCGGCAAGAGACGCGGAGTCGGAAACTTCAAGATAAAAAGGGAGATCGGGAAACGCCACGATGCCGCCGAGCGGAATAAGGGGGAGAGAGAGCGTTCCCACGGTGTTTTCAAAAGAGGGCATAACGGAATCCTTTCAAAGATAAAGATATACATTTTAATATTATATCACACGATTATGCGATTTTCCAGTGGTTTCGCAAAAAAACTTCAAAAAAGAAAAAGGGCACGCGCACCGTGCCGAGAAAACACACAAAAATGCACGGCGGAAAGGCAGGCAGCGCGTGTTGGCGTCATAAGATTGACACTCCGCGCCCTATGCGATCCACCGTGCACCGCACGAGATTTGTCGTGCGGTGTTATTATACCGCGAAACGCGCGATTTGTAAATGTTCAAAAGTGCCAATCTTTTGGGGCGATTTTTTGTTACTTTCGCCGTATTTGCGCAAAAACTGCCGAAAAAGCGTCGAAAAGCCGACAAGAGAGCGCCGAAAAAAAGAAAAATTCAAAAATCTCTTGACAAATGTTCGGACGCGTGGTATACTGATGCGGTAAAGAAGCAGAGCGTTCCGCGCTCTCACCCTGCCGCAACGGCGCGCTCGGTTGATAGTTCGTCCCCTTACGGGGGCTTTGTGCGGAGCGTTGCTTCGCACATTTTTTGATTTCGGGGGATACCCGGAAAGAGAGGTATGGTTCTATTAGCGCCGCAAAAGACTTGCTCATCAACGAAGAAATTCGGGAAAAAGAGGTCCGTGTGATCGGTGAGGACGGAGAAGTGGCGGGGATGATGTCCTCGTCGGCAGCCCTCAAACTTGCCTATGACAAGGGGCTCGATCTGGTTTTGATCGCGCCGCAGGCGACACCGCCCGTATGTCGCATTATGGACTACGGAAAGTATCGTTTTGACCGCGAGAAAAAGGAAAAAGAAGCCAAGAAGAAACAGCAGGTGGTGGAGCTGAAAGAAGTTCAGCTGTCCTGCCGCATTGATGTGCACGATTTTGAGACCAAAGCGCGCAACGCCGTCCGCTTTCTCACCGCGGGCAACAAAGTGCGCGTGGTCGTGCGCTTCAAAGGGCGCGAGATGGCGCACCAGGAGCTCGGGCGCGACGTGCTGACTCGTTTTGAGGCGGCGGTCTCTTCCGCGGGCACGGTAGAGAAAAAGCCTGTCCTTGACGGCAGATTGATGACAATGATCGTCGTGCCGCTCAAAAACAATTGATATTTCCGGCGTGTCGCCGTGATATAGAATTCGTTGCAAAGGAGTAAATAAAATGGGAAAAATCAAAACGCATAAGGCCTCTTCCAAGAGATACTCGGTCACCGGAAGCGGCAAAGTCAAAATCAACCACTGCCATCACCGCCACAACCTGGGGCTCAAAGACGCTAAGCGCAAAAGACATCTGCGCTCTTCGGCGATCCTCAGTTCCGCGATGACCGCAACGGCGCGCGAACTGATCCAGAAATAATCGGAACGGAGGAAAAGAAAAATGGCAAGAGTAAAAGGCGCGATGATGACGCGCAAGAGAAGAAATAAAGTTCTCAAAGCGGCAAAAGGATACTGGGGTGCGAAATCCAAGCACTTCAAGATGGCAAAAGAGGCTCTGATGAAGAGCGGCAATTATGCTTTTGCCGGCCGTAAACAGAAAAAGAGAGATTTCCGCAGCCTGTGGATCACCCGCATTTCCGCCGAGGCAAAGAACAACGGCATCAACTATTCGACCTTGATGCACGGCCTTAAAAAAGCGGATATTGCGCTCAATCGCAAAATGCTGGCCGATTTGGCGGTTTCGGATAAAGCGGCTTTTGCCGACCTTGTGGCAAAAGCAAAGGCAGCCCTTTAACTTTTTGACGAAAAACCCGGTTTTCACCGGGTTTTTGTCTATTCCAAGCGGTGTTTTTCGTCTGTTTTTTCGCCTTGAACGGGAGTAAAATATGCAAAATCGCTATGAAGTGATCACGTCCAGACAAAACCCCTTCATCAAAACCGTGGCGCGGTTATCCGACCGCAAAACGCGGGAGAGCGAGGGGCTTTTCCGCTTTGACGGCAGAAAACTGCTCGGCGAGGCGCTTGTCTCCGGCGTGAATCTTTCGGCGGTGCTGTTGCGGGAGAGTTCGGCGGAAGCGATCTTTTCCGCGTGTGCGATCCCCGCGTCGGTACGCACGATTTTGCTTCCCGACGCGCTTTTTGATCAGATCAGCGAGGAAAACGCGCCGGAAGGCGTGATCTCGGTGGCGAAAAAGTTGAAAAATCTGCACAAGACGGTGGAGAAAAACGAAAACGACGCTTTCGCGGAAGCGTTGCCGCACACGCGGCTGCTTTGTCTTGAAAGCGTGCGCGATCCCGGCAATCTCGGCACCGTCGTACGCAGTGCCGCGGCGTTCGGAATCGAGTGTTTGCTCCTTTCCGCGGATTGTGCCGATCTGTATCACCCGCGCGCGTTGCGCGCCGCGATGGGGACGGCTTTCCGACAAAAAGTGTACTTTCTGAAAGATTTTGCGGGTGTGGTCAAGGCTCTTGCCGAAAAGCGCCGCGTCTTTGCGCTTGCGCTGGACAACACGGCGACGCGTCTGGGCGATTGTTTTTTGCCGCGGGACGCCGCCTTCATCGTGGGCAACGAGGGACACGGCGTTTCGCCCGAAGTTCTTTCGCTTTCCACCGACCGACTCTTTATCCCGATGGAAAAAGGAGTGGAATCGCTCAATGCGGCGATCGCCGCGTCTGTCCTGCTTTATCGCCTGTATACGGAGGAAGCGTAATGGAGCACGAAGTCGCCTATATCGCGCTTGCCGAAATGCTCGGCGCGAGATCCCGCGTTTTCAAACCGCTCATCACGCGTTTTCGCACACCGGAGGCTGTCTTTTCGGCAACGAAAGAAGAGATCGCGGCGGTATTGCCGCACCCCGAGCACGGATTTTTCGCGGCGCTTGACGCTCTTGCGGAGTACGAAAAGAAGGCGGCGCGTATCGCGTTTTGGTGTCACCGAAACGGCGTGCGCGTTCTGACGCCGGACGGCGACGAGTATCCCGAAAGCCTTTTCGCGATCGACGAACCGCCCGTGGTTCTGTATTGCCGCGGCAAACTGCCAGCAAAAGAGCGGCAAATGACGCTCGGCGTCGTCGGTCCGCGGCATCCGGACGCATACGGCGAGAAGATCGCGTATAGACTATCTTTTGAACTTGCGGCGGCCGGAATGGTCATCGTCAGCGGTATGGCGGAGGGTATCGACGGCATTGCCGCGGCGGCCGCCGTTTCCGCCGGCGGGCAAACCGTAGCGGTGCTCGGATGCGGGGTGGACATCGCGTATCCGCGGCATCACGCGCGTCTTGCTGACGAGATCGCCGCGCACGGCGCGGTGCTCTCCGAGTTTGCGCCGGGCACGAAACCCGCGGGAGAAAACTTCCCGATCCGCAATCGCCTCATCAGCGCCCTGTCTCAGTCGGTGCTGATCCCCGAAGCGGGAGAGCGGAGCGGCGCGCTGATCACGGCGCGGTACGCGCTTCTTCAAGGAAAGCGGCTTTTCGCCGTGCCGGGCGACATCACCGATCCGCGTTCAAAAGGAAGCAACCGTTTGCTTGCGGGCGGTGCGATGATGGCGCTTTGCGCGGAGGATATTCTGTCGCAATACCGTTTCCTCTATCACGATCTCATTGACGAAAAATCGTTTCTCGAAGCCGAGCAGAGCGCTGAACTCACCGAGGACGTCGCGCGTCGTTTCGGGCTTCGTTTGTCGGAAAAACGCGACACGTCTCCCACCCAAAAAGAAGGGAAGCGTTCAAAGGCGCGGAAAGAAAAGGCGCCGCGTGCGCGGCGGGAAAGAGAAGAACGCGAGGACGCGGAAGCGCCGGGTGAAACCGATCTTTCCATATTGAGCGCGCGACAGCGGGAACTCTTCTCGTATCTGCCCGACGCACCTTTCACGGTGGACGCGCTCACCGAGCGGGGCGTTCCCGTGTCGGAAGCGGCGGCAACGCTCACGGTTTTTGAAATTTACGGTCTCATTTCTCCGCTGCCCGGCGGAGTGTTTGCAAAAAAGTAATCATAATCGAAAGGAACATCTATGGCTAATCTTGTGATTGTGGAATCGCCCTCCAAAGCGGCGGCAATCAAAAAATATCTGGGTTCAAACTATAAAGTCGTCGCCTCGAAAGGACACGTGCGCGACCTGCCGAAAAGTTCTCTCAGCGTGGACATCGACCACGGTTTCGAGGCGCATTATATCAACATTCGCGGCAAAGGCGATCTCATCAAGGAGATCCGCAAAGAGGCGAAAGGCGCCAAAAAAGTCTATCTCGCGCCTGACCCCGACCGCGAGGGAGAGGCGATCGCGTGGCATCTTGCCGGCGCGCTGGGGCTTGATCCCGCAAAAACGTTGCGGATCACCTTCAACGAGATCACGCCCGACGTCGTGCGCGCCGCGGTGAAATCTCCCCGCGCCATTGATATGAACCTTGTTAACGCGCAGCAAACGCGCCGCATTTGGGATCGCGTGGTGGGATATAAACTGTCGCCGTACCTTTGGAAAGCCGTGAAAAACGGATTGTCCGCGGGGCGTGTGCAGTCTGTTGCCGCCAGCATTCTCGTGGATCGTGAAAACGAGATCCGCGCGTTTGTGCCCGAAGAATACTGGACCGTCGACGCCGTACTGGGCGGCGGCACCGAGCAGGAACTGACGGTGCATTTTTACGGTGACCGCAACGGTAAGATTAAACTCGGCAGCGAGGCGGAAACGAACAAGATCCTCGAAGAGATCGCCGGAAAAGATTTCAAAGTGACGGCGGTCAAGCACGCCACCAAGCAAAAAACGCCCGCGCCGCCCTTTACCACGTCCACCATGCAGCAGGAGGCGTCGCGCAAACTCGGTTTCCAATCGCAGCGCATTATGCGCGTGGCGCAGGAACTGTACGAAGGTATCCACGTCGGCACGGAAAACGGCGGCGTACAGGGCCTTATCACCTATATGCGTACCGACTCGCTCCGCGTTTCCGACGAGGCGAAGAACGCGGTGCGCGCGCTGATCTCCGACAAATACGGTGCGGAATTTTGCCCCGCCGCGCCGCGCGTATATAAAACGAAAGCGGGCGCGCAGGACGCGCACGAGGCGATCCGTCCTTCGCATATCGATCTCGAACCCGCCAAGATCCGCAAATACTTGACGATCGACCAATACAGGCTCTATAAACTCATTTGGGAGCGTTTCGTGGCAAGTCAGATGCAATCCGCCACGCTTGACACGCTTGCCCTTGAATTTGCCGTCGGCGATTATCAGTTCCGCGCAAGCGGGTACAGCGTGGCGTTTCCGGGTTATATGGCGCTTTACGAATCGAGCGAGGAAGAGGAAAACACCGCGGAAGGTCAGCGCGATCTGCGCGTGCCCGATCTTGCCGTGGGCGACGTGATCCCCGCCGGCAAACTGATCCCCGCGCGCCACTTTACCGAAGCGCCCCCTCGTTACACCGAGGCTACGCTCATCAAGTTTTTGGACGAAAAGGGCATCGGACGCCCCAGCACGTATAACACCATCATCACCACCATTCTTTCGCGCAACTACGCCGTGCGGGAGGGTAAATCGCTTGTGGCGACGCCGCTTGGCGAGGTGACGACCAAACTGATGAAAGAAAACTTCCCCGAGATTGTGGATTACACCTTTACGGCGCATATGGAAGACGCGCTGGACGCGATCGAAGAGGGGAAAGCCGATATGCAAAGCGTCTTGTCGGATTTTTGGAAGGATTTTTCCGAGGAACTCTCTCACGCCGAAACCACCATCAAAGCGGGCAGTTTTGAGATCCCCGTTGAGAAAGCGGATATGATCTGCGAAAAGTGCGGCGCGCAAATGATCGTGAAAAACGGCAGATTCGGCAAATTTGCCGCCTGCCCCAACTACCCGAATTGCCAAAACACCAAACCGCTTTTTGAGAAGAACGCCGCGCCCGCGCCGCAGACCGAGAAAAAGCCGGTCATTGTGGCGGATTTCAAATGCGAACTTTGCGGTGCGGATATGGTACAGCGCACGGGGCGTTACGGCACTTTCTTTGCCTGCTCGCGCTATCCCGCATGCAAGTTTACCAAGCAGAAAACACACGAACTGGATGTGCCGTGCCCGAAATGCGGCGCCAAGATCCTCATCAAGAACGGCAAGCGCAAAACCGTGTTTTACAGTTGCGAACGCTATCCCGACTGTGATTTTTCCTCGTGGGATATGCCGACTGCCGAAACATGCCCTCAATGCGGAAAAATGCTGTTCCGCAAAAAGAGCAAGGGTCTCCTTGTCTGCGCCGATAAGGCGTGCGGATATCAACGCGAAGAACCCGAAACGCCGGCAACGGAGAAGGGGCAATGAAAGCGCCCTTTGTGCGCGTGCTCGGCGCGGGGCTCGCGGGCTCCGAGGCGGCGTTTCAGATCGCGCGGCGCGGCGTTCCGGTCGTGCTCTCCGAGATGAAGCCGAAGAAACGCACGCCCGCGCACCGCACGGACGGGTTTGCCGAACTTTGCTGTTCCAACTCGCTCCGCTCCGACGCGCTTTCCAACGCGGTCGGGCTCCTCAAAGAGGAGATGCGGCAATGCCATTCGCTTATCCTTGCCGCGGCTGACGCCACGCGCGTGCCCGCCGGTTCGGCATTAGCCGTCGACCGTGTCGCGTTTTCCGATTATATCACCGACCGCTTGCGCCGCGATCCGCTGATCGAGGTGGAGGAGCGCGAGGTGACCGAACTGCCGCACGACGCCGTCACGGTGGTGGCGACGGGACCGCTGACAAGCCCCGCGCTTGCCGAGAAAATCGCGGCGCTCACGGGCAAAGAAGGACTTTATTTTTACGACGCCGTGGCGCCGATCGTGGATTTTTCCTCCATTGATATGAACGTGGCGTTTTTCGCCTCTCGTTACGGAAAAGGCGACGCCGATTATATCAATTGCCCGATGACGTGCGAGGAATACGATATTTTTTATCGCGCGCTCGTGTCGGCGAAAGAGGCGGAACTGCACGATTTCGACCGCGCGGAAAGCGGACAAACACCCAAAGTTTTCGAGGGATGTATGCCGGTGGAAGTGATGGCAAAGCGCGGTTACGACACGCTGTGCTACGGGCCGCTCAAACCCGTCGGCATCACCGATCCCCGCACGGGGAAAGAGCCTTTCGCCGTGGTGCAACTGCGCAAAGAGAACGCGGCGGGGACGATGTACAACCTGGTGGGCTTTCAAACCCATCTCACTTTTCCGGAGCAAAAACGCGTTTTCTCGCTCATTCCGGGGCTTCGCGACGCGCAATTTCTGCGCTACGGCGTGATGCACCGCAACACCTATCTTTGCTCTCCGCATTTCCTGGACGCCGCTTATCGTGTGGCAAGCGCGCCGCATCTCTTCTTTGCGGGGCAGATGACGGGTGTGGAAGGATATATCGAATCGGCGGGTTCCGGACTTGTCGCCGGCATCAACGCCGCGCGCACTTTTCGCGATATGTCTCCGCTCATTTTCCCGCGCGAGACGATGCTCGGCGCGATGGCGCACTATGTGGCGAACGGCGGGCTTTCGGATTTTTCTCCGATGAACGCCAACTTCGGCATCGTGCCGATGCTGCCCCAGCGCGTGCGCGGTGGAAAAGCCGCGCGCAACGAAGCGCTTTCCGCGCGCGCGCTCGAGGAGATCGCGGCGATGCGGGAAGAGATTGAAAAATAAGACGTAAAGGAGGACGGTTATGCGTATCATTGTGGATCTGATGGGCGGCGATCACGCACCGTCCGAATTGATGCGCGGCGTAATGGAAGCGGCGGGCAAGGTGAACGCAAGTTTCATTTTGGTCGGCAACGTCGATGAAATGCGCCGTATCGCCGCCGAACACGAATACGATCTGCGCCGGTTTGACCTTGTACATACCACCGACGTGGTGACGATGCGGGACGAGCCTCTTGCCGTTATGAAACAAAAGCGCGAAGCGTCGATGTTCAAGGGTCTCCAACTGCTTGCCGACGGTGAGGGCGACGCTTTCGTCAGCACGGGCAACACGGGCGCGCTTTTTATCGGCGCAACGCTCATTGTGCGCAAGATCCGCGGCGTACAGCGCGCGGCGATCGGCGCGGTCCTGCCCGCCGCCGCCCCGCTTATACTGCTGGACACGGGCGCCAACGTCGTGGTGAGCGAGGAAAATCTCGAACAGTTTGCCGTGATGGGCTCGGCGTATATCCGCAGGATATACGGCATAGAAGCGCCCGCGGTGGGACTTCTCAACAACGGCATCGAAGATCAGAAAGGAACGCCGCTGCAAGTTAAGGCAAACGCCGATTTGCGCGCGTGCCCGCTCATTTCCTATGTCGGAAACGTGGAGGCAAGCGCGGCGCCCTTCGGCGTGTGCAACGTTTTGGTGACGGACGGCTTTACCGGAAACGTTTTTCTGAAAACGATGGAAGGAACGGGAAAATACATTCTGCGCGCTTTCAAAAAAGTGTTTACGGAAAACTACCGTTCCAAACTCTCGGCGCTCCTTGTGCGGGGCTCTCTTGCCGAGATGAAACGTACCTTTGACGTGTCGGAATACGGCGGCTCACCTTTTCTCGGCATATCCAAACCCGTTGTCAAGGCGCACGGCGCATCGGACGCGCACGCTTTTGCCAACGCGATACGCGCGGCGGCGGAGTATGCCGAAAGCGGCGTGATACTGGATATTGCCGACGAGATCGGGCGCTATACCGCTTTTCAAAAGTCGCAAAGAGAGGGAGGGGGCGAAAACGATGGCTGATATCACGGCGCTTGAAAACAAGATCGGATATAGTTTCCGCAACAAAGCCCTGCTGCGCACGGCGCTGACGCATTCTTCCTTTGCCAACGAGCACCTTTTGGGGCGCGAGCAATCCAACGAACGCTTGGAGTTTCTCGGCGATTCGGTGCTCTCTCTTGTCGTTTGCGATCATCTCTACCGCACCTTTCCCGCCTCGCCCGAAGGAGAACTGACGGTGTGGCGAAAGAACGTGGTGTGCCGCGAGGCGCTGACCGCATACGCACAGCAAATCGGGCTCGGCGAGTATTTACTGCTCGGACGCGGCGAGGAAAAAGAGGGCAGAGAAAAGCCGAAAATCCTGGAAGACGCCTTTGAGGCACTCGTCGGCGCTATCTATCTGGATTCGGGTTCCTTTGAGACCGTTGAGGACTTTTTGTTGCCTTTCGTGCACGCGGAACTTGACAAAACGCAGGCAAATCCGCTCGATTACAAAACGTTGCTCCAACAATACGTACAGCAAACGCCCGGCGAGGAACTGCACTATGAACTCCTCTCGGAAGAAGGACCGGACAACGCAAAAATTTTCACGGTTTGCGTCAAGATCAACTCCAATATTTTCGGGCAGGGCGCGGGCAACTCCAAAAAAGAGGCGGAACAAAACGCCGCGCGCGAGGCGCTGGGGCGGTATCTGCCGAAATAACCCCCGAAACAGTATGCGAAAAACGAAAAATTATCCAAAAAAAGCGCGGCAACGATGCGGAAAAGATCGTTGCCGCGCTTTTCTTTTGCGATCTTTGAAAAAGGTCTTGCAAAAAACGCGATTATCAAGTATAATATGTATTATAGTTTATTGCACAGGAGGTGTGACCGTTGTATCTGAAATCTTTGGAAATGCAGGGCTTCAAGTCTTTTCCGGATAAAACGAAACTGACTTTCGAGCGCGGTACAACAGTCATTGTGGGACCGAACGGAAGCGGAAAATCCAATATTTCCGACGCGATGCGCTGGGTGCTGGGGGAGATCTCTTCCAAAAGCCTGCGCGGCACGAAAATGGAGGATATCATTTTCGGGGGCGCGGACAGCCGCCGCCCGATGGGCTTTGCCGAGGTGTCGGTGACGTTTGATAATTCGGCGGGCGAGAGCCGTCTGGAATGCCCGTATGACGAGGTGACGGTGACACGCCGCTATTACCGCGAGGGTGAGAGCGAGTATTATATCAACCGCCGCCCCTGCCGTTTGCGCGATATTTACGAGCTGTTTATGAACACCGGCGTCGGACGCGACGGGTATTCCATCATCGGACAGGGCAAGATCGCCGAGATCATATCCCGTAAATCCGACGAGCGCCGCAGCGTTTTCGAGGACGCGGCGGGCATTGCCAAATATCGTCACCGCAAGACCGAGGCGGAGCGCAACCTGCAATCCACCGAGGACAATATGGCGCGCGTCAACGACATTTTCGCGGAAGTGTCGGCGCAGGTCGGACCGCTTGAAAAAGAGGCGGAACGCGCCCGCCGCGCGCTGGAACTGCACGAGGAAAAGAAAAAGGCGGACGTGCAGCTTTGGCTTTTCGATTCCGAGCGTCTGCACGTCGATATCGAAAAAGCGGAGGAGAGCTTCCGCAACAGCGGACTTGATCTGAAAATCGCCGAAGAGGCGATCGACAATCTCAACGCGCAAAGCGAACAACTCTTTGAAGAATCGCAGAGCAACAAGGCGCGTGCGGCGGAACTGTTGGAGCAAATACGCACTCTGACAGGCGAAAACCACGACCGCGACAGCCAGTATCAGGTGTCGCAGAACGTGGTCGCCAACACGAAAGAAAAGATCGAAGCCGCGCGCGTCGTGTGCGCCGCGAAAGAGGCGGGATTCCAAAAGGAAAACGAGGAATGCGCGCGCCGCCAAGCCGATCTTGACGTATTGAAAGCGAAATGCGCCGAACTGGAAAACAGACACACGAAAAAGGCGGAGGAGGCGCAATCGCTTGCCGACAAGGCGCTTTTGTTGGCGGGAAATATCGCCGCCGCGCTTGCCGACGTTTCGGAGCGTGAAACAGAGGCGCTGGATATCCGCGTGCGGCGACAGGTGTTGGAAAACGGCAAAAAGACCGACAGCGGGAAAAACGACGCGCTTGCCGGCGAGATCGAGGCTTACGCCCGCGTCGGTCGGGAGATCGCCGCCGAATTTGAGACGAAAGAAAACGCCGTTCGGAAATACGAAAACGAGATCGCGGACGCCGAGAAAAAGATTGAGGGGATCGACGCGCGTTTAGCGGAAAAGAACGTCGCGCTGGAAGAGATAGCGAATAAGGAAAACGAGTGCAAATTGGAGCACGATCTCTCGCGTCAGCGCGTCGAGGCATTTCGCGCGATGGAAGAGAATTTCGAGGGGTACGGCAACAGCGTGCGCACCGTGATGGAAGCGTACGCGGCCGGTCGTATCACCGACGTGCGGGGCGTGCGCTGCGGCACGATTTACGGACCGCTCTCCAAGGTCATTTCGGTGGAGCGGGAATACGTGACGGCGATCGAAACGGCGCTTGCCGTCAATTTGCAACATATCGTGGTCGAGGATACCGACGTGGCGAAAGCCGCTATCGCGTATCTGAAAAATATGCAGGCGGGGCGCGCCACGTTTTTCCCGATCTCGGCGATGCGCGGACAGAGCGCGACCGAGGAAATGCGGGACGCGGCGAAATGCCGCGGGTACGTGGGCGTTGCCGCGGATCTCGTGTCTTCCGACGCGCGCTTTTCGGAGATCATCTCCTCGCTCCTTGGCAGAACGGTGGTTTTTGAAGATCTGGACAGCGCCACGGAGATGGCGAAAAAGACCAAATTCCGCATAAAAGCCGTCACGCTGGACGGGCAAATTATCAACGCGGGCGGCTCCTTTACGGGCGGTTCGGTCAAGCAGCGCGCGGGCATTTTGTCACGCGCGGGCGAGATCGCCGCGCTGGAAGAAAAGATCAAAGATCTTGAAACGCGCCGCGCCGCGCTGGAAAAAGAGCGCGCGGCACTTGAAAAAGAGATCGCCGACGTATCGGACGAGCGCTTTGACGCCGACGCAAGACGCCAACTGCTCGTTTCGATGCAAAATACCGAATCGGCGGCGGCGGCGCAACTGAAAGCCAAGATCGAGGCAAACGACGCGCTGGTGCAAAAACTGAACGCGGATTTCGACGCTCTGCGGCGTCGAAACGCCGATTGCGACGAGGAACTCTCGCACCTTGCCCTGCGGGAAAAGGAACTGAAAACCGAGATCGCCGAGATCGGCGCTGCCCGCGCGGAAATGGACGCACAGCGCAACGCGCTTCTTGACGAGAAAACGGCAAAAGACGCCGAGATGACCGAACTGTATATCGCCATCAGCGGCGCGCGCAAGGATATGGAAACGGCGGCGAACTATCTTGCCGAAGCCGAGGCACGCGCGGCGGCGCTCTCGGAGGAGATCGAGGCGCAAAAGGCGAACATATCGCTTCTTGAAGCCAACATCAAAGCCGAACTTCTCCATCAGGAGGCAAACCGCAACACCTTTGCCGAAGGCGAGCGCGCCTTAAAAGAACTCAATGCCCGTCACGCGAAACTGACCGAGAGCGATATGACGTTTGAGAAAAAACTCGCCTCGGTGAACGCGAAACTGCGGGACAAGATGGCGGAAAAGGAACTTTGTTTCCGCGCGCACACCAAAAACGAGGCGCGCCTTGCCGCGCTCCGCGAAGAGCAGGACAAGTTGTCGGCTAAATTTTGGGAAGACTATGAAATGTCCCGCAACGAAGCGCTCGCGCTCGGCTACCCCGCCATCACCGCCGCCGAGCGCGCGGGCGTGGCGGAGATACAGACTTCCTGCCGCAACAAACTGCGTGCCATCGGCAACGTTGATCTTGACGCGGTCAACAAGTATAAAGAAGTTAAAGAACGTTATGACTATATGGCGGGGCAGATCGCGGATCTGACCGCCGCGCGCGAAGATCTGCTGAAAGTCATCAAAAATTTGGAGATCGAGATGCGAAGCGCGTTTGTGCGCACGTTTGAGCAGATCAACGACAATTTCAATCGCACGTTTGTCGAACTCTTTGGCGGCGGCAGCGCCGAAGTGCTGCTCTCCGATCCGGACGACGTGCTGACTTCGGGCATCGAGATCAAGGCGGCGCCCCCCGGCAAGATCATCAAGAACTTGGTGCAACTTTCCGGCGGCGAGCAGTCTTTTGTCGCCATCGCGCTCTTTTTCGCCATCTTGCAGGTCACGCCCACACCGTTCTTCATTCTCGACGAGATCGAGGCGGCGCTCGACGAAGTCAACGTGGCGCGCTTTGCCGCATACATCAAACGGTATTCGCAGGAAACGCAGTTTGTGCTCATCACGCACCGCCGCGGCACGATGGAAGCGGCAAACCGACTTTACGGCGTGACGATGCCCGAACACGGCATTTCCAAAGTGCTGGAACTGGATGTGGATTCGATCCACGGAAAAGAGGAAGGAGAGGATTGGAATGGGATTCTTGGCGAAACTCCGTGAGGGACTTGCCAAAACCAAAAAAGCGCTTTTCGGGGGGATCGACGCGCTCCTCAAACATTTCGTGCGCGTAGATGAAGATCTCCTTGACGAACTGGAAGAATTGCTCATCACCTCCGACGTCGGCGTTGCCGCCACGGAGGAGATCCTTGACCGTTTGCGCGCCGCCGTCAAAGAGGGAAAACTCAAAGAGCCCTCCGAGATCAAAGACGCGCTCCGTGAGATCCTCTCCGACCTGATCGGCGAAGGCGAGCCGCTGTGCCTTGACACCGTTCCCTCGGTGATTTTGGTGATCGGCGTCAACGGGGCGGGAAAGACCACCTCGATCGGTAAGATCGCGAAACGCCTGAAAAAGAACGGCAAAAAAGTGGTCGTCGCGGCGGCGGATACCTTCCGCGCCGCGGCAATCGAGCAACTCGGCGTGTGGTGCGAGCGCGCGGGCGTGGAGATGATCCGGCAAAACGAGGGATCGGACCCCGCCGCCGTTGTGTTTGACGCGATACAGTACACCAAAAAGAAGGGCGCGGACGTGCTGATCGTGGATACGGCGGGGAGACTTCAAAACAAAAAAAATCTGATGGACGAACTTGCCAAGATCAATCGCGTCATTTCGCGCGAATTGCCGGACAGCGCCCGAGAAAATCTGCTTGTGTTGGACGCGACGACGGGGCAAAACGCCATTTCGCAGGCAAAAGAATTCAGCCGCGCCGCCGACATCACGGGGCTTATCCTCAACAAACTGGACGGTACGGCGAAAGGCGGTTTCGTGCTCTCCATTCGCCTCGAACTGGGGCTTCCCGTCAAGTTTATCGGCGTTGGCGAGAAGATCGACGATATGCAAGAGTTTGACGCGGACGAGTTCGTTTCCGCGCTCTTTGAATGATGGAAAAGATCAAAATGGTGCTTGCCACCAGAAACGGCGGCAAGATCAGGGAACTGCAAAAACTGCTTGACGAGGAACTCGGCGCGTGCGTGGAACTCGTTTCTCTTGAAGAAGCGGGCATTTCGGACGACGTTGAGGAGACCGGCAACACTTTTGTCGAAAACGCGCTCATCAAAGCCCGGCACGCCGCGGCAAGCGGCTATATCGCGCTTGCCGACGATTCGGGGCTTTCGGTCGCGGCGCTCGACGGCGCGCCCGGCGTTTTTTCGGCACGGTACGCGGGGGAGCACGACGACGCGGCAAACAACCGCTTATTGCTTCATAATATGGAGGGCGTCACCGATCGCCGCGCCGCTTTCGTTTCAGTGCTTGCCTGCGTTTTTCCCGCGGGCGGCGAACCGATCCTTTGCGAGGGACGCGTTCAAGGGGAGATCCTCACCGCGCCGCGCGGCGAAAACGGGTTCGGATACGATCCGCTCTTTTTCGTGCCCGCTCTCGGAAAGACTCTGGCGCAAGCGAGCGCGGAAGAAAAAAACAGCGTCAGCCATCGCGGCGCGGCGGTGCGGGCGTTTGCCCCGCTTTTCGCCGCGCGGATGGGGATCAAAATATAAGGAGGGCGTGATATGACGGTCTTGACGAGCAAACAACGCGCCGCGCTCCGTTCGATCGCGGCAAACGAAGATACCATTATGCAGATCGGTAAAAACGGCGTGACGGAAGCGCTTGTCCGCACGGTGGACGACGCGCTGACGGCGCGGGAACTGATCAAACTGCGCGTGCTTGCCAACGCGCCCGACGCCGTGCGTGAAACCGCCGAGGCGCTTGCCGCCGCCACGGACGCGGCGGTGGTCGCCGTGATCGGCACGAAATGCGTGCTGTACCGCGAGGCGCCCGATCCCGACAAGAGAAAGATCACGCTATGTTAAACGGGCAAATGCGCATCGGCATTTACGGCGGCACGTTCGCGCCTCCGCACAACGGGCATCTTGCCGCCGCGCGCGCGTTTCTTTCGGAAATGCAGCTCGATCTTCTCTATATCATTCCGACCGCCGCGCCCCCCCACAAAGAGGCGGCGTCTGGCGACACGCCGGAGGACAGGCTTCGTATGTGCGAACTTGCTTTCGGAAATTTGCCGCGCACGCTGGTCAGTGATATGGAGATCGCGCGGGGCGGAAAAAGTTACACGGTCGACACCTTGCGCGCGCTCTCGCGCGAAGATCGGCGGCTTTTTCTCCTGCTCGGCACCGATATGATGCTCTCACTTTCCGAGTGGCGCGAACCGGAGGAGATTTTTCGCCTTGCTTACCCCGTGTATATGCGGCGCGAGAGCGATCCGATACTCGAAGCGCGCATCGTGGGGAAAAATAAAGAATACTTGGAGCGATACGGCAAGATCGTGCGACGCCTGACGGCGCCGTGCGTGGAGATCTCATCCACCGACATTCGCACGCTCATTCGCGCGGGCGCGCCGCTTGCGGGGCTTGTCCCGCCGGCGGTGGAAGCCTATATCCGGGAGAAAAAATTGTATGTATAAAGCAAAAATCGCAAAGATCGCGTTTGACACGCGCGCGCTTGCCGATCTGGAAAGCGCGGTAGAGAAGGTGCTTTCTCCTTACCGTATGGCGCACACGCGCGGCGTGGCGAAAATGGCGGAGCGCTTGGCGCGCCTGTATCTCCCGCGCGAAGCGTCGCTTCTTCGGGCGGCGGCGCTTTTGCACGATATCACAAAAGAGATGCCCCGCGAGGAGCATCTTGATATTCTGCGCGCGGCAAAACGTCCTTTGCGGCGTGACGAGCGCGAAAATCCGAAAGTCTGGCACGCCATCACGGCGCCGATCGTGATTAAAGAGCACTATCCCGCGTTTGCCGTACCCGCACTGCTGTCGGCGGTGCGCTGGCACACGACGGCGCACGCGCGTATGACCGTGCGTGAGGCGATACTGTATCTCGCGGACTATATCGAAGAAGGACGCACTTTTTCCGACTGCGTGACGCTGCGGCACTTCTTTTTTGACGCCGAGCCGGAGAAAATGCCCGTGAGCGCGCGGCGCGCGCATCTTGCGAAAACGCTGGAAAAGGCGTTGGAAATGACGCTTGCAGACATTGGACGAGAGGGAAAAGAGCCGGTGCGGGAAACCGTTGCCGCATACACGGCGTTTCGCGCGGCAAACGCTCATAAAAGGAGAAAAAATATGGTTGAAACTCTTGAAAATTGGGCGGAATTGCCCTCGCTTGCCGATGCCGACGCGGCGGAAGTGGCGCGCGCGGCAAAATTCGTGCTGGATATGAAAAAAGCCGGCGACATCGCCCTTATTCCCGTAAAGGGGCACAGCGACATCACCGATTATCTGGTGTTGGCAAACGCAATTTCCGCCCCGCATATCCAGTCGCTTGCCGACGAACTGATTTTCAGAATGGGCGAGCGCGGCGTCAAGGCGCTCTATACCGACGGCGGCAACCGGCGTTCGTGGGTGGTGGTGGATTTCGGCACGGTGATGGTGCACATTTTCGACCGTGAAACAAGAGGGTTTTACCATTTGGACAAACTATATAAAGACGCCGCAAGAAGCGACGAGGGGGAGACACTATGAAATACGATTTTGCCGCGATCGAGCAAAAATGGCAGAAAAAGTGGGAAGAGGCAAAGGTTTTCCACGCAGAAGACCTTTCCGACAAGAAAAAGTTTTACGGGCTTGTCGAATTTCCCTATCCCAGCGGTGCCGGTATGCACGTGGGGCATATCAAGGCGTACGCGGGGTTGGAAGTGGTCAGCCGCAAACGCAGAATGGAAGGATACAACGTCCTTTTTCCGATCGGTTTCGACGCGTTCGGACTTCCGACCGAGAATTACGCCATCAAAACCGGTATCCACCCGCGCAAAGTGACCGACCAAAACATCAAGCATTTCAGAGAGCAACTCTCCCGCGTCGGTTTTTCTTTCGATTGGGACAGAGTGGTCGATACCACCGACGAAAAATATTACAAGTGGACGCAGTGGATCTTTCTCAAACTCTTTGAGAAAGGGCTCGTCTTCCGCGACACGGCGATGGTCAACTATTGCCCCTCTTGCAAAGTGGTGCTCTCCAACGAGGATTCGCAGGGCGGCAAGTGCGACATTTGCAAGAGCGACATCATTCAAAAGTCCAAAGACGTGTGGTATTTGCGCATCACCGCGTATGCCGAGCGGCTTCTTTCCGACCTTGACACGGTGGATTATCTGCCCAACATCAAACAGCAGCAGGTCAACTGGATCGGGCGCAGTACCGGCGCTTTCGTCAATTTTCCGCTCTGCGGCGTGCCGGATCAGCTCCGCATTTATACCACCCGTCCCGACACGCTGTTCGGCGTGACGTTTATGGTCATCGCACCGGAGCACCCGTTGCTTCAAAAATACCGTTCCGCGATCAAAAATCAGGCGGAAATTGACGCATATGCCGCGGAATGTGCCAAGAAAACCGAATTTGAGCGCACGCAGTTGGTAAAAGAGAAGACCGGCGTGCGGATCGAGGGTATCACGGCGAAAAACCCGGTCAGCGGCAAAGAAATTCCCATTTACATCGCGGATTATGTGATGATGGGTTACGGCACAGGCGCCATTATGGCGGTGCCGGCGCACGATGAGCGCGACTATGCCTTTGCCCGCAAATTCGGCATTGACATCGTGGAGGTCATTCGCGGCGGCGACATTTCCAAGGAGGCGTACACCGGCGACGGCGAAATGGTCGCGTCGGGCTTCCTTAACGGGCTGACGAACAAAAAAGAGTCGATCGCGCGTATGATCGCGTATCTGACCGAAAAAGGCATCGGCGAAGAGGGCGTGCAGTATAAGATGAAGGACTGGGCGTTCAACCGCCAGCGCTACTGGGGCGAGCCGATCCCGATCGTGCATTGCCCGCACTGCGGAATGGTGCCCGTTCCTTACGAAGAACTGCCCCTTACCTTGCCGCAGGTGGAGAATTTCGTGCCCGGAGAGGGCGGAGAATCGCCGCTTGCCAAGATCGCGTCGTTCGTCAACTGCAAATGTCCGCGTTGCGGCGGCGACGCCAAGCGCGAGACCGATACGATGCCGCAGTGGGCGGGTTCCTCGTGGTATTTCCTGCGCTATATCGACCCGCTGAACGACGACGCGCTTGCCGACCCCGCGAAACTTGCTTACTGGCTTCCCGTGGATTGGTACAACGGCGGTATGGAGCACGTTACGCGCCATATGATATACAGCCGTTTTTGGCACAAATTCCTCTATGACATCGGCGTCGTGCCGACCGCGGAGCCCTATGCCAAACGCACGGCGCAAGGGCTGATCCTCGGCTCCGATGGGCAGAAAATGTCCAAATCGCTCGGCAACGTGGTCGATCCGCTCAACGTGGTCGACGTTTACGGCGCGGATACACTGCGTGTGTACGTGCTCTTTATGGGCGATTACGGCAGTGCCGCGCCCTGGTCGGAGAGCAGTATGCGCGGGTGCCGCCGCTTTCTAGACCGCGTGGCGGCGCTGACCGAAAAAGTGCGCGGCGAGGGCGTGACGCCCGCGCTGGAAGCCTCTTTCCACAAGACCGTGAAAAAAGTCTCTTCCGACATCGAGGAGATGAAGTTCAACACGGCGATCGCCGCGCTGATGACGCTTCTCAACGAGATCGAGGCGCACGGGTCGCTCACCAAAGACGAACTGCTTACCTTCATTTCACTGCTTGATCCGTTCGCGCCCCATCTTGCCGAGGAGATCCACGAAGAACTGGGATGCGAGGGCTTTTTGGCAACGGCGCCGTGGCCGACTTTCGACGAAGCGAAAACGCGCTCCGACACCGTGGAAGTGGCGGTGCAGGTCAACGGCAAACTGCGCGGGGTCGTGCCGATGCCCGCGGATTGCGGGGAAGCGGAAGCGCTCTCGCTTGCAAAATCCGACGAAAAAGTGGCCGCGGCGATTGCGGGCAAAACCGTCGTCAAGGAGATCGTGGTCAAAAATAAGATCGTCAATCTTGTGGTGCGGTAAAAGAAAATACGAAAAAAGCGCAAAACGCTCTTGACAGAGGAGCGAAAACCGTGTATAATAATTTTGTTAGTTTGTAACCGCGAGGGGAGGGAAAAAAGAATATGGCAGAAGTGAAACTGAAAGAGGGCGAAACCCTTGACAGTGCTCTGCGTCGGTTCAAGCGCCAGTGTGCGCGTTCCGGTGTCCTTGCCGAACTTCGCAAGAGAGAGCATTACGAAAAGCCGAGCGTCAAACGGAAAAAGAAATCCGAAGCGGCGCGCAAGCGTAAATTCAAATAAGAACAAAAAACGCGCCGCGTTGCGGCGCGTTTTTTGTATGTGTTTCGTAAAAAATCAGAAACGAATGAAGGCAAAGCCGCCCGCGGGCAAGGTGAGGCGATAGTCGTCGCCCTCTTTTTCAAGCTTGCCGTCTCCTTCCAGCACGGTGGGGACGGCGCCGTTTTTGAAGGTGACTTTGGAGGATCTTGTTCCCTCGGGGAGCGCGATCTCGCCCTTTTCCACGGTGCGTTCGATGCCGATGTTGTTGAACACCGTGAGATAATATCCGCCGCCTTTTCGTTCGTTGACGAGCCAGTGCAATCCCTCTACCGTGCAGGGAAGCGCCGCGCGGAGCAAATCTTCCAGCGCGTCGATCTCCACGCAGTTGTCGTGCGCGTCGGCAAAAGCCCGGTCGCCCGTGAGATCAACGAGATAGCGATAGGAGGAAATGACGCGCTCCTTTTCCTTGCCCGCGTTCAGCATATCCACGGCGTCGGGCATACTGCTGTTGATCAAAGTTTTGTATTCGGTACCCAAAAACTCGGTGGGCGTCGAAAAAACGCGTCGGACGCTGTTTTTGATCTTTTCGGATTTGGCGGCGGCGATCTCGTCGGATATGTCATAGCCGCAATGCGTTGTCGGCTTGCGGATATCGTCCAACACGTCCAACTCTTCGGGGAGAACAACGGCGGCGGGAGTCAGTTTTTCCCCGACGTCGGTGTATTTGCGGGTGAAATTCAGAAAGTCGAGTTTGACTTGCCCGTATTCGGACAACGTGAAAGTTTCCCAATCTTCAAAAGTGTTGCAAAGTCCCCACTCTTCGGAGATCACAGCGGCATTGTTCAGATAGCCGTAAAGGAAGACGCGCCGTTGCAAAGAGCGGGAGCTGCCCCCGTTTTGCCCCTTGGTTTCAAACGGGAAATCGGCGCTTTCCCCGATGCCCCACTCGTTTTTGCCGTCGCGTTGATAACAGCACGCCGAAAAAGGAACGCCGCCCCAAGGCTCGTAGTAGACGCCGAAATCGCGGTCAAATCCTTTCGCCTCGCCGCGCGCGTAAGCAATTTGCATCCGCGCGTCCGCGCTTTGCGCGCCGACTTCGGGCATCACCACGCGCGCACCGTTTTGAAACTCAAACTCATACGCCAAAAAGCAACTGTCGCAGGGGATCAGTTCACCGTGCGTGCGTAGTCTTTTTTTGTAGATGTCAAACATATTTTGCTTGAATTCTTCCACGTTTTGGGGCTTGCCGCGCTCCGCCATCTCCTCGGCGGACATGGCTTCGAGAAAGAGGCAGGGGTACGGATATTTTTCAAAGATATGACGCCGAACGGCATCGGCATCCTTCCATTCGTCGGCGGGGAGTCCGTTCAATTTTTTCAGATCGGAGCGATAATTGGACAGCCACTCGTGCATCTGCCAGCCCATAAAGCGATCGCCGAGCAGAGCGCGATAGGCGTCGACCAACGCCGTATCGTAAGGATATTCCTCGATATAACAGCCGCCTTGCAAACGGTCGATATAAAAGGGCGCGCCGGTTTTTTCGAGATAACGATAAAGTTCACCGCCCTTGGCGGCGAGATTGTTGAACTTGAACCTATCTTTCAGCAGTAAACTTTGATTGAATTTTACGCCGTCTTCTTCCTTTACAAGGCCGCAGTCGATCATAGCCTGCCAAACTTCGGGATGGTAAGGATGATAAAAACAGAATTTGCTTTTCATACGACGTCTCCTTTTAAGTAAAGATCGGCATTTTTCCGGTGCGTTCTTGCCCCGCTTTGTTTGCCATAATGCCGGACGCGGCGTAGGAAATACGGCTGCCCGAGATGAGACTGGTGTAATTCAGATGGGTGTCAAAAGAAGGCGCCATATGGCGATAGAGGCGGTCGTCTTCCAATTCTTGCAGACGGTCGACCTCGCCCGCCAGGTATTGGCGCAACCGCCACAGCGCCGTTTCGGTCCGCTGTATGACGGCGGCGTGGCGAATGTCAAACACCTCAAAGCCGAGGGGTTTGTTCTGGTCGTAAAAGAGCGCGCGGTGATGCTCGTAAAACGCGCGCTGGCGCGCGATCAAATCGGGAAGAACGCAGTTTGCGTAACGCGCAAGGGTCTCTTTGTCTTTCGCGTCGTACGCGCTTTTCAGCCGACAGCCGATGGTCGCCTTGTATTCCATCACGTCGCAAAGTTTGGCATACAAGCCAAACTCGCGCGAAAGGTCGGAATCCTTTTCGCTCTCGGCGCGGAACACGGGCGCCAATTTGCGATAATGCGCCTCGATTTCGTCTTCAAGACCGAACAGCTCCTTGTCCAAAAGACCGAACAGCGGATCCTGCCACAAAAGGCACTTTGAGGCGTTGAAGCCTTCCACGTTGTTTTCCAACGTGCCGGGAATGGCGTCGATTTTTTCAAGCAGCATCGTGGCATCAAAATCGGCGCCGGTGACGAACTCGTATCGCTCGCGCAGTTTTTTCTCGTCATAATCTTCGGCATAGCCAAGCTCCGCCCACAACTCCATACCGAGAAGCATCACATTGATGGGGCACTCCGCGGCTTCGTCGCCCCACGTGGTGGCAAAGACTTCTTTGATGCCGTTTGCCTTGCAGGCGCGCAGTTGAGGAATGGCGGAATTGAAACTGTAAAACCAGTTGGGAGCAAAGGAGAGCCAGTTCCAAATGCCCCCCGCAAACACGGGGGCGCGCCCTACGAACTTGCCCTGATTGATGATCATATCCCACGCTTCATAGGTGTCGGGCGTGTAGCCGTACGCAATCAGTTGGGCGTCTTTGGGGTAGGCTTCGATATAGGAGAGGTCCGCCTCCTGTTTCATACCGTTTTCAAGCGTCACGGGCACGGTGTCGGCGCTCTGATTGCCGTAATTTTGCTGATAGTAACTGTATTTGCCGAAAATGCGTTGGAAGAACATATCGCCCCAAAGCATCGGTTGCAGATCGTGTTTACGCAAAATCTCCATCACGCGCTTCAAGTGATCCAGCATAATTTTGCCCGCGTTGACCTCGCCGTGCAGATCGAAATACTTTCCGCGCCCCAGGTTCATAGCCTCGTCCATACCGATGTGGATGCGCTTGGAGCGCACGTTTTTGGTTGCGGCAACGATCGCCTGCTCCAAAAAATCGTACACCCGCTCCTCTCCGGGGAGCAGACAAGCCCTGTCCTCGCGCATACCCTTGAACGCGGGCCATTTCAGCGCGTCGATAAGGTGCGCCAGCGTTTGGATGCAGGGGATCTGCTCGATTCCCAGAGCAAAGGCATAGTCGTCGATCTCACGGATATCGCTTGCGGTAAAGCGAGAACGCATATAGCCGAAATACGGCCAACCTTCGATCTCGTAGTTGTCTTCGTTGTAGAGCATGATCATATTCAGCCCCATCAGCGCCATACGGCGAAGCAAAAATTTGACGTGCTCCACCGTCATCAGCGTGTTGCTTTGCGACACGTCGAACATCGTGCCGTTCATATGGAAATAACAAGTCTCTTTTGCGGTATACAGGGGATCGTCTATATGCTGAACGAGAAGTCCCAGCGCGCGGAAAAAATGAACGCGCTCACCGTAAAGGATCGTTGCTTTGTTTCCGTTTCGCGTCACGGAAAGTTGGTCTTCCTTCCCCTTTTTTACGGTGATTTGCAGACCGTCCTCGCCAAGCGTGAGACGCAGATCCGGCAAAATGATCCGCGCGCCTTCGCGGCATTCCTTTGCATCGCCGATCCAATCAAAGCACACGGAAAGTGATCGTTTACTCATAGACGCTCCTTTTGCGATACGTATCGTGCGTATCGTGTTGTTTATCGCCCCTTGTCGGGCAACTTCTTTATAGCATATTTTTATTTAAAAAGCAAGTATAAATTCTAAAATTTCCAAACGCAGAAAATAAAAAAGCGCTCCGCTTTATGCGGAGCGCTTTTTTATTTTATTCAGTCGGTCACGTAAGGAAGCAGAGCAACCTGACGCGCGCGTTTGATGGCGGTGTTGAGATCGCGCTGATGTTTGGCGCAGGCACCGGAAACGCGGCGGGGCAGGATCTTGCCGCGCTCGCTGATGAATTTGCGCAGTTTCGCGGTATCCTTGTAGTCGATAAAGGCAACTTTATCGGCGCAGAAAATGCAAACTTTCTTTCTTTTGCGGTTCATCGGGCGCGCGGGGCGCACCGCTGCAACTTCGGTTTTATCCATAATTGATTTACTCCTTCAAATAATATAGTCGGGAACGTCAGAAGGGCAGATCGTCGTCTGCTTTGAGTTCCTCAAAGTTGGGTGTCGCGTCAGCGGGCGTGGAGAACGAGGGGGCGGTGTAAGCGTCGGGCGTGTAGGAGCCCTGCGCCGCGCCGGAATCGTTGCGGCTGTCCACAAACATCGCTTCGTCCACCACCACCTCGGTGGCATAGCGTCTTTGTCCCTGTTGGTCCTGCCAGGAGCGCGTCTGGATCGAGCCGGTCACGCACAGGGCAGAGCCTTTCTTGAAATATTTGGAGATGAATTCCGCGGTCTGACGCCAAGCGACCACGCTGATGAAATCAGCCTGCTGGCTGTTTGCGGCGTCGGCGGAGCGGGATTGAAATCTGCGGTTGACTGCCAGGGTGAAGGTGACAACGGAAATATTGTTTTGAGTTTGTTTCAACTCGGGATCGGCGGTCAGCCGTCCACAAAGAATTACCTTGTTCAGGTTCAGACTTGACATACCAAACGCCTCCTTTTCTTATTCTTTGGCGGGTTCTTCCGCGGCGGGAGCCTCGTTTGCGGCTTCTTCCGCGGCGGGAGCCTCGGCTTCTTCGGCGACCGCTTCTTCGGCTTCTGCCTCAACGACCTCGGGAGCGGGCGCGGCTTTCGCCACAGCCTCAAAATCGAGCCGGATCACCAGAGAGCGGATCACGGTTTCGTCGATGTTGTAAAGACGCTCCAATTCTCCGGGAAAATCGGGGGCGGCTTTGAAAGTGACGATCGTGTAGAAGCCTTCGGGCTTGTCGTTGATCGGGTAAGCGAGACGACGCTGACCCCAGGTGGTCACTTCCACGATCTCGGCGTTCTTTTCGATGATGTCGGTAAATTTCCGCACGGTGGCTTTTGTTGCCTCTTCGCCGGCAGTGACATCCACGATAAAGAGGGTTTCATAAGAGTTGCGTACTTGTTCCATATTTTACCTCCCTATGGACATAAGACCGCATACAGCAAAAATTTATATGCGGTAAGGAGACGGAAGAAAACTTCCGCATCGTTTTGTTATTCTATCATACTTTGAAATTTTTGTCAATACCTTGTATAACATTTATTATTATGAAAAAATCGCGGTGTTTTCTTGTGTTTCCGCCACTCTTGTGCTATAATGGAAAGGAAATCCACCGCCGGGGGAGAATATGATCAGGTTATGTGCTTTTGCCGATGAAGCGGCAAACGATCTTGCGGGACAGATCGCGGCCCTGAAAAGAAGCGATATCGCGCTTCTCGAACTGCGGAGCGTGGACGGCAAAAACGTTGCCGACTTTACGGAAAGCGAAGCGAGCGAGTACGCCGAAACGCTGAAAGAAAACGGCATCGCCGTTTGGTCGATCGGCTCTCCGCTCGGCAAAAGCGAGATTGAAGAAGACGGGGAACGGTATCGGAAAAGGGTGGAAAAAGTCTGCCGCATCGCTCGCGTCTTCGGTGCGGAGCGCGTGCGCGCATTCAGTTTCTTCCACGCCTACGACAAGCGGGAGAGCGTGGTGGAACGACTGCAAGAAACCGTTGACATCGCCGCGCGGCACGGCGTTTTGATCTGTCACGAGAACGAAAAAGAGATCTACGGCGATACCCTTGCGCGCACCCTCGATCTGCTTGCCGCCGTAAAGGGCTTGCGCGCGGTCTACGATCCCGCAAACTTCATTCAGTGCGGAGAGCGCGCAAAAGATACGATCCCCGCGCTCTTTGACAAAGTCGATTATTTTCATATCAAAGATACGATCCGAGGGACCGGCGAACTGGTGCCGGCGGGATACGGCGACGGCGAGATCGACGAGATCATTCGCCGCGTGAAAGACGACACGGTGTTTACCTTGGAACCGCACCTTGCCGCCTTTGACGCGTATCGTTCCATTGACAAGGCGGAAATGAAACACAAATTTCATTTCAAGACCGCCGGCGAGGCGTTTGACGCGGCGGCACGCGCGCTGAAAACGCTGCTGTCGGAAAACGGATATCGGGAAGAAGATCACACGTTTATCAAGTGAGGGGACAAGAAAATGGAACAAGTCAGATACGGTATCATCGGTATGGGCAATCAGGGAAATTATTATGCCAAACTGTTTTCCGAGGGTAAGATCGAAAACGGCAAACTTTCGGCAATGTGTGACAACGATCCCCGAAAATTGGAACGGGCAAAGCAAAAATACGGGGCGGATTTTCGATATTTCGACAACTATACGGATATGTTGCAAAGCGGAGAATGCGACGCCGTTTTGGTGGAAACGCCGCATTACGCGCACCCCGGGATCGTGTCGGACTGCCTGAAAAGCAATATACACGTGATCTGCGACAAGCCGGCGGGCGTCTATACGGCGCAGGTGCGGGAAATGAACGCGGTCGCGGGCAAGAGTTCGGCAAAATTCGGTATGATGTTCAATCAAAGGACGAATTGCCTTTACCGCAAGATGCGGGAGATGATCGCGGACGGCGCGGTGGGCGAGATCCAGCGCGTGGTTTGGATCATCACCAACTGGTTTCGCACGCAAGCCTATTACGACAGCGGCAGTTGGCGCGCGACCTGGGCGGGAGAGGGCGGCGGCGTTCTCATCAATCAGTGCCCGCACCAGATCGATCTTTTTCAGTGGGTGACGGGTATGATGCCCCAAACGGCGCGCGCGATCTGCCATTACGGAAAATGGCACGACATCGAGGTGGAAGACGACGTCACCGCGTATTTTGACTACGCGAACGGTGCGACGGGCGTGTTTATCACCACCACGGGCGAAGCGCCCGGCACGAACCGTTTTGAAGTTTCCGGTTCCAAAGGCAAACTGCTTTGCGAGGACAATCAACTCTTTTATTTCCGAAACGAGCGGGACAGCGCCGAAGTTTTGAGGACGAGCGAGAAGGGTTTTGATACCCCGAAATGCGAAAAGATTTTGGTGGAGACCGACGGAGAAAACCCGCAGCACGCGGGGATCATCAACAACTTTTCAAGAGCCGTTTTAGGGCTTGAAGAACAGTTTGTAAAAGGTACGGACGGCATCAACGGCGTGGAACTGATGAACGCCATCGAACTTTCCGGTTGGAAAGACGGCGCGGCGGTTTCTCTCCCCGTTGACGAGACGGAATATTTGTCGGAACTGCGAAAAAGGGCGGCAACATCAAGACTGAAAACCGGCAACGCCGCGTTCGTTGCCGACACGTCGGGCTCTTTCGGGACGAAATAAAATCAAGTGCAAAGGACGATCGGGAAATGGATGCGGGGATCAATTTGTATTCGGTGAGAAACAAGATCAAAACCGAGGAAGATTTTTTGAAGACGGCGCGGGAACTTCGCGAAATGGGCTATACGTATATGCAGTTTTCGGGCGGTGTTTACGATCCGGAAATCATCGCGCGCGTCAGTGCCGAAAGCGACCTTCCGGTGTGTCTGACGCACGTGCCGATGGACCGTATCATCAACGATACCGACGCCCTGATGCGGGAGCACGAGCGTTTCGGGTGCCGGAATATCGGTCTTGGGGCAATGCCGACGTCCATCATCGCGGACGCGGAAGCGTTCCGCCAAACGGTGGAAAAACTGAACAAGGCCGGAGAAAAGATGCACGAAAACGGCTTTTCGTTCTTTTATCACCATCATCATTATGAGTTTTACAAGCACGACGGCGTTACGGCGTTTGCCTATATGATCGAAAACGCCCCGCATATCCACTTCACACTGGATACGTATTGGGTGCAATACGGCGGCGCGGATATCCTGCCGCTGATACGGCGGCTGCACGGCAGGATCGGCTGTGTACATCTGAAAGATCATCGCATCGCCTGGGATCCCGAAACGAAAAAGTTTTCTCCCACCTTTGCGCCGGTCGGAGAAGGGACGCTCGATTTTCAAAAGATCGTTCCCGAAATGAGGGCGGCGGGGACAAACTGTTTTTTGGTCGAACAGGATAACGCCGCCACCTTGCCCGACACGATGGACGAGGTGCGCCGCAGCATCGCGTACGTCAAAACGAATCTCTGACGGCGCACATAAGGAGTTTTCTATGAGAGTTGCCGTCATCGGCGCCGGCGTTATCGGCAAAACGCATATCAAAGTTCTCTCTCAAACAGGTGAGGAGCTTGTCGCTGTTTGCGACGTTGACAAAGAAAAACTATCCGCGTATCCGGACGTGGCGCGCTACGAGAATTATCTGACGATGCTTGACGAGGTGCGCCCCGACGCGGTGCATATCTGTACGCCGCATTATCTGCACGCGGAAATGGTCATAAACGCTTTGCGCCGCAATATTCACGTTCTGTGCGAAAAGCCGCTTTGTATCAAAGAAGAAGACGTCGACCGCATTCTGGAAGCCGAAAAAAATTCCGCCGCGCAACTCGGCGTTTGCTTTCAGCACCGTTTCGATCTTTCCACGATATGGGTGAAACGATATCTGCAAGGCAAAGAGATCGTCGGTGCGCACGGCATGCTTTCGTGGCACAGGGACAAGACCTATTACGATCAGGCAAAATGGCGCGGCACGCGCGCCTTTGAGGGCGGCGGCGTTCTTGTCAATCAGGCGATCCACACGCTCGATCTTCTGCAATATCTCGTGGGTATGCCGCAAGATCTTGTCGCGTGGTGCGCGAACGTTTCTTTGCAAAACGTGATCGAGGTCGAGGACACGGCAACGCTTGTCTGTCACGGAAAAACGGATTTTTCGCTGTCGGCGACCAACGCCGCGGCGGCGGATTTCCCCGCCGAGGTCACCGTCAAGACAAAGGATGACGTTCTGCGGTTGCGTTATGACGGCGTGTTTGTCAACGACACGTATTATGATCGCAAAAATATGGATACGGCGTTCGGAAAAGCCGTTTACGGTAACGGGCACGCCGCCCTGATCCGCGATTTTTACGATTGCGTCGGAACGGGACGCAAATTTTCCATCGACGGCGCGGAAGGCGCAAAAGCGGTAAGGCTGGTGTTGGCGGCTTACCGGAGCAATGGTACCAAAGTCCGCATTACGGACAAAATATAAAAAGGAGAACAAAATGAGCGAAAACAAGTTTATGTGGGCGGCACTGCTGCACTTCGGCGCCAATATGTGGAACGAGATCGGCAACACGCGCGGCAGAGAGAAACGCTCCCACGATCAGGGTTACGATCACGTCGTATTTTACCGCGATCTGTGGGATGCGCACATCGAGGATCTGAAAAAAGCGGGTGTCAACACGCTGATCATCGATCTGGCGGAAGCACTGCAATACAAATCGCACCCCGAGATCTCGGTCAAGGGCGCGTGGACGCACGAGGAGATGCGCCGCGAGATCGAGCGTCTTGAAGCGATGGGCTTTGAGGTGATCCCCAAACTGAACTTTTCTTCCGGGCACGACGTGTGGCTGGGCGTCTATTCCCGTATGCTTTCCACCCCCACCTATTATCAGGTTTGCAAAGATCTGATCGAAGAAGTCTATGAACTTTTCCGCCCCCGCTTCTTCCATATCGGTATGGACGAGGAGACCGCCGCGCACCAGCGCAACTATGAATACGCCGTGGTGCGTCAGTATGACCTTTGGTGGCACGATTTTCTTTACCTTGTCGACGTTGTCGAAAAATGCGGCGCCCGCGCAATGATCTGGTCGGATTACGCGTGGGATCACGCAGACCTCTTCTTTGAGAGAATGCCGAAATCGGTGGTGCAGTGCAACTGGTATTACGAGCCCGATTTTGACAATTCGAACGAGAGACACGCAAACTGGCTGACCACGTTTGACAGACTGAACGATCACGGTTTTGACCAATTGCCGACGGGCAGCGTTTTTTGCGACGTTGACAATTTGCTCAAACTGACGAAATATTGCAAAGAACACATCGCCCCCGAACACCTGCTCGGTATGATGCAGACCTCCTGGGAGCATATCTCGCCCGACTTTATGCACGTACATCAAAAGGTGACCGACAGTTTCGTTTCCGCCAAGGCGTGGTACGATAAGAACAAGTAAGTTTTGTTCTGGAAAGAAATATGATGAGCGAAAATAAGTTTATGTGGGCGCACCTGCTCCATCTCGGCGTCAATATGTGGAACGAGGTGGGTAACACCAGAGGGCGCGAAACGCGCTCCACCAAACAGGGCGTGACGGAGGTCACTTTTTACCGCGATCTGTGGGACGCGCACATCGAGGATCTGAAAAAAGCAGGCGTCAACACGCTGATCATCGATCTGGCGGAAGCGTTGCAATACAAATCGCACCCCGAGATCTCGGTCAAGGGCGCGTGGACGCACGAGGAGATGCGCCGCGAGATCGAGCGTCTTGAAGCGATGGGGTTTGAGGTGATCCCCAAGCTCAACTTTTCGGCAGGTCACGACGTGTGGTTGGGCGTTTATTCCCGTATGGTCTCCACCCCCACTTATTATCAAGTGTGTAAAGACCTGATCGAAGAAGTATGCGCGCTGTTTCATCCGCGTTTCTTCCACCTCGGTATGGATGAGGAAACGCCGCAGAATCAGCGCAACCTGGAATATCTTGTCATTCGTCAGCACGACCTTTGGTGGCACGATTTTCTTTACCTTGTCGATATTGTCGAAAAATGCGGCGCCCGCGCGATGATTTGGTCGGACTATATGTGGGATTACCCCGAACTCTTCTTCGAGAGAATGCCGAAATCGGTGGTGCAGTGCGGCTGGTATTATTGGGGATATGACGGTACGCTTGAAGGGCTGACCGACGGACGGAAGAAAATGCTGACCGCCTTTCGCGCGCTTGAAGAGCACGGCTACGATCAACTGCCCACTGGTAGCGTTTGGGCGGATCCCGACAATTTGAAAGCCTTGACACGGTATTGCATGGAGAATGTTTCCCCCGAACACTGGCTCGGTATGATGCAGACGGTGTGGGAACACATCGAACCCGATTTTATGGGACAGCATAAACTTGCCGTGGACGGTATCATCGCCGCCAAGGCGTGGTACGAACAAAATAAAAAATAATTCCGCAAAAGAAAAACGGCGGCGCCACAGGCGTCGCCGTTTTTGTCGGTGGATTTGATTCGGGGCGCGATCAACGATCGCGTTTGAGGTCGTTTTTCTCCTCATACATCGCGGCGTCGGCGCGCATAAAAACGTCGGCAACGGTACGATCGACGTCGGGCAGAAAGGTCGCCATACCGCCCGCCACCACAACGCCGCCGTCGCATTGGTTTTGTCTTACGGTTTTTCGGAAATCTTCCATCAAATTGTTGCGGTTTTCGTAGTCGTGACCTTCCAAAAGCACCGCAAATTCATCGCCGCCGACACGGAATATCGAACTTTTTCGAAAAATTCCCTGAATCAGCGCGCACGCACTGCGTATATAATCGTCTCCCGCCCGGTTCCCGAGATGGTCGTTGACGTCTTTGAGATAATTGATGTCGCACACGACAACGGCAAAGTCCGTCGTCGGGTCGGAGAGAATGCGCTCGTTCAGGTTTCGTTCGGCAAGCGAGTAGGCGTATTTGTTCTTGACGCCCGTCAGCGCGTCGCGGTTTGCCAGTTTCGTCGCGTCGTCCAACGCCTGCGCAAACGAGCGCTCACGCCGGACTTGCGCGTCGATGTTGCTGACGCCGATTACGATATGTTTGCTGTCTTCCCGCAACTTGGAGGCTTTCATACTGACATAAACCGGTTCGTCTCCGATCACCAGACGATAGGTCATCGTGTAGGTTTTGTCTCTTTCAAGGGCGGCAAGTAAGACCTCTTTGTTAAAAAGACGGCGCATTTTTTCGCGGTCTTTTTCATATATCACACGGTCGATATTTTGCTGTACGGTCGAGAAAAAATCCGAGCCTACCTGTTGAATGTCCAGCGTGCGATATTGCGGGTGCGCGCTGTATTCCACAAAATTTCCGGTTTCGACGTTGACGTCGTAGATGCTGAAATAGTCGTCCGCCAAGGCTTGCGCGATGCGAGAGAAGGTCAGACTTTGCTTGACCACCGCTTTGAGCGCGCGTTCACGCGCCGCTTCGTGCTCAATGTTGCTCAATCCGATCACGACGATATCCGAACCGTTAAGCAGTCGAACGGCGTGGATGCGCACGGCGACACGGGCTCCGTTTTGCTCGATGTGGCAGTTGATCGAAAAGGATTCTTCCTCGTCCAACCGACGCACCAGGTTTTCTTTTTGAAACGAGAACAGCACTTTTTCCGCATCTTCGGCGCAGACGCGTTTTTCGATGTCCGCCCGGCAATGCGAGAAGAAATCTTCCCCCGGAGAGAAAAAGTGCAGCTCGTTTTTGGGACCTTGCGGACGATATTGCATATAGGTATCGTCGTGCAGATCCACGCAATACACGCGGTCATATTCGCGCATCAGCGCCCGAACGATCCGGGAGAGAAAAAAGGAAGAGTCATATGGATTGGCGGATTTTGCGCTCATATTCCGGCCTCCTTGTGCGGCGTTTTTTACGGTCAAATGGCATAAAAGGTCGGTCCAAAGTCAAGAAAAGCGCTTGCGGAGAGGGAATGCGTCAGTCGCTTGACGAGCTCTTTTCGTCTCTTCTTCTGTCGGTGATGTTATCAATGGCGATGACAAGCGCCACAAAGAAAGGAATGTTCGCGTCGTCGGCGATATCCAGCACAAACGAGTCGCGCAGCGAGATGCGGCGGGAGATGTGTCCGACCTCGACACCATCCAGGCTGATGTGATAGTCAAATCCCAAAATGTTGCCTTTGATCTCCAACTTTCCGAGTTCGCAGTCAATGAAATAGCGGTCGTGGAGCGAGAAATATTTTCTCCGCACAAACGCCACCTGTTTGCCGTCTTTGTCTAACACGTATGCTTTTTTGACAAAGAAAGACCAGAATTTGTTTTTGACGGTGTAGCAGAGATTGTCGTTCAGATCCATCACGAATTTTTTGGCGGTGAAGGTGAAAATTTTGCCTTTCACTTTCAAAACGTCGTTTTCGTTTGCGTCTTTCACGACCGAGGAGCCGCCGAGACTGATCCATTTGTTTCTGATGTAGAGTTGCATATTGCTCTTCTCCTTGCTGTATAAAAATTTTTCGGATTTCGGGTGTTAAAAATAAAAACGGAAAGTGTTTTTCATTTTGCGCGGTATCTCGTATTTTAAGGGAAGTTGCGGACCGCAGGAATGCGATCCCACCCCGCGCATGGCAAGATCCACGCAGACGTTTACGCAATCGTTTTTCGGCAGTTCAAAGACGTGCGCCGCGTTATAGAGTTGCCGTGCGGTGTAGGGGGTGACCGAAAAGGAAAACCGTTCCTCTGCCGTCAGCGCAAAGAGACCGTCAAGCGCGAGATATTCCGTGGCATAGTGACTGCCCGATTCCTGCGGGCGCACGTAATTTGCGTCATAGTTTTCGGCGGCACTGCCGTGGAAAAGCCCGAAGGTACAACTGCGGTGTTTGTCGACGTAACTTTCGGTTTTGCCGAAACCGATAAACGAAAAACGATCGTACTTCCTGTCCACGCCGAACTCTATGCCGAATCGCGGAAAGTGCTCTATGTAATCGGAAAGGGCATACTCGACTTCAACCGTCAGCACGTTGCCGCATACCCCGTATCGTACCGTGAAAAAGGCGGCGGGTTCAAGGCAGTTTGCCGCCAGATAGCCGCGCGCGGCGTATCCGTCGGCGGTCTTTTCAAAATCGCGAACGATCGGTCGGCATTCGGGCAGATGATAGGTGTCGTTCCACCGTGAGCGCAAGCGACGGTCGTTGTCGGTGTAGCGCAAAATATTCCACCGCATCGGCGTTTTCAGCATCTCTTGCCCATCCGCTTTGATCGAGGAGAGACACCCCGTTTTCTCATCGACCGAAATCGTCACGTTTTTTGCCTTTGGCGTGATCGCGGGGTGCTTGACCGCGCAAATCTCGGGTTTCGGCTTGCCGCTGTACACCGCTTGCATTTCCAGCGCCGCGGATTTGATCTTGCGGTCGGCGGTGAGGAGTCCGTCACAGCAGAAATTGCCGTCGTGCTCGCGCTCGCCGAAATCACCGCCGTAAAGGAATCCTTTTTTCGTTTTCACGGCGTGGTCCGCCCATTCCCACACAAAGGCGCCCATCATACAGTCGTTTTTGTTGATCAGATCCCAATAATCGCCGACGTCTCCGCACGAGTTGCCCATCGCGTGGGTGTATTCGCACAGCACGAAAGGTCGGGTTTCCTTCGGGTCTTCCAGCACCTTTTTTTGTATCGTTTCGGGGCTTGGGTACATCATACTGATCATATCGACCAGTTTGGTATAGTAATAACGGCTTCTGCGATTGGTGCTTTCATAATGCACCGGGCGTGTCGTATCGCGTCGGCGGATATATTTTGCGCCTTTGAGAAAGGCTTTTCCAAACGAACTTTCGTTGCCGAGCGACCAAATAATGACCGAGGTGAAGTTTTTGTCGCGCTCGACGAGTGTACGGTGCCGATCGTATATGCCGGGAGAGAACGCCATATCGTCGGCAAAATCCGTCCACAGTTCCGGCTCGTATTTGCCGTGCCGCGTCAGCGCGCCGTGCATTTCCACGTCGGCTTCGTCCATCACATAGATACCGTAGCGGTCGCAGAGCGCGTAAAATTCGGGACAATCGGGGTAATGCGAAGTGCGCACGGCGTTGACCGAAAGGGTTTTCATCAATTTCAGATCCCGCGCCATATCCCCAAGCGTCACGGTCGCGCCGGTTTTGGGGTTGGATTCGTGCCGGTTGACGCCTTTCAGCTTGACGGCGTTGCCGTTGATCTTGAAAATCTTGTCCTTGATCGAAACCTCTCTGAAACCGACCTTCTCCACGATCATTTCGCCTCTTGCGAAGAGTTTCAGCGTGTAAAGATACGGGGTTTCCGCCGACCACGGTCGAAGGTTTTTCACGAAAAATTCCGCGCTGTCTCCCGGCGCCACCGTGGCGCGTTCCCCCCCGAAACGCAGCGTGATCTCGACTTTGCTTTCGTTTTGGAAAGTCAATATGCCGTCCCCGCCGACAAGGCGCGTGGCGATCTTGTAATCCGTGACGTGCTTTGACGGACGCTTTAAGAGGTATACGCTCCGGAAAATGCCGGAAAAGCGGAATTTGTCCTGACATTCGAGATATGAAGAAGCGCACCATTTCAGCACGACGACGTCCAGCGTGTTGTCACCGTCGAAAAGCCGCGCGGTAACGTCAAACTCGCTTGTCGCGTGCGAGATCTGCGAATAGCCGACAAACGCGCCGTTGACGTAAAGATAAAACGCGCTGTCCACGCCCTCGAAATTGAGATAATATTTTTCGCCTTTTTCCTTTGCGAGACGGAACGTGCGTCGATAGTGCCAGCAGGGGTTTTCCCGCGGCACATACGGAAAATTCACGGGGAACGGGTAGCGGCAATTCAGATATTGTATTTGATCGAACCCGTGCATTTGCACACAGGAAGGGACGGGGATTTTTTCGGAAAGATCCTCTCCGATCTCCACCGACGAGAGTTCGTCGTGCTGTTTGACGAGCCACGTGCCGTCCAACGACAAAAAGCGGGAACTCGAACGGCGGTCGACGATGCCGTATACGGTTTTCGGTTTGTCGCCCTCGGCAAAGGGAACGTAATAAGCGCGCGGCGCTTCCACGCCGATCCGTTGCAGTTTTTCGTATTCTCGCTCGTTTTTCATTTTTTCATCGCTTTCCGCACTTTGCTTGACAGAAGTTAAATAATTTCTACTTTCAGCATAACATAAGAGCGCGGAGAAGTCAAGAGAAGCGCCGCATTTTGTGCCGAAAACGATCGGCTTGAAAAAGTGAAAAAAGCCTCTTTCGCGCGCCGTTCGGTGCGTAAAAGAGGCCTTCTGAAAGATTTTCAATCCGCGTCTTCGTCCAGCGTTTCAAGCAGAAAACTGACAGGGCGAAATCCGTCGTTGCAGGAGATCATAGCGGATTTTTTGTTTTTCATCCACCCGTCGTAAAAGTTTTCGGCACCGTGCGAGAGAGCCAGCACAAAAGGCGAAAGCGTCTCCCACGCGCTCTCGCAAAACCCGTCGGGCTTTTGCCAACCGTCGGCGATAAACACCGTGCCCATTTTCATATCGCAGGCGTGCTCGATGGGGTTTTCGTATTCTTCGATCAGATCCGCATAGCGGGCAATGCGCTTGACCGTGATTTTTACTTTTTTCATATATCGGCTCCTTGCGTGTCGTCTCGCAAAATAATATAGCATAAAACGACGAATTTTTCAATCCCTTATAACACCATAATACATTTATTTTCAAAAACTAAACGTAAATGGCACTATGGCGGGTGCTTGACATATACAAGCGCGTCGTTGCGAACACTCCACAAAGTTATTGGCTACGCTCTTTTGAAGGAAATCGTTTGGCTCTGCGATTTCGCAAAGTGTTTCACCCACGCAACAGAAAAAGGCACCCTTTAAGGTGCCTTTTTAGTTGGCGGGGCGGTAGTAACCTATATTGAATACTTCACAAATGGTAGAGGCACTACACAATCCCACCCATTGTAAATCAGGGTAAACCGCAAGAGTTTTCCCACCCGTTTCCGTAAAGTGGCAAGACTCTTATTGACAAAGCAAATCAGGTTTTTTCTCTTTTAGATTTGGATTTTTTCCGGCTCTATGCCGATCAAAATAATAGGGACAGAAGGATTCGATCTACCTTCACGAATAACATTTGCTAATTCATTCTCATACCAAGCAACACCCGTATCCATTTTTAAACACATTGCTTTGGTAGGGACGATCTCAATCCCAACGTCAATATCATTCCGCAGGAAGAAGAATGTATGCTTTACGTGCAAATCATACGCTACACTAAAATACTTGCCAAACTGAACTTCAACAGCAACCCGTTCTTTCACAAAATCAACTTGGTTATTCGTATTAAAAGCAGTAAAACCTTTGCTTTCAATGATGCGCTTCTGTTCGTCTTTATCTCGAACACCAGCAATCTCTCTTGCTGTCGGAATATCACTCGTTACGAAATACGGAGTAGTAACTGAACTCCAACCTTGAGGGAGAAGAATCTCATTGAAACGCTTATTCAATTCTTTTTGATCGTAAAAAACTTTACCCATTGATGGCTTCGCTTTACTGATCTTCGTATAATTGTTTGCATCAATGGCTTGAATTGCAGATACAATCTCATCCCAAAGGTCTTTGTGATGAACGATCATATGCTCATAACCGTTCAAATGGCTATAATAATATGCAAGTTTCATTTGCCACTCCATTCTGCAGGAACCTGCGATATTTTATCCTTCTCACCCGGTTTCCAAATCTTTTGATATATCGGTCTGGTAGGAAGCGTGTCTGATTTCAATTTTTCTATTCTGTCCAATCCGATATCGATATACCGTTGAGTCCACTCGGTGCCATATGCCCGCCGATTGTTCTTTAAGGCGGCGATCAACGAAGATCCAACACCCGCAAAGGGATCATAGACAATATCATTCTCATTTGTCAATGCAAGGACACATCTTTCGACCAACTCAACAGGGAACTGACAAGGATGATCGACTTTCTCCGGGTGATTATTCTTAACATTCGGAATATCCCAGATTTGAGCATCCCAATCATCAATCAATCTTTCAAGAGTCATCTCCCAAACATCTTCGGGATTCTTTCCTTTCGGATTGCAACTATACTGCCCTTGCTTTTCACCTTTGTAATACTTTTTGCCGGGGTATTTGGAGGGGATTCTGACATCATCCAAATTGAAAGTATAATTATCGCTCTTTGTAAACCAAAGAATTGTTTCATACCGACCGCTAAACCGCTTGGAACAATGCAAACCGTGCCCAAAATGCCAAATAATACGATTGCGCAAATATAATCCGAGTTTCTTGAAATATGGGTAAAAATAGATATCGAGAGGATAAATCTCTCCCTTAACTACATAGTTTCCAGTTTGCCAACAAAGACTTCCATCCCCCGACAGAATCCGCACAAATTCAGCAAGCATAGATTCTATATTGCTGATATACTCTTCAATGCTCGTCCTTGTTTCGTAGTCCTTGCCGATATTATACGGGGGTGAAGTGATTATAAGTTTTACAGAATTGGAAGGTAAAGATTTGCAAAAATCCAAAGCGTTTTTGCATTCGTATCTAAAATCAAGAATATCCATTATTCGTTACCCCTAATGGTATTATTGTCTTTTTTTATTTTATCACACTTTGGATTTTTTCGCAAGATTGAATCTGCAAAAATAATTATAGTTTTTTGGATTTGGCACTTTGACGGGTGCTTGATATAATACAAGCGCGGCGCTACGCGCCGCGATCAAGCACCCGCCGTAAAACGGGAAAGGTTGGAGTAAAAAGAGCCGCCAAAGCCGGGCCGCGACTCGGGGCGTCCCCGCTAGCCCGCTTGTGGAAGGCCCCGGTTTTCGTCGCCTCCTCTTTTTAAACTATAACTCCTTTATGTATGAATGTCAATGTCGTTTGGGGACGGAAAAAGATATGTTTTTCGTCTTTAGTTCAAAAACATTGGGAAGATGTGTGCAACCGCCAATTATTCTATTCATAACATTGGAAACATAATCGACTGCGTTTATTATCATAAAAAGGAAATGAGGGAATAACTTTTCAGCTTTTTTTTGATCATCACTAACATAATGAAAATGAACAATATAGTTTCTGAACCTTATTAATTCAATAAGGTCTTCGGCACTTTTCTCTTCAAAAAGGATGCCTTTAAGTTCATTAATTATTCTAGTCGCTTGAATAAATTTATCAAAATTGAAAGTAGCTTTTCCTACATATATACCAGTTTCAACAGCACATTTTAATAAACTTTTTATGCACGATTCGAGTAATTGAAACTCTTCTAGGATTCGACCGATCAACTCTCGGGCGTCATCATGCGGAGTTATATAATCTTTATAATCAAACTCAGCCTCAAAAGCAATTATCTGAGCCTCAGCCCATTGCATGTATTCTTCATCGTTAAAATGCCATATATATTTCTCATCCATAATTTGTTATATTAAATCGCTCTTTCATTTTTAATCTTAAATGCCTCTTTGAAATAATTCTATCATAAAAGTTGTTTTTTATCAATATTAAAGATCCCATACAAAGAAAAATGGCGCCATGGCGGGTGCTTGACCAATACAGGCGCCGCGGCGCGAGGCGCTTTGCAAAATCATTTGTCGCGTCCGCCGTTTGAAGAAAATCGCTTGGCTCTGCGATTTCGCAAAGTGTTTCACCCACGCAACAGAAAAAGGCACCCTTTAAGGTGCCTTTTTGTTGGCGGAGGAGGTGGGATTTGAACCCACGCGACGCGTTAACGCCCTACGAGATTTCGAGTCACGCCTCTTCGACCTCTTGAGTACTCCTCCGTATTGTTCGCGCCGCGAAAAGCGGCACATTGCGTATTATAGCATATCGCGGCGCAAAAAGCAAGTTTTTTTCACAAAAAAATCCGCATCTTTTTCCGCGTGTGCGGAAAACTCCGCAAAAACGCAGCCGCACCCCCGGCTTCCGCTCCTCTTTCGCGCGCTTACCACTGTTCCGCTTTCCGCGCCGTTTTGCTCGTCGCGGCAGAGCGGGGGACGTTGCTTTTTACCTTTTGTCGGAAAAGAGCGGGAAACAAAGAAAATTGAAAAGTTATAGTGGAAAATATAGAATATAAAAATGGAAAAATGTCGACAAAGAAATGGAAAAACGGAAAAACGAATTTTTGCGCACCCTCTTTTCAAATCGCCTCAAATATGTTACAATATAAAGGAACCTCTGTATCGGCGGCGTTTGTTTCATCCCGTTTTAACGCCTTGCCCGGAAAGGATAACGATGAAAATCAAGATAGACGACGGTATGCAGCTTGCCGTCGGAACAGGCATCGGAAAATACACGGCGCATCTTGCCGCGTCGCTTTCCGAAACTGCCGTGCCGGAGGACGGCGACACGGTGGAGATCCTTACCTTTGATAAAGGCGGCAAGCGCTCTTTGCGCCGCTTAAAATATTTGTGGCACATTCAGTCCCCCGCGTATCGCAAAAAAACGCGCGACGCGGACGTCGTGCACTTCACCAATTACGCGATCCCCGTCCGCCGCTCGCGCGACGTGGTGTACGCGGTCACGGTCCACGATCTGGTCGCGTTTTTGTATCCGGAGACACTGCCCCGTTTCTACCGCTTTTACGCGCGCGCCGTCACGCGCTACGCGATCAAGCACGCCGACCTCATTTTCACGGTTTCCGGCTCCGTTAAAGCCGAGATCGCGTCGCTTTTCCCGGAAGCGGCGGATAAGACCGTGGCGATCTATCCCGGCGTTTACGACGAAATGAGCGCGCGGCAGGAGAATGGCGGCACTTTTGTGAACGCGGAATTGCAAAAAATCGGCGACGCGCCCTTTTTCCTGGCGGTCGGTACGGTGGAAAAACGCAAAAATCCCGGAATGTTGATCCGCGTTTTTGACGCTTTGAAAGCGGAGGGAAAACTGCCCGGCTACAAACTGATCTTTGCGGGCAGAGACGGTTACGGCGCCGAGGAGTTCCACAAACAGGCAGAGAACGCCGCTTCCCGCGCGGACATCATTTTTACGGGCTATATCGAAAACGGCGATTGCAATCTTCTTTACGATCGCGCCACGGCGTGCGTTTTCCCGACCTTTTATGAGGGATTTGGCTCCACGCAACTCGAATGTATGGCGCACGGCGTGCGTCTGGTTTTAAGCGACATTCCGACAAACAGAGAGGTGAGCGACGGATACGGCAAATTTTTCTCGCTCGCCAACGACGAGACCCTTGCCACGGCACTGCTTGCCGCGTGTCAACCGGAGCGCGCCGAAGCGCGCGCGGAGCGCGTAGCGGCGGCGGAAGAGTTTCTCGCGGCGCTGGATTGGAAGCGGGTCGCGCCGCTCTACCGCTCGGTGTACGACAGAACCGTGGAGAACCGAAAACACCCTTGAAAACAAAAAAGAAAAGGCGCGAGGCAAAAGCCTCGCGCCTTTTTGCCGTTCTCACGGCTGAAAGCGTTTTCGGGGGCAGGGGATCAATACATTCCGCCGCCCATACCGCCGCCCGCCATAGCGGCCTTTGCCGCCGCGTCGGCGGCGGGGTCTTTCTTATCCGCCACGACCGATTCGGTGGTCAGCACGACGGACGCGATCGAAGCGGCGTTTTGGAGCGCGGAGCGCGTCACCTTGGTAGGATCCACGATACCCGCCTCCAACATATCGACAAAGGTCTCGTTGTAGGCGTCGAAACCGAAGTTGGTCTTCTTCGAGTGGGTGATCTTATCCACCACCACGGCACCGTCAAAGCCGGCGTTCGCGGCGATCTGACGGACGGGCTCTTCCAGTGCTTTAAGCACGATGCGCACGCCTGTTTTTTCGTCGCCGTCCACTTTGTCAACCAGTTTCTTCACCTCGGGAATGACGTTGAGATACGCCGTTCCGCCGCCCGCCACGATGCCTTCTTCCACGGCGGCGCGGGTCGCGTTGAGCGCGTCCTCGATGCGCAGTTTCTTTTCTTTCATCTCGGCTTCGGTCGCCGCGCCGACTTTGATAACGGCAACGCCGCCGGCAAGTTTCGCCAGACGCTCTTGCAGTTTTTCGCGGTCAAAGTCGGAAGTTGTGGTCTCAATGGCGGTGCGGATCTGCGCCACGCGGGCTTTGATCTCGGCGGGATCGCCGGCGCCGTCCACGATGATGGTGTTTTCCTTGTTGATTTTCACCTGTCTTGCACGGCCGAGTTGCGCCATCGTCGCGTCTTTCAGTTCCAGTCCGAGTTCGGAAGAGATCACCTCGCCGCCCGTGAGGATCGCGATGTCGCGGAGCATTTCTTTGCGGCGGTCGCCAAAGCCGGGAGCCTTGACGGCAACGCAGGTAAAGGTGCCGCGCAGTTTGTTGAGGACCAGCGTGGTCAGCGCCTCACCCTCGACGTCCTCGGCGATGATGAGCAGTTTTCTGCCCGCTTGCACGATCTGTTCAAGCAGCGGGAGCAGTTCTTGAATGTTCGAGATCTTCTTATCGGTGATCAGGAGCAGCGCGTCGTCGATGACGGCCTCCATTTTGTCCATATCGGTCGCCATATAGGGGGAGAGGTAGCCGCGGTCGAACTGCATACCTTCCACGACCTCGGAGTAGGTATCGGCGGATTTGGATTCCTCCACGGTGATGACGCCGTCGGAGGTAACTTTCTCCATCGCGTCGGCGATGAGGCGTCCGATCACTTCGTCGCCCGCCGAGATGGTGCCCACGCGCGCGATGTCCTCGGAGCCGTTCACCTTTTTGGAGTTGGCGACAAGGCACTCGACGGCGCGGTCAACCGCTTTTTTCATACCTTTGCGCAAGACCATCGGGTTTGCGCCCGCGGTCACGTTCTTCATACCCTCGCGCACGAAGGCTTGCGCCAACAGCGTGGCGGTCGTTGTGCCGTCGCCCGCGGCGTCGTTGGTCTTGGTCGCCACTTCGCGCACCAGCGCGGCGCCCATATTTTCGGCTTCGTCTTCCAGTTCGATCTCTTTGGCGATCGTCACACCGTCGTTGGTGATGAGGGGAGAGCCGAATTTTTTGTCCAGGACCACGTTGCGGCCTTTCGGGCCGAGCGTGATTTTTACCGTGTCCGCAAGTTTGTCGATACCGCGGCAGAGCGCGCCGCGCGCCTCACTGCCGTAAAGAATTGTTTTAGCCATAACAAAGTTCTCCTTTTTTATTCAACGATAGCAAGAATGTCGCTCTGGCGCACGATGTTGTATTCGACGCCGTCGCATTTGACTTCGGTTCCGGAATATTTGCTGGTGATCACGCGATCACCGACTTTCACGGTCATCTTCACTTCTTTGCCGTCGACAAGTCCGCCGGGACCGACGGCGACAACTTCCGCCACCTGGGGTTTTTCCTGTGCGGCGGCGGTGAGAATGATGCCCGCCTTTGTTTTTTCTTCCGCCTCCACGAGTTTCACAACTACGCGGTCGGCAAGGGGTTTAATGGTCATTTTTTTTGCCTCCTTTAAGGCTTTCGCCCAAAACTTGTTGAATTTTGGCACTCATAAGGCGTGAGTGCTAACTCATAAGATAATTGTACACCAAAACAAGGAAAAATCAAGTATATTTTCCATTGTTCACACAATGTTAACATTTATAAAAGGGGGCAATATGCACGCACTTTCCGACGGCGCAACGGCACTTCTCGTTCCGCTTTTGTTTTTGATCGGAGGCTACTTTTTCTGCCGCGCGGGGCTTGTTTTTCTGCGGCATCCGCGCCGTGTGGGGCGGGCGCTTGCAAGAGAGAGGGGCAGGGGCTCGGCAAGGTCGCTGGCGCTTGCGCTTGCGGGCACGCTCGGCGTGGGGAATATCGCCGGCGTGGCAACGGCGATAGCGCTGGGCGGCGCGGGGGCGGTTTTTTGGATGTGGCTGTCGGCGTTTTTCGCAATGTTTCTCAAATACGCGGAGATCGTTCTCGCGCTCGCCACGCGCCGTTTCGACGAAAAGGGGCGGGCGCACGGCGGCGCTATGTATTATATGGAAAACAGTTTCGGCAAGGCGGGGCGGGCAACGGGAAAAGCGTTTGCGGCGCTTTGCTGTCTTTGCGCGCTGACGCTTGGCGGCGTGATACAAAGCAGCGCGGCGGCGGAGGCGATGCGGGGGGCCTTTGGCGTGCCCGCGCTCCTCACGGGCGTTTTGATGGGCGGCGGCGCCGCGCTGGTTTTGCGGCGGGGCGGTGAGAAGATCGAGGCGTTTTGCGCCGCCATCGTGCCCTTTGTTTGCGCGCTCTTTACGCTCGCCTCGGTGGCGGTGCTGATCCTGCGCCGTGCCGCGCTGCCCGCCGCCTTTGCCGCCATTTTTCGCGGCGCGCTTTCCCCGCGGGGGGCGCTCGGCGGCGCGGCGGGGGTGCTGACGTCGGGCGCGGTGCGCTACGGCGTAACGAGAGGGCTCATCTCCAAC
>LVAM01000009.1 GCA_001604005.1 Clostridiales bacterium Firm_07 | reverse complement strand
AAGAAGGACATCATCACCCTGTGCGAGCGGCATCCGGAGGCGGCTTTCCTGTCCTTCACCAACGGCACGCTGATCGACGAGGCCTTTGCGGACGAGATGCTGCGGGTCAAAAACTTCGTGCCGGCCATTTCCATCGAGGGCTTTGAGGAGGCCACCGATTTCCGCCGTGGCAAGGGCACTTACGCGGCTGTCGTCCGGGCCATGAACCTGCTGAAGGAGCGGAAACTGCTCTTCGGAGCGTCCTGCTGCTACACCAGCAAAAACGTCGAGGTGATCGGCAGCGAAGCCTACTATGACAGCCTGATCGAGCTGGGTGCGAAGTTCATGTGGCTGTTCACCTATATGCCTGTAGGAGCGGACGCGGTGCCGGAGCTGATGGTGAACGCGGAGCAGCGGGAATACATGTATCATTTTGTCCGGGCCATGCGGGACAGGAAGCCGCTCTTCACCCTGGACTTCTGGAACGACGGCGAGTATGCCGACGGCTGCATTGCCGGCGGACGGCGTTATCTGCATATCAACGCCAACGGCGATGTGGAGCCCTGCGCCTTCATCCACTACAGCGATTCCAACATCCGGGAGAAAACGCTGCTGGAAGCCTTGCAGAGTCCGCTGTTTATGGCCTATCACCGGGGCCAGCCCTTCAATGAAAATATGCTCCGCCCCTGTCCGCTGCTGGACAACCAGGGCCGCCTGGCGGAGATGGTGGACGCTTCCGGGGCCCATTCCACCGATCTGCAGCATCCCGAGGACGTGCATACCCTCTGCGCCAAATGCCAGGCCGCCGCCGACTGCTGGGCTGTAACCAGTCAGGAGCTCTGGGAGCAGAGCGGCGGTCCGGAAAAATGGGCCGCGAAGAAGGAGAAACTGGCCGCGCGGGAGGAAGCCCTTCGGGCAAAGCAGGCAAAGAAGCGGAAACAGGCATGATCATCCGGCGGCGTGCTGCCATGCATCACCGCCGGCTTTTCGGAAGGAGCATCCCATGGTCGCGATCATGACAGATACCAACAGCGGCATCACGGTCCAGGAAGGTCGGGAAAACAGTATCTATGTGCTGCCGATGCCAGTGATTGTGGATAATCACTGCTTCATGGAAGGGATCGACATTACGCATGCGGAGCTGTATGAAGCGCTCAGGGCAGATCGGGCCGTGCACACATCGCAGCCGGCCCCGGGAGAGGTAACCGATCTGTGGGATCGCATCCTGGCGGAAGGCGCGGATGAGATCGTCTACATTCCCATGAGCAGTGAGCTCAGCGGCTCCTGCAAAATGGCCGCCATGCTCGCTCAGGATTACGACGGAAAGGTTCATGTGGCGGACAATCACCGGATCAGTGTGACTCAACGGAGCAGTGTTTATGATGCGCTGTATCTCTCCCGGCAGGGAAAAACCGGTGAGGAGATCAAACAGGTGCTGGAAAAGAGCGCCTTTGATGCCAGCATTTATATCTGTGTCACTACGCTGAAATATCTGAAGCGCAGCAACCGGATCACCGCGGCCGGCGCGTCCCTCGCCACTGCACTGAATTTACGGCCGGTGCTGAACATCCGAGGCGGGAAGCTGGACGCGCAATGCGTCGTGCGCGGTGAAAAACATACGCAGAAAACGCTGATCAAGCTGATGGAGTATGATTTGGAGGACCGCTTCCGCTATATTCCGCCGGATGAGATCTCGCTCTGCACGGCCGGAACCTTTGTGAACGCGGAAGACGCCGCCGCATGGAACGATCGGGTGCAGAAGGCTTTTCCGGCATATCAGGTCGAATACCAGGAGCTTTCCTGTTCCATCGCCTGCCATGTAGGCTGTGATTCCCTTGCGATCGCCATGGCGCTGCGCGGACGATAAAGGCCTTCACAGGCTTCTCGTATAATAGATAATACCAGGTAGGTGAGTTGTGAAATGAAACATGGGCGGCTGCTTCTCTTGCTGTGCGTGATGCTTGTCCCTTTCAGCGCTTGCGCGGATTTTTCTGAGAGCAGCATGGTTTACGATCCGGAACTGGCACAGTACGCTCTGCAAATCGCTGAGCTGTGCTACACTCCATCCATGCAGGAAAGCATGCTGAGCATCGGTAGCTACCGTCAGGTTGGTGTGTTCAACGCGGAACGCTCCGAAAATGACAGCCGACACGTCGTCACTTATGCGGTCTATGATCGTACGGTAGAGACAGGTGCTACCGAGGTAATCATAGCTATCCGCGGCACCGGCAGCGGAGAATGGAAGCTGAATATGGACCTGATGCCCTCAGAAAACTATGATCTTCCGTATGCGGAAAACTTCTTTCTGGCTGCTGAGGATATTCTGACGACGCAGGCGGATTACCTGTCTGGGCTCTCATCTCCGGCTTTTCTGGTAACAGGGCACAGCCGTGGAGCAGCGGTGGCCAACATCCTGGGAGCTGAACTGACGGAACGATTCGGTGCGAGCAACGTATTCGTATATACCTTCGCCACGCCTCGCACGGTCCGCGGAGAATACAAAGCCTACGGTAACATTTACAACATCATCAATCCTGCTGATCTCGTCACGTACCTGCCGCTTCCACAGTGGGGCTTTTCACGCTATGGCATCGATATAGAGCTGCCCGTGGAAAACACAGCCCTCCTGGAGGCCGCTCAGACAGCCTATGCCACCAGAGCGGATCAGTTTGGAGCTTTTCCCGTCTCGTCCGATACTGTTTCCGCGACGCAGCGGATTGTCAGAACCATGGCTGAGCTGGCACCCGATCCGGCTTCGAGCGCAACCGTCCCACACGCATTAAGCCATCCCGGTCAAGTATCAGTAAATGAGAAGGGTATAACTGCCAGTGATTTTATGCTGACGCTGTTTGGAGAGAATCTTTTCGCGGGAAGCGGAACAACGGTCAACATCCCTGACATGATGCAAGTGGAGAATGATTTTGCGCCGTTGCTGATGACAATACAATCTGCAGATTGTGCCAGTTGGATCCTTTGTATGCACATGCCTGCAACCTACGGTGCATGGATGGCAGCAGTGAGTAATGTGCAATTATCTGTTGAATAATCTGAATAGTATCTTGTTTGGCAGGGAGAGATAGAGTATAATGATTCCAGGGGAATAATCCCCGCAGTCCACAGCAAAACAGCCTCTTTATCCCGCTGATAAAGAAATGATAAACTGAGGCCGTAGAGCATGGAGAATACAGATAATCTGTAGAATCAGAATCACGAGAACGAACAGGAGAAACAAAAATTAAGCTAAAAGCGTTAGTTTGCATAGAGTGGGAGTGAGCGTCTGCGATTGACAAGCCGCAGGCGAAGTCAGAGCAGGTAACGCCACCCCTGTTACAGGAGCCCGCGATTGACGAGTGCGAAGTACGAAGTCAGAGCGGTTGCGACGATCACAGGGAATAAATTTTTCGACCGCCTGCGGCGGAAATTTCGAAAAATTTATTCTCAAGCGAAAGGGAGCGCTGCCGCGCGCGGTGCGTGAGAGTCGTGACCACGACTCCGCGGTGCGCGTGCGATTCCTTGCTCCCCGGTGGGGAGTTGCGACCATTGAGCTTGCGGTGCGAAAGTCAAAATTCGCTCCCTGCGTTAAAGTAACCAAAAACCCCGGATCCCGTCTACCGGATCCGGGTTTTCATTTTGTCTCGTGACCAACTTTTGACCCACTTTTTTCTGGACACATTATTTTGATTCTCTGTATTCACAACTACAGCTACTTCATGCCTGTTACCATTAGCTCGTATTATTCTTCTTGCTCGTTTACAGGAAAACCTGATCCGCCCGTATCCGGTTAGTCCAGATACCCCTCCCGGGCCTTGATGCTGAAGCGATTTTCCAGCTGGTGCATCTGCTCGTCCGTGATGGTGTTGACCAGGGGCAGATGAGCGATCTTCATGTAGATCTCCGCGGCCTTTTCAGCGGTTTCGATGAGGCCAAAGGTTTCATCCAGATCCTTGCCCGCGCCGTAAATGCCGTGCTGGCTCCAGACCACCAAGCGGGCGGTGAGCATCTTTTCAGCCGTGGCTTCGCCGATCTCGTTGGTGCCGCAGAGCATCCAGGGCAGCACGTTCACGCCCTCCGGGAACACCACGATGCATTCCGTGCACATCTGCCACAGGGTGCGGGTGAACTTCTTCTCGTCCAGGTCGTGCACGTAGGTCATGGCCAGGAGGTTCGCCGGATGGCAGTGCATCACGACGCGGTTCTTGGGATCGACCTTCAAGCGGGCCACGTGGCTCATCATATGGGCCGGGAACTCGCTGGTAAACTGACCGCCATCAGTGTAGCCCCACAGCAGGTCGGCCTGACAGCCATGGTCTTTCAGGCGCACGATGCCCAGGTTCACCTCCGGAGCATACTGCACGTTCTTGAAGTATTTGCCGGTGCCGGTGACCAGGAAGTATTTGCCGTCCAGCTCCGGCGCGGTGAAGCCCGTGGGGATGGTGCGCAGCACCTTTTCCGCGTCCAGGTACTCCTTCACTTCGTTTTCATCCAGCATCAGGGAGATGTTGCCGCCGTTGCGCTCGTCCCAGCCGTGATCGTACATGTTGGTGGCAGTGCGGATCATTTCGATCATGAAGGGCGCGGTGAGAATGTCTTTCATGTTGTGTTCTCCTTATCTCGTGATGATGTCCACGGGCACGTTGAAGATCTTGGCGACCTTCAGGATGGTGTCGATGTGACGGCCCACGGCCGCGGCCATGTGGTGAGTGGGGCCGGCCTCGCTCCACCGGTTGCAGAAATCCCGGGCCCCGCAGGTGAAGCGCATCCGCATGTTGGTGTCCCCAAACATGAAGATGGGGCCTTCCTCATTGACGCCCTCCGCCACCACAAACTTGAAGCGGCCGTCCTTGTCCTGGGTGATGCCCAGGAAGGTGATGGGGCTGTTGGTGGGCGGATAGAACTGGGTCAGATACCCGCCGCCGGTCTTGCCGTGGAACACCGGTACGATCTTCATGGTGGGCTTCTTTGCCTGGCTGATGTCCGCGTCGCCGGAGCCGCTGTGGCCGATGATGCAGATGTCCTCGTTGAAGTCGATGGAGTACATCTCGCTCAGCTGGCCGGTGCCGGCGATGACCTTCAGGATGCCCATGGCCATGGCCACCTTGATATCACCCTCCACGGCGCAGGCGGTGCCTTGCTTGATGAGCATGGAGAAGGCTGGGATCAGCATGCTGTCCAGTTTTCCCGCGATGCCCTGGGCGAAGCCGTCATAGTGGGAGGCTACGAAGCCCAGTTGCTCATCCTTGCACCACTGCTCAAAGGCGACCACGTATTTCGCCATGTCCCACACAGTCTCCACCGTCGCGCCACCCTCGATGTCGAAGGTGTCCAGGATGTCCTGCGCCTTCAAACGAATGGCGTTTTCGTCGGTGATGTTGTCGGCGATAGCCCACATCTTTTCCCAGTCAAACTGCTTGGTGTAGAGCCACATGCGGTGGTACAGGTTGGTTTCGTCGATGTACAGATCCATCATGCCGGGATAGGGCCGGCCGATCTGGGCGATGTTGGTGTCCCGGAAGCGGCGGCGCACCTGGGCGGCCTTGCACCAGTCGGCGATCTCGCGCTCCACCTCGGGGTCGCCGCCCTCGACGACACCGGTGATCACCGCATGGCGTTTGCCGGCACGCTCCAGGTCGGCCACCATCTCGCCCACGGCTCCGCAGGCGTAGAGCTCGCCCAGCCAGGTGGGGGTGTCGGTGGTGGCGTAATCCGGGGCCTTTTTCTTCTGCACGTTCACCAGCACCACGGGCACATCCAGATCCCGCACGGCGGGCAGCATGTTGTAGCTGGTGGCGTAGGTCAGCAGCTGCAGGATTACCAAGTCCACGTCCGCGGCGCGGAATTTGTCGCCCGCCTCCATGGCCTTTTCCTTGGTAGTCACGATGCCGCCGTCGATGAGCTCCACGGAATCCGGGATCAGCTTTTTGAATTCCTTGTACTGGCCCTCAAACTCGGGCACCAGGCTGGGAAACTGGGGCAGGTATGCCCCCAGTGCGATGGCGAACACGCCGATCTTCGCTTTGGTGTTGACTAACATGCGGTGTCCTCCTTCATCTGGATCATCAGATTGCCGATGGCCGTGGCCTCGATGGGCAGGGCGATGACCTGCTTGCCGGCGGCCTCCTCGGTCAGCTTATTCAGAAACTGGTTTTTCGCGCCGCCACCCACGATATAGAGCTTTTCGTAGGTTTTGCCGGTGTTGCGCTCGATCTCCTCGATGGCCTGCCGGTAGCCCTGGGCCAAAGAGCGATAGGCACAGCGGAAATACCCACCCACGCACTTGGGAGGATGGGGCAGCTTGGCGTCAAAGGCGGCCTTCATGCTCTCCGGGGCCAGGAAAATGGGGTCGTTGGCGTCCACCAGGTGATCGAAATGCTTGGTTTCGGCTTCAGCGGTGATCTCATTCCAGGGCGTATCCGGGCACAGCTCGGCCCGCAGGCGGTTCACCAGCCACATGCCCATGATGTTCTTCTGGTAACGGGTATAGCCCACGCCGCCCTCGTTGCTGTAATTGGCGGCCAAGCTGCCTTCGTCGGTGATGGGCTTTGGCACCTTGACCCCCAGCAAACTCCAGGTGCCGGAGGAAATGTAGAGCTCGTTCCCCTCCATGGGGATGCCCTCCACGGCGCTGCCGGTATCGTGGGTGGCGCAGAGCATCACGCGGATGCCCTTGTACTCGCCGATCACCGTGCCCGGCTGCTGCAGAGGCTGGAATAATTGCTTTGGCAAATCCAGCGCTTCGAAGATCTCCGCGTCGTATTCTCCCGTCTCCGCACTCACCATGCCGCCGGTGGTGGCGTTGGTGTATTCGTGGCTCTTGACGCCGCAAAGGCGGTACATCAGGTATTCGGGGATCAGCAGAAAATCGGTGGCCTGCGCCAGCCGCCCGGCCAGCTTGTCGGCATACAGCTGATAGATGGTGTTGAAGGGCTGGAACTGAATGCCCGTGCGGCGGTACAGCTCCGCAAAGGGCATTTTTTCATGGACCTTTTCAATGACCGCTTCGGTGCGCCCGTCCCGGTAGGCGTAGCAGGGCAGGATGGGCTGCTCCCCATTCAGCAGCACGTAGTCCACGCCCCAGGTATCGACGGACAGGCTTTCAATGTGGGGATACAGCTTTAACGCTTCCTCGATGCCCGCCCGCACGTGGCTTTCCAAGGCGTCAACGTCCCAGGTCAGGTGTCCGTCCTGTTCTTTCACACCGTTGGGAAAGCGGTAAACCTCCTTCGTTTGCAGTTCTCCGTTTTCCCGCCAGCCCACGATGTGCCTGCCGGAAGAAGCACCGATGTCAATCGCAAGATAATACTTCATAAAACCACCTTACAGATATTGCTTCAATCGTTCAAACACCGTGCGATACGCGGCGGCATCAAAATGAATGCCATCCTGGGTATGCTCGATTAGCAGATTTCCCTGTTCGTCCTTCAGGCCATCGTTTACATCGATATACTGAAAACCAAACTCCTTTGCCATCGCGCAGACCATTTCATTGGCGCGGGCAACAGCCTCGTTGGTACGCACCCGCAGCGCCGGGCTGTTCCGATGGGGATTGACGGGATAATAGGCCATCATATAAACGATGGTTTCCGGAAGTTTTTCCCGGATGATTTCACAGATTTTCCTGTAATTGACGGACAGATGCGAAAACCAGTTCTCTCCCTCCGGCATTTCGCGGATATCATTGGTGCCGATGTTGATAAACAGCCTGGCCGGCTCCAGGTCCAGCAGCATCGGGCCGATTGCCGTCAAAAACTCGTCCGTTGTATAGCCGCCGATGCCCCGGTTGTATACGATGGGCAGGCCTTCGTTCAGGCAGAATTCAGCGACAGGAAATTGTTCCATCAGGGAAGAACCGGTAAACAGGATTTGTCCTTTTTGAACGTAAGCGTTTTGACTGCGAAAATTCGCCAGCTTTCTTTCCTTCTCATGATTGAAATTCGCCATCATTTCCTGTATGAGTTGGCAGCGCACTTCCTCGGTAATTTGTTCCCGTTCAGTCATTTCTCTCACCTCGATTTATATCCTTGTTCAATTGCATGAAAACTCTCTTTTATTTCATCTGCTGCTTCCAGAAGGCCACCGCGTGGTCGATCCACCCTTCCGCGGCAGTCTCCGTGCCGGGGCCGACACCGTGATCTACGCCGGAGAAGATTTCGCACTGACACGGAATCCCTGCTTTTTCAAGAGCTTCCGCCATGCGTCGGGTGTTGTCTGGCTTTACGACTTTGTCCGTGTCGCCGCACCAGATGTAGGTAGGCGGATAGTCGGCGTTCACCTGCTCGTCCACGCTGGCAAAGGCTTCCATGGATGCATCGGCGGGATCGCCCAGCAGCATATTATGGGTTTGCTGCTCGGTCAGGTCCGGGCGCATGCTGATGACGGGATAGGTCAGCACCAGCGCTTCCGGCTTGGGCAGATCGTAATGGGGATAGCCCATATTGGCGGTACCGAAGCTGGCTGCCAGGTGTCCGCCTGCGGATGAGCCCCACACGGACCAGTGGGCAGTGTCCAGCAGGTATTCATCTGCTTTCGTGAAGATGTCCCGCACAGCCCGGGCCAGATCGTCCTGGGGCGCGGGGAAGCGGGCCTTGTCCTTCACCCGGTAATACACGATGAAGGCAGAAATGCCCATGGCATTCAGCTTCCTGGCGTAGGGCACACCCTCGATGTAACTGCACACCATGGTATAGCCGCCGCCGGGGCAGATGACTGCAAATGGATGGCGCTTCCCGTCCCGGATGACAAACCGCTCGTCCAGTTCGTAGGCGTTTTCATGGTGAGCATCTTTTTCCGCCTGCTCCATGTCCATGTCCTTGGGCGGCACATATTTGGGGATCTGATTCAGCTGCTTATTGATTGCGATGATACGCTCTTTGGGCATGTCCGGGGCGCCCATACGGATGAGCTGCAGAAGGCTGAACTGCATCGTCGTCCGTCTGCGGTCCTCGGCGCTCATACCCTCGCCGCTTTTCACTGTTTCCCGTCCGGTTTCCTGTTCCTTCTGCGCAGCTTTCGCGGCCCGGGCTGCCATCATTTCAGCCAGGAAGGGCTGCACCAACGCCGCGGCGTCATGCGACTGGGATATGTCCTTCAGCAGGTCTTTCACGGAATAGAACCCGTCCGGCGTGTCAATATCAAACCAGTTGAGCACTGTGCCCTGCTGGAAGCGATAGGCGGGATCGGGCTGAGCAACATGAGTAAACTGTGCCTGCTCGGACAAACCGCCCGCGGACGCGGTAACGGTGTAGGTTTCTTCCGGCTGCGGTACGGTGAAATGGAAGAAATGATCCTCCGCCTGCTTTTTGTATTCCGCTCCGTCCACCGTCAGCGTCACCTCCGGCAGATTGCTGTATACCACAAATTCCGTGGTGCTCCCGTCCCGGTTCACAAACTCCTTACCGCACAGATGCAGCATGGGTTCATCCGTCAGCCAGGCCTGGTAAGCATAGAAAGCATCCTTGCGGGTCTTTCGGTCAAAGGTCACCAGCCCTTTGTTGTTGCGGCCCTTGGTTCCGCCCTCTTCCCGGGCATCGGCGGCGAAGTCGAACATGTTCCACACGTGGGTGGCCCACAGGTATTTCCGGGAATACAGCTGCTTGATCAGGCTTTCGTGGTAGATCATCTGGTATTCGTTGCTGTAATCGCCGGGTTCAGGGTGCGAGGCATGCCATAAGCTGTTTTCGCAGCCGTATTCCGATACGCCCACGGGCAGATTGGGATGCAGGGCATGGAAACGATCGAACCAGGGACCGTTATCCTCCAGGCGTCCGCCGTACCAGCCGAAATAGTGGTTATAGCTCAGCACATCCGGTACGTCCAGCAGCGGATGATCCGTCGGCAGGGGTGAAATACATGCCATCGTGGTGAGGCGGGTAGCGTCCATCTGGTGGCACAGTTCATTCAGTTTTTGGTGGAAGGGCACCAGGGTTTCCTGGTCACCGCGGGCCATGGTGATTTCATTGCTCAGGCCCCACACCACGATGGACGGATGGTTGTAGTTCTGTTCAATCAGTTCCCGCATCTGGCTCAGGGCATTGTCCCGCGCGTTGTCCAGATGCTCGCTGATGTAAGGGATTTCCGTCCACACCACGATCCCCAGCTTGTCGCACAGATCATAGGTATGCTGATCATGCTGATAATGGGCCAGGCGCACGGTGGTAGCGCCCATATCGTACACATGGCGCATGCTTTCTTCCATGTCTGCTTCTGTGATGGCATTCCCCTTGCCAAGCCAGTCCTGGTGCATGGCCACGCCCCGCAGGGGATAGCTTTCGCCGTTCAGGATAAACCCTTCATCAGGGTCGATGCGGAAGGTACGGATGCCGAAGAGGATGTCAAGAGAATCGCACAGTGTATCGCCGTCGTACAGACAGGCTTTCAGCGTGTACAGATGGGGATTCTTCCGGCCCTGCCACAGGATGGGTTCTTCCACACGGAAGGTGACTTCGTTCCCTGTCAGTGTTTCCCCATTCAAGTCAAACACGGCCTGACCGCCGGTGGCGCGGGCGGAAACCCGCACGTCAGCGGCCCCGTCATCCAGCACCTTGGGCGTTACCCGGATGCCGCAGCCGCCCAAAGTATCCATGTCAAAATGGACTTTCGGCAGCACAATCAGCCGGACCGCCCGGTAGATGCCGCCGTAGAATGTAAAATCAGCGTTCTGGGGATACACGGTATCGCAGGCGGCGTTGCTGACGGCGACGGCCAGACGGTTTTCGCCAGCATTCAGATATGCCGTGATATTGAACCGGAACCGGCTGTAACCCCCGTGATGCTCCCCGACAAAATGATCGTTCAGCGATACCTTGGCAGAAGCGGATACACCGTCAAATTCCAGATAAACTTCTTCATCCTTTTTCCTGTCCGGCGCAGCAAAGGTCTTTTCATACACGCATTCGCCCCGCCAGTAGTCCCCGCCGCCGTCCTGGCCGTCCAGATTGTTCCAGGTATGGGGCAGCGTGACGGGCACGCGATCCTCACCCGGTTTGGTGAACAACCAATCGTTACAGAAAGGAATAATTGTACGCATACCCGTCACGCTCCTATTTTTTATTTCACTTGCAGGCAGATTTCAGCCTTGCCCAAACCATCGGCGGACACGGTCAGCCTTGCTTCGCCCGCTTCACAGCCCGCGCGCAGCACCGCCAGCGCTTTGCCCTGATAACTTGTAAACCGGCCTTTGCTGTAATTCTCATCTGTGATAGGATTGCCGCTGCCAAAACCCAGCAGCTCCGCCGCGCCGGTGACTTCGGCTTTCAAAAGCGCGTCGGCGTCGGGTACCACGTTTCCATCCTGATCAATCAGCTCCGCGTTCACATAGCACAGGGATACCCCGTCGGCGGTCATTGCTTCCGTTTCGGCGGTCAGGCGGATGGCAGCGGGCTTTCCCGTGGTTGCAAGCCTTGTGCGGGAAACCTCTTTGCCGTTCGTATAGCTTACTGCTTCCACTGCGCCGGGCTGGTATTCCGCCCGGAACAGGAAAGTGAGCGGCATATCGTGGATCAGCGCTTCGCCGGCCTTTTTGCGGCCAATGCTGACTCCGTTCATAAAGAGCTCCACTTCCTCCGCGCTGCTGAACACAGCGATGTCCACGGGCTTGCCTTCCTGGCCCTGCCAGTTCCAGCGCTGCCATACGCCGGGGAAACCCCAGCTGGACAATGTTTCCACCTTGCCGATCACCGCGGGGTCATAGCTGAACAGGCCGGTTTCCCGGCTGCCCCACACGATGCGGCGATAGACGCCCTGGGGACGAATCTGGCCGGTCACGTCAAAGTCCGCGTCGTTGGCAGTGCGCCAGGGGAAGGGCGAAGGCGCGCCCCATGGGTTGCCGATGTTGGGGTCGCCGGGTTCATAGAAGGTAGCCTTGCCGATGCCTGCTTCGCCGATGTAATCCCAGGCCGTCCACGTGAAATCGCCGATGATCCAGGGAGTCTTTTCGATCATAGGCCAGTGCATGCCAATTTCCTTGGGATAGTTTTCGCTGCCCAGGATCACCCGCTCGGGGAACAATGCGTGATCCTGCTCGTATTTGCCCTCCAGGTAGTTGTAGCCCACCACGTCCAGGCCGTTGGCAAAGCCCTCGGTGTACTGCTCCCACAGCAAATCCTTCTTGCCGCCGATATCAGCGTTCTGCAGGCCGCCGGAAAGGCTTTCCATCCGCTTTTTCATCTGCTCGGCCATGATGAAATCATCCAGCCCGTTCCAGAAGGAGCAGATGCCGTTGGAGACGGGACGGCTGGGATCGAGGGCACGGACGGTTTCGGCCAGCCTGACCGCCCACACATAGCCGTCGTTCAGGCCGCCGCGCTCGGTGATCTCATTGCCGGTGGACCAGATCGTCACACAGGGATGACAGCGGTCGCGCTTCACAAAGGCGGTCAGATCCTTTTCCCAGTCAGTGGCGAAATACTGGTTGTAGTCGCCGGGCTGCTTGCCCATGCCCCAGGCGTCGAAAGCCTCGTCGAACACGTACATGCCCAACCGGTCGCAGGCCTCAATCAGGGCCGAAGATGGCGGATTGTGGGTGGTGCGGATGGCGTTGAAGCCCACGTCCTTGAGTTTTTTTACCTTGCGTGCCTCTGCGTCGTATACCGTCACCACACCGATGGGGCCGTTGTCGTGGTGCAGGCAGCCGCCTTTGAGCTTGACTTCTTTGCCATTGATCCGTAAACCGTGCTTCACGTCCGCCTCAATGGTGCGAATGCCAAACAGCACGCTTTCCGTATCCTCGGTGGGCTGATCATTGGAAATAATATGGGTCCTGAAAGTGCCCGCATCCCTGACGGTAGCCTGCAGCCGGTACAGGTTGGGATGCTCGGCATCCCAAAGCCTCGGATCATCTACGGTCAGGGTCATATAGGCTGTGCCGACGCTCATGGGCTGCACCTGGGTCAGGGTCCTGCTGGTTTTCACCGTTTCGCCGGTCTTGTCGTCAATCATGGCAAAGGTCACTTCCGCCAGGCGGTTTTCGGCATATTCGTTTTTGATTTCTGCAGACACTTGCATGTAAGCAGTTTCAGGCGTTCCATCAGCCTTGTATTCGATCTTTTTCGTATACCCGGCCAGCCCGCCGAAGGCTATATGCAGCTTGGGCATGTGTACCAATTCGACACCCCGGAACAAGCCCGCGCCGGAGAACCAGCGGGAGTTGGGCTGCATGCTGGGGTTCACGGTGATGACAACGCGGTTCTGCTGCCCCGGATACACCAGTCGGGTAATGTCCGTTTCAAAGGGTGCGTAACCGTAATGCTGTAAGCAGGCCAGATTGCCGTTCACTTCGACGGTGGCGTTCATCATCGCCCCGTCCAGGCGCAGGAAAACCCGGTCGTCTTTCCAGCCCGCCGGGATATCGATCTCTTTGGCGTAATGGGCCACACCCGCGTTGTAATAACCGCTGGCCCCGCCTGAGGGTGCGTCAGCGTATACGTCGCTCTCGACCATGTAATCGTGAGGAAGATTCACCTTTCTGTCTCCCCAGATTCCCCGCAGGCGGTTTCCAAGATCCACCGGGCCCAGACCGAAATCCCAGCCCTGATTGGTTTTCATGATGCGCATGGCTGCTTTCTCCTTATTTTTCTGTCCAGAAGGTATATTTGCCGGGGTTCACCCAGGTTTCAATCCCGTTCAGGCAGACCTTTGTCCGTACAGGCGTTTCCAGTTCATAACAGATCCCGCCTTCCCGGTACACCCACAGGGCGCTGACCGTGCCATGACGGGTATCCAGTCTGGCCTGCAGCCAGCCGAGGCGGGCGTCGGGATGAGGCGTGTAAATCAATTCGGAAAAACCGGGATGGGTTTCATCATGCAGAATGCCCGCCGCCTGCTCAAATACCCAATCGGCCACTGCGCCATAGGCGTAATGATTGAAGGAATTCATGTCGGCAGACCAGAAGGAGCCGTCAGGCTTGATGCCGTCCCAGTGCTCCCAGATGGTGGTGGCTCCTTTGGTGACAGGATACAGCCAACCGGGATATTCCCGCCGCAGTACCAGCGACCAGGCTAAATCCGCGTGGCCGTAATTGCTCAGCACATGCAGGATGTAGGGAGTGCCTACGAATCCGGTGCGCAGCTGTACGCCGTCAGCCCTGACCATCCCGGCCAGGGTGTCAGCGGTCTTTTGCGCATCCTCCGCCAGCCCGAAATGCACAGCCAGCACATGTTCGGTCTGGGTTTTGTATTCCGGGAAGGCGCTGCGGAAGGCGGCCACGATGTCCCGATGCAGCTTTTCATAGGCGGAAACATCCTTGCCCAGCAGCTTGCCCGCCTTGACCACCAGCTCGGCGGAATGGGCATAGAACGCGCTGGCGATAAAGTCATCCCGGGAAGAACCTTTGTAGCTGCCGCTGGGCGCGTCCAGGCCCAGCCAGTCGCCAAAGTGGAAATGGTCGATCCACAGGCTGGGGGTTTTAGTGACGGAGGTGATAAAATCCACCCATTTTTTCATACTCTCAAACTGATCTTCCAGCACGGCCCTGCCCCCATAGGTCTGATACACCTGCCAGGGGCAGATGGCAGCGGCGTCGCCCCAGGCGGCGCTGCTGTCTCCTTCCGGCATCAGGTCGGGGATCACCTGGCCCACCTCGCCATTTTCCCGCTGGTCGGCGGCCATATCGTGGAGCCATTTTCTGAAGAAGCGCTCGGTGTCAAACAGGTAGCTGGCGGTTTTGATGAACACCTGGGCGTCTCCTGTCCAGCCCAGGCGCTCGTCCCGCTGGGGGCAGTCGGTGGGCACGTCCAGGAAGTTGCCCCGCTGCCCCCACACGATGTTGGAAAACAGTTGGTTCAGTTCGGCATTGCCCGATTTCAGCCAGCCGGTGCGCTTCATGTCGGAATGTACGGCAATGGCGGTAAAACATTCCGGCCTGGCCTCCCCCGGCCAGGACAGCAGCCGGATATAGCGGAAGCCGAAGAAGGTGAGCGCCGGATGCCAGGTCTGCTGACCGTCCCGGCAGATATACCTTGCCCGGGCCTTGGCGCTGCGGTAATTTTCGTTGTACCAGTTGCCGTCCCTGTCCTGCACCTCGGCGTGATCGAAAAGCACTTCGTCCCCGGCATGGGCATACAGCGTGATTTCCACATAGCCGGTGACCTCCTGGCCGAAGTCCACCACGGTGTCGCCCTGGGGCGTTTTGAAAATACGTTTCGCGGAGAAACGCTCGGTCTCCCGGATTTCTTCGCCTTCCTGGGGAATCAGGATGTCCTTGGACCATTCCAGCGGCTGCACCGGCTGCCAATCCTCCGGCTCAATCCTGGCGTCGCAGGTTTCGCCGTCATAGATTTCGCTGAACAGCACCCGGCTTTTCGCCCACTGCCAGGATTCATCCGTAACGACGGTTTCTTCCGTGCCGTCAGCATAGCAGATATGCAGGAATGCGATCAGCCCGCAGGGTTGATTCGTCCGCCGCTGTTTGTCCTCGCTGTTCAGCCAGCCGGGCATGGGCGAACGGAACCAGCCCCGGCCCACGGTGACGCGCAGGTCGTTTGCTTTTTGCAGCAACACTGTCACATCATAGATCTGTACCTGCAAACGGTGATCATAGCTGGTCCAGCCGGGAGCCAGTACATAATCGCCTACTCGCCGACCGTTAATTTCCGCCTGATAGACACCCAGGGCGGTGATTTGCAATTCTGCTTTTTCAATTGCTTTTTCAGCAGCGAACAGTTTCCTGAACACAGGACAAACGTCGTCCGTATTCCGGGATACCGTGATCCAGGAGCCGGTCTTGATTTTCATTGAAAAGGCCTCCTCTTATTTGATTTCACCCAGGGAGTAGAAAGCGCGGGTTCTGCCTGCCAGCCAGGCATTTTCCGTTACCTGGAAGGATTCCCTGAGCCGAATATCCTCAGAGGAAGAACCAAGCTGCACTTCAAATTCGCCCTTTTCGATCTTCCAGCGCATATCCTCATCCAGGAAAGCCATCTGGCTGGGCTGGAGCGGGAAACAAATGGCCTTTTCCTCGCCCGGTTGCAATTCCACCCGGGCAAAGCCCTGCAATTCTTTATAAGGCCGGGTCATGGAAGCGCGGACGTCACGGATATACATCTGCACGATTTCCGTTCCGGCGCATTTCCCGGTGTTCTTCACCCTCAGGGAAACATTCACCGTTTCAAAGGGTTTGGTCTCCTTTTTGTCCAGCGTCAGATCGCTGTATGCAAAGGTGGTATAGCTCAGGCCGTGGCCGAAGCAGTAACGGGGACGGTGCGGACAGTCCACATAATCGGCAAAGCCGATGCTGGGAGCCTGGGTCCACATGGAGCCGTTGGGATGATTGTAATACACAGGAATCTGGCCTGCGCACCGGGCGGTGGACAGGGGCATCTTGCCGGAGGGATTCCATTTGCCCAGCAGCGCGTCGGTGACGGCTTCGGCGGTATACACAGCAGGATTCCAGCATTCCAGGATGGCGTCCAGGCACTCATCCGCCGTGTCGCTGGAGATGGGGCGTCCGTCAAAATGGATACCGATCAAAGGCTTGCCCAGCTTCTTCACTTCCCGGATAAAGGTGTCCTGGCAGGCAGGCAGGTTGATGTCGGTGCCGTCCACGCCCTCGCCCATGGTGGCGATGGAGCCGGAGCCGTTCTTCCCGCCCAGGGTCAAAAGGATCACATCAGCCTGCTTGGCAATCTCCAGCGCTTCCGGGAACAGGCTTTCATCCGCGCCCGCTTTGTGATAGCCCTGGGCATAGAGGATACGGATATCCGGCAGGGCTTCCGTCAATACCTGCAAGAGATTTTTGCAGTCCGGCTTCAATTTGGTCAGCACACCGGCAAATTCTTCGTTTTCGTCATCCTCCACGTTGGTGCCGGGCACAAAACGCACTTCGTTCTTGACGCCGTTCCCGTTCACGCCGGCCATGGAATTGCGGGCGGCGTGCTTGGCTTCCACCATGGACAGATGGGTGTAGCCGCCAAAATAATACCGGGCATTGGCAGCCGCCGGACCAATAACAGCAATGGTCTTTTCTCTGCCGGTCAGGGGCAGCGCGCCGTCATTTTTCAGCAACACCAGCGATTCCCGGGCAGATTGGGCAGCCAGCTGTTCATCCTCCGCATGGTGCACAGTCTTGTCCAGTTCTTCTCCTGCCAGAGCAAAGGGATGCTCGAACAGGCCCATGCGGAATTTGGCTTCCAGCACCCGCGTCACGACGCTATCCAGCAGGGCCATATCGGCTTCGCCGTTGGCAAACTTCTGCTTTAATTCATCGGCATAGGCTTTGGGCATGGGCAATTCGATGTCCAGCCCGGCGGCCAGGCAGCGCAGGCCCGTGTCGCCCATGGTTTCGCCGATTCCCTGATACTCATGTGCGTTACTGGCCCCGCCGTAGTCGGACACGGTGACGCCCTCAAAACCCATTTCGCCCCGCAGGATGCCGTTCAGGTAATGCTTGGAGGCATGGATGGGCAAGCCGTTCAGGGAGCCGTAGCAGGGCATGACGGCCTTGAGCCCCGCTTCGGTGATGGCCGCCTGGAAAGGCTTTCCGTAGATTTCCATCAGCAGCCGGTCCCCGGCGTCCACATGCGCACCATGGATGGCTCCGGCGGAATTGTGGAAACCAAAGAAGTGCTTGGCGGAAGCGTCCGGGGTACGGCCTGCGGTTTCCGTTTCCTGGATGCCGTGGGTATACGCCGTGCCCATGGCGGCAGCCAGGGTGGGGTCTTCGCCGTAAGGTTCGCACTGGCGGCCCATGCGCGAATCCCGGGAAATATCCAATACAGGCGCCAAAACCTGGGTAACACCCACCGCCGCTTCCTGGCGGGATACGGTTTCACCGATCTTCCGCTCCAATGCGGGGTCAAAGGAGGAGCCCCGGGACACGCCGGAGGGGAAGGTGGTGGTATCCTGCATCAGCGGCCCGCACAGGCCCTCCATGTGGAACACGGCGGGAATATGCAGGCGGCTGCTCTCCATCACGATGGTCTGCAGCTGCCGCTGCCAGGCGGCGGCTTCCTCCAGGCTGCCGCAGGAGCGGAATTCCAGGCTGCTGATCTGGCCGATGCCGTGCCTGAAGAAGGCGGCCATCCGGTCCTCCGCCCCTTTAATGGCGAACACGCCTACCAGCTGGGCCATCTTTTCATCCAGGTTCATTTCCTTGAGCAGCAGTTCCGCACGTTTGCGGGGGGCCTGGGACGCGTTCATGTATTCCTTCATGGTCGTTTCTCCTTTATTTGATTCGCGTGATCAGCAGAGCCAGGTTGTCCCGCCCGGGCAAGGTCAGCTTGGTTTCGCCGCTGATGTTTTCGGCAATGACCTCGCGGGTCATGTTCCACACGTCGATCAGCTCGGCCTTGTAAATCTTGTCTTTGGGCAGCTGAACGGTCTGCTCGCCGTAGCATTGCAGATCGAAATAGGTCAGGTACGCTTCCTCGCCGCAATGGGACTCCCAGGCGTGTTCCCCGCCCAAATGGGCTGTGCGGTCCTGCTCGGGCATGCGGTGGATGCTGTCTGAAAAAGCTTTGAAAAAGCTGCGCATCTCCTCGGGGACCATCTCCATATCCACCGGATCATCCGACCTGGCCAGGTCCAGGAAGCCGCCATCCTTGGGGGTCAGCGGGCCCGGCAGGCTTTCCATGATTTGCCTCAGGAAAGCGATGCGTCTGGGACTTTCGCCCTTCAATTTGCCGCCCCGGGCCCACCAGAGGATTTCATCATCGGAAAGGAAGGTTTCCCCGTGGGTGCAGTATGCACCGGAAGCATAGCAGCGCCAGAAACGGCGCACCATTTCCTGCCCGCTGATGCTGCCCCAGAAGTGGGGCAGGTTGCCCTCATAGCAGCATTCGTCAATGATCACGGGTTTTTTGTATTCCCGGATCCAGCGCGGAATCTCGGAAAGTCCCTTGGTTTGCAGGCTGGCGTGGGTAATGTTGGGCCGGGTGGCATCCCAGAAGCACATGCAGTTGTGGTTGGACAGAAGATGATGGAATGGGTCGTTTTGTGCGACGTATTCCTCGATCTCCTGCCAATCAGCCAGCGTTTTTCTCATATTCAGGTCGTACTCGTTGGCCAGGCTCCACCAGATTTCGGGCCAGGCGGACAGCCGGCGCAGCAGGTAATCCAGATAAATCAGGTTGTCCCGCTGAGCAAGCCCGGAAAAACCCCACCGGTCATAGGGATGGAACAGGATCAAGTCGATCTGGATGCCCATTTCCGCTATTCGTTTCAATATCTTTTCAAACCGATGCCAGAAGGCGATGCCGGGCCGGTTCACATCCCAGCTGCCATCCGGATTCTTTTCAAATGCATAGCAGGGCGGCTCGTTGTGATTGTAATTGTAATGCTTGGGGAACACGCACATGCGCACCTTGTTGAAGGGCGCTGCTTTCAGGCTTTCCAGGGTTTGTTCCACCAGTGTATCCTCCTGGTGGGCCAGTGCGTAAACCGTGGTGCCGACGGGGGCGAACAGCGTGCCGTCCTCATATTCAAAATGGGTATCCACAGCTTTTACCAGGCCATGGGCGTCCTCCGCCGGTTCGCAGCTTTCCGTCCCCTCGGCGTTCACCGCGCCATTAACCTTCCAATGCCATTCCCCGGCAATTTCCGGGAGGAAACGAACGATGTACCGCCCGTCGCCGTCATAAAAGCCCCTGACGGTTTTAAAGGTATCACCGCAGATAAATTCCGCCGTCAGATTGATCTGCGCCCAATGGTCCGTCAGCGCTTCACCGTGGAAAATGAGTTCAAATAATTCATACTGTTTCATTTCTGCCACACCCCTTATTCAAATTCATCCAGGCTCCATTGTTCCCGCCAGTCCAGGATACCCATTTCCCCCTCAAAGCGGAAAGGCAGCCACACATAGCGCGCTTTGGAGGTATCCATTGCACTGTCGGGAGGCAGCAGCTTCTGCAATTCCGCCATGCGGGCTTCTTCCGCAGGCGTTCTTTCTTCCGCAAACCGCAGACGGAACCATTCGCCGTAATCCTGATAACGCAGGTGCATAAATGCCGGTGCCCAGCGGTCCGCCAAAGCAATATACAGATCTTTTTTGCCCGGTACTTTGAATACTGAGGTGATCTGGGAATGGAAGGAGGTTTGGCTTTCGTCGCCCGGATGGGGGTCTCCCAGCACCCGATACGGCCCATGCCAGGTATCCGCTACGGCGATTTGGGAAGGATTGGGCAGGTAACCTGTGGTACCGCTGGTGACCAGATAATGCTTGCCATGACGGATAAAATGAGCCGTAGCTTCCCGCACAAGGGGCGGCTGGGGCTGGGGAAAATGGGTGGAATAATACCCCGTCACATCGGTATAATCCTCCGTCAGATCGGCGATGATGGTTTCACTGTGCACCCGCTCAAAGAAATAGTAGCCTTTCCCATCCGGCGCAGCGGACAGGTCGAAATCCCCGGCGCTCATGCCCAGCGGGCGCAGTCCTTTGCGGACAATCGTATACGGTCCAGACAGATGATCCGCAGTCAGCACTGTTTCGGTCTGTTCTCCGTTCTTCTCCATGATTTTCAGCCAGCACACATACTTTCTCGTCCGTGCGTTATAGAGGATATGGGGCCGGTCCATCATGCTGGCGGGATGCAGGGGCGAACGCTCGTCTTTCTCATCCGGCGGGATGATCAGCCCGCAGTCTTCCCAATTATACAGGTCGTTGGAACGGTAGCAGCGCACGCCCCAGTGCCAGATGCTGTTTTTTCCATCGGTCTTTTCCTTGTTTTCGCCATACCAATAATAGCAGCCATCCGAAATCAGAATACTGCCGCCGTGGGCCTGGATGGGCTTACCGTTGGTATCCAGCCATTCCCGACCGGGATAAAATGCGTGCTGCATGGAAAGGCCCTCCTTCTGAAAAGGCCGCCGTCCAATTCGGGCGGCGGCACTTCTTCCAACCGCGCTGTGCGCAGGTTGTTTTGTTGCGGTTATTCGGTCACAAACTTCAGGGTCTGCTCGATAGCGCCGAAGGGAGCTACCTCAGCGACCTTGTAATTGAGCACCATATCGGCAGCATAGCCTTCGGTGGTCATATCGCCGGCGTTTTCAAAGTGCAGGATGAAGGAATAGGTGGCCATGTCGATTTCATAGGTGCCCTTGTCCACATCCATCTGGTTGCCCATGAAGTCAGCATACAGGCGTACGGTGTTGTCGCTGTACAGGTTGCAGATAAAGTCTGCGTTCGTTCCATCCATGCCGGGTACAGGAATCTCGCCCTTCAGGGCATAGGCCACTTCCACACCCTTCACTTCCGCCAGGGTTACTTCGTCGCCGTCAGTGGAAACGTAGGTGTAGGTGCCATCCTCGTTCTTGGTCACAGTAGCACCGGAGTCATCTTCGGAATCAGGGGTCAGTGTGATGACAGTCTGATCCTCGTTCATGGCGTAGGTGCCTTCCACAAACAGCACCACCAGGTCGTCATACTTGCCGTTGACTTTCAGTTCCAGGGTGGCAGTATCGTCCTCGGGATTGACCAGGGAGAGGAAAGAGACAGCGGGTTCGCCGGCATACTGGGCGGCAAACTTGCTGTTCTCAGGATCGGTATCCAGATTCAGGGCGCAGTTTCCGCCGCCGATACCGGTGATATTCACCATATCATTGTAGATATGCTCAGCATCCATGGCGCACCGATCCAGCTCATTGCCGGCAAAATCATAGAAGACGACGGTGTAAGGTGCGGTGCCCTCGGTCAGGGTGCCTGCTTCGCTGGCAGCGCGGTCCATCGCCACATTATAAGCACGTTCTTCAGCCAGCACCTCGTAGGTACCGTCGAAGCAGATCTGGTCCATGCACATACCGGCATGGAAAACCTTGCCCAGTCCGGGGATTTCATCATAGAAATGGAAGTAGTAGTTCATGAACATGGTTCCGACGTCATAGCCGTAGGAATAGTAGGTGCCGGCCAGGTTTGGCACGTCCTCCGCCGCGGCGAAAGATACAGCGGACAGGCACAGCATCATGCAGAGCAGCAGGGCAGCGATCTTTTTCATCATTTTCGTAATCTCCTTTTCCTTTTTGGGGAAGGCATTCCCGATTCTCTTTCCTTCCTTCTGCCTGCATTATGCCATTTCCCGCCCTGGAATTCTGTACGAAATCCGACATAAAATCCCATAAATCCGACATGTTTTATTCCTGCATCTTCTTTTGATACTCCCTGGGCGTGACGCCGAAATACTTTTTAAATTGCTCCGTAAAGTAGGAATAATTGCCGAAGCCTACCTTGTTGGCCACCATGGAAATCGTCATATCCTGATGGCGCATCAGTTCTCCCGCCAGGCGGATGCGCCGCTCCTGGATGTATTCGGAAACCGACACGCCAAACTTCTTTTTAAACAGCCGCGTCAGATGATCGGCGCTGATAAAGCATACCGAAGCCAGCTCCCGCACGGACAGCTCGTCCGTCAGGTGGCTGTCAATATACTGCACGGCTGTATCCAGGGCATTGGCGGAATCACTGCGGGATTCTTTCGCCAGAGCGTCGATATATTGCTGCCCATAGTGCTGGATCTGCTCCGTTCTGCGCCGCTGGGCAGACCGTTCCCTTGCGCGCATCAGGATCTCCGTCAGCTTTTGATAGCGGATGGGTTTGAGCACATACTCCATGCAGTTGAGCCGTACGGCCGCCTGAGCGTAATCAAATTCATCGTGACAGCTCAGGATGATGCATTCGGTGTTCGGACTGTGGGTATTCACGTATTCGATCAGCTTGAGGCCGCTTTCCCCGGGCATTTCAATATCGCTGACCAGGATGTCGATATAGGTATTGCCGAATATGCTCACCGCGTCCTCATAGCTCCGGGCCGTGAGCACCTTGTCAAAGCTTAATTGTTCCCAGTTGACCCCATCCAGGATACCCTGAACAGCCAGTTCTTCATCGTCAACAATCAGAATATTCATGCGCGCGCCTCCCGTCCTGTGCTGAGATCAGCAGAGAGAGAAAATGGAATGATCAAATAAACCTGCGTGCCGCCGCCCACCGCGCTGGAAAAATGAATATCGCCCTCATCGCCGTAAAACAGCTCCACCCGGCGCAGGCAGTTATAAATGCCGATATGTTTCTGTCCCGCCTCATCAATGTAGGGTTCCTTCTTTTGCAGCTTTTCCAATACCTCCGGACGGATGCCGCTGCCCGTATCCATGATGGCGATATGCAGGGTATCCTTTCCGGCCTCGTTTTCCTCCCGGTGAACGGACACCACAATTTCAATGGGTTCCTTGGGGTTCAGCGCGTACTTGATGGCGTTCTCCACAAAGTTTTCAATCAGCAGCGGCGGGATCAGGGCGGACAGGCAGTCCTCCTTCGCCTGGTATACGTAAGAGAACCGGTCTGGGAAGCGGATGCGCTGGATGCGGATAAAGTTCTCCACGAACTCCAGTTCCTGCCGTACTGTCACCATCTGCTGTCCCTTCCGCAGCACGTAGCGGAAATAATCCGCCAGGCACAGGGTGTAATCCTGGATGGTGGTGTAGTTTTTCGATTCAGCCAGAGCGTAAATCATATTGTAAGAATTCAGAAGCATGTGCGGGTTCACCTGCAGGCGCAGATTGTCCATTTCTGATTCCAGCAGCTTCACATCTTTCTCATATCCCTGCTGCACTTCTGCGGCCATGGCGTTGAAATGGTCGAACAGCCGTCGGAAGTCATCGCTCACGGCCAGGGGGGCCTGCGGAATCCTGTAGGACCGGTCTCTCTGGAAGGCGGAGATGGCGTCATGCATTGTTTCCATCGGCTCCAGAATATCCTTTTTCAGTCTTCCGTACAGAACCGGACTGACCAGGATTGTCAGCAGGGCAATCCCCTGGGCGATCCAGAACCAGGCAGGGATATTCTGCAGGGAAAAATCATAGGGGAAAGTAACCAGTACCCGGAAAGGCTCACCATCCTTTTCCCACAGGAAGCTGTTCCGCTCCTGCTTCAGGGAAGCAAAAGGCCGTTCTTCCTCCCGCCATGTCCCGTCCGAAAGGATCAGGAACGCCTGTTCTCCGTCCTTTGAAACATACACGCTGCTGCCGTTGTCCACGCGGGCGTCAGGCTGATCCGCGTTCCAGTGCAGCAGTGTCAGGCTGGGTGCCAGGCCGGCGGGGAAATCCGTCATCACGTCGATATCGCCCAGCTCCTGGCGCAGCGCCACCTGGTCCAGATAAAAGCTGAGGGCATTCTGGCTCATGCTGTTAACAGCTTCGCGGGACTGGATGATAGAGACTGCGGAGAGTGCCAGGCAGACCAGGCTGACCGGGAGAACCAGCGCAAAGATCATCGTCATCAGCCGTGGGCGGAGGCGCCGAAACACAGGCCGGAACCAGAGCCATCGATATAAGGCTGAATGCTCCTTCATGCAAGCATCCTCCCATGTGGTAAATATCCGGTTGATCCAGGGAACTGTCAATGTTTATTATACCTGGAATCCCGGTTTCCTGCAAAGCAAAAAAAGCAGCCCGCGAACGGACTGCTTTCCGGAAAAGGCTTCAGCCTTTGACACCGCCCTGGATCACGCCCTTTTCCATCTTGTCCTGGAAGAACGGGAACGCGATGATAATGGGGGCGATAGCGGCGATGATCACCGCGAACTGAATCAGGTAACGGCTGTAGTTGGGATTGGAGGAGTTCAGGAAATCGGCGTTTTCACTTGTGATCTGGCGGATGACCAGCTGCAGCGGCCACAGAACCTTCTTGTTGGGCACATAGATGCTGGCAGGCAGCCACGAATTCCACTGGCCGATGGTCAGGTTCAGGATGATCACGCTGCCCATATTCATCGCCTGGGGCAGGGTGATTTCAAACAGGGTGGAAAGGTGGCCTGCTCCGTCGATGTGGCTGGCTTCATACATTTCCTTGGGAATGGAATTGAAGGCGTTCATCATCATGATGCAGTACATGGAGTTGGTGCAGCCCGGGATAACCAGCGCCCATGGGGTGCCGACCCAGCCCAGGGCACGGATCACCATGTAGGTGGGCACCATGCCGCCGCCGAAAAGCATTGTGATCATCAGCGCCATGGTCACCGGCTTCTTCAGTTTGGTATCCCGGCTCAGGGCGTAGCCTGTTACGGCTGAGAGCAGGAAACCGATGGTGACGAAGGCAACGGTATAAATGATGGTGTTGATGTAGCCGCCTACAATGCTGGAGTTCTGGAAGATCAGGGAATAACCGTCCAGTGTGAAACCTCCTACAGGCCACAGCACCAGGCCGACATGCGCCAGCAGGGATTTTCCGTCCGAGAAGGAGGACATGAGTACGTGCCACATGGGAATCACGCTGCACAGCGCAACCAGTGCCACGCAGGCATACACGATGACGTCCACGACCCGATCCGCCACGGACTTGGTTTCAACCATGTTATTTTCCCATTCTTCCTTTTTTCTTTGCTTTCTTGCCATGGTGATTCCTCCTCTCAGAACAGGCTGCTTCCGGCGGCCTTACGCGACAGCGCATTGGAACCCACCAGAAGAATCGTGGAAACGACGGACTGGAACAGGCCGGAGGCTGCAGACAGGGAGTAATTGCTGTTGCCCGCGCCGAAAGCCTGGCGGTAGGTGTAGGTGTACACGGTATCGGACACGTTGTAGGTGCTGGGCATGTACAGCAGCAGGATATTGTCATAACCTGCCGCCAGCGCGGTGCCCACATTGATCACAAACATCATCAGGATCATGGGCAGGATGCTGGGCAGGGTAATTCTGAACAGCCGCTGCAGACGGGTTGCTCCGTCCAGGGCAGCCGCTTCATGCAGGTCCCCGCTGACCTGGGAAATAGCTGCAACATACATGATGGATCCCCAGCCGATGCTCTGCCAGATGCCCATCAGGAGGTAAATAATCCAGAAGACAGGAGGTTTATCGTTAGCAAACCAGTTTTGATTTTCCGCTTCGAATACCTTTGACAAAAGCAGTGTCAGCGGTCCGTCCTTGGCCAGGAACTGGGTAAACAGGGAACAGACGATGACCGCCGCCACAAAGTTGGGCATGTAGCTCATAGTCTGGGCAGTGCGTTTGAATTTCTTGGAATTGATCAGGCTCAGCATCAGCGCGAAGATAATAGGTGCGACAAAACCGAAGGTTGCACGCATCACACCGATAACCACGGTATTGCGGATCGCCTGAAGGAAGTCTTCGCCGCTGAACAGATCAATAAAGTGCTTCAGTCCTACCCAGGGAGAATGAAAGTAACCATCCACTACGTTGTAATCCTGGAAGGCCATCACAATGCCGAACATGGGCAGGTAATGCAGTACGATCTCATAAATGATGATGGGAAGGAACAGCATATACACGACCCAGTCCCGCTTCAGCTCCGTCTTCCAGCTCCGGCGGGAGGACGCAGCCAGGTCATAGGAATTCTTTTTTGCCATGTGTCACACCTCCTGTCGCTTATCGGAAAGGATATTTGTCAACATAAGTTTGCAGGAGCTCGGAAATGCTGTCTACTTTATACTTTTTGATGACTGTGCTCCATTTGTCCCAGTCCTTGTCGAAGTTGGATTTGCCGGTTATAAAGTTGGCACAGTTCTTGGTCATGTATTCCAGCACTTTGGATTGGATATCCGTAATCGTTTTGGCATCCTCCTGGCTGAAAGCATTGGTGGTACGGCTGCCCCAGAAGAAACCCGTATTGGGATATTTCATCCACGTATCCAGGGAAGCCTGGTAACTGTCTGCATAGCCAAGGTCCACACTGTTGACAAGGTGCAGGCCCGGCGCCTTATTGAAGCCCACGGCGGTGTTCAGCTGGCCGCTGTCATGGACCAGCACGTCATCCTTGCGATACCGTCCGTCAGCGCCGATGTGATACGCGCCGCCCGTCAGGCCATTGTCGGCATAGAAGGTGTTTTCGCTGAAATCTGCTGCCTGCTCCGCATTCAGTCCCAGCGTTTTGATCAGCGCGCCTTCTGTCGTGTAGAAGTAATCCAGATAGCTGCACAGGGCAGCCAGGTCTTTATCCGCGGCTTTGGGGGTAATCAGGATGCCTCCGCTGGTCAGTCCGCTGCCCATCAGGCAGTTGGGTACCACGTTCCGGCAGCTTTCCGGCCCGTATATGTCGTTGATCGGATAGGGTGTACCTGCCACAAAAATACCTTCGGTATATCCGCCGTCATGCATATCCAGTCGGCCGCCCAGTTCACTCTGCTGGCCGTTCCACATACCGATCATACCCTGGCGCACGGAAGTGGAGTCGATCTGGTAGAAAGCGTCTGAAGTGCGCTGGTTGAAATCATGATCCAGCCAGCCCTTTTCATACCAGGCATGCATACACTCCAGGTATGTCTTGAAAGGTTCTTCGTTGCCGCCGAAATGCACCTTTGAATCCGCGTCCTGGTACCACACGTTCACGCCGCCTCCGAAGCAGCTCAGCAGGCCGCCGGACCAGGTAAACCCGGGATAATACAGGCTCATGCAGTACTTTCCGGTAATGCCCAGGTCTGCCTGCGCCCGGGTAAAGATCTCAAACATCCATTCCCAGTCGGAAATATAGATGGGATCTTTGCCGCCGGAGGGGAAAACCACGTCATCCACCCAGCTGTCCACATCGGCGGGATCGGTATAGCCGCCGGTAAAGGCAGCGCCGGTAACGGGATTGGTGCCGTATTTTACGATCCAGTCCCTGCGGTACATATAACCCTGGAACACGGTATCGTATCCCTCATGAACGACCGCCAGGTTATAATAATGCTCCTTGCCGTCATCATCCACAACAACCGTATTGATATACACTTCGTTGTTGGAATGCACCAGTTCCCTGTAATTCGGCATATGGGCTTCCACATAATCAGTCAGCTCGATCGCGTAGCCTCTCTCCACCATAATCTGCGGCGGGTCGCAGATCACGGCGTCAATGATGTCCGGCAGGTCACCGGAAGCGATCATGGTGGCATAGTTATCAGCTTCAGAACCGGGAGGCGGCTGCAGGAAGCTCAGGGCAATTCCCTTCTCCTCCGGGCCCCAGCCTTTCCGCAAGGTATACTGGATCGCCGGATTCTCAGCATAGTTTCCGTAGTATTCTGATGACGTACCGGAATAGATCCACCAGTCAAAGGTGGTTTCCGGGGACGCACTCTGGTCGCCTGTACCGCCGATATTGCCGTAGTACACCTGCATGCCGACCAGCAGTACCACCACAGCCGCCATCAGCGCGATCCATTTTGCACGAATGGACATCTTCGTTTCCGTCTCCTTTCCGAATCCTTCAGGTTATTGAACTCATAAATATCCTGCCGATATGACCATCATACTCAATCGAAAAAAATTATTCTTTGAGAAATCCGACCAAAAATACAGTAAATCCGACATGATCGGACTCGTTTTGTCCGAATCGGCGCCGTTATGAAACGACAATCCGTGCCCGGTCCAGGTTCAGTACCTGGGTGAACACCCTGGACGGATCTCCTTCCCGGTTGGTGGCAATACGCACAGTGGCAAAGTATGTTCCGGGCTTGTCATAGCAGCCAACGGTCTCCGCATGGGCAGTATGGATTCCGTTCTTTTCGTCCTTTTCAAAGGTCAGTGCGCCATCCCACATATCCTCGCCCAGCATCAGCCGAGCCACACCGTTGCTTTCCGTATCCTTGGCAGCCAGTTCCTTTTCCTTCTGGGCGAAGAGGATTTCCGTCACGACGCCCGCGTCCTGCGGTACTTCCACGTCCACGGTGAAGCGCACGCACTGGCCCACCTTCACATGGGCGCATTTTTCTCCGTTGGCCTTCAAGGTCGGGATGCCCTGGATGCCGTAGCGCTTGCTCACATCCAGCTCCGTGTGGATCTGTCCGTCTTCACCCAGGGTATATGTGGTGCGGTTCAGCGGCGCGATTCCCTTTTCCACCCAGGCAGAGAGGTCGATCAGCGCCTGACGCAGCGCGCCCACATAATTGACCACCACGTAATTGCCAATGGCGTTGATATCGCCGTGCATGCAGCGTTCCATGAAATAGGTGCGATGGTTTTCGTCGGTGCCCTTGGTCTCGATGATCTTGTTCCGCCACCAATCGGCGCACCAGGGGCAGGTGCTTTCATCCATCAGAGCCTGGATATTGATGACCTTGCCCTGAATATCGCCGTCCTGCGGCAGTCCGACGCCTGTAAACGGCACCGGGAAGGGGGCACGCTGGGGCGTTTTGGGCGTGCCGTCCGGATTGCGGAACTGATCCCAGGCATGGAAGGACAGGTCCGCCGGCACCTGATGGCGATAATAGCTCTGGGCGGCAATATAATCGGAATTGTCCAGCAGGATCTCATCACCGGGCTTCACTTTCCGCAGGGTTTCATCCAGGTCACTCATGCCATAGCATTCGCCGATGGTCACGATGCCGCCTTCGCTGTCGTTAAAGCGCATCATCTTGTCCATGAGCAGGGCGGCTCCCTGGGCGTCCCCGGTTTGGAAAATCATCGAAAGGCCTTCCAGATACAGGTTGTCCCCCAGCGGCAGCGTTTCCAATTCCAGATAAGCCCCGTCGCCCTTGACCGCCTGCTTTTTATAGGAATCGTCCACGCCGTTCTGGCCGTCCTCGGCATCCCGTTTCTCCGTTTTCTCAGTCAGGTGCACGGACTTTACTTTGGTACGGAAATAAATGCGATCCTTGGAAGCGCTGCTTTGGGGATCGGCCCCGGCATAGCCCGGCTTGGTCCAAAAATCAGTGAAATAGGTGGGGTCAAGGCCTCTCATGGCAGGCAGCAGCACCGGCAGCGCACCGGGATCAATGACACCCTTGGCTTCCATGTACCAGGCCAGCGGCGGAAAGCCCATCTTCGTCAGCTCCCGCAGCATATCCGCTTCGTCCTTGTTCAGCTCTTTGTAGGGATCGCCGCTGCCACCCGCATCCAGGGCATCCAGGATTTTGGCAAAAGCGTTGCGCAGTACTCGCTGGCCCTGCACGTGCATGGTAATGGTGTTGGGCAGGCTGACGGGAGAGCCGATCACGAAGGGCGCGGCCCCGTCCCAGGCGGAAGTGTTTTCGATGCAGGCCATGGATTTATAGCCGCCGCCGCTGCCGCCATAGACATAGCCGTAAGGCCGCTGGGATGTTTCGTAAATCTCCATGGCCTTTACCCGGGAGAATTCCGCCGCCGCCGCGGAGGACTGCCAGGTCAGCTTATCGTCCCGGTCTCCGCCGAACTGAGAATGGGAACCCATGTTGGTTTCCACATAGTAAGCGCCGCATTTGAGCGCGAAGCCGACGCGGTCTTCCAGGCCGGTGTGACCCAGGGAAGCCACTTCCTCATCCGGCCCGGGGAAGGGAGACAGATACTGCTGGAACCGGCCTTCATACCGGTCTGCAGGCGGGAAGCAGAAGGAGAACTTTACATCCGTCCCCTCAAAATATCCGTGCAGATAGCGGAAGGGAATGGTTTCGCCGCCCGGCAGATGCCGCTCCCGCCATTCGTCCTGGTCGATTATCGGATACTGGAAACGGGCATCCTGTTTGGGGTCATAGATCGTCTTGGCCATGTTGATTCCTCCTCAAACCATGTTTTTTGTTTTCGCTTTGCCGGTTTGCGCTGTTACTGAAGCACCTCAAAGCTGTACGTGCCTGCTTTCACCTGATACATTCCGCTGCCTGGCAGGATGATTTCAGCGGGAATCGGGACGGTGAATTCAAAATGGAGCCGATGATCGGCATAGCGCCATCCGCTGCGGATCTCGCCCACCGGAGACAGCCATGTCGCCTCCGCATGTCCCAGGGAGGGGTGTGGATAGGGATGGATGGTCAGCTTGCTCCCTTCCAGTTGAATACCGCACACGCCGCCCATCAGCCAGCCGCAGATGGCTCCGTAAGCATAATGATTGAGGGAATCGTGTACCGTACCGTCGGGCCGCACGCCGTCCCAGGTTTCCCAGATGGTGGTAGCGCCTTTTTTGACAGCGTAAAGCCAGCCGGGGCAGCTCTCCTGGAGCAGCAGACGATAGGCGGTATCGACGTGCCCGTAATCAGCCAGCACCCGGCACAGGTCCGGCGTGGACAGGAAGCCGGTGTTCAGGTGATACCCGTTTTTGATCACCAGCTCGTTCAGCGCGTCCGCCGCCTGTTGGTTTTCTTCTCCATTCAGCAATCCAAAGGCAATGGGCCGCACACACTGGCATTGGCGGTCAGAGGTGATTTTACCGCCGTCCGTGCAGGTAAAACGGAAGGCTTTCTTCGCGTTTTCGGCGATGTGCGCAAAGCGCGCGGCGTCCTTGGGCTTTCCTAGGATTTCAGCGATCTGGGACAGCAGGGAAGCGGAACGGAAGTAATAGGCCGTCGCCACGTCCGGCACGCCCTCCATCATGTTTTTCCGCATTTCCTCCGGCATCACATGGCCCGGCTCCAGCCATTCTCCCCAATGGAAGCCCGTGTCGATCAGGAATTCTTTCCAGGGGTTCGCTTCGTTCCGGGGCCGGGTCTCCTTCGCGCGGTTTTCGCAGAAGGACAGCCAGCCGGTCATCATCCCATAGTTTTCTTTTAGAATCGTTTTGTCCCCATAGGCCTGATACAGCGCCCAGGGCACCAGAATGCAGGCGTCGCCCCAGCCCGCGCTGCCCTGGAGCATCAGGGCGATCTGGTCGCGCTTATCGTTGATGGGCGCGATGTTGGCCACCAGGCCGTTTTCCTCCTGGGCCAGGCGGCATTCGCCCAGCCACTTGCGCAGGATGGGATAACAGTCCGCCAGATAGACGGCGGTGGGGGCGAACAGCCCGGCGTCGCCCGTCCAGCCCGCGCGCTCCCGGGTGGGGCAATCGGTGGGAATATCGCAGAAATTGGAGCGCATGCTCCACAGGCAGTTGTGGAACAGCTGATTCACATCCGCGCTGCCGCAGGTAAAGAAGCCCACCTGCGGCATATAGGAATACACGGCGATAGCGGTAAACCGGGCATCCGTCAGATCGGCGTCGGTCTCCACTTTGGCATATCGGAAGCCCATGATCGTAAAGCTTGGCTTGTATTCATTTAGGCCGTCCTTGCAGATATAATCGATCCGCTGAGGTACGCCGCCATTCTGGCTGCGCCAGGTGGGGTTGTAATTGGACTGTGTGAAATTACCATTTTCATCAAGGGTCTCGCCATGCCAGATCGTAATTTTCTGTCCGGCCTTCGCCTGTACACACAGCTCCGTATATCCCGCCAGGTTCTGTCCAAAGTCGATGACCGTTTCCCCATTGGGTGTTTTGATGAGCTTGCCGGGGAAGCGCTCCTGCTCCAGGATGGGTACGCTTTCGGTGGGAGCCAGATGGGCAAAGCCGAAGTCCCGCACAGTCACGCCGTGCCACTCGGAAATCGCTTCCAGCCGCGCGTCATAATTCTCCCCGATTTCCAGGTCGTTTTCCCGGATCGGCCCCTGCTGGGAGGCTTCCCAATGCTCATCGCTAAAAAGAACAGGCTGCCCGTTCATTTCCAGCTGGCAGAGCAAAGCAATGTCGGAGCCGCAATAGTTTCGCAGTCCGTCCACGCCCACGCCGCCGCGATACCAGCCGTCGCCCAGAATAACGGTCAGTTCGTTTTCGCCCGCTTTCAGCAGCTCGGTCACATCGTAGCACTGCACCGTCAGCCGCTGTCTGTAATCCCCGGTGCCGGGAGCCAGCACAAAATCGCCCACCCGCTGTCCGTTCAGATAAGCGGCATACAAGCCGTGGCAGGTAATATACAGGCATGCGCTGCCGGGCATTTTTGTGGTGAACCGTCGGCGCAGATAGGAAGCGGGCTGCTTCTTTTCCGGTTCATGGGGCAATTCCGGGTCGATCCATTTTGCCTGCCAGGCAGGCAGGACGGCATTTCTGATCATCCTATCAAAACCTCTCATGGGACTGTTCCGTGCAGCGCGTCAATTCAGTTGATTCGTCTGTAAATTTTCCTGAGGCGACTTTTCCCGCGCCGCTTCTTCCTGTTCCCCCTCCAAGCTTCTGTCAAACTTGCGGAAACGCTTCACACACGTCCGGGACATATACCACACCACAAACGCCGGAACGAAGAAGGTAATAACCGGCAGCACCTGCGGAAAGAAAGCGGCCAGAATGAATCCGCCCACTGCCGCGACCAGTGCCAGCAGCGTCTGGGGAAAACGGGAAAGCATGTGGATTACCGCGTTGTGGATGATCTGCCGGTTTGTCAGGGAAAACCTTGCCAGTGTGGGAAACACCCAGAGCATCAGGCTCGCGGTCAGCAGAGCCAGCACGAAAATGAAAGCGCAGATCAGGCGGATCAGCAGCGTCTGCTCGGTCTGCATCAGCACGTACCAGTCCGCCGCCAGAAAGCCGAATACAAGCATGAAAATCAGCGTCAGTACCGTTCCCTGCCTGAAATTGTCCCTAAATGCCTGCCAGAAAGGCCGGAAAATCGTCGGTGCTTCCTTCCGTTCGATGCGCATACCCACTGTCATTACGGCTGCCGCAGCGGCTCCGGCGGTGATCCCGGGAATCGAGAACAGCAGGAAAACCAGTCCAAGTTTCACATAATCCGCGGCACCGTAAATAAACTGGGAGAACTTACTGTCCGGATTGAATATTTGCATATAGGGTCCTCCTCTGCCTTGTCTGAAAAAAGGATACCAATTCGTTCAGCGAAAATCTTTGTGTTATCCGACAAAAAATAACAGAAAACCGACATTCTTCCGAAAGCTCCTGTAAAATGTCGGATTTGTGGAAGTATTTGTCGGATGAGAAAAAGACGGGGAAAAAGGAAATCTATAAAATAGAGGCTGAAACAGACTCATCCGGAAAGCGGACAAACCCGGGAGGAAGAAAAATGGCAAAAGAGAAAAAAGTTTCAAATACAAATGAGGAAATGCTTCGCTCCGGTCCGTTCCGGACCTTGGTGGGCAAGCTCTGCGTCCCGGCGGTTCTGATCATGCTGGTGATGGTTCTCTATCACATGGCGGACGTGTTTTTTATCGGTCAGACCGGCGACCCCAATAAAGTTGCCGCCGTCACGCTGGCCTCCCCTATGTTCTCCATTCTGTCCGGCCTGGGCGTGCTTCTGGGCAACGGCGGCTGTACCGCGATCTCCCTGGCTCTGGGCAAAGGAGAGTATGGCAGGATTCGTAAAATCAGCGCTTTTTCCGTCTGGGGAGCAATCGTCATCGGCTTGGTCTTCCTTGGCGTGGTACTTCCCCTCATGAATCCGATCTGTTCCCTGCTGGGTGCCAACGAAGAGACCCGGGGGTTCACCGCTGAATACCTGCGGGTCATCGCCATCGGTGCGCCGGTAATCATGCTGACCAACGTTGTGCCGGCTCTGATCCGGGCCGACGGCTCCACCACCGATTCCATGATCGGCAACATGCTGGGAACAGTGCTGAACATTGCTCTGGACCCGCTGCTGATTTCCGTGCTCGGCATGGGCGTATCCGGTGCGGCTATTGCCACTGTGGCAGCAAATGCGGTCAGCCTCTGCTACTATATATATTTCCTCCGCACGAAGGGGAAGATTTATTCAGCCTTTCCAAAGGACCTTTCCCTGAAGAAAGATGTCATCCGGCCTGTCATCAGTCTGGGCCTTCCCATGAGCTGCGCCACGGTACTTGGCAGTGTGTCCGGCACCATCGTCAACAATCTGATGATGCAGTACGGTTCCGTGGCAGTGGCCGGGCAGAGCGTGGCAGGACGTATCGCGCAGATGATCTCCATGACCGTCATGGGGATCTGCATGGGTATGCAGCCCGCCATTTCCTTCAATTACAGTTCAAAGAACCATAAGCGGCTGACGGAGATTCTGGCGAAGACAACCGGCCTTGCTGTGATCGCCGGCACTGTCTTGTCGCTCCTGTGCCTGCTTTTCCGGGATCCGCTGCTCAACGCTTTCCTGGACAATCCTGAAGTTCTGGAGATCGGCCGGGTCTGCCTGCTGGCCTCCATCGTGATCGGCCCATTCCTCGGCTTTTACCAGATCTGTACCACTTATCTCCAGGCATCCGGCAAGTCTACCCGGGCAGTGATCGTTTCTCTGCTGGAGAAAGGGATCTTTTATATCCCGGTTCTGTTCCTGATGAGCTGGATATTCGGTATGTACGGCATTATCTATTCTGCCACGGTAACTACCGTTCTGTCCGCGGTCGTTGCCCTGATCTTCTGCTATAAGGATTACCGGAATGAATTGAAGGATCTCAGGGAATGGTAAAGATCAGCAGATCCCCACGTTCTGATCGAAGAAAGGAGTTTTGCCATGAAACCGCAGGAAATCCTGAAACAAATGACACTGGAAGAAAAGGCGGCGTTCTGCTCCGGCCATGATTTCTGGCACACCAAGGCAATTGAACGGCTAGGTGTGCCCGCCGTCATGATGTGCGACGGCCCCCACGGATTGCGCAAGCAGGAGGGCGAGGGCGACCACCTGGGCATCAACAAGAGCATCGAAACGGTGTGCTATCCCACCGCCGCTGCCCTGGCTTCTTCCTTTGACCGGGATGTGATGGCTGAGTTGGGCGAAGCGCTGGGAAAGGAATGCCAGGCGGAAAACGTGGCCATGCTGCTGGGGCCCGGCCTCAACATCAAGCGCAGCCCCCTGTGCGGCAGGAACTTTGAATACTTTTCCGAAGATCCCTATCTGGCGGGCGAAATGGGCGCTGCCTACGTGCAGGCGCTGCAAAGCGAAGGTATTGCCGCCTGCGCCAAGCACTTTGCCTGCAACGATCAGGAAACGCTGCGCATGAGCGGCTCCAGCAACCTGGACGAGCGGACGCTTCGGGAGATCTATCTGCCCGCCTTTGAAGCGGTGGTCAAAAAGGGCGGGACCCGCAGCCTCATGTGCGCCTACAACGCCATCAACGGCACCTTCTGCGCCGAAAACAAAATGTTGCTCACCGATATCCTGCGGGACGAGTGGCATTCCGACGCCTTCGTAGTCACCGATTGGGGCGCTGTCAAGGATCGGGCCAAAGGCGTGGCCGCGGGCCTGGATCTGGAAATGCCCGGTGGTCCCAACGCCACCGGCGAGGAGATCGCGGAAGCGGTAAAGGCCGGAACGCTTTCCGAGGCTGATCTGGACAAAGCCGTTTTGCGGTTGCTGCAATTCGTGAAGGATTCCGTGGAACAGCGCAGGCCCGACACAACCATCGACCGGGAGGAATGCCGGAAGCTGGCCCGGAAATTGGCGGGCGAATGCGCCGTGCTGATGAAAAACGAGGGCAATCTCCTGCCGCTGAAAGAAAATCAAAAGGTGGCGTTCATCGGAGAATTTGCCGAAAAGCCCCGCTATCAGGGTGCGGGCTCCAGCCACATCAACGTGCCTCATGCCGTCAGCGCGTTGGAAACGGCGGGCAATGCCGTAACCTATGCCCGGGGTTACGACGCCCACGGCGATACCATCGATGAAGTGTTGCTGAAGGAAGCCGTCGAAACGGCGAAAAAAGCTGATGTGGCCGTGATTTTCGCAGGCCTGCCGGACGCCTTTGAAACCGAAGGCGCGGACCGGGATCATATGCGCCTGCCGGACAATCAGAACGAACTGATCGCCGCGGTTGCCGCCGCAAACCCCCACACCGTGGTGGTGCTGCATGGCGGCTCCCCGGTGGAACTGCCCTGGCTGCAAAATGTGCATGCTGTGCTGTGCATGTATCTGGGCGGCGAGCAGGTGGGCGCTGCCACGGTGGATCTGCTGTATGGCAAGGTAAATCCCGGCGGCCATCTGGCCGAAACCTGGCCCATCCGCCTGCAGGACAATCCTTCCTATCTCAACTTCCCCGGCGAAGAAGGCGTCGTGACCTACGCCGAGGGCATTTTTGTGGGCTATCGGTATTACGACAAAAAGGAAATGCCCGTGAACTTCTGCTTCGGCCACGGGCTGAGCTACACGCGGTTTGAATTCGCAAACTTGAAGCTGGATAAAGAAAGCCTCACCGATCAGGACACCCTGACCGTATCCGTGGATGTGAAGAATGTCGGCGCTGTCGCCGGAAAGGCTGCCGTGCAGTTGTATGTGCGCGACGTGGAATGCGCCGTGCGCCGCCCTGTCCGGGAACTGCGGGCCTTTGAAAAGGTGGCTCTCCAGCCTGATGAAACAAAAACTGTCACCTACACTTTGGATAAGCGGGCCTTCGCTTACTGGGAGCCTAAATGCCATGACTTTTTTGTGGAAAGCGGAGAATTTGTGATCGAGATCGGCGAGAGCAGTCGGGATATCCGGATGGCGCAGCCCGTCCAGGTGGAAGGCACGGTCGTGCTTCCCTTCACGGTCACCGAAAGCACCACCATCGGCCAGCTCCTCAAGCACCCCAAGGGCAAGGAAATCATCGGAAACATGATGCGCTCCTCCGCCATGAGCCACGTGGATCAGACCGACTCCATGGGCGAGGGCAGCGAACGCATGATGCAGGGCATGATGATGGGTATTCAGCTGGGCGCGCTGGTCAGCTATGGCCGCCTGACCCGGAAACAGCTCAAGGACCTGATTGCCACCCTGAACGCATGATAAAGGAGACGGAAAGCATGGCACGCTTTGATAAAGGTTTCCTGCTGGGCGCGGCCACCGCTGCCCATCAGGTAGAAGGCAATAATACGAACAGCGATAACTGGGCCCAGGAGCAGATGGCGCATTCCAGCTTTGTGGAGCCCAGCGGCATCGCCTGCGACCATTACAATCGCTATGAAGAAGATATCAAATTGATGGCGAAGGCCGGGCTGAATGCCTACCGCTTCTCCATCGAGTGGGCGCGGATCGAGCCGGAGGAGGGCATATTCAGCGAAAAGGAAACCCGGCACTACCGGGACGTGATCCGCTGCTGCAAGGAAAACGGAATTACACCCATCGTCACCCTGCACCACTTCACCAGCCCCGTGTGGCTGATCCGCAAGGGCGGCTGGGAAGCCGATACCACCCCTGCCGATTTCGCCCGGTATACCCGCTATATTGCGGAGCAACTTGGCAGCGAACTTCACTATATCTGTACCATCAACGAGGCCAACATGGGCATCCAGATCGCCGCCGTGGCCCGGCAGATTTTCCAGCAGATGGTGGCGGCCGGCAAGGTGCAGGTGGGTGTGAACTTAGAGGATTTAATGAAGGGCAATCCCATTTTTGCCCAGGAAAACAGGAACGCATTCGGCACCGAAAAGCCCGCCACCTTCGTGTCTCCCCGCTCCGCCCATGGCGATAAAATTGTCATGCAGGCCCACGCCGCCGCGCGTCAGGCTATCCGGGAAACCGCTCCGCATATCAAAGTCGGCTGGACCCTGAGCCTGCATGACGTGCAATCCGTCCCTGGCGGGGAAGAAAAAGCCCAGGAGGAATGGGATCAGGAATTCACCCACTATCTGCCCGTCATGATGGAGGATGATTTCCTGGGCGTGCAGAACTATTCCCGCACGATCATCGGCCCGAACGGTTCCCTGCCCGTACCCGAAGGCAAGGAAAAGACCCAGATGGATTATGAATACTATCCCGAGGGCATCGCCCATGTGCTGCGCCGGGCAGCGAAAGAATTTCACGGGGATCTGATCGTAACGGAAAACGGCATCGCCACCGCTGACGACAGCCGCCGCGCTGCCTTTATCGAAACGGCGACCCAAGGGGTGGCTGACTGCTTGGCTGAAGGCTTGCCCGTCAAGGGCTACCTGTATTGGAGCCTGCTGGATAACTTTGAATGGCAGAAGGGCTATGCCATGACCTTTGGGCTGGTGGGCGTTGACCGTGCTGCACAGAAGCGCTTCCCCAAGGAAAGCCTGTACGCCCTGGGGAAACTTAGACAATAATTAAAATGAGGATACGGCCATGAGAGAACAGACGCAATGGATTCGGATTCCCCAGGAAGAATTGGCGCGAAAGCAGATCTTCCACGGCGATCTGGGCGGACGGTTCGCCTATTTTCGCTGTGAACAGACGCTTCCCGCAGACGCTCGTTTGACGGCCAGCATCACGGCTGTTTCCCGCTATCGCCTGTGGGTGAACGGAACGCCCGTGCTGTCCGGCCCCTGCAAGGGCGATCTGAACCGGCAGTATTATGAAACCGTGGAGCTGACGCCGTACCTGCGAGAGGGGAAGAACGTGTTCGCCGTGCAGGTGCTGTTCAACGACCCGGATATTGCCAGGGATCAAATGGATACCCGGGCGGCAATCAACGGCGTGGTAAGCCCCGGCAATTGCCACGCTCTGGCGGTGGATGGGGACATCACGGATCCTGATGGCAAGGTTCTTTTTTCCGTCACCACCGGTCAGGCGGATTGGCTCGTCTGGTTAGACAATACCTTCTGTCTGCACTCTACCCAGTATACCAATTTGCTTGGCGCTGTGGAGGAAAGCATTGATTTTCGCCTGTCTCCCAACGCATGGAAAACCATTGGTTTTGACGCTTCCGCCTGGATGAAGGCGCTCCCCTACGGTCCCGTTCTTCCCAACGTTTTTTCCCAAGCAGTGGGGCTGATTCCACGCACCCATGTGATGCCCAGAGTAATTCCTCTCCTGGATGAAAAGGAAACGACCTTTCCCCGGATCATTCCAAGGGACAACGATGTGATTCTGGACGCAGGCGCTCATACAAACGGCTATCCCCGGTTCTATTTCCAGGGAAAAGCAGGTACCCAGGTCACGATCACCTATCTGGAGCGCTTCGGCGATGGCATGGATGGACATCGCATTGACGATCCAAGCGGCACAGGAGCCGGCTGGGAAGACAAAATCATTTTAAATGGCGATCCCATTTGCTATGAACCCTTCTGGGTGCATACGTTCCGCTACATCGTGGTTTCCGGCGGGCAATTCTCCCAGTCCCCCGTTTATCGTAAAACCGGCTATCCTTTGCCTGTACAATCGGCCGTTTCGTCCTCTGCACCCTGGGTGAAATCCTTGTGGGATATAAGCCTGCGCACGCTAAAAAACTGCATGATGGAAACCTATATGGACTGCCCGTATTACGAGCATCTCCAATACATCATGGATACCCGGCTGCAAATGCTGTTTACTTATGCGGTCAGCAACGACACGGGCCTGGTCAAAAAAGCCCTGCTTGATTTTCACTGCGGTATGCAGCCGGGCGGGCTGCTCACCGGCAAAGCGCCCTGCGCTTACACCCAGGTCATTTCCACCTTCTCCCTCCATTATGCCTTCGCCCTGTGGGAATATGTGGAGCATACGGGCGATACGGCCTTGGGCCGCCTGTACCGCCCGGACATTGACCGTATCCTGGATTATTACGATGGCAAGCGGGATGAAACCGGCCTGGTAGGCGCCATCGGCTTCTGGCCCTTCATCGACTGGCAGGACGATTGGAAGGAAACCTGGGGCGTATCGCCCGCCTATTTTGTAGGCCCAAGCACGATCATCAATCTGATGTACGCCTACGCGCTGGAATGCGGGGCGAAGCTGTATGAGGTCACAGGCCGCCCCGGTACGGCGGAGGAATATCGTCAGCGGCGGGAAGATATTCTGTCTAAAGTAAAAGAATTGTGCTTTGATCCTGATCAGGGCATGGTGCGGGAAGGCCCGGCCTGCCGGCAGTTCACCCGCCACGCCCAGGCCTGGGCGGTGGTCAACGGAATGTTTACGGTGGCTGAAAGCAGGCGCGCGCTGCAAGCATCCCTGAGCTGTCCGCCCTGTTCTTTTTCCACATCCTATGAGTGGTTCCGGGCCTTGGAAAAGGCCGGGATGGAGGAGCAGATGCGCCGGGATCTGGACGCCTGGATCGGCCTCCTTTCACGGGGCAGCACCACCTGCCCGGAGGAGCCCCATCATCCCCGCAGCGAATGCCATGCCTGGAGCGCGCTGCCGCTGTATGAATTCATGCGGACATTGGCGGGCATCCGGCAGGAGAACGGAAGGATCATCATTTCACCCCGGCTGCTAGATCTGCCCGGCTTGTCCGGCACGGCCATTACGCCCTTGGGGCCTGTGCAATATCATTATCAGCGCAATGCCAACGGCACTATACGCTATGAGTTGATACTGCCGGAGCAAGCGGAAGGATGTCTGATCGCGCCCGATGGAACACAAACGCACGTAAAAGGGCAGCTGTCTATTACAAAATAATCATATAAATATCTATTGAATAATCTGAATAGTATCATGCTTGGCAGGGAGAGATAGGGTATAATGATTCCAGGGGAATAATTCCCGTAATCCACAGCAAAACAGTCTCTTTATCACGCTGATAAAGAAATGATAAACTGAGGCTGTAGAGCATGGAGAATACAAATAATCTGTAGAATCAGAATCACGAGAACGAACAGGAGAAACGAAAATTAAGCTAAAAGCGTTAGATTGCATAGAATGGGAGTGAGCAAAGCTCACTCCCATTCATTGTTTAATTCCAAAATCTATTACCCTGTATAAAACGCCCTGAAGTCACTTCGCTGACTTCAGGGCTTCTTTGATCAATCCTCCGGAACAATCTCCGGTATGCTCATGATATACGCCGCAATGCGGCTCGCGGTTTCCTCCGGGGTCTGTTTCTCATTGTCGATAAACAGCTGGTACTTGCCCCTGTTTCTCCGGATCCACTGATTGTATTCGATATGCGGCCGGATCACCTCATCCGAGGTGAATCCCCGTTCCGCAGGCCTGGCTCGCAGCCGCCGGTAAATCTCTTCGTCCGAAGGGCCCAGCGCGATGAAATAGGTCGCGCCCACCTCGCCGGAAACCGCCACCTGCGTCAGGTAATCATGGGGCGCCATACAGGAAACGAATACCAGGTCCTTTCCTGCTGCGCGCCCGACCGCGATATTCAGGCCGTCCTCCGCGTATTTTTCCGGATGGTCTGTCCCGGCGTAATCCCACCAGTTCAGGCCTGTTTCATCTGAATCGATACAGGCAAACCGTTCGGGATCCAGGAACCCCGGCAGCACGTCCCGCATCGTTGATTTTCCGGACCCGCAGGTCCCGGTAATGACAAACAGTCTCATTGTGTTCACTTCCCGTCTTATCTGCGAATGATTTTGCAGTCTTTCACGTATTCGCCGTACTTTGCCAGAAAGTCATCCAGTTCTGAATCTTCCGTAATCCAGATGATCACCCAGGCCTTGTCGATTCCCAGGTTTTCATAGGCCTTATGGCGGTGGTTCCCGTCGTTCAGTTCAAATTCCCCTTCCGCATAGTGGACGATCAGCGGCGGCATGTCCGGATCAGCCTGGATATGCTTCTCCGTTTCCGCCACGCGGATATCCCACCACTCCGGATCATGCCGGTATTTCATTTCCGGCTCCGGCCCGGTGCATCTTTTGAACAGGCTGATCGGGAAAAGTGCCGGGCTGATATAGTGCCGGTCGAACTTCTTCAGGCCGTCTGAAAAAGGAATATTGTGTCCTTCCGAATTCAGGTACAGATGAATCCAGGCGTCCAGCTTCCCCGCTTCGGCATACGCCTTCGCGGATGATAATGTCGCGCTGTATTTCAGCATTTCAATCTCCCTCCTGGTATACACGATCCTTTTGATCGAGTCATAGGAGAGCGCATATTTGTCCATCAGTTCCTCCATGGACAGGCCGGCGGAATACCCGGCGCGGATCCCGTCGTTTCGTTCCCGGATATAGCGCTGGTATCCGGATGATTCCCCCCAGGCTTTTCTTTCTTCCCTGGCCGGAATATAGATCGTCTCGCCGGAGACATACCGCTGGATCTGTTTCAGGAGATCCTCCGGAAAGATCTCCTGGGCATTTCGGTAACCCATGGTCCCGCCCTCCTTTCGTCAGGATGGAGTTTACGCGATCCCGGTTTCCATGGATACATCAAGTTTGCCTGTATGTGTTTTTGACACAGCATTAAGCCCGCAGTTTGTCCTGATGAAAGGTTCAGCCCTTATCTGCCGTCCGGGATGGGACCATTGTCAGTGCGATGCGCTTCTTCTGCTCGTCCACGCTGACTACCCAGACCTTGACAACGTCCCCCACCTTGACCACTTCCGACGGGTGCCGGATAAACTTCTCCGCCATCCGGCTGATGTGGACCAGGCCGTCCTGGTGGACGCCGATATCCACAAAAGCGCCGAAGTCGATCACGTTGCGCACGGTGCCCGTCAGTTCCATGCCGGGCTTCAGGTCCTTCATTTCCAGCACGTCCGTGCGCAGCACCGGCCTGGGCAGTTCGTCACGGGGATCCCTGCCGGGCTTTGCCAGTTCCGCCAGCATATCGTTCAGCGTCGGCAGGCCGACCCCGATTTCCGCCGCCAGCTTTTCGTGGCCGTACCGGTTCGCCCGCAGGATCACGTCCGCCGCGCCTCCCCGGATTTCCTTCATATCGTATCCCAGTTTTTCCAGCAGGAGTTTCGCCGCGTCATAGCTTTCCGGGTGCACCGCCGTGGCGTCCAGCGGGTTCCGGCTGTCCATCACCCGCAGGAAGCCCGCGCACTGTTCAAAGGCTTTCGGTCCCAGTTTCGGCACCTTTTTCAGGGCTGCCCGGCTGGCGATGCCATTCTCCTCCCGGTAGGCCACAATATTCTTCGCCAGTGCCGGGCCGATGCCCGCCACATGGCTCAGCAGTTCCGCGGAAGCCGTGCTGACCTCCACGCCCACCTGGTTCACACACTGTTCCACCACACCGTCCAGCGCCGCTGTCAGCTCATTCTGCTTCAGGTCATGCTGGTACTGTCCCACGCCGATCGCTTTGGGATCAATCTTCACCAGTTCCGCCAGCGGGTCCTGCATCCGTCGTGCAATGGAAACCGCGCTGCGCTGCGTCACGTCAAAATCCGGGAATTCTTCCGCCGCCAGCTTGCTGGCGCTGTATACCGATGCGCCTGCCTCGCTCACAATCATATAGGCCGTGCCCGGCATTTCCGGCAGAAGGGATACGATAAACTGCTCGCTCTCCCGGCTGGCGGTTCCGTTGCCGATCGCGATGGCGGTAATGCCGTATTTCCTGACAAATCCCTTGATCAGCTTTGCGGAAGCAGCCTTCCCCGCCTCATTGCCGGGCAGGGTGAAGTATCCCACGCCGGTATCCAGCACCTTGCCGTTCTCGTCCACCACGGCCAGCTTGCAGCCCGTTCGGAAGCCCGGATCCACGCCCAGGGTGACCTTGCCCTTGATAGGCGGCTGCATCAGCAGCTGGTGCAGGTTGTCGCTGAACACCTTGATAGCGCTGACGTTGGCCCGGTCAGTCAGGTCGTTCCGGATTTCCCGTTCCAGGGACGGAAATACCAGCCGTTCCCAGGCGTCCGCACAGGCTTCCGCCACCTGTCCGGCGGCGTCTGTGCTGTTCCGTACGAAAGTTTTCCGGATCAGGTCCAGGGCCTTCTCTTCCGGTACTTCCAGCGTTACCTTCAGGAATTCTTCCCGTTCTCCCCGGTTGACCGCCAGGATCCTGTGGGGCGCGATGGTCCGCACCGGCTCCCGGAAGTCATAATACATACTGTATACGCTGTCCTCTTCCCTGGCGGCCCGGCTGCGGAGAACGCCTTCCCGGTTCAGCAGCGCCCGGAGTTCCTTCCGGATCTCCGCGCTGTCGCTGACCGTTTCCGCCAGGATATCCCGTGCGCCGGCCAGCGCCGTTTCCGCGTCCGGCACGTCCTTCTCCGCATCGATATACTTTGCCGCTTCCGCCGCGGGATCCCCGGCCTGCTGCAGCATCAGCCACAATGCCAGCGGTTCCAGTCCCCGCTCCTTGGCCACAGTGGCCCGGGTCCGCCGTTTCGGCCGGTAGGGACGGTAAATATCCTCCAGTTCGCTCAGCGTAGCTGCCTTTGCCAGCTGCGCTTTCAGCTCGTCCGTCAGCACGCCCTGCTCTTCCAGCGAAGCGGTGATTTCCTCCCGCCGTTTTTCCAGGTTCCGCAGGTATTCCAGCCGTTCCGCCACCTCCCGCAGCACCTGGTCGTCCAGGGACCCGGTCGCTTCCTTCCGGTACCGCGCAATAAAGGGAATCGTATTTCCCGCGTCCAGCAGTTCCACCGCCGCCTGCACCTGCTGCGGCCGGATTTTGAACTCTCCCGCCAGTCTGTTCACAAAATCCATGCGTTGTTTTCTCCTTACATTTTTCGGATTGACTTTACTCCCCCATGACGGTTAAGTCAACACAGCCGGGTCTGCAACTGAGCTTTGCAGGAACTCTTTTTCATTTTTCGATCCATAATTCATATCGATAAATGCCTGCCGGGGCAGTACTGTTTCACCCTGCATATTCAGTATATTTCTCCCTCCAGTGCGCTTCGGGCCGCGAGAATATACTTCGCCGTATCCAGGGGATCCACTCCCCGCCGGGCCATCGTATGTCCCAGTTCAATCGGGCATTCCCGATAGCCGTACAGGGATGTGCTCAGGCTCCCCCTGCCCCCGGTTACAGATGCAAACTGCGTCGGATAATCCATACTGGATGCAGCTGGAATCAGTGCCTTGAGGGTTACGGTCTCTTCATCCGCGGCAGTATCGATCACTTCTCCCCGCATCAGCTGTACGTCGCTGATAATTCTCCCGGTCAGCGCGGACGGGACGACAAAGTGCATTTCCAGGATCGGCTCCAGCAGTATGCTGCCTCCCTTGCGCAGTCCGTCCTGAATGGCCATCGGCGTTGCCACAATAAAGTCCAGCGGATGGGTATGGACCAGATGATGGTTCCCGCCGGTCAGTGTGATTTTCACGTCCGTGACCTGCCAGCCCAGCCGGCCCTGGTTCAGTGCTCTTGGCAGTGCCTGCTCCACCTGGTGCTGGTATCGGGGCAGGATATCCTTCCCCGGAACAATGGAAGCATAGCTGATTCCGCTTCCCCGCGGAGCCGGCTCCAGTTCAAACTCCAGGATCGCCCAGCAGGGTTTGGGCATGGTATAGGCCACAAAGCCGGCAGCTCTCTTCCGGATGGTTTCCCGGTAAATGACCGCCGGTTCCCCGAAAGACGCCTGCAGACCGAACCGGGATGCCAGTGTCTCCTGGATGATTTCCAGCTGTACTTTTCCCATGATCTGCAGCAGGATCTCTCCCGTGGTCCGGTTATACTGCGCCTGCAGCAGCGGATCCTCGGAGGACAGCACCGCACAGGCTTCCCACAGCGGCTGCGTTTCCTCCGGTTTGTCCGGAATCACCCGGATCATCAGCAGCGGTGTTTTCAGTGAACCTGGCCGCACTTTCCGGGGCAGTTTTTCCGGACTGCCGAAGATATAGCCTGCCTTCAGGTCCCCCAGTCCGTAAACAACAGCGACGTCTCCGGCGCACATCAGTCCGGAATCCTCCCCGTCGGTATTCCGGATCTGGCTGATTTTCCGCTGTACAAATACCGGTTCTCCGGTCACCCGATCCGTGCCGGTCCGGATTTCCAGCGGCATCCGGTTCTCCAGTTTTCCCCCGAACAGGCGCACCCAGAGCCCGCGGCCCAGAACCTTGTCCCTGGCAATGGCAAAGGCTACGCCGCACAGTTCGTCTCCGGATACCGCCGGTTCAGGCAGGAATGCCGTCATCGCGTCCAGCAGTTCCGGAATGCCCCGGTCCTTCAGGGCAGAGCCGCAAAGAACCGGGCAGACTTTCCCGGCAGCAGTCAGGCAGGCCAGCTGATTCCGGATTTCTTCCGAACTGATCGGGTCGCCTTCAAGATACCGGACCGTCAGATTGTCAGACGTGCCGCAGACATATTCCGTCATGGCGTTTTCATCCCACAGCGGGCATATGTCTGCAGTCAGGCGTTTCCGGATCTGGCGCAGCACCCGTCCCGGATCTGCCTCGGGGCGGTCTGTTTTATTCAGGAAGAAAAGGAAAGGCAGGCCCTGCTCTTTCAGGGCGCGGAACAGCGTTTCCGTCTGGGGCTGTACGCCCTGCACCGCATCCACCAGAAGCACTGCCGCGTCCAGCGCCCAGAAAGACCGCTCAATCTCTGCCGAGAAATCCGTATGTCCGGGCGTATCAATCAGCCGAATCGTCGTTCCCTTCCAGTCGATCGACACACAGGTTGCTCTCACGGATATGCCGCGCCGTCTCTCCACCGGCAGGTCGTCCGTATGGGCCGTGCCGCTGTCCACGCTTCCGGCTTCCCGGATCCTTCCGGAATGCACCAGCAGCTGCTCCGACAGCGTCGTCTTCCCGGCATCCACGTGCGCAAATATCCCGATGTTCCTGCAGGACATGGTTTTCTCCTTTCCGCCGGGCACCCCCTTTCCGGGGCTCTGTCGTCTCCTGTTTTGACCGGCTGCTTATGGAACAGTTTAATCCATAAAGCTTACTCTAATGCAATGGTCTCCTTCATTTTCAAAAATCCCGTTCAATGCTTCGGCCTTCTGCCCTTCACGCAAAGAGGGAGCTTCCATGAACGGGAACAGGAACAGAAAACCACCCTGAAGTCCGGTAAAGCAGCTTCAGGGTGGTTCGTTTTCCGCATATTCCGGTTACCAGCATGCAATATTGGAATCCGTGCGGGATTCGGTGCCGCCGACCAGTACGCCGTTATCCAGCCGCACGATCATCTGTCCCCTGCCGAAACCGGGTGTATCCAGGTCCATCCGGATATCATGCCCCATGCGCCGGAGCGCCCGGGCAATCTCCGGATCAAAGCGGCTCTCAACCGTAACGCTGCCGTCCCGCATCCACTGCCAGCGGGGAGCGTCCAGCGCCTGCTGGGGATCCATGGCAAAGTCGGCATAGTTCATCACAACCTGCACATGCCCCTGGGGCTGCATATATCCCCCCATTACGCCGAAAGGCCCCACCGGTTCGCCGTCCTTCATCAGGAAACCAGGGATAATCGTGTGATAACTGCGCTTGCCGGGTGCCAGGCTGTTGGCGGCGCCCCGGTCCAGGGAGAAATCGGCCCCGCGGTTCTGGAGGGCAATCCCGGTGCCCTCCACAACGATTCCCGAACCAAAGCCGTGATAATTGGACTGGATATAGGAAACCATATTCCCTTCCCCGTCCGCACAGCAGAGATATACCGTGCCGCTGTGCGGCGGCAAACTGCGCGTCCATGTCCGGGCGCGGTCTTCCATCCGGGCAGCGCGTTCCGCCCCGTATGCCGGATCCAGCATCATCCGGTAATCCGCCTGCATATGTCCGGGATCCGTCACCGTATCCAGAACGTCGGCAAATGCCATTTTCATGGCTTCGATCTGCCGGTGCGCCGTTTCAGGGCAATCCTTCTCTGTAAAGGAAAACTCCTTGAGGATATTCAGTGCGGCCAGTGCCGCGATTCCCTGCCCGTTGGGCGGAATTTCACATACCCGGAATCCCCGGTAATCCACGCCGATTGGCTCCACCCACTCGGCTTTGTATGCCGCCAGGTCCTCATAGCGCAGGTAACCGCCATACTTGCGGCTGTACGCATCGATCTTCCGGGCCAGGCTGCCTGTATAGAATGCTTCCGCCCCCGTCTCGCCGATTGCCTGCAGCGTATCGGCATGATCGGGAAGCCGGACCATCTCCCCGGCAGCAGGCGGATGCATTCCGGGGGCAAAAGTATCAAACCAGGCATTGAAGCACTCCCCGGACAACGTCTTCCGGTAACGCTCGAACGACCTCTGCCACAGCCAGGCGATATTGGGCGCGCACGGATAGCCTTCCCGGGCATAGCGGACCGCCGGTTCCAGAACCTGTACCAGGGGAAGCGCGCCGAAGCGGCCGGATATTTCCGCCCATGCCCTGGGTACTCCGGGAACAGTCACCGGAGTCCATCCGGTCAGCGGCATTTTGCCGTTCCGGTCCTTGCCGTCCGCAAGAACACGATCAATGGAAGCCAGTCCCGGTGCAGGTCCGCTGGCGTTCAGGCCGTACAGGCGGTGTTCCTTTTCGCTCCAGATCAGGGCAAAAGCGTCACCGCCGATGCCGTTCGCCGTTGGCTCGGTAACCGTCAGCGCCGCTGCGGCGGCTACTGCCGCGTCCATGGCGTTGCCTCCTGCACGCAGGATTCCGAGTCCTGCTGCCGCTGCCTGCGGGCAGGAGCAGTTCACCATGCCGCCCCGGGCATATATCGGAAACCTTTGGGAAACATAGCGCTGCGCAAGCGGATCAAAAGCAGTTTTCATATTATACTCCTCTGTGGCCATGTCCCTTCAGTGAAGTTCCTTCCCTGCCGCTTTGTCCCGTTCATTCGTCTTTTGTCCATCCGTGTTCCCCATGGTAGATCATGAGCCGGGTCATACCGCCGTCAATGCAGATGTTTTCCCCGGTGATAAATCCTGCTTTTTCAGAACAGAGGAACAGCACCATTTCTGCAATATCGTCCGGCTTCCCCACCCGTCCGACGGGCTGCTGGAGTGCGTCCGCGCCGGTGATCTCGCTGCCGGTGGTGTCAATCCATCCGGGGGAGATGCTGTTGACCCGCACTTTTCCGGCCAGGCTGACCGCCATGGCATGCGTCAGCGCCGCAACCCCGCCCTTGGCTGCCGTATAGCTCTCTGTCTGCGGCTGGCTCATCCGGTCCCTGGAAGAAGCAATATTGATCACGGATGCCCCCGGGGCAAAATACGGCGCCAGCAGCTTCGTCAGGTAGAACGGCGCAGTAACCCCCACCGCCAGCGCATAGGTAAATTCCTCCCAGGTGCAGCTGTCCATGCCCTTCATCAGCGGCAGGGCATTGTTGACCAGGAAATCCACATGGCCGTGCCTGGCGATGACTGACTCCGCGAAGCGCTCCAGTACTTCCTTGTCCGCCACGTCGCCGACAAACCAGTCTCCCGGCTTTTTGTCAATAATACAGACAGCCGCGCCTTCCCGGATCAGTGCGTCTGCAACGGCCCGGCCGATTCCGTGGGCTCCGCCGGTAATCACGGCGACTTTTCCGTTGAACGTCTTCATTCGGAAGCCTCCTGTTTTTCACTTCGGTTCCGGTTTCCTTTCCGGCTTTGCAGGTGTTTCATGCTTCGGAAGCGGGACACGGGGGTGTCTCCCGGCTTCTCTTCACCAGCACGCTGCGGGAATACCGGATCAACAGCAGGGTGGAACACAGGATCCATCCCACCGGATAGGCCAGGGCGATTGCGATAAATCCCGCACCCAGCGCTTTGGTCACCGCCAGGTAGATCTGCCGGAACACCACAAAGGACGCCAGCATAATCACCGTGGGCATGGTGGCGTCCCCGACGCCGCGCAGTGCCCCGGCATAGATCTGGTTGAAGCAGACGGCAATATAGAACGGCGTCACAATCCGGATAAACCGGATGCCGTACTCCACCACTTCTTCCTCCGGAGAGAAAAAGCCCATCAGCGGCCTGGCCATTACAAATACCAGCAGGCCCAGCACCGCTGTGGAGATCAGGCTCATCAGCGTCGCCTTCCGGACGCCCTCCCGGGCCCGGCCCGGCTGATTCGCACCCCAGTTCTGGCCCACAAAGGTCGTCGAGGACATGGAAATACTCTGCACCGGAATCAGGGCAAAGGCGTCTATCTTGCCATATACACCATACCCGGCCATGCAGGCCGAGCCGAATGCGTTGATATAGGACTGGACAAACACATTGGAGAAGGACGTCACCGCCGCCTGGATACTGCTGGGCAGGCCCAGCTTTACGATCTGGGAAAGGGATTTCCGGTCAATGCGGACCTTCCGCCACCGGATTCCGTAATCTCCCTTTTCCTTTGTCAGGGTAATCAGGATCAGGAGTGCGGAAAGAATCTGCGACAGAACCGTCGCATAGGCCACCCCGTCCACGCCCATGCCGAAGGCCAGGACAAACAGCAGGTCCAGGGCCGTATTCAGCAGCGCGGAAATAATCAGGAACAGCAGCGGCCGCCGGGAATCCCCGACTGCCCGCAGGATTCCGCTCCCCAGGTTATAGAACAGAACTCCGGAAACACCCGCGAAGTAAATGGACAGATAGGTTCCGGATTCCGGCATCACGTCCTCCGGCGTCTGCATAAACCGCAGCATCGGTTCGATGATGAGCCGGCCCAGGGCGGTCGCGATCAGGCTGACAATAAATGTCAGCGCCACCGTCGTATGCACCGCCTTGCCCAGGCCTTCCCGGTCATGGGCGCCGTAACGCTGGGAAATCACCACGGAAGCGCCGGTCGCCAGCCCGGCGCAAAAGCCGACGACTGTGTTGATGATCGGCCCGGTGGAGCCTACCGCTGCCTGGGCCTGCTGCCCGACAAACTGGCCGACCACCAGGGTATCCACCGTATTGTAAAGCTGCTGGAACAGAAGCCCGATCGCCATCGGGACGGAGAACCGCAGCATATGCATCCAGATATTTCCCTCGGTCATGTCCAGATCCATCCGCGCCACTCCATCACCTCCCCGCAGGCTTCTGCTTCTTTGCTGAATCATTATACCATCCGTTTCTGCCTTGGCAAGTCATCCCGGAAGCGGCGGTTGAAAAATAGCATGCTGATGCGTTAAAATAGAAGGCGCTGTATATGACAGCACCTTCTATCACTGATCAAAGGAGTTTTTTCTCAGAATGAAGATAAAGTCCCTTTTCTGTCTGCTGTCCGCGCTTGTGCTGCTCGCTTCCGGCATGCCTGTCTTTGCAGAGGACGAAGTGGAGATCATCTGGATCGACCTGGATGAAGGCACCGTCAGCGAAACCCCGGATGAGCCGTCCGAAGATTCCGCCGAAAACGGAGAGGAGTTTTTTACCCCTTCCCACGGCAGCCCTTACCGGGATGATATCGCTTCCTCCTACTGGACAACGCCCATGGACATCCGCGATGAAGAAGCGGTATGGAACATGCTGATGGAGCCGATTACCGTGGTGGACCTGGGAAAAGTGAAGGGGAACAGCCATTCTCAGCTGACAAAGCTCCAGACATACCTGTACCGGGAACCGGATACAAAGTCCAAAATCGTCGGTGAAGTATCCAATCTGTCCCAGGGAGTCCGCGTAATTGAGAACCTGGATAACGGATGGTCCCTGGTGGAATGCTATTCCAGCTCCTTCTTCTCCAAGCCCGCGACGAAAACACAGGCCTGGAACCTGCTCGTCACCGGCTATATTCCGACCAAATACCTGAAACAGGTCACGCCCACGCCGCGGCTGGCGCTGGTGGTGGACAAACTGGCCCAGCGGCTGTATGTGTTCCAGGAAGGCAGAATGATCGCTGAACTCCTGTGCTCCACCGGCCTGGTACAGTGGAACGGTTCCAAGTACCAGCCGTATAACGAAACCCGGTCGGGAGAATTCCTGCTGATCAACATGACCGGCCAGCTGACCAGCGACCGTCTGATCTGTTCCTACGCGATCCGGTTTAACGGCGGGGATGAGCTGCATGAAGTCCCGCATCAGGAAAACCAGGACGGAACCAACAACTACAAGAGCACCGAACCCAAGCTCGGAACCAAGTGCAGCCACGGCTGCATCCGTGTCCAGCGCCTGAAAACTCCCGACGGGATCAACATGGCCTGGATCTATAACCTGGTCAAGTCCGAAGACCTTTGCGGCAAGGTAAAAATTGTCATCTGGGAAGACTGGCAGGGCCGGCAGCTGCCCGAACCCGATCCGGACACACTGCTGTATTACAATCCGAACGGAGGATCCTATTACCACCGCGAGGATCACTGCTCCAACGGCAAGGGAATCACGTTCACTGCGTTCCGTTATTCCCAGCTGGACGAAGCGCCGTACAGCAGCCTGAAATCCTGCCCGAACTGCGCACCGGAACGCCGCCTGAAGGAAATCCGGGAAATCAATGAGCTGTATGCGGAAGGCGGGGACCACGAGGAACTGCTGAATTCCCTGCGCCAGGATTACTGGGACTATCTGGAAAAGTAAGGAACATCATCACCGGGAAACCGGAAAGACAGGAGGAAGTATCATGAGCAGTGTAAAGGAACGGTTCCTGAGATATGTGCAGGTGGAAACGACCTCCTGCGAAGCAAACGAATGCTGTCCGTCGACTCCGGGCCAGAAGGTCCTGGGGCAGATGCTGGCCGATGAGCTGAAAGCCATGGGCGTACAGGACGCCTTTATGGATGAACACGGCTATGTGTACGGTTTTATCCCCGCCAAAGGAAAAACGGACGCGCCGGCCATCGGGCTGATCGCCCATATGGACACCTCCGACGCGGTACCGGGGGCCACAAAGCCCCGGGTCATTCCCGCCTATGACGGCGGCGTGATCCGCCTGGAAAACGGGGTGGAAATCAGCGGGTTCGATTTCCTGGACAGCCTGAAGGGGCAGGAACTGATCGTCACCTCCGGGGACTCGGTCCTCGGGGCGGACGACAAGGCCGGCGTGGCGGAAATCATGACCCTGTGCGAGCGGATGCTGGCGCCGGACGCGCCGGATCACGGAAAAATCTGCATCGCCTTCACGCCGGATGAGGAGATCGGCCGCGGAGCGGACCTGTTCGACGTTCCGGGCTTCGGGGCGGATTTCGCTTACACAGTGGACGGCGGCGCCCTGGGCGAGCTGGAATACGAATGCTTCAACGCCGCCTCCTGCATCGTGCGGGTGAAAGGCGTCAGCATCCATCCCGGCAGTGCCAAGGACCAGATGATCAACGCGTCCCTGGTTGCCATGGAGTTCGCCGGAATGCTCCCGCCCTGGGAGCGGCCGGAGCACACCGAAGGCTATGAAGGGTTCTATCACCTGACCGGCATGTCCGGAAACGAAGAAGCCGCGGAGCTGCGCTACATCCTCCGGGATCACGACAGCGCAAAGCTGGAAGCCAAAAAGGCGATGATGACCGCCGTCTGTGAAATGCTGAACCGCCGTTACGGAGAAGGAACCGTAACCGTGGAGCTGAAGGATTGGTACCGGAACATGAGGGAAATCGTGGAACAGCATCCGGAGATCCTGGACCGGGCCAAAAAAGCATTCTCAGCCAACGGCGTCGAGCCCGTCATCCAGCCGATCCGCGGCGGAACCGACGGTGCCCGGCTTTCCTTCGAAGGTCTTCCCTGCCCCAACCTGTCCACAGGCGGATACAACTATCACGGACGGAAGGAACTGATCCCCGTCCCCGCGATGGAGAAAATGGTGGACGTGCTGGTTTCACTGGTAAAAGCATAAGTCGATCAACCAACAGGAATGAGCTTCCGGCTCATTCCCGTTTTTTTGATTCGATCAGTTGACAATATTATTACTATATGGTAATATCCTATGTAGAAGGAGGTCGGTCGTGATGATTTCACGCAGCGGTGATTATATTGCCCAGATCCGCCTGATCGGCGGGCGCGTATTTGAGAAACTGCTGTCCGCCTCGGGCGCGGACAGGTTCAACGGCCCGCAGGGCAAGATTCTCGACGCGCTCTGGCAGCAGGACGGTCTTTCGGCAAATGAGATCAGTCAGCGGACTGGATTGGCCAACAGTACGCTGACCAGCATGCTGGACCGGATGGAAAACGCCGGGCTGGTCGTCCGCAAAAGGTCCGCGGAAGACCGGCGTGTGATCCGGATTTTCCTGGATCAGGAAGCCCGGGTATGCAGGGACCAGTATACTGCCGTGTCCGAAAAAATGACCGATATCTACTTCCGCGGGTTTACGGAAGAAGAGATAACCGCCTTCGAACAATCCCTGCTGCGCGTACTGGAAAACGTACGTGAAGCCGACCGGAACCCGGACACATTCATGGATGAGCATTCGTCTCAGAAAGGAAATTGAAATGAATAAAATCAGTATTAATCCCGCGAACAACGATTACTGCCCACAGACCCTTTTCCTCTACGGTACCTATGATGAGGTAGGCAAAGCGGATTTCGGACTTTTCTGCTGGTTCAGCTATACCTGGGAACATGAACTGGGCGTCATGGCCTGCATCGGCGGCGAAAAGCTGACCAAGGATAACATTCATAAGCAGAAAGTCTTCTCCGCCGGCCTGGTCACCGAATCCCTCCTGCCCCTCGCAGATTATCTCGGAACCACCGACGGCCGCGATCCGGAGAAGATGAACATTGACGTCGAAATCGAAAAGGGCCGCGTCCTGCCCGTTCCGGTGCTGGCTGCGTCCCCTGTCACGTATGAACTGGAAGTCAAGCAGTTTATCCCCATGGGAGACGGGGAAGTCATGCTGTGCCGCATCCGCAACGTGCTGCAGGACGAATCCCTGGCAAGCGGCACCGGCTCGTCTACGGAAAAGCTGGCATCCATCGCCCCGGTCCAGACCACCTGCGAACGTTATTTCAGCTGGAGCGGCAGCAACCTCGGAGCCTGGGGCGAACCCAGGAAAAAGCTGAACCGGTAACCGCCGGATTCAGCCTGCTTCCTGAAATGCAGCTGTTCCCGGAAAGACCGGCGCGGCAGCCATGGCTGCCGCGCTTTGTTATTCCAAATATTTCTGAAGCGTTGTCCGGACCGCTCCGGGCCCGGTGATTTCTTCCCGGAAATAGGTTTCGATGCGCTCCGCCAGGGGCGTTTGGGTCAGGTCGCTTCCGAAGATCATGGCATTGGAAAGGATCGGTTTCAGCCTGCTGCCCACGGATTCCGGTTTGCCGAGTTCAATGCCCTGCAGCTGTTTCTGCAGTTCCTCGAGCAGCGGATCGCTGGACAGGGGCATTGCGTTCCCTTCGTCATCCACGCCCAGCAGGTAGCGCAGCCATCCCGCGATCACCAGCGGCAGCGCAACCAGCTGATCCATGGAACGCCCTTCCGCGGCATAGCTGCGGATGGTTTCGCCGAAGCGGATGCCCACCTTCTGCGAAGTATCGGTGGCAATGCGCTGCGGCGCGTCCGGCATGAAGGGATTCGGCAGGCGCTGCTCCACCACCTCGTCGATAAACGCCCGGGGACTCAGGATTCCGGGATCGGTCACCACCGGAAGGCCCTCCGTATAGCCCAGGCGGCGCACCAGCTTCACCAGGTCCCCGTCCTTCATTTCCTCACAGATCAGGGTATAACCGAGCAGGCAGCCGTATACAGCCAGTGCGGTATGCAGGGGATTCAGGCATGTGGTGACTTTCATCCGTTCCGTCCGGTTCACGGTATCCCGGCTGGTAAAGTACACTCCGGCTTTTTCCAGCGGGGGCCGCCCGTTGGGGAACCGGTCCTCCGCTACCAGGTACTGCGGCTTTTCGGCGTTGACAAACGGCGCCACGAAGGTTCCGCGGGGTGTCAGGATGGGCGCCATATCCTCAATTCCGGCATCCGCCAGCATCTTCTCCACGGCAGGCGCGGGGCGGGGGGTGATCTTGTCGATCATACTCCAGGGGAAAGCCACCTGCGTTTCATTATTCAGCCAGGCAACAAAATCCGCCGCTACCCGTCCGTTGTTCCTCCATGCTTCCGCCACTTCCGAGATACTGTTCCGCAGCTTCTCGCCGTTATGGCTGCAGTTGTCCATGCTCACCACTGCAACCGGGGCCTTTCCGTTCAGGTAGCGGTGATACAGGAGCGCTGCCGCAATCGTCATGGCATGCCGGGGGGCCCCGGGGCCCTCTTTCAGGTCTTCCGCCACTGCCGGCAGGTACTCGCCGTTCATCTGCCGCAGGGCGTATCCCTTTTCGGTAATTGTGAAAGATACAATCTGCAGGGACGGGGCGGCAAAGATGTCCAGCAGCCGGTTCCAGTCCGCTTTCTCCTCCGGTTTTGCGACCAGGGCTTCCGCTACGGAGGCGATGATTTCCTTGTCGATGGTGGCATCAGCATTCAGGGTAACGCTCATGGTCAGGTTATCATAGCCGCCGTAAATCATCCGGATATTGTCCACGTCAAAGGTGTCCGCGGCAATGATTCCG
>LVAM01000008.1 GCA_001604005.1 Clostridiales bacterium Firm_07 | reverse complement strand
AGTAGTCGAAACCTATCTCGGCCGGGCCGGGGCTCAAAAGTCCGTTCCAATCTTGTTTTCCACGTTCCGAACCGAGCCCAAGGTGCCACTTGCCCACCGCAGCCGTAGCGTAACCGGCCGAACGCATCAGGTCGGCGAGTGTGAAGGTGGCGGTGTCGATTATGAGAGCTGCGTCGCCGGGTGCGATGCCCGTGTCGGGCACGCGCCACGGATAGACCCCCGTAAGCAACCCGTATCTGGCGGGAGTACTGACCGACGAGGTCGAATGGGCGTTGGTAAACCTGATGCCCTGCGAGGCAAGGCGCTCTACTGCGGGCGTATGGACGGTCGTCGAGCCGTTGCAACTCAAATCTCCGTAGCCCACATCGTCGGTGAGAATAATTATTACGTTCGGCATGGGGCGGTCGGGTTGCTTTGGAGCGCACGAAGGCGCCAAGGCGGCAATGGTACCGGCAGCAAGACCTACGGGGAGAAGTTTCTTTTCCATGATTACATCTGTTTTATGCGGCAGAAAAACGGTCACTTCGGCAGCAAAGGCATGCGCACCGACCACGGGTCGCCCGCTGCATCGACAAGCCGGCACAGTTCGGCGTACAATTCGGCCACAATATCTGGGTGCTCCGACAGGGGAATGTTGCGCAGTTGATACGGGTCTTCGAGGTTGTCGTAAAGGGTGGTTTCGACCACACGGTAGCCTCGGTTTATAGTCAGCACAAAGGTGTAGCGGTCGGTTATGACGCCTCGGGCTACGGGGAAAGCATCCGTGACCTTGCCTTCGGAGTTTCGGTGTCCGTCGGTATTTTTTATGTAAAGCACGGCCTTGGGGCGTGCGGCGGCCTGTTCCTTGCCCATGAAGAGCGACGACCAATCGGTACCCTGCACCGTAGAAGGTATTTTGTCGCCCAGACCGCTCAATCCGAGCAGTGTCGGCATGATGTCGGGCGAAGAGAGCAGGAGCGAATCGGCGCGAGGGGCGATGCGGCCCGGGTAACGTATAATGAACGGTACGTTGACCGATTCGGTATAAGGCGAATTTTTGGGGTCGTCGGTGGAGTGGCTGCACATCGTTTCGCCGTGGTCGGAGGTGAACACTACAATCGTGCTGCGGTCGAGTCCCTGCTCTTTCAGGGCGCGCAATATGCGCCCCACCTGACGGTCGACACCCGTAACCGAGGCGAAATAGTAGCGCACCGACGGTGCTTTGGCCATTGTGGTATCGGCATTGGCGCGCACAAGAAGGCTGCCGAGCGGTTTGTCGGCGTAGAGGCGGTAATCTTCCTCCATGCAATCGTCAGCAGACGAGTATGGCGAGTGCGGCGGATTCATCGCCACCATCATAAGGAAAGGTTTGCGGCGCAGACCTTTGCGTCGTGTGCGCAAAAACTCTATGGCCTTATCGGCTTCGTGAACTGGCGACCAGACATGAGGGTCGTATCGTCGCCCCTCGGTGTCCCAATAGTGGGGATTCTTGTGTTCGTCGAAGGTACCGTAGGAGTACCACCAACCGAAACCGTGGCGGCGCGAAGGAGGGGTATAGGTATCCCATACGGGGTTGCGTTGCTCGACGTAGGTGCCGGGGTGTTGCGGATTGTCGGGCGTGGGAAAATCGGCGTGCAACTTGCCTATATAGGCGCAGTCGTAGCCTGCGGCGCTGAAAACGTCGCCGATGCATGTCAAATCCTCGCGCAACGAGTTGAACGGGCGCGACGAGTTGCAGTTGAGCTCGACGCCGCTGCGGTGGGGATAAGCTCCCGACAAGAGCATGCCGCGGTGCGGGCTGCTCAACGGGCAGTTGCTCACGGCACGCGTAAGAATCAGAGATTCGCGCGCAAGGGAGTCGATATTGGGCGTCAGAACAGGGTCGGCACGCCACGGAACCAACGAGTCGTACCCGGGTTCGCTCAAAAATCCGAGAGCCGAAGCACGGTACTGGTCGGGAAAAATGTAGACTATGTTCGGACTGTCGTTACGCACCGCACCGCATGAACCCAACAGCGCCGAAACGGCCGCCGTCAGCGAAAAGGCTATCTTGTCGGAGTGTGCTTTCATACGTATTGCACTGTTATCGTTCGCCTTCGGGCAAGAAACTCTTGCCGTTCAAAATCTGTTCTTTGCGCCACATGGCCTCCATGAAGTAGTAGTCGGCATAGTTCAGCGGCACGTCAATCTCTTGGCCGTGCGGAATACTGCCCACACTGTGCATCAATATGAAGTTGCCGTTCGAGCCCTCGGCGGCAAGGTAAGCAGGCGACGAAAGAGAACGCAATATGCGGTCGGCCGAAGCTGCGTAGTCGTTGCGCGAGCTGTAAAGCGACAGTTCGTAGAGGGCGGAAGCAATGCAGGCCGCAGCCGAAGCGTCGCGCGGAGCCGTAGGCTTGTCGGGTGCGTCGAAATCCCAATATGGTACGACATCGGCAGGCAAATCGGGATTCGAGAAGATAAAATCGTACACCTTCTCGGCCTGCGCGAGATAACGACTGTCGCGGGTGTAGCGGTAGCACATCGTATAGCCATAGAGCGCCCATGCCTGACCGCGTGCCCAAGCCGAAGAGTCGGCGTAACCCTGCGCCGTGCAACGACGGCGTACCGTTCCGTCCGCGAGACTGTAATCGACCACGTGGTAGCTGCTGCCGTCGGGGCGGAAGTGGTTTTCGAGAGTGCGGTCGGCGTGGCTGACGGCAATGCGACGGAAACTGTCGTCGCCCGAAAAGAGCGAGGCCTCGAATAGCAGTTCGAGGTTCATCATGTTGTCGATGATGACGGGGCACTCCCACCCTCTCTGCGACTGCCAGCCGCGATCGACGTTCCACGATTGAATTATTCCCGCAACAGGGCGGAAACGTGTTGAAAGAGAGCGTGCGGCCTCAACGATTACGTCGCGGTAGCGGGAGTCGCCCGTAGTGCGGTAGCCGGTAAGGTAGCTTGCACCTATCATGAATCCCACGTCGTGATGCCACGACAGGTATTTTACCGAGTCGAGATGAACGGTATATTTTTCGGCCAACGGAAGCCATTTGGGCTGTCCGGTAAGACGGTATTCGTACCAAACGCATCCTGCGAAGAACCCGCTTGTCCAATCGTCTATCGGGACATATTCTATCTCGCCGCGCGAATCTGCGGTTCGCGGAATGAGTACTTCGCCCGACGCTTCGATAATGTCGGTCTGACGGGTCAGCTGCGCCGTGCAACGGGCTATATCGTTCGATAACATTTTGCGGTCGGCGGAATTGTTGCGGCCGCAGGCGGCAAACAGTGTGGCTGCAAGAGCCAATGTGGGGATGAACAACTTCATGTTTCTGAAAAAACGGAGAAATACAGGTAAGTAATTTTATCGTAGCAAAGATACCGAGCCGAGCATGGAAAACGTAGCAAAAATGTACATTAATAGTCCAATTTAGTATTTTTTACTACTTTTGTCGGACTGACTGCGCCCAAATAGTTATTAAATATGAAACGATTGCTGATTATGATGTTGACGGTTATGTATGCGTCCGGCCTCACGGCGCAACACCATCAGATAGCCTTCAAACATCTCGGCAGCGAGCAAGGTCTCTCGCAATTCGCCGTAAACGCAATCTATCAGGACGAGTACGGTTTCATCTGGATAGGCACTCGCGCCGGGCTCGACCGCTACGACGGCCGCAACATACGCATCCTGCGCACCAACAAACAAAACTCCCATTCGCTCTTCTGCAACAACATAATGCGCCTTACGGGCGACGGCAAAGGCAAAATCTATATCTTGTGCACCGACGGCGTGGCTGAGTACGACCTCCGCACCGAACTCTTCACAACCCTTCTCGAAGAGGAACACGTGCAGGCCATAGCTTACAGCGACTCGCTTTATGTGGCGCGCGGAAACGCCATTCTGCGTTACGAGCCCGCCGACTCCTCGTGGAGGGAGTACCTGAAAGTGCCTGAGTCGGCGGAGAACATCAACCACATGCTGTTCCTGCCCGACAGAGGAGAGTTGTGGATAGGAACCGACCGAGGGGTATACGTCAGGCGCGGCCGCAACGCTCTGCAACTCATCATACCCGACTGCAAGACCACCCAGATTTACCGCTCCGACGACGACAGGATATGGGTCGGCAGTTGGGAAGACGGAATTTACATCGTCAGCCCCGACGGAACGGTGCGCAATATCCGTCGCTCGGCTTCGGCCGACGGTCTGCATTCGGCCTTCGTGCGCTGTTTCTGTCAGGACGACAAGGGGCGCATGTGGATAGGAACTTTCGACGGGCTCTGCGTTACCGATTCGGCAGCGCGGCACTTCGACACATACGTTCACGGCGACGACCCGTCGGATTTGAGCCACTCGTCTGTATGGTGCATCGTCAAAGACCGCCAAGGCACGCTATGGATAGGCACCTATTTCGGCGGAGTCAATTACTTCAACCCCGAATACGAAATCTATACCCGTTACCGCAAGGCCGATTCGCCCTCCGAAGGGCTCAGCTCGCCCATAGTGGGCAAGATGACCGAAGACAAGAACGGGTTGCTGTGGATATGCACCGAAGGCGGCGGAGTGAACGTTCTGGACCGACGTACAGGCCGTTTCCGTTGGTACCCAAGCAGTTCGAGCGACACTCAGACGCTCTCGCACATCAACATCAAAGCCATCTGTTACGATGCCGACGACGACATTATGTGGATAGGCACGCATACGGGCGGCCTGAACAGGCTCGACATGCGGACCGGCAAGGTCAAACGCTACACTGCCGTGGGCGACGACGGCCATTCGCTCCCGTCGAACATCATCCGCGACATACTGCCCTACCGCGGCAGCTTGCTGCTTGCCACAAAGTCGGGCGTGGCGCTCTTCAACCCCCGAAGCGGCGAGTGCCGGAAGCTGTTCACCGACTCCCCGCAGGGGCGTACCATAGGCGCCGTGGCCGACATCTGCTTCGATTCCGAAGGCAAATTGTGGATAGCGGCCGAAGGTCAAGGCGTTTACTGCTACGATTTCGGCAAAAATTTGCTCACCAACTACCGCCACGACTCGCAGGACTCACTCTCGATAAGCAGCAACAACGTAATATCCATTCTGTGCGACAGCCGCAACAACCTTTGGTTCGGCCACGCAGGCACGGGCATCGACCTCTTCCGCCCCGACACCTACGACTTCGAGAACTACGACTCGCGCCGGACGGGGCTCTCGAACGACTGCATATACGGACTTTGCGAAAACCGTCCCGACGAGCTCTATGTGGCCACAAGCGACGGATTCGCCATATTCGACACACGCCATGGCCGCATCTCGTCGTACAACCGCTCTAACGGCCTGCCCATAAGCGTCGTAAACGAAAACGCGCTCTACAAGACAGCCGACGGCACGGTCTTTCTTGGCAGCACAGACGGAATGGTTTCGTTCCGACCCGACGAGCTGCGCGCACGCCACAAGCCGTATCGAATCAATTTTTCGTCGATAAGCGTTGGCGGCGAGGAGGTTACTGCCGGCGACCGAACGGGCATATTGGGTTCCTCGCTAATCTCGACAAGCCACATAAAAATACCGAGCCGCTACCCCGCATTCGACATAGAGTTTGCCGTTTCGAACTACATTCCCGAAAACGAATGCGATACCGAATACCGCTTGGAAGGGTTTAACGATTCGTGGACCCCATCGCGCGGCGGACGTCGCATAACATACACCAACCTCGGAGCGGGCAAGTATACGCTGGTGGTGCGCAGTACCGACAAGGATTCGGCCGAGCAGAGCAGCGCACGGTTGGAAATCGTGGTCATGCCGCCTTTCTACAAAACCACGGTCGCCTACATACTCTACGTGCTCATCATATCGGGACTCGTCTATTACTTGTTGTCGGAGTATTACAGGCGCATAAGATTGCAGGAGGCCGTGAAATACGAACGCAACCGCACGGCCGACATCGAAGAGCTAAACCAATCGAAGTTGCGCTTCTTTACCAATATCTCGCACGAATTCCGCACGCCGCTCACGCTGATAACGGCACAGACCGAATCGCTGTTGCAGAACAATTCGCTGCCGCCGACGGTGTACAAAAAGCTGCTCAACGTCTACAAGAACAGCGCCGAGCTCAACTCGCTCATTACCGAGCTGCTCGACTTCCGCAAACAGGAGCAGGGGCACATGAAGATAGCCGCCCGAGAACACGACATCGTGGCGTTCATCAACGAAAACTTCCTGATGTTCAAGGAGTACGCCGATACGAAAGGTGTGGATTTGAGGTTCGAAAACTCTTCGGGGCTCAAAGAGCTGCCCGTATGGTTCGACTCGGCGCAGATGCAGAAAGTGGTCAACAACCTGCTGTCCAATGCAATAAAGCACACCTCTTCGGGCGACAGCATAGTCATTTCGCTCCTACTCGACCAAGACGCCCGAGAAATCGTGATAAAGTTTTACGACAGCGGCACTGGCATAGCCCCCGAAGACGTGGACAGGATTTTCGACCGTTTTTATCAGACCGCAAGGCTGGACGCCATGTCCACGCGCGGTACGGGCATCGGGCTCACGCTTTCGAAAGGTATCGTGGAGCTGCACGGAGGAACGGTAGCGGTAGAAAGCCGACAAGGCGAGTGGACGCTCTTCACGGTACGCCTGCCGTTGGGCAGGGAACGCCTGCTGCCCGAACAGATTGCCTCCGACGCAGAACCGCTCACGCGCGAAGAGGTCATCAAGACCGTCGTCTCCGCTCCTGAGGCTGTCGGCGCCGAGAGCGACGCGGATGAACGCATCAGAGGCTCAAAGCTGCTGATAGTGGAGGACAACGAGCAATTGCGCGCGTTGATTACCGAGATTTTCGAACCGCTGTACGACGTTTACACCGCTGCCGACGGCGAGGAAGGTTGGGAAAAGGTCGTAGCCCTGCAACCCCAAATAGTATTGAGCGACGTACTGATGCCGCGCCTGTCGGGTATAGAACTCTGCAAGCGAATCAAGAACGACCAAGATACCTGCCACATTCCTGTGGTGCTGCTCACGGCGCGAACAGCCGTCGAGCACACGATAGAGGGGTTGCGAATAGGCGCCGACGATTACATCACCAAGCCGTTCAACGCCGCCATTTTGGTTTCGCGTTGCAACAACCTCGTGAACGGCCGCATCGTGCTGTTCGAAAAGTACAGCCACACCCCAACCGGACAAGTGCAGTCGCTGGCCACCAACGCACTCGACAGGCGGTTGTTGGACAACGCCGTGGAGATAATTGACCGCCACATGGACGATTCGGAATTCAACGTGGCCGCTTTCGCACGCGAAATGGGCATCGCGCGAACCAACCTGTTCACAAAACTCAAAAGCATTACGGGCCAAACGCCCAACGATTTCATACTGACCATAAGACTCAAACACGCCGCCATGCTGCTGCGCAACAATGCCGAACTGAACATCGCGCAGATTGCCGACATGACCGGATTTTCGACGGCGCGTTACTTCGGCACCTGCTTCCGCAACCAGTTCGGTACAACACCGTTGGCCTATCGCAAGGGACAGGCGGAACAGGAGGGCGGCACCTCGGCCGAAAAGTCCTGATAAGTTCCCTACGTACGTCAGATTTTCTCCAAGCGGACATCTATGCTTCGCCCGTCGCGGCAGGCGAATTCCAAAACGGTGGTATCGCCCTGTAACGTCACGGAACACTCCGCGCAGTCCTCGACAGCTTTCCACCGCCCCCGCAAAACAATGCGAGTGGGTATGACGCCGCTCGGCGAATCTATCCACGAGCGCGCATATACGCTGCGTTCGATGCGTTTGCCGTCGGAATCGTAACGCTCGTCGGAAGCTCCTCTGTAAAGTGCCAAATCGGGATTTGCCACCGTCAGCACGCAACGGTCGCGCCCGGTCCGGCGAACGAAAGCAAGCAAGGCTGTGTCGGCACGCATCACAAGTCCGTCGGCGAATGCGGTGTGCGGCTCGAAAACGGCATAGGAGGTCATGCCCGCCTTGCGGTCAGTCACGACATGCGCAAATCGGTCGGCACGCAGAACCTTGTACGGCTTGTGCGAGGCGAACGCCTTCATATCGGCCGCCGATGGTACCACCGCATATTCGTACGAGGCTCCCTTGGGGGCTACCGAGTGGTTTATGACGAGCGACACCCAATCGCCTTCGGTGGGCGAACCGTCGGCCTGGTCGCGCGAATACTGCGGAAAATTCTTGGCGAAGACGAGATTTTCGGTACGGGGAATATAATATCCCGTGCCTGCGCTGTCGACATACCATTTGCCTTTGGGGACGTATGAGTTCCAATAGTCGTGTTCGGCGGGAGTAGCGGCACAGAGTTGGAAAACGGTCGTTTCGGTCGGATAGTCGGTGTTGGCGCACTCGATGTCGGTACCGACGCAGACTATGAAGTCGCCCAAAAAGTGGAACGATTTGCGCGCCCGCAGAGTGCCGTTGTATTTGTCGTGTTCGTGGAGTTTCATGGCGAACAACCCGTCGCGCCCTTCGGCCGACAGCCCTCCCGCAAAGGCCTCGTCGGAAAGGAGCATCTCCTCATAGCCCGAAGTCCTGTCGACATTGTAAATACGCGCACGGAGCTGTTCAACGGGCAGGTGGACAGCCGTTGTGGCGGGTATGCGCCCCCAATCGAACCCCTCCTGCTGCCAAAGGCTCGTGGCAGGAGTTACGGGGACGCCCTTGGGTGCGGTCATTATCTGCATGGAGCCGTGGGCGAGGTAGCGTCCGTAGAAGTTGTTGGCTACGTAGTGCTCCGAAGCCCACAGGTAGCGCGAGTGTCCCCTGACTACGGCAGACCACACGCCTCTGCGCTGCACCGACACGCAACCGTAAGCCAACGAAATGTTGCCTTGAGGGTCGGGCTCGGCTTTTATTCCCATGCGCTCGAAACGCACGACTGCATCTAGCAAGCGCGGCGAAGGGGTGTCGGCTGCGGCGAGCCTCAAAAAAGCGGCAGCCATAAGGGTGTCCGTCCCGCTCTTGCGGTCGGGGGTGCCGCTCATCGCCATAGTGGCGTATTGCATGGGGTTGATTTTGCCTTGGCCGTTGGGGTGGCGCCCCGACATAGAGAGCGGATAATAGAGCGTATTGCAATAGAAACGCATCGTCAGAAGCACGTTGCGCACTGTTTCGTGTCCTTCGGCGCCCACCGCGAAGTCGGTGCCGTGGAGCATGTAAATCATGTTCGTCGCGCCCGTAAGTCCGCCGTCGGCATAGGCGGGATAGTTGTTGCGGTGGTGGAAGGCGCCGCCGTCGATTTTGAAAGCACCCGCAAGCCCGTCGGAGGGAAGGCAACCGTTGTCGATAAGCCTTGCGAAGTCTGTCAGGTAGGCAAGTTTTTCGGGCGAGTCGTCCATGATGAGTATGCTTGCGGCAAGACCGGTCATGGTGGTATTGAACGCGTCCATGTCCATTCCGCGCGCTTTGGGTTTTTCGAAAACCTGATTGGCCATGGAGTACCAGCAAAGCGTGCGCGAGGCCTCGTCGAGGACATTGTGTCGGCGCAGAACATCCTTCATCAGGAAGTAGGCGGTGTAAAGCCCGCGGAAGCTGTAACCGTAGTGCGAGAAATTGCCGGTGCAGCTGCCGTAAACGAAACCTTGGTCGGTAATATGGTCGTACATGGATGTGAACATGCCCTCCAATTCCGTCCGCACACCCGAGTTGTCGGAAGAGTTGTTGTAGGCTACGGCTATGCGGTTCATGAGGTCGAAGTACTGCTTGACCTCCTGCCCGCTGCGTTCGAAAATGTCCCGCCACCCCTCCACATCGAGCCGCTCGTAAGCCTCGCGTGCGCGGGTAAAGAATATCGGCAGGCCCTTTACCCCGTCGGGGCCGTAGGCGATACCGTAGGCGGCGTAGGCCGAGCGGATTTTGTCCAACGCGGCGGCGGATACTTTGGACGGTTGGTAGATTATTTCGCGGAAACGGCTCTCGATGAGTTCCATCTGTTTTTTTGCGCGGGGCGTGACGGCATCGAAAACGGTGTCGGGCCCGATGCGCGATTCGCGCAACAAGATGAGCCAATGGTTGTCGGTACGGGGATTGACGAAAGGCACCTGCAAATCGGCCGTCTGGTTACGCGGGTCGCAACGGACGGAGGTTATCAAGTGGTCGATGTATATTTCGCCTCCCTCGTCCGAACTTATCGTGAATGAGTTCATTCCCTCTTCGGGCGTGCCCTGCATGTCGCGCTCGTAGCACACCCATGCCGCACGCCACCCTTTGAAGTCGGCCTGCATCTCGAACGAGGTGCACGGACGCCCGTCGCGTCGGAACTCGAAACGGAGCGGCGATTTGCGCGGTGCGGGGTTGTATATCCATATTATGAATGTCGCCAAATAGCCGTCGCGTTCGCCCTTGATGCGGGGCTCGAAACGGAGGTCGCCGTCGAACGAAAGACGCCCGCCTGCCGGAAAACTCCAATGCAATGCGCAAGAGCCGTCCTTGCTGTGAGCACTACTCACGGCAAGCGCACAGCCGTCGGATGCGGTAATAGCCGTCGGAATGCCGTTTTCGAACGATTCGAGGCGTGGCGAAACAACCGTTTGGGCCGACAAGGCGGCTACAAGGCATACGGACAACAACGCGGTCGGCAGGACTCTGCAAATAGTGGCTCGTGTGGTGCGATTCATAATGGCGAGTATTGAAAGGTTTTCAGAATAGCTGTTGCGAAGGTAGTTCTAAACGCGCTACCGACAAAACGATACGGACAAAAATGGACGATTTTGGAGTTTTAATGTATTGTATCGTCAGGCTATGTTTAATATAAGGAATACCTTTACGCCGTCTAACGACAACCAAAAAAATTACTAATCTTCTGCGAGCATGAAAATCTCAAAATTACTCCTTCAATCGGCTTTGCTGATATTTGCATTATCGTTTGCGGCTTGTTCAGGCAACGGCATCGAACAGCATGCCGAACTCGACGGATTAAGCTATTCGACAGGCGAAACGAGTCTCGGCGCCACAACCGTTTATACTTCGGCCAAACCGGCCGTATTCACTTCGTCGTCGGTGACATTCGCCATTGCGGGCATCACCCACAACGGCTCGGCATACGACAACTCTACGACCCAGATGTTCGCCATAAACTCCTCGACGGGAGTAATCACAGCCACACCGGGGACAGACCCGGGCGCGGCAGGCGAATACATAGTCGCCGTCAAACTGACCAACGCCACGACCGAACGCACCTACGACAGCGCGTTCCGCCTTGTGGTCAAGGGAATCGTGTTCGGCAACTCGTCCTACACGACCGACATGGGTACCGCACTCGAAATCACGCCCGACAAAATCTATCTGGCGCAACAAAGCGGGACTAAATTCGACCTCGTCATCCCGTCGGGCAAGGACTATACGGGCATAAGCGTCGATTCGCTCACCTGCAAGGTGAAGTTCGATGCTACGGTCGAAGCGGGCGTATATCCCGTATCCGTATCCGTAACCAACCTGACCAATGCCAGCGGCTATACGATAAGCAACCTGCTGTCGGTTACGGTCGAGAGCAAGCCCTACGGCCTTGTTTACTCGCCGGCGTCGTACACGCTCGGCGCAGGCGAAGGCATCGTCACCCCCGCCCCCACGGTAAAAGCCGCTACGGTCGCCGAAGGCAATAAGGTTACATTCGCCATAGCCTCCAATCCTGCGGAAGGCCAATTCACAATCGACCCTTCGACCGGTTCGATATCGCTCGCCGAGAACAATACTCTGCCACATACGAAAACCACATACAATATAAATGTAACAGTATCGAACTCGAAAGGCTCCGCCACTTTCGCCAACGCGCTGGCGATAACCGTCGACCCCGACATACTGCCCACGCCAATCACTGCACTCAACTATTCCGACAGTTTCCCCGTAACGCTGTTACCCGGACAGGGATGGGTTTCGAACCGCCCGACCGTTACCGGTTCTACGATAGGATTGCATTTCTCGCTCGAAAATGCTCCCGAAGGGGTCAGCATCGACGCTTCGAGCGGAATCATCACCTTCGCGGCGGGGCACAAGATGCCGCTCAAAACTTCGGACAATACGCTGACCGTAAATGTTATCAACGGCGGCATGTCCGCTCCTCTGACAGCAACCGTGGGCGATTTTGCGATAAACTCGGTGGTATGGAGCATCAAATACAAATCCAACGACGCATCCAATGCGCTTGTCAACAGCGGCGTGGACAACATGGACCGCTATACGTTCATGGGTGAACTGATTCAGGGCTCGGCCTCGTCGGTACAGATTAAAAACGGCTGGGGACGCTCGTCGAGCGGCAATTACCTCGACTACCTCGGCGTAAACACTGCTACCGCAAGCTCAAACGGAGCCTCGACCAATCAGAACAACGACTGGATGGTATCGGAGCAAATCAACTGCGCTTCGTACTTGCACAGCCTCTACATAAACTTCGACTTCGGCAGTCGTTATGGCACAGCAGCCCAAAACCGCTTCGAGGTCTATATAATAGACGACTCGTCGAACACCTATTCGACAGGCCCGCAAAATCAGAATGCCGCCGATAATCTGGCTGCAACCCCCGCCGGCCTGACATGGGAACTCGTAACCGAAATAACCACCCACGTGAACGGCGACCTCAACACCAAGTCGCAGGCCATGTCGTTCAAAATCGACGAGAAGTACAAAGGCAAGAAAGTCCGCCTCGCCCTGCGCGTATTCAACCCTTCGGCCGACAACAACAACACTCGCTCGTACCGTGTGAACAACCTGCGGGTGGAAGACGCAATAGAATAACATAAGAATCTTCATACCATGAGCAAGCTAAAAGAGTATTCGCAGCCGACCGTCGATTACGTATCGGTTGCAGTAAACCAAGGAATCGCCATATCGGGCGACATCGAAGACATGTACTATAATCTCGAAGACGAAGTATAAAGTATTATGAAAAAAGCAATCACTTATTCCGCTCCGACAGTAGCTGCCGAAGCGATTCACACCGAAAACGGCATAGCAATATCGGGCGATGTAGAAGGCATGGAGTTCGAAACGAAGCCCGAAGAATAACTAACCTAAACGATAACGATAAAAACAAGATGATATGAAAAAACAGATTCTTTTCCTAACCGCAATGGCACTCGTCGCTACTGCCTGCAACAAGACTGACGACCGAATAGATAACGGCAAAACTACCGTCAAAGGCGTTCCCATGGTGGCCTCGGCAACAGTTGTCGAAAACGAAACCAAATTGACGCTCGAAGGCGCTGCAAGCTCGTGGACGGCAGGCGATGCAGTGGGCATATTCTACAACGACGGAACGACCGACCAGCTCAATTATCAATACACGGCCGACGTCACGGGCGCTTCGACCACATTCACGAAGGTCAGCGACGACATCATAATTTCCACTGAGTCAGGGGCGACACATACTTTGGTCGCATACTACCCCTACAACTCGGCCGCCTCGACAGCCACTATGAGCACCATTCCCTATGTAATTCCGCAAACCGTGACCTTCACCCAGACGGGCGGGGTTTGGAGCGCCGATTCCAAACCGTTCCTGCTCGGTACGGGCACCGTTGCGACAGGCGGCAAGGTGAACTTCACGTTCCGCCACATCACTCCCATATTGGAGCTCGGCCTCAAAGGTTCTGAGACCATTACCAGCATATACATAGGTCCGAACTCCGAGACGAACGGCTACTATGCCTGCACGGGCACAATCGATAAAGACGGAACAATTACTCGCACTTCCAATGCGTACAGCATGACGATCAACTTCATCGGAGGACTTACCCTTACCGACGAAGTCCAGTACTTCCAAATCCCCATAGGCCGCATAACCAACACCCAAACCGGCCTGCAACTCACCTTTACGACATCGTCGAACGCACAGTACGTAAAGACCATTCTGGCCGGCGACTACTCGTTCCAAGCTACGGGTGCCCAGCCCAAACACGTAAAGCAACCGCTGTCGGCAATCAAGATGACCGACGGTACGGCCCTGTGGACAGTCAGCTACATTGGCAACACAGCTGCTAACTGTAAGACCGTAAGCGGAATAGGCAACATGGACCGCTACTCGTTCCTTGGCCCCATCACCCAACCGAATCAATCCTCCGTTCAGGTAAAAAGCGCTTGGGGACGGCCTTCCAGCGCCAGTGCAGCCATACTATTCTATCTTCCAAACGGAGTCGAAAACAACGATTGGATGGTTTCGAGCCAATTTACCATTCCGGCCGAATGCACCAACCCCGCAATCAAATTCAACGGCTCTTGGAATTACGGTAGCTTTACGAAATCGCCCGTTTGCATATACATTATCGACGTAGATAATGCAGGCAGTGCCTATTCATACGACGATTCGACAGATCAGGAGCCCGCAAGCGGTACAGCTTCATCCACTCCGCAAGGTTGGACATGGACAAAACTCTCGACCTTCAAACCAACCATTGCGTCAGGCTATGCGACATACACCGTTTCGGGAGGCATAGTGACGGCCGTTTCGGGCGGTCAGGAATTTTCCTACGTGATACCGAATTCGTTCAAGGGCAAAAATGTCCGTTTCGCAATCATGGTGTCGAACATCGGTGAGGCCACCAACACCACAGGCTATAGCATCGCACAACTCCGCGTAGTGACTGACTGATAATATAATGCCGGACACGGCAAAACGAAGAAACCAACCATTATGAAACTCAAAACCATCATATTCTGCGCAGCCGCCCTGCTTATGGCACGGGCGGCCTCGGCGCAGGTCTATTTCCGCCCCGCATACGGCACCGTGACACCCGAAACGGTGCTCACCGACAGCGGAATAACCAACATGGACCGCTACTCCTTCTCGGGCGAGATGTTCAACACGGGCAAGCAGACCAAGAACGGCTGGGGCAAATCGTCGAAAGGCGACTTTGTGGATTTTCTGGGCACAAACCTCACCTCACTGCCCGACGGCTACATAAACCAGAACAACGATTGGCTCGTCAGCGCCGAAATAGACCTTACGGATGCCAAAAAACCCGTCGTGGAGTTCGAACTTTTCCAAAACTACGGTGTCGACAACACCAACGTACTCTCGTTGTGGATAGCTCCCTCGTCGGGATACACCAAAGGCGAGCAGTCGGCCGAACAGAACGGCACGATGCAATCGACTCCTTCGGGAGAGTGGACCAAAGTGCGCGACAACATCACTACGGGCGAGAACAACACTTCGCGCTCGTTCTCAATTCCGTTGGAAAAGTACGCGGGCGGTAAGGTTCGCATAGCGTTCCGCCTGACCAACCGTCTGAAACAAAACCCTAACAACACCCGAATGTACCGTCTGACCGATTTGCAGGTCAAGGAAAAATAAACCGATGTATATGAAAAAAACTTTACGCTATCTGTTTCTGCTCGCATGTGCCCTGTCGGCAGTCCTGTCGGCCGGCGCCCAAAGCTTTACCCTCTCGGGGCGCGTCGTCGACGAAGAGAACAAACCCGTAGCGGGTGCGAGCATCATTGTTCTGCAAACAGGCAAGGGAACCTCGTCTACAACCGACGGAACATTCTCGGTGCCGGTAACCAAAGGTCAAAAGGTGGAAATAACCTACCTCGGCATGGAGCCACAGACCATTGAGGTCGGCTCGGCCACCAACATAACCGTAAAACTCAAAGCCACCGCCGAACAGATAGAGTCGGTGCTCGTGACAATCGGTTACGGACAGGTTGCCAAGAAGGATATTTCGGGTTCGGTGGCGATAGTTTCGCCGCAGGAGCTCGGCAAAGGCCTTGCAACCAACTTTTCGAGCGCACTGACAGGCCGCATGGCAGGCGTGAGGGCACTCACCTCGGAGGGTGCTCCGGGTGCAGGCGTGAGCATCACGATTCGCGGCGGCAACTCGCTTACGGGCAGCAACTCCCCATTGTGGGTAATTGACGGTTTCCCCGTGGACAATCCCAACACCTTCTCGTTCGACCCCAACGACATCGAACAGATGCAGGTGCTCAAAGACGCTTCGGCCACAGCCATATACGGTGCGCGCGGAGCCAACGGCGTCATAATAATCGAAACCAAGAAAGGCGGGACCAAGGATAAGGTGAAGGTCGAGTACAACGGCTCGATTTCGGTCAGCGAAGTCCCCAAAGAGCGTATGTACAAGATGCTCGCTGGTACCGACTTCCTCTACGTGGCACGCGCCATTACGGCCGCCAACTCGTCGACCGGCTCGACCGCCGCTTTCGACGACCGTTACCTCGTGAACGACCTCTACAAACGCGACTATGCGGGCGGTCCGTACACCCTCGACGCTACGGGAGCCAAGATACCTCTCACCTACGCCAACGCGGCCGACTTCGAAAAAATCGCCATAGAGGATTACGCCACCAAGTACTCCAGCTATATGCACGACTGGCAGGACGAGGCGTTCAACACCGCCATAACGCACTCCAATCGCGTAGCGGTTTCGGGCGGCAACCAGCAGACCAAATACAACATTTCGATGGCCATGGTGCAGCAGGACGGAACGCTCATGAAAACCGGACTCGACAAGTACAACTTCCGCATAAACATCGACCAAAAGATTACCAAGAAGTTGCGTCTGACGACAATGACAAGCTACAACCGCACTCTGCGCCACGGTCTGCAAAGCAACGAAGGTTCGCGCAACTCGATTCTGCGCGACGTTCTGCAATACCAGCCCGTAAACCCTGTAAAATACGGTCAAATGGACATAGACGAGGTGCCCGAAGATGTCGCCAACGACACCGGCAACCTCACCTACAACCCCATAACGAACATCAAGAACACCTATCGCGAGGTATTTTACGATCAACTTACCATAAACGCCGCACTCTACTACGATATCATCAAACCGTTGCGTTTCATGTCGCGCGGCGGCTACACGCTCTACAATGTCCGCAACGACCAGTACAACAACTCCAAGAGCCGTTACGGCCACCCCGTACTCTCGACCGACGGAATAAACGCCTCGCGCGCCATCACCGAACGCGACAGCTGGTTCAACGAGAACACGCTCACGTTCAACAAAAAGAGCGGCTTGTCGCGTTACACCGTCCTCGGCGGTTTCACCATGCAGGGATACAGCGGCCTCTACACGTACAACAAGTATGTAAAATTCCCGACCGACATCCTTGGCATCAACGACCTGAGCCAAGGCACTCCGCAACCCGTAGAGAACAGCCTCGAAGAGTGGTTCCTGATGTCGTTCCTCGCCAGAGCCGAATACGTTTACAACGACAAATACATCGCCACGGTTTCGATGCGTGCCGACGGTTCCTCGAAGTTCCTCGGCGCCAACAAATTCAGCTACTTCCCTTCGGGGGCGTTGGCTTGGCGCGTATCGCAGGAGGAGTTCTTGCGTTCGGTCGATTGGGTGGACAACTTCAAACTTCGCGCCTCGTGGGGACGCACCGGTAACAACAACATCGCGTCGCGCAGCGCATACGGCGCGCTTTACAACGACATAACCATCGGTTACGCGTTCGGCGGCAATTACCTGCGCGGCTACCTGCCCGCACGTCTGTCCAACGACCGACTGAAATGGGAAACCACGGAACAAATCGACTTGGGAGCCGACATCGCGATTCTGGGCAACCGCATAAACATCACGGTGGACTGGTACAGCAAGAAGACCACCGACCTGTTGCTCTATGCCGATCTGCCGCCCTCGTCGGGTTACTCCAAAGCCCAAAAGAACATCGGCTCGGTAAGCAACCGCGGTTTGGAAATAGGCATCAACACCACCAACATCCAAACCGACTCGTTCCGTTGGACGACATCGTTCAACATATCGTTCAACAAGAACAAGGTGTTGGGGCTCAACAGCGGCCAAAGCTACATGCTCACCGACCCATCGTGGTATTTCAAATACTCGCAAGACCAATACATAGCCGCAGTGGGGCGTCCCGCCTCGATGTTCTACGGCTACGTATTCGACGGCACCTATCAGGTAGACGATTTCTACTACGTTGGCGGCAACTACGTGGCCAAAGAGGGCGTCGTAAAACAAGTGGGCTCGTCGAAAGCGGTCCCCGGACGCATAAAATACAAAGACCTCAACGGCGACGGAGTAATCGACTCGAACGACATGACCGTCATCGGCGACCCCAATCCCAAACATTACGGCGGCTTTACCAACGTATTCGAGTACCGCAATTTCGACCTCAGCATATTCCTCACATGGTCCTACGGAAACGACGTGCTCAACGCCAACGAAGCATGGTTCAGCAACTTCGAAAGCAACCGCAACAACTACCTCTACAAGACCATAGACTATTGGAGCACGGTCAATCCGTCCAACAAGGTTTCGGCTCCGAGCGTTCAAGACTATTGGGTTTCGTCGCGTTCGGTGGAAGACGGTTCCTATCTGCGAGTGAGCAACATCACGCTCGGTTACAACCTCTCGTCGGCCGAACATCCGTTCTTCAAAAAGCTGGGATTCGAAAATTTAAGGTTCTACGTTTCGGGCGATAACCTCTATCTGCTGACCTCTTACAGCGGTTACGACCCCGAAGTGAGCACCGCATCGTCGGCGCTGACCCTCGGGCTCGACTATTGCTCGTATCCCCGTTCGCGCACCTTCACATTCGGACTTGACATTTCATTCTAAACCACAAGTGAGCCATGAAAAAATTTTTGACATACATACTTCTGTTTGCGGCGATGGCAACCACCGCCTGCAACAAGCTCGAAATAGCTCCCAAAGACGAGATGGCCGACAAAGAGGTGCTCTACAAGAACCTGACCGTCACAAACCAGATTCTGACAGGCATCTACTCCATACTCTATAACGAGTACACGTGGGGTGCCGAGATAAGCATACGCATGGAGGCCGCCACCGATATGGCGCTCACCCGCCGCAACGTTTCGGGTTCGCCCGAAAACAACTCGCACACCTCGCAGAGCGCCGAAATCAAATTGCTTTGGACGGCACTGTACCAAGGCATCAACGCGGCCAACGAATTCATCTACTTCTGCGAGAAATATACTCCGACGAGCGCCCAAAAGACTCAGATGCTGGGCGAAGCGCGTTTCCTGAGGGCATACTATTACTTTACGCTCGTGCGCCTGTTCGGCGACGTCCCGTTCCGCACCGAGATGACCACCGACATCAACAACACCGACATAGCACGCACCTCGGCGGTCAAGATATACGATTTCATAGTCAAGGAGCTGGCCGAAATTCAGGCCACTTTGCAGGGACCGACGGAGGTTACCTACGGACACATTTGCAACACGGCCGCCCAAGCCGCTTTGGCCGACGTATATCTGAACATGGCAGGTGAGCTGATGAAAAACCGCATGCCCGCCGACTCCACCCAGACGCTCATGTACAGCCGCGCGGCTGCGTGGTGCAACAAGGTGTTGGAAAACCCCGCTCACGACATTACCGCAACTCCTTACACCACCGTATTCCTCAATCAGGTACAGCAGGTCGATAACGTCAAGGAGCAGATTTGGGAGATACAGACCAAGTACATGCGCTCCGAAGGATACCGCTGCGACAACCGCATAGGAAAATACAACGGCATAGGCTCGACGATTTCGGGCGTCTACGGTTGCGGAGGTTACGTCTATCACGGCGTGGCGCTGCACAACTACTACCGCCGCATAAACGAAGACGACGCCACGCTCGACGTGCGTTACGATTGGAACTGTCCTTGGGTGAAGATGGGCGCCACCTCGACATGGAAGAACCCTGTTTACGTAAAAGTCCATGCAACCGACCAGAACGAATGGCAGCTTTTCGA
>LVAM01000007.1 GCA_001604005.1 Clostridiales bacterium Firm_07 | reverse complement strand
GCGATATTGGCCATGAACACGCGGTCGCAGTGGCGGTTGAAGATATCCAGGGTGACCGCGGTGACCATCGCGTCGCGCATGGTGTTCTGCTGGTACAGGAATCCGGGGTTTGTGCCGGGCTCCACTTCAAACCAGGTGCCCCACTCGTCCACGATCATGCCGACGCGCTTCTCGGGATCATACTTGTCCATGATGCCGGCATGCATCGTAACGAGCCGGTCGATATCCGCGGCGCCGGCCAGGGTTTCCCAGTAGTCATCCTTTGTGAACACGGTCGCCCGGTTCTTGTTGTTCCATCCGCCCGGAATGGTGTAGTAATGCAGGCTCAGGCCGTCCATGCAGAACGCGGCGTTCTTCATCACCACATCTGTCCAGTTGGCGTCCGATCCGTTGGACCCGCAGGCGATCTTGTACAGCTTATGGTCGCCGTACTGGCGGCAGAAATTCTGGTACCGGCGATACACATCGGCGTAGTATTCCGGCCGCATGATTCCGCCGCAGCCCCAGCTTTCATTGCCGACGCCCCAGAAGCGCACGCCCCAGCTGTCCTGCCGGCCGTTCGCCCGGCGCTCGCGCACCACGGTGGAGTCCCCGTCGGAATTCAGGTATTCCACCCACTCGCTCATTTCCTGCATCGTGCCGCTGCCGACGTTGCCCGTGATGTAGGGCTCACAGCCCACCTGGCGGCAAAGCTCCATGAACTCATGCGTGCCAAAAGAGTTGTCCTCCGTCACGCCGCCCCAGTTGGTGTTCACCATGTTGCGGCGCTTTTCCTGGGGGCCGATGCCGTCCCGCCAGTGGTATTCATCCGCGAAGCAGCCGCCCGGCCAGCGAAGCACCGGCAGGCGGATCGCCTTCATGGCCTCCACCACATCGGAGCGGATACCGTTTTCATTGGGGATATCGCTGTCCTTTCCGACAAAGATTCCCCCGTAAATGCAGTGGCCCAGGTGCTCGGAGAAGTGTCCGTAGATATACCGGGAAATGGTTCCGGCGGACTGATCCCGCCTGATATTGATCCTGGTCATATGTTTCCCTCTCTTTGTTCAATGTTGCTTTGATTATACCCATTGCAGCCCCTGCTTTCAACTGCTTTTTGCACCTTCGCAATATCTGATGAATCCCCTTGCCGGAAAGGCCGCGCCGGCGTACAATAAAGGCAGAAAAAAACTGAGGTATATACACATGAAGACCATCGATCTTTCGGGTATCTGGGAATGTTCTGTCCCGGGGGAGTCCGGGGAAATCCGCCTGCCCGGAACGCTGGATGAGGCCGGCTTCGGCTTCCCGGACGATCCGCATAAGCAGTGGCAGGCCGAGGATGTAAAGCGTATCGGCTTCTGGCAGGAAGGCGACCCCATCGTCACCCGCCTCACCCGGAAAAAGGCGTACGAAGGCCCCGCGCAGTTTACCCGGAAGCTGACCTGGGATCTGCCTGCCGGCAGCCGGGTCTTCCTGGAGTGCGAACGGACCCGCCAGCTCCGGGTCCTTGTCAACGGGCAGGAAGCGCCGTCCCTGGAGCCGGTATGCCTCTCCGCCCCCGCTGTGTTTGAAATCACTTCCCTGGCCACCGGCCGGGATGAGTTCACCCTTCTTTCCGACAACAGCTATCCCGGCTGGCCCCGGGATGCCATCGTATACGCCTCTGCCGCATCCGATGAGACGCAGACCAACTGGAACGGCGTGCTCGGGTTTATCCGCCTGCGCATTGAAAAACCGGACTGTATTTCCGCTGTCCGTGTCTATCCCGGAAACGGCAAAGCCGAAGTCCGGATCACCCTGGACCTCTCCCGGGAGTTTGCGGGCACGCTGCGAATTTCCTCCCCGGCGTTTCCGGCGGACGCGGAAGTTCCGGCTCCGTCCGGAACCGGTGTCCTGGAGGTGCGGTGCACGGTCCCGCTGCGGCCGGATGTCCGCCGCTGGGACCTGGAGGAAGGCAACCTGTACCCCCTTACCGTCTCCGCGGACGGCCTGGACAGCCGGACCGTCTCCTTCGGCGTGCGCTCCTTTGCCGCCCGGGACGGGCACCTCACGCTGAACGGGCGGCGGATCTTCCTCCGCGGGGAGACAAACTGCGCCGCCTTCCCGGAGACGGGATACATCCCGACAGGCGAAGAAACGTGGACCTCCATCCTCGAACAATACCGCGCGTACGGCGTCAACACCGTCCGCTTCCACAGCCACTGCCCGCCGGAGGCAGCCTTTGCCGCCGCGGACAAACTGGGCATGCTGATGCAGCCGGAGCTTTCCCACTGGGACCCGAAGGATGCCTTCGCCACCGGGGAAGCCCGCGCCTACTATGCTGCCGAAGCCATGCAGATTCTCCGTGCTCTGGCGAACCATCCGTCCTTTGTGATGCTCAGTTTCGGCAATGAGCTGCACTTCCGCGACGAGGTCCGTCCGTTCGTCAGCCATTTCCTGCAGGAGCTTCGCAGAATCGATCCCACCCGGCTGTACGCCGCGGGTTCCAACGCGTTCTATGGGGAGAAGGGCCCGAATCCGGCGGATGATTTCTTTACCGCTTCCGATGACCGGAAGGAGCCCCTCCGCGCCGCCTCTGCGAACTTTACGGGCTGGCTGAACCGGGAGAGTGCGGATGCCTGCGCCGATTATTCCGATGCCGTGGAACGCCTCCGGAACATATCCGGCCAGCCGGTCTTTTC
>LVAM01000006.1 GCA_001604005.1 Clostridiales bacterium Firm_07 | reverse complement strand
GCCCGACCTCAAAGGAGAAGACCGGCCGGCCGGAAACCTTCCGGAGCCGTTCCACAGCGTCGGAATAATCCCGGTATGCGGTTACGTCCTCCCGGTTCAGCCAGCCCTCGAAATTGGCGGAGGCGGCGCGGAGCATCTGTCCCCGGTCCTCGCAGGAGGTATAGAAATCGTCGGTGGGGTTCGGACCGTACTTGCCATAGAACGCGTTGGACCCCGCGGCGTACAGCCGGGTCGGGTCCGCTTCCCGAAGCCGGTGCATCAGGTGGTCCGTGAAGGGACGGAATTCCGCGCGGAACTGCAGCTCATTGCCGAAGGAGAGCATAACGAAGGACGGATGGTTGGCCAGGCTGCGGACGATCTGCATGGCTTCGGCTGCGTAATACCCGCGGGATTCGCCGGAGGCGAAGGCGTCCTTCGGATCCCAGTGGGACAGCTCCGGCTGCATCAGCATCCCCAGTTTGTCCGCGGCGGCAAAGGCGGCCTCCGGCGGGCAGTGGCTGTGGAAGCGGACGATGTTGACACCGTAGGCGCGGTACTTCTCCAGGACGGACGTCCACGTTTCCTCGTCCGTGGGGATGTATCCCGTTTCCGGGAAGACGGCGCAGTTCGCTTCCCCGCGGAGGAAGATGCGCCTTCCGTTCAGGGTGAAGTGCCCGTCCTGCGCGGCAAATGTGCGCACGCCGAAGGTGACGGTTTTGCTTTCCAGCCCGTCGGCGGACACGGTGAGGGGATATAGGTTTCCTTCTTCCAGGTCCCAGCGCCGGACGTCCTGCCGCAGGGAGACGCGGCATTTCAGCTCAAAGGTTCCGGCTTTTTCCGGGACGGGGATTTTCGCCCCGTCCGCCAGGGCGGGGGAGGAAATGCGGAGCGGACTGTTCAGGGGACGGGAAAGATTCAGCTCAATCCGGATATCGGCCGTCTGGATGCCGGGAAGCACCCGGACATCGGAGATGAAACCGGGTTCCTCCACCCGCAGGCAGAGATATCCGAGGACGCCGTTCCAGTTGGTCTGGGTTTCATCCGAAGCGGCGGAGGCGTATACGATGGCGTCCCGGGGCCAGCCGGGATAGCTGTTGTCCGACAGGAGGACGAATTCATCCTGACCGGTGACCAGGCCGGTGACTTCAAAAACGGCGGGGGCGGAGAGGCATACCGGCCGGACGGCGGGGGCTTCCTTCCCGTTGACGGTGAGGCGCAGCTGCCGGGTCCGTTCACATTCCAGGAAAACGCGGCAGCCGGCGGGACAGTCCCATGATAATTTCCGGCTGAACCGGGCCGGGCCTTCGTAAACCTTCTTCCGGGTCAGGCGTGTGACGATGGGATCGCCTTCCTGCCAGAAGCCGATGCGCTTCACGTCTTCCGCCTGCCACTGCTTGGCGGGATCATCCGGGAAACCGAACCCGGCTTCGTCCAGCGTTCCGGGCAGGCGGATTTCCCCGGACTGTCCCGGAACGGAACATTCCCAGATCCCCGAAAGATCCACGGTTTTCATGCGCATATACCTCGCTTTTTGATCTGCCTCTATCATACGCCGGGCCGGCCTTTCCGGCAAGGGAATTCATCAGAAATTGCGAACCTTGCGAAAAGAGTTGAAAGCAGGAACCGCAATGGATATAATCAAAGAAAAAATGAACAAAGAGAGGGAAACATATGACCAGGATCCATATCAGGCGGGGCCAGTCCGCCGGAACGATCTCCCGGTATATCTACGGCAGCTTTTCGGAACACCTGGGCCACTGCATCTACGGCGGCATCTTCGTCGGGAAGGACAGCAGCATCCCCAACGTGAACGGTATCCGCACGGACGTGGTGGAGGCCATGAAGGCCATCCGCATGCCGGTGCTGCGCTGGCCGGGCGGCTGTTTCGCGGATGAATACCACTGGCGGGACGGCATCGGCCCCCAGGAGAAGCGGCGCAACATGGTGAACACCAACTGGGGCGGCGTGACGGAGGACAACTCCTTCGGCACGCACGAGTTCATGGAGCTCTGCCGCCAGGTGGGCTGCGAACCCTATATCACGGGCAACGTCGGCAGCGGCACCATGCAGGAAATGAGCGAATGGGTGGAATACCTGAACTCGGACGGGGATTCCACCGTGGTGCGCGAGCGCCGGGCGAACGGCCGGCAGGACAGCTGGGGCGTGCGTTTCTGGGGCGTCGGCAACGAGAGCTGGGGCTGCGGCGGCATCATGCGGCCGGAGTACTACGCGGACGTCTACCGCCGGTACCAGAACTTCTGCCGCCAGTACGGCGATCACAAGCTGTACAAGATCGCCTGCGGTTCCAACGGCGGGGATGCCAACTGGACGGACGTCGTGATGAAGAACGCTGCCTTCTGCATGGACGGCCTGAGCCTGCACTACTATACGATCCCGGGCGGATGGAACAACAAGAACAAGGCGATCGTTTTCACGAAGGAAGATTACTTTGAAACCCTGGCGGGCGCCGCGGATATCGACCGGCTGGTGACGATGCATTCGGAGATCATGGATAAGTATGATCCCGACAAGCGGGTGGGAATGATCGTGGACGAATGGGGCACCTGGTTTGAGGTGGAGCCCGGAACGAACCCCGGTTTCCTCTACCAGCAGAACACCATGCGGGACGCGATGGTCGCTGCGGTGAGCCTGGATATCTTCAACCGCCACTGCGACCGGGTGTTCATGGCCAATATCGCCCAGACGGTCAACGTGCTGCAGGCCATCATCCTGACGAAGGACGAACAGATGGTCCTGACGCCGACCTACTACGTGTTCGACCTGTACAAGGAGCACATGGACGCGAAGGAGCTTGGCTGCGAAATCGAAGCCGGAAAGCTCGGGACGGAAAAGTTCTCCGTGCCCGGCGTCACCGCCTCCGCGTCGGAAAAGGACGGATTCATCACCGTAACACTGAGCAACCTGGACCCGGACAAGGCGGATGATGTGGTGATCAGCCTGCCGGGCGCCGGCGGGGTGACCGGCCGCATCCTGCAGGGGAAGATGGATGAATTCAATGATTTCGGCAATGCCCCGCTGAAAACGGAAGCCTTCAGCGATTTCGAAATCCGCGGGGACGAAATCCTCGTGCGGATGCCGGCATGCTCCGTGGCGGAGCTCCGCGTGAAGATCTGAACCTGAACCGGATGAAAAGAGCCCGGAAGTGTGTTTCCGGCTCTTTTCCTTTTGGGAAGATTATTGAAAAAAGAGCTGTGATATGGTATAAACAATAGTACAGGACAGTATATGCCCTACGGAGCCGTAGGAAAACCAAATACGCTGCAATCGTCTTTCCGGACGGGAAACAGGAGAAAGAGCATGAAAAAAGGGGTTTTTATCACCGTTATCTGCGTTCTTGCCGTAGCAGCTATCGCACTGGGAATGCTGTACTATACGAGCAATGAAGACAAAACCAGACAGATCAAAAGCCTGAGGGCCGATATGGACAAACAGGCGGACCAGATTGAGAGACTCAGCGCGGATGTGGAGGATAAAGCGCTGCAGATCGAAGGCCTGGACGCGGACGCCGCAGACAAGGCAACACAGATCGAAACGCTGAACGCGGACGTGGCAGGCAAGGCGGCGCAGATTGAGACACTGAACGCGGACGTGGCGGACAAGGCGGCGCAGATCGAGAAGCTGAACGCGGATGCGGCGG
>LVAM01000005.1 GCA_001604005.1 Clostridiales bacterium Firm_07 | reverse complement strand
TGAATTGAATAGAGAATTTTTTCAGCCTATCCGAGGATAGGCTTTTCGGCGTTGTGGGCGTGATTTCAAAAGGGTGCAAAATTCTCCGCGGGCGGCGCAAGCGGCATAGCGCGCCCCCGCGGGGCACCCTTGACCCGCCCGCCGCGCGTCAGCGCGGCGGGCGCTCGTAAAGTCAAGGGTTCGTCTAATGTCCCCATCGGGGAAAATCCGCAAAAAAAAGCCACCGCTTTCACGGTGACTTTTTGAAACAGTTTTTTGCTTGCTTTTTTTGTGGGGGTAATTTGGGGGTAAATGCTTTTTTCTTCGCGAAAAAATGAGAAAAACTGCAAAAAAAGAAGAAAAAACGGGTCTTTTTGGTGCGAGAAACGGGACTTGAACCCGTACGGTGTAAACCACACGCCCCTCAAACGTGCGCGTCTGCCAGTTCCGCCACTCTCGCGCGACGGTATTATTATACTCAATCCCCGCCCGCTTGTCAAGTCTTTTCGCAAAACTTTTTTTGAAAAAGCGCGTCAAAATCCTTGCGGAAGCAAGACGTCGCCGCGCGGGATCTTTTCCCACGAAAAAAGTGCGATAAGGTCTTCCGGCGTGCAACTCTCGGGAGAAGGCAAGAGACCGACCGCCGCCGCAAGCGCGCCCAAAACCAAGCCCGGCGTTTTATATTTCGCGCGCACGCTCTCCATACAGCCGTCTCCCTCTCGTTTGGAAAGACGCCGCCCCGCGGCGTCCAACAAGAGCGGGATATGAAAATAGCGCGGCGTGGCGAAACCCAATCTCTTCTGCAAAAAGATCTGCCGCGGCGTGCTGGATAAAAGATCATTGCCCCGCACCACTTCGTTTACACCGGAAAGCGCGTCATCCACGACGACCGCCAACTGATAGGCAAAAACGCCGTCTGCGCGGCGCACGACGAAATCCGAGCAGTCACGCTCCAAATTTTCCGCGTACGCGCCCTGCACACCGTCTGTAAAGGATACGATCGCATCCGGCACCAACACCCGGTAAGCGGGTTTTTTGCCACTCGGCGGCGCGATCCCTTCTCTTGCGCGCAAAAGGCAACGTCTATCATAAAGGAAAACACCGTCCCCGCGGTGCGGCGCACGCGCGGCGTCGTGCAGTTCGGCGCGACTGCAATAACAAGGATAGATCAGCCCTTCTTCCCGCAAAACATTGAAATACGTTTCGTAAACGTCGGCGCGCTCGGATTGATACAGCACCTCGCCGTCAAAGGAAAAACCGAACCACGCAAGATCGTCAAGGAGCCATTTGGTATTCTCCCCCATAAAGGGACAGCGCGCGGCATCCAGATCTTCTACGCGAAGCAACCATTTCCCGCCCGCCGCGCGCGCCGAAAGATAGGAGAGGAGCGCGGAGAGAACGTTGCCGAGGTGCAAGCGCGCGCTGGGCGTGGGCGCAAAACGTCCCACAACGGTATCACTTTTTTTCTCAATTCGCATCGGCGCTTTCCTCCTTTTTCCAAAAATAGCGCACCCGCTCGCTTTGCTGTCGTTCCACGGATTTGCCGTCGCTCGTATAAACAAGGCAACCTTCAAGGTCGGTCCTGCCGACCTCGGCGGACACAGCGGCAAGATTTTCAAGCACTTCGGCGGCGGGAAAACCGTAAGAGTTTTCCTTTCCGCAGGAAATGGCGGCATACGCCGGCGTGGTCGCCGCCACAAACTCCGCGCGGGTACTGCTGGCGGAGCCGTGATGTCCGATTTTGAGAAAATCGCAATCGAGATACTCCGCGGGATAAAGGGACAACAATTCTTTTTCGGCTTCAAACTCGGCGTCGCCCATAAAAAGCCACACCGTATCGCCCCATACCGCGCGCAAAACGATACAGGCGTTGTTGACTCCGTCCTCTCCGCCGGTATGCAGCACTTCAAAAGCGACGCCGCAAAAATCAAACGTATCCGCCGTTTTCAGGATTTCGCACACCGTTCCGGCGTCTTCGGCGGCGGCAAGCGTTTCCTTGTACACCGTATCTTCCGAGGAGACCGGTGAGATGGACAAAACGTCGGGCTTATATCGTTCGATCACGGCGCGCGCACAACCGCAATGATCGGAATGCGGATGCGTGATCAGAAAGCGATCCAAGCGCTTTACGCCCGCACTTGCCAGTTGCCCGAAAAGATGATCGTGTTCGGCGGCGTCCGCCGCGTCGATGAGCATAAAATGTTTGCCGCGGGAGAGTAGGATCGCGTCTCCCTGCCCCACGTCCAACACCCGCACGGTAAACGTATCCCGGCCGCGGGCGCAAGCGGAAAACGACAATGCGGCAAATACAAGGGCGAAAAGAAGGGCAAGGCACAAAATACCCCGACATATATCGCGTTTTTTCTCTTGCACGCTGTCACCTCCGTGAAAAATCCGCCGCGCAAAACGCGGCGGATGTCGTTACTGCCAAAGAGCGGCGACGATGCGGCGGCGCTTTTTCCTGCGGATCGCGAAAAAGATCGCGATCGCGGCGCACCCGCCGACGATCACACCCGCCATCACGACGATGGAAACGTTGATCGGGCTTTTGATCTTCAAGCTCTCCCAAAGTTCGTTGAGAAGCGTCAACTGCTCGGGCGGCAGATTTTCGTAAATCTCGGTTTTCAGTCCGTCGATGTCGTAAAGAATGGCAATGGCGTCTTCGTGCACTTCCGCCATATCCGCCTGATAGTCCTCGTTTTCGTAAACCAGACGGTTGGGAGAAGCGTAATAATTTGCCTCCGCATTGGCGATGGCGGGCTCTTCCGAAAGCATAAAGTTGATGTAGCGCTCCGCCACTTCGGGGTGGCGGCTGTCGGCGGGAATGCACATCACGTCGGTATAGAGGTTAGTCCCTTCCTCCGGATAGAAGAAGGCAAGATCCTCGTTGTTCTCATACATCGTGAGAAAATCGCCCGCGTAGTAGGCCGCAATTGCCGCCGAGCCGTTTTCCATCTTGTTGTAGATCTCGTCCATCACATAACCCTGCAAAACGGCTTTTTGCTTTTTCAATTCTTCCAGCGCCGCCCGCCATTCGCTCTCGTCAAGACTGTTGGGGCTGCACCCGAGTTTGAACTGCGCGGTGGCAAAAGCGTCGCGCGAGTTGTTGAATTGCAGAATGTTGCCGGCGTATTTTTCGTTCCACATCAGATCCCACGATCCGATATCCTCTTCATCGACCATCGTGGTGTTGTAGATAATGCCGACGGTGCCGTAAGTATAAGGCACGGTATAGCGCATATCGGGATCGTAATACGGCTTTTCGTCGCCGAACATTTTGCTGTAATCAATATATTCGACGTTGGGGATCTCATCAAAGTTGAGCGGACGCACGCGGTTCTCCGAAATAAGGCGCGCCGCCATATAGTCCGAGGGGAAAATGACGTCGTAACTGGCGGCGCCGGAAGAGATCTTGGCGTACATATCCTCGTTAGAGGAATAAGTGGAATAGTTGACCTGTACCTTGACGCCGTAGGTTTCAAAATACCATTCTTCAAACGCTTCGTTGACGTCAAGCGAGCCTTCCGAACCGTCGGAAATGTATTCGCCCCAGTTGTAAACGTAAAGCGTCACGGTTTCGGGTTTTGCGGAAACGACGAGCGGCAGGAAAAGCGCAAAGAGCGCGACCAACAGCAAAAACGCGGTTATTCTTCTCATTTTTTCGCGCCCTCCTTCCGTTTTTTACCCTTGCCGAAATCGCCCGCAAAATTGATGACCAGCAAAAGCGCCAAAATAGTGACGATGATCAAGGTGCAAAGCGCATACATACTGTATTTCACATTGTGCGCGGTTTGATTGTAGATGTAAAGCGGCAAAGTCTGAAAATCGGGAGAACTGACAAAGTGGCTGATGACGAAATCGTCAAGTGACAGCGTAAACGCCATCACCAATCCCGAAAGAACGCCCGGCAAAATGGCGGGCAATTCCACTTTGAGAAAGCTTTGCATCGGCGTACAGCCGAGATCCTGCGCCGCCTCGCGCAGGGTTTTATCAAACTGCTTGAAACGCGGCAGCACCGACAAAATAACGTAGGGCAGGCTGAACGTGGTATGCGCGATGAGCATCGTCGCCTTGCCGAGCGTATCGCGGAGCCCCAAAATCGCGCCGAACGCCACAAAAAGCAGCATCATCGACACGCCCGTCACGATGTCGGGATTCATCATCGGGATATTGGTGACGGATTCCACCGCGCTTTTGAGCATTTTGTTGCGCATACGATCAAGCCCCAGCGCCGCCAGCGTGCCGATCAGCGTGGCAAGCAGTGCCGAAAAAACGGCAAGCAGAAACGAGTTTTTCAAGGAATCGAGCGCCACGCTGTCGCGGAACAGTTCCCCGTACCATTTGAAAGAAAAGCCCGTATACGAGGCGAGAGAACCGCCTTTGTTGAAAGAAAAGATCACAAGGACAAGGATCGGGGCATAAAGCAGGGCAAAGATCACCCACATATAGACACGAGAAAGTGTTTTCACGCCAACATCCCCTCCTCTTCTTTATCGGCAAAGCGACCGAAGATCGCCACCGACGCAATGATCAGAAGCATCATCACAAGCGAGATAGCCGCGCCGATATGATAAGTGCTGGTGTATTGGAACTGACGCTCAATGGTATCGCCGATCAGATCGAAGTTGCCGCCGCCGAGCTTTTGCGAGATGTAGAAAGTGGAAATAGACGGCACGAAAACCATCGTGATACCCGAAAAAATGCCGGGGGCGGTGAGCGGCAGCGTGACGCGGAACAGCGTTTGACACGGGTTGCACCCGAGATCCGCCGCCGCCTCGAGATACCGCTTGTCCAGTTTGGTCATCGAGGTATAAATGGGCAGCACCATATACGGGAGAAAATCATAGATCATACCCAGCACCACCGCGCCGCCGGTGCCGACCATATGCCACGGGGCAAGCCCCATCGCGCGCAAAAGCGAGTTGACAAGCCCGCCGTTGTCAAGGAGCGTCATCAGCGAGTAGGTGCGAATGAGTAGGCTGATCCACATCGGCAACATCAAAAGGACGAGCAAAAGTTTTTGCGTGGAGGGCTTGGCACGCGCCATAGCCAGCGCCAAAGGATAGCCGATGAGCAGGCAAAACGCCGTTGCCACCACCGAAAAGCAGATCGACACGAAGAAAATGTGCGCATAGGAAGATAAGTGCGCGATGTTGGCAAACGTAAACGCGCCGTCGTTGTCGGTAAAGGCAAAATACAGCACGAAAAGAAGCGGACCGATGATGAAAAGCAACGTCCAAACGAGGTGCGGCACCGCCGCGGCGCGCTCAAGAAAGGAGAGTCGTTTCTTCATCTTCGCTCACCTCTTTATCGGGATCGGAGATCCAGTCCATCTCCTCCGAGAAAGTGGAGTAATCGCCGAATTTTCCGGAATATTCGGATTTTTTCATCACGTGGATCGCGTCCGGCTCGATGTACAGTCCGATCTCGGCGTCGGGCGCCACGTAATCGGAAGTTTCGATCATCCACTTGAAACCGCCCACGTCCACGATGATCTCGTAATAGTCGCCCTTGAAAGTGACGCCGGTCACCGTGCCGGAAAGCATACCTTTTTCCACCGGCACCACGTCGACGTCCTCGGGGCGGATCACGATGTCCACCGGCTCGTTTTTGGCAAAGCCGCCGTCCACGCAGTCGAAAGTCTGTCCCGCGAAGCGTGCCTTGCGGTCTTTTTGCATCACACCGTCGAGAATGTTGGATTCACCGATGAAATCCGCCACAAAGGCGTTGACGGGCTCGTTGTAAATGTCGGTGGGCGAACCGATCTGTTGGATCTTGCCGTCCGCCATCACCACCACCGTATCCGACATCGAAAGCGCCTCTTCCTGATCGTGGGTGACGTAGATAAAGGTGATGCCGGTGGCGTTGTGGATGCGTTTGAGCTCGTTTTGCATATCCTTGCGCAGTTTGAGGTCGAGCGCGCCGAGCGGCTCGTCCAGCAGCAGAACGCGGGGATTGTTGATCAGAGCGCGCGCAATGGCTACACGCTGTTGCTGACCGCCGGAAAGCGTTGCCGGGCGTCGGTTTTCAAAACCTTTGAGCCCCGTCATTTCCAGCATTTCGCGCACACGGGTCGCGATCTCTTCTTCCGGCACCTTATGCAGGCGCAATCCGAACGCCACGTTATCATAAACGTTCAGATGGGGGAAAAGCGCGTATTTTTGGAAAACCGTGTTGATGGGACGGCGATACGGGGGCAGATCGTTGATACGTTCTCCCTCAAAAAGCACCTCTCCCTCATCGGGGGTCTCGAAACCTCCGATAATGCGCAAAGTCGTGGTCTTGCCGCAACCCGAGGGACCAAGCAGTGTGACAAATTCGTTGTCGTGGATGTCCAGATCGATCCCGCAGAGCACTCTCTCGCCGTCAAAAGACTTGTCGATCGAGCACAGTTTGATCAGCGTGTTGTTCATTCCGCATAAATACTCCTTTGTTGTTGAAATTCCGACGCCGAAACGCCGCGCGGACGGCGTTTCAAACTATCAAGCGATATTGTAGCAGATATACCGACAAAATGCAATAGCTTTCGCAAAATTTTCGCAAATAATCGAAACCTGCCGTAATCTCCCTGAAAAAATCGTGTATTTTTCCGATTTTTCTCCGAAATCCCTTGAAAAATCTCCGAATTGCTCGTTTTTTCTCGGTTTTTAAGAAGCGCCTTCCGCAAAAAGAAACAGTTTGGCAAAAAGCGTTGCCGACAGAACGGCAAGCGCGACGTTTTGCCCGTAGCGAAGCAGCAGGCACGCCGACAGCGCAAACAAAAAAAGAAGCGAAAGATACGTGCCCGCAAAAAGGACGGCGCGCGCCCGTTCCACCCCTCGCCGTGCGGCAAGGAGCGCGTACAGCATCCGCCCACCGTCAAATCCCCGTATCGGCAGTAAATTAAAGAGCGCAAGCGAGAGCGAAGCCGTGCCGAACGCGGCAAAAAAGCGGTTTCCCGCAAGAATCGCCGCTCCGCAAAGGAGCGAAGCGAACGGTCCCGCCGCCGCGAGAAGCCATTCCTTTTTGTAGGAAGGAATGGCGCGTGCGGGAAAGAGGCGCGCCCCCGTAATATCCAGTTCGATGCACCGCAATTTAATGCCGAGCGCCTTTGCCGCCGCGATATGCCCCGTCTCGTGCAAGAGCGCCGCCGCGATCGACGCCGAAAAGAAAATGCTCCGCGTGCCGAGCAAAACCGCCAAAAGAAGTATCGCCCCCGGCGTAATGCGTACCTTCATCGTGCTCTCCCCCGTCAAAAAACTTCTCGAAACAGGATATTCCAAGAGAAGGACAGATAGAAGCGCAAAAGATTGTCAGGCATAGACGGAGCAAAACAAAACCCGGCGAGAATATCTCGCCGGGATATGATTGTTTTATTTGTTCAAGCCGTTGACAGCCTCTAATACGAATACACGCTAACCACAACGCCCACCCTTCCCGCAGGATAGCCTTCTTTTTCAACAAGTGTTCTGACCGTGTCATATTCTTGGATCATAGTTATTTGTCCTCCAAATGGTTTGTAATAAGTTTGGGCATCCTTGTACTTGCCGAAGATCGTAGCGGGTGCCGTTTTTGTGGTGGGAGCGGGTGGACGGGCTCTGCCCTATTCGTTGTTGACGGTCTGCGCCCGTCAACGGCAAGACGTACTCGCGGCTCTGCGCCGCCGAAAACAGGCGTCTCAAACCGCTCCGCCCGTGCTCTTCCTCGCGTCTTGCGTCCGCCTCCACGGGGCGCTCCCGTCGCAAAAACGGCACCCTTTCGGGTGCCGTTTTTGTGGTGGGAGCGGGTGGACGGGCTCTGCCCTATTCGTTGTTGACGGTCTGCGCCCGTCAACGGCAAGACGTACTCGCGGCTCTGCGCCGCCGAAAACAGGCGTCTCAAACCGCTCAGCCCGTGCGCTTTCTCGCGTCTTGCGTCCGTCTCCGCGGGGCGCTCCCGTCGCAAAAACGGCACCCTTTCGGGTGCCGTTTTTGTGGTGGGAGCGGGTGGATTCGGACCACCGAAGGCAGTGCCAGCAGATTTACAGTCTGTCCCCTTTGGCCACTCGGGAACGCTCCCATATTGAGGTATTCGGCGGCAAAAGCCGCCGAACATCACTGGAGCTGGTGAACGGAGTCGAACCATCAACCTGCTGATTACAAATCAGCTGCTCTGCCATTGAGCCACACCAGCGATTTCGGAACGGTGCAATTATATCATATCCCTTTTGCCTTGTCAAGCCTTTTTTGAAAAAAAGCCGAAAATGCCCGCGCCCATTTCGTCCCGTGCGCCGCTTTTTGACATTTAGCACAACAAAATCCCCTCTGTTTCGCGAAAAATCGTCGCGCCCTCTCTTGGCAAATCGCAAAAACTGTGGTATACTGATGTATATTGCTTTTTTGTGAGGTCCTTATGAAACGCGAAGATTTGAGAAACATCGCCATCATCGCCCACGTTGACCACGGCAAAACCACGCTGGTCGACCAACTCTTAAAGCAGGGCGGCATTTACAGAGAAAACCAGGAGACCGTCACCCGCGTGATGGATTCCGGCGCGTTGGAACGCGAACGCGGCATCACCATTCTTGCCAAAAACACTTCCGTACATTATAAAGACGTCAAGATCAACATCATCGACACGCCCGGCCACGCCGATTTCGGCGGCGAGGTGGAGCGTATCCTCAAAATGGTGAACGGCGTCATTCTTCTCGTGGACGCCGCCGAAGGTCCGATGCCGCAGACGCGTTTCGTGCTCGGCCGCGCCCTGGAACTGAACCACCGCGTGATCGTGGTCATCAACAAGATCGACAAGCCCGACGCACGTCTCGGCGAGGTGGAAGACGAGATCCTTGAACTGTTGATGGATCTCAACGCCTCGGACGAGCAACTCGACAGCCCGATGCTCTATTGCTCGGGGCGCGCCGGCACCGCTTCCCGCACGCCCGACGAACCGGGCACCGATCTCTCCCCGCTGTTTGACACCATTCTCGATTATATCCCCGCCCCCGAAGGCGACGAAAACGGCGAACTGCAACTGCTTGTTTCCTCGCTCGATTACAACGACTACGTGGGGCGCATCGGTATCGGCCGCATCGACCGCGGCGTGCTCCGGCAGGGGCAGGACGCGTTGGTCTGCAACTATCACACGAAAGAAGCCCCCAAACGCACCAAGATCGTCTCCATTTATCAGATCGACGGGCTGACGCGCGTCCCCGCCGAGAGCGCAAAGGTGGGGGACATCGTGTGTTTTTCGGGCGCGGGCAATATCACCATCGGCGATACCATCACCTCGCTCACCTGCCCCGAACCGTTGGAGTTCGTGAAAGTCAGCGAACCGACGATGGAGATGACTTTCGCGGTCAACACCAGCCCCTTAGCGGGCAAAGAGGGCAAATTCGTCACCTCGCGCCAGTTGCGTGAGCGCCTTTACCGCGAAACGATGCGCGACGTATCGCTCCGCGTGTCGGACGGCGACACCACCGACGAGTTTAAGGTGGCGGGGCGCGGCGAAATGCACCTTTCCATTCTCATTGAGACGATGCGCCGCGAAGGCTACGAACTTTGCTGTTCCAACCCGCGCGTGCTGTACCGCGAGATCGACGGCGTGAAATGCGAGCCGATGGAACGCCTCACGCTGGACGTGCCTCAGGAATACGTCGGTCCCGTGGTGGAAAAACTGGGACAGCGCAAAGGTGATCTTCTCGAAATGACGCCGATCGGAAACCGCACCCGTATGGAATATCTCATTCCCGCGCGGTGCCTGTTCGGTTACCGTTCCGAGTTTCTCACCGCCACGCGCGGCGAGGGCATTATGAACAGCATTTTCGACAGTTATCAACCCTATCGCGGCGAGATCCCGATGCGCTTTACCGGCGCGCTGGTGGCGTCCTCTGCGGGTATAACCACCAGCTACGGGCTTTTCCACACGCAGGAACGCGGCGCACTCTTTGTGGGTGTGCAAACCGAAGTATACGAAGGTATGATCGTGGGCGAAAATCCCAAAAACGACGATATCGCCGTCAATCCGTGCGCCGAAAAGCACCTGACCGCCATTCGCTCAAAGGGCGCGGACGAGAAACTGCTCCTCACGCCCCCCATCATCTTCTCGTTGGAAGAAGCCATCGAGTTTATCGCGGACGACGAATTGATCGAGGTGACACCGAAATCCATTCGACTGCGCAAAAAGATCCTCAACACCGAACTGCGTATGAAAGAAATGATGCGGCAGCGCCGCGCGATGCAAAACGCAAAATAAGACAATGGCGGCGCGCTCCCGTGGGAGCGCGCCGCTTTTTCACGAAAAGAAGTGTGGGGACATATGCTGATAACACACACCGAAAGGAGAAAAACATATGGAGTTTCCCGCACAGAGAAGACAACGAAACGCCGACCGCGACACCCGCTTCACGCGCAAAATCGGGCACGCCTTTATCGACGAACTGAACGCCATTCTCGCTTATACCTACCAATCGACGATGCTCTCGCCCTTTCTGCCGGGCGTTGCGCGCACCTGGCAGGAGATCGCCGAGACCGAGATGCACCATTACGAACACTGGGGCGTACTACTTCGCGAACTCGGCGCAAATCCCCTGCCGAACACGGCGATCCGCATTCCGCCCATCACGGTGAACGCCGAAAACGCAACCGCCGTGGCGACGCGGCTTCTAAAACAGAATATCGAGGAGGAGCGGTCGGCAAGGGACACTTACGCCGCGCTCTCCGAGAGCGCGCCCGCAAGAGAGATCGCGGAACTCTTGCTTTCCGCCTCACGCGACGAAAACACACACGCCGAAACGCTCTCGGCGGAATTGGCACGATTGGAGCGGTCGTAACAAATCATCAAAGACCATATTGCAAAAGGAGTGAACCGCTTCGGTTCACTCCTTTTTGAAAATCAATATTGCAGTTTGGTATCCGCGTCGGGGTTTTGGCGGTAAAAGTCATACCGTCCTGCGAGATAATGCGCGACGGACGCCATAAACTTGGAAACTTGGGGTTTGAACTCCATCGGGTAACCGCGCAAGAACACGTCGCTTTCCAGCGTCAGATCACCTTCGTACCCGATCTCGGCAAGCGCCTTCATCACTTCCTCGAAATTGATCTTGCCGTTGCCGGGGATCGTGTGATAGTCGCCTTTGAAATTGTTATCGTGCGTGTGGAGCGCCGCCAGGCGTTCTTTGCCGAGCACGCGAATGTAAATTTCCGGGTTTTCGCCCACCACGGCACAATGCCCGATATCGAGGCACGCGCCGATATGTTCGTCGTTCAGCGCGTCGATATAGCGCACAAATTCCGCGGGACGGGAGCAGGACGAATCGATAAAACAGCCCCGCCGTGCGTCGGCTTCCCACATATTCTCCACGCAAACGCGCACGCCGCACGCCCGCGCCACGGGGATCAGCGCGCGATAATAGCGCATATTTTTCTCAAACCAGTCTTCCTCATAGCCGTAATACGGCAGACCGTGCAAGGGGTGCACCACGATGTTTTTAATGCCCATCGCCCCCGCGATCTCAATGGCGCGCGCGGTCAAGGGCAGGATGCGGTCCTCGTATTCGCCGGGCTTTTCAATGTGAAAATCGAAGGGCGCGTGCGATTGCGTGAGCAACAGCCCGATCTTTTTCGCGTAATCGCGGATCTCCTCGGCGCGCGCAAGATACCGATCCGTGTTGAAAATATCTTCCGGGTTGCACATTCCGAAAAGCGAAATGTCCGCGCCCTCAAAGCCCGCGTCGGCGATGATATCCAGTGCCTTTTCAAAGCCGAAGCGCTTTTGCAAATGTGCCGTTTGTGTCGATGTAATCATAATATGCTCCTTATTTTATTATAATCAATAATCCAATCCGTCGGGCAGGAAGCGGTCGCCGCCCTCGCCGTAACAGTTAACGCCCGCCCCGTAGCGCACGATACGCAATTTGCGGTGCGCCGTGTCGATGCTGATGAGATCGAAAAGGTTTTGCGAGGTCGTGCCCGCAACGCGCGCTAACCGCGCATCGGAATACGCCGTGGAGCAAGAGCCGTTGCCGATCCATATTTTATGGATACCGTTCACCACCGCGTGCCCGTCGACGTGCTCGTGACCCAATAACCAGCAAATCATATGCGGTTTCTTGTCAAGCGCGGCATATCGCGTGAAATCCGCCGCCACGTGAAGATCGTAAAAAGGATCTTCGGCAAACGTATAATCGTGAACGTATTTTTGTTGCGTATTGAACGCCACGCAAAGATCGAAAAGTTTCTGTATACCGTTTTCAAAAGCGGGCGTCAGACGGCAGCCGTAGCGCTCGTCCTGATGGAGCATCACGACCACGCCCCAGTCCTTTTCTTCTTTGTCGTCAAAATTGAGCGCGACGGACGCCACCCAGTTCATCTGCTCGTTGGAAACGTACCACGCTTTGCCGCCGTAATATTTCACAAGCCCCCGCTCGTCGGCGGCGCGCTTGTCGGTATCCTGCGCGTCAAGGCAAACGACGCGCACCTTTTGTTTTTCGATATCATAGCAGTGCCAGGTCGATTTTTCGCCGTTGGCTTTTCGTTGCCGCACGATCCCCCATTTTTCCTCGGCGAAATCGTACCACATTTCCGACCAATCCGCGTCGTCAAAGGCGTTTTCGGGAATATTGTTCCAGTCGCTCAAATCGTGATTGCCTTTGGCGAAAAGCACCGGAAGATCGCTTTTTTTCAGCAGGTTCGCAAAGTCGGCAAAGAGCGCTTTGATCGGCGCTTTTTCGTTGACGCCCGATTTTGTGATGGCGTCGCCGCCGTGCAGTACGGCGTCAAGGTGAAAGGGCGCCCCGTTGGCAAATTCCACGGTGTCTTTTACGTTCATCAAACTGTACCGCGTGTTGAAATCAATGTGCGAATCCGAGAGAAAGAGCAGATTGCACCGCGCGCTCTGATTGTCGAAAGAAATCTTGTCACTCGGCGTGCCGACGCTGTATGGGATAAACGCGCGCTCCACGCGGACGCGCTCAAAGTTTTTTACCGTTTGGTAAAAATCGTCCGCGCCCTCGGCGGGAGTCTTTTTTTCATTGATTGATCCGGTCATTTCCGTCTCCTTTTTGTCGGCGGTATCGCCGAAAATTTCGTTCTTTCTCATTATATCACCGCGTGATCCGAGAAGCAAGTTTTTCACGAAAAAAGCGCGTTTTTATTCTGTTTCGACATACCCCGCGCGGCAAAGCGCCTTTTCAACTTCCGGCAGGGCGTTTTTCACGCGCAAAACAAGCGTGGGATACTCTTCGGCGCGCCGCGCGAAAAGTTCACGGGCAAAATCTCTGCCCACTTCGGTAACGCCCGAAAAATCCAGATCCGCCGCGCGAAAATCGCCAAGAACCGAAAGCAATCTGCGCGCTTCCGAGCGCGAGAGCGGCGTATCGCCCCCGAAAAAGCAGAAGATCGGAAGGTCGGTCTTTGAAAAATCGCCCGCGTCGTCTATGTATCTTGAAAGAATACCGTTCAAATCTTTATCGCTGTCGTTGGCAAGCCCCATCTGCACCGCCGTACCGCGGAAGCGCTCGCCCGTTGCCCCCATCGTGTCCGCGTTGACGGTAAAAAGATACGCGTCCGATCGAATGGCAAAATGATCCATCAAGCGCGAGGTGAAAAAGATCCCTTCTCCCGCGTGAGTTTCGGGCGCGGTGGTATATTTGCCCGCGAAAAGACGGGAAGCCGCCTCGCCGGGCGTCAAAATTTCGCCGCCCTGCTCTTTTTCCGCTTGCGCGATGCGGCGGAAAATGCCGACGCCGTTGTCGAGAATGCCCATCATCGTGAAAAGGCGATTGCGGCTGACAACGCACACCACCGCCGAAGCGCGGGCGTGCGTGAGGGCGTTGCTCATCATAGCGGAAAACGCGTATCGCCAGATCTTTTGCAAATTTTCGGGCAGGTCGGCAAGGAGCGGCGCGATATCTCGCGAAAAGACGCGATCTTCCGAATCCTCGCGTGAGGTATCCACCGTCACGCGCGCGGTATGATAGCACACGCGATACGGCATACTGCCGCCCACGCGTTCCACCTCGCCCGCGTCGCACAGGGCTGTCAGATAATTATAAACGGTTGAGCGCGCAAGCGAAAACCGCTCCATCGTTTTATCAATAAACTTTTCGTCTTCTTCAAAAATGCGCCGCATCAAAAAGTTTTCGGCGATCCGTCTCTCTTCCTTTTTCATATCCTTCCGCCTCCTTTTGCCGTATATATTCAGTGTAACACGCGTTTTTCATTTTGTCAACAAAATTTTCCATTTTTTATTTTATGTTTTTCTAAAATTTTCCGAATATTTTCAAAAAGAAACGGGGCCGCGCCACAAAAGCGCGGTCCCTTGGTCAAAAACTCGATTGTTTACTTGGAGGCACGGTTCTCGTAGCTCTCGATCATTTTTTTGACCATCTGGCCACCGATCGAGCCGGCTTGACGTGCAGTCAGATCACCGTTATAGCCCTGTTGAAGGTTGACGCCCACTTCGCTGGCGGCTTCCATCTTGAATTGTTCAAGGGCTTGTTTTGCTGCCTTGTTTGCCATTTTGATACTCCTTTGCCCGCGTGTCGCCATCGCTTTGCACTGCTGCGCACACGCGGCGGCAAACGGACTTTGATCTATTTTTTCAAGAGCGTTTTGCGCGCTCCGAGTATTATTGTGTACGGCAAACGGCATTTTATAATTGCCAAATTTTACGGAACGGCGCACGGTGAAAAATCATCGTTTTCGTTTTTGACGCCGTTTTTGGAGCATAGTTCCGACGCGCGTGTCAAGCGCCGCCGACCTGCATTTTTCGGAAAAGGAAACGGGAAAGAAGCGGCGCGCCGCCGTCTCCACTCCTCTTTCCCGCGCAAGGGAAAGAAATTCTTCCCGCTCTCGCGGAAGATCTGCCGAATGTTCAAAAGCGCCGTTGTGCGAGAGCGCCTTTGCGACGTTCACCTCGCGTACGCGCGCGTCGGGGAAAACGCGGCTAAACAGTTCCGCGCCTTTTTCACTGTGCGTCAAAACAAGCGAAGTTCCGCTGTCATCGTCCGGCACGGAGGCAAAATTCTCCGCCCCCCAAAAATCCGCCAGCGTAAGATCCGCTCCGCTCTTTCCGCCCTTGAAAGCGCAGGAAAAGCAAGAAGAACGCAGCGTGACGTTTTTCAAAAACGCGCGCATAAAGGGATCGAGCAAATGTCTCTTGCGGTAAACCTTTCCGTTTGTAAACTCGATGACGAGAGAATATCGCCGCCAACCGTACTTTTTGTCGCGAAACGACACACGGCGCGCGGGCGCGCCGGCGCACTCTTCCCGAAAGGCAAGATATTTCTCCCACAACAGCGGCGACGGCACGCCGTGACAAACGACGTCGTATGTGGTCAGTTGCGGATATTCTTTTTTCAAATACGCGTAAAGCCCGGCGACCTGACAAGGCGTGCCGCCGAAAAGTACCGGCGTGCCCTCTTCCAAAAAGTTTTTCGTCTGACGATACGCGTCGCCCGTTTCACTCTGCACGTATTTTGAGCCCAGCAGACGGAAAAGCTCGCTTTTCTGCCGCACGGCTATGTGGCGCACAGCGCGGTGATCCACCGAAAACGCGGCGCCGAACACCACGCCGCCCGCGTCGAGAACGGCAGAGGCAAGAAGCGCGAAAACGCCGCCCGAAGAAGACCGCTCTCTTGTGTCGGTGTCGGCGTTCTGCACGGCGTACGCGCGCGGCGCGGCAGGCGTCGGGTGGGCGCGTGCCGCGTCCACGGGGCAACTTCTCTCGCAAAGAGAACACCCCGCGCAAAGATCGAGATTTACCTCGGGATAGAAAAATCCGTTCTCGTCCCGCCGCATTGTGATCGCCTCACGCGGGCAAAGCGCGCGGCAGGCGCCGCAGCCTGTGCAAGCGCCGGAGTCCGTGATCCGGATCATCTCCTCATCTCCTTTCGGCAGGCGTTTCTTTGTTTTTCCGTATCAGCGCCAACGCGCGGGCAATCACGCGGCGCGTCAGATCCTTCTCGTAAGCGTTCATTCCGAAGAACCACATCGAAAGCGCGAAAATCACCGTGTATACACAGATGGAGAGGATCAGTTTGACGATGCTGTCGATCGGCACGAAACGCACGAAAACGCACGCGCACGCGACCGGTAACAATAGCCCCAACGACAGGCGCAAAATGTTTTTCCAAAAGCGAAAAACGTCAAGATCGCATTTCTTTTGATAATATACGTTCATAATCAGCCCGTTGGCAAGAAGCAACGAGAGCGCCGTGCCGATCGGCGCGCCGATCGCGCCGTAACGGCGGATCAACAACACGCTGACGCCGACGTTGAGCGTTGCCATCAGCAAATAAACAAGGCTTCTGAAACGGTGCAGGTTTTCCGCGCGCTGCACTTCAATGCCGATGTTTTGTATCAGCGGCACCGTGACGGGCAGCATCAAAAGCAACGTAATGTAATAGGAAAGCGCGTATTCTTCCCCTGCCCAGTAACGAATGAAGGGCTTGCCGAAAAAGACAAAGCCCGTGGCAAGAAGCGCGAGAAACAGATACTGTATGCGCCCCACTTTGATAAACAATGTGGTGATCTCCTCGCGAAAAACGGCACGATCCGTGTCGTGATACCGTTGATAGAGATGGTGCACGCGCGGCGTGAACGCGCTCGAAACCGAAGTGGAGATCGAAAGATAATACGTATAGAGAGTAGAGCCAACCGCGTAGATCGAGACCGCCGCGGTGCCGCAAAATCTGCCGAGCAGTACCTTGTCCACATGATTGTTGACCTGATCGACGATCATATTGATGGCAATAAAGCCGGTATAGGCAAAAAGACCGGCAAAGAGCCCTTTTTCAAAGCCCGAAAAGCGGAATTTGCAACGGAGCACGAAAAGCACGTAATAAAGATACAGCAGATCGGCGAAAAGCGAGGAAACGAGAGACACGACGACCAGCGCCACGGAGCGATAACCGAGCAGCAAAACCGGCAACGTCACAAGAGGACCGAGCACGGTTTTGATCATGCCCACCAACTTCAAAAAAACAAATCGCTCGTGTGCCGAAATGATGGTGGAAAATACGCCGGCCGGGAAAGAGATCGACAAGTTGGCGATCAGGAGGATCAGCAAAATGCGCGCGATATGATATTCCGCTTCGGTCAACCCTTGGTCGAAGATCAGCGACAAATTCGGCACGATGACCGCGCCGCAAGCGAGAGAAATCAGACCGATCACCGAAAAAAGAAGCAGAAAAAGACCGTTCAATCTCTCGATCGAAAGCACGTCGCCGTCCTTCTTGTATTTGGAATAATAGCGTATGTAGCCGCTGTTAAAACCCAGACTGAGAAGCGAGAGCACCGAGATCACCGATGCGGCGGTCTGATAGAGCCCGTATTCGCTCTGTCCGAGGCACCGGATCATAACGGGTGTGTAGATCACGCTGACGATCAGGGTGAGAACGTTCTGCACATAAGAAAGAAGGGTGCCCGCTTTTACCTGATCAACTTTCATACTTTTTCTCTCTTGCTTTTTGAAGATTCTCCGTGATAAAACGCAAAGACTGCCGTTTCAGTTTGGCAAACGCCTCTTCGCGCTCACCGTAAATGGTCTGCGGCAAAGCGCAAATGTAAGAAAGTTTCCGCTTTCCCCGCGTGTTGCAAAACCGAGAACCGGTGCCGAAAAACGAGGTCAGCGTCGCCACGCGATCGCTCATATTGCCGGCGCCCTGTCGGCCGAACGCGACGAATTGTTTGCCGAAGATATGCGAAAACGCCACGCCGTGAAAACTGTCCGTAAAGACGTACGCGGCGTGCCTGACGAGCGACAAAAATTCCGCGGGACCCGCGTCAAGAACGCGATGCTGTCCGAATTTCGCGTCCGAGGCGCCGTATGCGCCCGAAACATACGGGATCGTCACCAACAAAAGATCGTGCAGTCTTGCAAACTGACACGCCAGTTTGCGCTCTTTTTTGTCGTTGCCCAAAAAATAACAGAAAAGATAGGGGCGATCGAACATCTGCGGCGCCGCGATCTCGTCCCACGAGGCGGCGTCAAGAAGCAGCGTCGGATCCGCCGTCTGCTCTACGGAAACCGGAGAGAGCGGAGAAAGCAACGGGAGCGACTTGGTTTCACGCACCGAAACGGCGTCAAACGACGCGAGTTTTTCGCGGTATACCCGTTCTTGGCTTTTATATAGTTTGGAGGCGCACACACTTGCCGCATAGGAGAACTTGTACTTGTCGGAGCGCACGAAATCGAGAAAGAACACATCGTCATAGCCTTGCGGATTGAAGACCTGGTCGCTGCCCGTGATGAAACAATCATAGCGTTTGTTCGTCTCGCCGATATTTTGCGCGGTAAAGACGTCGCCGCTGTTGGGGATCACTTTTTCACGGAACTGTGCAAAGCGCGCGGCGCGCGTGGTAAGAGACGCCTGCACGCAGGCGTTCTTTTTTCGATAAAACGGCGTTTTGCGCCATAAAAGGCGCGACGCGTGCGAAAAAAGACCGGGAAGTTTCGCCAACACTTCCGATGGTTTGGATTCCCGTAGCTTGGCGCCGCGCGAGATCAGCACGTCGGGATTCTCGATGCGGGAGGTCATATCGTAGCAGATCTGCTCGCCCTCCACGCCCTCCATACCATTGAGCACGCGCGACAGCGCATAGGCCTGCAAAACGCCGCCATAGTTTGGGCTCTTATAATAATGCGTCAGAATCCCGACTTTCATAGGGCACCTCTTCAAAATGTTTTGTTATTATTTTTCGCTGTGGGCAAGCACTTCCCGGTACACCGCGAGATAAAGCTCCGTGGAACGGTCGATGTTATATTCCAAAATTGCGGGGTAGATCTTGCCCGCGTCATCGCGGATCGCGGCGCGGTCTATATTTTCAAGCGCCGCGCGCAAAGCGCCCTCTTTTTCGGGCTCGATCGGTCGACCGACGCCAAGGCGCGCGAGGATCTCTCCCACGCCGCCGCGCGCGTTGCCGATCACGTCGCACCCGTTTTTCAGCGCCTCGATCACCACAAGTCCGAAAGTTTCAAGCCCGCCGCTCGGTACCACGCACACGTCCGCCTGACGATAAACTTGTTCGATCGCCTCGCCTTGCAAAACGCCGAGATATCGGATGCGTGCATCTTCCCGCGCCGCCTCTTCGACCAACGGCGCGAGACTTCCCTTGCCGCAGATCAGCAAAGTGTGCGGCGCGGAAAGCGCGCGGAATGCCGTCAATAATTGCCGGATCCCTTTGATCTCTTCGAGCGCGCCGACAAACAAGAACGTCAGCTTTGCGTTCTCCCTTTTCAGCTTGTCCGCGATAGCGTTTTGTATCGCGTCCGCGTCCATCAAAATACCGTTTTGCACCGCGCGGAACGCGGCCCGCGGAAAATACCCGAACGTACGCACGTGCGCAAGGGCAAAATCGGAAGGCGCGGTAACGAAATCGACAAAGCGGGAACGCTTGCGATAAACGGCGCGGTGTATGGCGCGAAAAATCGGATTGCCGCCCGGATGGCTGTACCCGTTGAACATCCAAAAATCGTGGCAGGTCTGCACCACCCTGACACCCTTTTTCCGGCAGATCTTCCAACAGATCGAAGAAAGGCCGTAAAGGTTGTGGCAATGCACGATGTCCGGAGAAAACTCCTCGATCACGCGCGCAAGCTGCCGCCCCACGGCACGATTGCTGATCTCCACGAGTTTGTTTTTGAATCGCGTGACAAAACTGCCGGAAACCGTGATGCGCGCTTCCACGTCGAACCGTCCGGGATCGGCGCGGTATACCTCCACAGCCCCGACTTTGGTCTCTTGCGCGTGAGAAAGGCAAAAAACCTTGACGGTATGCCCCTTTTTTGCCAGCGTTTCGGCAAGCAACTCGGTGCATTTTTCCGCCCCTCCCACGAAATCGGGCGCATAATAACAATTGACAAGCAAAATTTTCATTATACGCCTCCGCGCGAAAGATTTACATACAAAGTTAGTATATCATAAGTGCCGCGCATTTGCAAGAGCGTGAACATAAAAATGCCGAAACGCGTCGCGTTTCGGCATTTGTATTGGATTTACCCGCGCCGCACGCCGTAAAACTCGTCGGCAAGGTGAACGGCCCCCATAGCGTCGGGCGCATAGGCGTCGGCGTGAATCATGGCGGCGTATTCGGGATTGAGCACCGCGCCGCCCACCATCACGCGCGTCTCCGGCTCGCTCTCGTGCAACAGGCGCACGGTTTCTTCCATTGCGGGCACAGTGGTGGTCATCAGAGCGCTGAGCCCGACAAAACGGCAATGGTGTCGCCGCACGGCGTCAAGCACCGCCGCGGGTTCGACGTTTTTGCCGAGATCGAAAACGGTATATCCGTAACTTTCCAGCAAAACTTTCACGATATTTTTGCCGATATCGTGGATATCCCCCCGAACGGTAGCCAAAATCACGCCTCGCTCGCTCTCGCTCTGCCCTTTCGGCAATTTCTCGCGCACCACGCCGAACGCCGCGCTTGCGGCCTCCGCGCTCATTAAGAGCTGCGGCAAAAACAGCGTCTTTTTTTCAAACTGCTCGCCGACGGCGGCAAGCGCGGGCACGATCTCGCTGTCGATCACTTGAAGCGGGGACGCGTTTTTCAGTGCTTCAATCGCACCGCGCCGCGCTTCACCGGACAGTCCCGCCTCGATCGCCGCACGGAGCGAGGGCCCGCCGCTTGGCGCTTGTGTCGCGGGGGCAGGCGCGGCGTTCGCGGCGTACGCGATATACGCGGCGCATCCCGAGTCTTTGCCCGAGAGCGCGGTAGCGGCGAAATACGCGTTTTTCATCGGTTCGGAGAAAGGGTTGAGGATCGCGCAATCCAACCCCGCAAGCAGTGCCGCCGAGAAGAACGCGCTGTTGACGAGATCTCTTTGCGGTAATCCGAACGATATGTTGGAAACGCCGAGCGAGGTCTTATAACCGCCCTCGTGCAAAAGTCTGATGGATTCCAGCACGGTTTTGCCGCTTTCCCCGTCCGAGGAAACGGCAAGGCAGAGGGGGTCGACGATGAGATCTTTTTTCTCGATGCCGTATTCCGCCGCTTTTGCGGCGATTTTTTCGGCAATGGCAAAACGCCCCGCCGCGCTGTCCGGGATCCCTTCCTCATCGATCGTCAGCGCGATCACGGTGCCGCCGTACCTGCGAATAAGCGGGAACACGGCTTCCATACTCTCTTTTTTGCCGTTTACGGAGTTGACGAGCGGCTTGCCGCAATAGACGCGCATTGCGCGCGCGAGCACATCGGGCGAAGGCGAATCGATCTGAATGGGCAGATCGGTAACGCTTTGCAGTGCCGTCACCACCCTCTCCATTGTTTCGCCTTCGTCGATCTCGGGCAAACCGACGTTGCAATCGAGTATATCCGCGCCGGCATCCGCTTGGCGAATACCCTCGTTCAAGATATATTCCAAATTTCCGGTTTTCAGAGCCTCGCGCAGTTTCGGCTTGCCGGTCGGATTGATCCGTTCTCCGATGCGCACGGGGCGATCGGCAAACAGCACGGCGTGGGTATAGGAAGAAACTGCCGTAAACTGCTTTTTTCGCGGTACGGTAAGGGGGATATTCTGTGTTTCCTCCACCGTCTTCGCAAGATACGCGGGTGTCGTTCCGCAGCAGCCGCCCAGCACCGCAACGCCTTTTTCGGCGAGTTTTCGCATATCGGCGGCAAACTCGTCGGGATCGATCAGATACACCGTTTTTCCCTCCCGCACCGCGGGCAACCCCGCGTTGGGATTGGTGACGATCGGAAGAGAGCTATACGTGAGAAACGTATCGACAAGGCGGAGCATCGCGTCGGGTCCGAAGGAGCAGTTCATACCGATGGCGTCCACGCCGAGCCCTTCGAGCATCACGATCATCGCAAGAGGATCGGCACCCGTCATCAGTTTGCCGCCCTCGTCATAGGCGTTGGTCACCACGATCGGCAGATCGCTGTTTTCCTTTGCCGCCAGTACCGCCGCCTTTGTCTCACTGCAATCGTTCATCGTTTCGATGAGGATAAGATCGGCGCCGCACGCCGCCGCTTCTCTCACGTTGGCGGCAAACAGCGCGACAGCGTCCTCAAACGCAAGGTCACCCATCGGCGCGAGCATTCTGCCCGTGGGGCCGAGATCATACGCGATATAGACGTCTTCACGCGTTCCGCGCGCCTCTTTTGCCAGCGAAAGCGCCGCGGCGATCATTTCACGATACGCGGGATATTTGTCGCGGTTAATGCCGAAGGTGTTGGCGGTCAAGATATTGCACCCCGCCGCAAGGTACGCGCGGTGTGCCGACAGCACCATTTCCGGAGCGCGCAGATTTTGCTGTTCCGACGGCAGAAAAACGCCCGACATCTCCTCGAAAAGAGTGCCGTAGCCGCCGTCGAAATACAGTCGCTTTTGATACAGCGCGGTGCGAAAATCCATATTACAATACCCCCATAATCGCCGTAATGGATTTAGCGGGCGACATCAACAAAGATTCCCCAATCGTGATATGTAGCCGCTTGTCCGCTTTGATAAAGGCAAGCAACGCGGGCTGTGCCGCAAGCGGCATATCGCCATAGCCGAGGCTGACGCGCGGCCGGGCGGAAAACCCCTCGGCGATCTTGCGGCTGACGAGATCGCACGCCGCTTCCGCATAAGCCGACGCCAGCGCGTCGGTGATAAAATGCGCGGCGGGCGAGGCGGCGCCCAGACGCGCAAGATATCGGTCGACGCCGTGCCCCAGCGTGACGGCAAAAACGAAGGCCTCCGGGCACCGTGCGAGATTTTTTACCAATACGCAACTCTCGATTTTTCCAAAACCGAGATCCACGCCGTCCTCATAGTGTTTGATCGCCACGCGCACGCCGGTATAACGGGCGTCGATCACGGTGCGCAGTTTTTCGTCGCACGCCGCAATCTCCGCATTTTCGAACCCGTTTTTCACCGAAAGGCGCGCCGCTTTTTCGGTCTCGTCCAAAAAAAGATGCTGAACGGGTATCGCCCCGTCGAAATATGCGAGAACGTTCATCGAATGATCTCCGAAAGGTTGGCTTTGATCGCCGCCGCCACGTCGGGGTGGTTCATCGAATAAATGTGTACCGCGTTGATGCCGTTGGCAAAGAGATCGATCGCCTGCTCGGTGGCGAACGCGATGCCCGCCTGCTTCATCGCGGCGGGATTGTCGCCGTAACGGTCGACGATACGGACGATGCTCTGCGGGAGCGCCGCGGAAGAAAGCGCGGCGATACGCTTGATCTGCACCGCGTTGGTGACCGGCATAATGCCGGCGACGACGGGCACGCGAATGCCCGCGCGGTAAAGGCGAAAAAGAAAATTATACAGCGTATTGTTGTCGAAAAACATCTGTGTGGTCAAAAACTCGCACCCGTTTTCCACTTTGCGCCGCAGTCCCTCGATATCGGCGGCGTCATTCGCGCTTTCGGGGTGACCCTCGGGATAGCACGCGCCCCCGATGCAAAAACCGCCGAAATCCGCGATCTCCCGCATCAGGTCGCTCGCGTGACGATAAGCTCCCTCACGCGCGACGAAACCTTGCGGCAAGTCGCCGCGCAGGGCAAGAACGTTGCAAATACCGAGCGCACGCAGGTGCGTCAGTTCCTCTCGAATATGCGCTTTGTCCGAAGAGACGCACGTCAGGTGTGCAAGCGGCGTGACGCCTTTTTCCGAAAGCGACGCGCAAATGGCGGCGGTATAGCGGGAAGTGCCGCCCCCCGCACCGTAGGTCACGCTCATATACGAGGGGGAGAGCGCCGCGATCTCGGTCGCCGCCCGCATCACGCTCTCAAATTTATCGTCGGTTTTGGGCGGAAACACCTCGAAAGAAAGGCTGGGGCGCTCGCCGCCGATGATCTCGATGATTTTCAATTTTCTTCTCCTTTTGCGGGATATTTCACGGCAAAAAGGCTCTTTGCCTTATTGCGATAATTCGTATAAAGGGCTTGCGTCCCGTCGCTTTGATCGACAAGGTAGTACAGCGTGTGCGTGTCCACAAGAAGCGCCGAAACGCCCTTTGCCGCCTCACGCGGCGTGGCACCGTTTTCGCTGGCGTACAAAACGCCGCCCCGCGTGTAATAAAACACGTCGTCCGCCGTTACGCACAGCGTACCCGCATCGATATTATCCGCGATCTGTACCGAGTTTTTCCCCGTGCGATAAGAGAAAAGCCCGCCGTGCACGTTGGTATACAGCACGCGAGTGCCATCGGTATTGGGGCAATACGTGCCGATCTCAAACAGCATCTCCGCCTCGGTCTTGCCCGTGCGAACGCGATAAAGCAACGTGCGCCCGTCGCTTTCCGTCATCGTGAAAAAGACCGATTTATCGGTCACGTACACCTCGTTTTCGTTGACGGACGAGATCTCCCGCACCTGACCTTTGCGATCGAGAAATTGCAGGAACGTCTCCCCGCCGCGATACTGCAAATAATATCCGCCGAGAAAGGTTTTTTGCATATACTGTCTGCCTACCGCAAGCACTCGCACCGCGACGCGCTCGTTGGAGAGATAAGAAAACCCGTCTCCCGCGCCGGTAGAGGTAAAGAGGATCACGTCTTCTCCCGCAAACAAATGCGCCTCGCCATCGGTTTGCACCAGTGCCTGCGAGAAGTCCGCGTTGAAGATCAAGCGACCGAGGTCCGCGTTCTGCGAAATACAAAGCGGCGCGTCTTTCTTTTTGCTCACCACATACAGCGCGCCGTCCGCTTGATAGTAAATATGGCGGCAACGGTCGGCAATTGCCACGGGCATAATGTCCGTTGTTTTTTCCAGATAAGGTTTGGAATTGGAAAGCGAATAAATATCCGCCTGACGCGCGCCGTCCGTTTTTTCGTAAACGAAGAAAACTTCATTGCCGTCGGGGGAAACGCAATATTCCGCCGTCGGAACGGAGGGGGAAATGAGCGAGGGCTCCTTGCCCTTCCACTCGGCGCGGTAAAGGCTCGCACCCACGCGATAGACGACAGCCCCGCCTTTCGCGCACAGCGCAAAATCCGTGACGTCGGTGGAAACGGGCACCACTTTTCTGCCGCGCGCGAGATAGAGCGTGTCGCCCACCACGAAGGCGGCGGTGCGCCCGTTTTTGTCATATGAAACGGCTCCCGTCGGCTTACCGGCAAGCGTAGCACGCACGCGCCCGTCCGAAAGAACGGTCGTTTCGTTTTCGGTCGCTTCGATGAGCAACACCGAATGCGCCCGTTCGGTATAGGGCGTCGGACGAAGCAAAAAAACGGCGAGAGCGGCAAGCAAAATGCAGAATGCCGCGCCAAAAAAACGCAATCGGCGGAAAAAAGCCTTTTTCACCTCTTCGGGAAGCGAAATGCCAACCTTTACTTTGTCGGAAACGGCGTCTCCCGTTCCCGTCTCGGGCAAAGAGGATTTTTTCCTGCCACCCTCACTGCCCTTTACGTTTTCGTTGACGGTTTCCGGCAAAACGATGGGCGGGATACGGGGTTCCTCCTCGTTTTTCTTGCGTTTTGCGGTCGTTTTCTTTTGGTCCGCTTCTTTTGCGGACGCTGTTTTCACCGGCGCTTTCTTTTTCGGAGAGGCCGGCACCAGCGCCGTAGATTTCTTTCTGTGATTGCGCGCGGCAACGTCGCCTTCCGGCGTAAATTCAACCGCTTTTTCGGAAGCTTTTCCGCGTTTGGTTTTCCCGGTATTACCGGATTTTTTTTGAGGTCCTGCCATAATGCCCTCCCCACTTTAAGTTATTATTATTTTACAATAGAGCATAAAAATTGTCAAGAGCCGCACGCACGGCGTCGCGCTCCGAAAACTGCACGAACGCGCCGTTTATCTCCTGCCACGTCTCGCGCGCTTTGCCCGCGAGGAGTAGCGTGTCGCCGGGGCGCAGTTCGCTGACCGCCCGCGCGATCGCCGCGGCGCGGTCGTGGATCGAAACGCACCGCGTGGGGTCTTCAAACGCGCGTTCCATCTCCGACAGTATCGCGTCGACAGGCTCGTACCCGGGGTCGTCTGCCGTCAAATACGTAAAATCGGCGTGCTCCTCCGCCACGTGCGCAAGCGCCGCGCGGCGAGCGCGTGCACGCGTGCCGACGGAGCCGAAAAGCACCGAGAGTTTTCCCGGCGTTCGTCCGCGCAAGTGACGAAGCGCACCCTCCAACATACGCGGCGTATAAGCGGCGTCGGCAACGATCAGCCGATCCGCGGCAAAGGAAAGCACTTCCATCGTGCCGACGGGCGCCGCCGTTTCCAGCGAGCGGCGCACCGCTTTGTCGTCAAAATCCGCGAAAAACGCAAGCGCCGCGGCGAAAAGCGCGTTCTCCGCCGCGTGAGGCGAGAGCGAAGGTAAAACGAGGTTTTCAAATACCGTTCCGGGGGTAGTAAGCGTAAAAACGCCCGCGCCCGCGCCGCGATCCGACATTTCCCGACGCTCCGTGACCGAAAAATCGCCCTCTTCACCCACATAAAAAACAGAGGCGGGCGTAAACGTGTCGGAAAACGTATCGCGGGTGCGCGTTTCGACCGGTAAAAAGAGATACGCGCCGCGGCGCGCCGCTTCTTTCAAAAAGGAAAAGAGCGTGAGGGTACACTCCGCCGCGCTTGCCGCAACGCCGTCGACTTCTCGCGCAAAATCGGTGTTGGTACACAAAACGGCGGCAAACGGTATCGAAAACGCGCTCTTTTGTAACAGCATATACGTTGAGATCTCCACCACGGCGATCTCGGTTTTATCTTCCGCAAGAGCCGTGAGAAAGGCTTGCAGATCAAACGCGTCCGGCGCGCGGCGCTTTCCGCGCGTGAGCGTGCCGCCTTTCAAAACGCCCTCGCGGCAGATCGCCGCGGCCGAGCGTCCCGCGCGGCGCGCCATATCAAGAAAAGAAAGGATGACCGAAGTTTTGCCAAGCCCGCCGCAAACGCCGATAACGGTGAGATTTCGTGCGGTTTCACCGTAAAACCGCACGGCAAGTTCGGCGGCAAGCGTCTCTATGTCCTCGACCAGCAAAACGGCGGCGTCCGCGGGCAACGGCACCTCGTGCGCGGCGATAAAGACACGACAGCCGCGCGCATAAGCGCGCGGCGCGGCAAGACGCGCCGGATAAAGATCGCTGTCGGCGCAAACGAACACCGTTCCCGCACTTGCATTGTCCGCGTCGCGACAGACGCCCGTGACGGTAAACGGCGCGGGAAAAGCGGAATCAGGTGCCAAACGGTATGCGATATTTTGCATCAATTCAGAAAACAGCATAGTTCTCCCCCGTCAATTCCGCGCCGTTGCGCAAAATGAAGCGCGCTTGCAGTGTGTCGCGGTTCCGAAAAACGAAATCCCCATACGCCGGATCGCAAAGGATCAGCACCGGCAGATAAACCGCGGAAGCATCGCCGAGTTCGCTCAAAATTTCAAGTAAAATATCATCGGGCAGGTCGGGCGGCGCGTCGACCACGCGCACAAAAGGCAAAAAACGCAACGTCAGCGCCCTGCCGCCGGTCAGCACCGTACTTTTGCTGCCGTAAAAACGCTGCATTTTCCGCACGCAGGCGTGACAGAGCGCGTTGGAGCCGAGCATCACGGGAAAAAGGCAGTTTTTAAGGTATCCGTCCATCGCGTTCTCCTCCTTTCCCACTCGCTCTTATTATAAGCGTTTTACCGCGAAAAAACAAGCGAAATATGGGTTTTCCCGAAAATCTCTTGCAATTCTCCCGCCCGCGGACTATAATGATATTACCGAATATTCCGCCGCGCGGCGAGAAAGGAGAGCACGATGCGCAAAGAGACCGAACTGCATTTTTTCTCGCATTTGCCCACGCTCACGACCGAGCGCCTTTTCTTGCGTCCCTTACGCGCCGACGACGCCGCGGATATGTTTGAATACGCCAAAAACAGCGCCGTGACGGAGTTTCTCCTTTGGAGCCCTCACCCCGACGTCGGCTACACGCGCCGCTATCTCGAATTTCTCTCGGCGCGCTACCGCACGGGGCTTTGCCACGAGTGGGCGGTGGTGGAGCGCGCAAGCGGCAAAATGATCGGTACCTGCGGCTTTGCGCGGCTGGATCTCCCCCACAACGTCGGTGAGATCGGCTACGTGCTGAACCCCGCGTTCCGCGGGCGCGGGCTCGCCGCGGAAGCGGCGACGGCGGTGCTTCAAATCGGTTTTGAAACTCTCGGATTGCACCGCATCGAAGCACGCTATATACGCGGAAACGCCGCGTCGGTGCGCGTGATGGAAAAAATCGGTATGCAAAAAGAGGGTATTCACCGCGGCGCGATGCTGATAAAAGGCGCCTACCGCGACATCGGTTACGCCGCGCTCACCAAAGAGGATTGGGAAGCGCGAAAAAACAAAAGCAGGCTGTGAAAGCCTGCTTTTTTATTATCCGCGCGGCTTTCCGCGTGTAAAGAGCGCCGCGATGAGCCCGAAGAAAAGCGCCGCGGTCGTGCCGAGCGCGGCGGCGCTGAGCGCGCCGGTGAAAATGCCCAGCGCCCCGCGCTCGTCCACCGCCTCGCGCACGCCTTTCGAGATGAAATACCCGAAACCCGAAAGCGGCGTGGTCGCGCCCGCGCCCGCAAACTCGGCAAACGGTCCGTAAACCCCCACCGCGCCGAGAAACACCCCCAGCACCACGAAACCGACCAAAATGCGCGCGGGCGTCAGTTTGGTTTTGTCGATCAGTACTTGCGCCACGACGGAAAGCGCCCCGCCCACGAGAAAAGCGATGATCAATTTAAGGAAAACTTGCATCATTCTACCCCCTTTCCCGCAAGATACACGAGATGCGCCACCGCGGGGATCGCCTCGCCCTGCTGGATCGCCTGCGGACTCATCATCGCGCCCGTGCCGAGAATCAGGACGCGGCGAAGTTCCCCGCGCTCCATTTTGGGGAGCAGATACGAGGCAAGCACGGCGGCGGAACAGCCGCACCCCGAGCCGCCCGCGTGGGTATCCTGCGTTTTACGGTTGTAGATCATCATACCGCAATCGTTGTATACGTCACCCAACTCCACGCCGGAAAGGCGCATCAGATCGCGCAAAATATCGCCGCCTTCGTATCCGAGATCCCCTGTGGCGATCAGATCGAAATCGTGCGGAGACGTGCCGCTTGCCGCGAAAAACCGCAGAAGCGTGTCGGCGGCGGCGGGCGCCATCGCCGCACCCATATTGCCCACGTCTTTGACGCCTTTTTCCACCACGCTGCCGGGCATAACCGCCCGCACCGACACGGCGCACTCCGCGTCGGAAAGGAGAAACGCGCCCGCGCCCGTCACCGTCCATTGCGCGGTTTGCGCGCGCTGTCCGCCGTATTCCACGGGCGCACGGTATTGACGCTCCGCCGTGCAGTTGTGTGAGGAAGCCAGCGCCGCCACGCGGTGGCAAAAGCCGCCCGTTACGAGGAGCGAGCCGAGAATGATCCCCTCGGCGGCGGTGGAACACGCGCCGTAAAGCCCGAAATAGGGCGCGGGAAAATCTTTGAGGCCGTACGCCGCGCCGATGCATTGATTGAGCAGATCGCCCGAAAAAATGATCTCCGGCGCGTCCTCGGCAAGTCCCTTTTTGGCAAGCGCCGTGTTGAGCGCCAAGCGCTGCATCTCCGATTCGGCTTTTTCCCAAGTTTTCTGACCGAAAAGGTCGTCCTCGGAGGAGAGATCGAAACACGCGCCGATCGGACCTTTCCGCTCCATTTGCCCCACCACCGAGGCGGCGCTCTCCACCCCGCACCGTGTATAAAACAAGGCGTTTTGCATACCGTTGTGCCCCCTTTTTTGTCTTCTCCCTTATTGTGCCGCCTTTTCCTTTTTTTATGCGAAAAGGCGCGTGAAAAATAACTTTACGGAGCACAAAACGGGAGACTGCGGCAAACCGAAACGCTTGACAATCCCCGCGCACTTTGCTATAATGAAAGCGCCAAACAAATTAAATAGAGCAAAAGCAGACATTTGCCCAAGGGTGCAATATGCCTTTTATCCGTATGCGACGTCGTGAGTTTGGTAAAAACGCAAACCTCATCGACGCGGTGTAAGGGATAAAAGGCTCTGCTTCCGCTTGTTTAATTTGTTTGGCGACAAATCGGGGTTTGCGTTTTTCGGTGCGCTGACTTCGGTTGGCGCACTTTTTTATTTTAAGGAGAAAAGACGATGAAGAGAAAACTGCTGAAAACCCTTGCCGCGTGCCTTGCGCTCTGCCTTTGCGCGGCGATGCTCTTGCCTCTCGCGGGGTGTGAAGAAGGCGAGGTCGCGGCGGGAAGCGCCGACTTGGAAGAACTGAAAACCGCGCTCTCCGACGCGCAAACTTCCCTTGCCGATACCAAGACCGCTCTTGCCGACACGCAAAAAGCGCTCTCCGAGGCGCAAGAGGCGATCAAAGCCCTGCAAGCCAAAGACGGCGAACAAGATGAAACACATCAAACAGATGTGGAGAATCTGCAAGCGGCGGATGAGAGTATAAACGGCGACCTTGCCGCGCTGACGGAAGAATATACCGCCAAAGCGGCGGAACTCTTGGCTGCGGATACCGCCAATCAAGAGGCGCTCAACACGCTCCGCGCCGAATACGAAGCGGCAAAGACAGCGCTTGAACAAGCCGACGCAGATAATACCACCGCTTTGAATACGCTCCGCGCCGAATACGAAGCGGCGAAAACGGCGTTGGAGAAAGCCGACGCGGACAACACTGCCGCTTTGAACACGCTTCGCACCGAGTACGAAACAAAAATGGTGACATTAGAAGCGCAAATCGCTGAACTTACAGATCAAAATGATGTTGTCGGTTTGATTTTTGCAGAAACGGAAAATGACACTTACGAAGTGGCAGGTTTTTCTGATGATTTGACCGCTGTAATTATTCCTGCGACTTATAAGGGAAAGGCGGTAAGCAGTATAGGCGAGTATGCATTTCAAAAATGTCAAGCGTATAGGATAGATATTCCTGAAAGTGTGAAGTTTATAGGCAGTTACGCGTTTTATAATTGTAGCAATTTGAGAAGCATTCATCTCGCCTCAAATAGCCAATTAAGAAGTATCAGTTCTTTTACGTTTTCCGGTTGCAGCAATCTCACGAGCATCACGATCCCTGAGGGCGTGACGAGCATTGGCAATTATGCGTTCTTCGGTTGTAGCGGACTAAGAAACATTACGATTCCCGAGGGTGTGATGAGCATCGGCGATTTTTCGTTCTGTGATTGCATATGTTTGACAAATATCGCAATCCCCGCAAGTGTGACGAGCATCGGCGGTTCTGCGTTTTTGAGTCATAATAGTACAATTCCAATGGCTTTACAAAGTATCTCTTTTGCAAAAAATAGTCTACTGACAAGTATTGGTAATTCCGCGTTTTGGAGTTGTAGTAATTTGACAAGCATTGCGATTCCCGAGAGCGTAACGAGCATCGGCAATTTAGCGTTCGACTGTTGTAGCAATCTCACGAGTGTCACTTTTGCGGAGAACAGCCAACTGAAGAGCATCGGAAATTCTGCGTTCTTGCGTTGCAGCAATCTCACGAGCATCACGATTCCCGGTGGCGTGACGAGCATCGGCGCTAGTGCGTTCTTTGAATGCAGCAGTCTCTCGAGCGTCACCTTTGCAGAGAACAGCCAACTGACGAGCATCGGCGGTGGTGCGTTCCGTGATTGCAGCAATCTCACGAGCGTCACGATCCCCGCGAGCGTGACGAGCATCGGCGATTCTGCGTTCTCCGGTTGCTACAAACTTGTAGAAGTGTATAACCGTTCTGCTCTCACGATCACGGCAGGAGGTTCGAGCAATGGTGAAGTGGGATATTATGCCAAGAACATATATACCACAGAGGGCGGCAGTAAACTCTCGACAGATGAAAACGGATATATCATCTATACCGATGGCGAAGATAAGATTTTGGTCGGCTATACGGGTAATGAAACAGATCTTACTTTGCCGGAAGGTATCACGGAAATCAATCAATATGCGTTCTACTATTGCAGCAATCTCTCAAGCATCACGATCCCCGCGAGCGTGGAGGAAATCGGCGATTGGGCGTTCTCCTGTTGCAGCAATCTCACGAACATCACGATCCCCGCGGGTGTGACGAGCATCGGCAATTATGCGTTTCGTTGCTACAATCTCACGAGCGTCACATTTGCCAACACGACGGGCTGGTATGTAACACAAACATACAATGCCACAAGCGGCACGAATATGACGGTGACGAACGCAAGCACCAACGCGAGCAATTTGAGATCGACTTATTACAACTATTATTGGTATCGCAAATAAGCCAAACACAAAAGCACTCTGCGGCAAGATAGTCTTGCCGCAGAGTGGGGGTTAGGGGGCAAGGGCGGTGGAAACCGCCCTTTCGCGCACACGCGCAAATCCCGCTCCGCCCATCTCGCCAAAACAAAAAGAGCCGCGCGCGGCTCTTTTTGTTTCGGCTTTACGCCGAAAGTCAGAATTTACGTTTACATCAGACTACGGTAAAGCGCCTCGATCTCGGCGACGCTCACCTCACGCGGGTTGCCGGGACGGCAGGCGTCGTTGAACGCGTCCAGCGCCAACTGCGGCAGGTCTTCCTCTTTCACCACGCCCGCAAGCGTGCATTGGATACCCACGTCTTCCGCCAACTGTTTGACGGCGTTCACCGCCGCCGCGCGGTATTCTTCCTGCGTCATCGCGTCCACGCCTTTGACGCCCATTGCGCGGGCGATCTCGCGGTATTTCTCACCGGTGGCGGGCGCGTTGAATTCCATCACGGTCGGCAGCAGCGTGGCGCAAGCCTTGCCGTGCGGCATATCGTAATACGCGGAGAGGGTGTGTGCCATCGAATGGTCAACGCCGAGACCCACGTTGGAAAAGCCCATACCCGCCACGTATTGACCAAGCGCCATATCGGTGCGGCCTTGCGGCTTGTTGGCAACCGCGTCGCGCAGCGAGCGCGCGATGATCTCGATTGCTTTGAGGTGGAACATATCCGAAAGTTCCCACGCGCCTTTGGTGATATAGCCCTCGATGGCGTGCGTCAGCGCGTCCATACCGGTCGCCGCGGTGAGCCCTTTGGGCATCGAGGACATCATCTCGGGGTCAACCACCGCCACAACGGGGATGTCGTGGGGGTCGACGCAAACGAATTTCCGCTTTTTCTCCACGTCGGTGATGACGTAATTGATCGTCACTTCCGCGGCGGTGCCGGCGGTGGTGGGAACCGCGATGATCGGCACGCAGGGCTTTTTGGTGGGCGCGACGCCTTCAAGAGAACGGACGTCGGCAAACTCCGGGTTGGTGATGATGATGCCGATGGCTTTGGAAGTATCCATCGAGGAACCGCCGCCGATGGCGACGATGCAATCCGCGCCCGATTCTTTGAAAGCGCGCACGCCGTTTTGCACGTTCTCAATGGTGGGGTTGGGTTTAATGTCGGAATAGAGCGTAAAAGCAATGCCCGCCGCCGCAAGCAGATCGGTCACTTTTGCCGTAACGCCGAAGCGGACAAGGTCGGGGTCGCTTGCGACAAAGGCTTTTTTGAAGCCGCGCGCTTGCATTTCCTGCGGCACCGCCGCAATGGCGCCCGCGCCGTGATAGGAGGTTTCGTTGAGCATAAACTTGTTCATAATCGTTACACACCTTTCTTTTTCTATACCTTACGGTACACTTTTATTGTACCAAATATACGCCGCGTTGGCAAGTGTTTTTCAACGCCGTCTTCCCTTTCGTAAAAAGACGCATTTTTTACCGAAAATATTGACCTTTTTTGCGCGATATGGTACAATTATAACATCCATATTCCCGCTTTTGAAGGAGAACAACAAATGAAAGAAATGTTATACGGTCTTCATATCGGCGAGCACGGCTTTGACCCCGAAAGCATCGCGCGCGAGTTGAAAGAAAACTGCGTGGATCGCGGTATGAACTTTGTGACCATACGCCCGGGCAACACGCCCGTCGATCAGACATATTTCATAGAGTGGGCACGTTATCTTGCCGCGCATCAAATTTATTTTCTGTTCCTCTATACGATCCGCGATCCCGAAAAAGGCAGTTATCTCACCCCCGAAACCGTAAAAGCGATGCGGGAGACGGCGGGCGAATACTTTCTCGGCGATTCGCTGGGTGAACTCGGCACGCAGTTTTGCAACCGTTTCGTAGGATATTTTACCGATGGCAAGATACCGAAACAGCAAATGCCCGACATGCAGGCGGCAAAAGAGCAATACATCAACGCCGTGGACAAGTTTATGAAGATCGAGCGCGAGCTTGGTCTTGACAAGATCGGCGTCGGCGTGGTGGAAGCAAGCGCGCTGTCACACTATAATCTGGAAGCCGGCACCACTTTCCCCTTGGCGGAACTGATGGTTTACGATCCCGCCGCGCTGGTGGCAAGCGTGCGCGGCGCGGCGCGCGCCTACCACGCACCGCTTTGGGGCTCCTATATCGCGCACGAATGGTTCGCGGGACATTATCACGACGACGCGCTCAAACGGGCGCGCGCGGAATTGGCATATAAATACGCCTATATGCAAGGCACGCGCGTGCTTTGCCACGAGAGCGGCGACGAACTGGTGACCGCACACGGTCGCCGCTATGAGCGCGACAGCGAGATCTGCACCGAATTCCGCAACTTTATCAACGACTTCGGCGCATATATCAAAAAGGACAAGCGCCCCTTGTGCGATCCCATCGTGAAAACGGCGTTCGTACAGGGAAATCTCGACGCGTGGGCGGGCAAAGGACGTAGCGGCGCGCCGCTCGGCGATGTCTCCTTTTGTCAATACGAGGGCGAAGAGTGGGGCTACAACACCCCCGAATGGAGTTGGTCGATCCTCTCCGAGATCGGGCAAAAGCGCGGGTGGTGGGAGTTTGACAGTTACGCCGCCGCGGGGCTTGATCTCTCGGCGCTCCCCCCTTACGGCACTTACGATCTCCTGCCCGCCGCGGCGCCCGCCGACGTGATGGCGCACTACGACACGCTCGTTTACTGCGGCTGGAACACGATGACCGCGGATCAACTCTCCCGCCTTGAAAAATTTGTGGAAGGGGGCGGCACGCTCCTGATGAGCGCGGCGCACCTTTCGACCGCCGCAAAACGGAACGGCGCGTTCTCGCCGGTGAACGGCGGCGATCTCTCCCGCCTTTTCGGCTGTCGCCTCACGGGCAAAACCACGCGCTCGGCTCTGGGCGTCAAGTTCCGCACCGACAGCGCGGTTGAGGATCTGCTCTATCCCCGCGCGCTGTACAATTTCGGCGATCCCCTTTACGCGATGGGATACGCCGCTTACGCAGAGGTCGAACTCTGCGGTGGCACGGTCACCGCGACGTTGGAGGACTCTTTCCGAGACTTCGATCATCCCGGCACGCCCGCCCTGATTGAGCATAAACTCGGCAAGGGCACGGCGATCCTGATGACCACGACCGAATACCCGGGCGCCGACGCGATCTACCCGCTTTATCGCTTTCTCGTGCGCGAACTCTGCCGCGCGGGCGCGGCGCACGCCCGGGTGAAAGTCGCCGCCCCCGACGCCGTGCGCTACACCGTCTATCCCGACGGCACGGTCTATCTGCTCAACACCGATTTTGACGCCACCGTAAGCGCCCGCGTGGTGGCGCGAGATTTTGAAAAAACGCTGATGCTTGCTCCGCTCTCTCTTGAAAAGGTCGAGACAGGCGTTGCGGTCCAATGAAAGGCAAAAAATGATCCGCAATATTGTTTTTGATATAGGAAACGTTTTGGCAGAGTTTTGTTGGCAAAAAGCGTTTGACAAACTCGGCTTTACGGGTGAGCGACGCGCCGTGCTGACCGCGGCGACCGTCAAAGGACCGTGGTGGAACGAATACGACCGCAGCGTGCTCTCCGACGCCGAGATCGCCGCACGCTGTGCGGCGCTGGCGGGAGAATACGCAAACGACGTCTACACGCTTTTCGCGCATCCCGAATATCTGATCGAAACCTATCCTTACGCGCGCGATTGGATCCCGGATCTGCGCGCGCGCGGCTACCGTGTCTTTCTGCTTTCCAACTTCGGTAAAACTTCTTTTGAGGCAAACCGCCCGAAAATGGACTTTCTCGACGCTGTGGACGGCGGCGTGATCTCCTATGAAGTGGGAGAACTCAAACCCGACCGCGCCATCTTTCGCGCTCTGGAAGAAAAATACGCCCTTGATCCCGCGGAGTGTATTTTCCTTGACGATAACGCCGACAATATTGCCGCGGCGCGCTCGTTCGGCTATCACGCTCTCCTGTTTGAAAGCAAGGAGCGCGCCGAGCGCGAGATCCTTGAAATCGGCAAAAGATAATGCGCGCCCTCCGGCCGCCCCGATTCATAATCAGGGCGGCTTTCGCATACAGTAAATTGACTTTGCGAAAAGGAGAGGCGTTTATGGAACAAAACAAGCAGGAGACCGTGCAAACCGAATGGATGGAAAAGGTTCTGCCGATCGAAACGAATACCGAGATCACACTGCCGGATTATCGCAGTGAGATCAGTCGGTTACTTTGGGTGCGCCCCCGCGTGATGCCGCCCGCCTCGTTTATCGGCGGCGGAAAAGCGGATTTTTCCGGCGCTTGCTTTTACGATATTTTATACGTAGGTCCCGACGGGTGCCTTTACGGCGAGACGCGGGAGGACAGTTACGCCTTTTCGTTGCCGATGGAAAAAGAGGGCGCGGAGATCTTTGCGAACGTCACTCCGGAAAGCCTTGTCAGCCGTGTGCTGGGGCCGCGAAAACTGTCACTGCGGTGTCGTATGCGCGCAGACGTCAAAGGGTACGCAAAGGAGGATCTCTCCGTCAAGACCACGGGAGAGGGCGAGCGGGGCAACGAAATCTTATACCTTTCCGATTTTGCCGAAAGCGGCGAAATGCTTCCCGCGGGGCGCGAGAGTTTTGAAGTGAGCGATGTAATTTCCACCGAATGTGAGGGAGACTTGCGCCTGATCTCCACGCACGGCGATGTGTTTCTCGAAGACGTAAGCGCCGGTATGGGCGCGGCACATTGTCGGGGAGAGGCGATTTTTCATCTGCTGCTCTCACCCGAGGGTGAAAAAGACGCGGAGCCATACCCCATCGTGCAGAAAGTGCGTTTTGAAAACGACGTTCCGGTGGAGGATATGACACCCGACAGCCGCGTGACGGCAAGCGGCTGTCTCTCGGATATTCGCGCCGAGATCGAGGAGGGGAAAATTCTGCTCGGCGGGCGCGTGACGCTGTCGGCGCGCGGGGAACGCGAAAGGCCCGTGGCGCTGGTGCAGGATATTTTCCTGCCCGGAATGACGGCGGATCGCCGCTACCGCGAAGAAAAGATATGGCGCGCCGGCGCTTGCTGCAATCAGACGTTCAGCGTGTCGGGCGATACCCCCTATAAAAAAGCCGGCGTGACGAAAAACGCGCGGATACTGGATTCTTTTGCCGAAGCGCAGGTGCGGGAACAGACGGCGGAAGACGGCAAAACGGTGCTTGCGGGAGACATCGTCTGCCACGTGCTGTGCGACGAGGGCGGCGAATACAGCGTGGCGGAGATCCGTTTCCCCTTCCGGTGCGAAACGAAAGGCGAATTTGAGCGCGTCAACGCCACGGCGGAAGTGCCGCTTTGCCGCGTGAGCGCGGGACACGACGGGCTTCGCGCCGACGCGGAAGTGCAGCTTTCTCTCGTTTCCACAACGCCAACGCCCGTGCGCGTCTTGCGCGAAGCGACGTTTACGCCCGCCGAGCCGCGATCCCGCTCCGATATCGAGATCTGCTACCCCGCGCCGGGGGATACGCTGTGGAGCGTTTCCTGCCGCTACGGGCTCTCCCCCGAAACGCTTGCGGGCGCCAACGGTATCTCCGCCGAGGCGCCTGGTGAGAGCGCGTCGCTTGAAGGCGTGAAATTCTTGCTGATCCCGTAAAAGCAGCCCCCGACTGTCGTCGGGGGCTTCTTTTCTTTTTGGCTTGCTATTTTTGACGAATTATGTTACAATAAGGGTAAGAACAGCGCCGCAAAGACGGCGGGACACCGTAAAGGAGGAATCGTTTTGAAAATTACGGTTCTGGGCGCGGGCACCTGGGGGGTCGCCCTTGCCATTTTGCTCGCGGAAAACCGGCACGAGGTGACGGTCTGGTCGGCTCTGCCACAGGAGATCGAGGCGCTTCAAGCAACGCGCAAACACCCCAATTTGCCGGGGGCTGTGTTGCCGGAGGGCATCGTATATACCGCTGACCTTGGAGAGAGCGTGCGGGACACCGAACTTGTGCTTTTCGTCGTACCTTCCAAGTTTATCCGCACCACGACCGAGCGGGTGCTTCCTTTTCTGCCGCAAAACACCCTGCTTGTCAATGCCTCCAAAGGACTTGAAAGCGGCACGCTTTTGACGATGACGCAGGTGATGGAAGACGTCATCGCGAAAAATCGCCCCGATCTTGCCTACACCGTAGCGGCGCTCTCCGGTCCCACCCACGCCGAAGAGGTGGCGATCGGACAGCCGACCTCCATCGTGTCGGCGTGCGAGGACGAGGCGGCGGCAAGAAAGATCGCGGAGATCTTTGCTTCTTCCGCGATGCGCGCCTACACCAACACCGACATTTTGGGGGTGGAACTGTGCGGCGCGCTGAAAAACATCATCGCTCTGGCGGCGGGCATCACGCGCGGAATGGGCTTTGGAGACAACGCAAAAGCAATGCTGATGACGCGCGGCATCTCCGAGATCACGCGCGTGGGACTCGCTATGGGCGCGCGGCGGCGCACCTTTATGGGGCTTGCCGGCATCGGAGATCTGATCGTGACCTGCACGTCGGTCCACAGCCGCAACAACCGTTGCGGAGAACTGATCGGCAAAGGCTATACGTATGAGGAAGCCGCGCGTGAGATCGGTATGGTGGTGGAAGGCTATTATGCCCTGCACGCCGCGATGGAACTCTCCGCCAAATATCGGGTGGAAATGCCGATCACGGAGGCGGTCTTTGACATTATCGAGAACGGTTGTAAACCCGCGGACGCGATGCACCGCCTGATGAACCGCACCCTCAAAAGCGAACTCGAAACTTAAAAAAAGAACCCATATGGGTTCTTTTTTTATTCGCTTTCCAAAACTTCGATGGTGTCGATCACCACGGGCGAGAGCGGCACGTCCTGCATATAGTATCCGTAACTGCCGGTCTCCACGTTGGCGATCGTGTCGATGAACTCGTCGCCGGAGATCACCTTGCCGAAAGCGGCATACTGTCCGTCAAGATAGGGCGCGGGCGCGTGCATAATGAAAAATTGCGAGGAAGCCGAGTTCGGGTCTCCCGTGCGCGCCATCGAAAGCACGCCGCGCGTGTGGCGCAGGGTGTTTTGGCGAAAACCGTTTGCGGCAAACTCTCCTTTGATGGCGGGCGCGTTTTTCTGCCGCATATCGGGGGTAAATCCGCCCCCTTGCAGCATAAAACCGCTGATCACGCGGTGAAAGATCAGTCCGTCAAAAAATTTTTCACGCGCGAGACGCAAAAAGTTCTCCACGGTTCGGGGAGCGTATTCGGGATAAAGTTCGGCGGTCATCGTGCCGATGTCACGGACGCGGATCGCAATGACGGGGTTTTTCATCAATCTTCTCCTTTTGTATTTTCCGCCGGATATGCCAGCGCAAAGAGCGCGGCGATCCGGTCTTCTTTTTTCTCCAAATACAGCGCGCCGAAAAGCGTTTCAAGCCCCGTTGCCAGGCGATATTCGGTCACGGTGGCGTGCTTTGGGGTGTTTGTGTGTCCGATGTTGCGCCCGCGCCGAAAAAGATCGCGCTCCTCTTCGGTCAAATGCGGCAAAAGCCGCTCCACGGCGCGCGACTGCGCCGGCGCGCTGACAAAGTCGCGCGCGTGGGCATTGAGCGATTTTGAAGAGGCGTAACCGCATTCCAGCAGTCGCCGGCGCACGGCAATTTCCAGCACGGCGTCGCCGAGGTAGGCGAGCGCGGCGGTGCTGACGGTACGCAGATCGGGCGCGGCGCGCTCCATATCGTTCGTCTTCATACGATCGGATGCTTCTCTATGTAGTCGGCAAGGATCTCTGCCGCCGCGCCGACTTGCCTTGCGCAGGGGCGCGTTTTGTAATATTCTTCGTTGCGCGGATCGGGCTCGGGCGAGGTGAACGCCTGTTTACTGCCCAAAAGATCGCGGCAGACGATGCTGCCGAAACGCGCTCGGAAAGCGTCGCAGAGTTCCTGTATCAAGCGATAGTGCTCGGTCTTTGCCGCCGTGTCCGTGAAATCGGTATAGCCGTAAAGCAATCCCGCCGCCATACACATACCCGAAACGGCGCCGCACACTTCACGCTGTCTGCCCACTCCGCCGCCAAACGGCGCGGCAAGGCGCACCGCGGTGTCGCGGTCGATCCCGCAACGCGGCGCAAAGGCGAGAAAAACCGCCTGCGCACAATTTGCGCCTTCCAAAAAAAGTCGGATCGCAACATCTTTTTCGTTCATTCTTCCAGTCCTTTCAATATAACGTCGCACACCGCGTCAAGAAAATCGCCTTCAAACAGTTCGATCATTCCACGGTCGGCGGCGCCGGCAAGCTTTTGCGAGATCGGCATTTTGGCAGTCACGGGGATATGGTGTTTCGCGGCGGTCTCGTCAAGTTTTCCCGCCCCGAAGAGCGCGTGTTTTCCGTGACAACGCGGGCATTCGATATACGAAAAGTTTTCCACAAGCGAGAGGATCGGTACGCCGACTTTTTCCGCCATACGCAGTGATTTTTCCACCGTAGGCGTGACCGCCTCCTGCGGAGAGGTGACCGCCACCGCTCCGTAGAGCGGAAAACGCGTGAACACCGTCAGCGGCACGTCTCCCGTGCCGGGCGGGCAATCCACGAGGAGCAGATCGAGGTCGTCATACACCGTGCCCGAAAAGAAACGTTCGGTAAGATCCGAGAGAAGCGAGCCGCGCCAGATCAGCGGCGTGTCTTCGCTCGGCAACATCAAATTGGCGGAAACGATCTCAATGCCGGTCTTGCTTGTCGCGGGATAAAAGCCGTCTTGGCTTTCGGTCAGCGGTTCTTTGACGCCGAACGCGCGCGGGATCGACGGACCCGTAAGATCGGCGTCCAGAATGCCGACGCGCAAGCCCCGCCGACGCGCAAGCACGGCAAGCAGACAAGTGACCATGGATTTTCCGACGCCGCCTTTGCCGCTCGTCACGGCGATCACGCGGCGAAAGGAAGAAAGGTCACCCGGAGAGATCTTCTGCACTTTGCTTTTTTCTGATATAGGGGAAGGCATAGAAACTCCTTGTTACGTCAATTTGAGCGATTCGCAGTTGAGAAAATCGTTGGCTTTCAAAAACGAGTCGGTGGCGATGGTGGTCGCGGCGCCGCATTTGCGGCAGGAAACGCGCACGCCTTCGGGCAAGATCTCGGCGTCGTATTCGCCCTCTCCCGCGTTTTGGCACTTGCAGGTGATCTTGCCTTCCGCGTCGAGATCGTGAATCACAAACAGCACGATGTCAAGGATCTGCGGATCGGGCATAGCACGCTTCTCGCTGTCGTGCAAAGCCGAAAAATCGGCGATGCCGTGCTCTTCCATCAAATCAAGCAGTTGCAGTTCGGTGCGGGAAAGTTCCGCTTTCACGTGGTTGACCTCGCCCATCATCGCGATATTGAGATCGGTATAGGGGCAAGGGAGCACGAAAAGTTCGCTGTCAAAAAGGATCTTTTCGCTCACGGTAAAATGGTGCGGATTGGGGCAGATGATGCACGGGACCGTCAGGCGCACCTTGCCGTTTCCATCCGGCACAATGTCCATTTCGCTTTTGCCGCAATCGCATTTGAGGCGCACCATCGAGCCTTTTACCGAAAAAAGACTGACGGCACTCATCACGCCGCAACCGCAATGCGGACAACGAAAGGCAACTGTGGTTTTTTGAGGTTCAACGACCATAAAAACTCCTTTGGGGATCAAAATATCGCACGCAAAGCGGCTCNNATTTGAGATTTTTGGCGTTATAGGTGATCGGCGTCTTTTCCACAAGGTCGCTGACGATCGCTTCGTAATCGCTGTCGCTGATCTCCTCGGCAATGTGGGTGTACCAGTGCTCGCCGCGATAAAGCATCAAGTGCTGTCCGTAAGTGGTTTCCACGGCGTCGGGATACGAGATCTCGCCGATATGGCGGTCTTCGTCAAAGAGCCAGTATTCAAAGCCGGCTTCCATCTCGCCTTTCTTCACCTCGTCGTAATCGACAGAACTGTCTTCCGTCAACAGTTCGCCGTATTCACGGAAATCGGCGGTCTTGATCGAATACCAAGTCTTGTCGCCCTCGGTGTGCGCGGTGAGAAGTCCCTTTTCCATCATCTCCGAAAGCAATTCCTTCGCCATAGCGCTCGCCGTCACTTTACCGTCGCGCGCAAGCACCTTGTCGGCAAGTGCCTTGGCGGTGCCGGTCAGCGCTTCGGTGGAAGTGAGATCGTTATAGGTGGTAGCTTTAAAGAGGATATGCGAAACGCTGCGCTCTGTTGAAGGATGGTTGGGACGCGTGACGATATAGGCGGAATATTCGGAATCGGCTTCCTCATACACATTCTCGCCGGAAATCACGACTTCGTGCGCGTGCTCCCACTTTTCCGTGTCGTTTGCCGCACGGGTCTCGCTTGTCAGCCAGGCGGCGATGTCACTGTTCGCAACGGTGACGGAAGAACCGTCGCCGTAGTTTTCAACGGTCGCCTCGTCCAGTGCGGTCTGCACCGATTCCGCCGCGCGGTTCTCACAATCGGCGATTTCAAGATCGGAGAGCGTGGCGCCGGGTTCCTTATCCGCCAACAGTTTTTCTTTTTCGGCATTGAGGAAATCCTCGTGCAAATACTGCCGCAGGAGGTTAGTAAACTCGGTTTGCGTGGCGGTGGCTTTCAGCGCCTCCACGCGCGCGGCGTATTTGGTTTGCTCGGCTTCATATTGATCTTTGTTTGCCGCGTTTTCCGCAAGCGCCGCATCGGGATCGTCCGAATTTTCAACGGGCGTAAAGGTTGCCGTAAAAGTGTAGCCCACAAAGTCGACATAGGTATCAAACTCGCTTTGGTGCTCTTGATAATAAGCAAGAATGCGCTCGTCGGTCACGGCGTCGTTGCACTCCTCGATCCGCATCTCCGCATAATTGGCGGCAAGTTGCGAGAGCGTCATCATCTGACGAATATCTTTGAGCAGCACGCCTTTGCCGTATACGGCGGAAATGAAGCCGGAAGTGGAATAATTGTACAGTTTCGCCTCTGCTTTGAGGTCTGCCAGCTGCTGTTCAATGTTCTGCGTTTGCTCGTCGGTCAGCGTCAGCCCCAGGCGCTTTGCCTGCTCGCACATCACAAGGATCTGTTTTGCCTGCGTAGCGGCGGCGTCACGGAAATATTCCAGCCACGTGACCACCACTTCGTTGCCGGCGGCGTCGGTCGTTTTGCTGTAAATTTGAGCCGAAAGGGATTTGGAACTATCCAGCGCGTCGCCGCCCTCACCGCCGCCGATGGCAAGCATCGATTCGGAAATGCCCCACTGTTCGGCTCTGGCGCGGTTGTTGGCAAGCACCTCTTGGTATTTGGCGTTTGTGAAATACGACAGCATCGGAACGGTGATCTCATAGTTTTCACTCTTCAACACCTTGCGGGCGCGCAGGAAGGTGCCGCGCGCGTTGAGAATGCTGAAAACGGCAAAAAGGATCAGCGCCGCAAGGACAAGAATCACGATCAGCGTTCCCACCCAGGTGGGGGTGTTCTTCTGCGCTCCGGCTTTGCGGGGCGCCGCGGCGGCAAGCGTGGCGCTTGCTTTCGTCTGTTTCGTTCTGTTTGCTTTTCCCATTGTGAGTTTACCTCATTTTCTTTCTAAAAAGTCGTTCGGAAAAATCCGGCGCTATCTTAAACGCCCATAATGACGGGCAGGATCATCGGTTTGCGGCCTGTTTTAGCAAAGAGAAACTCGAAAAGATCGTCACGCACCTGCGTTTTGGCTTGGGTGTAATCGATCCCCCGCCGGCGACCGCTGGCGGAAAGCGAGCGGGAAAGAGATCTCTGCACGGTCTTGCGCGCCTCTTCCATCAGCGCCTCGTTTTCGCGCACGTAGACGAACCCGCGCGAAACGATGTCGGGGCCGGAAAGCAGAAGCCCGCTGTCCTCGTCCACGGTGGCGACCACGACGATGAGACCGTCTTGCGAGAGATGACGGCGGTCGCGCAGGACCACGCTGCCGACGTCGCCCACGCCGTAACCGTCCACCAGGACCTGCCCCGCGGGCACGGTACCGGCGAAGCGCGCGCCGCGCTCGTCGATTTCAAGCACTTTGCCTATCTCCGACACGAAAATGTTGCGGTCGGGAATGCCCATTTCAAGGGCAAGTTCCCGGTTGGCGGCAAGGTGTCGGCATTCGCCGTGTATCGGCATAAAGTAACGCGGGCGCGTGAGCGCCTGCATCAGTTTCAGTTCTTCTTGGCAGGCGTGCCCCGAAACGTGCACTTCGATCGATGTATCGTGCAGCACCTCGATGCCGTCGCCGGAGAGTTTGTTGATGATACGTCCGACCAATTTTTCGTTGCCGGGGATAGCGCTGGAAGAAAGGACGACAAGGTCTCCTCTTCCCAGCGACACCTGCGTGTGGTCGGCATACGCCATACGGTAAAGAGCGGACATCGGCTCGCCTTGACTGCCGGTGGTGATGAGCGTGAGTTGTTCGGGCTTATAGCGTTTGATATCGGAAATATCCACCAAAACGTCTTTGGGCACTTTCATATATCCGAGCTCGATGGCGGCGCCCACGATATTGAGCATACTGCGCCCCGTGATGGCAACTTTTCTGCCGTGTCGCGCGCTGACGTTGATGATGGTCTGCACACGGTGCACGTTCGAGGAGAACGTGGCGATGACGATGCGCTTTTGCGGATTCGAGTTGAAAATATATTCCAGCGACTGCCCCACCTTTTTTTCAGAGGGCGTAAATCCCGGTCGCTCGGCGTTGGTGGACTCGCAAAGCAACATCAAAACGCCTTTTTTGCCAAGCTCCCCGAGGCGCGTCAGATCCATCATTTCGCCGTCGATGGGCGTGAGATCCAGTTTGAAATCGCCGGTGTGGAGCACGGTTCCCAGCGGTGTGTGAACGGCAAGACAGCACGCGTCCGCGATCGAGTGATTAACGTGGATAAACTCCACGGCGATCTCGCCCACGCGCACGGTCTCGCCCGCGCGCACGACGTTCAACTGCGGCGCTTGCGGCAACACATATTCTTCCAGTTTATTTTTGAGAATGCCGATCGTCAGTTTCGTCGCATAGATCGGCGGGCTGACGGTTCGCAAAACATATGGGATGGCGCCGATGTGATCTTCGTGTCCGTGCGTCAGAAAAATGCCCCGCAAACGGTGAACGTTTTGTTCCAGATAGGTAATATCGGGGATCACCAGGTCAACGCCCGGCATATCTTCATCGGGAAATCCAAAGCCGCAATCCACCGCGATCATATCGTTTTCATATTCGATCACGGTCAGATTTTTGCCGATCTCCTGTAAGCCACCCAAAGGAATAATGCGAATCTTGCCCTTATCCTTTTTTGTCTTTGGCATAGAATCTCCTTATTTTAATAATACTCATTATATTATACAACGCCTTCGGCGAAATGTCAAGGCTCAAATGCCAAAGAGAAAATGGGAGACAAGCAAAATGCCGCACCCCGCAAGCGTACCGAGAAAAAAATATCCGACCTTGCCGTTTTTCCGCTTGCGGCGCGTCAAATACTCCGATCCCGACGCGATAATGCGATTGGCTTCACTGACAAGATCCTCGCACGGGGCGATTTCGTTTTGCGGACGCAAAATAAAATACGCCCGTTCAAAAAAGCGACTCTTCTCGGTCTCAAACACGACCATTTCTTTTTGGCATCCCTTGATCATATCGCATCTCCTTTGCCTTGCTTTCTCTCATTTTCTGCCGGATCCCGCCCGCTTTAATCACCCGCCCCGAAGAAGGCGCGCAAATACGGGGATCGCTTTTGGATATAATTTGTTAAAAAACCATAAATTACCATTTTTCGTGCTTGACAAAGGTTTTTCGACAATGCTATAATGGCATTGATAAAACACAGTTTTCACAGGAGGAAACCGCTATGAAATCAACGGGTATGACAAGGCAGGTAGACGAGCTCGGGCGTTTTGTGCTGCCCATTGAGATCCGCAGAACGTTGGGGATCAAAGAAAAAGATTTTTTGGAGATCTTTACCGACGAGGGGCGCGTGATCCTGCAAAAATATCAGCCGGCATGCTGTTTTTGCGCCAATGCCGACGATATCGTGATGTTTGAAGGCAAACGCGTTTGCAGAGAGTGCCTTGACAAACTGAAAAAACTGTAAAACGCCGGTTTTCGCGCTATGGTTGCCCGCATACGCACCGCACCGCCGCTGTCAAAACCCGCACGCCATTGTTCGGCGCGCGGGTTTTTACGAAGAAAAGATCGCCGCCCGCGGGCGGCGATCTTTTCTTATTTATTTATAGCGATTATTCGTCTTTTTTGTCTTCTGCCTCTGCCGCTTCTTCCGCCGCAACGTCTTGAGCTGCCGCTTCTTCCGCGACTTCGCCTTCCGCGTCAAATTCCGCGTCGGCAGTATTGTTTTTCTTGGCTTTGACAACAAAGATCACCGTAACGGTGGCGCCGCCAACGACCAGCACGCCGCCCGCAATGATGAGGATCAGCGCCCAAGTGGGAAGACCGCTCTTTTTGGCAGTCTTCTTTTTGGCGTTGGAGCCCTTTTGTCTCTCCCATTCGTCCTGATCGCGCAGATCTTGGTCAGCCTCACGCGTGGTTTCGGCGTGTTCATCCACCTGCTCGGGAGCTTTGGCGCGGTCGGCAACGACCGCCGCGATCGCTTTGGTCGCCCAATCGGCGGCAAGTCCTTCGCCGTCTTTGATGGCGGTGTTGGTCGCCCAGTCGGAAATGAGCGCCGTCTTGCCATCCGCTACAAGCGTGGGCACCTTGTCGGGAGCAATGTATGCCCATTGATAAGCGGGCATTGCACCGATCGAAGGCGTTTCGGAAGCGGTATAGAGGCCAAGCTCTTTATAACTGAGCGAGGTGCCGAGATCGACGTAATCCTCTTTCGGAACAAAGGTTTTACCCGCGTTGCCTTCGTCGGACTCAAAGTCGATTTTGAGAAGCGCGTTGGGCAGGTCGGGTGTAGACGCGGCAGGCATATAGAGGGAGACCTGATCCGGCACGTTCATTCCCAAAGATTTACGGCCGACCATATCCTGACCGAAGTAGCAATAAATCCTGTTTCCGTTTTCTTCGGCGAGCAAATTGACTTCCACGTCTTGTTTGGCGATGGCAAATATCGAAGAGTAGTTATAAAGATCGCAGCAATAGGTGGAAGAAGCGGCGGAAGCACCGCACACGGCGATGATCAGCGTGTCTTCCAAAGCCTGGAACTCATCGGTGAAACCGTCGCCGGGGTTGTTGTTCTTATATTTCTGAATGCCCGAAACCGTTGCGTAGTGGTCGCGGAAACGGGGGAAATCGCTGCGTCCGCCCGCGGAAGCCGCCAGCGAGCCGCCCTCTTTGGTGGAGATGGAGATGCAATCGTTGCTCCAAACCCAAACGATGGCAAACTGACCGGGTTGCAGAATGGCGGAACCGGGGTTTTCCACACCCGCCTTTTTGCTGGTGTTGAGCTCGGTCTTTTTAGCGGCGGTCATGTCGGGCACGCCGTCATAGATGTCGCCCGCCACAAAGTTCATTTTCTTGGCCTCGGTCACATTGGCGGCGTTACCGAACGTCTTGTTGTTGCGCCAAATCGAGCCGGTCGAGGAAGCGGTGTCCTGCTGACGAAGCAGGCAAAGATTATACAGGTCGATCGCGCTGTCGCTGTTGTTGTACAACTCGACGTATTGATAGCAGTTGTCGTTTTTGCGCGCCTCTTTGACTTCCGGGATCGTGGTGTTCGTACAAGTCGTGTCGTAAGCGAACTCGGTCACAAGCAGGTCAAAGGTAATATCGGATGTAAAGCTGTCGAAATCGCTTGTTTTGGCGGCGCTGACCGTGACGGGCAAAGCGGCAAAAACCGCAACGACCATCACAAGGGCCAGCACGGCGGCGAGGATTTTACGCATAAGAATGCACCTTCCTTTATGATTTGTACTCCCATTATAATATATCCCGCGTCGTTTGTCAATAAGTTTTTCGCATTTTTTGCTTCCCTTTTATTATGTACAAACGGCTTACAAGCGCTCGGCGTTTACGTTTCTACAAAAAATCAATGATTTTTTTGCCGAAGCGCTTGACAAATTCCGAAAAACGTCATACAATACAGTTGAACAATTATTCAAGTGAGGATGATCGTATGAATGAAGATTTTTGCTGTGAAATGTTGCACGCGCACCCGGAAACGGTGGAGCGCGTGCGAAAGCGCCTGCCCGACGAAGACACGCTGATCGATCTCGCGGAACTTTACCGGATCTTCGGGGACAGCACGCGTATCAAAATTCTATGCGCGCTTTTTGAGGACGAACTCTGCGTTTGCGACATCGCCAAACTGCTGGGTATGACGCTTTCCGCCATCTCGCACCAACTGCGGATTCTGCGGGCAAGCAAACTGGTTTCTTGCCGCCGAAGCGGAAAAACGGTTTTTTACGCACTCGCCGACGAACACGTGCACAGTATTCTGGCACTGGGCATCGACCATATAAAAGAATAAGGAGAAAGACAATGAAGAAAACGTACCGCCTGGAAAACCTGGATTGCGCGCACTGCGCCGCCAAAATGGAAGAAAAAGCAAAAAAAGAACGCGGCGTTCTGTCGTTGCAAGTCAATTTTCTGATGCAGACGATGCAGCTGGAAGCCGCCGACGCGGAATTTGCCGACGTTGAAGCGCGGGTTCTGAAAGTTTGCCGCAAAATCGAGCCGGATTGTAAGATCAAAGGGTAAAGACAATGGAAAGAGAACAAAAACGCGATCTTTGCCGCATTCTTTCTTCGGGCGCTTTGCTTCTTGCGGCGATCGTTCTCGAACGTTTTTTGCCGGAAACACCTCTCGTGTGGCGTCTTCTTCTCTTTCTGCCCGCCTATCTTCTTGCCGGCGCGGACGTCTTGTTAAGCGCCGCGCGCCGTATCGTGCGCGGTAACTTTTTGGACGAAACTTTTTTGATGTCGCTCGCAACGCTCGGCGCGCTGTCGATCGGCTTTCTCCCTTATGGTAAAGAACAATTTGCGGAAGGCGTTTTCGTGATGATCTTTTATCAAACAGGTGAATTTTTCCAAGAGCTCGCCGTTGGAAAAAGCCGCCGCTCCATCGCTTCGTTGATGGAACTTCGCCCCGATACGGCGCGCGTTTTGCGCGATGGGAAGGAAGCGGAAGTATCCCCCGAAGAAGTGGAGATCGGCGAGGAGATCACGGTGCGCGCGGGGGAGAAAATATCCCTTGACGGCATTGTGACGGCGGGCAAATCCGACCTTGACACCGTGGCGCTGACCGGAGAATCTCTCCCCCGCGCCGTCGACGTGGGGGACAGCGTGATCAGCGGCTGTACCAATCTCTCCGGAAAATTGACGGTGCGCGTCGTCAAGCGATACGCCGACTCCACCGTGGCAAAAATTCTGGAACTGATGTCAGGCGCCGCGGCGCGCAAATCCAAAAGCGAGCGTTTCATCTCGCGTTTTGCCAAATATTACACACCGTTTGTCGTCTTATCGGCAATTTGCCTCGCTTTTTTGCCCCCGCTTTTCTCGGGCGCTTTCGCGGCCTCTTTCGCACGTTGGCTCTCCCGCGCGCTGGTCTTTCTCATCGTTTCCTGCCCCTGCGCGCTGGTCATCTCGGTGCCCCTCTCCTTTTTCGGAGGAATGGGAGGTGCTTCCCGTATGGGCGTGCTGATCAAGAGTTCGGACGATCTGGAATCTCTTGCCGCCACGAAAATTGTCGCCTTTGACAAGACCGGCACGCTGACGCACGGCAATTTCACCGTTGTCAGAGCCGTCGGGTGCGGCATTTCCGACAAAGAACTGTTGCGCCTTGCGGCGTCGGCGGAGTCCTCTTCCAATCACCCCGTGGCGCTTGCGCTCACCGCTGCCGCCCCCGATTTCACCGTGCCGGACGAGGTGCGGGAATATGCCGGGCGCGGTATCGTGGCGCGCATCGGAAACGACGATATCGCGGTCGGAAACGCCGCGCTGATGACGGAGATCGGCGTCACGGCGGATCTCGGAAAACATCTGTATACTACGGTTTTTGTGGCAAAAAACAAGACGTATTGCGGTTTTGCGGAACTTGCGGACGCCGTGAAAGAAAACGCGCCCGAAGCGATCGCGGCGCTTCGTTTTTGCGGTGTCAAAGAAACCGTTATGCTGACGGGCGACCGCGCCGATATCGCCGCGGACGTGGCGAAAAAAGCGGGCGTTGACCGCTACTGCGCCGAGCTTTTACCCGCGCAAAAGGTAGAAAAAATCGAAGAACTGCTCGCCTCGGGCACGCGCGGCAAAGTGGCGTTTATCGGCGACGGAATCAACGACGCGCCCGTGCTCTCCCGCGCCGACGTCGGCGTGGCGATGGGGGCGCTCGGTTCGGACGCCGCCATCGAGGCGGCGGACGTCGTATTAATGGACGACGATCTCACAAAACTCGCCCGTGCGAAAAAGCACGCCGAATTTACGCTGCGTATCGTGCGGGAAAACATCGTTCTTGCTCTTGCCGTCAAAGCCGTGGTGCTTGCGGGCAGCGCGTTCGGACTTTTCGGCGCGTGGCAGATGCCGCTTGCCGTGTTTGCCGACGTGGGCGTTGCCGTGCTTGCCATTCTCAACGCAATGCGCACGATGCGCGCACGGGGAGAGGGACGCGCTTGACAGGCGCCGCAAAACAAGATATACTATAAGTACCATAAAAAACGGCGCTGTCGCCGAAAAGGGGAAGTATATGAAACATAAACTGGTTGCGATCGTCGGAATGTGCGGTTCCGGCAAAAGCGACGCTACCGCCTGGTTTGAAGAACTCGGCTGGGAGCGCGTGTATTTTGGGCAGGTGACGATGGACGAACTGCGCCGCGAGGGGCTTGCTGTCACGCCCGCAAACGAGCGCTACGAGCGCGAAAAACTCCGCCGCGAATACGGACAGGCGGCCTATGCCGTGAAACTGAAAGACACCATTTTGGAAAAATTGCAGCACGCCGACGTGGTGCTTGACGGGCTTTACTCCTGGTCGGAATACAAATATATCGTGGAACACGTTACGCCCGAACTGAAAGTTCTCGCCATCGCCACCGACCGCGGCGTGCGCTACGCGCGCCTTGCGGTGCGCCCCGTGCGTCCGCTGACGCCGGAAGAAGCGACGGCAAGAGATTTTTCGGAGATCGAAAATCTGGAAAAAGGCGGCCCCATCGCCATCGCGGATCATTTCATCAACAACAACGGCGATCTCGCGTTGTTCCGTCGTCAGGTGGAAGATTTCATCGCCTCGCTCTCGGCGCCGAAAAAATAAGCACCACGCGAGCAAAGACTGCTTCAACACGAGAAAATATCCCCGCAACACTACCGAAAGAGAAAGGTATCACGCAATGGTAAAAACCAACGTTGTCGACTGGAAAACCATCACCGATTTCGTGATCGACGCGTTCGTCGGTTACGGCGTTCCGCGCGCCGACGCCGAGATCTGCGCCGACGTCCTTTTGGAAAGCGACAAACGCGGCATCGAATCGCACGGCGTCAATCGCTTTAAGCCCATTTATCTGGATCGCATCAAAGCGGGGATCCAAAACCCCGTTACCGATTTTGAGATTGTCAAAGAGACCGAGACCACCGCGGTGGTCGACGGCCACGACGGTATGGGGCAGGTCATCGGCTATAAATCGATGCGTATGGCGATCGATAAAGCCAAAAAATACGGAATGGGTATGGTCGTTGTGCGCAACTCCTGCCATTACGGCATCGCGGGCTATTACCCCTCTATGTCCTGCAAGGAAGGGTGCATCGGCATCACGGGCACGAACGCCCGCCCCTCGGTGGCACCCACTTTCGGCGTGGAAGGAATGTTCGGCACCAACCCGCTGACGATCGGCATTCCCACCGATGAGGATTTCGACTTTTTGATCGACTGCGCCTCCTCGGTGACGCAAAACGGAAAAATCGAATACTACGCCCGCATCGGAGAAAACGTACACCCCGGCACGGTGATCGGTCTTGACGGTCAGAGCGTGGAGGGCGATGCCGGCAACGCGCTGAAAATGATCCGCGGCGGCACCGCCGCGCTGACTACCTTGGGCGGTATCGGCGAGGCGATGGGCGGTTACAAGGGCTACGGCTACGCGATGGTGGTCGAACTGCTCTCCGCCGCGTTGCAGAACGGTCTTTACGGCAAAGACTTGGACGGCAAAGACGAAAACGGCAAGATCCGCCCCTATCATTTGGGGCACTTCTTCATCGCCATTGACACCAACCACTTTTTGGGCGAGGAGGTTTGCCGCAAGAAAGCGGGCGACATTCTGCGCGCGGTGCGCGCCTCCAAAAAAGCGCCCGGCGAGGAACGCATCTACACCGCGGGCGAAAAAGAGCACCTGGTGCGCCTGGCGCGCAAAGACGGCGTGCCGATCAACGCATCGGTGCAAAAAGAGCTCGTCGCGGTGCGCGACGAACTCGGCTTGACGCAATACGTCTTCCCGTGGGAAAAATGATCCGATCCGTAAGAAAAGCCGCCCGATTTCGGGCGGCTTTTCTTATTCGGGGGCTTTTTCCTCTTCTTCGGGCTTCGCGGCGTTTTCCGCTTCGACCGTCTCCGGTTGCGTTTTCAGTTCGGCAATGCTGTCAAACAGTCCGTCGATCTCCGCGATCAAGCGCAGTTTTTCGTCTTCCAGATTTTCGTCCGTGTGGAGATCCCGATACACAAGACGGCCGAGATCTTCATATTTCTCGTCGATCTTCACTTCCAGATTTTTGATTTTGAACGTTACGCGCGCGGAATCGACCAGTTCCTCCGCTTTGTCCGCCACTTTGACGGCGGAGCGTTTTGTCGCTCCCCAAAAACGATGAAAAACAGACATTTTGAAAATCTCCTTTCCGAAACTTTCTCTTATCATTATAGCGCACTTTGGCGCAAATGTAAAGGATTTTTTGAAAAGAGGTATGTTTTGGGAAGAAAGGCACAAAATAGTGCGGGAGGAATTTGCCATGAATATGAACAAACAAACTTACGCGCGCTATGTGGATGCGCGCGCGCCCCGCTCGCCGCTTGCCAAGAATTGCGTTTTCGCGTTCCTGGTGGGGGGCGGCATCTGCCTTTTTGCCGAGGCAATGATCCAAATTTTGATGCACGCGCGCGCCCTGCCCCGCGAGACGGCGGGGGCGTGGTCTTCCTTTACGTTGGTGGCGATCGCCGTGCTCTTGACCGCGATCGGCGTTTTCGACCGCATCGGCAAAGTGGCAGGCGGCGGCACGCTGCTCCCCATCACGGGATTTGCCAACGCGGTGGCTTCTTGCGCCATCGACAGCCGTGCCGAAGGATTTGTGCTTGGCGTGGGCGCGAAAATTTTCACGGTGGCGGGTCCGGTTTTGCTTTACGGCACAAGCGCGGGCGTGGTATACGGATTTATCTACTGGATCTGCACCCTCTTTTTCACCTGACCGCAATTTTTTTGGCGAGAAGAATATTTTGCTCTTGACATCCCCACCGCCGTGTGCTATAATGTCAAAGAAATTGCGCGAGGCGCACGCCACGGGCGATCGAAAATGGGATGTCGCCAAGCGGTAAGGCACCAGACTTTGACTCTGGTATCCGTCGGTTCGAATCCGGCCATCCCAGCCAACAAAAACGCACCTTTTGATAAACAAAAGGTGCGTTTTTGAATACTGTAACGCTTTCTCCTGCAACGGAGAATTTTGATTTGCGGCAATCATAACAAAGATGAAAGAATTTTGCGCGAGGGAGGCAACCAATGAAAAAGTACATAGCATATTGCGGGCTGGATTGTAAAAAATGCGAGGCGAGAATTGCCACCGTCAATAATGACGACGCCCTACGAGAGAACGTCGCGAAGTTATGGTCAAAACTCAACGGTATCGCAATCACACCCGATATGATTCACTGTACCGGTTGTCGGATCGACGGTGTAAAAACTGTCTATTCCGACGCGCTTTGCCCGATCCGCAAATGCGCCGCAGGCAAAAAACTCGCGTCCTGCGGGAAATGCGAAGAGTGTAAAAGTTGTGAAAAACTCGGTGCGATCCTCCAAAACAGCGAGGAAGCGCGCCGCGATCCGAAAGCATAAGCCCCCGAACGGTGTGCGTTTTTCTCTATAAAGAAAGACAAACACTATACGGATCGCTTTCGCGTCTCTCGGCATAAACGCCTTTGGCGGATCATAAGATCACACAATAAAAAACGGGGTGCCGCGATTTACGCGGCACCTCGAAGTTTTTGGAATGCCTTTATTCTTTTTCGGTGTTAATGGCTTTATACAAAACAGCCGCTACCGCCGCACCCACCAGCGGTCCTGCAATGAACATCCAAACCTGCGCCAGGGCATCGGTCGTGCCGTTGTAAATGGCGGCGGAGAGAGCCGTTGCGATGCTGCGCGCGGGATTGACGGAAGTTCCGGTCAGATTGATGCCGATCAGGTGCACAAGCGTCAAGGTAAGACCGATCACGATGCCGGCGATCTTGCCCGTACCGGCCTTCTCATCGGTTACATTCAAAATAGCGTACACGAAGATCGCGGTCAGTACGATCTCGGTGATCAGCGCACCAACGATGCCGCCAGTGGTCAGTTTTCCGGCAAAGCCGACAGCATAGTTGCAAGCGTCACCGAGCGGGGAAACTTTTGCCATTTTGAAAATGCCGAACACAAGCGCGGCACCCAAAAATCCGCCTGCAATCTGGCTGATCACATACACGATAAATTCTTTGGCTGTCATACGCTTTGTTAACAGGCAACCGAGTGAAACGGCGGGATTGATATGGCATCCGCTGACTCTGCCGACGGAATATGCCATCGCCACGATGGTGAGACCGAAAGCAAGAGAAGTGGCGACCAAGCTGCCGCCGGTCGCACCCGCTACGCCGCAAGCGACGAAAACGAGCACAAATGTGCCGATACACTCGGCAATCGCTTTTTTGAGTAAGTTGTTCATAGTTCTTTTCTCCATATTTTGTATTTTTTATCATTTCCGTTTCGATCGAGATCGAAACATTCGATCGGAACGGTAATATGATCTGATGTGGCTTTATTTATATATTGATGTTGATTTGACCGCTGTTTGCTTCGGACAGCCCGGAATTTTGACCCGAGAAATTGTAGTTAAAGGTTCCCGCAGTCTGATCGATCTCGATGTTCACCGTAGCGCCACCGCTTCCCTGCGAACTGAATATCTTCTGTCCGTAGGCACTGAAATAGACATTTCCCTCAATGATCAAATGAATGTTCAGGGTGTTGGTCGCGACGATCCGGAAAAGACTGCACCAATTTCTCGTCTCAATGGTTACGTTGCTGAGTTTTATGTAAATATCGGCAGTAAATATATCTGCATTCTGTTGATAGACATTGATAATATTGTCACAATCAGAAACTTCTTGATCTTGGATCACATAGGGATTATCCGCAGAACTGACAAATTCGGTCGGATTGTTCAGACCGCTTTCCGAGCTTGCGTAACCGGTCGGATTGATATGTATCGGACCGTCGTTGAGCGACAAGAAAGCGTCTGCCGTCGGTTCTTCTTCGACTGCTGCTTCTTCTACTTTCGTTTCGCTGTAAACCGTCGAGTTAAAGTCAACTTCCGCCGTATAAGTAATGTAGCCGGACGACGGAGTGTCTTTCTCGCTGCTCAAATAGGCTTGTTCGACGACCGTGTGAGACGGATCGTGGGCACAAGTGAAGATTGCCGTTACACTATACGCATCGTCGGATTCTTCCCATACGAACGTAGGCTCTCCGTAATCGTGGTCGATCGCGGAAAGCGATTCGGTTTTCATATCCGAATAAGACTGCCTGCCATACTCCGCCACGGCAATATATTCGATATATCCGTCTTCTTCGCAAGTGGGTTCCGCCGCAACGGTGCTCTCGACCGTTGCGATAAGAACGAGATCGTCTCCACCGTTCTTGTCCGGGAAAGCCACGTTTGCACTCGAATAGTCTTTCTCCCATATCCAAACGGGTGAGTTGAAATCATAGTCCGGCTCGACGATCGGTTCGGGCTGCGGTCGTGGTTCGGGCTGCGGTCGTGGTTCGGGTTCAAGCTGTATCTCTATTTGCGAGACAGCAAGGGTTTTCCCGCCGACGGACAGGGAAAAATAGAGGTTTTGCGGCTCGAATACGGAAAAACGATACTCTGCAAACGCCTCGACGCCATCTTTAGCAAACACAACTTTTCCCTGTTGATCTTTGGCAATCAAGGTATAAAACTCTCCCGATTTCAGCGTGACGTGCTCTACCGAAATAAAAACGTCTTTGCCCTCGCTCTGTACAAAAATACTTCCTTTTTCATCCGCTTCAGTCGCTGTGAAAAAAGATTTTTCCGCAAAAACCTTTTCGGCGTTTTTAACGCAAATAAAATATTCTTTACCCGGCGAGAGATCGTCGAACGTAAGGTACAAACTGTCCGGCCGAATCTCCTGCTCGCGATATGTTCCGTCATCGCTTGTCAAAACGGCAAATATCCGGTTTTCAAAGTCCTCTTCCTGGGCGCCTTGCATTTCCACCTGAAAGACAAGGCTGTTCATATTTGCCATTACAAGGGACAAATTGATACGGAGAGTGCTGACAAACACCGCAACGACAATGACCGCCGTCATAACGGCTGTTGCGACCACGCCGGCGAGCGCACCGATTCCTGCCGTCGCCGATGTGACCGACGCCACGGACGAAACGGCGGAACTTGCCGAAGAAGACAAACTTTCGTAAGAAGGGCTTTGGCTCTCGCTTCCGTTTTCCGCCTGTCGGCTTGGGGCGGAGAATTGTCTGCGCTCATCGTAAGTTTCGGTCGTCCGAAACATTTCGCTTTGTCCGGAAAGCGGATCTTCTTTTACATAGTGAGGATCATCGTTGCCGTACGATGTTTTTTGTTCGCTGTATTTTTCTTTCGACGCTCCATCCGGATTGTTGATTCGATAGTTATTCAGTTCATCTTTCACTTTTCTCTATCCTTCATTTGTCGAAAATCCAAAAAATATCAGGTATTGTTTGCAAGGTTATCGGCAATGCCTTTGCTGAGTTCTTTCTGTTCTTCGACAAATTCGCCCGCTTTTTTCTGTTGGTATTTGGTCGCGTCTTCAAACTGAACCGGTTGATTGAGAACGACCTGCGGGAACGGAATATTGATATTGTTTTTATCAAAAAGCAACTTAAACTGGCGATTGAGATCTCTTTCCACCTGATATTTCGCGCCCTCTTCACAATTGGCGACAAAACGAATGACAACGGCGGAGTCTCCGAGTTCTGCGACACCCTTGTAAAACGGACCTTCTTTGATGTCCGGAATGGCCGCCTTGATGGCGGAAAGATGGTCTTTGAGAATGGCTTCCACTCTTTCCAGCGATTCGCCGTATTCAATGCCGATATCACAAATCGCCAGAGAAAGTTGGTTGGTCATATTGACGATGGTTTTCACATCAGAGTTATTGATCACCTTGATGTTTCCGCCGGTGTCGATAATTTGTGTGGTGCGAATGCCGATCTCTTTGACCGTTCCGCGGAATCCGTCCACAACGATAATATCACCGACATCGAAGATTTTTTCAAAAACAATAAACAATCCGGCAATAATATCGGCAATCAACGGTTGTGCGCCCAAACCTACGACCAATCCCAAAATACCGATGCCGGCAAGAATGGTCGTTGTGTCCACCCCGACGGTTTTCAAAACGAAAAACAGCAAAACGATCACCGCTACATACTTGATCAAGCTGCAAACAATATCCACAACGGCTCTGCCGCTTGTCAACAGGGCAGAAACTTTTTTCAACACAAAACGCACAAGCCAACTGCCGCCCAAGCAGAAAATCGTATAACTGACGATGCGAATCGCGGCATTGAAATCTCCCGCTTTCCCGAAGAAATTGAGGCTCCTCCAAAACCGGTTCATCGGCGCGAACCAAATATTTCCAAACACCATCAAAACGGCGTAGATAACCAACAAAAGAAGCGCCGTACATTTCACCGCAAAACCAAATGTAAACTTGATGTTTTTGAAACAGTTTTTGATACTCTTCATTTTTGTGAAATCCTTTTCTCAAAAGAATGATTGTTGACAGATCATAAATATGCGACAATCTGCCACAAATTTAATTATAATATCTTCTTTAATGCCTGTCAACACAAAAACGAAAAGTCGTTTTGACATTTTTTCTGCGCAAGCGCGATACCGGCAAGAAATTTCAAACCTGCGGGAAATGCGAAGAGTGTAAAAGTTGTGAAAAACTCGGTGCGATCCTCCAAAACAGCGAGGAAGCGCGCCGCGATCCGAAAGCATAAGCCCCCGAACGGTGCGTTTTTGAATACCGTGCGCCGTTTTTATCTTTGCTCTTTTTCCGCTATGGCACAGAGATGGTTGATCTCCAAACCGTCACGCGTCAATCTCACTTGCGTTCCGCCGAGCTGCCCTTGATTATGATAGTCATACTGCCCTGTCTTCAATCCAAACGTCCATCTGATTCCGTCATAAGAAATGCAGGTATTGATGCAGTGGTGATGCCCCGCAAACACGCCTTGCGCGTGAACGGCTTTTAAGGCTTCTCTAAATCCGACCGCGTCAATGGCGCCGTTTTTGAAGGTTTCATAGTTACAACCGAAATCTCCGTCGCAAGCGGTCACGTCAACGCCTATGTTGTAAACTTTTCTCTCGTTCGTTGCATATTCTTTTGCCTGTTCAGCCTCGATAAAATCCATTGTGGGAATGTGAAAAGCCACAATGGACGGCGGCATATATCCTTGTGCCTTTTTGATCTCATTGCCGCGGGATTTGATAAATTCAACCTGATCGGGATATATTCCCCGATGTTTGATCACGTTTTCGTCCTTTGATTGCGTACAACCGTTTGAATCAAGCATATACATCACGTCAATCAGCTTGTCTCCGTCGGCAATTCCCACCACATAATTGCTGTTTCCGGAGACGTTCCCTCGTTTGAACAAGCAAAACTCGCATTGTTCCAGCATATTGCATTGCCAAAGAACGCCTTTATTTGTTTCATTGTCGTGATTGCCGAAAACAGGCGCCCACGGAATTTGAAACGACTCCATAAACTCGCAAAAACGCGTAAAAGTTTTGCCACTGTCGTCAAATTCTCCGTACACCATATCCCCGGTAATAAAAATCACATCGGGGAAACTTGAGCGACCAACGATTTTATTTGATTGCCGCAAAGCACATCAAAATTCTCGGTCTTGTATACACCGATTGAGGCTTCTGACAATCTATCCGGTTGCCTGCGCTGAGCAGAATCTATAAACTGCATATCCGTTAACTGTAACAATTTCACACCGGAAGAGCCACGCTTCGATCAAGGCGCACCACTCGATCGCATCCGGAAAAAGCAGCAGGCAAGTTTTCTTTTACGATCATTTTTTCATTCTCCTTATAAGAATATTGCATATGTAACCCAACAAATGTTCTTACTCACCGGTCATAGGCAGGCGACAGGACTTGAACTTCTGCACAACGCACGCGCGGCGTGCTCCGGCGTATTTCTCACGCAAAATCGTGAGAAATCGCGGTGCATTTCGCGCACCCGGTCACCGCACCAAAAAAGGGGTCTCCGACCCCCCTTTTTGGTGCGGGCGACAGGACTTGAACTCTGCACAAACGCACGCGCCGCGTGCGAATGGAGTTTTGCTTCATCGCAAAACTCGGTGCATTTCGCGTACCCGGTCACCGCACCAAAAAGGGGAGCGAAGCCCCCCTTTTTGGTGCGGGCGACAGGACTTGAACCTGCACACCTTGCGGCGTAAGATCCTAAATCTTATGCGTCTGCCAATTCCGCCACGCCCGCGTTACCGCCTTATGATAGCAGAAAAAACGCGTTTTGTCAAGTTCTTTGAAGCCCTATCTCATCTTTTGACAAAAAACAGGCGTGCTCTCACGCCTGCTTTTTGCTGTGTTTGCATCAAGACCGGAAACGTCAGCGTTCTCCGATCTTACGCCGGATCATTTTTTGAAGCCTCTCTCCACGTACACTCTCACGGCGTTATGCGTCGGATCGATGAAGAAAGCGGTAAAATCGGTATATTCCTGATAGTTCTCAACGTCGCCCGGAGTGAACGAAACGATCGCATAGTGGGTAAACGTGGGATATACGCTCGTTCCGCCCAGAGCAAACAAGAATTGCTGATCGGTGTCACGGATGTCCCCCTCGCTGACCGCGGTCATTCCGACTTCCGCCGCAAAAGCCTTCAGATCGGCAGAGGGAATATAAAAATCGTAAACTTCCCGGTTGATCTGATACTTGCTGCCCGATTTATAATACCATACGTTCGGATGATCCTTGACCGAATCGTCCGTCAGGCTGTCTTTGCTCCTTCCCGCGGTATATACGGCTTTGCCCGTGCTGTTTTGCTCCAAGAACGCAAGGATCTTGGCGGCATTTTCTTTGGTAGAATAATCAATCGTTCCGTTGGGATCTTCGATCTTCTGCTTATATCCGAGCGACGACGTGCCGAAACTATACGCGGTCTGCTTGCCGGAAACGTCGCCGAAAACGAACTTATTGTAACTGCGTTGGCACTCCTGATCATACGCCGTAAAGCCGGATCCCACCTGCGCCAATCCCACAAAAAGCGTAACGACCGCAAGTATCACGCAGAATACGGCTGTCGGAACGGGCACTCTTTTTTTCATTACCTTTTTCGGCAAGATGAACGTCATCACGACCAGCGCGACCTGCAAAACGATGGCGATGATCGCAAGAACAGCCCAAATGTTGGCGGCGGGATCGTATTTTGTGAAATCTCCGCCTCCGGCGCTTGCCGTGCCGTTCGCACCCGCGTTAAAAATGATGCTGAACGTCAGGACCGCGGCAAACAACACGATCGAGCCGAAAGCAAATGCAAATTTCAAACGCTTTGAAACAGATAATTGCTTCTTCTCTTCTTTTGTCAAGACGACTTTTTCCTTTTTCATAAGACTCTCCTTTGAATAAAAATTATAAAAAACAGCATCGTCTGTCAACGACATAAAGCCGCCGCAAGACTATGCTGTTTGTTTATCAATTATTGGACCACCGAAAAAAGGCAGATTTTTTTCTGTCTGTCTGTCTGTCTGTCGGTCTAAGAGTATCGCAAATTTCATCGGATTTGTCAATCCCCTGAATGTAAATTTCTTATTATGATTTTATCATATCCTCTTTGAAAAGTCAATACCGTTCGGCACATTTTTTGCCTTCTGCCGCACCGGGGCAGCGTGTTTAAGTCAATGGCAACGCCGTTCCGTCAAGAAGCGCGGTAAAGCACGGCGCGCTGTCCACGGGAAAACGCACGCCCTCGATATGGAGAAAGCGAAAGCCCTCCGCGCTGTATGAATCGAGCGGACGATCGTAAACGTCGTTGGTGTGCCCCGTGACGTAGATCTCGCCGTCGCGGATCGAGGTGACGATCAACGTATGGTAAAACACCCCCATATAGTCGGAGAGTTGCACCACGTCGCCCGCCAAAACCTCGTCTCTCGTCACTTCCCTGCCGAAAGGCCCAACGCCGCCGTTGGCGTTGGCGAACTCGGGGTCGCCCACAAAAAATTTCCAAAAGAACTCCACCCCCGTAAAGGCGGGGGCGTAGTCCGAAGACGAGCGATAATACCATCCGTATGTGGGGGTAAAGTTCATCACACAACTACCCGCAAGCACGCATTGTGACACGAAATTGGTGCAATCGCCGCCAACGCCCGCGTTACCGTTTTATCATAGCAAACTTGCCGCCGCTTGTCAAGTTTTTTCAAAAACTTGCGCTTCCCTTTGACAAAACGGGAAAGGTGTGCTACAATAAAGACGGAAAGTTTTACCCTTTCGGAGGTTTTTATGGAAAATTTCACCATCACCATTTCGCGCGGCTTCGGCAGCGGCGGCCGCATCATCGGGCAGATGCTGGCAGAGCGCCTCGGCATCAGTTTTTACGACAGAAAACTGATCGAACTTGCCTCGGAGGAAAGCGGCATCAATATCGAACTGTTCGGCAAAGCCGACGAGCGCAAAAAAACCGCGCTGTTCGGGCGCTACAACCGCTCTTACGGAGAGCGCCTCATCTCCCCCGAAAGCGGCGATTTTACCTCGGACGACAACCTCTTTAACTATCAAGCGAAGATCATCAAGTCCTTGGCGGCAAAGGAAAGCTGCGTGATCGTGGGGCGCTGCGCGGACTACGTTTTGCGCGATACCCCCAACGTGTTGCGCGTTTTCGCCTATGCCTCGCGTGAATTTTGTATCAAAAAGGTGGAAGAACTCTTCTCGCTCTCCCGTCGCGACGCCGAAAAACAGATCGACAAGATCGACCGCGCGCGCAGCACCTATTACCGCTATTATACAGGACACGAATGGGACAACGCCCGCAACTACGATCTGTGTCTCAACACCGAACTTCTCGGATTTGAGCGGTGTGTGGACCTGATTGTGGATTATCTCAAAGTTCTCTACCCTGACCTCAAATGATCAAACGCGCTCCGCTTTTGCGGAGCGCGTTTTTTATGTCAGCGGCAAAGATTTCCCCTCGATCAGCGCCGTAAAACACGGCGTGTTTTCGACCGTGAAACGGACGCCTTCGATGTGTAAAAATCGAAAGCCCTCCGCGCTGTACGAGAGAAGCGGTCTGTCATAGACGTCGTTGGTGTGCCCCGTTACGTAGATCTCTCCGTCAAGGATCGAGGAGATCATCAGGGTGTGGTAATACACACCCATACGGTCCGAGAGCTGCACCACGTCTCCCGGCAACGTTTCCTCCGCCGTCGCTTCACGTCCAAATGGACCTGTGCCGCCGTTTGCTTTGGCAAATTCGGGATCCCCGACAAAAAACTTCCAAAAGAACTCCACGCCCGTAAAGGCGGGGGCGTAATCGGAAGACGAGCGATAATACCAACCGTACGTCGGCGTAAAATTCATCACGCAACTGCCCGCCAACACGCACTGGGAAACGAAATTCGTACAGTCTCCCCCGATGCCCGCGAAATCCGTAAAAAGCGGATTGCGCGAAAACGCGTATCGGGCGGCGTATTCGAGCGCGCGGTCGCGGTCATATTCTTTCACGGCAAACATATCATGCCTCCCCGGCGCGTTTTCCGCGCGCGGCCGCCGCGCGCGCGATCCTGTCGCACACCTCCGGAAAAGAAAGACCCGCGGTGCGCGCCGCAAGCGGCAATAAACTGGTTTTTGTCATACCCGGAATGGCGTTGGCTTCCAAAAAACGCGGCTCTCCCCGCGCGTCTTCCCGAAAGTCGACGCGTGCGAAATCCCGCAATCCCAGCGCATCAACCGCCCTGCGCGCCAAATCGCGCAATTTCTCATACCGTTCGACAGTTAATTTCGCGGGGCAGACCTCTTTTGTCACGCCGGGGGTGTATTTGTGAAAATAATCGTACACGCCCCCGTCGGGGCAGATCTCCACGACGGGGAGAATCTCGTTGCAAAGAAAAGACACGCTGTATTCCCTACCCGGCAGATATGACTCAAAGAGCATCGATTCATCGAAAACAAGACCCGACAACTCCTTTTTCGTGCGGAAGAAACACAACCCCACGCTCGATCCCCCGCAAAGCGGCTTTGCCGCAAGCGGAAACGGCGGCAAAGCCGCGTTTTCCGCGCGCGTTCCCGCCCCAACCACCGTACCGCGCGCCACGGGAATACCGGCGGCGGCGACCCGGCGCTTGGCTTTTTCTTTGTCGGCGGCAAGCGCAGACGTCGCGGGGGGCGAACCGGTATAAGAAAAAATGCCGTTCTTCTCCAAAGCCGCGGCAAGTCGCCCGTCCTCCCCCGCCCCGCCGTGCAAAGCGAGAAACACGGCGTCATATGCGGAAAATCTGCTCAAAAAATCGGGCGACGTGTCCTCGCCGCGCCAGTCGATTTTCGACACCGTATGCCCCATTTCACCGAGCGCCGCCTCGACCGCCGCGCCGGAAAGAAGCGAAACGGCGCGCTCGGCGCTCTCGCCGCCGCAAAAAAGCGCGATATTCAAATATTTCACCTCGCAAACCTTGATCTCAAAGAAAGGGTATGCGACGCGCGCGAAAAACGACAACGGCGCGCGGCAAAAGCCGCGCGCCGTCATAGAGACGCGTTCTATATCAATGCAGAAATACGACGCGATCGTTGCCGCCGAGATCGGCGAAAACCTCACAAGAAAGCCCCGCGTCGGCGGCAATTCTCCCGACGGATCGTGCCTGATCGTACCCGATCTCCAAAAGGAAAAATCCGTCCGGTCGCAGAACGCTTTTCCATTTTCTCAAAATGGCGCGATAAAAATCAAGTCCGTCCGCACCGCCGTCCAGCGCCATCCGCGGCTCTTTTTGCACCTCTTCTTGCAACGTGGCAAGCACGGCGTGCGCAATATACGGCGGGTTGGCAAGCACCGCGTCGAATTTTCCGACAAGCGCGGCATCGGGGGCACGGAGCACGTCGGAGAGTACAAACTCCACGCGGGGCGCCACGCCGTTCGTCTCGGCGTTTTTCCGCGCCAGCGCGAGCGCGCCGCGCGAAAGGTCCAGCGCCACGGCGGTGGTATCCCGTCTGGTGGCAAGCGTAGAGATCGCCACACATCCGCTGCCGGTGCAAAGATCGAGAAAACGCGCGCCTTTCGGTAAAAACGCGCACGCCTTCTCTACCAAAAGTTCGGTGTCGGCGCGCGGAACAAGACAGTTTTCATTGACCGCGTATTTTTCGCGAAAAAACTCCCACTCGCCGAAAATATACGCCAGCGGCTCGTGTGCCGCACGGCGCGCCACAGCCCGCGGCAGTTCTTGTTCGGGGATCGTTTCTTTGATCCACAGGGCTTCCGTCGCGGCGTTTTCGATGCCCGCTGCGGTCAGTTTTTCACGGATCTCTCTGATATCCATCTTTTTCCTTTCGCCGAAAATTGCAAAAACTATTGCAATTTCGACAAATTATGCTACAATAATAATATAGAGTATGAAAAGGAGGGCATTGATATGTCAAACGCTTCCGAAAATGTAAAGGTTGCCAAAATCGTTGTGATCACTCTCGGTGTTCTTGCCGCTCTTTGCGCGTTCGGGTATCTCATTTGCCGATTGACCCGCCATTTCTCACGCTTCTGCGCCGAATGCGACGAGGTGGAAAAAGAAGTGGAAGCAACAGATGGCGAAGAACTCCTCGAAGATGAAAAGGCGTGCGCCGATGACGAATCCACCGAGACGGAAACGGTGTAAGGCGCTCTCAAAAGATTTTGTACAAAGAGAGGTAAAACTCCCAAAAGAAAACCGCGCGGCGGTTTTCTTTTTTTGCCCTAACAGCGGCCTTGACCGCTCCCATCTCCGAAAAAGCGGTCCGTTGCCAAAGCAACGGACCGCCGAATTTTCGGGGAAGATCAGCCGATAACGCCCTGATCGCGGAAGCTTTCCACGATGGCTTCCATCTTTTTGTCAAGCTGTCTCTTGTAAGCGCCGTAAGCGGTGGACCACGATGCGCTGTTGGCGGCAACGCGGCTCGGCATCTCGCTCATAAAGCTGAGGTCTTCGGAGAAGACACGACCGAGGTCAAAGACGATACCGTTACGGACGTACTGGTACATATCCGCTTCTTTCGGAGAATCGGAATATTTCACCATCATGTTCACATAGAAGATTTCCGGCATCGTTCTGCGGTAAGCTTCGGAAGCCCAGCATTCCAGCACGGCGGTGAGCATCGAGTAGTGCTCCGCCTCGCTGATGCCGTCGCTGTTTCCGGGATCATAGCTGTCAACAAAGATACCGTAGATCGAAATGGGGTTACCAAGGCAGGTGTAGTAGTTGAGCTGTTTGTCGTTGTATTTCGGGCAAGGCAGAACGCCGTAGCCGCCTTTAACCAGCGCCGTTTGTTTGGAGATGGAGGATTCGGCAACCTCGGCACGGCACAGAAGGAACAACGCTCTTCCCTTCATAAAGGGAATCTGATGTCCGGGAACCGAAGCGCCGCCGGTCGTTTCGGTTTCGAGCTCGCCGTTCACTTTTTCCACAAGACACACGTTGGAGTTCTTCACCCACTCGCCGAGTTTACGCACCAGAGCAACGGTCTTGGCGGAACCGAAGTCGGGCGAAATGATAAGCAGATCATTGGGGTCCTGATCGACCAGGTGCAGGTTAGAGCCGGTATAGAGACCGTCCATCTGGAAGTAAACAGATACGAAGCCGTATTTGCCTTCTTTGCGGTTTGCCGTATACGGAGAGTTGTCAACACCGTCGCAATAATCCTGCGAGATCTTGATCAGCTTATCCAGCGTCCATTTTTCGTTTTCATATTTTTTAGTATACTTTGCGTTGGTGCTGTACACCATATCGTACAGCCAATCCACCGCGGCGGCTTCGCCCTCAAAGCCCTTGGCTTGCGCCTCGGCGTTGAAACGCGCTTTTAACTGCGACTTGTTGAAGAAGATGCAGGTCATATTGTAAAGCACGTTGGTCGAGATGTCTCCGGAGAGGAAGAAGCAGGAATCGCCGAACGAAAGCGATTCGATCATGTCGGCAGGCCACCAGGGCTGACCGTAAGACAGATAAGAATGCACGTCCTTGCCCAAGTTGTTGACGTCTTTGAGCAAGCCTTGCACACCCAACATACCTTCCGTACGGGAGTACGAGGTGATGATGTCAAAATCGTGGGTGTTGTTTTCCATCGTCATCTGCACGCGCTTCACAAAGCTGGCGCGGTCGTTCAAACCGCCGGGCTCGCCGATGAAATTGATCTCCACATTGAGACGGTCCTGGATCGCCGTGTTGCGCTCATAGATCGCGTCAAGCACGTTGTTACCCGTCACGCTCTCCACGTCGAACTCCTGGTGACCGGGGTTGTTCCAGTGGAGAACGTTGATCTTTCTGCCGAGATAGTTCAAATCGGCAGGCAGACTGTCCATTTTCAAGCCGTTTTCGTCATATTCCGCATTGACGAGGTTGCCTTTCCCTGCATCATCGTCATCGTCGTCTTTACAGCCGATGATGGGAATGATCAGCATCAAGCACGCCAGCGTCAATGCAAGCAATCTGGCAAAAGTCTTCATACCGTGCGTTTGTCTCCGCCCGAGCGGCGGGGACTGCCTCCTTTTTTTGTTTCGGGAAACCACCGGGCGATCGCGTGTCGCCGCGGAAACTTCTCCTTTGTATACCTATTGTAACAAAAAAGACGCGCGTTGTCAATTCTTTTTTTGAACTTTTTGCCGGTTTTTTTCGGTCGTCTTCTCTTTTTTGGGAAGTTTTTGGGGAGCAAATGCGCTTTGTAAAGAAAAAAAGGCAAAAAATTCAAAAAATTGCAACATTTAAGACGTCTTTTCTCCCGATACGCGCACTTGCAAATCGGGGCGGCGTATGCTATACTGTAAACAGAGCAAAAAATAAAATGAAAGGAGCAGTGAATATGCAAAACTTCGACAAGATCTCGCTCGCCGCCTTCGACGGCATTTTTGAGAAGATCGGCAAAGAATGGATGCTGATCACGGCGAAGGGAAAAACCAAGTACGGCAAAGAGGCCGTCAACACGATGACTGCTTCGTGGGGCGGGTACGGTATCCTTTGGAATCTGCCCGTCGCGTTCTTATTCGTGCGCCCCCAACGCTTCACTTTTTCTCTCCTTGAATCTTCCGATGCATTTTCGCTTTCTTTCCTGCCGGAAGAAAAGAGAGCGGCGCTCCTTACCTGCGGCACTCTTTCGGGAAAAAACGTCGATAAATGGAAAGCAAGCGGTCTTACCCCACTTGAAAACGAGGGCGTGCCCTTTGTCGGCGAGGCGCGCACCGTACTTTTCTGCCGCAAGCTCTACGCCGCGCCTTTTCTCGAAGAAGGCTTTATCAACAAAGAACTGTTGCAAAACTATCGCACGGACGATTTTCACCAAATGTATATTGCCGAAATTGAATCGGTTTTCAGCAAAAAGGAGTAAATATGTCAGAAATTTTTGAGGAGATCCGCGCGCTGTGCGCGGCGGCACACGCCGCCGCGCCCGCGTTTGCCGTGACCGACACCGAAACGCGCCATCGCGCGTTGCGCGCAATGGCAACGGCTCTGCGGGAAAACGCCGCCGACATTCTTGCCGCCAACAAGGAAGACCTGGCGCGCGCAAAGGAAAACGGGGTGCCGGACACGATGCTCGACCGTCTTTCGTTGAACGACGAGCGCATCAACGGTATGGCGTCGGCGATGGAAGAACTGATCGCCCTGCCCGATCCGCTCGCCGAAAGGGAAACGCTGCACGGCTCTCCCAAGATCCGCATCACAAAAGTGCGCGTGCCGCTCGGTGTTGTCGCCATCGTCTTTGAAGCGCGTCCCAACGTAACGGCGGACGCCGCGGCGATCGCCGTGAAAACCGGCAACGCGGTGGTTTTGCGGGGTGGCAAAGAAGCGATACACAGCAATCTTGCGATTGTCAGCGCGCTGAAAGGCGCGATCTCCGCGCTCGGGCTCTCCCCCGATCTCATCTCTCTCGTTTCTTCGACCGATCGCGCCGGTGTGGACGCGCTTCTCTCGATGCGCGGACTGATCGACGTGCTCATTCCGCGCGGCGGCAAGGGACTGATCCGCCACTGTGTGGAAAACGCGAAAGTGCCCGTGATCGAAACCGGCGCGGGCGTTTGCCACGTCTACGTCGACCGCGACGCGAACGAAGATATGGCGCTTGCCGTGGCGATCAACGCCAAATGCCAGCGCCCGTCGGTCTGCAATGCGGCGGAGACCTTGCTCCTCCACCGCGACATCGCGCCCTCTTTCCTGCCGCGCTTTTGGGCGGCGACAAGAAATTGGAATCTCGTTTTGCGGGGCTGCCCCGCCTCCCGGCGTATTCTGCCCGCGGTAGAGCCGATGCCCGAGGAAGAATACGCCACCGAATACAACGACTACGTAATGTCGGTGCGCGTGGTGGATTCCGTGGAAGAAGCTCTCGCCCATATCGCAAAATACGGCACGCACCACAGCGAGGCGATCATCACGCAAAACGACGACACGGCGGCACGCTTTTTCGGCATGGTGGACGCCGCCGCCGTATATCGGAACGCTTCCACGCGCTTTACCGACGGCGGCGAGTTCGGCCTTGGCGCCGAGATCGGCATTTCCACGCAAAAACTGCACGCGCGCGGGCCGATGGGACCCGCGGCGCTTACCACGGTCAAGTTTCTCGTCCGGGGCGACGGCGCGGTACGCTGACACCCCCAAAAAGCAAAAAATCCCCCGAAACGCGATGCGTTTCGGGGGATTTTTGTCAAAGCGTTTTCAGCAGTGCGCGAATACCCGCCTCAAAAGTATATTGCGGAATGAACCCCGTGTCCGCCGTCAAAGCCGAAATGTCGGCTTCCAGATGCATCACCTGCCGCTCGGCATACGGGATCTCTCCGAACGTAAGGGGAAAATCGGGCGCCGCCGCGTCGCGGATCATTTCGACGTAGCGGCGAAGCGGGATCGCCTTGCCGGAGCCGAGCACGTAAACTTTGCCGTCTTTGCCGCGCTCGGCGGCGCGGAAAAATGCTTCGGCGGCGTCGTCGCTGTAAAGATAATCCCAGAGTTGCTCGCCTTTTGTAAATTGCGGCGAGACGCCCGCTTTCAGTTTTGAGACGGTGCTCATCACCATACTGCCCGCGCCGTCAAACGGACCGTAAACGCTGAGTATCCGCATCCAGACGTGCCGCATTCCCGCCGCATGCGCCGCTTCGCGCGTCATCGCGCCGGCGCAGAGTTTGGCAATGCCGTATCCGTTCTCGGGATACGTCGGCGTTTCGGGCGTCAGCGCTCCTTCAAAGCGCCCGTATTCGGCTTGCGAGCCCGCGCCCACAAAAACCGAACAGCCGAGCCGCTTTGCCGCGCCGACGGCGTCAAGTGCATACCGTACGTTTTGATTCTGCAAATAAAAATCGTTGCGTGCGGCGCCGGTCGTACCCGCCCACGCAAAATGATAAAAGGCGTCGTAGCGCTCGCCGTCGCGCGCCTGCAAGGCGGCAAGTTCCGAAAGATCGCAAAAACGCACCTCGACAAGCGGGTGGTTCGGAATATTCTCGTTGCGCGCGGATCCCTCTCTTGCAAGAACGAGAACGCGCACGCCTTTCTCGATACACGCACGAACAAGCGCCGTGCCGACCGCGCCCGTCGCGCCGGTCATCACTACAGATTTCACAACCGTTTTCTCCTTTCCGCGCTTTGCGCGGTTTCAAAAACAGTATAACACACTCCGCCGCTTTTTGCAAGCCGCTTATATCGTGCTGCCTTTTGCCAAAAAAAGCGGCAGATCCGCTCTCCCCGTCAGCGTTCTGCCGGCGCGCACCGTCACGTTTTTGTCGGCGATCACACCGTCGAGCACGGCGCCCTCTTCAACGACCGTACCCGACATCAGGATCGAGTTTCGCACCACGCTTGTACGCCCGATCTCCACGTTGCGAAAAATAATCGAATGTTCGACGCTCCCCGCGATCACGGAGCCGTCGCCGCATAAAACGTCTTCCGCGCGCGCCGTTTTCAGATACCGTGTCGGGGGATAATTGCAAATTTTGGTCAGTATGGGACGATCCTTGTGCGCAAACAAGTCGGCGCGCACGTCAAAGGAAAGGAGCGCCATAGACGCGGCGAAATATGCCTCCAAAGAGTCGATACGCGCCGAAAACCCGTTATGATGCGAAACGAAAACGCGATCTTTTTGCAGATTTCTGCCGATCACGCCGCGGTAAAAATCCTGCTCGCCCCTCTCAAACGCTTCGCGCACCGCGCGGCAAAGATATGTCCGACGCACGGCATAGATCTCGCCGCAAACCGTGCAGACGTCGCCCTCTCCCGCATATCTGCCGATGGACAGCAGTCTTCCGCTCGCGTCGGCGATCGGCACGGCGGGCGTACTTTTTCCCACCGGCAAACTGACCGTCAGCATCGTAAGATCGGCCTCTTTTTTCTCGTGCACGGCAAGCAGGGCGCCGATATCGGGATTAAAAACCGTGTCGGTGTCGCACAGCACCCACGTTTCGGCGTCGGTATGCTCGATGAAATCCAGCGCGTCAAAGAGCGCCTCCACGCGATTTTTTCGCGTTTCCCGCCCCCTTACCCCGTTGAGAAAAGGCGGCAGGATCCGTATACCCCCGTTGCGGCGCGCCAGATCGAAATCTTTTCCGTTTCCGACGTGCGCGATCAACGAACGGTATTCGGATCTCGTCCATACGCCGATATCCGATATCCCCGCCGCGACCAGAGCGGACAGCGGAAAGTCCACCAGACGATACCGCGCGCCGAACGGAATGGCGGCGGCCGTGCGTACGGCTGTCAGTTCCGAAAGCCCCGCGCTCCGCATATCCGAAAAGATCAGTCCGGCGACTTTCATTGTTCTCCCCCTTTTTCGGCAAAACTCTCCCCGATCTCCACGCGCGCGCCCTCGCAAAGCACCGTGATCTCTCCGCTCTCATCGCCCACCGCGGCATCCTCTCCGATTTCGGCGCCGGCATCCGCCACCGTGAAAAGCACGCGCGCGTCGGCGCCCACCGTATTGTTGCCCATCAAAACCGAATACCGCACCGTCGCGCCCGCCCCGACAGTCACGCCCGTGCCGAGCACGCTCTCCTCGACCTTTCCGTAGATCTCGCACCCGTCGGTAAGCGCGACGTTTTTCACGACTGCGCCTTTTCCGATATAATGCGGCGCCGCGTTTTCACTGCGTGAAAGAACGCGATCGTTCCCGCGCGGCAACAGCAGTGCGGGGTCCTCGCCCAAAAGATCCATATGGCACTCCCAAAGCGAGCGCACCGTCCCCACGTCGCGCCAATATCCGTCGAAAAGAAACGCCGCCATTTTCTCTCCCGCTCGGAGCATTGCCGGTATGATGTTTTTCCCGAAGTCGTGCGCGGAACGCCGCGCGGCGGCGTCGGCAATGAGATATTCCGTCAATTTTTCCCGCCCGAAAACATAAACCCCCATCGAAGCGATGTCGCTTTCGGGCTCGCGCGGCTTTTCGGCGAAGCGCAAGATCTCGCCGCCCTCTCCCAGCGTCATAATACCAAAGCGGCTTGCCTCCCGCATCGGCACGCGGATCGCGGCAATGGTGCAAGCCGCGCCGCTTTGCTTGTGACGCTCCAACATTTTCCCGTAATCCATACGGTAAATGTGGTCTCCGGACAGGATCAACACATACTCCGCGTCATATTGCTCAATAAAATCCAAATTTTGATAAATGGCGTTTGCCGTTCCGCTGTACCAATCCGCGCCCGCCCGACAGGAAAACGGCGGCAGAATCCGCACGCCCCCGCAGATCCTGTCAAGATCCCACGGCTGTCCCGCCCCGATATATTCGTGCAGCAATTGCGGGCGATATTGCGTCAGCACCCCCACCGTGTCGATCCCCGAGCGCACGCAATTGGAGAGCGCGAAATCAATGATGCGGTATTTGCCGCCGAAAGGAACGGCAGGTTTCGCGTTTTTGTCTGTCAGGGCAAAAAGTCTGCTGCCCGCGCCGCCCGCAAGCAACATTGCCACGCATTCTTTTCGTTTTGACATAAAAATCCTTCCTTGGTCATATGTATGCGCAACGGCAAATACCCCGGCAAACGGTATTAGTTTTTGCCTATTTCAAACAACTATACGCAAACGCGTGGGATTCGCTTTTTCGGCATTGACTTTTTTTATAAACTATGGTATACTGAAATAGTATATAGAAATGCGGGAAGCGAGGTGTTTGCGGTGTCGGAATGCTTTTCGGCGATCGTCGGCAACGACGCGCTTTGCCGCCGTCTTGCGTCGGAACTGCGCGGCGACACGCTCTCTCACGCCTATATTCTTGAAGGACCGCGCGGCAGCGGAAAACATACTTTGGCAAAAGAGATCGCGATGGCGCTTGCCTGTCGCGAGCGCACGGGAAACCGTCCGATCCCTTGCGGAGAATGTCCCGCCTGCCGCAAAATACGCGCGGGCTATTCGCCGGACGTCATCACGCTCTCCCGCCCCGCCGACCGCGCCTTTTTGCCGGTCGACGCGATCCGCGATCTGCGGCGCTCGCTTAACGTCGTGCCGAACGATCTGCCCTTCAAAGTCTATATCATCGCCGACGCGCATACGATGAACGCGCAGGCGCAAAACGCGTTTCTCCTGACACTGGAAGAGCCGCCCCCTTTCGTATTGTTTTTATTGCTGACCGAAAACGCGGGGTTGCTCCTCGAAACCATTCGTTCCCGCGCGCCGGTATTGCGTCTTGCGCCGGTTTCGGAGCAAGAAACGGCCGATTTTCTCCGGTTTCGTTGCGAAGACCGGCAACTTCGCGCCGCCGCCGAACGTCTTGCGCGCGAGCATCCCGACGAATTTGCGGCGATCTTGCGCTTATCCGACGGCTGTATCGGCAAAGCGGAAGAACTGCTTGATGAAAAAACGCGCGCGCCTCTTTTGGAGCGCCGCCGGTGCGTGACGGACGTCGCCGCCGCGCTTTGCGCGGGCGGCGACGGAGACCGCGTGCTTCTCACGCTCTTTGAGCGTTTTGACAACCGCGACGAAGCCACAGCCTTTACCCTGATGCTCGAAAACGCCCTTTGCGACCTCGTGCGGCTCTCCCGCTCGGAAAACGCGCCGATCACCTTCTTTACCGACCAAGAGGCGGCGACGGAATGGGCGGAAAAGATCCCGCTTGCCCGCCTGCTCGCCATGCAAAAAGAAGTGGGAAAAACGCTCCTTGCTCTTTCGGAAAGCGCCAATCTGCGCCTTTCGGCGGCGCAACTTTTCGCAAAACTCTATACCGTATAAAACGACCTTGCCGCGTGCGGCAAAATGAAAGTGAGAACTATGGAAAACAAAAGAAGATTTCCGTTCCGCCAAAACACCGGCGAACGACAGGAAAACGGGCAGCGCATTTCGGTGCGCCCCGGCAACTTTAACCCGCCCCCGCAGAATGCGGGCAACCCGCAAAGCGGGGCGCGGCAGGAACGCGATGTGAAAACGGCTCCGATTTCCGCGGCGCCGGCGCGCGCGGAAGGCGCGCCGGGCGCCAGCAACGCCAAGCACCGCAACCGCCACCGTCGCCGCGGCGGCAACCGTCCGATGCAAAATCCGGCGCAAAACCAGCAAAACCCGCGGGACGCCGCGCAAAACCCGGTATCTGCCGAAGCGGGCGGCAAACCGGATCTCCGCCAAAAAGGCGACCGGAACAACGCGCAAAAACCCTTCAAAAAGGATCGGCGGCACGGAGCAGAGCCAAACGATCGCCGTGAGACCTTTTCCCCGCAAGCGAACGATAAAAACGGCATTTCCGCCGAACTTCGCCGCGAACTCGACGAAGAATTTTCCGCGTCGCTGTCTTTTCTGCCCCCCAAAGAGCGCAAAGAGGCGACGGGCGAAGACGAGATCGATCTGCCGCCGGTGGACATTGCGACCGCCGCGTATCTGACGGATGATATCCCCTGCGGTTTTCCCAAACCAGAAGGCAACGCCGTGGAAGTGGTCGGCGTGCGTTTCCGCGGCGCGGGAAAAGTGTATTTCTTTGATCCGAAAGGCATCGACTGCAAACCCGGCGACGCCGTGCTCGTCGACACCGCGCGCGGTGAGGAGATGGCGGAAGTGACGATGCCGCGCCGCCTGATCGCGGAAAAATGCATCGTGCAGCCGTTGCGCGCCGTTTTGCGCCGCGCCACGAAAGAAGATCTCGCGCACGACGCGGAAAATCGCAAAAAAGAGCAAGAGGCAATGAAGATCTGCGCCGAAAAGATCGCGGCATACAAATTGGATATGAAACTTGCCGACGCGCAATATACTTTCAATAATTCGCAACTGCTCTTTTATTTCACCTCGGAAGGCAGAGTGGATTTCCGCGATCTTGTACGCTCGCTCGCCTCGATCTTCCATACGCGCATCGAACTGCGGCAGATCGGCATTCGCGACGAGGCGCGCCTGGTGGGCGGCATCGGTATGTGCGGCAGACCTTTCTGCTGTGCCACTTTCCTTTCGGATTTCGGACAGATCTCGGTCAAAATGGCAAAAGATCAGGGGCTGTCGATCAACGCCGCGAAAAACTCCGGCTGCTGTGGCAGATTGATGTGCTGTCTGCGTTATGAACACGAAACTTACGTGGCGGAATCCAAACTGACGCCCGCAAAAGGCTCTGTGGTGGAAACCCCCGACGGGCAAGGCGTGGTCGTGGACACCGCACCCCTTGCACAGACGGTCAAGGTGCGCCTTGACAGTGCCCCGCAGGACGCGCCCCGCGCATACCATCGCGACCTTGTCCGCGTGCTGGCGAAAAACGCGGCGGCGCGCGCCAAGGCGGAAGAGAACGCGGCGAAAGAACCCGCCGAGGAGACCGAAGAAAAGTAAAATCCCGCCACGTTGCGGGGGATATACGTTTCCTTGCCGCGCGCAAAAATATTTTTCCGCATTTTTTGCGAAAATCTATTTTCTTTTGACGCAAAATGTGCTACAATGAATTTGCAAATCTAAAAGGAGGATTGTCCTATGGCTTACAAGATTTCGAACGAATGCATCGCTTGCGGCGCTTGCGCCGGTGAGTGCCCTGTCGGCGCGATCAGCGAAGGAGACGGCAAATTTGAGATCAATCCCGATCTCTGCATTGACTGCGGCTCCTGCGCAGGCGTCTGCCCCGTCGGCGCTCCCAATCCTGCCGAATAATTCATAACGCGGCGATCGCGGCGCGAAGCGGAACTCCGCTTCGCGCCGTTTTCGCAACAAGGAGGTCTTATGCCGGTTTTCTCTCCCCGCGAGGACGAGCGCCTGGACACCGTCAATGAAAACATCGCCCTTTTGCAAAAAAAGAAGGGGCTTACTTTCGGCACGGACGCCTTTTTGCTCTCTGCGTTCTGCCGCCCCGACCGCCGCGCGACGGCGGTCGATCTCGGCTGCGGCACCGGCGTCGTTTCTCTCCTCCTTGCGGCAAGAAACAAATGCGGGCGCGTCGTCGGCGTGGAAATACAAAACGAATTTGCCGAACTTGCCCGCAAAAATATAGAAAACTGCGGTTTTTCCGATACTGTTTCGGTACTTTCCGCCGATTTGCGCACGCTCACGGTCAGTGATCTGCCCCGTGCGGCGGACATCGTGCTTGCCAATCCCCCGTATATGAAGACCGACTGCGGCTACGCCTCGCCTTTTGCCGCCAAACAGATCGCGCGGCACGAGGTGTTCGGGGGCGTTTCGGATTTTGCCGCCGCCGCTTCCCGCATTCTCCGTTACGGCGGAAAGTTTTACTGCGTCTATCTCGCCTCGCGTCTTGACGATCTTTTTTCGGCTCTGGCGGCGGCAAAACTGACGCCCAAACGTCTGGTTTTGGTGCAGGACACAAAAGAAAGCGCGCCTTCGATCGTCCTTGTCGAAGCGCGATCCGGCGCCGCCGGCGGCGTGCGCGTGTTGCCCACGCTCGTTTTGCGTGAAAAAGACGAAAACGGCGCGCTCATCTTGACCGAGCGCGCCGCCGCGATCTATCGCACGGGGATTTTTGCGGAATAAGTGCCCTGACGTGATGCGTTTTACACGCCTGTGTAGCGCAATATTCCCTGATACACACCGCGGGCAAAAAGTTCGGGGCTCTCACTCATCAGCCGCGCGTCGCGCGGGTTGGTGATAAAGCCGAGTTCGACAAGGACCGCCGGCATCGCGCTGCGGCGCAGAACGTAAAGCCCCGACCGCGCGAAAACGCCCCTGTTGTAGAGCCCCGTCTCCTCTTCCAGCGCATTGACGATATCCAGCGCCAACGGGTATCCTTTCGACGCCGTGGAATACACGAACGCTTCCACACCGGTCGCGCCCGCGTTGTCCGAGGCGTTGGTATGCAAACTGATGAAGAAATCCGCGCCCCAGTCGTTGGCTTCCCGCACCCTTGTCGACAAACTCGTCGCCGTGGAAGTGCCGAGCTGCGTTTCCTTTGTCGGGCGGGAGAGCCTCGCCTCAAAATTGCCGTTGGCGCGGAGCAGTGCCGCAAGGCGCACGCCGATTTCAAAAACGACGTCCTGCTCCCGCAGCCCGTTCCCCTCCGCGCCCGCGTTGGGATTGACGGGATTATGTCCCTGGTCGATATATACTTTGATCGCCACAAAAAGCCCCCTTTCTCATCTCCCATTTTATGCCCGCCCCGTGCGGCGCGCCACAGCCGAAAGGAGTTTTTCCTATGCCCCTCAAAACCCAAAACAGTGAAGAAAAAAACGCGATCCGCGGCGGCACGCTCTATCTTGTCGCCACGCCGATCGGCAATCTCGCGGACGTCAGCGAACGCGCCGTCAAAGTGCTCTCCGAAGTGGATTTTATCGCCGCCGAGGACACGCGCAACACCGGAAAACTGCTCACGTTGCTGGGCATTTCCCGCCCGATGGTCTCCTATCACGAACACAACAAAAAGGAGCGCGGCGCACAGATCTTGCGCCGTCTTGAAGCGGGAGAAGCGTGCGCGCTCGTCACCGACGCGGGTACGCCCGCCGTCAGCGACCCCGGCGAGGACCTTGTGGCGCTCTGCGCCGCGGCGGGCATACCCGTGACGTCGCTCCCCGGCGCCTGCGCCGCCGTCACGGCGCTGACGCTTTCGGGTCTCTCCACCGCGCATTTTTATTTTGAGGGTTTTCTCCCCGTGGAGCGCGCCAAACGGCGGGAACGCCTTGCGCGCCTTGCCACGGTGACCGACACGATGATCGTCTACGAAGCACCGCACAAACTGAAAAGCACGCTCGCGGACCTTTGCGCGGCGCTCTCGCCCGAACGCCGCGCGGCGCTGTGCCGTGAACTAACCAAAAAGAACGAGGAAGTACTGCGCGTGACACTGGGCGAAGCGGCGGCGATCTACGCCGAAAAGGAGCCGCGCGGCGAATACGTGTTGGTGATCGAAGGGGACAAAGCGACCGCGCCGAAAGCCTTTCGCGCACCTGAAGAAGCGGTCGCATATTATGAGAACAACGGCCTTTCGCGTATGGACGCCATCAAGGCGGCGGCGCGCGAGTGCGGTATACCGAAAAGCGAACTTTACCGCCTCCTTTGCGAGAAAAAAGGCGAAAAATGAAAAAATTGCGCAAATCCCTTGATTTTAGTATGATCTTATGATAAAATATGCTCAATTCTTCTTGAAAACGAGGTGTTTTGAATGACGAAACGGAAAGTAGGCGTGATCGGCGCGACGGGTATGGTGGGGCAGAGATTTCTCACACTGCTTTCGGACCATCCGTATTTTGAAGTGACCGCGCTTGCCGCCTCCGCCAATTCTGCCGGAAAAACCTATAAAGAAGCGGTGGGATCGCGCTGGAAACTGCAAACGCCGATGCCGGAACAGTTTGCCGATATGGTGGTGATCGACGCCGCCGATATCGCGGCGATGAAAGAAAAATGCAGCGTGGTTTTCTGCGCCGTCAATATGAAAAAAGAGGAGATCCGCGCCCTGGAAGAAGCCTACGCGCGCGCCGAGATCCCCGTTGTTTCCAACAACTCCGCGCACCGTTGGACGCCCGACGTGCCGATGGTGATCCCGGAGATCAACGACGCGCATCTTGCCGTGATCGCGGCGCAAAGAAAGCGGCTCGGCACCAAGCGCGGCTTTATCGCCGTCAAGCCGAATTGCTCCATTCAATCGTACGTTCCTGCGCTGACGCCCCTGCTTCAATTTGAACCTTACGAAGTGGTCGCCACCACCTATCAGGCGATCTCGGGCGCGGGCAAAACCTTCCGCGAATGGCCCGAAATGATCGACAACGTGATCCCCTTTATCGGCGGCGAGGAAGAAAAGAGCGAACAGGAGCCGTTGCGCGTTTGGGGCAAAGTGGAAAACGGCGAGATCGTGAAAGCCAAAGAACCGGTCATCACCACGCAATGCATCCGCGTGCCGGTGACGGACGGTCACACGGCGGCGGTGTTTGTCAAGTTCCGCAAAAAGCCCACCAAAGAGCAGATCCTTGACGCCTGGAAAAACTTTTCGGGCAAGCCGCAGGCGCTGAAACTCCCCCACGCGCCCGCGCAATTCGTCACCTATTTTGAGGAAGACAACCGCCCGCAGGCGGCGCTTGACCGCGATATTTACGGCGGTATGGGCGTGACGGTGGGCAGACTGCGCGAAGACACGCTCTTTGACTGGAAGTTCGTGGGGCTGTCGCACAACACGCTCCGCGGCGCGGCGGGCGGCGCGGTGCTCATCGCCGAATTGCTGGAAAAAGAGGGCTATTTCGACGAGATCTGACGCGTCGAAACGCAAGGCAAAATATGAAAAAAGCACACCATATGGTGTGCTTTTTTCTTTTGATACAAAATCGCGCGATCATTATCGCCGATACCAATATTGTTCGGTATAATTTTCTTTCAAATTATTTGCGTTGACGGCGGGATCCGAAACGTCGGCATCCTCACCCTCGGCGGCATTTTCCGTGTTGCTCCGATACCACCCCGCGGTGTTTGCGAAAGTGACGTCGGCAAGCGTCATTTTGACGTGGTGATCGCCCGCAAACGCCTTCCTGCCGATGCTTGTCACGCCCGACGGGATCACGATCTCTGCAAGGTCTATGCAATACATAAACGCGGCGTTGCCGATACCGGCAAGCTGACTGCCCTCGGCAAAAGTGACCGTGCGCAGGTGTGTGCAGCCGTAAAACGCGTTTGCCTCGATGCTCCTTACGCTCGCCGGGATCGTTACGCTTGTGGGATCGCATTGCGTAAACGAGCCGATGCCCACGATCGGCAAACCGGCATATTCGGACGGAATGACGATATCGCCTCCCGCCACGCTGCCTTTGCTGACGATATATCCCGTCCCTTCGCCGTTCAGCACGTAGGTGAGATTTTGCGTATAGGCGGGCGGCGAAACGGGCGGCGTGTTGCCGTTTGACGCGTCGCTCACGTTGTTGTTGACGGGCGGCGTGTCGGTTTTTTCTTTACACGCGGCAAAGGCAAACGCCGTCAAACACACGGCAAGGCATAAAATCAAAATCTTTTGCAATCTGCGTTTCATCTGTTTTCTCCTTTCCGAAAAATGCGGTGCTGTCGGATCTTTGAAAACATTTCGCGTTTGGTTTTTACCAGTCGATATCCGGCAGCGCGGGGTCCGGATTCGGCGTCACGCTGCTTCCCCCGCCCGGCGACGTGGCGATCACATCGACGGAAAACAAGGGGAGAATCAGGGCTGACGGTTTTTGATAACGCTCTTTCATTCTTTCCTCCCGCCGCAAAAACGGCTTTTTTATTTGATCGCGCAAGTCATTCGCTGCATACGCTCCATTGCCGCACGAAATACCGTTTTGTCGTTTTCGTGCGCAAGGCTCGCTTCTGCCTCTTCCAGCGGGATCCACTCCACCTCGGCGATCTCGCCCTCACGCGGGCGAATGGTCGGATCGGTGGTAAACGCGAGAAAATATACGACCTCTTTCATCACGCCCGGCGAGGGGCTGTATTCCACCGTCGCGCGAAAATCCGAAACGATCGCCACGCGGGAAGAGGTCTCTTCCATCACCTCGCGCAGCGCCGTCGTGTATTCGCTCTCGCCCTCTTCCATATGTCCTTTCGGAAAAGAGCGATTGCCCTTTTGCTTGTGGCGGATCATCAACACATAGTATTTGTCGCCTTCGCGGCGCAAAACCAACGCACCGCAAGATTTTTCCCAGACCATTGAAACCTCCTTTCGGAAATTGCAATCTTTATTGCTGAATTTCCTCCATCACGAAGGCTTCCAGAATATCGCCCTCTTTGATATCGTTGAATCTTTCCAGCGCGATACCGCACTCGTAACCGTCCGCCACCTCGCGCACGTCGTCCTTGAAACGGCGCAAAGAAGCGATCTTATCCTCAAAGATCACAACGCCGTCGCGCAGTACGCGGATCTGAGACGCGCGGGTGATCTTGCCGTCTCGCACGTAAGAGCCGGCGATAAAACCGACGTTCGGCACGTGGATGGTCTGCCGCACTTCCGCGTGTCCGAGGATCGCCTCGCGGAATTTGGGCGCAAGCATACCTTTCATCGCGGCGGTGATCTCCTCGATGCACTCGTAAATGATGCGGTAGGTGCGAATGTCCACTTTCTGTCGCTCGGCGGAATCCATCGCCGCCTTATCGGGACGCACGTTGAAACCGACGATGATGGCGTTGGAAGCCGCCGCGAGCATCACGTCGCCCTCGATGATACCGCCCACCGCCGCGTGAATGACGTTGACTTTCACTTCTTCGTTGGAGATCTTTTCCAGCGACTGCTTCACCGCTTCGGCGGAGCCCGCCACGTCAGCTTTGACGATGATGTTGAGTTCCTTGACGCCCTCCGAGATCTGCGCAAACAAATCGTTGAGGTTGGCGCGCGCGTTGGCTTTGAAGCCCTCTTCTTTCGCGGTGGCGCGGCGCTGATCGGCAAGGGTCCTTGCCATTCTCTCGTCCTCGACCGCCGCAAATTCGTCGCCGGCTTCCGGCACTTCGGCAAGACCGACGATCTCCACCGGCACCGAGGGACCCGCTTCTTTTACGAGCCTGCCCGTGTGGTCTTTCATCGTGCGCACACGACCGACCGCCGTGCCCGCGATGACGATATCGCCGGCGCGGAGCGTGCCGTTTTGCACCAGCACGGTGGCGACGGGACCGCAACCTTTATCCAGTTTGGATTCGATGATGATACCTTTCGCGCGGCGGTTGGGGTTGGCTTTCAATTCTTTCATATCCGCCACAAGCAAGACGCTCTCCAAAAGATCGTCGATGCCCATTCCCGTCAGCGCCGAGACCGGCACGCAGATGACGTCGCCGCCCCACTCCTCGGGAACGAGGTTGTAGTTGGTCAGCGACTGCTTGACGAGATCGGGATTGGCGGTGGGTTTATCCATTTTATTGATGGCGACGATGATATCGACGCCCGCCGCTTTGGCGTGGTTGATCGCCTCAACGGTCTGCGGCATAATACCGTCGTCCGCCGCCACGACCAGGATCGCAATGTCGGTGGCTTGCGCGCCGCGGGCACGCATCGCGGTAAACGCTTCGTGGCCGGGGGTGTCAAGGAAGGTAATGTCACGCCCCTTGATTTTGACGCGGTAAGCGCCGATATGCTGGGTGATGCCGCCCGCTTCGCCCGAGGTCACGTGCGTGTGACGAATGGCGTCGAGCAGCGAGGTCTTGCCGTGGTCGACGTGACCCATCACGCACACGACGGGCGCGCGTTCTTCCAATTCTTCCGCGCTGTCCTCGGTCGCCTCGAAGAGTTTATCCTCGATGCTGACCACCACCTCGTGCGTGGCTTCCACGCCGAGTTCGGAGGCGATGAGATACGCGGTATCATAATCGATGGTTTGGTTCATCGTCGCCATCATACCGATCTCCATCAGTTTTTTGACGACCGTTGCGGGGGATATTTTCATACGGGAGGCAAGTTCGCCCACCGTGATCTCATCGGGAAGCGTGACGCGCGACGCCTGTTTGGTAGCGGGCGCGGCGGATTTTTGCCCCTTTCCGCGCTTGCCGGAGGTCATCGCGTGCGTGCCGACCTGCTGTTTTTTGAAGCGTTGGTTGCCGCCGCGCGCGTCGCGCACGGCGTCGGGCACGAAACTGTCAAGGCGCTCGTCGTATTTGGAAAGATCCACACTTGATCCGCGCATATCGACGATACGCGTGCCGCGCGTTTTTTGCGCGCTGACGCCTTTGGGCGTCTGACCGCGCACGATCGCCTGCACTTGGAAATGTTCGCGCGGAATGCGTCCGCCCCCCTCGTCCTTGTCGCGGAAACCGCCGTTTCCTTTATTTTGCGGGCGCTGCGAACGCTGGGGCGCGGAAGGCGCGGGGCGTGCGCCGCCGAAAGCACCCGCGCGGTCAAACGGCGCGCGCGGCGGGCGATCGCCCATCGGCGCGGTGCGCGGTGCGAAAGAGGAAGGCGCACGGTTTTGCGTCGCGCCCGTGGTGGGAGCGGCGGGGCGCTGCATCGTTGCGCGCAGATTTTGCGGAATATTATACGTGCGGGGCGCGGGGCGCGCGGGAGCGGCGGGCGCGGACTTCGCCTCGCTTGCGCTCTTTTCGGGTTCGGGCGTCGCTTTTGCCGCGGGGGCGGGAGAAACCGGTGCGGAAGCGACCTCCTTTTGCGCCGCCGACTCTTTAACGGCAGGCGCGGTTTCGGCAACGGGGGTTTCGACCTTCTCCGGCCCTTTTTCCGCCTTTTTGGGCGCTTTTGCCGCCTTTTCGGGCGCTTTGGTCGGGATATAGGTATCCCCGAAGAGATAATCGTCGATGTTTTTGATCTGTGCTTTCCGCGTCAGAGTTTCAAAAACAACGTCGAATTCGACCGGCTCCAACGCCTTTTGCGTGGTTTTGCACTCAAAGCCGTGCGCCGTCATCAGTTCGGTGATCTCTTTGCTCTTGATGCCGAAATCCTTTGCGAGTTGATTGATTTTATATGCCATATTTCCTCCCTCGCGCTCCGAGTCCGACGGAACGCGCTACAAATGATTGTTCTTTACCGCTGAAAATCCCGCCGTCGGGATTTTCCTTTTATCAGATTGAAATGTCCGTTTTTTGCAGTTGCAGGATCGCTTTTGCGAGATGTTCGTCGCACACACCGACCGCCGCCACGGCGGCGTTTCGCTTTCCCACCGCCCTTGCGAGCCGCTCCGTGCTTGCCTCTACGACGAGCAGCGGCACGCCGTAAAACGCGGCGCAATTCTCGACGCGCACGGTCGAGTTTTCGGCGCTGTCCGCGGCGCGCACGATGAGGAGCGGCTTGTCGCCGCGCCCGCGCGAGAGCGCGGCACGGATAAGAGGAACGCCCGCGATCGCCTTGCCTGCCTTGGCGGCAAGGCCGAGATAACCCAAAATCTTTTCGGTTTTATCCGCGTCGCTCAATTTCCGCCTCCATCGCGTCCCAGACGCTCTCCGGGACCTCGCATTCCAGCGCTCCGGATAAGCGACGGGCGCGGCGCGCCTTGCGAAAACACGCAACGTCCGGGCAGATATAGGCGCCGCGACCGGATTTTTTGCCGGTGAAATCAAGCGACACTTCACCGTCGGGAGCACGCACCACGCGGAGCATTTCGCTCTTCGGTCTGTGCACGCCGCAACCAAGGCACTGCCGCTCGGGGATCTTTTTCTTTTTTTGCTCCATTTTCAATACCGTTTGGGCACTTATTCGGCCTTAATGTCGATTTTGTAGCCCGTCAGACGCGCGGCAAGACGCGCGTTGAGTCCCTCTCTGCCGATGGCAAGAGAAAGTTGATCGGGATCGACCAAAACGCGGCAGGCGCGCTCGCCCGTCATCTCCACCGAGTTGACTCTTGCGGGAGCAAGCGCGGCGGCAACATACTCTTCCGGAACGTCGCTGTACGGGATAATGTCGATCTTTTCTCCGCGCAGTTCGTCCACGATACCGGCAATACGCATACCGCGGTTGCCGATGCAGGCACCCACGGGATCAACGTTTTCATCGCGGGAGGCAACGGCAACTTTGCTGCGCACGCCCGCTTCTCTCGAAACGCCTTTTACCAAAACCACGCCGTCGGCGATCTCCGGCACTTCCAGTTCAAAGAGACGGCGCACAAGTCCCGCGTGGCAGCGCGACAGCGTGACAAGCGGCCCGCGCGCTTCTTTGTTGACTTCCATCACGAAAACTTTGATGTGGTCGCCCACAACGAAATCCTCGCCCGGGATCTGCTCGCTGTGCAAGAGCACCGCGCGGCCGTTTCCGGTTTCCAGCACCACGTTGCCGCTCACCGGATCCACTTTGCTCACCGTGGCGGTCAGGATCTCGTCGCGCTGATTTTCATACGCTTCCTGCATCACCATACGCTCGCCCTCGCGGATACCCTGAATGATCACCGATTTGGCGGCGGCGGTGGAAAGACGGCGGAAGTTTTCGGGATCGACGCGGATCTCGATCAGTTTGCCGAGCGTGTTGCGGCGGCTGATCTTTTTCGCGTCGGCAAGCGAGATTTCCTTTTCCTCGTCGGTCACTTCTTCCACGACGGTCTTTTGCTGGAAAACCCGAATGTCGTCTTTTTCGGCGTCAAATTCGATGCGCACGTCGGCATTGTTTCCATACTCTTTATGATATGCCGAGACCAGTGCCGCTTCGATCTTTTCCAGCATATACGACTGCGGGATCCCTTTTTCACGCTCCAACAGTTGCAGGGCGTTGACGACCGATTCCTTGTTGCTCTTCTTGCTCATAGTTTTATCCTTTCCTCTTGATGAGTTGGTTAAAAATCAAACACAGTTTGTATTTTGGCGACGCCGGCACGCGGCAGCGTCAGCATTTGCGCTCCCGCTTCAAGCAAAATCTCGCCGTTCTCGCCGCGCCCCCGCAAAATGCCTTCCAAGCGTTTTTTGCCGTCCACGGGGGCAAAAAGCCGCACGCTTACGCGCTCTCCGACAAACGCGTCGATATGCGCGTCGGTGCGCAATTCGCGCTCCACCCCGGGGGAGCTGACTTCGAGATGATACGGGACGTCGATGGGATCCAATTCGTCAAGAACGGGATCAATGGCGCGGTGCATCTGCTCGCAATCGTCGATGGTAACGCCGCTTGCTTTGTCGATGGTAACGCGCAGGACCTGCCGCGCGCCCTCTTTGACGAATTCCACATCCCACAGGGTAAGTCCGAGACCCGCCGCGATCGGCTCGATTGCGGTGCGGACCGTGTCGCAAACTGTTTTGGCAGAAGCCATATTCTCCTCCTTGTTTCGTCGCTTTTTCTCGTTTGTGCGACAAACAACGGGGGAGCGAACCGCGCGGCCCGCTCCCTCCGAAATCTCCATACTGCAAGTAGTATAGCATATTTTTTCCTTATTTGCAAGAGGAAACGAGGATTTTTTCAAATTTTTTTGTTTTTTGCGCGAAACGCGGGGGCACCGCGCGGAAAAATCGCCGTAAATTTCGCGTTTTCGGCACTTTGGGTGTTTACAAGGCGCAACTTTTATGTTATAATACAGTATAACTGTTTTTATTATTTGAGTTCAGGAGGGCGGAAATGACTCCCCAAATCACGACCGAACAAAAAGGGGCAAACTTCATCGATATGCTTGCTCCGCCCGATACCGCGCGAACCGGCGTTGCCGCCGCCGTGTTTTTCTTTTCGCTGCTTGTCTTACCGTTAGCGGAAAATCACGGCGTTTCCCTGCTTTTCTGCGTCACGTCCCTTGTTTTTCTTTATCTGCTCGTTCGCTCGCTTTTTGCGATGCTGTTTTATTTGATCCCCGCGGTTTTTCTCTACGGCATTTCGGGCGTCCTGCCGGCGGGCAATCCGCTGCTTCTCCCCGCCTCGCTTTTCGCTTTGCTTCTCGGCGGTGCGTGCGGCGCGTTTCTCCTTCTCCATTACCGCGACAAAAAGAAACTGCCGCTCATTGCGCTCTTGCCGCTTGCGGCGTTTCTCCTCGCGTTTTTGCTCACCGGCGATATTTTCCACGCGCTGCTCTCGCTCCTGCCGCTTGTGTTTGCCATCGCCATAGCGTTTGCCGTTGCCCGATATCTGCCCCAAACCACCGCGGTCGTGATCGGCGCGGGGACGCTTGCCGCCGCACTGCTGATCGCCGGCGCGATCACGCTCCTTCGCTTCGGCGCGTCTTTTTCCGCCCTGCCCGCCGCGGCGACCGGCGCGATTGAAAACACCATTGCGTCGTTTTTTGAAACGGCAAGCGCGCTGTATGCCGAGGCCGGTATAGACTTTCCGTTTTCCGCGCTCGTGCCGCAAACCGTCGCGGCGACGCTCATCAATATTTCTCCCGCGCTTTTTCTTGTGCTTTGTACCGTCACGGCGTTTTATGCTTGGCGCGTTCTGATGACGCTCTTTTTGGCATTTCGCTCCGTACCGCGTTTGCCGCTCCGTTTCACCGCGCTCAACGTCAGCACCGAATGTGCCGCGATCTTTCTGATCGCGTCGCTTCTCTCCCTTGTTGGCGGTGACGGCGTTTTCGCCGCCGTGTGCCGGAACGTGGCGCTCGTTTTGGAGCCTATCCTGGTTCTGGCGGGCCTTCGCGTCATTCTCGGCGGGGCGGCGCGTTCCTGTCTGTCGTTTATCCTGATCCTCGTTTTAGCCTACTTCCTGTGGAGCAATCCCGCGGCGGGATTTGCCGTTACCGCCGCCGTCGGCGCGGTGCGGATCCTGCTTGCCGCGTTTTTCCCGCCTTCCGAAGAAAAAGGAGAGTGATTTTATGCCGAAATATCCAGACCGTTCTCCGAAAAACAGTTCCACCGCGCAGCTGATCGTGTTGATCGTCTTCGGCGCGCTGTTTTTGGGCACCTATCTCATTTTGGAGCGTTTCGTACTCAAATCCATGCCCGGCGGCGTGACCGCCCTTGCGTTTTTCGCGCTGTATCTCGCGCTCTCGGCGCTTGCCTTCCTCTTTTTCAAGTTGAAGCAGTTCAAACAGCACGGCGAACAGGTACTGTTTGAGTCGCTCAACACCAAAATGCACAATATGTTCAAATACGTTGTCAAACTCCCTTATGCCATCGTGGACGAGACCGGACGCGTGCGCGCCGTCAACAACGCCTTGCAGGAACTCATCGGCGCGCGCGATCCCTTCTTTCGCGGCTCTCTTTCCGACATTTGTTCGGGTTCCTCCGCCGCGGAGAAAATACTCGGAGAACACGCGAGAGAGGAGCAGCACACCCCCGCGGACGCCGCGCAGGACGCGAAAAAAGGCACTGATGCCGAAGAAGACGGCGTGCAGGTGCGCATCAAAGGCGGTTATTATATTGCCCGCGCGCATCGGCTCAACGTGGAGGGTGAAACCAACTTTCTCGTCACCTTTACCGACGTGACGAAGCTGACGCAATTGAAAAACAAAATGGAGCGGGATATGCCCGCCGTGGCGTACGTGGACATTGACAACCTTGAAGAGTTGGCGCAATACACGCACGCAAATTACCGCGACATCGCGCGCCGTGTGGACGACCTTCTTCTCCAATGGGTGGCGGATCTGAACGGCTTTATGCTGGAATACGAGCGCAACCGCTATCTCGTGCTGTTCTCGCAAGAGAAACTGAAACTCTGCGAGAAAGACAAGTTCAGCTCGCTTCTTGACGGCGTGCGCAACATTCGTCTCGGCGAATACGGCATTCCCGTTACGCTTTCCGCCGGCATCTCCCTCTCCGACGCGTCGATGGAAGAACGCGCGAAGGATGCGGAAAGCGCGCTGAACCTCGCCCTGCAACGAGGCGGCGACCAGGTCGCCGTGCGCCGCGAGGGCGGTATCGAATATTACGGCGGACAGATCCGCACGCTGGCGCGGCGCACGAAAGTGCAGTCGCGTATGGTTGCCAACTTTCTGCTTCCGAAGATTTCGGAAGCCGACAATTTGCTGGTGATGGGACACCGCAAACCCGATTTCGACTCGATCGGCTCCTGCCTCGGTGTCGCGCAACTCGGGCTTTTCGCCGGTGTGCCGACCAAAATCATCATTGACACGGACAACTCCAACTTCCGCATCGCAACCAAGCGTCTTACCGCCTCGCGCACCTATGCCGACCTCTTTATTTCGGGGCATCAGGGGTTGGGGCTCATTCGTCCCGGCACACTGCTCGTCATTACCGACGCCAATAACTTTCAGATCATCGAAGCCCCCGACGTGGCGGCAAGCGTCAAGCAGATATCCGGCAAAATCGCCATCATCGACCACCACCGTCAGACCGGCGAATACGATTTTGAACCGATCATCAACTATATCGAGCCCGGCGCCTCCTCCGCATCGGAACTGGTGACCGAAATGCTGGAACAATGCGAAGTGACCAACGTGACCGAGACCGGCGCTCTGGTCAGCGACGAGGTGGCAAGCGTGATGCTCTCGGGCATTATGCTCGACACCGCCGGGTTTACCCGCAACACCGGCACCCGCACTCTGGACGCGGCGCGCTTTTTGTTCAGCAAGGGCGCGAACGCCGAATACGTGCACGGATTTTTCAATGAAGATTATGCCGACTACGTGTGCGAGCGCAGTTTCTCGGGCTGTACGCTGCTGCAAAACGACACGGTGGGTATGACCTGGAGCCACGGCACGGGCAGAGGCTCGGACGACCGCGTGGCGGCGGCGAAAGAAGCCGAAAAATTGCTGGGCGTCAAAGGTGTGTGCGCCGCGTTCGCGCTTGTGGAAACCGAAGACGCCGTCCACATTTCCGGACGTTCCGACGGCACCGTCAACGTACAGCTCATTTTGGAAAAACTGGGCGGCGGCGGCAGATTCGATTCGGCAGGTGCCGCGCTGAACGGCAAAATGCTCGCCCGGGCGAAAGAAGACCTCGCCGCGGCGATCAATGAATATTTTAATGATCAGGAAAACGCGAAACGCGCCGACTGACCGAAAGAAAGGGACCGATACAATGAAAGTCATTCTCAAAGCAGACGTTAAAGGACAAGGCAAAAAAGACCAACTGATCGAGGTTTCGGACGGTTACGCCCGCAACTTCCTTTTCCCCCGCAAATTGGCGATCGCCGCCGACAAACAGGCGTTGACCGAATTGCAAAACAAACAGGCGGCGGAGAAGCACAAAATCGAGACCGAGCGCGCCGCCGCGCTTGACACCGCCAAAGTGTTGGAGGGCATTCAGATCGTCATTAAAATGGGCGCCGGCGCGGACGGAAAACTTTACGGCTCCGTCACGGCGAAAGAAATCGCGGAAGCGCTGGCAAACGAACACGGCGTCACGGTGGACAAACGCAAGATCGCCATCCCCGAACCCATCAAAACATACGGCAATTTTGATCTCGACGTGCGCCTGTATAACGGCGTGGACGGCAAGATCCACCTCATTGTGACGGAAAAATAAGATGGCAAACAAAAATCAGGAATACGGCACGGCGGATCTGGTGCGCAAACTTCCCGCCTCGATCCCTTCCGAGCGTGCGTTGCTTGGCTCGATCCTCATTGATCCGGCATCCATCACGCAAGTGCTGACCGTTATCGGCGCGGAGGATTTTTATCTGCGCGAACACGCCGAGATCTTTACGGCGATGCGCGAACTCTTTGACGCCAGCCGCGAAATCGACGTCATCACGCTCATCGATATGCTCGTCCGCAAAGGCGTTTACGAAAAAGCGGGCGGAGAGGCTTACGTTGCCTCGCTTGTGGAAGCGACGCCCAGCGCGATGAACATCGCGGATTATGCCCGCATCGTCAAAGAAGAGAGTCTGCGCCGCCGCGTCATCGCAACCTGCAACGAGATTTCGGAAATGTCCTATGGCGAGGGCGAGGAAGTGACACGCATCCTCGACTATGCGCAGGGTGAGTTCAGCGATATCGCCGCGGGCAGAAACTCCCGCGCTTTCCGGCACATCAGCGAGGTGCTCCGCGAAGTCTATGCGCACCTCCATCAACTTGCGGAAGATAAAACCGCCGCGCTCGGCACACAGACCGGTTTTTCCGGCATCGACCGCGTGCTTGTCGGTATGGGAGAGGGCGACCTGGTTCTGATCGGTGCGCGCCCCGGTATGGGCAAAACCAGTTTTGCCCTGAACATCGCCGCCAACGTGGCGACCTCCACCAAAAAAACCGTTTGCATTTTTTCTCTTGAAATGTCGGCGGAGCAACTCGTTTCCCGCCTGCTTTCCGGAGAAGCGATGGTGCACAACTACAATCTGCGTTCGGGGCAGTTGTCCAGTGAGGACTGGAACAAACTTGCCGCGGCGTCGGGTCCGCTTTCCAAAGCCGACATCCTCATCGACGACACCTCCGGCATTTCCGTGACCGGTATGAAAGCCAAATTGCGGAATGTGAAAAATCTCGGTCTTGTCGTGGTAGACTATTTGCAGCTGATGGAAAGCGAACGCCGTTTTGACAACCGCGCCATTGAGGTCGGTGAGATCTCACGCGGACTGAAACTGTTGGCAAAAGATTTGCACGTTCCCGTCATTTGCTGTGCGCAACTCTCGCGCGGTCCCGAAGGACGTACCGACAAGCGCCCGCAACTCTCGGATCTGCGTGATTCGGGCGCGATCGAGCAGGACGCCGACGTCGTCATGTTCCTTTACCGCGAAGAATATTATAAAACCGATCGCGCGCCCGACGCGGGCGAGGGCAGTACGGCGGAAGTGCTGATCCAAAAGAACCGCCACGGTGCGACGGGCAACATCAAAATGGGCTGGATTCCCGCCTTTACCAAATTCCGCACCATCGAAGACACGCTGGAAGCCCCGTGATGCCGTACCCGAAAAAACCGCCCCTGCCGGCGTCTTTCAAAGATCCCCGCGCGCTTGCCGCCCTGCCCCCCGACACGCCGATGGTATTGGCGCTTTCGGGCGGCGCGGATTCGGTCGCGTTGCTGGCGATGCTCTCCGGCGACCGGAACCTTGTCGCGCTGCACATCCATCACGGCATTCGCGGCGCGGAGGCCGACCGTGACGAGCGGTTTTGCCGCGAGATCGCCGAAAAACTCGGCGTCCCCTTTTACGTGACGCACCTGGACGTTCCCGCGCTCGCGCGCGCGAAGCGGCAAAGTCTTGAAACCGCCGCGCGCGAGGCGCGCTATGCCGCCTTTACCGCGTTTATGCGCGAGAAAAATATCCCGCTTCTTCTGACGGCGCATCACGCCGACGATCAGTTTGAAACGATGCTCCTCAATCTCTCGCGCGGTTGCGGTCTCGGCGGGCTTTGCGGCATTCCCCCCTGCCGGGCGCTCGGCGACGGTATGTTTGCGGTACGCCCGCTTCTGCTTCTCACCCGCGACGACCTCCGACAATACCTGACGGAATGCGAACTGCCCTTTATCACCGACAGCACCAACGAAGAGCCGTTTTGCAAACGCAACAGACTGCGGCTGGACGTGATGCCGCGTCTCGCCTCTTTTGACGGCGAGTTTGCCCGCCGCGCGGCACGCTGTGCCGAAACGTTGCGGGAAGACGAAGAGTATCTCTCACACCTTGCCGCCGAATTTTTGCGAAACGAAGGCGAAGAACCGCGCCTTGCCGCGCTTGCCGCGCTCCCGCCGCCGATCTTTTCCCGCGTGATGAAACTGTGGTTGCCGCTGCCGCCGGAAGGCGTACACCTGCACGCATTGGCGAAATTTTGCAAAAGCGCAAAACCGCACAAAGAACTTGCGCTTCCGGGTGTGCTTGTGCGTGCGGAGGACGGCAGGCTGACGCGCGCGCCGCGCGCCGCCGAGCCGATCTCGTATGAAGTAGAGATCGACACGGGGGAGAACCCACTGCCGGACGGCAGTTTGGTCATTCTTGCAAAACTTTCCGAAAATTCTCTCCCGCAAACGAAGGGATTTTACAAATATTCCACATCTGTTTATTTTTCTTCCGCTATAATAAACGGAAGGCTACGATTGCGCCCGCGCCGCGCGGGCGACAGGATCCTCTCCGGCGGCGTGCACAAAGAAGTGCGCAAACTGCCGGAATGGACCGCGCTCCCGCTTGATCTGCGCCGACGGATCCCGTTGCTTCTGGACGACGACGGCATCGTTGCCGCTCCCTTTGCCAAACTGCGTGACGGCGCGAAAGATCGCCCCGATACCGTACTCACACTGTATATGAACCCCGAATTTCCACCCTCGGAGAAAGGACCGAATCTATGTTGAACGACCTCAAATACGTTCTGTTGGACGAAAAACAAATCGAAGAGATCACCGACCGACTTGCCGCCGAGATCGACCGCGACTATGCCGACACTTCGCGCCCACTGGTGCTGGTGTGCATTCTCAAAGGCGCCGTTGTCTTTTTCGGCGATCTGCTCAAAAAAATCCACCGACCGGTGGAACTGGAATTTATGAAGGTTTCCTCCTATTATTCCGGCACGACGTCTACGGGACAGATCTACGTACATCTCGACCTCAAACGCACGGACTTTGCCGCTTGCGATTTTCTGATCATCGAGGACATCGTGGACAGCGGCAGAACGCTCTCGATGCTGATGCAACTCTTCCGCGAGCGGCACGCGCACAGCATCGACTGCTGCGTACTGCTTGACAAAGTGTCGCGTCGGGAAGTGCCCTGCGTCCCCCGCTATCGCGGTGCCGAGATCCCCGACGAGTTTGTGGTCGGTTACGGCCTTGACTATGACGAGCGCTACCGCAATCTCCCCATAGTGGGCGTTCTCAAACCCGAGATCTATTCCAAATCCTGAACACGGAGGAATCCATGAAAAACCATATCAGAACCATCATTTTTTACCTCTTGCTCATCGGCGTCATCATCGCCGTGGTGGCAACCATCTTTCGCGGCACGAAAGCCGAAAAATTGGTGCTCCACGACGTAGTTTCCTATTTTGAAGCCGACCGCGTGGAATCCTTTGTGATCGACGAGGATTACAATATCACGATGCAAGTGATCCGCACCGACGAAGGCGGCAATCTGCTGACCAACGCGGAAGGAAAGTTCCTCACCGAGGAAAAATCTTACCGTCTGCGCTCGCTGTCGCTTTTTGAAGAACACTGCGGCGAATACGTCAAAAACAACGTCAACCTCAAAACCTACGACGTCGAACCCGAAACGGTATATCCGTGGTGGGTGAGCCTTCTGCCTTACGCCATCATCATCGTGGTCTTTATCGTCCTTTTCGTGGTGATGATGAACTCCGCCGGCAGGGGCGGCGCGAAACTCAGCAATTTCGGAAAAGCGCACGTCCGCACGCCGGGCGACAACAAAAACAAAGTCACCTTTGCCGACGTGGCGGGGGCGGACGAAGAAAAAGCGGAATTGGAGGAGATCGTGGACTTTTTGCGCGATCCCGCCAAATTCACCAAACTCGGCGCCAAGATCCCGCACGGCGTTCTGCTTGTAGGCCCTCCCGGCACGGGTAAAACTCTGCTTGCCAAAGCGGTCGCCGGTGAGGCGGGCGTACCCTTTTACTCGATCTCCGGCTCGGATTTCGTGGAAATGTACGTCGGCGTCGGCGCCTCGCGCGTGCGCGATCTCTTTGAAACGGCACGCAAATCGCCCGCCAGTATCGTCTTTATCGACGAGATCGACGCCGTCGGTCGTCACCGCGGCGCGGGGCTCGGCGGCGGTCACGACGAGCGCGAGCAAACGCTCAACCAACTGCTGGTCGAAATGGACGGCTTCGGCTCGCACGAGGGCATCATCGTGATGGCGGCGACCAACCGCCCCGATATTCTCGACCCCGCGCTGCTGCGCCCCGGTCGTTTCGACCGTCAGATCACGGTGGATGCCCCCGACATCAAAGGGCGCGCCGCCATTCTCCGCGTCCACGCGCGCAACAAACCGCTTGAAAAAAGCGTCGACCTTGAAGTGGTGGCAAAAAAGACCGCCGGCTTTACCGGCGCCGATCTTGCCAATCTTCTCAACGAGGCCGCGCTCCTTGCGGCGCGGCGCGGCAAGGCGCTCATCGGTATGGACGACATCGACGACGCCTTTATCCGCGTGATCGCCGGTCCCAAGAAATCCTCTCGCCCGATGAACGAGCGCGAGCGTAAAAACACCGCTTACCACGAGGCGGGGCACGCCATCGTGTCGCACCTGCTTCCGCATATGGATAAGGTGCATCAGATCTCGATCATTCCGTCGGGCAGAACGCTGGGATACACGCTTAATCTGCCCGCCGAGGACAAATACAGCGTCTATAAAGAAGAGATGAAAGAGCACATTGCGATGCTCCTTGCCGGGCGCGTGGCGGAAGCCCTTGTCTTCGGCGACATTTCGGGCGGCGCTTCCAACGACATTCAGCGCGCCACGCAAACCGCGCGGCAAATGGTCACGCAGCTGGGTATGTCGGATGTGCTGGGCCCCGTGATGTACGGTACGGGACAGAGCGAAGTGTTCCTCGGCCGCGATTTTTCGAGCGACCCCAATTACTCCGAAGAAGTTGCCGCCAAGATCGACAACGAGATCAAAGCCCTGGTGGAAGAAGGCTATGCCACCGCTGAAAAACTGCTGAAAGAACACCGCGATAAACTCGATTTCATCGCCGCGTTCCTCCTCAAAAACGAGGTGATGGACGGCGATCAGTTTGCCGCCGCGATGGACGGCGACGTCACCATCGAAGAATTGGAAGCGATGGCGGAAGAAAAGAAAAAGAAGAGCGCGGACGAAAACAAACGCCGCAACGATACGCTAAGCGAAGCAAACGACGCGGATCCGATCGAAGATCCCGTCAAAGACCCGGACCCGAACGATCGGGACGATCAATAAAGGAAAATCCCCCTCCGGCGAAACGCCGGAGGGGAGCAAAGGAGCAAGGATATGCGGGACACCGAAAAGAAACGCGAAAAGCGCCTGCCGATCTACGGTATGGACGCGCTGGGTGTTTTCCTGCTGCTCCTTTATATTGCCGCATCTTTACTGTTTTGGATCACAAGGTCATTTATCACGCAATTTTTTGCGATCCCGCTCGTCGTCATCTTTTTGCTGCGCTTTTTCTCGCGCAGTCCCTGGCGACGGCGTGAAAACGAGATCTTTCTCGCTCCCATTCGTTTTATCCCGGAAACGTGGCAGCTTGCCCGTTGCCGCCGCCGTGATCCCGAGCATCTTTTCACACGCTGTCCCTCTTGCCGCCGCATTTTGCGCTTGACAAGAGAGGCGGGCGTGCGCGAAGTCGTCTGTCCGCGCTGTCGCGCGACATTCCTCTATCGCGTACCTTAATTTTGCACATAGGCCGCCATAGGGCGGTAGGAGACATAGAATGAACAACTCTTGTTTTTTGCTTGGCATTGATATCGGCTCAACGACCGCCAAAGCAGTCCTGCAAAAGGACGGAAAAACGCTTTATCAATGCTATGAACGCCATTTTTCGCAAGTGCGCGGCAAAACGCTGGAAATACTCGAACGCATCGAAGATCTCGTGGGGAACGTTCCGCTGAAAATCGCCATTTCCGGCTCGGCGGGACTGGGACTTGCCCGCGCCGCCGATCTGCCTTTCGTGCAGGAAGTGTTTGCCACCGGTGAGACCATCCGCCGATTGCAACCCGACACCAACGTGGTGATCGAACTGGGCGGCGAGGACGCCAAGATCATCTTTTTCGACGGCGGTATGGACGAGCGTATGAACGGCAGCTGCGCGGGCGGCACCGGCGCCTTTATCGATCAGATGGCAACGCTTCTTGACCTCTCGGTCGAGGAAATGGACCGCCTTTCCCTCTCACACGAGCGCATTTATCCCATCGCTTCGCGGTGCGGCGTTTTCGCCAAAACCGACGTGCAGCCGCTCCTCAATCAAGGCGCGGCAAAAGCCGATATTGCCGCCAGCATCTTCCGCGCCGTCGCCAACCAAACCGTGGCGGGTCTGGCGCAAGGCAGGCGTATCGCCGGTAAAGTGGTCTTCCTCGGCGGTCCTCTTTCTTTCAACGAAGGGCTTCGCCGTCAGTTTTTAGAAGTGCTGTCGCTTTCTCCCGAAAACGCGATCTTTCCCGATTACGCGCGCATCGCGGTGGCGCTGGGCGCCGCGCTGTACGCCGCCGAGCAAAAAGAAACCTTTTCGTTTGCCGACGTGAAAGCGCGCGTCAAGGACAGCGCCAACGCCGAGAGCGCGACCTCGTCGCTCCCCCCGCTTTTTGAAAATGAAGCGGAATACGCCGCGTTTTGCGCGCGTCACGCGCGCGCCACCGTCAAGCGGGCGGATCTTGCCGCCTACCGCGGCGACGCGTATCTGGGTATCGACTGCGGTTCCACGACGACCAAACTGCTCTTATTGAGCGACCAAAAAGAAATTCTTTATACGTATTACAATTCCAACCGCGGCAATCCCGTGTCGATCGTGAAAGAACAACTGGAAGAGATCTATCGCCTTTGCGGCGATCGGGTGACACTGCGGGGCGGCGCCGTGACGGGTTACGGCGAAGAATTGATCCGCCACGCTTTCCACATCGATCTCGGTCTTGTCGAAACCCTGGCGCACTTTACCGCCGCGCGCTTTTTTGAGCCGAACGTCGATTTCTTTCTCGACATCGGCGGTCAGGACATCAAATGCGCCAAAATACGGCAGGGCGCCATCGACAGTATTATGCTCAACGAAGCCTGCTCTTCGGGGTGCGGCTCCTTTATCGAAACTTTCGCGCGGGCGCTCGGATACGAAGCTTCGGAGTTTGCCGCGCTCGGGCTTTTCGCCAAATCCCCCGTGGATCTCGGCTCGCGCTGTACCGTCTTTATGAACTCCTCCGTCAAGCAAGCGCAAAAAGACGGCGCAACGGTGGGCGACATTTCGGCGGGGCTGTCGGTTTCCGTCGTCAAAAACGCCATTTATAAAGTCATTCGTGCGCGGGACGCGCGCGAACTCGGCGCACACATCGTGGTGCAGGGCGGCACTTTCCACAGCGACGCGGTACTGCGCAGTTTCGAGCACGAGATCGGGCAAAACGTCGTTCGTCCCGCCATCGCGGGGCTGATGGGCGCATACGGCGCGGCGCTTTACGCTATGGCGCACCGTCCCGAAAGATCCACGATCTTAACCAAAGACGAACTCGCCGCTTTCGCGCACACTTCGCGCGCCGTGCTCTGCCAAGGCTGTACCAACCATTGCAGTCTCACCGTCAACACCTTTGCCGACGGCAGTCGCTATATCTCGGGCAATAAGTGTGAACGCGGAGCCGGCAGACCGATACCGGAAAATCCCCTGCCCAATCTGCACGCCTACAAACGGGAACTGCTCGCCGCGCTCACGCCCAAAAAAGGCACGCGCGATTTCACCATCGGGTTGCCGCTGGCGCTGGGTATGTATGAGCTCGGTCCTTTTTGGTACGCGCTCTTTGACGCGCTCGGCTTCGGCGTGCGCTTTTCGGGCTTTTCCTCCCGCGCGCTGTATGCGAAAGGACAATACAGCATTCCCTCCGACACGGCGTGCTATCCCGCAAAACTGATGCACGGACACATTGAAACGCTCCTTGAAGCGGGCGTGGACGCGATCTTTTATCCGTCCCTTACGCGCAACGTGGACGAAAAACGCGGGGACAACCACTATAACTGCCCCGTGGTGGCGTATTACTCCGAGATTTTGAAAAATAATATGGACTCGCTCGCGGGCACGCGCTTTTTCTACCCGTATCTGAATATCAACGACGAAAAAGAACTGACGCGCGAACTTGTCGCCTTCTTTGCCTCCGAGTTCGGCGGCATTGAAGAAGCCGCCGTCGCCGCCGCCGTGAAAAGCGCCTATGCCGCATACGCGACGCATATGGCGGCTGTGCGGCGCGAGGGCGAACGCGCCGTGCGGGAGACCAAGGCGCGCGGCGGCAAACTGATGGTTCTCTGCGGCCGTCCTTACCACATTGATCCCGAGGTGGGACACGGCATCGACCAACTTGCCGCCTCACTCGGCTTTGCCGTGGTAACGGAAGACGCGGTGGCGCATCTTGCCTCGGAGCCTCAAAAAGTGCAGGTGCTCAATCAGTGGACCTATCACGCAAGACTTTATAACGCCGCGCGCTTCGTCACCGAGCAGGACAACGCGCAGCTGGTGCAGTTGGTTTCCTTCGGCTGCGGCATCGACGCCATCACCACCGACGAGGTGCGCTCGATCTTGGAGAAAAAAGGCAAACTTTATACACAGATCAAGATCGACGAGATCACCAATCTCGGCGCGGTCAATATCCGCTTGCGCAGTCTGCTGGGGGCGCTTGAAAGCGAAGAAAGGAGACAGACACCGTGAGCGAAGAGCGCGTTCTCTTTACCAAGGCAATGAAAAAGGAGTATACCATTCTTCTCCCCAATATGTTGCCGATGCATTTCAAACTCCTCGCCCGTGTGATGAACTCCTACGGCTACCACGCGGTGCTGTTGGAGAGCACCGACCGCGAGATCATTGATTACGGACTGCGGTACGTGCACAACGACACCTGCTATCCCGCACTGCTGATCATCGGGCAGTTTCTGCGCGCGCTTTCGAGCGGAGAATACGATCCCGACAAAACCGCCCTCTTACTGACGCAGACCGGCGGCGGCTGTCGCGCGTCCAATTATATCCCTCTCTTGCGCAAAGCCCTTGCTAAGGCGGGTTTCGCGCAAGTCCCCGTCATTTCTCTGAACTTGGCGGGAATGGAGAAAAATCCTGGCTTCAAGATCACCCCCGCATTGCTCAAACGTATGCTGTACGGCGTCTATTACGGCGATCTTCTCCTCAATTTGGTCAATCAGTGCCGCCCCTATGAAAAAACGCCCGGAGAGACCAAGGCGCTCGCCGAGGAGTGGGTCGAGAAACTGGCACTGCAAATGGATAAAGGACGCTCCGTCCCCTATCGCACCGTAAAAAAGACTTACGCCGAGATCCTGCGGGACTTTGAAGCCAAAATCCCGCGCGCCGAGATACCGAAAGTGCGCGTCGGCATCGTGGGCGAGATCTTTGTAAAGTTCTCGCCGCTGGGCAACAACAATCTCGAAGATTTTCTCGTCGCGGAAGGCGCGGAAACTTTTATGGCGGGGCTCCTTGATTTCCTGATGTACTCGGTCAACACCGCCGTGACCGACGCGCGCCTTTACGGAATGAAACGCAAATCGGCGCGTCTGATGGGCGTTATCTATCGGTATATACACAAAAAGCAACTCGATTTTATTCGATTGTACCGCGAAAACAGTCATTTTATCCCGCCCGTCGATTTTGAGAAAACGCGCGCCGCCATCAAGGGCTATATCAGCGAGGGCGTGCAGATGGGCGAGGGGTGGCTGCTGCCCGCCGAGATGATCGAACTGATCGAAAGCGGCTTTCGCAACGTGGTGTGCGCACAACCCTTTGGGTGTCTGCCCAACCACATCGTCGGAAAAGGTATGATGAAGGTGATCCGCGAGCGTCACGCCAACGTCAACCTGGTCGCCATTGATTATGACGCCAGCGCCTCGCGCATCAATCAGGAAAACCGCCTGAAACTGATGTTGGCAAACGCCAATCGCCTTGCCGAAACCGAAAAAACAAACCAAGTCGAACCGACTTGAAAGGAGTGTGTGATATGAAAAAAATCTTCATATTTTTATTGACGCTCTGCCTCGTTCTTCCTCTTGCCGCCTGCGATCTGGGCAAAAGATCCGGCACGCTGACGATCGCGGAAAACGGTCAAACATCGTATACGGTGATCTATGCGCAAAGCTCCGCTACCGGACGCGACGCGGCGCAGATCATCAGCAATTGCCTCTCAGAGATGTGCGGCGCGGCGTTCAAACCTCAGATCGACACACGCGCCTCGGAAAGCGCGACCGAGATCTTGATCGGGGAAACCAACCGTTCGGCATCCGAAAAGGCGAAAGCGGCGCTTCCGAAGGAAGGGGATTCTTTCTCCATCTCAACCTCGGGCAAAAAGATCGTCATTGCCGCCAGCGGTGACGACGCGTTGCTGCGCGCGGCGCAGTATTTTGCCTCGCTTTACGATACGCTCGGTTTTGCGGGCGACAGCACGCTGTTGACCGTTCCCGCTTCGTTTTCGGTGCAAAAAAGCGTCCATATCCCGACCGCCGAACCTTGTGACGTGCTGATCGCCGGCGCCGACGTGACGCCGACGGCGCTCTCCTCTTTTAAGCTGAAAGATACCGACAAATTCAATCGTGTGCGCGCCGGAACAAGCGACGGGACAAACTTTTTCCTGGCGGCGGCGGACGCGGCGGGACAAGTGAAGATTCTCAAATGCGACAACACGGGCGCTTTGTTGGCGCAAAGCGAGGTGTTGCCGCTCGGTCGCGCGGTCTCTATGTGCTATAACACGCTCAACGGCTTTCTTTACGTGGCGCACGGTGGAAACGAGGCGGACGCCGTCAGTGAGATCGACTCCGCAACGCTGAAACTCCACCGTACCTATTACCTTGCCGCGCAGGTGGACGGCATTGCCTATCGGGACAGCGAAAACGCTTTTCTCGCCCACCAAAAAGGTTCGGATATTTACCGGAACTTCAATTACAAATGGGAAGCGGTCGGCGACGGCGTGACCCTGCCCACACCCGTGGGCGCGGAGGATTTTGTCGATCTGCTTGCCGACTCGAAAAACATTTACGCGCTCTTTGACAGTGAGGACGGACCTCTGCTTGTCACGTACAATCTCACCGCGGGACGCTATCTGCCCTTGCCGTGTCCGATAGCCGTAACGCCTTCGTTCTTCCTGATCCAAAACGGTGATTTTTATATCGGCTGGGTGAAAAGCGGCACCACGCTGACGAAAGTGGCGGTGGATTTCACGCCGGAGGGCACCTATACGGAGCCTTCCGAGGCTTTCAACGGCTGGAATACGGGGCTCAATACCGACGGGCTTTACGCCACCGAATACATCAACGTTTTCCAAACGGCAAAAAAGGCGCTGCCCTCTCTCCCCACGCGCGTCGCGTTCCAGGGCGGCTGCACCGACGGGCGCTACGCCTATTGCTGTCTGGAAGATCAGAACAACAACTATGACGACACCTCGGTGCACCGCACCCGCATCGCCAAGATCGACGTGATAACCAAAAAACTGATCAAATTGAGCGAGGAAATGGAGCTCGATCACAGCAACGACGCCTGCTATAATTCCAAAACCAATCAACTGATCGTGGTACACAACGGCAACAACCGAAACCGCATCTCCTATATCGATCCCGAAACGCTTGAATATATCGGAAGCGCCACGATGCCCTGCAATATTTTCAGTATGCAGTACAACGCCGCAAGGGACCGCTACATCATCGGCTGTTCCTCCTGGGCGCATTACGCCATCGTCAACCCCGATACGCTGACCTTTGAAAAGCGCTTCCGCGTGGCGCCCTCCGCCGAGTATTGTACCACCAAGATCACCACGCAGGGCGTGGATTGCGACGATCAATACGTGTATTTCGTGCAATGGATCTCCTCGGAGCGACGCAATCAGATCATCGTGTACGACTGGGAAGGCAACTATTGCTTTACCAAGAACTTGCCCGAGATCACCATCGAGAGCGAAAACATCTGGCACATCGGCAAAGATTTTTACATCGGATGCGCCGCCAATCCCGACGATCGCATCTACAAGGTGACGCTCACCTCGTGGCTGAATATTCCGAAATAACACAAAACGCACGGACTTTAAGTCCGTGCGTTTTTCATTTGCGCCGTTTTCATTTTCCGACGCAAAAATGCGAAAAAATGTTTTCGACGATGCGTTCGTCCACCGCCCTGCCGTCCACTTCGCCGAGTGCCGCCATAGAAAGTTCCGCGTCGATCAGCGCGGCGTCCGGTGTCACCCCCTCGCGAAGCGCCGTTTCGGCGCGCGAAAGCGCCTCGGCGGCGCGTGAGAGTGCCGCGTACTGCCGCGCGTTGGAAACCACGGCGTCTTCCGAAAGCGAGATCGCGTCCGAGAGATACAGTCTTTCCACCGCCTCCCGCAAGGGCGCAATATCTCCCGCGGCGGCGCTGACCGTCACCACGGCGGCAAATCCGTCAAGCAATTCCCGTCGGAAAGAGACCGGACGGTCTGCTTTATTTAAGACCGCGATCACGGTCCCCGGCAACGTTTGCAGTTCCGCGATAAAGGCGCACGCCTGCGCGTCAGCTTCCTTACTCGCGTCAAACACCGCCAACACCAGTTCGGCGTCCTTCATCGCTTCCCGCGCACGCGAAACACCGATTTTTTCCACCGTATCGTCGCTCTCACGCAAGCCCGCCGTGTCAAAAAGACGCAACGTCACCTTGCCGAGCGGTACGGTTTCGGTGAGAATATCCCGCGTGGTCCCCGCGACGTCGGTCACGATGGCGGCGTTGTGGCCCACAAGAGCGTTATAAAGCGTGGATTTCCCCGCGTTGACCGCCCCGCAAATGACGGTGCGCACGCCTTCGCCGACCGCGTGCCCCGTGCGGTATGTGGCAAGCAGTTTCTCCACCGCTTTGCCGATCTCTCCGATCTCCGCGATCAGTTCCGCGGTACTTTTCGTGTTCAGATCCTCGTCGGGAAAATCGATCTTGGCGTAAGCGTCGGCAAGCAGGAGCCCGACGCGGTCATAAAGCGCTTGCACCGCCCCCGACAAATGCCCCGCCATGCCGCCGCGCGCAAGCGCCAGTTGTCCCGCGCCCGCGGCGTCAAGCAAACTGCCCAACGCCTCCGCCGCGGAAAGCGTCATTTTGCCGTTCATCACCGCGCGGCGGGTAAACTCGCCCGCGCGCGCGGGGCGCGCGCCCGCGTGAAACACCGAGGCAAGCACCGCCTCTGTCAGCAGAATACCGCCGTGGCAGGCGATCTCCGCCACGTCCTCGCCCGTAAACGAGGCGGGCGCGGCAAAAAAGGTGGCGATCCCTTCGTCGATCACGCCGCCGTCCTCTCCGAGTATTTTCCCGTATACCGCGCGACGTGCAGACGCCGCAGGAGAAACTCCTGCGGCGAAAACGCGAGAGAGCACTTCGCGCGCGTCGGCGCCCGAAATGCGGATCACGGCAATCCCGCCTTTTCCGCGCGGTGTGGAAACGGCGGCGATCGTATCTGTTATTTCCATCATTTTAATAATTGGGTGTTCCCGAACTGCACTGGATCGTCATCACCTTGCCGCTGCTTTGGATCTGACATTTGGAGTTCGGTTTTTTGGAAGTGCGCCATTGCGCGTCGTTGACGACGGTCACCGCCATATCTTCCGAGAAAGTATAGTCAAGCCCGTCTTTGACGCGCAGGGTAAATCTGCCCCGCGATTCGCTGTAAGTCGCCGTATAGGGCGCGCTGTACACGTCGCTTTCGGGATAGATCTGCGCGATCATGGCGCTTTTGTTTTTCGGATCGTTGACATACGCCACTTTCACCACGCTGTCGAGTATCTGTCGGAAAGTTTCCAACGTCTCGGCGGCATAGGGCGAATATCCCTTTTCCGTCTGATAGACGTGTGTGTCGTCGGCTTCTTCGGTGCGGTCGCAAAACGCCTCGACGGCAAGATCGTAAAGGCAGTTGTGCACGTCGGCGTCGGCGCTCGCGTAAAAAGTCGTTTGCGCGCCGCCCGTATAGGTAACGGTGAGATAGCCCGCCGCGCAGAAAGACAGATAGCGGTTATAGGAGAGGATCGAAACCACCGAACCGGCGATGGTCTCGGTATCCTCGCTCTCGGCATACGGCGTGTTGGCGGCAACGTCGAGATATTTGGTCTTTCCGACGCTTGCCAGCGCCTCGGGCGACAGCACGCCGCGCGCGATATAGACATAATCGCTCGGCGCGATCAACGTACCGTAAGAAACCGCGCAAAGGGTGCGCAAAAGCGTCAGATCCGCCTTGTCGAACTCGGTGATAAAGCGCAGTCCGAGATCGGATTCCGTCATTCTCATCTCGGCCTCGGGGCGCGTTTCCATACCGATATACACGGCATAATACGTCGTGTCGTCACCCTCCGCCACAACGGTGCCCGCCGGGAAAAGACAGGGCAGGGCGTGCCCCGGAAATGAGGGCACGGTACGCCAACCGACAAAGATTTTTCCCTCCGGCGGCGTGGACACGGGCAATGTGTATGCCGTGGCGTCGGTCAGTTCCCGCGCGTTGTCGCCTTCATACAGCGTCACCGTAAAGTTGCTCGGCGCGGTGGCGGCGGGCATCAAAAATACGGTCAGGCACAAGGCGGCGCAAAAGGCGACGCAAAGCACGGATAAAAGGATGCGTTTCATAGCGTTCCTTTCCGTTCGGCGATATCAAAACTCGCCGAACTCTTCTTCTCTTTCGTTTTTCGCGGGAGCGGCGGCCGCTTCATCATCCAAATAAAGCACGACCTTGCGGTTGTTTTCGCTTCCCACCGAGTTGGTGGAAACGCCCGCGATCTTCTGCACCTCGGAGTGAATGATCCGGCGCTCGTAGGGGTTCATCGGTTCCAGCATCACGCTCTTGCGGTAACGCAGCACCTTCTCCGCCATTCTGCGCGCCAGGGCGCGCAGGGTCTCCTCGCGTTTCAGGCGATAATTTTCCACGTCCACCGTGACGTGGCAATAGTCTCTCTTGTCGCTCTCGATGCGTTTGTTGGCGGCAAGGTTGGCAAGATATTGGAGAGAATCCAGCGTGTCGCCGTGGTGTCCGATCAGCACGCCCGCGCTCTCACCCTTGACGGCGATCAGTTTGCTGTCCTCGTCTTTGTCCTGCATCGTAACGGTTGCGTCCAGTCCCATCCCCGCGACAAGATCGCGGATCAGGTCGAGCGCCGCCTCGGCGCCCGTGGAAGTATACGAAGCCGAAATGCGGGCGGGTGTGGCACCGATGCCGAGAAATCCTTTTTTCGGCTCGTCGACCACTTCAAAGGCGATCGCGTCCGCGTTTGGCGCGCCGAGAGCCGCAACCGCTTTTTCCACTGCCTCCTCAACTGTCTTGGCGCTGATCTCAACTGTTTTTTTCATATTTTTATATCCTCATTTCTTTTTGTCTGTTTTGCGATCCTGTTTCAGCGGCGCCGACATCTTGTTTTCGGGCGCCTTCTCCGTCGCCTCTGGCGCGGCTTCTTCCGCCTCGTCGTCTTCGTCGTCTTCGATCACCGCGCCGCGCGGGGGAAGATCGTCGTCATCGTCGATATGGTGGAGCGAGCGGATCACACGACCTTCCGCGATCCTTTCGGCGGCGCCGGAGCGATCGCCTTTCGATTTTCCTTTCAGTTCGCGCTCCGCGGCTTTGATATCCTCCTCCGTATAGGTGGGCAGAGGCATCAATTTGGCAAGAGCGAATTGCTTGCCGGTGGAGAGAATGGATTTGAAGATCCAGTAAATGCCAACCGCGGCAGGCACGATGAAGGTGATATACACGCTCATCAGCGGCATCGTGATGTCCATCATATTGTTGGAACAGCCCATTTGCGGATCGTTTGCCGTGGGTTGGAAGGTAAGTTTGCGATTGAGTTTCATACTCGCAAAATAGAAAACGAACGTCAGCACGGGGATCAACAGCAAAATATAGGGCTTATGGAAACCGGGGATCAGACCGGTATTCATACCGAGAAAGTTGAAGTTCGGCACCGTTACGCCTTCAAGTTCGGCGGCGCAGGCAGCGGAGTTGCCGAAATAACCGAAATTGGCAAAACCTTCCAGTTTATCGGTCACTTTGGAAAGCAGTTCGATGGTGCCGCGGCTCTTGGAAAGCGACACACCGAGCCCGCCCGCCGCACGGGCGGTGGTGCAATACGAAGAGAGCGCGGCCGAGAGCCCCTGTCCTTTTCCGAGCACGTATTGGAGCGGATCCACCACCAAATTATAAAGCGCGATCAGGATCGGCATTTGGATAAGGAGCGGCAGGCATCCGCCCATCGGATTGAAGCCCTCCTGCTGATAAAGGCGCTGGATCTCCTCCTGCATTTTGCGCGCGGAGACCTGATCGGTCCTACCCGCGTATTTTTTGCGGATCGCCAGTTCTTTCGGGCGCAGTTTCGCCTGTTTTTGCGAGTTCTTCTGCTGTTTGATGCCGAAGGGGAGCATCAAAATCTCCACGATCAGCGCGAAGATAAAGAGCGCCCACACATAGTATCCCGCGGTCATTTTGGTGAGCAGTTGCAGGAATTTACCGATCCAGACAAGGATCATTTTGATACCGGAGGTCGGCGTCAGATCCACGGTGGTCTTCATCTTCTCCACCGTCGTTTTCACCTCGTCCTCGGTCAGATTGTCGCGAAACTCCGTAAACTTCGCGATCGACGCGTCGTCGCTCGGTTTGACAAGTTCCAGCGCGGCGCGCGCGCCGTCAAGATCCACAAAACCGAGATCGGGGGCTTCTTCGGGATCGACGAAACCTTCCGCGCTCATATTGTAGCCGCGCGACGCGGCGGTGAATTTTTCACGCGCCTCGTCGCTCATCGGCAAAATGCGCGCGAAATACGTGGGGGCGTCGGTATCGGCGCTTGTCCAGGCGGTATCCAACGTCGTGCTTTTGTTGCAGGAAACCAACGTTGCCGCGACGAGACAGAACGCCAGCAAAAGGAACAGCGCCTTGCCTAAAAAATGATGTTTCTTCATTTGTCTTTCCTTTCCTCAGTAGAAAAATTCGATGCGGTCGACGCCGCGTTTTTCTCATTTGAAGGGGCAAAATCTGTCGTGCCGCCCTCTTCTCGGCACAAAGGATCGGGGATATCGCGGGGACCGCGATAGCGAAATCCCGTTTCCGGAACGGGATCATAACCGCCCGCCGCATACGGATTGCACCGCAATACGCGCCACACCGTCAGCGCGAAACCGACGAAAAAGCCGCGCTTTTGAAACGCCTCGATGGCGTACTCGGAACAAGTGGGCACAAACCGGCAGCAGGGTTTGCGTTTTAATGGCGATAGGCATTTTCTGTAAAAACGAATCAGCCAGATACAAAGATATTTCATCGCGGCGCCTCCAAAAGACCGAGGCGCTCGAAAAGGCGCATCATTTCGCGCGTGACGGCTTGCGCTTTTTTGCCGACGATCTCCTCGCGTGCGGCGATCACCACCAAAAAGCCGGTCTTCACGCCCGCCGCGCGCACGGCGCGGTAGCCCTCGCGCAAAAGCCGCTTTGCGCGGTTTCTCCGAACGGCGCCGCCGATCTTTTTGCCGACCGACAGCCCCACGCGGTTGAAAGCGCGGCGGCGGGGATCCGCCTTTTGCAGTTTTTGCGCAAGATAATCCCGCTGTACGTACACCGCCATCATTTTGCCCACGGCGCGCTCGCCTTTGGCAAAAGTTTTGCTGTATAAATGATGCTCTCTGATTGCGTCGAATTTCATATCACCGATCACTCCGCTTCCGTGGAAAAAACATACGTTCCGTTTTTGAGAAAAAAGCCGGTGCCCACCTTCTCCTTGCGAATGATGACACCGGTCGTTTTTCTATCAAAGCATCAAGACTTAATAGGTGAGTCTTTTTCTGCCTTTTGCGCGTCTTCTTTTCAGAACATTTCTGCCATCCGCAGTTCTCATTCTCTTTCTGAAACCGTGCTCCTTTTTTCTCTGCCGCTTTTTGGGCTGGTAAGTTCTAAGCATTTCGGCACCTCCTTCATCATAGAAAATCGGAAGCGTATCGGACCGTGACCGATTGCACGCTTTTACAGTGACCTATTCATTATATACTGAAAAGAAAACTTTTGTCAAGGGCTTTTCGGTATTTTCTTAAAAACGCGCGTCGCGCGCGCGTATTTTTTCATTTTTTGGTAAAAAAGCCTTGCGTTTTGCGGTGATTTGTGCTATAATAGCGTGTAACGCGCAGAACGGCTTATGCCGTTTTTGCGTTTTAACCCGAAAAAAAGTAACATTTTGGAGGTAAAAAATGTCCAAGAAGTATTGCTACCTGTTCACCGAAGGCGACGCCTCTATGCGTGAGCTACTCGGCGGCAAAGGCGCCAACCTCGCCGAGATGACCAAGATCGGTCTTCCCGTTCCCCAGGGCTTCACCATTTCCACCGAAGCCTGCACCCAGTATTATGAGGACGGCAGACGCATCAACGACGAGATTATGGCGGAGATTATGAAGAACGTTGCCGAGATGGAAAAGATCAACGGCAAAAAGTTCGGCGATCTTGAAAATCCCCTGCTCGTCTCCGTTCGTTCCGGCGCGCGCGCTTCGATGCCCGGTATGATGGATACCATCCTCAACCTCGGTTTGAACGACGAAGTGGTCGCCGCGATGATCTCGAAGAACCCCGACCCCAAATTTGAAAGATTCGTATACGACTCCTACCGCCGCTTTATCCAGATGTTCTCGGACGTGGTGATGGAAGTCGGCAAAAAATATTTTGAGCAACTGATCGACGCGATGAAAGCGAAGAAGGGCGTGACCTTTGACATCGACCTCACCGCCGCCGACCTTAAAGAGCTCGCGGGACAATTCAAAGCCGAATACAAGAAACAACTCGGCAAAGACTTCCCCAGCGACCCGAAAGAACAACTCTACGAAGCCATCCGCGCCGTGTTCCGCTCTTGGGACAACCCCCGCGCCAACGTCTATCGCCGCGACAACGACATTCCCTATTCTTGGGGCACTGCCGTCAACGTGATGCCGATGGTCTTCGGTAACCTCAACAACAACTCCGGCACCGGCGTCGCTTTCACCCGCGATCCCGCCACCGGCGAGAAAAAACTGATGGGCGAATTCCTTGTCAACGCGCAGGGCGAAGACGTGGTCGCCGGCGTGCGTACCCCGATGCCCATTTCCCAAATGGCGGAGCAATTCCCCGACGCTTACAAACAGTTCGTTGACGTTTGCGGCATTCTGGAAACCCGCTACCGCGATATGCAAGATATGGAGTTTACCGTGGAAAACGGCAAACTGTATATGTTGCAGTGCCGCAACGGCAAACGCACCGCGCAAGCGGCTCTGCAAATTGCCTGCGACCTGGTGGACGAGGGTATGAGAACCCCCGAAGAGGCGGTCTTGATGATCGACCCCCGCAACCTTGACACGCTCCTGCACCCGCAGTTCGACGCCAAAGCCCTCAAAGCCGCAACGCCTATTGGCAAAGGCCTTGGTGCTTCCCCCGGTGCCGCTTGCGGTCAGATCGTCTTCACCGCCGACGATGCTGAGGCTTGGAAGAAGGCCGGCAAGAAAGTGGTGCTCGTTCGTCTTGAAACTTCTCCCGAAGATATCACCGGTATGAAAGCGGCGCAAGGCATTCTCACCGTGCGCGGCGGTATGACCTCCCACGCGGCTGTCGTGGCGCGCGGCATGGGCACCTGCTGCGTTTCGGGCTGCGGTGACATCGTGATGGACGAGGAGAACAAACAGTTCAAACTCGCCGGCAAGACCTTCCACGAGGGCGACTTCATCTCCATCGACGGCTCTACCGGTAAGATTTACGACGGCGTGATCCCCACCGTTGACGCACAGATCGGCGGCAACTTCGGCCGCATTATGGCGTGGGCGGATCAATACCGCAAACTGAAAGTCCGCACCAACGCGGATACCCCCCGCGACGCGAAGAAAGCCCGCGAACTCGGCGCCGAGGGCATCGGCCTTTGCCGTACCGAACATATGTTCTTCGAGCCCTCCCGTATCGCCGCGTTCCGCGAGATGATCTGCGCCGACAAAGTGGCCGAGCGCGAAGCGGCTCTTGCCAAGATCATGCCGATGCAGCAGGCGGACTTCGAAGCCCTCTACGAGGCGCTTGAAGGCAACCCCGTCACCATTCGTTTCCTCGATCCCCCGCTCCACGAATTCGTTCCCACCGAGGAAGCCGAGATCGAAGCCCTCGCCAAAGCACAGGGCAAATCGGTCGTTGAGATCAAGGGCATCATCCAGGGTCTCCACGAGGCGAACCCGATGATGGGTCACCGCGGATGCCGCCTGACCGTTACCTACCCCGAGATCGCCGTGATGCAGACGAAAGCCGTCATCCGCGCCGCGATCAACGTGCAAAAGAAACATCCCGACTGGAAACTCGTCCCCGAGATCATGATCCCGCTGGTCGGCGAGGTGAAAGAACTCAAATATGTGAAAGACATCGTGGTGAAGACCGCCGACGCCGAGATCGCGGCTGCGGGCGCGAACCTCAAATACGAGGTCGGCACGATGATCGAGATCCCGCGCGCGGCGCTGACTGCCGACGAGATCGCCAAAGAGGCGGATTTCTTCTGCTTCGGCACCAACGACCTGACGCAGATGACCTTCGGCTTCTCCCGCGACGACGCCGGCAAGTTCCTGCCCTCTTACTACGACACCAAGATCTACGAGAGCGATCCTTTCGCAAAACTCGACCAGGTCGGCGTCGGCAAATTGATGGAGATGGCAGTGAAACTCGGCAAGAGCGTGCGTCCCGATATGCACTGCGGCATTTGCGGTGAACACGGCGGCGATCCCTCCTCTGTGGAATTTTGCCACAAGATCGGGCTCTCCTACGTTTCCTGCTCGCCTTTCCGCGTGCCGATCGCTCGCCTCGCGGCAGCACAGGCAGCCCTGAAAGACAAACAATAATTTCCCTTGCCGCTTGTCGGCAAGACGCCAAAACAGCCCTTGAAGTTTTCTTCAAGGGCTGTTTTTTCGTGAAATTTACAAAAGAGCGGTACTTTGCAAGCCGTTTCATCGTATTCTCGGAACATCGCTGATCCCGAGGATATAATCAACCGAAACACCGTATAATTTGGAAAGTTTTATTAAAATGTCCGTGGGAATGTCGCGCTGTCCCAATTCATAATTGCTATATACCTGTTGAGAACAATTCAACTTTGCGGCAATTTCTTTTTGCGTCATATCGTGGTCTTCGCGCAAATCGCGTATGCGTCGAAACATAACCTCGCCCCCTTTTTATAAATTTTCCCATAACGCAAAATGCAGTATTGACAAATACCGCAAATTGCAGTATAATATAGGCGAAATTACAGAAAAGGAGGTTTCTGAACACGATGCAGTACAAAATCATTTTTATCGTGAACGGTGCGACAAGTAAATTATTATCAGTGCCAATTCATCTTTCTGTACCCGAAGATTGATACAAGCGCAACAGTTCGGCGCTCAAAAATTGCCAATATATCCCAAAAGGGCTGACTTCATTCGTATTGTATTCTAATATAGCAACAGGAGAAAAAACAAATGAAAAACTCAACAACCAACAAAAAGAAAATTGATATGAAGATAGTATCAAAACGCTCCCCCACCTTGTTTGCCATATGGGTGGCAAACGATGTGTTTTCCGTGATCGGAGCCATTCTTCTTCTCATCGGTATTTATCAAGAATATCAGTTCAGGACAAGCGCCGACTTTTCCGATGTATCCCAAGCCGGCATCAAATGGCTTCGGAGTTTGTCCCCTTACTCTAATTCCATAACATACCTTGTTATTGGCATCTGCATTCTTGCGATTAGTCTTACCGTCAGCATCTATCTCAGTATGTATATCAGATCTAATGGTTTATCCGAGCCAGAGAGCGGCAATTCCGATAAGCAAGACAACGCAAACAAAAAGTAACATAACGATTATAAAAAGCGCCGACCTCGGCGCTTTTTTCGTCGCTTTATGACACCTTTCGACAGCGGGCATATACTGTCAGCAGAGGGCTTTGCTCTCTGAAAACAACAAAGGAGATCCCCTGAATGTTTGACAACAGATCCGCCGCGTGGCGCTCGGAAGAGCGGTATTTGCGGCAAGTTTTGCGCGGCACGGCAAAGCCGACGCCGCGCGCCGTGCCGACGATGGCAGAAGCGAACATCCCCGAAAACGGCGGCGATCGGCGCGCGCTCGCTATGGTATATACCCCGAAACAATCTTGGCGGCAACTGTTCGATCCCGCCGTCGCCCTCTCGCGCGGCACGATGTTCGCGGAATTATACAAGCCCTTTGAGGGCAAGACGCTGACAAGGCGCTGAAAGGAGAACGCGATGGATATGATGAACAAAAACGCCGCGAACGGCGCGCGGCTTCTTGACGAACTGCAAAAGGTTGACTTTTGCCTTGTGGAAACCAACCTTTATCTCGACGCCTACCCGAGTTGTGCGGAAGCCCTCGCCTTTTACCGCACGCTTAAAGAGAAACGGCAACAACTCGCAAAGCAATATGAAGCGACCGTCGGCCCGCTGACGGCGACGGCAAGCGAAAACGCCGTCTCGTGGGATTGGATCAAGACTCCGTGGCCGTGGGAACTTGTCGCCAATATGGGCTGAAAGGAGAAAGATATGTGGATCTACGAGAAAAAACTGCAATATCCCGTGCGCATCAAAAACCCAAACGCGCGCCTTGCGCACATCATCGTTTCGCAACTCGGCGGACCTGACGGCGAACTCGGCGCAAGTATGCGCTATCTGAATCAACGCTACGCGATGCCCTACCGCGACGTGGCGGGAATGCTGACCGACGTGGGTACCGAAGAATTGGCGCACCTTGAAATTGTGGCGGCGATCCTTCATCAACTGACCGCCAACCTCTCGGAGGAGGAGATCGCCAAAAGCCCGTTTGCCGCGTATTTTACCGACCACACTACGGGCGTCTATCCCGCGGGCGCGGACGGCACACCCTTTAACGCCCGTGCGTTCGCGGTCAAGGGCGACGTCATAACCGATCTTTCCGAGGACCTTGCCGCCGAACAAAAGGCGCGCACGACCTACGAAAACCTCATTCGCCTTTCCGACGATCCCGACGTCACCGAACCCTTACGCTATCTGCGGGCACGCGAGATCGTGCACTTTCAGCGCTTCGGCGACGCGCTCACAAGAACGCAGGAGCGCCTTGACAGCCGCAATTTTTACGCCTTCAATCCTGTTTACGACAAGATACAGCCGCGCGAATGATCGCCAACACAAAACAGCCGTCACGGAAAACCGTGACGGCTGTTTTATCACTTGAAGATCAACCGTGATAGAGTTTTTTGGTCTGATAGCGCGGCTCGCAGGTCATTTGTATGCCGAGTTTTTTCATCGTGGCAAGGTCGTTGTTGGACATAATCACGCTCGAGTGCGCTTCACAATGCCGCAGTTTCGGCAAACTCTCCAGCGCGCGGCGCGCGGGCTCCTCTTTGGCGGCGCAGATCGAGAGAGCGATCAACACCTCGTCGGGGTGAAGCCGCGGGTTACGATTGCCGAGCCGTTCGATTTTAAGGGTCGAGACAGGCTCCAAAACCTCGGGAGAGATGAGGTCAATCTCTTTGGGGATCCCCGCCGCTTTTTTCAAGGCGTTGAGAAGCGCCGCCGACGCCGCGCCGAGCAATTTGGAGGTTTTGCCCGTCGCGATCTCGCCGTTTGAGAGTTGAATCGCCGCGGCAGGTTCCGCCGTCTCTTCGGCAAGGGCAAGCGCCGCCGCGATGACGGGGCGTTGCGTCTCGTCAAGGTGTGCGTTCGCCATGATCATTTTGATCTGCTCGGCTTCCGATCCGTCGTTATCGCCTTTGCGATAACTGCACAGCGCCTGATAGTAGCGCCGCACGATCTCGTCGCGCGCGGCTTCCTGCACGGCGGCGTCGTCAAAAATGCAAAATCCCGCCATATTGACGCCCATATCCGTGGGCGACTGATAGGGACAGGTGCCGTAAATGTGTTCGAGCATCGCGCGCACCACGGGGAAAATCTCCACATCGCGGTTATAGTTGACCGTCACTTTGCCATACGCGGCAAGGTGGAAAGGATCGACCATATTGACGTCGCTCAGGTCCGCCGTCGCCGCCTCATAGGCGAGGTTGACGGGGTGTTCAAGGGGCAAATTCCAAATGGGGAAAGTCTCAAATTTGGCGTACCCCGAGCGGATGCCCCGCTTGTTGTCATGATAGAGTTGCGAGAGGCACACCGCCATTTTGCCCGAACCGGGGCCCGGAGCCGTGACCACCACGAGCGAGCGCGTCGTCTCGATGTAGTCGTTTTTGCCGTATCCCTCGTCGCTCACGATCTTTTTGACGTCGGTGGGGTACCCGGGGATCGAATAATGCCGATAGACTTTAAGACCCCGCATTTCCAGCAGTTTTTGGAAAGCGAGCGCCGCGCTCTGCCCTTCGTAGCGTGTCAATACCACGCTGCCCACGTAAAGCCCAAAACCGCGGAAGGCGTCGATAAGGCGCAACACGTCCTGATCGTAGGTGATGCCAAGGTCGCCGCGCACCTTGTTTTTCTCAATATCGGTGGCGTTGATGGCAATGACGATCTCCGCCTCGGCGGAGAGTTGCAACAGCATACGGATCTTACTGTCCGGCTCAAAGCCGGGAAGCACGCGCGAGGCGTGATAATCGTCAAACAGTTTGCCGCCGAATTCCAGATACAGTTTCGAGCCAAACTGCGAAATTCTCTCGTGAATATGTCCGGATTGCGTCCGGATATACTTGTCATTGTCAAAACCTACGCGATACATCAAAACACCTCCCGCGCTGTTCTTTATTACAATAAAAACATTATAGCATAAGGAGAATTTGAGGACAAGCGATTTCGACATTTTTTTTGAATTTCGCCGTTTTACACAAAAAGAAGATCACTTTTTTACAAACATTGCTCGGCGAGATTGATAACGTCAAGCCCCGCGCGAAGCGCGGCAAGATAGGTACTTGCCGTGCCGCCGCGACTGCGCGTGAGATATGCCACCAAAATATCTTTACCCTGTATCAGCGCCTCGTTGCGCGCGCGCATACAATCCGGCGTATAGTGCTCCCGCACATAGAAGACCTCGTCGGCGCGCGCAAGGATATCCTCGTAAAGCGCGCGTGCCCCCTCATCCCAAAGTTTGCTCTGATCGCGGCAGGGAAGCACGAGCGTCAATCGACAGGAAGGTTCTTTTTCACGCAGAGCAAGCACGCGGAGCGCCGCCAGCGTATCGAACCCGATCGCGCCGCCGGTATAAAAATCCGTAACGCCGGCGGCAAACAGATCGGCAAGCGTTTTGTCCAACGCCCGCGCCAGCGGCAGCATCGCCTTTTTTGCGATGGTACGATGGCCTGTAAAACAACAGCTTGGCACTTGTCCTCCCCCCTTTCGTTTTCAGTATAGCACATTTTCGCGGGTTTTCAAGTTGCTTTTCGCAAAATATACCTCCCGAGGGCAAAAATCGTTCGCCTTGTTTCGAGGTCTTTCGCGTCGTATCGACACACTCCCCCCGCTTTTGGCGCGATGGCTTTCGCTCTGCCCTTTTTCGGCGGCGATTTTTGACCTCTTTTGCTCTCTTTGCCGCCTATAATGAAGAAAAAAGCCGCAAGAACGGCAAGGAGGTCTCCTATGACGGATACACAAAGAAAACCAAAAAAAGAACGGCGTTCCATCTTGTTTTCAAACGAGTCGTCTCTCGCCGAAACGGCGGTCGCTTATCTGCTTTTCGCGGCGCTGGGAGCGCTGCTTTGCAGTGCGGAACTGCTTTTCGGCGTGCGCCCTTTCGGCGTGGCGCTCATCGCGGGGCTCGACCGCCTTGCGCCCGCCGCCGCGGCGGGCGGCGTGCTCTTTTGCCTTTTCACAAAAGATTACGATTCCCTGCTCGCCATCGGCGTCACGCTCTTTTGCCGTCTTCTCCTCTCGCTTTTTTTGACGAAAGACAAAAAGGCGATCCCCGCTTTCACGGAGCGCGTCGGATTTCGCGCCGCCGCGGCGGCGTTCGCGGTGCTGATCGGCGGTTTTTTTCGACTGTGGCGCGGCAATTTCCGCTATTATTATCTCTTTGGGCTTCTGCTCGCCGTGGCAAGCGCGGCGCTTTTGACCTTTTTCTTTTCGGGCATCTCCGAAAAAAAGGACAAGCCCTTTCCCCACGCCTTTGAGGTGGGCGTCGCGGCGCTGACGCTCGCGTCGATCTTCGCTTTGCGCGACGTGGAGATTTTCGGCATCTTTCCCGCGAGCGTCGCGGCGGCGGGCATCGCTTTTCTCCTGACGGCGCATCGGGATATGCTCTACGGCGCGATCGGCGGGGCGCTTTCCGGCTTGGCGTTTATGCCCAAATTTGCCCCCGCCTTTCTCCTTGCGGCGATCGGTTTCGGGCTTCTCCAAAAAAGCAGTCGGGGCGGCGGCGTGCTTGCGGGCGCGGCGGCGGCGACGGCGTATATTTTTGCGCTTTCGGGCACGGAGGGCATTTACCGCCTGCTTCCATCGCTCCTGACGGCAGGCGCGCTGTTTCTTGCGGGAGACAGCGCCGGGCTTGTGGCGGGCTCTCCCGCGCACCGCGCGGGTGTGACGGCGCGGCGAAACGCCCTGCTCGCCGCAAAAGCCGAAGAACAAGCGGCGTTTGCCGCGCGCCTTTGTGACATATCGGGGGCGCTTTCGGATCTGTCGGGCACGTTTTTCGAACTCTCGAATCGCCTGCGCCGACCGGGCGGCGGGGATCTCAAACACCTGTGCGATCAATCCTTTGACAGCGTTTGCCCAAACTGCGCCCATCGGGATATCTGCTGGGGGCGGGAATACACGCAAACCGCGGCGGCAGTGGGCGGTCTCGCGCTCCGTTTGCAGGAAAAAGGCTCCGTGGGGCGCGAGGAACTGCCCGCTCCCTTGATCGCGCGCTGTGCGGCTCTGCCCGAAATTTTGGAACGCATCAACGCCGGCGCCGTGCGTCTGACCGAAAACACCCTGCGCGGCGATAAAACTTCCGTGGTGGCAAGCGACTACGCCGCGCTCTCCCGCGTGATGCGGGAAACGATGGATGAAGAAAAGGAAAACTTCGCGGCGGACACCGCGAAAGGCGCGAAAATCGCGGAAAAGCTCTCCGCGCAAGGCTATTTCTTGGAATCCGCGACGGTTTGCGGCGAAAAATATCGCCGCGTGATCCTGCGCGGGCTCCGATCACCGGGCAGGCATCTCAAAATCCGGGAATTGCGCGAACGCATCGTGAAAATCTGCCGTTTTGCGCTCGGAGAACCGGAAATACGCGAAAGCGACGGCGTTTTCGACATCGTTTTTCCGGAGCGCGAACGCTTTTTCTCCTCTTCGGTACGGGATACGCGCGCGAAAAACAAGAAAAACAGCCGTTATTGCGGGGATACCGTCACTTCTTTTCAAAGCGACACGGGCAAGGATTTCGCCCTGCTCTGCGACGGTATGGGCAGCGGCAACGCGGCGGCGCTGACCTCCGCGCTTGCCGGCACGTTCCTTTCGCGTATGCTGGTATCGGGCAACCGCCCCGAAACCACGTTGCGTATGCTCAACGCCTTTCTCGCCTCGCGCGGCGCGCGCGAAGCGGAATCCAGCACGACCGTGGATCTTTTGATGATCGACCGCGTAAACGGTGAAGCTTCGCTCTTCAAATGCGGCGCGGCACCGAGTTTTCTGCTGCGCGACGGCGAAGTGACGCGCTTCTTTTCCCGCACCGCGCCGATCGGTATTCTCGAATCGCTCGACGCCGAGCGTATCCGTTTTTCGGTCCTCCCCGGCGACGTTATCGTACAGGTGAGCGACGGCGTGACCGACGGCGACGAGGATTGCCCGTGGCTCTCCGACTTGCTCAAAACCAAGTGGGTGGGGGACGCGGAATCCTTTGCCCGTCTAGTCCTGAACCGCGCCGACACCGACGGCAAAGACGACACCTCGGTGCTCATCACCGAGATCGGGAACGCCGCGCCCGAGGCGGCGGAAAAAGAAAGCGCATAGCGAAAAAGCGCTTCCGCAAAAGCGGAAGCGCTTTTTCACTCTTCTTTTTTGGTCACGCCGATCTCGGGGTTTTCGTAACAGCCCAGCGTGATACTGCCCCGACCGTGCTTTTGTCGTATTTTTGCCATCGCGTCTTCCACAGCCTCCTGCCGCCGATCCTTTTCGTGCGACGAATCAAACATCGTCAACTGCTCCTCGCCCTCTCCCGATCCGACAAGTCCCGCGGCGGTCACTGTCAGCGTGCGGATCGGCGTTTGCATACAACCCGCCGCGCGGGCAAGTTTCATCGCCGCTTCCGCAATGTCTTTTTGCAGCCACGTGGCGCGCGGCAGTGTGCATTGTCGCTGTACGGTATTGAAATTCGCGTTCTTCACTTGCAACTGTACCACCGTACATTTGCGCTGTGCCGCGCGAAGGCGCACCGCGACGGACTCCGCAAGAGAAAACAGCCCCGCCCGGATTTCCGCTTCGCCGTGTATATCTCGGCGAAAAGTCATTCCCTTGCCCACCGATTTGGGCGCGGGACGGTCGAAATACGAACGCACCGGCTCGTCGTCGAGCCCGTTCGCGTAGCGCCAAAGCGTATCGCCCGCCTCGCCGAGGCGCACGTTCAGCAAATGCCGGTCGGCGGCGGCAAGATCGCCGATCGTCAGGATCCCCAGCGACAACAGCGTTTTCGCCGTGCGCTTGCCGGCGAAAAGCATCGCTTCCACCGGCAAAGGATCGATCTTTTCACGATAATTCTCGCGGTCAAAGACCGTTGTCGCGTCGGGTTTTTTATAGTCACTGCCCAGTTTGGCAAAAACACGGCAAAAACTGACGCCCACCGAGATCGTGACGCCGATCTCCTCGCGCACGCGACGGCGCAGGAGATCCGCCAATTCTTTCGGCGTCAGCGAAAAGAGTTTCAGACTTCCCGTTACGTCGAGAAACGACTCGTCGATGCCGAAAGGATCGACGAGATCGGTATATTCGAGATAAATGGCGTTGATACGGTGCGAGATCTCGACATAGCGTTCGTAATGCGGCAAAACGCATACCAGATCGGGGCATTTGGCCTTTGCCTGCCAAATGGTCTCGGCAGTGACGACGCCGCGCGCTTTCGCCAGATCGTTTTTGGCGAGAATGATGCCGTGACGTGACGCGGGATCCCCCGTCACCGCCATCGGCACGGCGGCAAGTTCGGGATTGGAAAGAATTTCCACCGAGGCGAAAAAGCCGTTACAATCGCAGTGCAATATCACACGATCTTCCATTTTTCACCTCAATCCATCGCCGCCGTAAAAACGGTATCGGGCGGCAATCCCCGCATCATACCCAGCGGCACGCCGCGCGCGTCGGGTGCGCGAAACGAAAACCGACTGCCGCCGAGCAACGCCGCCGCGTGCGGCAAAAGCGTTCTCTCGCCCCACCACTCCGAGAAAAAGATCTCATTTTCCTCGCGACCGTACATAAAAATCGCGTCCCCCACCGCCGCAAAACCGCCGTCAGGCAGCGCCAGCGACAAAAACGCCGCGCTCGGCACGCAATGCGGAAAAAGCAGTTTTTCCTCACGCGCGGCGAGATATTCCGCGGGCGAAAGCGCGCGGCACGCCGGCGCGCCGGCTCGCGGGCAAGCCGCGCCCGAAAACGCCACGACAGGCGAGAAAGGCGTAAGATCGCATTTGCGGTAGAAGGCAAAAAGCGAGGGGTCGGAAGGGCAAAGGAAGACCGCGTTTTTGCCTGCTTCCGCGGCGATCAGCGCGCGGGCAAATCCCCGACCGCGACAGTCGGGCGCGGTCGCCACGCCGTAAAGATAGCGCGCGGGCAGCGTGCCGCTTTCCGTGCGCACGTCGTAAGGGATCGAAAAAAGCATCGAGACAACGCGCCCTTCTACGCGTTTTACCCGCAAACAGTCCGAAAAAAGCGCAAAAAGTCTGTCGGTAAAATCGGCTTCTTCAAGCGGAAAAGCCGACAAATACAGCGCCCGGCAATCTGCCTTTTCTTTTGCGTCAAACGGCATGTCCGCGCCCCCTTTCCCTTTCGGTTTGTCAAGTTCAGTATATTCTTTTTCCGCGCCCGCGTCAAGATTTGCTCCCCGCTTTCGGAATTTTTCCCATTCGCCGCGCGTCCGTTTCGTGTAAAATGACCAAATTTGCGAAAAGTGCTTTACAAGGAAAGGCACATTTGGTATAATAAATTATACTATGAGTAAGTTTACGCAAAGCGCGGCACGCGCTTTACCCGAAATCCAAAGGAGAAAAACGATGAAAAAACTGCGCATTCTTTCGCTGATGCTGGCGGTCGTTTTCTGCGTATTGGCGCTTGCCGCCTGCAAAAAGGAACCGGTCGAAGACACACCGAGCAATACGACAAACGAAACCGTGACCACGCTGTCCATCGTCCAAAAAAGCAAAACCGAATACGTCATCGTGCGCGATTATCGCGCGGGCGACTCGGTGATCGACGCGGTGGCGCGCTTGCGCGACGCTTTCAACGTCTATCTCGGCACCGACATCACCGTTGAGGAATGCTTTACCGACCGCGATCCCGAAGTGACCAACGACCGCAAAGAGATCCTTGTCGGCGTAACGACGCGAAAAGAGAGCAATGACACTCTGAAAGATCTCCTTTGCGCGGACTACACGATGGCGGTCGTCGGCGACAAACTGGTGCTGGGCGGCGGCGGTGAGGAAGGCACGGCAAAAGCCGTTTCCACGTTCCTCAGCAGTTTCGTCTACAAGCAGGGCGACAAATTCGCCGTAGCGGATAAAATCCCGCAAAACCTCACCTTCACCTCGAAAGACAACGCCACCGTAAACGGCAGATATTCCTATTCTTCCGCCGTTCTGTTTGACGCGCGCATCGACAGTTATTATCTCGTGTACGAAAAGAACAACGCGGCGGCAAAACAGATCGCTTCCTCGATGTTTTCCCACATTGCCAAAGAAACGGGATACGAACTTGTCATCGACTCGGATCTGACCGACTGGTACGATTATGAGATCCTGATCGGCAACACCGCGCGCTCGGACGGCGATATGGCGCGCAGACTCGGCGCAAACGAATATTACATCTCCGCCAAACCCACCGAAGTGACCTATGAGGACGGCTCCAAACACCCCGGTGCCACCATTCAGATCCTGTTTGGAGAAAACGCGGCGGAAAGCGCCTTTGCCGCTTTCAAGAAAAACTTTATCCCGCCGCTCTCCGAGCCCGCCCCGCTCAACATCTCCGCCGAAAAAGTCGTCACCAACAAAACATAATCCAAACGCAAAAGACGTTGCCGCGTGTGCGGCAACGTCTTTTTATGTATCGTTTTCCAGATCCTTTATGATCGCGGCGATCGCGTGCTCGCGGAAATCGACCGTCACGCGCGCGGCACGCGCGCGAAGCGAAGGGAGCGCGTTGGCTACGGCATAGGAAATATCCGCCGACGCCATCATACCGAGATCGTTTTCAAAATCTCCCGCCGCCACGACGACGCGTGCGCCCGTCATCTGCCGCAGGCGACAAAGCGCCGATCCTTTCCCCGCGTCGGACGGAATGATCTCGATCCCCGTCGGCCAACTGCGGGCGATCTCATACCGTGCGCCCGCCGCCGCGATCAGATCGTCCCGCACGTCCTCGGCGTCCTTTTCGTTCTCGGTCACGGCGATCAGGGCAAAGATCGGCGGGCGCGAGAGGCGACGCAGCGTCGCGACGTTGTCGATCTTGCCCCCGCGCTCGCAATGCAAAAAGTAAGTCTCCCTTGTGTGCGGACTGATGACTTGGATGCGCTCGTCCCTCTCGTAAAAAGGCGCGATGAAGTCGATCATATCGAGATCTTCTCTGCCGCCGCAAAAGACTTCTCGCTTGGCGTCGGCATCCACCATCCACGCGCCGTTATACCCCACCAGCGGCGCGTTGACCGAAATGCCGTTTTTCTCCACCAATTGCCGCAAATAGTGCGGGTGCCTGCCGCTGACAATAGTAAACATCCCGCCGTTTTTTTCAAATTCGGCAATGGCGCGCTTGTTCTCTTCCGAGACTCCGCCGCCCTCTCCGAGCGTGCCGTCATAATCGCTGCACAGCAAAAAGCCGTCGAACTTTCCCATTTTCCGCTCCTTCATAAGCGTTTTTTTCAGTATAAACGCTATTTATGAAGAAAAAATGAAATTTGCGGCGTCAACGCATCTTTCGCATATACCGGTGCAGATCGTCGCCGATGCCCTCGGCAAAATCGCCCGCGTTTTTGAGCATTTTCTTTCCGCGCCGCGTCCGCAACATAAGTCCGACGGCGCCCGCCAGGGAAATCGCCGCTACAATGCCACCCACCCGCATCACTTTGTTTTGCATATCGTCCACCTCCGTTTTTTGTTAGTTTGCCGCAAAAAAGCGTGAACGATACCGGAGGCGACGATTTTTTCTTGATGTCGTATCGGCGGCGGGCGATCGTATTTTTTTGTTTTTTCGCCGTACCGTTGCATTATCCGGCTTTGTGTGATATAAATAAAATAGGCGATATCGTCGTAAGGGGGAACGCTATGAAACTGACTTTCCGGTGGTACGGGGAAAAGGACTGCATCCCGCTCTCGTACATCAAGCAGATCCAAGGAATGACCGGCGTCGTCACCGCGGTGTACGACACGCCCGTGGGCGAGGTCTGGGATCTTGACAAACTTCTCAAACTCAAAAAGGCGGCAAACGACGCGGGGCTTGCCATGGAAGTGATCGAGTCGGTCCCCGTGCACGAGGACATCAAACTGGGACTGCCGACAAGAGACAAATACATCGCGGCATATCGGCAAAATATTCTCAATTGCGGCAAAGTCGGCGTCAAGTGCATCTGCTACAACTTTATGCCGGTTTTTGACTGGTTCCGCACAAACCTATATTATCGTCACCGCGACGGCAGCACTTCGCTTTCGTACAGCGAAGCGGATTTCGCCAAACTGGACAAGCGCAATCTGCGCCTGCCGGGCTGGGACGAAAGCTACACCGCCGAGGAGTTAAACGGGTTGCTCAAACGCTACGAAGGTATGACGCACGAGACTCTTTTTGAGAATCTCGTATACTTTCTGAACGCCATTATGCCCGCGTGCGACGAGGCGGGGATCAATATGGCGATACACCCCGACGATCCCCCGTGGGATATCTTCGATTTGCCGCGCATCGTGGGGCGCGAAGAAGATTACGATCGGCTCTTCGCCGCCGTGCCGAACAAACACAACGGCATCACCTTCTGCACGGGAAGCCTCGGTGCGGGCAGATTCAACGATCTCCCCCGTATGGCGGCGAAATACGCGGATCGCATCTGTTTCGCGCATCTGCGCCAACTCACCTTCGTCAACGACACCGATTTTTACGAAAACGGACATCAGACGGCGGTGGGCAACGTGGATATTTACGCCATCGTCAAAGCGCTTGTTCTGAACGGCTTTGACGGCTACTTGCGCCCCGACCACGGCAGAAACGTGTGGGGCGAGGACGCGAAACCCGGATACGGGCTCTATGACCGCGCGATGGGCGCGTGCTATTTGCAGGGACTTTTTGAAGCAGTTGAAAAAAGCATAAAGGAGAAAAAATATGTTTAAGATCGATTTGAGCGACAAAGTCGTGGCTGTCACGGGTGCCGGCGGGATCATCTGCTCGGAGTTTGCCAAAGCGCTCGCCGCGTGCGGCGCGCGCGTGGCGCTTCTTGACATCAATCTCGAAGCGGCGCAGAAATACGCCGACGAGATCGGAGAGAACGCCGTGGCGGTCAAATGCAACTGTCTCGATAAAGAAAACATTGAAGCGGCGAAAGAGGAGATCAACAAAAAGTTCGGAAAGGTCAATTTTCTCATCAACGGCGCGGGCGGAAACAACCCGAGAGCCACCACCGACAACGAGTACATGACGCCGGACACCGCGGGCGTGAAGGACTTTTTCGCGCTGGACGAGAGCGGGATCAAATTTGTCTTTGATCTCAATATCACAAGCGCGTTCCTCACCACGCAGGTGTTTGCAAAAGATATGGTAAACGGCGGCGGCAACATCATCAACGTGTCGAGTATGAACGCATACAGACCGCTGACCAAGATCCCCGCGTACTCGGCGGCAAAAGCGGGCATCAGCAACTTTACGCAATGGCTCGCGGTGCATTTTGCGCCCTGCGGCATTCGCTGCAACGCCATCGCGCCCGGCTTTTTCGTCACAAATCAGAACCGCGCCCTGCTCTTTGACGCCGACGGAAAACCCACCGCGCGCACCGAAAAGATCCTTGCCGCCACGCCGATGAAAAAATTCGGAGAGGTAACCGACCTTCTCGGTTGTCTCCTGTGGCTCGCCGACGACACGGCAAGCGGCTTTGTCACGGGAACGGTGATCCCCGTTGACGGCGGCTTTGCGGCATACAGCGGCGTATAAACCCTATGCAAAAACCCCGCAAACTTCATTGAAGTTTGCGGGGTTTTTTATTCCGAAATACCGAAATACCGTATCGCGTTGCGATAACAAATATCTTCCACCACCTTGCCGACAAACGCTTCGTTTGCCGTCATCTCGCCGTTTTCCATTAACGTGCCGAGATAGTTGCAAAGGATCCTTCTGAAATAATGATGGCGGGGATAGGAAAGGAACGAACGACTGTCGGTCAACATACCCACGAACGTGCCGAGGTGCCCCATCGCCGTCAGATCGGCAAGGTGTTTTTCCATACCCACCTTGTTGTCGAGAAACCACCACGCGGGACCGTATTGCATTTTCCCCCGCGCCGCGTCGGATTGAAAACAGCCGAGCAAGGCCATAATCTCCGCGTTCATTTTGGGGTTCAAATTGAAAACGACGGTACGCGGCAAAGCGTTTTCCGTGTTGAGGCGGTCAAAAAGCCTTGACATATTGCGTATGCCGTCTTCCTCGGCAATGCTGTCAAATCCCGTGTTGGCGCCGATCTTACCCAGCATCGCCGCGTTGTTGTTGCGCATCGCGCCGACGTGCAGTTCGGCGGCGACGTCGTATTTGGCGTACAATCGAAAGAGGGCGTAAGTAAGATACCCGCGCAAAACGTCGCACTCCGCCGCAGTCAACCTCTCTCCCTGCCGCCGCTTGGCAAAAAGCGCCTGCGCCGCGCTCTTTTCCGGCACGGGCGAAACCGCCGTCACCGCCATATCCGAAGCAACCGTGCCGCGCTTGATGAACTCTCCGAGCCGCGCCTCGACGCGAGCCATGAGATCGTCAAGATCGTCCCCCGCCCCAAGGCGGTCGATCCGGGCATTGTACGTCCCGTCTTCCACGTTCAAAATGCCGTCGGCGCGAAACGCGGGGATCACGCGGAATTTGTAATCTTTCTCGGCAATGCGGTCAAAAACCGTAAGATCGTCGGTGATCTCGTTGGTGGTGAAAAGGATCTTCACGTGCGACGCCTCGATCAGTTTTTGCGGCGTCAGGGCGTTTTTCCGTATGTATGCGTTGCACTCCTCCCAGATCGCCTCGGCATTCTCGGCATTGATCTCGGTCGTGCAACCGAAAAACGCTTCCAGTTCCATCTGCGACCAGTGGTAGAGCGGATTGCCGAACGCCGTGCCGAGCGCCGTGCAATACGCCGTAAATTTTTCCTTGTTGCTCCTCTCTCCCGTGATGTAGTCTTCACTCACGCCGAAATGACGCATCAGGCGCCATTTATAGTGGTCTCCCGCAAGCCAAATTTCAAAGAGGTCTTCAAAAGCCTTGTTTTCTAAGATCTGCTTTTCGGAAAGGTGACAATGGTAGTCGAAAACAGGCATTTTCTCGGCATAATCAAAATACAGCCGTTCCGCTGTTTTATTGGTCAGCAAAAAGTTGCGGCGCATATAACTCATCGGACAATCCTCCTTTTTTATTGATTGTAGCACGAAACAAAGGGGAAGTCAACCGAATCGCCGAAGGCAAAGCGCGTTAAAATTTTTGTAAACTATGCGAGCAAAGCGTTGCAATTTATCAAAAAAGATATTATAATGAAATAAGTTTTCGGAAAGGGGATATTTATGGAGCAAATCTACACCATTCCCGTCAACGAGGCGTTTGAGGCGTCGGCGGCAAACCCATCGTGCGGCTGCCCGATGTGCGCGCTGTATCGCAAACTGGAAGAAAACGAACTGGATCTCATTCTCGGCGCTTCGATGATGGAGCCCGACGTGCGGATCAGAACCAACGAAGAAGGCTTTTGCCGCACGCATTACGATATGATGTTCGTGCGCAAAAATCGGCTCGGAATGGCGCTGACTCTGGAAAGTCACCTGGCGGAACTGCAAAAAGATCTTTCCGGCAAGGGGCTGATGTCGCTTTTCGGCGCGCCGCAAGCCAAACCCGTGAAACGTATCTCGGCACTGATGAACTCCTGCTACGTCTGCTCGCGCATTGAGTTCCACTTCCGTCACATGGCGGAAACCGTGGCGCTGCTTTTTGAGAAAGACGAAAACTTTGCCGCGAAACTCGGCGCGCAACCTTATTTTTGCCTGCCGCACTGTCAACTGCTTCTCTCGACCGCATCGGAGCGGCTCGCGAAAAAGCCTTTGCAAAATTTCACCGAGATCGTGCGCCGCGTGACCGAAAATTATCTCGGCACGCTGCTTGACGACGTCAGTTGGTTTTGCAAAAAATTCGATTATCGCTATGAAAACGAACCCTGGAAAAATTCAAAAGACAGCGTGGAGCGCGCCATTCGCTTTCTGCGCTCGGATCTGCATACAACACCGCAAAACAAGGAGAACGGAAAATGAAACTGACAAACGAACAACTGTGGAATCTTTCCGAGGGCGCCGTGCGCTGTGAAGAAAACGAAGCGGGAGAATTGCATCTTTGCCGATACGGGAAAGAGGGTGAGGCGCATTACGCCGCTATGGATATGCCCCATCCCCGCGCGATGTCAGGCGTGCGCCTTTTGATGCGCACCGACGCCGACACACTGCGTATCGCCTATCGCGCGAAAACCGCGACCAGCAGGTTTTTTTGCTTCTTTGACGCCACGATCGACGGGCAACTTCTCTTCCACTGGGGGCACGAAGACCTCTCGGAGGTGGCGGCGGAAAAGACGCTTTCCCTGCCCGCGGGCACGCACGATCTCGTGCTTTATTTTCCCGCTCTTTTTGAGGTTTGGCTGCGCGAAGTGTCTGTAAACGACGGCGCCGCCGTGGAACCGATCCGAAAAGAATTGAACTACCTTGCCTACGGCGACTCGATCACGCAAGGATACGACGCGCGTTACCCCTCGCAAAGTTATTCGTATCTGCTCGCCGACAAACTGGGGGCGAGTCTCCGCAACCTCGGTGTGGGCGGCGCGTGGTTCGATCCCGCCATCGTGGAAGAAAACCCGCCTTTTCACCCCGACGTGATCACGGTGGCATACGGCACCAACGACTGGTCGCACGCGGCAAAAAGCCGCGCGGAGATGGAAACGGCGGCGAACGCCTTCTACGACCGTCTGCTTGCCGCCTATCCGACGGCAAAAATTTTTGCCGTAACGCCGATCTTTCGTATGGACTTTGACCGCGTGACCGCCGTCGGCACCTTTGCCGACGGCGTGGCGGTGGCGCGCGAAGCCGCCGCCGCGCACGGCGTAACGGTCATTTCGGGAGAAGATATGGTGCCGCATATTCCGGAAGCGTTCGGCGACGGTTACCTGCACCCGAACGAATTCGGCTTCAAATGTTACGCCGCCGCGCTCTACGGCGCGATGAAACCGTATCTGTAAAGGAGAACCGTACGATGATCTTATCCGACGATCAACTGCGCCGCGCGCTGACGGGCGCGGTGGAGATCACGACAAGAAACGGGCACCTTGCCCCTTTGCGCTTCGGCAAAAAAGTGCGCGAAATCGCTTATCCGGAGGGCAACCGCTTCCGTGAGGCGATGTTCCACACTTCGGGCGTCACGGCGCACTTTGTCACAAATTCCCATACGCTTGCTTTCTTTTATGCCGTTCCCGAAGCGGGCGCGGGGCACAGTTTCGACGTCACCGTCAACGGCGTGCTCTTCTCCCACACCCCCTGCACGGCAAGGAGCGGGCGCGTGGAAGTGGCGCTCCCCGCCCCTTCTTCCGACGTAACGATCTATTTTCCGCACCACGCCGCGGGACAGATCTTCGATCTGTCGCTCGACGACGGCGCCGCCTTTGATCTCCCGCCCGCTCCCGCCTTTCGGTGGTTGCTCCTCGGCGACTCGATCACGCACGGCTCCTCCGCCTCGTTCGCCTCGATGACGTACGGGCATCAGACGGCGCGCGCGCTCGGCGCCGAGATCATCAATCAAGGCATCAGCGGCGAGTATTTCAACCCCTTTGCCGTGGATGACGAACTGCCGTTCAAACCCGACCTCATCACCTCGGCGTGCGGCACGAACGACTGGTCTCAAACCACGCGCGGACGCCTTATTGCCGCCGTCAACGGCACTTACGCGCGCTTGCGCGACAAATATCCGGAAGCGCCGATCGTGCAAATTTTGCCTTTTTTCCGTATGGATTACACCCGCATCACGGGTGTCGGCTCCTTTGAAGACGCCCGCACCATCATACGTGAGGCGGCGGCGCGTTACGGCGTCAATTTGATCGACGGCGTGGAATTGATCCCGCACCTGCCCGCCTTTTTCGCGGACGCGCGGCTCCACCCCAACGACCTCGGTTTTCAGTTCATAGCGGACGGACTGATAGAGCGGCTACCCGCTTTTTTGAAAAATGGAAAATAAGAAATACGGCGAGATGATCGACCTGCTCGATCTGCAAAAACAGTTTATCCGCAACCACCTCGGCGTCGGCGACACGGCGGTGGATTTTACGATGGGCAACGGACACGACACCGCCTTTCTTTCCCACACGGTGGGAGAGAGTGGCAAAGTGTTCGCCTTTGACATACAGCCATCTGCGCTCGATTCGACACGGGCGCGCCTTGAAAATGAAGGGTGCCCGCAAAACTACACCCTGATCCTCGCCTCGCACCACCGCGTGCGGGAGTTTGTCGAGGGCCCGATCCGCGCGGGAATGTTCAACCTCGGTTACCTGCCGGGGAGCGACAAGAGCGTCACCACGATGCGAGAGACCACGATGCCGGCGCTCTCGGCGGCGATCGACCTCTTGGCGCACGGCGGCGTGCTGACCGTGGCGGTCTACCCCGGCCACGCCGAGGGCGACGCGGAGGGCAAAATGGTGATCGAATATCTCTCCACCCTTGATCGCCACGCCATCTGCTGTACCCTCATCCGCATTCTCAACTCCCCCACGTCACCATTTTTTATCGTGATCGAGAAAAAATAAAACGCGCCGCCCGCTCTGCGGGCGGCATTTTGTATATATGTCTTTTATAGGAAAAATATATCGAAAAATTTGTTTGCAAATACCATTGATATTTTTCCGATAGAAAATGCGACCAGCGGCGCAGATATGGATATGACGAACGCCGAGATAAACGCAAAACATTTGACGTACGATTATTGCGATTATTATTGGTATCGCAAATAAGGCGAACCAAACAAAAAAACACCCCCCGCGGGGGTGTTTTTTGTTTGCTCCAAAGCGGAAATCACTTGCCGAACTTTACGCGGTAGCCCTCGATCGCTTCCGCCACGATCTCCTCGGCGTGTTCTCGGCCGTAAAGCGCCTGCACGTCGGTCGTCTTGTTTTCCAGTTGCTTGTACACCGTGAAAAAGTGCATAATTTCCTCGAAAATGTGCACGGGCAATCCGTCCACCGTTTTGATGGTGTTATAGGTGGGATCGGCAAACGGAATGGCAATGATCTTATCGTCCACGCGCCCGTCGTCCAGCATACGAATGCCGCCGATGGGATAGACCTGCACCAGCGTCATCGGATAGATCGGTTCGGCGCAGATGACCAGCACGTCCAGCGGGTCGCCGTCGTCGGCGTACGTGCGCGGAATAAAGCCGTAATTGGCGGGATAATGCGTGGAAGTGTAGAGAATGCGGTCAAGGCGCAGACGCCCCGTGTCTTTATCGAGTTCGTATTTGCAATTGCCGCCTTTCGGGATCTCCACCACGGAGAGAAAATCGGTCGGAGTGACGCGCTCCGGCTTGACGTCGTGCCAAATGTTCATCGTTTTCTCCTCTCTTATTTCACAAAATCAAATTGAAAATCTTCGATATGCACCGTACAGCCGTCCTCGCACCCCGCCTCGGCAAGGGCGTCGATGACGCCGAAACGAATGAGATTTTTCTCAAAATACGCGCGGGACTCATAATCGGAAAAGTTGACGCTCTCGACCAGTTTCACCAGCCATTTGCCCTCGACAAAAAAGTCGTTCCCCTGCCGCGTCACGCGCACCTCGCGCGTGTCGGGGGCTTCTTCCTCTTCCTCGATTTCGCTTTCGTAAGTGACGATGGGCGGAAGTTCTTTCAACCGCTCGGTCACGGCGTGCAAAAGATCGGGTATCCCCTCGCCGGTGGCGGCGGAGATATAAAAGATCGGCAAGCCCTCGCTTTTCGCAAAGGCGTCCAGCGCCGCGCGGTCAAAATCGGGGGGCGCGGCGTCGCACTTGTTGGCAACCAAAATTTGCGGCAAGGCGGCAAGTTTCTCGCTGTACCGGCGCAGTTCCTCGTTGATGACGCGAAAATCCTCACGCGGGTCTCTGCCCTCCTCGCCCGAAATGTCCACGATATGCAACAGCATTCGGCAACGCTCGATGTGCCGCAAAAACGCGTGCCCGAGCCCCGCGCCGTCCGCGGCGCCTTCGATCAACCCCGGAATGTCCGCCGCCACAAAGCCGCTCTCCGCGCCGGTTTTCACAACGCCGAGATTGGGGGAAAGGGTGGTGAAATGATACGCGGCGACTTTGGGGCGCGCCGCGCTGATGCGCGCGAGAAGCGACGATTTGCCGACGCTGGGGAGCCCCACAAGTCCCACGTCCGCCAACATTTTCAGTTCGAGGATCAGTTCCCTCTCCTCGCCCGTGGCGCCGGGGCGCGCGAACATCGGGATCTGCCGTGTGGGCGTGGCGAAACGGCGGTTGCCGAATCCCCCTTTGCCGCCGCGACAGCAAACATAGGGCACGTCGTCCGACATATCGTGCAGAATGCGGCCGCTCTCGGCGTCACGAATGACCGTGCCGAGCGGCACGGGGATCACCACGTCGGGCGCGGTGGCGCCGTGAAACTTGTCCCCTTTCCCGTCGCCGCCGTTTTTGGCGACGAATTTGCGGTGATCGCGGAAGAAAAGCAGTGTGGTTGCGCCTTTTTCCACGCGAAAGACGATATTGCCGCCGTGCCCGCCGTCGCCGCCGTCGGGACCGCCGCGCGCCACGTATTTCTCGCGGTGAAAAGATACCGCTCCGTTGCCGCCGTTGCCCGCTTTGACGTAAATCTTGACTTTGTCGATGATTCTCTCGGCGTCACGCATCGGGCGCATCCTCCCCTCTCTCGCGGATAATCAGACGTATCGGCGTGCCGCGGAAACCGAAAGTGGAACGCAGGCAATTTTCGATATACCGTTGATAGGAAAAATGGAAAAGCGGCGCGCTGTTGCAGAAAATGACGAACGTCGGCGGCGCGACCTGCGCCTGCGTCATATAGTAGATCTTCAAACGGCGTCCCTTGTCCGAGGGCGGCTGTACGCGCGTGGTCGCGTCGCCGAGCACGTCGTTGAGCATGCCCGTGGAAACGCGCATACGGCTTTGATTGTAGACGTACGCGATATGTTCAAAAATTTGCGCCACGCGTTGTCCCGTTTTGGCGGAGATAAAGAGCAACGGCGCGTATTGCATATAGGAGAGCGCGGTATAGACCTCTTCCGTAAAGCGGTTGACGGTGGTATTGTCTTTTTCCACGGTGTCCCACTTGTTGACCAGGATCACCACCGCTTTGCCCGCCTCGTGCGCGATGCCCGCGATGCGCTCGTCCTGCTCGGTCACGCCCTCGCCCGCGTCGATCATCAAAAGGCACACGTCGGCGCGTTCCACCGCCATGTTGGCGCGCAGTACGCTGTATTTTTCGATTTTGTCGTTGATCTTCGACTGTCGCCGGATCCCCGCCGTGTCGATAAAGGTGAACTTGCCGTACTCGTTGTCAATGTCGCTGTCCACGGCGTCGCGCGTCGTGCCCGCGATATCCGAAACGATCAGTCGGTCGCTGCCGACAAGGCGGTTGATCAGCGACGATTTTCCGGCGTTCGGCTTGCCGATCACCGCCACTTTGATGCGATCGTCGTCCTCCTCCGCCGCGTCTTCGGGGGGCAAAAACTCCCACACCGCGTCCAGCAGATCTCCCGTGCCGGTGCCGTGCACCGAGGAGACCGCCACGGGGTCTGTATCGAAGCCGAGTTCGTAAAATTCATAATACGCAAGCGGCGTTTTGCCCGTGCTGTCGCATTTGTTGACGGCGGGCACGATGGGCTTTCCGCTGCGTTTGAGAAGCATCGCCACCTCGCGGTCGTCGGGCGTGAGCCCCGACTGTACGTCGCAAAGGAACACGATCACGTCGGCGCTCTCAATGGCGATCTCCGCCTGCCGTTTCATCTGTTTTAAGATGACGTCGTCGCTTTTCGGCTCGATGCCGCCGGTGTCGATCAGCGTCAGTTTGCGTCCGCGCCACTCGGTCTCGCCGTAAATGCGGTCGCGCGTGACGCCGGGCGTGTCCTCCACGATGGAGCGACGCTCGCCGATGAGGCGGTTGAAAAGCGTGCTTTTTCCCACGTTCGGTCTGCCCACGATGGCTATTCTCGGTTTTGACATAATATCACCTCATTTCGGCGTGTCGGCAGTGTCGCTGCCCAAAAGATTGTGTAAAAGCGAAGGGGCGTCGTCCCCCGTGAAAAGAAGCGGCACGGAAAGCTTTTCCGACAGTTCCGCCGGCGTCATACCGCAAAGGAACAGGTCGCGCTCCGCGCGCAAGGTGTTTGCGGGGAGAAGCAGCGCGTCGCCGAGATCCTTGCCCGACAGTTGCTCCGCGATATCTTTGCCCGTCAACAGCCCCGACACCGTGATCTCCGGTCCGAAAAAGCGATTCTCGATCTCGCAAATGTCGACCGTCAGCCACGGGACGCGCGCCGTAAGGCGCGCGGCAAGTCGACGCATCAGCGCGGTCGCCGCCTTGCCCGTTGCCAGCGTCACACGGCGACGGACGGGAACGGGCTGTGGAAAATACTCCTCGACAAAGGGCAGTTCGCGCACAAAATCCTCTTCCGTCGCACGAATCATACCCACGCCGTTTTCCAGTTGCTCGTATTCTCCGTAATACTCCTCGGGCGGAAGCGGCATTCCGGCTTTCAGATAAAACTCGTCGGCACAGCAAAAAATGCGGTTGCCCGTCTTGCGCCGGCAATGCTCGCCGTAATCGTTCACTTGGCGAATGACCGCGCGACACTCTTCGGGCGTAAAAGGCGTCAGGGGAAAAAGCCCTTCCCGATACCGCGTCAACCCCGCCGGAACGATCGAAACGCTGGTCACGGCAGGGTGAAGGGCGGCGAGTTCCCGCATCGAACGCGAGAGCTCTTTTCCGTCGTTGATCCCGCGGCACAGCACGATTTGAAGCCGCAAATCAATGCCGCCGCGCGCCAATTTTTTCAGATACGAAAGCACTTCGCCCGCGCGGCGGTTTCCCATCATCTCGCACCGAAGCGCGGGATTAGTGGTATGCACCGAAATGTTGACCGGCGAAATGTGCATTTTGATGATGCGGTCGATATCTTTGTCGTAAAGATTGGTCAGCGTGATATAGTTGCCGTGCAGAAAGGAAAGGCGCGCGTCGTCGTCCTTAAAATACAGCGAAGGGCGCAGTCCTTTCGGCAATTGGTCGATAAAACAAAAAACACAGCGGTTGGCGCAACATTTTTTGCGATCCATCAAGGGAGTTTCAAACAAAAGCCCGATATCGTCGTAGATCTCCTTGTCGATCGTCACCGTGAGCGGCGCCCCGTCCCGCAGGAGCGAGAGCGTCAAATGCTCGTCCGCAAGGTAAAAACGATAGTCCAGCACGTCCGCGATCTCGTTGCCGTTGATCGAAAGAAGCGTGTCGCCCGCGCGGATCCCCGCCGCGGCGGCGCGCGCGCGCGTCGATTCCAAACCCGTTATCCGAACCATCGCCCTCTCCTTTCCGACAAGATCACAGTTGTAGCATATCAGTATAGCATATAATTTTAATTTTGTCAATTTGCGCGCCCGCGCGAGCAAAAGAAAAATTGCCGCAAGCGGTCGCTTGCGGCAATTTGTATTTGCGTTTTATCCTCCGGATACGTTGCCGATCTCTGCCAGCACGTCGGCGTCGGTGAGACGCTCGATCAGGCGGCGCGCGATCGTCTCGACGGAAAGCGTTTGCAGTTCTTCCGCCGTAAAGTTGTCGGCAATGCCGTCCGCGATCAAACGCAAGTTGGGGCCGGACAATTCAATGCCTTTCTTTTTCAGCGCGACGTCGATCTTGTTTGCAAGCGCCTCTTTATCGACGTTGCCCGCGGCGTCGGTCGCGCTTTGCAGCGCTTCCGACATTTCGTCGATCACATCGGCGCAAGTCTCCGCGTACTGCGCGGGCGCGCCGAGTTCTTTAATGACCGACTGGAACGCCACGTTGTAAAGCGCGTCTTTCACGGGTTTCATACGCTCGTTCTTGTTCAGTTCCGCCATCACTTCGTTCAGCGCGTTGGTGGTGATGAGTTTTTCCGCCATCGCTTCGGGTCCCGCCTCGGAAGAAAGACTGGCGAAAACGCCGTGCCGCGCGAAGATGGCAAAGATTTCCGCGATGGTATCCAGATCCTGTCCGAGATTTTGCGATGACGAAGTGGAAAACGTCGTCAGAACGCCGTGCAACAAAATATCCGCGGTGTCGCCGAGAGCGGGTCTCGAAACCCCGAAAAAGGCTTGATTATGGAGCCAGTTGTTCGACGCGCTGTTCAATACGGTGGAGAGCAATGAGGTCTGAAACACGGAGCTGTCGATATCGTCGGTGGCTTTTTTCAGCGCCGCCGCCTCTTTTTCCGAATACTGTGAAAGTTCCACTTCCCCCAGCGGTGCCACGTCGGAAACGGTGTTGCCGATGGCGGCGATCTCTTGGAGCAAAACCGCTTTCTCGCCGTCGATCCTCACGGTGGTGAGCCCGTCGAACACTTTGGAACCGACGCCGCGATAAAGTGACGACAGCATCGGAGCATTCAGCACCGGCGCCACGTATTCTTCGTCATAAGTCGCAAGTTCCGCGGTGGCGCTCTCCGGCATCGCCGAAACAACGGTATCCGCCGCCGTGGCATACCCCATAATGGGGACGATCAGCACGAGAATGCCGATCAGCGACGACAGCACGCCGAGTGCAAGCCCGCCCCAGCGATTTCCCGCGCCGCCTTTCAGTTTGTCCGCGGGCAGGGCGTGCGCAATGATGAGATAGATAAACAGGGTGATGAATTTTAAGACGAGATAGAGCAGGAAAAACACGATCGGCGCGACCAGCATTTGCACCACACCGCACAAATTTTCCATGATCACCGCGTTTTCTTCCGCAAAAGCGGCTACCGCGGCGTCGCCCGCCACCATTTCTCGAAGTTGAACCAACAACTCGCTTGACGCCTTTGCCGCGATGATACGCGCGGCGATGAACGCCGCCACGGCGGAAAAGATCTGCGTGAGCACACGCACGACGGATTTGAGCAGTCCGCGTTTGAGACAAATCAAAATATCAAACAGCGCGATGAGAAACGAAAGACCGAGTAAAACAAGAACCGAATATTGCATACGTCCTCCTCTTGTACGACCTGTGGACTTATACTATTATCATATAGCACACTTCCGACGTTTGTCAAGAGGAAATCCGTGTTACGAGCCCGAGAAGCGCATCGCGGCGGCAAACAGCGGCTCGTTATCGTCGCCCACAATGACGTTGTGCCACTCCGCCGTGGTGCCGGAAAACACCACTTCGCGAAGAGCGGTACAATCCCGAAAAGCCCCCGCCGCAACGCGGCGGAGCGTGGGAGACAGCGTCAGTGCCGAGGCGCTCCTCCCCGCCGGACAGTATATCAGCGTCGAGAGATCCGCGCTGTACAGCACGCCGTCCGACTCGGCAAACGCGCCGCTTCCCGCCGCCACCCGCACAAAAGCAAGGCGCGGACAGCGCGCAAACGACTCCGGCGAAAGCGTGCGCACCGTCGTCGGCAATTCCACCGCCCCCACCACGCTGTCGGCGAAAGCGTACGGCAGAATTTCGGTCACCGTGTCGCCGGCGGGGCTTTGGGGCGGGATCAGTATACACACCGAGGTGCAACTTCCCACACCCGAAACGGCGCAAGTTCCGTCGCCGTTACTGCGAAAAGACAGCCCCGTGCTGTACGTTTTCGGCACGCTGACGCTGCCCGTTACCGTCGTTTCGCTCTCGCCGGCGGAAGTCAGTTGTTCGGTTTCCGGCGTTTCGCTTTTGTCCTCTTCGGTTGCCGCCGACACGTTGTGCCCCAGGATCACACACCCCGTGATGATGACGGCAAGCAGGCAAAGACTGACCACCATTTTCCAAGTTTTCATTTTTCACATCCTCCTTTTTCGGGCACACCCCGTGAGAGGATGGTAACACACGAAAACGCGGACAGTCAAGAAAAAGCGCTCGTGGAAAAACGACGGCAGAGGGGAGAAAAAAGAATTTTGCGACGGCGTTTTCGTTTCTTTTATGGGAATCGCGCAAACTTTTGCCGCAATTTGCGATGAAAACGAAAAAACGGCAAAAACCGCGCCGCGCCGCACAAAGGCGGTATAATCTTGACAGAAACGGGGTTTTATGGTATCATTTTGGCAAGAAAAACTTGCGGAGGCACTATGAATTTACTGCTGATCGGCAACAGCCATACCTATTATAACGCGATGCCGGCAACGCTCGCCGAGCTTTTACGCGCGACAGGCGAAAAGGCGCGCGTGACGATGCTGGCACAGGGCGGCAAGGATCTTTTGTACCACGCCGCCTCGCAAAACGCCGCCTTCAATATCCGCTACGGGCAGTATGACACCGTCATCTTGCAGGATCGCGTGTCGGGCTTTGATGACAACGCCTTTCGGCAAGGCGCCGCCGCATTGACCGAAATGGCGCGGGAAGCCGGATCCGCCGTGCTCCTCTATCTTCCGTTTTCCGGCAGAAACGATCCGGCGGGGCAGGAAAAACTGACCGCGACATATCTTGCATTTTGCCGTGAACGACACGTCGACGTCGCGCCGGTCGGCGAAGCGTTTGCGCATTTACTGCGCAGTGTGCCGCCCGAAAAACTCTACCGCGAGGACGGACAGCACGCTACGCCCTACGGCTCGTATATCGCCGCTCTGACGCTCTTTTACGCGCTGACCGGAAGGCGGCGCGCCCTTTCCCCCGACAAATTTGACGACCCCGGCATCGCGCTCGGTTTCAAACCGGACGAATGCCGCACCGCGCACGAGGAGGCCCTCCTTGCCGTGCGCCTTGTCTGCGGCTGATGAGCGGTTTTACACTGGGAGAGGTCACCCTTTCGCACGGCGTTTGCCTTGCCCCGATGGCGGGCGTGACCGACGGCGTTTTCCGCGCGCTCTGCCGCCGCGCGGGCGCGGAATACACCGTGAGCGAAATGATCTCGGCAAAGGCGCTTTGCTATGAACAAAAAGGACGCGCGGGCGCGGTGGCGCGCACCGCGCCCCTGGCGCGGCTGACCAACGCGGAAATGCCCGCCGCCGTGCAACTTTTCGGAGCGGAGCCCGATCTGATGGCGGAAGCGGCAAGACGGCTTGCCGCGGGGGAATACCGCGGCGCGGGGGGCGTTTTGCCCGTTGCCATCGATATCAATATGGGCTGTCCCGTGCCGAAAGTCGTCAAAAACGGCGAGGGGAGCGCCCTTCTTCTTTCCCCCGATCTCGCGGCACGGATCGTGCGCGCCGTCAAGGATGCCGTCTCTTTGCCCGTTACGGTCAAAATGCGCGCGGGCTTTGACGAAAAACGCGGCGCCGCCGATTTTGCGGCGCAAATGGAAGACGCCGGCGCCGATATGCTGGTGGTACACGGGCGCACAAGGACGCAGTTTTACGCGCCGGGGAGCGACAACGCCGTGATCGCCGCCGTCAAGGCGCGCGTGCAGATCCCTGTGGTGGGCAACGGCGACCTTTTCACGCTGGACGACGTGATCCGCATGCGCGCGGAGACCGGGTGCGACGGCGTGATGATCGCGCGCGGAGCGCTCGGCAATCCCTTTTTCTTCTCGGAGATCGCCGCTTTTGACGAAAATCGCCCGTTTACCCCGCCTACAGTGCGGGAAAAACTGCAAACCGCGCTCGACCACGCGCGCGCTTTGACGGGAGAAAAAGGCGCGCGCGTGGGACTTTCTGAGGCGCGCAAGCATATGCTTTGGTATTGTAAAGGTTTATATGGCGCGGCAAAAGCGAAAAACCGTTTGGTGCGCGCCGAAAGCGTCGAGGAGATCCGCGCTGTTTTCGAGATGCTGTTGGAGGAAAACGAATGATCTATGCGCCCAAAATACGACAATTGGGAGAATGTCACCTTTCCGCCGACGCGCCCATAGCCGTTTTCGACTCGGGCGCGGGAGGGATCGGCGTTCTGCGGGAAGTGCAAAAAGTACTTCCCGCGGAGCGCCTTTTTTATTTCGGCGATACGGCAAACGCGCCCTACGGTGAGAAGAGCGACGCGAAGATACGCCGTTTGGCGCTCTTGCACGGGGAGCGACTGCTGAAAAACGCCAAAGCGCTCCTTATCGCCTGCAACACGGCGACGGCGCTGGCGGCGGCGCCCTTGCGGGCGCGCCATCCCGACCGCTTGATCGTGGGAATGGAGCCGGCAATTTTTCCCGCCCTTGCCGTGACGGCGCACCCGCGCGTTCTCGTGTTGGTGACCGCCGCCACGGAGCGATCCGAAAAATTCCGCGCCCTTTTGCGCCGCGCCGAAAAAAAGGCGAACATGACCGCCGTCGCGGCGCCCGACATCGTGCCGCTGGTGGAAGCGGGGCTTGCCGATTCTCCCGAAATGGAGCGCTCTTTGCGCGCACTGCTGACGCCGCACCTTTCGCCCCCGCCCGACGCCGTCGTGCTGGGGTGTACGCACTTCCCCTTCGCCGCGCGGGCGATTTCACGCGTGACGGGCGGCGTGCCGCTTTTCGACGGCGCCGCGGGGACGGCGCGGCATCTGGCAAAATTGCTCAGTGAAGCGGGACTTATCAGCACAAAATTCGGGCGCGGAGAGGTGACGCTCACAAGCAGTGATCCCACCGCTCTCCCTTTATACCGCAGGCTTTTTGAGAAAGGCGAATGACTGCCTTTTCAAATCTTCGCGGGACGCGAAAAGTTTTTTCGGAAAAAGCCGAAAAAGGGCTTGCAAAAGCGAAAAAAATGTGCTACAATAAAGAGCAATCAAAAATTGCTGGTGTAGCACAGGGGTAGTGCAGCTGATTCGTAATCAGCAGGTCGTGAGTTCGAATCTCACCACCAGCTCCACGCAAAAGGGCGGAACACGGTTCTTGTTCCGCCTTTTTATTCGTCTTGTAACCATATGTCGCGCAACCATTTACTTTCGCCGCGAAATATGGTATAATAAAAACCACGAATGCTCCGCACCGTCTGTTGCCACAAACACGGCGCGAGGTGAAAATTATGGTATGATGATAAAAAAGAAGGAGCGCCAAATGGAATACATACAGATCACAAAAGAAAACTTGGAAAAAGAGCACATCTGCTGTGCGATATCCAATAATAACGACGTTCAGGTATCCTCCAAAAAGGCGTGGCTCGCGGAGCGTCTTGACGAAGGTCTCGTCTTTCTCAAAAGCGCGGAACGCGGAAAATGTTTTATCGAATATCTCCCCGCCGAAAACGCGTGGAATCCGATCGTCGCCGAAGGGTATATGTATATCGACTGCCTTTGGGTGTCCGGCTCTTTCAAGGGACACGGATACGCGGGCGATCTGATCAATCGCTGCGTCGAAGACAGCAAAAGAAAAGGCAAAATCGGACTTTGCGTCTTGTCCACCGCCAAGAAAAAGCCTTTTCTCTCGGATCCCGGATTTTTGCTCCACAAGGGTTTTTCGGTATGCGACGAAGCCGACAACGGCATAGAGCTTTGGTATCTGCCGTTTACGGGTGACGCGCCGCGCCCGCGTTTCAAAGAATGCGCCAAACACCCGCACGTAAAAGACGCGGGATACGTGCTTTATTACACGCACCAGTGCCCATTTAACGCGAAATACGTGCCCATTTTGGAAGAAACGGCAAAAGCGCACGCGGTGCCGTTCAAAGCTATTCGCATCACAAGCAAAGAGGAGGCGCAAAACGCCCCCACGCCGATCACCACTTACGCCTTTTTCGCAAACGGAAAATATATCACCAACGAGCAAATGTCGGAAAAAAAGTTCCTCAAATTGCTCTCTTTGTAAATAAAAACAATGGTGCGCCGCGTTTTTTCAACGCGGCGCACGCGTTTTGCGGCGTACGGCGGAAAACTTTGCTTTCCTATTGCCATTGCGCGCGAAATATGCTACAATGAAAAAAAACCAAAAGGAGAGAAATATGTCTTTTTTACAACCGGACGCCACCTACCTTTCCTTTTCGGATATCGATCCGCAAATACTCCTTTCGCTCGGCGTGCGCGTGGTTTTGCTGGACATCGACAACACGCTGGCGCCTTACGAACAGCCCGTTCCCGACGAGCGGGTACACGCGTGGTTCGCGGAACTTGCGGAGTGGGGCATTCGCGCGGCGTTCGTTTCCAATAACAGCGAAGAGCGCGTGCGGCGCTTCAACAAAACGCTGGGGCTCCCCGCGCGTTGGAAAGCGAAAAAGCCGCTTGCCGGCGCGGCACGCAAACTCTGGCGCGCGATAGGCGGAAATCACCGCAACACGGTCTTTATCGGCGATCAGATCTTTACCGACGTGCTCTGCGCGCGCGCGCTTGGCGTGCGGGCGTTTTTGGTGCCCCCCATCAAGGATCGCACCGATCGCGGCACGAGATTCAAGCGCTTTTTGGAGCGCGGCATTCTGAAACGCTATTATAAACTGCACCCGTCGGCGCCCGACGTGCGGCTGAAAAGATACCAAAAGGGGAAAAAGCAATGAGAACGGAAGCGATCTTCGGACCGGGCGGAAACAGCAAAAGTTTTTACGAAGCGGGATATACTTCCACCCTGCAAGCCCCCGCGTTCGTCAAAAATTTAGGGCTCGGCGCTTACGAATTTGAAGCGGGCAACGGCATCACGGCAAAGCCCGACACACTGCGGGCGATCGGCGAAGCCGCAAAAGTCGCCGGTGTGGAAATGTCCCTTCACGCGCCGTATTACATTTCGCTTTCGGGCGTGGAAGAAGAAAAGCGCCTCAAAAGCGTGGAATACATCCTGCGCTCGCTGGAAGCGGCGACGGCGCTTGGTGCCGACACCATCGTTATTCATACGGGCAGCGCCGCCAAGATCTCACGCGACGAAGCCCTCGCGCTGGCGCGCGACACCTTGGAGCGCACGCTCGACGCCGTGGGCGACACGCCCATAGCGCTCGGGCTTGAAACGATGGGCAAGATCAATCAACTCGGCACGCTCCCCGAGGTCATATCGCTCTGCAAAATCGACAAAAGGCTCGCACCCGTAGTGGATTTCGGACACATCAACGCGCGGGAGCGCGGCACGGCCTTCCCCGACGCCGACAGTTTCCGCCGCGTTTTTGACGCGATCGGATCGGAGCTTTCCGCCGACGCGGCGAAATATCTGCACTGCCATTTCTCCAAAATCGAATACACCGACGCGGGCGAGAAACGCCATCTCACCTTTGCCGACGAGGTGTACGGGCCTCGCTTTGAGCCCCTTGCCGAGGCGATCGTCCGCGAGGGCGTTTGCCCGCGCATCATCTGCGAATCATCGGAAACGATGGCGGAGGACGCGCTGACGATGCAGCACCTGTACCGTTTGGCACAAAAGGCAAACGGGGCGACATAAAATTTTCCAAAAGCACCGCGCACGCGCGGTGCTTTTTTGACGGAGTGAAATATTGTTTGCGTTTTTCGACAGATAGTTGTTGACAAAAAAAGCCGCTTTCGATATACTGTATATGCACTGTTTCCATATGTTTTTGCGCGCCGCCGCACGAAAAGAAAGGAGTTTTCTATGCGCCGCTTTGAAAAAAGTTTGCTGTTGGACATCGGGCGTATGTATTTTTCGCCCGAAAACCTGATCCGTTTGCTGGATTTGATGCGGCAAAACGGTATGAACACCCTGCTCCTTCATTTTTCCGAGGATATGGGTGTCGGCATCGAGTGCCCCGATTATCCTTTCCTTGCGGGGCGCGAAGGGATCCTTTGCCCTTTCCGCGAAGTCGGCAGCGTGCACCCCGATCCCTCGTTTCTCACCGTGGCGGAACTCCGAAAACTGGTAAAGGAAGCAAATGCCCGTGGCATTGAGATCATTCCCTCTTACGACGCGCCGGGGCATCTCAATTACACCGTGAAAAAAGTGCACGATCTCGTACGGGAAGAAGGCGTTTTCGCCTTTTCCTATGCGGGAAACACGTATAAAGTCACCTGCCCGGACGGCAAATATCGCTTTTTCAAAAACGGCGTCGACCTAAACTATCCCGAAAACAGCTCCGGCGTGTACGGGATTGGCAGTTATTTTACGTTGGACGGCATCGTGGAACGCGTAAAAGGCTCCAACAATCACGCTTTTTCGCGCGGTATTGATCTCACCAACGAAGTAGCGGTCGCTTTTGTGCACAGTTTGCAGGAAAGCTACGCAAAACTCTTCCGCGATCTCGGCTGTAAGCAGTTTGACATCGGCTGCGACGAATTGCTCGGCTATTGCGGCGCGATCAAGCCGCTGGACGAACTGCCCCGCTGGCGGCAGTTGGACGCGTGGGAGAACGAAGCCAAGCGCGTGACCGGCAAAGAAAGTGCCGTGGCGTACGATCTTTTCGTGCTGTTTGCCAACAAAAGTTACGATCTCATCAAAAAGTACGGATATGATACGGTGCGGATCTGGAACGACGAGTTCTGCCTGACCAACGGGACGGGGTGGACGGCAGATCCCGCCGAACATATACAGTTTAACAAAAATTTTCTCGTGCAGTTTTGGTCCTTGTTTGACACGATGGCGTCTCCCGTTTCGCTTGCCAAAGCGGGATACGATATTGTGGGAACGGACTGTATGTATTGCTATTATGTGCTGATCGACGATCAAAGCGATTATCAAAAAGTAACACCGAAAGCATTGCTTGAAGAATGGAATCCCTTCTCTTTCGGCAACAAAGAAAACGGCAATGTGCCGGCAGATTGGGATCTTGCCGCGTCGGGACTCGCACACAAGGTAAAGGGCACTATGTTCTGCGTCTGGACCGATTGCCCCGCCGTGCGTACCGAAGCCGAGGTGATCGAAGACCTTGCCCCGCTGCTTGCCGCCTGGTCGAAAAAAACCGATATGGTGTTGGCTGAAAACTAAACGATCAAAAGAAAAACGCGCCGCAATGCGGCGCGTTTTTTGATTTTTGCATTACAATTGCGAAAGCGTTTCAAAGATGGCGTCGTCTTCGCCCCGCAGATCCTCGTGATCAAAATCGGGATAGATGACCACCTCTTTTTCGGCGGTGATCTTGTTATAAGCGGCAAATTGCGTCGAGGGCGGGCAGGTGGTGTCCATCAATCCCGTCGCCATACGCACTTTGGCGCGGATGCGCGGCGCGAGATTTTGCACGTCGATGTAGCCGAGTTTTGTAAAAAACTCCTCCTCGTGCGCGTGAGTGGGATCAAAATGGCGAAAATAATAGCGCAACCCTTCATAGGCAACTTTGGTCAGATCCATAGCCCATACCCGCTTATAATCGGAAAGATACGGATACACGGCACAACAGATTTTGACGGAAGGCATCAGCGCGGCGCAAACAAGCGACAAAGCGCCGCCTTGCGAGCCGCCGTATACGCCGACGCGCGTTTCGTCCACGTCGGGGCGCGCCATTATGATTTTGGCAAGCAGGTAGGTGTCGAGAAACACGTCGCGCATCAAAAAGCCTTCGGGCGCGCCGTCAAGCCCCCTTGTAAAGGGCGTGGTGTACGTGGTACCCGCCACGCCGCCTACGTCCTCGGAAACACCGCCTTGTCCGCGGCAATCCATAGATGCCGTGACAAAGCCCTGTCCGGCAAAAGCAAGCAGATTACGAAACTTCTCGCTTGCTCCCGAAAGCCCGTGAAAATGGAGCACGGCAGGCACTTTCCCCGTCACATTTTTCGGCACCGTAACACGCGCGTGAATGCGCGCGCCTTTGGTACCCGTAAAGTAAAGATCAAAGCAATCGGCGATTTTGGAAGCAAACGGGTGCGGCACAAAAACCGCGTCGGTATCCAGCGCGTCCGCTTCGGCTATGGAGCGATCCCAAAACTCGTCAAAATCCGCGGGGCGCGGGGTGCAACCCATATACGTTTTCAGTTTGTCAAGCGACATATCCACAACAGGCATAGCAAAAATCCTTTCGTCTTTTTTCGGTCATCACCGTATGATTGATTTTTCCACCTCGCGCCGTGTTGACGGCGCGTTTTTTGCGTTTCACATATCTTTTCTCCACACCATTTTGTTGACCACGCCCGTGTAGGACTGAATGATCTTGACAACTTTGGTAGAGACGTTTTCATCGGTATAATCGGGTACGGGAATGCCGTGCGCGCCGTTCTCATTGAGCGCGACCGCCGTATCCACCGCTTGAAGAAGGCTCTTTTCGTCGATACCCGCCAACACAAAGCAAGCCTTGTCCAGCGCCTCGGGGCGCTCGGTCGACGTGCGGATACACACGGCGGGAAAAGGTTTGCCAATACTTGTAAAGAAACTGCTTTCCTCCGGCAAAGTACCGCTGTCGCTGACGACCGCAAAAGCGTTCATTTGCAACGCGTTGTAATCGTGGAAACCGAGCGGCTCGTGCCGGATCACACGCGCGTCAAGCGCAAAACCCCGCTGTTCCAGCATCTTGCGCGAACGCGGATGGCAGGAATAGAGGATCGGCATATCGTATTTCTCCGCCAATTTGTTGATGGCGCCGAAAAGTGAGAGAAAATTCTTTTCTGTGTCGATGTTCTCCTCGCGGTGCGCCGACAGCAGTATGTATTTGCCTTTTTCAAGCCCCAAGCGCTGATGAATATCGCTTGCTTCGATCGCCGCAAGGTTTTTGCGGAGCACTTCCGCCATCGGGCTTCCCGTCACATACGTCCGCTCCTTGGGGAGCCCGCAATCCGCGAGATACCGGCGCGCGTGCTCGCTGTATGCGAGATTGACGTCGGAAATAATATCCACGATACGGCGGTTGGTCTCCTCCGGCAGGCATTCGTCTTTGCAGCGGTTGCCCGCCTCCATATGGAAGATCGGAATATGCAGCCGTTTGGCGCCGATCACCGAGAGGCAGGAGTTGGTGTCGCCCAAAACAAGCACTGCGTCGGGCTTGATCTCGACCATCAGTTCATACGATTTGGCGATGATATTGCCCATCGTTTCGCCGAGGTCTTTCCCCACCGCGTTCATATATACGTCGGGATCGGCAAGACCCAGGTCCTTGAAAAACACACCGTTAAGGGTGTAATCGTAATTTTGCCCCGTGTGCGCGAGAACAGTATCAAAATACTCGCGGCATTTGGTGATGACCGCCGACAGCCGAATGATCTCCGGCCGCGTGCCGACGATGATGAGCAGTTTCAGTTTTCCGTTGTTTTTGAACATAATCCTTCCCTCTCCATATAGTGTTTAATCAAATTTGTTTTGTAAAAATGCCGCAAATCTATCGGAAACTTTGTTGATATGGCACCATTTGAAAAACAATTGCCGCAGTGCTTCTATCACTGAAGATGCAACAAATATCACTACAGCATACGCGATTGTCAAAGGGATATACAACAAAGTCGACCTCTCCGCAATCCTAATAAAAGAATAATGATTGGCGTATGAGATCAAATAACTGTGTGACAAATATATGCCGAAAGTCAAAGACGCAATATACCGCATAGTTTGTTTGAACCTGCCGCTGATGTTCACTCCCACAAACAAAGCAAACAACGCAATGCTCTGTATCAATACGAAAATGCTACTGTAAAAATAGAACATTCTCGCACGATGCACAAACCCCAAACGACATATGGCAATATGCAATCCAACAATGAATAGCGAAAGCAATATATAAGCGGCAAGCAGAATGCCCTTGTTACGGATCGGACATCCAAATTTTTTCAAATACGCTCCGACAAAATACAGATACGCAAGCCATATCCAAGTGTAGCCGGCATAGATTTGCCAAATCTCAAACACCATAGTCGCCAAAGAAAAGCAAATTCCGATGATTCCTAACCACAATACATACTGTTTTTTCTCGACTTTTGCAATCACAATATTAAAAACGGGCATAAGAAACATCAAAAGGAAATAGGCTGTAAAATACCAAAATTTATCCGTGAGGACCGGAAAAAAAGAGCGTATCAAATTTTTTACAGTAAAATTGTTATAGATCACAATATTTACAAAGAAAAAAACAAATGAATAAAAGAAAACTTGCAACCATAACCGAAGTACTCGGTTCAATCGAAATTTCTGTTGTGAACAAACATAGCCCGAAGTCAGTGCAAAAACATTGACTGCGCAAATACAAAAGGCTTGCACACCGTATGCAATGGCATAAGCCCCTGCATCGGTATGCGAAACATTCAGCAAACCAGAAACGCTCAGCAAATGTAACACAACCACCATCCATATGGATATAATACGCAGCAAATCTATGCCATAGTTATGCGTCTGTCTGTCTGTAAAGGTTGTCTCCGATTTCATTTCTTAAGTCAACCCTTCCTTGCTACTTCTTGTTTTTACACTTTTTCTCCGAACGTGTCGGGCTTTGCGGGATCAAACTGCTCGTTTGCCCACATCACCGTGACGAGTTCCTCGCTGTCGCTTAAATTGATAATGTTGTGCGTGTAACCGGGTAGCATATGCACCGCCTGTATCGCGTCGCCGCTTACCTCGAACTCCAAAACTTCATCGCTGCCGATCTTACGCTCTTGAATAAGCCCGTGCCCCTTGACCACGATAAAGAACTCCCACTTGGTGTTGTGCCAATGCTGTCCTTTCGTGATACCGGGTTTCGAGATATTGACGGAGATTTGCCCGCAGTGCGGCGTTTTGACAAGTTCGGTGAAACTGCCGCGCGCGTCTTCGTTCATTTTCAGCGAGAACGCAACCTTGTCTTTTGGCAAATAAGATAAATAGGTAGAATACAGTTTTTTTGCAAAGCTCCCTTTGGGGATCTCCGGAACGACCAGCGTGGCGGGTTGATCGTGAAAAGCGTACAAGAGATCCACGATCTCACCTAAGGTTACTTTGTGCGTCACGGGCACGGCGCAGAACTTGCCGTCCGGTGTCAACACGGTGTCCACCCCGTCAAATTCTGCCCGATGCTCTTTTCCCGAAAGTGCCGAAAGCATTTCGTCCACGAGATCGTCGATATACAACAGTTCCAACCGCACGTTTCGGTCGCTCACCGTGATCGGCAAATCGTTTGCGATATTGTGGCAAAACGTCGCCACGGCACTGTTGTAGTTCGGTCTGCACCATTTTCCAAACAGGTTGGGAAAGCGATACACAAGCACTTTGGCACCGGTATCTTTTCCATAATCAAAGAAAAGATCTTCCCCTGCTTTTTTGCTTCTGCCGTATTCGCCGTCATAGCGACCGATCAGCGTCGCCTGAATGGAAGAAGACAGCATCACCGGACACGTGTTGCGATATTTGCGGAGTGTATCGAGCAACTTACCGGCAAAGCCGAAATTACCCTGCATAAACTCTTCCGCGTTTTGCGGCCGGTTGACGCCCGCCAGATTAAAGACAAAATCCGCCTTCGCGCAATAGATTTCGAGATCTTCGGGCGTTGAATCCAGGTCATACGCAAAAATTTGCTCAATGGACAGTTCGGGGTGGGTCCGATCTTTCAGATCGCGAATGTTTTTCAGCGCTTCCACCAAATTTTTCCCGACAAATCCCTTTGCGCCGGTGACCAAAATATTCATATGGTCTCTCCTTTTTTACAGTCTCCACCACGTAAGACCAGATTTTTGCAGATCTTCAATCTTGTAAAGCCCTTTGACGTCGATCAAAACTTTGCCGTCGTCGTCGCCCTCTTTGAAAAATGTCTTGATCGTATCCAGCGACAGGGCGCGGAATTCGTTGTGCGCCACCGCTACGATGAGGCAGTCGGCGTCTTTAACGTCTTCAAGTTTTGTCAACGTGACGCCGTATTCGCGCATCGCGTCGCGCTCGCTCGCCCAAGGATCCACCACCACGGGCTCAATGCCGTATTCATTGAGCCGCTTGATGATGTCGTCCACCTTGCTGTTACGCGTATCGGGGCAATTTTCTTTGAAAGTTAAGCCGAAAATGACCACTTTCGCCTTTTTAGGCGCGAGACCTGCCTCGATCATCTTTTTGATGGCCGCATCGGCAACAAATTTACCCATACTGTCGTTGACGATACGACCGTTCAAGATGATTTGGCTGTGATACCCGAGTTTTTCCGCCTCATAGGTGAAATAATACGGATCCACGCCGATACAATGCCCGCCCACAAGACCGGGGCGGAAGCCGAGCGCGTTCCATTTGGTGTTCATACCGTCCACCACTTCGTTGGTATCGATATCCATTTTGTCGAACACCATTGCCAACTCGTTCATAAAGGCGATGTTGATGTCCCGCTGGCTGTTCTCCACCACTTTGACCGCTTCCGCAGTGCGGATATTGGACACGGGATGCGTGCCGACTTCGATCACCAGATCATATACGTTTTTGATCTCTTTAAGGCTCTCCTCGTCCATACCCGAAACAATTTTATGGATATTTTCAAGGCGATGTACTTTATCACCCGGATTGATGCGCTCCGGAGAGTAGCCGATCTTGAAATCGACGCCGCACTTCATACCGGATTCCCTCTCCAAAATCGGGATGCAAACGTCCTCGGTGCAACCCGGATAAACGGTGGATTCATAGACCACGATCGAGCCCTTCGCAAGGTTTCTGCCGATAATCTCGCTCGCGCCGATCACGGGGGTAAGGTCCGGCGTGTGATCGGTGTTGACGGGCGTCGGGACTGCCACGATGTAAAACTTCGCCTCCCGCAACTTTGTTTCGTCCGCCGTAAATTGCACCGTCGTCGCCCGGATAGTTTCATCTCCGACCTCTTTTGTCGGATCCACACCAGAGCGATACAGATCGATTTTCGCTTTGTTCAGGTCAAAACCGATCACGTCAACGCCCTTTTTCGCAAACGCGACCGCAATCGGCATACCCACGTAACCGAGACCCACCAACGCCAATTTTTCTTGTTTTTTCACCAGTTGCTCATAGATAGACATAAATAAGCTCTCCTAGCATTCTTCAAATTTATAAAAATCGTTTTATTTCCGCTCCGCAAGTTCGTTTTGGATGTATGCCAACTGCAACATTTTTTCTTTCACTTGCTCTACGTTTAAAAGTTCCGTGTTGTTGGAGTTGAACTCGGTGAGAGTGTTCCGCTCGGTATTGCCCACACGAAAATATTTGTCATAATTAAGCCCGCGCTTGTCGCTCGGCACGCGATAAAAGTTCCCCATATCGATAGCGTGCGCGCACTCCTCGTTGGTGAGCAACGTTTCGTACATTTTCTCGCCGTGGCGAATACCGATCACTTTAATGTCTTTCTTATTGCCGCCAAACAATTCGCAAACGGCTTCCGCCTGCGTTCCGATCGTACAGGCGGGCGCTTTTTGCACCAGAATGTCACCGTTCTCGCCGTGCTCGAATGCAAAGAGAACAAGATCGACCGCCTCGTCCAAACTCATAATAAAGCGCGTCATCGTGGGCTCGGTCAGTGTAATGGGTTGTCCGTTTCGGATCTGATCGATCCAAAGCGGGATTACACTGCCGCGCGAACACATCACGTTGCCGTAGCGCGTGCAGCAGATTTTCGTTTTTTCGGGTTTCACGGTGCGGGATTTTGCCACGATCACTTTTTCCATCATCGCCTTACTTGTACCCATCGCGTTGACAGGGTACGCCGCTTTGTCGGTGGAAAGACAGATCACGGTTTTGACACCCTCCTCAATGGCGGCGGTCAAAACGTTTTCCGTGCCCAGCACGTTGGTCTTGACGGCTTCAATGGGGAAAAACTCGCAGGAAGGCACCTGTTTGAGCGCCGCCGCGTGGAAAATGTAGTCCACGCCGTGCATCGCATTTTTGACGCTGGCAAGATCACGCACGTCACCGATGTAAAACTTGATCTTTTCGGCGACCTCAGGCATCTTCGCCTGAAACTCGTGCCGCATATCGTCTTGCTTTTTCTCATCGCGCGAGAAAATGCGGATCTCGCCGATGTCGGTTTTGAGAAATCTGTTCAGAACCGCATTACCGAAACTGCCTGTCCCGCCCGTGATCATCAGGGTTTTGTTTGTAAATAAGCTCATATTGTGTTCCTTTCTTTATATACAATGGTTGGAAAACCATTTCATATACTCGTCAAGGCCGTCTTCAAGCGAAACTTCCGCCGCAAAGCCCAATACTTTTTTGGCTTTTTCGGCGTTTGCTTTGCAATGCTTGACGTCGGCGGGACGCTCGGGTGCATAGATGATTTCAGTCTTCTTTCCGCTGATTTCGATCATTCGCCGCGCCAGTTCGTTGATGGTAATGCTACTGCCGCTGCCGAGGTTGAAAACATCGGTGCCGACGTCGCTTGTCGCGGCAATATAATTGGCGCGGGCAACGTCCCGCACGTTGACGAAATCGCGCGTTTGCGTGCCGTCGCCGTAAATGGTGATCGGTTCACCGGCGTAGATTCTTTTAGCAAAGATCGGGATCACGTTGCCATAGAGATCAAACCGTTGATTGACTCCGTAAATGTTGAAATATCGCAAACACACACCGTCGATCTCTTTGTAAATGCCGGCCCAGGCAAGGATCATTTTCTCTGCGGCAAGCTTGCTGACGCCGTAAGGCGAGTCGGCGTTTTGCGGGTGATTTTCATCAATTGTGGGCGTAAGCAACTCTCCGAACATCGCGGCGGAAGAAGAATACACTACCTTCGGCACGCCGTTCTTTCTCATCGCTTCCAGCACGTTGACCGTGCCGAGCAAATTGGTGGAAGAATCAAGAATCGGGTTGTCGATGGATTTTTGTCTGCCGACGCAGGCGGCAAGATGAAACACCCGATCTACGCCGTGCATCGCCTTTTCCAGTGCCTCGGCGTCGCGCACATCCCCCTCGAAAAACTCCACTTCGCCTTTTTGGATATGTTCTTCGATATTGATGCGATATCCCGAGGATAAGTTGTCAAAAACCTTGACTTCGTGTCCTTCCCGCAACAGTTTTTTCACAATGTTGGAGCCGATAAATCCCGCTCCACCGGTGACAAGCGCTTTCATAAAAATCTCCTTTATCAGTCAAATGCGTTTATTTTGAGAGTACAACGGAAGGCGGGAGCTCAATGCTTCCCCAGTTTTTGCGATCCCAAAGAATGTCCCCTTCATCCGGAGCAATGTCAAAAGAAAGACCGTTAAGATTGTCGACATTGATATATTGCCCGAAAGAATTGACATAAAAGAACGTATACCGCATCGCGTATCTGCCCGCCACGAGAGAAGACAGATCCATTTGCATATCACACGCTGCACGTTCTCCCTGTTTACCCGTGTAAAAATTGTAGACAAAGGTCGTTCCGACAGGCGTTTTGTCCCGCGTCAAAATCTCGGTGCGCAAACAAAGATTTTCAATATTCTCTTGATTTGCCCATTCAAAGTGCATTTTGATCGGCTCTCTTCTGGAAAACAGGCAATCGTTTTTATCCAAAAAAGATACCGATTGCAACGCCATTTGCTTGCTCTTGCCGATACGAAGATCCGGCTTTTCCATATAATCGATCGAACACGCATCGACGGCTTTCATATCCAAATACAGATCGATGGCGGTTTCCACGTCGCCGGAAAAAACGATCTTGCCGTGATCCATCACGATACAACGATCGCACAATTGTCGGATGGTGTTCATGTTGTGGCTGACATACAAAATGGTGCGGCCTTCCTGCTTGGAGACGTCGCTCATTTTTTGCAGGCATTTTTGTTGAAACTTCATATCGCCCACTGCCAGCACTTCGTCCATAATGAGGATCTCGCTATCAAGGTGCGCGGCAACGGCAAAGGCAAGTTTGACATACATGCCCGAGGAATAACGCTTAACCGGCGTGTCGATAAACTGTCGAACCTCGGAAAAATCAATGATCTGATCGATCTTCCGATCCACTTCGACTTTGGTCATACCGAGAATGGCACCGTTGAGGTACGCGTTTTCCCGCCCCGTCAACTCAGGGTTGAAACCTGTCCCCACTTCCAACATACTGGAAATTCTGCCGTTGATGCAAATCTCGCCTTCCGTGGGACCGGTCACACGCGACAAGAGTTTCAACAGTGTGGATTTTCCGGCGCCGTTGTGTCCGATAATACCGAGCCGCTCTCCCTTATACACTGTTAGATCAATGCCGTTGAGCGCCATAAAGGTTTCGTTTTTTTCGTGTTTTCGCGCGCCGATTTTGGAGTTCGGATCCTCCTTATGACGCACGCGCGCCCACCAACTCTGCAAGTCTCCCCGCAAAGTTCCGCCGCCGATGACGCCGAGGCGATAGCGTTTTTTCAGATTTGTAATTTGCAATGCAATTTCTTTTTCTTCCATATCCGCCTCTTACACCGTATCCATAAAATTCTTTTCGATTTTGTTGAATATCAAAACGCCGAGGAACAAAACGACAAAGGTGGTGATCCAACTGATGCCCCAGTAAAGCCACGGCGTGGCACCGGCGCCAAGCCAACCGTATTTGAAGATCTCGATCGCGGGAGACACCGGGTTGAGCATCATCAACGTATAAAGCTTCCCTTTGCCGATCGAGTTTGAGCTATACACGACAGGCGTGATGTACATCCACAGTTGCACACCGAAACTGACAAGCACTTGCAGGTCTCTGTATTTTGTAGTCAGAGACGAAATAATGATGCCGAAGCCCATACCGAGAAGCGTTAACTGCAAGACGAGAAGCGGCGTTAAAAACGCATACCACGTCACTCTGAACGTTTCACCCGACAGGAAGAAAATCAGAGACATCACAAGGAATATGCCGAATTGGATCGCAAAATTGAAAATTTGCGTAATGGAAGTGGCAATGGGCGTTGTAAGCCGTGGGAAATACACCTTTCCGAAAACGCTTGCGTTTCCGACAAAGGTATTGGACGTGGTCGTCAACGCGGCGGAAAACAATCCCCAACTGACAGAACCCGCCAAGTAGAACAGGTATTGCGGAACACCGTCGGTCGACAATCCCGCGATCTGCCCAAAGACGAGCGTATGGATCACCGAGGCAAGAAGCGGTTGAATGACAAACCATAAAGGCCCCAAAACGGTCTGTTTGTATTTGGTTTTGATATCTCGCTGCACAAACAGCCAAATGAGATCTTTGTACTTGCGCACTTCCCGTAAATGCAAATCGAAAGGCTTGTGCTTTGCAGTGATACAAACATCAAATTGTTGTTTTTGAACGGTTGGTTGACTCATTTTCTTAAAAACCTCTTTACATATGCTTTTATAATATATCGTCTTTGCTTTTGCGGTTCGATCATAGCAGGATACAGTTTGGTATAGTACCAAACGTCGCCGGTGCGGATCATCTTGAATATACAGGTCGCCAGTGCCTCGTCGCCTTTATGGCGGCCGAATCTTTTTCGGAAATACTTTCTGTTTTTGAGATATCGGCGCGCGCACTCCGTTATTTTCGTTGAATGGATCTTGCCCACGTCTTCCGTCAAACGCTCCAAACCTTCTCCCGGCAGCGCATATCGACTGAGCGCAATCTTGATGATCTGGTAAACCACGATGGGGTAGAGCATATGATCTATCGGCTCCTTACAGATCTCGTCCTCCAATCGCGTCAACTCCGCGGCAAAACGCGGCAATTCCATTCTTGCCGCCGTGTTTCGCGCAAGGGAATTATCTTTGTACTCATAATAATAGGTAGTCTCTCCGATGAAAACGGCTTGTCGGCAGCGCAGGAAGATCGAAAGCGTATATAAAACATCTTCACCGAACATCAAGTCGATCGGGAGCGTACAAGCACTTTTGACGACGGAACCGCGAAACAATTTGTTCCACAATTCCAACCCGCCGTGGTGTCCTCTGCGAAGTATCAGATCAAAAAGCCCCTGCTTGTCGTCTTTTTGAAAATCCAACACACCCTCGGGAAAAACGACTTGTTTCGGTTCTCCCCGCTCGGCAAAGCGCTTATGTTGTCCGATCACCACGTCAACCGTTTCCGAAAACGCGCCAAGCAAAGTTTCAAAGGCGTCGTCGGAAAGATAATCATCGCTATCGAGAAAAAACATATACTCTCCTCGCGATTGTTGGACACCATAAAGTCTTGTGGGACCGGGTCCCTCGTTTGGTTTGCGGAAATACCGCACGCGCGCGTCTTTCTCGGCATACGCGGAGCAGATCTCCCCGCTTTTGTCGGTTGATCCGTCGTCGACAAGCAGCAACTCAAAGTCGGCGTACGTTTGCCGCAGAACGGAATCTACACATCGCCGCAAATACGGTTCGGCATTATAAACCGGTACGATAACACTGATCATTGTTCTTCTTCCAAATTTAAAATTTTGCTTAATCTTTGAGCGACAGCGGAAAGCCGTTTGTCCTGCATACTGCCTGTCGCTTCCTCATAGGAAAGAGCCTTCCCTTTGTTCGTTTCACAAAAACTTACGATGGCGTTGGCGTTGTCTTCCGCCGTACGGTATTCAAATACGCCGAGCAACGGATATTCTTTGACATGTTCCAGGCTTATATCCTGGGCGTTTTGGTAGAAATTCAAAATCGGTTTTCCACAGGCGACAAGATCATACACTTTGCTGGACACCTGATTGAGAATGGTGTTGCCGATGTTGACGAGAATATCGCTCTCGGCGGTCTTTTCATTCAGCACGGCGGGCGACACAAAACCGTTTACCCGCAACCGCTCTCCGAGCTCTTGCCGATATATCTTGACAATATCCTGACATCCGCCGCCGTAAACTTCCAATTCGTAGTTCTCCGGCAGTTTTTCAAGCAACCTGAAAAGATGCTCGGGGCTACGGATCTCGGGATAAAAGAGCCCCGCGTAAATGAGGCGCACTTTCCCGTCGTCTCGATGCACGTCGTGTGTTTGCACGGGAACGATCGGCAAATCCAGAACGCAAATTTTATCGGCATAATCTCCGCAAAAGTTTTGATCGAACAAAATGGCAGGCACGATCACGATCTTTTCGGCGTGAGAAAAGAGTTGCTTTTCCACCGTTTCCGGAACAGCGCGCACCGCGTTGTTTCGACTGGAATCCATCATATACGGATACCATTTGGCGCTCGGGTGTTTCTTCCACACGGCGTGCGCAATCATTTGATTTTCAAAAGGATTGGAAGAAGAAATGATCGTGCCGACGTTGTGCGCGCGCATCAGACGGCAACATTGCCGCATCAGGGCCTTGCGATGGCTGAAAACATCGCTGAGACCTTTCTTTTTTGCGTAGCGATAATACAGATGATACCATATTTTATAGAAAAGTTTTTGCACACCGCGCGCCGCGGCGGCTTTCTTTGTCAACGCGCGATATTTGCCGTATCGACTGACCACGGGGCAAATATGCAATGAAGTTTCCCCCGCATCCGAAACTGCGTCGCAAAGGCAAACCAGAAAAACCGTCTGCGTTTTGCCAAGTTCCCGGGCAATATGATAAATCAGCCTGCCCGTTGCCGAATGCTCGGGGGGGATCCTGTCGGTCAAAACAAGAATGTTACTCATTGATCAATCTCTCTATCTCCTGCATAATATGGTCTGCGTCAAAAAACGCGCTTCTTTCTTCTGCCTTGCGGCAATAGTGCTCATAATACGCGGCGTCCTGCAAAATGCGCTTCATGCCATCGCACACGGCGTCCGGATCATTTGGCACCAAAACACCGTATTCTCCGCCATTAAGCAGTTCTCGCGGACCCGTGCAGTCTGTCGCCAAAATCGGTTTGTGCAGGATAAACGCTTCCGAAATCGACAAACCGTACGCTTCTGTCAGCGAGGGACACACCAACATATCGGCATTCGCAATGAACGGATACGGATTTTTCTGATTTCCGTAAAAGGTAACGTTTTGCAATCGGCAGCGAGCCGCATATTGCTCCAAGCGCGCCCGTTCCGGGCCGTCGCCCACGATCCAGACATCAAAGGCAAAGCCTTCGTCGTTCAGTTTCGCGGCGCTTTCCAACACCCGCGCGATCCCCTTTTCGGCGGATAACCTGCTGACACACACAAATGTAAATTCAACGCGCTTTGCCGCGATCTCTTGCCGGGAGAGGACTTTTATCTTTTCACAATCGTTGAGATTGTAAATCACCTCAACGCCATCTTGCCGCCCGATCGTGTCAACGAAAGAGGTTTTTACACCGTTGGTCACGCACACGACTTTATCAAAGAATCGATAGGCACGTTTGGCTTCTTCTTCCTGCCGAAAACCCATATAAATACCTTTCCCAAGGCCTTTATAGTCGCTGTGTACAAAGAGAATTTTCCGCGCGCGATCATTTTTTGATCCGTAAACCGCTTTCAGCGGTCTTCCGAAAAAGAAGGCGATTTCCACGTCGTATCGCTCTTTGCCGCCGACAAAATACCGATACAACTTGCGCGGAGACTGTCTTTTCGACCACATACCGGATTCGTAAAAATTCCGTACGTACGGAATTTTTCGCAAAAGTCCGAGGTGCGGCTCATCCCGATGCCGCAGTTTGATCTCCGGCAAAAGATCTCCCGCGCCGGACACATCATCGGAGGTCACGCAGATCGTGATATCGTATCCGCGCCGACAAAGTCCGTTGGCAATGTTGGTCAGGACCGTGCTCACGCCCCCCGTTCGGAATGCGTGCACAACGAACAAAATCTTTTTCACCGATCAATCTCTCCCGTAAAGATCTCTTGTATATACTTTTTTCTGCACGTCAAAAAGGGCTTCTTCATACCGATTGACCAAGATCACATCGCTGTTTTTCTTAAATTCTATCGGATCGTTGACCACACGGCTGCCAAAGAAAGTGCTTCCGTCTTCCAATGTCGGTTCGTATACGATCACGGTTGCGCCTTTGGCTTTCAGACGCTTCATCACACCCTGTATGGCGCTTTGGCGGAAATTGTCGGAATCCTTTTTCATCGTCAGCCGCCACACGCCGATCGTCACTTGTTTCTCCGAGGCGAGGTCGTATTGATTGTGCTCTTTATACGCGTAATATCCCGCTTTTGCCAACACGCGGTCGGCGATAAAATCTTTTCTCGTGCGATTGCTGTTGACAATGGCCTCGATCAGGTTTTCCGGTACGCCCGTATAATTGGCAAGCAACTGTTTGGTGTCTTTGGGCAGACAGTAACCACCGTATCCGAAAGAAGGATTATTATAGTGCGTGCCGATGCGCGGATCGGCGCAAACGCCGTCGATGATCTCTTTGGTGTTGAGCCCTTTTGCTTCGGCATAGGTATCCAGTTCATTAAAATAGGAAACTCGCAGCGCAAGATAGGTGTTGGCGAAAAGTTTGACCGCTTCGGCTTCCGTGTATCCCATCGTGAAAACGGAAACGTCTTTCTTTTCCGCGCACTCGCGCAGGAGATCGGCAAAAACACGTGCCTTCTCCATCAGCGCCGCGTCACCTTTGTCTGTTCCGACGACGATGCGCGAAGGATAGAGATTATCATAGAGTGCTTTGCTTTCGCGCAAAAACTCGGGGCTGAACAAAATGTTCCGGCAATGCATCTCTTTCCGAACGCGTTCGGTAAAACCGACCGGCACGGTGGATTTAACCACGATGACGGCGTTTGGATTGCACCGCATAACGGTCTGGATTACGGACTCCACAGACGAAGTATCGAAAAAACCTTTTTGGCTGTCATAGTTCGTCGGCGTCGCCACGATCACAAACTCCGCCGTGCGATACGCGCTCTCGGCGTCGGTCGTCGCGGTAAGATGCAATTCTTTTTCCGCCAAATATCGTTCAATGTACGCGTCTTGTATCGGGGAAATATGTCGATTGATCAGATCCACTTTCTCCGACAGGATATCCACAGCCGTTACCGTGTGCTTTTGTGCCAGCAACACGGAAAGTGAAAGCCCCACATATCCCGTTCCTGCTACTGCAACATTCATCTTGATGTCTTCCTTTTCTAGAATTACAGTAAATATCCGTAACCCGACTCTTGCAGACGTTGTTTGCTTTCCGCGTCGTTCATAATGTCCCGCGGATACAGATCAATCACGGGAAACTGCCCCATCAGGTCTTGATTCTTGGCGATGTATTCATCATAAGAACAAATCACGCGCAAAGGATTGCCGCAAACCACCACGTTATCCGGCACGTTTTTCGCCACCACCGATCCGGCACCAACGATCACGCGGTTACCAATGGTCGTGTTGGGCAAAATGATCGTGCCCCAACCAACAAAAACATCGTTGCCGATATGCACTTTTCCCGCTTTCGTATAGCCCAATGCTTTTTTCGTGCTGGCATCGTGTGTCAGAAGTTTAACGCCTGACAACGTTACATTATTGCCGATCGAAATTAAATAGGGTTCTCCGAGATCGACAGACGACGCATAAATATCTACGTTTTCTCCAACCTGCCCGCCGCCCTTGCGGATTGCGGAAATCATAAACTCTGCAACTTCTTTCTCTGAATACGGTCTGCCCGATAGTTTGCAAAATACTTTTCTGAATAAAGACATCGTGCTTCTCCCTATCGAAAATAATCAGCGGAAATAGCGCCACACCGCCAAAGCAAAATTACATTTGTGAAGCATCAAACGCTCTTTTTTGCGTAGCGCATTGCCGGATTTTTTCCACTCGCGCAAAAAATGATGCACGTATGGATCGTTGTTGATGTTTTTGATGTGCCTATACAGGGCAATCGGTTTCACATCTTGCGGTCCGTATATAAACTCCATCATATGGATCGTTTCCAAAAACAGTAAATCGAAGAACCGCTTGCCTTCAATTCGATCTGCGTTCCAATTTTTCAGACAAGAAAGAGCGGTTTCACGGTAAGCGATCGCACACCGCAAAAGATCTTTCGGCAGCTTTTTGTTTTGAAAAGCGTTGGTGTGCCAAGAGCGATTAAACAAATTTTCTTCGATCACCACGATCGAGGAGATCTTGTCATAATAATACATATTGAAAACACCGTCCTGCATTCTCCGCAAGTCAGGAAAACGCAGATCGTTTTCCGCGAGGATCGATCGCTTGTATATTTTATTGCAAGGGGAGTTCATATTACAGCTTTTGTGTAAAGAGACCCAGTTCGCTCTGCATTCTTCTTTCGTATGGAACGAGACGGGAGAGACGGTTTCCTCTCGGGTCTCCGTCACCTCTTCTTCGGAAGTGCCGTGCACATAGGTGCGCACGCCGAAAACCAAGAGATCGGCATCGCATTCTTCTATCTTTTTCAAACAGATCTCATAGCAGTTCAAATCCAACCAATCGTCGGAATCGGGAAAAGCCAAATATTCTCCCGTTGCCGCCTCAATACCTCTGTTTCGTGCGGGACCCGCGCCCGCGTTTTTCTGATCGATCACGGTCACGCGCTTGTCTTTTTTTTCATACTCGCGGCAGATAGACAAGCTGTCGTCCGTCGATCCGTCGTTGACAAGTATCAATTCCAAATCGTCAAACGTCTGATTCAGAACGCTGTCTACGCTTCTTTTCAAGAATTTCGCCGCGTTATACACGGGCATAATGAGACTGAGTTTAGGTTTCATTGTCGATCACGCTTTCCACTTTATCCATAATAGACTTCTCTGACAAATAGTCTTTTCTCAATTCCGCCATTGTGCAATAATGTCTAAAAAGATTTTCGTCGGAAAGAATTTTTGTCATTCCCGCAAGCAAACCTTCTTCGCTGTTTTCCACAATAAGACCGTATTTGCCCCCGTCCAACATTTCGTCAGCGCCCGAAACGCGTGTCGTCAGAATGGGTTTTGCCAAGATGACTGCTTCCGCCATCGTCATCGAAAAACCTTCATAATACGAACTGCAAAGATACATATCCGCTTGTTTCATAAATTTATACGGATTGCTTTGCTGCCCGAACAAAACAACGTTTGTCAAACCGTCTTTCTCTATTTTTCGCTTAACCGCCTCATAATCGGCGCCGTTTCCGATAATCCATAAAGAAAAGACAAATCCCGCTTCTCGTAAACGCTTGCAAACGTCTAACAATCTGAAAAAACCTTTAGAAGTATCATCGATCCTTGAAACATTTACAAACGTAAACGCATTTTTTTGCGCTTCACACGGCTCTTGCGCCTGTTTCCGAATCTTTTCGCTGTCATTCGGGTTGTTGATCACAAACACATTGCTTCGCTCGCCAAATGTATCTTGTATCAGTTTTTTGCTCTCTTGCGAAACGCAAACGATGTTTTCGATTTTTCTATATATCCTCGGTATATCGGCAGCCTTGACATATTGACTGCCAAACTGTTTAGAATTGGAACTGTGAATCCACCCCAACTTGCAAGCCTTTTGATTGATCGAACCGCTGATAATCTTGAAAGTTTCAACTCCGAAAAACGCGATCTCTACGTCAAAATCTTCCCGCACATACTTTTTATAAAGATATTGCGAAGAATGTAACCGAAACCATTTTCTCCAAGGCAATATCCTGAATCGAAAATGCAATATATCTCGCGCCGAAGAGAGCAACAAGTGTTTAACAGGGCTAAAACCCGCAACATACCGTACAGCGGGATCAAATCCCGACACGATCGCCGGATCGTCATACGATAGATTCAGAACCGTAACAGCATAGCCCCTTTTGGCAAACAAATTGGCGTAGTTGACCAATACCCTTTCCATTCCGCCCATACCAAGAGAGGGTACTAAAAGCAAAACTTTCTTCATCGTCTTCGATACAGCAAATTGCCCAAAAACATATGCATCCGCGCGGGAATGCTCGTTTGAAAATTTCGGACAAATTGCTTCCGAATATTTTCGTCGATCGCAAGCCGCCCGAAAACAAATTCGTCCGTATTCTCTCCAATAGAACCGAATGCTCTGTTTTCCGTTTTGGCACAGTGCGTACCGCTGCCGTCAAATCCGATATTCCGCACCAAAGAAGTACGGGGAATGACATTATACATTTCGTTTTTGAACATATAGTAGTCAAACCGGATTGCCCAAGAATTGATTCTGCCGTTCATCTGATAATCCAGCATCGCCGCTCGATCATCGCCCCAGCAATTGAATTTTTTTCTGGCGGCAAGATCAAAACGGAATTTTTTATAATCCGGCATCGTCCAATCTATCTTCTCCCATCGGTCGCGCCATGTGCCCCACGCGCAACTACTGACGCGCTGCGTCATAATCACGCTTTTATCGTAATATTCCGGTAACGTCATCGGCACGGTAAATCCGCCCACCGACCAAATTTTTTCATCTTGCTCGTAAAAATCCAGCGCGTCGTTCATAAATCGCAGATACCGTGGAGACGTGATGACGTCATCCTCGACCACAATCACCTTTCCGTATTCCTCGATGATCTGCGTCACGCCCGAAATCACGGATTTGGCAAGTCCTTTGTTGCTCGGCGCGGCAACGATCTTAACACCGCCGAAAAAGCCGGCTTCGTATTTTTGCGCAACTTGCAAAACTTCTTGATTTTTTCCCCTGCCCGCTTCGCTTTTAGGGCCGTCAACAAAAACGAAAACCTTGCTGTCTTTTGCTCCTTCGTTGGAAGATAAAGCAGACAATGTCTGTTCCAAATGATTTGCTCTGTTATACGCAAAAACGATGATCGGAGCCAGCATATTTTTATCTCCTTATTGCAGTTTGAATGGCGTCGCAAGCCGTACGAACTCGATATTGTCCGTTAAATACATCAGACAGTTTTTCATCATAGCAAATGGTGCCATAATAGTTGATCACACGTTGACTCCTGTGCCCGAAGATTTCCAACAGTTTGCCAACAATGCGCGACACCTTGAAATTTACGAACGATCGCATCATATCAAAAGCAGAGACTTTGCCGTCATCGGGACAAATCACTCCCGAAAAGCCACTTTCCGCCGTTAAGTAGATAAGTTCTGCCAGGTTTTCCGTGCAAATAACGCTTTTATAGTGCCCCGTAAAAGCTTTGGGAACACAGTGCAGTTTTTTTGCCAACGCGCCGTATTGTTCCAAATACTCCGTTTTCCCTTTACCGTAAATACTCGGCACGCGTATGATCGCTATATGGAAATCTTCGCTTTCCATTGCTTGCAGGCATTTTTCCGCTTGAAGTTTGCTTTTTCCGTAATCGCCCGTCGGCAAGCAAGGGGTTTCCCCGTCTATCGTACCATTTGAAATCGAAAGTGTGGGCATTCTTCCATATACCGCCATTGAACTGATATAGATAAAGTTGTGCACACCGGCTTTTTTAACCGTCTTTGCAAATTGTTCGGTCAAGCGGTAATTGATCTCGTAAAAATCCTCCGCTTTGACGCCTTCTCTCGGAACAACACCGGCAATATGCACCACGGTATCGAATTTGTCAAACGCAAAATCTTTCCAATCGTTTCCGCGCAAGCTGATCTGCTCCACGCTAAGTCCGTGTTTTGCCGCCAACCATTTCGCCACAAAAACAGAAAGATCACCGTTTTTTCCTGTAACTAAAACGCCCTTCATACAAGTTCCTTGTAAATCTTTTCGATTTTTTCAAACAGCTTGTCGCTTTGGTGCAACGCCGTCATCTGCTCGCGTGCGTTTTTGGAGATGCGCCGACACAACGCGTCATCATCAAACAATTCTCCGATCCTCGTCGCCAACACCTCGTATTCTTCAAATCTGTAAAGAAATCCGCTCTCTCCGTGCCGCACATATTCCGGTATACCCCCGACATACGAAGCAATGCACGGCATACCCACGGACATCGCCTCTTTTAAGGAACTGGAATGATTTTCGATCGCAGAAGGCATCACGAAAATATGCCGTTTGGCATATTCTGCGGCCAGCACTTCTTGCGATAATCTGCCCAACCAACAGATATTTTGCTCAATATCCAGTGTGCGGATCAGTTTCTCAATATATTTTGTATATCCGTCTTTTTTCAAAAATCCTTTGAACGTTCCATCGGATATTTGCGGCGTACCGGGTACATACAGTTTTATGTCCGGATATTTCTGTTTGAGCAAAGCAATCGCTTTCAGTAAAATATGCAACCCTTTGATCGTATATCCGGGCGCCGTACAAATAACGGAGTGCCTCTCGACTGCTTCCAAATCCCATTGGCTTTCCGCAAAAACTTTATTGATGCTCAACGGGCAATCGTAAATTCTGATATTTGGAACGGCGGCTTTCAGATAAGCATTACACCATTCGTTTTCACTGATCACAGCTCCGGATAATTGCAACATTTCCGCTTCTTTTTGTGACGAGCGCATATATTTTTTCTGCTGTTGACAAATGCTGTCACGCTTTACGATATCGCGAAAGGTAATGCTTTTGCGTAACACACGGTAATCTATGCCGGCTTGATAAAATCTGGCTATGGATTTTAAATAGCCCTGCATATAAACAATGGAAGGAATCCCTTTTGCCTGTCGAAGCGCACAAAGCCCGTGCGTAAATTCTGTTCCCCAAACCTGGATCAGATCCGGTTTCTCTTCAGCAATCAAGCGCTGCCATATGACAATGTTTTTGCTTTTGTTCTCCTTATAACGCGCGGGGTACTGATCCGGCAACGCATAATATGTGACGTTGTCTATTTGATACCGATATACGGCTTTCCTTTTTATTACCGTCGCAACGACGATCTCATATTCCACCCGTCCCCGAAAATCCGACAACAGAGCATCCATCCAAACGCCGTGCCCTTCTTTGCCATACAGTTTTAAGCTTAAATCATTTAACACCGAGTTGACTATCCACAAAATTTTCATCGTCTTTCCTCCCGCACGTGATAAAAGAAAGTAGGATCGGCACAAACAGGCACAAAACATACAGCCACATTCCTGTGTTGATAAAAGATAATACTATGGCTTGCAAAAAGATCCAAAACACATACCCGAAACCCGCAATATGTTGATAGGATCGATAAAAAGTACGATAGATCGTTTTGTACATCCATACGAGCAACGCTGCACCGGCAATACCGCATTGCGCCAAAGTATCTAAAATAAACGAATGCCCACCCATTCCGGATTTCGCGATCAAATTGCCTGTGATGGGATGATGCAAAAAAATGATGAAAGAACGTCTGTAATTCTCTATTCTATGGTCGTCCGAAGACTCCACACCTTCTCTCCCCCCCGCCAACGCACGCAAACGAAGTGCGATTTCTCTATTTGGGATAATCTCGGACAAACGTGTTAGCCCCTGCGCGACAAAGCGAAAAAGCACCACCGTCAACAGGATTGCTACCAACAAAACGACCAATACGTTTTTCGAGGAAAGATTTGGTTTCAAAAAAAGGAACACTGTGGATACCAACCACAAAATAAGCGCGATGGTATAACCGGAATTGATGATTAAAGCAAGAATCAAAACGGAGATGAGAAACACCCATATGCGCGTTATTTTTTTTAGTTTGTATGCTAAGACCGCAATCGGATACAAAAGAACACAGGAATATATAAAATCATATCCGCCGATATTGGCGCGCGTATATTTTAAATATTGAGCATCGGAAGTATCGCCCACCGTTGCCAAAAAGCGCGCGGCGCCGGGATATTGAGCAAGACCGATCAACGTGGTGATGACAGTGGCCAAAAAAGCGAGCAGGATCAATGCGGAAAAGAAGCGTATGTTGTTTCGGGAATGCATCTTTTGTAAAATGTAATATCCAAGCACGAAAGGAGCAAAATCGACCAATGCTTGATATCCCCACAAAAGCAGAGAGGGCGAATTGACCGCAAAAAGCAATATTTTCCACAGCAAAAAGGGAAACAGTAATGCGAAATATTCATTGATAGAATTCTCTCCTCTGGACGCCAACACAAAAACAACCGTGAAAAGAAGAAGCAACATATAGGAGTATGTTGTAAAGTGTCTGCTGACCCAAAGCGACACCGCCGGCATAATGGAATACACCACGATGATCGCAAAAAGCAGACCGATGATCAGCATTTCCCTTTTTTTGACTCTTGAATTACCCAATTTTCTGCTCCAAAAAACTTTTGATTTTTTCTGCCTGTACCTTGTTGGATTTGTTTTCAAAAACAAACGCGCGCGCCGCGCGGCCTTTTTGCTCTCGCGTGGCAAACGGCAACGTCAAAACCGCCGAAAGCGCCTTTTTGACGCCCGCTGCCGTGTCTTCCTCGATCATATAGATATAAGGTGCGTATTCCGCGGGTATACCGGGCAATTTGGTGGTCAAGATCGGCGTACCCGAGGCCATATATTCCATATTTTTTGAGGGGAAAGAGTATTTGGTATACTCAGGCGCCGTCGGCCTCGGATTGACCAAAAGCGCGGCGCGCTGTTCTTCGTATACGATCTCGGCATTGGGCCGAAGCCCCAAATACTTGACGGTTTCAGTGTTTTTCGCGATCGTTTCCAATTCTTCGCGGAAATCTCCGTTGCCGTAAATATGCAATTCCGCGTTGGGAATATCGGCTTGCAAAAAACCCGTCACCAGGTTTTCGATACCGTATATTTTTTTCAGACTTCCCGCGTAGATTACGATTTGCTTGCCGCTTGTCCGCTCATATTTTGCGTCGGGCGAGAGCTCCGGCAACGCACTGTCGGCGTGCCCTTCCAGCACGATATACGGTTTACCTTTTTTATTGACGCGCGCATTCATTTGCTCGGTCAGAAAAATGAAACCGTCCGCTTTGGCAAAAAGGCGATTGTTGAGCTTTTTCGTCAATTTTCCGCCGCCCATCATATCCGGTAGGTCGGTCACGATCAAAATCAACGGAATTTTCCCGCGCCGCGCGCCGCGCGCCATACCATAGGCTGTGGCGATATTCAGACAATCGCAAAGGGCATAACACTTTTCTTTCGTTTTTTTGCGAGCACGCAAAACCGCGTGCCGCGCGCCAAAGTATAATCCGATATGGCGCAAAATCGGAAAATTGACGGTGCGAAAGTAATGATACCGAACGCCGTTTTCCTCGTCGTCCACCGGGTGTATCCACAGTTTCTTCATAATGGAACGGTTGACCGGAAGACCGGAATTGCCAAGAACGCTGATCCCGTTTTCCGCCAAACCTTCCATCAGAAGGCGATGATATTTGACGGCGGCGTTAGAACCGATGCCTCCCAACAACTTTTGATATGTTTGTTCCGAGCAACCGGAAAAGCCGTATACGATATGCATTTTCTCACGCCCCTACTTGCACTTTTTAAAATGGACTATTCCAAAGCGGCCTTGGCAATTTTAGAATAAAGAAACTGATCTTTTTCGCTTTTTTGCGCGTTTGCCCGCATTTTCGCGATGTCACGGATCGCCGTTTCCACTTTTTTTTGATATTCCGCCGCATCGTCGCTTTCAAAGAAAAGACAGTTTCCGCCTATATCAATATGATGAAACCCGTCGATGTTCTTGAAAATACACGGTTTGCCCATAGCCACGGCTTGCTCCCAAAGCACGGAGTGCAGTCCCGGGAAAAGCACCAAATCCGCCGCGGCAAACTCACCGTATATGTCTTCGGATTTTTTCCAACCGATATATTGTACCTTGGAGGAGATCTGACTTTCAAACGACGGCCGCAGATCCTCCGTCACCGAACCGAAAATCAACAGTTTGACAGACGGCAACGAGCACTCGTTAATAGTTCGCATCAATGTAATGATCTGCGGTTTGTTCTGATCAATCTTTCCTCCCGCTATCAGCACAAAATCCTTTTCGGAAAGACCGTAAGCGGCGCGCTTTTCGGCGCGCACTTCCGGTGCCATAGCACTCTCGATCGCATCGTCATCCGCGCCAAGCGGCAGAAGCGCCACTTTCTCCGCCGGCAAACGGTAAACATCTTTCAAAAAATCAACTCGCGCCGGGGTAACACCGAAAAATTTTTGCACAAACGGCAGGGATTTTTGCGCTAAATGCTTCCAAATTCCTTTGTGTAAAACGCTTTTCGACAGCCAGTTGCGTGCGCTGTTATGAAAATCCGCGTGGTTATCCACACACAAAAGTGTTCCGGGATGCCGTTTGACATAACAAAGCACGACGCGGAAATCCAAAAACTGTAAACCGTGAACGAAAACGGCATCCGGAGCAAATGCTTCCAATTCTTCACCGAAGTCTTGATATTGTTTGAAAATTTGAGCTTTCGGAATTTTGGCATATTCCAACCGAACAACCGGTATGCCGTATTCATTGGTATATGACCGCTTACCCTGCAAATATATTCCGTTCCCGTTTTGATCAAAAGAAAACTGGGAAGCGATAATTTTTACATTATGCCCCGCTTTTTTATGATATTTGGGCAAGAGATTTTCTTGATAAGAAAAACCGTCTATATAAAAGCAAGCAAGCATTATGTGCGCAATTTTCATTATTTAGTTTCCTTCTGATCTATGGCGCTGAATAATTTTTCGGGAGAATCAAAAATCGGAGCATATCGTCCAATTTTATCGTCTTCCCACTCCCACCACTTCAAATCCAACAATTTTTGGATCGTCTCATCGTCAAAGCGTTTGCGAATAAGGCGCGCGGGATTTCCCGCCCAGATCTCATACGGCGGCACGTCGTGCGTCACCACAGATCCGGCACCGATCACCGCACCGTCTCCGATCGAAAGACCGGCTTTCACCGATACTCCCGCTCCGATCCAAACGTCGTTTCCAATCGTCAACATGGGGTCTTCTTTGTGATCCAGCGCGGCAAAATTTTTATGCAAAACATTCTTTCCCACTGTAAACACAGGCGAGGTGGAGACATACGTCAAGGCATGCGACGGCAAACCCAAATTGCAGTTGTCCGCGACAGAAACAAACTTCCCGATCGCGGTATTTTGCACCAAGCAATTTCTGCCGACATATGAAAACTTCTCGATAGAACTGCCATAAAAGCGGCTTTTTTGCTTGATCGCCGCACGGGGGTGGATTCTGCTTCCGAAAATCAAAGAGGAAAAGGCAATCCGCCTTGAAAAAACGCCCTTGATCTTGAAACGAAGCACATCTAAATACACTTTGAAATTCATATTTCCTCACATCAAAACTTCTTCGGCGATTCTCTCCGGCTCCACGCGGAGCGCTTTGGTGCACACTTCCATATATCGCCCCACACTATATGACCGATCGGCGTGTTGCAGCAAAAACGCTCGTCCATCAGAAGAAGGTTTTTCACGCCAAATCCGCAAAACGGCATCGGCAAGTTGCTGTGGATCTTCCGGCTCAACCGCCTCACCGGCGTGAGCACCTTTCAATACACTTGCCAACTCCGAATCCGTATCATAAGAAGCGATGATATACGAATTGCATGCCATAATGCTCCAAGTCTTGCTAGGAAACGCACAGTTCCCGAAACCGCGCTTGCACGTAATCAAATTCACCGCGCCGAGGCTATACACCTCGGGCACCCACTCGGAGGACAAAAGAGGCTGCAAGATCAAATTATTCAGCATAAGCTCGTGACGGTATGCATCCATCTTTTCATATTCCGACCCGCCGCCGAAAAGGACGAACTTGATATCGGGATAGGCGGTCAACAGTTTTGCGGCGTCAAAAATCACATCCACGCCCTGCGCTCTGCCGAAATTGCCCGCATATACAACGACAAAATCTTTTTGCCGATCCAGCGAAAGACGATCATACAACCGGTTTCGGTCTTTCGCAACGGGTAAAACCCGCTTGCTGTCCACCCAGTTATAGATGACCTCGATCTTTTCGGGCGCTACGCCTTTGGCAAGGAGATTTTTACGAAAATCCTCCGAGATTACAATAATCTTATCGGCGTTGCGGTATGTATAATTTTCGATCTTCCTGCCGATCTTCCACAAAAGCGAACCTTCTTTTGAGAGTCCCGCGTTAACCAGCGAATCGGGAAAGATGTCCTGCAGTCCGTACACAAACGGTATCTTCTTGCGCTTTTTGAGTTTCGCCGCCACAAACCCTTGCGTCGGAGGCGTGCTGTCCGCAAAGATCAAATCGACATTTTTGATTTTTTTGGCAACCGCATATTCCCGAAAATTGCACCAAAAATACCGAAATGCGCGAACAATGGGATTTTTCTTCTCCTGCGGCGCCCAAAAACGCCTTACGTGGACTTTGCCGTCGTAAAGATCTTCTTTCTTGATCTTGCGATACTTGTCTGCCGTTTCCCTGTCGATACCGCGCGTGGGCGTGGGACAAACGACATAGATCTCGTGTCCTGCCGCCGTAAATCCTTGGAGCAGATCCGTTTCAAGATGTGTAAAAGATGTCGATTCAGGCTCAAAATATCCGTCTAAAAGTAAAATTTTCATCTGTTGCTTCTCCTTTCAGTCGGATTTTTTACCATAATCTCCTCGGCGTGAGATCAGATGATATCAATATGAATGGTGTCGAGTGCCTCTTCACAATCCCGAATCGCCTCGGCGGCGGTATCGTCCTGCGCGATCACAAAACCCATTCTCGACGTGCTGTCGCAGATCTCACCAACGGTTTCCCCCACGCCGTGCACGATCGAAATTTCGCGGATCCCGCGCATTTTTTTTGCTTGGTCCACAAAATCAACACTTTGTATCTGGCCGGGAATCTGACGAAAATATCGAATTGCTGCACCTTTATCATACTGTTTACCAATTTGCGGTCGGATCCCCAGCGCGATCTCGATGCAAGCGCGTACCATATTGACGCCTGTGGAAAGGGGCGTCAGATGTGTGGTGATACAATCCCCGCCGAGCCTGGCGCCGATCTCCACGATTTTCGGACCGTCCTTCGTCACGATGATCTCCGTATGCGACGGACCGTTCCGAATACCGATGGCGGCATTTGCAGCAATGGCGGCTTTTTCTATTTGGCGCTTGATGTTAAGAGCAAGTGCACTTGGTTGCGAGTGTCCCGTTTCCACAAAATGGGGGGCTCCCGTTGTCAGTTTGTCGGTGATTTGTATAACAAAGCATTTTCCGTCCAGCGACATCGTTTCAACACTGACCTCGGGACCGCGCATCACTTCTTCGACCAGTACGGTTCCGCTTCTCGCATATTGCTTCGCGTAAACATACGCGTCGGCGACCTCCTGCTTGTCGGCGGCGTCTGTCACAAGACAAATACCGCGACTGCCGGAGCTGTCGGCGGGTTTGACGATAAAACTTTCCGGAAAACGGGCGGTCGCCGCGGCATATTCCGCCTCATTTGAAACTTTTTGATAAAACGGAATCGGTACGCCGCCCGCTTTCAGCGCATCCCGCATATAGGCCTTGTTGGTTGCTTTCAGCGCGGTTTCACTATCCGGACCGACCAAATGCATTTTCTCCGAAACATAGGCAACGGTCTGCATCGGCATATCCGATGCCAACGTCATAATGCCGTCTATTCTGTTTTCTTGGGCAACCTGTAACACCGCTTCTTTATCGATCGTACTGACGACCGCTTTCACGATGCCCGGTTCTTCAAATCCGACGGCGTTGGGGTTCATATCCACCACAACGACGTCAAGCCCCATATCAAGGGCTTGTGTGATCGCCGGCAACTGCAAGACGCTGGCGCCCAGTATCATAATTTTCTTCTTCATAAACAACAGCCGCGACTTCCTTTGCTATAAATTCCATATCATCCGACGTGTACCGGTGATCACACGGCAGGCACAAAATGTGCCGCGCGGTATACGACGCCAAGGGGCATATTTGTTCCGCCCCCCTCGGAAGCGGCCAGATCACAGGACAATAAATGCCTTTTTGCGCCAGCGCTTTCTGCACTTCGTCTCGATTATCTGTCAATATCGGAAAATACAAGGTGGAAGAGGATGTAGAATAAGGCAAAAACCGGATCTTGCCGTTTTGGGCTATCGGTGCCAACAATTCCCACAATTTCTCATTGTTTCTCGTCCTGTCCCTGTACATCAAAGCAAAATCTACTTCGGAAAGCACTTTTTGCGATGCGGTCGACATAGAAACGGGCTTGTTTGAAAAATCTAACAAGTCGTTTGCCTTATTGAATTTTTCGCGGAAGGATTGCTTGATTTCCGCACTTCCGCTTTTCAAATATGCGTCTTTTTCTTTCAAGGCTTCTTCGCGGATTTTTGCAAAAGTATCGTCATCTTCGCTCTCGCAAAGCGCCGCATTCGTATACAGGATTCCTCCGTCAGGAATTGCCAGCCATTTTCGGATCGAAAGCACGATCGCGTCCGCATTCTTTAAGGTCGAGGGCGAAGACAAAGCAATCTGCGTTCTATCCTCCAAGAAAAAGCTTGCCGGAAACTCCGATTTCAGCGCGTCGATCTTCCCATCTTTGTTCGGATCGGATCCGAAATAAGACATAAAGCAGAAGACGGCGCTATCTTTCAGCAAATTCCGCACGCTTTCCTCATTCGGTGTATAATCCTCGTTTAAGGAATAAAAGGCAATCTCATATCCGTTATCGGAAAACGGAGAAACCATAGATTGACAGCACAGCGCGGGGAAAAGGACGGTGTCATAGCGTTCCCGCAGAGAAACGGCAAGCGCCCGCAGGGCATCTCTCCCGCTTCGGTACAGGTGAGCGTTGTGCAGCTGAAAATAATCTTTATTCGCACCAACGTAAGGGACTCCGGACTCCGCGTTATATTCGCTGCCGTATTCCTTTGCTTTGTATCGCATCTGCGTCGCTTTGATGTTGGCAGTGGTTTCTTCACCAATATCCTTATACGTGTTTTCCTTTTTCAAAACCGACGCAATGGTTTTGAAAAAGATTTTCAGATCCAACAAGAAAGAGATATTTTCTGCATAATACGCATCGTTATACATTTTTTCCGTGCCGTCGGATCCGTTTCGGAAATACGCTTGATTATATCCCGTGATGCCGGGCTTGACCGATAGAAATACCCGAATCTCCGGCGGATACTTATCCAACCAATCCGGCGGATCGGGGCGCGGACCGATCAGGCTCATCTGTCCGAGGAAAACATTGAACATCTGCGGGATCTCGTCCAGCGAGGTCTTGCGCAAAAAACGCCCGATCGGCGTAACGCGCGGATCGTCTTCGCTGTTGTATGTAGAGCCGTCCGCCAAGCGAATGTCGGGGGCATTGACGTACATACTTCGGAATTTATACATTTTGAAAATCTTGCCGCCTTGCCCGATGCGTTCCGCTTTATAGAAAACAGGTCCTTTGTCGGTAAAAAAGATAATAGGGGCGAAAAGGATCGTCAGCGGAACAAGAAATACGAAAGCGATCAGGCTGAACAAGATGTCAAAAATTCGTTTTACACAATATCTGTACATTTTTCACCTGCGGTGCGTGTTTCAAATAAACAGCCTCACGATACGCGTGTAGTTCTCTATGATCGTCGTCACATCTTCATCGGTCAATCGCGTATAGAGAGGCAACGTGATCTCATTGACAAAATGAGCATAAGCATTCGGAAAATCTTGAATATCATATCCGAGTTTTTTATATGCCGTGTGCATCGGCAACGGCTTGTAGTGCACGTTGCACGCAATGCCCGCTTCCGCCATTCTCACGATGATCTCGCGCCTTGCCGCGTCGTCTAAGGGCGTACCGTCCCGACGGAACACGCGGGTGATATACAAATGTCCGGAAGAACGATGATCTTTCGTATAATGCGGCAAAGAGCGCACGCCGAGCGGGGCAAGTGCCGCATCGTACCGGCGGATCATTTGTTCCCGGCGGTCAAGCATAGCGGGATACCGTTCGAATTGCCCAAGCCCGATCGCCGCCGCCACATCGGTCATATTGCATTTATACCAAGTGTCCACGATATCGTATTCCCACGCGCCGACTTGGGTTTTCGCCAACGCGTCTTTGGATTGCCCGTGAAGTGACAAAAGCTGCAATTTATGATATAGTTCGTCGTCGCTTACGCCGTCGATCGGTCGCCAGGTGAGCGCGCCGCCCTCGCCCGTCGTAAAATTCTTTACGGCGTGGAAAGAGAAAGAGGAAAAATCCGCGATATTGCCGATCATTTTTCCTTTGCACTCGGCGCCGAGCGCGTGCGCGGTGTCCGCCAAAACGGCAACTCTCCCGAGAGAGGATTGCATCTCGCCGCAAGGGTGAAACTTCGACCGGGATTTTTCAACGATGGCAAAGATCCTGTCATAATCGCAAGGAACCCCGCCGAGATCCACGGGAATGATCGCTTTGGTGTGCTCATTGACAGCGCGCTCCACCGCGTCATAATCCATTTCGAGACTGTCCTTTTGGCAATCGATCAAAACGGGTTTTGCGCCGACGTGGCAAATAACCGACGCCGACGCGGTATATGTATAAGCCGGCACAATTACCTCGTCCTCAGCACAACCGCCAGACGCCGCACCGATCCCCATCAGATGCAACGCAAGTTCCGCACAGGCCGTCTGCGAATTCAGGCACACGCAGCGAGGCGTGCCTTTTTTCGTTTCGCCCACGTCGATCCAAGCCGCGATCTTTTTTTCGAGTTCCTTGACTCTGGGACCTGTCGTGATCCAACCCGATTTCAGAGCCGCTACCACTTGTTCAATCTCCACATCGGAAATATCCGGCGGCGAAAAAGGGATCGTTTTTTTGCTTTCCATCACATTGCCTCCCAAAACTGTGTCAAAGTATCAAGTCAACATAAAAAAATATTATATTCACACGCAGAGTTATTATAGCATAGTTCCAGCTTAAAGTCAAGACGTTTTATTTTGGATACTTCAAATAAAAATTATGTAAAAACCGGGGCTAAGCGCGATGCGCTCCACCCCGGTTGTAAAAACGATAGCCGTTGCAAAAAAGTTTTATTTGCCCGGGAACTCGCCCCAAAGCGGCTGCGACCACGCCTGACGCCCCACGGCGTCGGTGATCGTCAGTCGAAGATAGCCCGGAAGCAATTCGTTGGTGTCGAAAACCGCTTCGGTCAACGAACCCGTGGTGCTCATCGGATAGGCAATGCGCGCTTGTCTTGCTCCGCAAGTCAGCGCAATACGCGCCACGGGGTCGGTTTTGACGTGCAAAAGCCCCGCGTCGTCCAACACGACAGAGTGGAACATCGGTCCTCTCGAAGCGAAAAACTTGCCCTCTTCCAGTGCCGTCGTGACCGCTTCCTGCGTCAGTTCTTTCGCCTGAATGACCACAAAACCGCCGAGTGAGTCAAAGTGCGCGGTGCCGATCTCGTGTTCGTTGTGATTATCGTCGGTAGCGGTGCAATAGATATGCCTGCCCGTGCGCAAGATAGTATCGAAAATATGATCGTTGAACTCCGGATAACCGCCTACGTAGCAACTGTGATTATAGACTTCCATAGCAAAAAATCCGTCGACGGCAAGGAAATCTTCCGCCGTCTGAAAAGACCACGTGGGGTGATTGAGCATAACGAGAAAACCGTTATCCAAAAACTCCTTGACCATCTCATTGGCTTTGAAATATTCGCGCACGTAACCGGGCTTGCCGATGTAGGCCTGCGCGGCACGCAACTCATCGGCTCTCTCCCCGTAGCAAATCTCTTCGGGAGTAAAGCAAGGCAGAGCAACGTTGTGCGCGTGGCGAGGAAAAACATTGAAATGATAACAGGGATTCCAGCCGTGCTGACGCATATGCGTCCGTATGTTGATCTCGCTGGCGGTCAAGAGCAAGAAATCCTCTTCGTTCAGGTCGGAATGGTCCACCATAACGTTATGATCGCTGATCGCCAAAATCGAATATCCCGCCGAACGGTATATGTTTTTGAGTTCTTCTGGCGTTTTTTGGCCATCGGAAAAAGTGCTGTGACAATGCAGATTTGCCTTGTAAAAATGACCGCTTTCGGAAATCAGTTCTTGCATATTCTTTGCCTTTCTGTCGGTCGCTTTTCCCTTTTTGAAAACATCCGCGCGATCGGCAAAATCAGTATAGCACACCTTGCGAAAGAAAGTCAATAAAAAGAAGAATATTTTGCATTTTTGCTTCTGTTCGCTTGTCAAAAACACCGCAACGTCGCGCCGATTTTATTTTGCAAAGCCCCTTGACAAAAGAACGCCGCTGTGCTATAATGTGCAATGCGTCAAAACGCTCTCGGGGTGTGGCACAGCTTGGTAGTGCGCTTGGTTCGGGACCAAGAGGCCGCAGGTTCGAATCCTGTCACTCCGACCATCAAAAAAGCACTTGCTTCGGCAAGTGCTTTTTTGGGTGATGTATTCTGCCGCGAATAGTGTGTTCGTCCGCGAAACGCAATGCCCGTTGCGCACGCGAGCGCACGCGGCGAGAGCACGCGTTTTGGGCATATTGTCGAAAAATCGGTAAAACTCTTGCAAAAAAAAACCAGCCGTGCTATAATATAGAAGCGTGTGTACCGAAAAGGTATGACGACAAACGGTGACGGGCGGTTTTCCGCGGAGTCGCCGCAAGCGGCGACTGCCGGTTCCGCAAGGCGCCGCAAGGAGGTTTGACGATGAAAGTTGTTATTTTGGCAGGTGGCTACGGCACGAGGATCAGCGAGGAATCGCATCTGCGTCCGAAACCGATGATCGAGATCGGCAACATGCCGATTTTGTGGCACATTATGCGTTTTTATTCTTCTTATGGCTACAACGATTTTGTCATCTGCGCCGGCTACAAGCAAAACGTCATCAAGGAATGGTTTGCCGATTATTACATCAACCACAGCGACGTGACCTTTGACTTTGTTAAAAAGGAAAAGATCACGGTTCACAGCACCGAAAGCGAACCGTGGAGAGTGACGGTGGTGGACACGGGACTTGGCACCATGACCGGCGGGCGCATCAAGCGCATCGGTCGCTATCTTGACGACGAACCCTTTTTCCTTACCTACGGCGACGGTCTTTCCAACGTGGACATCGCCAAAGAGGTGGAGTTCCACAAAAACCACGGCAAATTGGCAACGATGACCGCCGTGCACCCCGACTCTCGTTTCGGCGTCCTGGAAATCGAAAAAAATCAGGTGCTCGCCTTCCGTGAGAAAAGCGAGGCCGACGTCGGCTGGATCAACGGCGGATTTATGATTCTGGATCCCAAAGTGCTGGATTACATCGAAGGCGACGCCACGGTGTTTGAAAAAGCGCCATTGGAAGCGCTGACCAAAGAAGGTCAACTGATGGCGTTCCGTCACCGCGGATTTTGGCAGTGCATGGATACGATGCGCGACAAAGAAAAACTGGAACAACTTTGGAATTCCCGCAAAGCGCCCTGGAAGCGCTGGGAGGACTGATGAGCGCATTTTTTGATTTGAATTTTTATCGCGGAAAGCGCGTTTTTATCACCGGACACACCGGCTTCAAAGGATCCTGGCTTTGCCGGATCCTCCGAAATGCCGGTGCCGTTGTCACCGGATTTTCGACCGAGCCCCCGACGGACCCTTCGCTTTTTGAAGTGGCGGATATCGCCTCGGGTATGACCTCAATCATCGGTGACGTGCGGGATTTTGACGCGCTTTTCGCCGCGTTTGAGGCGGCAAAACCCGAGATCGTGCTGCACCTGGCGGCGCAGCCCATCGTGCGGGAAAGTTATCGCGCGCCCGTATATACTTATGAAACGAACGTGATGGGCACGGTGCATCTCCTTGAATGTGTGCGCCGCACCGATTTCGTGCGCTCTTTTCTCAACGTTACCACCGACAAAGTGTACGAAAACAAAGAATGGGAGTGGGGATATCGGGAAAACGAGCCGCTGGACGGCTTCGATCCGTATTCCAACAGCAAATCCTGCTCGGAACTGGTAACGCACAGTTATAAAAACTCCTTTTTCGCCGACGGACGCGTGGCGATCTCCACCGCACGCGCGGGCAACGTGATCGGCGGCGGCGATTTCGCCGCGGACCGCATCGTGCCGGACTGCGTGCGCGCCGTTCTTGCGAATCGCGAGATCGTGATCCGCAACCCGCACTCCACAAGACCCTATCAGCACGTGTTGGAGCCGCTTTTCGCCTATCTGATGATCGCGGCGAAACAATACGAAGACGCTTCCTTTGCGGGATATTATAACGTCGGCCCCGACGACGCCGATTGCTACACCACAAAGCGACTTGTCGAACTCTTTGTCTCCGCTTGGGGAAACGGCGCCTCCTTCAAAATTCAAGGCGACAACGGCCCGCACGAGGCGAACTTTTTAAAGCTCGACTGTTCCAAGCTGAAACGCGTCTTCGCTTGGCACCCCACGTGGAGTCTTGACGAAGCGATCGCGCGGGTGGCGGAATGGACGCGCGCTTACGCCGACGGCAAAGACGTCGGCGCCGTGATGGACGCGCAGATCCGCGCGTTTCTCGCAAAATAAAACACGCTCTATCAAAGGAGAGACCTGTATGAGTCATTTTAACGGAAAAAGCGAAACCGAAGCAAAAGCCGAGATTTTAGATCTCGTGAAGGAATATTGCGACCTTTATCACGCGCCGAAAAAATGGGAAGAGGGCAAACGCATCTCTTACGCCTCGCGCGTGTACGACCACGACGAAATGGTCAATCTCGTCGACAGTTCGCTTGAATTTTGGCTGACTTCGGGGCGCTTTACCGATCGTTTCGAGCACGATCTCGCCGCGTATCTCGGCGTCAAGTTTTGCAGTTTGGTCAACTCCGGCTCGTCCGCGAACCTGCTTGCTTTTATGACGCTCACTTCGCCTCTCCTCGGAGAGCGCGCCGTGCAAAGAGGTGACGAAGTCATCACCGTGGCGGCGGGTTTTCCCACGACCGTGACGCCGATGATCCAATACGGCGCGGTGCCGGTTTTCGTGGATATCACCATTCCGCAATACAACATTGACGTCACGCAACTGGAAAACGCCCTTTCGGACAAGACTAAGGCCGTGATGATCGCGCACACGCTGGGTAATCCCTTTGATCTTTCCGCGGTGCGCGCGTTCTGCCGCCGCCACAATTTGTGGCTGGTGGAAGACAACTGCGACGCGCTCGGCTCGGAATATACCATCGACGGCAAGACGCACCTGACCGGCACGGTGGGCGACATCGGCACCAGCAGTTTCTATCCCCCGCACCATATGACGATGGGCGAGGGCGGTGCGGTCTACACCAACGATCCGCTTCTGAATAAAGTCATTCGCTCGATGCGCGACTGGGGACGCGACTGCGTGTGCCCCTCCGGCCGCGACAATTTGTGCGGACACCGTTTTGACCGTCAATACGGCGAATTGCCGCTCGGCTACGATCACAAATACGTCTATTCTCATTTCGGCTACAACCTGAAAGCCACCGATATGCAGGCGGCGATCGGCTGTGCGCAGCTGCAAAAATTTCCCTCTTTCGTCACGCGCCGCCGCGCCAACTTCGCGCGTCTTCGCGCCGCGCTTGCCGAGGTGGAAGATAAACTGATCCTGCCGGAGCCTTGCCCCGGTTCCAACCCCTCTTGGTTCGGATTTTTGATGACCTGCCGGGACGGCGTGGAAAGAGAAAAGGTGGTTTCTTACATCGAATCACACGGCGTACAAACGCGTATGCTGTTTGCGGGCAACCTCACCAAGCACCCCTGTTTTGACGATATGCGGGCAAGCGGCAAAGGCTACCGCGTTGTCGGCGATCTTGCCGTGACCGACCGCGTGATGAACCATACTTTTTGGGTGGGCGTATATCCCGGAATGACCGAGGATATGCTGGATTATATGGCAAAAATCATCAAAGAAGCGGTCAAAAACTGAAAGGGGAGAACCTGATGGAAAACCGCAAATGCGTCAGCATTATGGTGCCGACTTACAATGAGGTGGAAAACGTAGAGCCGCTTTCGGCGGCGATCATCAAGGAGTTTGAAACTTCCTTGCCGCAATACGACTATGAGATCCTCTTCATCGACAACTGCTCCACCGACGGAACGCGCGACAAGTTGCGCGCTCTGTGCGCCGGAAACAAAAAAATAAAAGCGATTTTCAACGCCCGCAATTTCGGGCAGTTCAATTCCCCTTATTGGGGCATCTGCCAAACCACGGGAGATTGCACGATCCCGATCTGCGCCGACTTTCAGGATCCCATCTCGATGATCCCCACGCTGGTGCATCACTGGGAAAACGGCTATCGCGTGGTGTGCGCGGTGAAAACCACGAGCAAAGAAAACAAACTGATCCGCTTTTTGCGCACCTGCTATTATAAAATGATCCATAAAATGTCTTCGGTCGAGCAGATCGAGCATTTTACCGGTTTCGGGCTTTACGATCGCTCTTTCGTGGACGTGCTTCGTAATCTGGACGACCCCACGCCCTTTATCCGCGGCATTGTGGCGGAACTGGGCATTTCGATGATCAAGGTGCCCTACGAGCAAGCCAAACGGCGCGCCGGCAAAACGCACAACAATTTCTCCACGCTCTACGACGCGGCAATGCTCAGTTTTACCACCTACACCAAAACCCCGATCCGCGCGATGAGCGTTTTCGGCTGGACGTTTTTGATCCTCTCTTCGCTCGGCGCCGTTGCCTGCCTTGTACTTCATTTGCTCGGCTTTTGGCTGCGTCACTTTTGGATCATTCCCGTGATCGGCTTTTTCTCCTCGATCAACTTGATCGCCGTCTCGATGCTCGGCGAATATATCCTCCTCCTGCGCTCGAAAATGATGCGCCGCCCCCTTGTCGTGGAAGAAGAACGCATCAATTTTAAGAGCGACGAAAAGCAACCGTGATGTTTTTTGCGCTTCCATACGAACAAACGCCCTGCGGGCTTTACTCGGTGGGGCATCTCGTTCTTTTCCTTCTCACGGCGGCAGGCGTGGCGGCGGGGCTTGTGCTCTCCCGCAAATGCGACGGCAAAGCGATAAGACTTCAGATCCGCGTCGTCACCGCGGCGCTGTGGATTTTGGAGATCGCCAAGATCGTTTTCGTTCTCGCCGTCACGAGATCGACGAACCCCAATGATTTCGTTCCTCTTTATTATTGCAGTCTCGTACTGTACGCGGGCATTCTTTCTTCCTTGCCGGAAGGGTTTTGGCGCCGCGTGGGCGATATTTTTCTCGCCACGGGAGGGCTTGTCGGCGGCGTCGCGTTTCTCTTTTGCCCCAACACCTCGCTTCCCCGCTATCCCGCACTGCATTTTATTTCCCTGCACAGTTTTCTCCTGCACGGTCTGATGGTCTACGTGGGGCTCCTTCTGCTTGTGCGCGGCGTTTACCGCGCACGCTTTGGCGACCTTGTCCCTTGCTCCGCTTTGGTGAGCGTGATGTGCCTTTGCGCGTATCTCTTTAACCGCATATACGACGCCACACACCCCGGAATGCGCGTCAATTTGATGTTCATTTCCGAAAATTTCCCCGGCACGCCCGTGGAGTGGGTGTACCGCGCGACGGGCCCTTTCTTCCCGTTTGCGATGTGGGCATTGCAAGCCTTTTTCCCCTTCCTGTTCGTTTTCCTTATTTTGAAAGTCATTGCGCATTTTCGTCACACCGAAAAAGTTGACATTTTTTGATTTTCTTTCCTTCAAAGGAGTTCAGAAATGAATCGATTGATTTTATCCCTGCAAAATCTGTTCATCTCTTACGGTTTCAATCCGTTGGAACAGGTCGCATACTATGTGTCGCTGGGGGTAGGACTGCTTTTCACGATCCTATATACGTATCAGTATATTTACATTCTCATCGCCATCTTCCACAAACCCCTCTCCTATCCCGCGACCGACCAAAGCAAGCGCTACGGCGTGCTGATCGCCGCCCGCAACGAAGAACAGGTCTTGCCGGAACTTTTGAAAAGTCTTTTGGGGCAAACTTACCCCGCCGACAAGATTGACATTTTCGTGGTTGCCGATAACTGCACCGACCGCACGGCGGACGTGGCGCGGGCGCTCGGCGCGACGGTTTACGAACGGCAGAACAAAGAAAAAGTGGGCAAAGGTTATGCCCTGGAATTTCTTTTCCAAAACATCGAACGCGACAAGGGATTGCGCTTTTACGACGCCTATATGGTCTTTGACGCCGACAACGTTCTGCGGAAAAACTACGTCGAGGAAATGGACAAGGCGTATTGCGCGGGAAACCACGTGCTCACCTCGTACCGCAACTCCAAAAACTACGGTAAAACTTGGGTCAGCGCCGGTTACGCGCTGTGGTTTATGCGCGAATCGCGTCACCTCAACAACCCCCGCTCCATTCTGCACACCAGTGCGGCGATCTCGGGCACGGGCTTCCTCATTGACAGCGGTATCATTGAAAGAAACGGCGGTTGGAAACATTTTCTCCTGACCGAGGACATTGAGTTTACCGCCGACTGCATCACGCACGGCGAAAGCGTCGGATACTGCCACAACGCCGAACTCTTTGACGAACAGCCCGAAACCTTCCGCCAATCCTGGCGACAGCGCAGCCGTTGGGCGAAAGGATTTTTCCAAGTCTTTCACGGCTACGGCGGCGGACTTTTCAAGGGGTCTTTCAAATTGCAATGGGCGTGCTATGATATGATGATGAACATTATGCCCGCGTTTCTGCTCTCTCTCATTCAAATCACCTCCGTCACCACGCTGCTCCTGATCAATCTTTTCGTCAATCACTTCGTCTCGTTCCCGATCCTCAAATGCTATCTGCTCTTCTTCGCTTTCGGATACGGGCTGGTCTTCATCATCGGGCTGATCACCATGATCACCGAGTGGAAAAAGATCCACTACAAAAAATGGCGCGTTGTGATGCACCTCTTCTCTTTCCCGATCTTTATGCTCTCCTACATTCCGATTTCCTTCTGCGCGCTCTTTGCACGGGTGGAATGGAAACCGATCACGCACAAATACGCGGTGCGCACCGAGGACATTGAAGGGCAAGCCAAGGGCAAAAACATTTCCGCAACCGAGGTTCCCTTCCGTACGGAAGAAGCGGAAACCGACGGCAAAAATCAATAAAACATCAAAAAAGCTCGGATCGCTCCGAGCTTTTTCTTTTTGTCAATCGGACACGTCGGTGTCCGGAACGATGAACGGCGTGTAATCGGGATAAAGAGCCGCGATCTCCTCATAAAGTTCCCGCAATACCCGCGCGCGGTCGGCGCGAAAATCGATCACCACGTCAAAACGCATCGTGCGCGCGTCGGTATCCACGTAAAAACCGTGCATTTGCAGCGCCCAATCGTGCGCGAGCACGCACTTTTCCACAGCGTCGCGCATCCGGGCCGCCTCGTTGTCTCCCGTATTATAGGAATACACTCCCACGCCCGTCAGGATAACGCCGGTTTTCTCATACACCGCTTTTTCGGCTTTGCGCGTCAGTCTGTCCACCTCTTCCACCGTCATCGCGTCCGGCAGTTCGATATGCACCGAGCCGTAGTTGTGATTCGGACCGTAATTATATAGGATCAGATCGTACGCGCCGCGGATCTCCGGCTCGGCGGCAAGAATCGCCTTGATCTCCCGCGCCATATCGGGATCGGTACGTTTGCCCAAAATATCGGTCATCGTCTCGATCAGCATACCGACGCCCGCGCGAATGATAAAGACGGAAATGAGCGCGCCGACATAGGCTTCAAGCGACACACCCCACAAAAGATCGATCGCGGCACAAAGGAGCACCGAAAACGACAAAACGGCATCGAACATCGCATCGGAACCGGAGGCGACGAGCGCGCCCGAAGAGATCGCTCTGCCGCGCTTTTTCACGTACAGACCGAGAATCAGTTTCACGGCGACGGCAAGCGCAATGACAACGAGCGACACGGCGGTGTACTCGGATTTTTCGGGGTAAATGATCTTTTTGATCGACTCCACCAGCGCGGTGATACCCGCGTACAGCACGATGGCGGAAACGATCATCGCGCTGATATATTCGATCCTGCCGTACCCCAGCGGATGTTTTTTGTCCGGCGCTTTGCCCGCCAGTTTCGCGCCCGCGATGGTGACGGCGGAGGAGAGCGCGTCGGAAAGGTTGTTGACGGCGTCCAAAATCACCGCGATCGAATTGGCGAGAAGACCGATGGCGGCTTTGGCGGCGACCAGCAACAAATTGGTTAAAATGCCGATCAGGCTTGTTTTGACAATCACACGGTCGCGCTGTTTCGCGGTCGCGTTGTCTTTTTTGCGTTGATTTTCCATTTTGTCATTTTCCCTCTTTCTTTTTCAAGTTTGTCCCATATCCCATAAACTCTCGTCGAGATAACAGCGGATCGTGTCTTCCAGCCAAAACGAAAAGCGTATATCGGGGAAACGCCGTTCCCATGCTTTCATACGCAAATACGGCTCTCGTCCGTCCCCGACGTCATGCCAAATGTCGGCAAAGACGAAATCAAAGTTGCCCGCCATCTCCCGCTCGGCAAAATCAAACGCGTCGGCGCAGACAAGGCGCACTTTTTCGGGGTGAGAAAACTGCGGCAGGATATACGTTTTGAACAATTCTATCGCGTCGGGACTGATATCCACCACCGTCACCGACTCCACGTTCTCCTTTTCGGCGGCGTGATAGGCAAAATACCCAAGCCCCAAACCGAAAGTCAAAACGCGCCCGAACGCCGCCCGAACGGCGGGTTCGGTGGTCACGGTCTCGTTGGGCTGCAAGGTCATCCACTCCCTGCCGTTTTCCAGCACCGCGGGATAAGCGTACCGCTCGGTGAAAAAGCCGATCTGCGGCAGCATACGTTTATCGCGCGTGACGACGAAATCCCGACACACAAAGGGCTCAAACGGGGCAAGATATTCGGTTTTCAGTTCCCATTTTCCCCGCGTCGCTTGCGGAATGCGAATATTCCGAAAATAAGCGTCGGCAAGAAAGGGCGCGGTCTGCATCTCGTGGACGGAGGGCAGCAACCAATAGAGAAAGAACAAACGGTCCTTGCCGCCGGCGTCAAGGTCGGCAAGCGCCGCCAGCGTGTGTGCAAACGCTTCCTCATTGGAGATGCCGCACTCCCGCGCGAGTTCGGTCACGCTCTCCCCATCCACCGCGCGGGGCAAAAGATTGAGATACAGCGAGAAAAGGTCGGCAAGGCGCGAATTGTATTGCCGCACCGTCCGTGCGGAAAGCCCGCCGAGAACACCCGGATCCGTCATACGTTTCACCTCTTTTTTACTTTTCCCATTGTATCATATCCCGCCGCGTCTGTCAATCGAAAGAAAAAACAGCCGACCGATGCGATCGGTCGGCTGTGCGTTTAAGAAACGCGCAATAGGATGTCGCCGGTGGAGGTTTTCACCCGGAATACTCCGCCCGCGGCGGTATTGGGCACTTGCACTTTTCCGGTGCTTGTTTCCGCGAGGAAAATTTTTTCGGTGAGGACCGTGCCGCGCACGTCGCCCGTGGAAGTTTGCACCGAGAACGACGCGGCGTCGGCGCGTTCCAACGTGACGTCGCCCGTGCTCGTTTGGATCGCGACGCTCTCGTCAAAGAGCGTGTCGGCAAGCGTCACATCGCCCGTGTCGGTCGTGAGCGAAAGCCCGCCTTGCGCTTGCACGCCGTCAAGCGTCACGTCTCCCGTGGTGGCTTGCGCTTCCACGGCGCCGCACCGCACGTTTCGGAGCGTCACGTCGCCCGTGTAAATATCCAAATAAATGCTACCCGTTGCGATATTTTCTGCGAATATATCGCCGGTATCGGTTTTAACGGAGAGGCTTTGGGTTTCTTTGGCGCATATCGAAACGTCGCCTGTATCACTCTCAATTTGCACGTCGGCGAAAGAAAAATCGGCGGGGATACTCGTGTCACCCGTATCGGTTTTGATGGTGAGATCACCCAAGACCGAATCGGCGAGATACACCGTCACGCGCATTTTTTGCGCCGTAAAAATGCCCCACCGCTCATACCACGCGCGAGAGTCCGTCACCGTGACGGTCAGCACTCCGCCGCGCACGGCAACGTCGTGCCGGACCTTCTCGCTCTCCGCGCAAACCACCTTGTTCTCCCCGTCCGTTGCGGGCAGAAAACATATATCGGCGGTATCGGTTTCGATTTGGATATCGGAAAACTCTTCGGTTATCGGATAAGTGTTCGTCTCATAGCGCATTTTATCAACGGAAGACAGATCGAAATGCAGCGGGATCAATGCGCAAAAGACCAGTATAAGCCCGACGGAAATCAGGGAAACGGCAAGGATAACCGCTGTTTTTTTCATACCGTTTTACCCCCTTTCACTAAAAACGACTTGATGCCGCGCAAAATGGCTTTGCCCCAAACGAGCGTGACGCAAAACAGCGCGCGCACACCGTAAACGAGAAAGATCGCACAGCCGAGCAGCACCAGCGCGGCGCCGATGAAGAAAAAGATCAAGGCGCCGGAATAGGTGAAGGCGATCAGGATGCCGCCAAGCCCGCACGCGAAAAGAGCAACGTCGACGGCGCCGACCGAGATGACGATCGAAAAAACCGAAACGTATACGGCAAATATCACGGCAAGGGCGGCAATGAGCAACGGTATCCACAGCGGCGCGCCCAAGATGAGAAGCGCGATCTCCCCGCCGCGCAGGCGTCTTTGCGGTTTCACACGCGCGCGCACCAATTTCACGAGCGGCGTTTCGGCAATAATGCCGGCGGCGATCTCGCGCACAGATCCAAGGCTTGCCACCGCCTCTTCTTCGCTTGCGCCTTCTTCCACGCGGTCGTCGATCATTTCACCGTAAAAATCGATCGACTGTTCGATATCTTCCTGCGGCAATCCGGCAAGTTCTTTTCGCAAAGCCGCTAAAAATTGTGTTTTATTCATTTGCTTTTCCCTCCCCGCTGACAAATTGATAAATGGCAATCATTTCCTTCCACTCCTCGGTAAAGGCGCGCAGTCGCAGAATTCCCGTTTCGGTAATGTGATAGTATTTCCGCAGTCTGCCGCTGTGCTCCGCCGTGCGCACCGTCAAAAATCCGGCACCTTCCAAGCGACGCAGTATCGGGTAGAGCGTGGATTCCGAGATCTCCACAAACGGTTTCACGTCTTTGATGATTTGATAGCCGTAGGAATCCTCGTCTCGAATGGCGGCAAGCACGCAAATATCAAGCAGCCCGCGCTTCAATTGAACGTCCATCGTATACCCCCTTTCGCATAATACTATACCACGCATAGTATTGTTTGTCAAGGAGTTTCAAGAAAACTCTTTTTTGTATCTTGACAGACTTCTGCAAGTGTGTTATAATAAATCCGTTCCGAGGGACAAAGTATTTTGAAGTAATTGCATAATGTGTATCTTTTGTTTGATTGAGGCAACTCAATGAATCAAGAGAAAAACCTTATAAAAACTATTTCAAAGAATTTTGACCTTTTCGGCGGGCTTTTTGTGCGCTTAAAATATGCCCGCGTCAGGACAGGTCTTTTTTGTTGCCTTGTTTCCCGGAACAAAATACATATTTTTGAGGAGGCAACATATGCAGAAAACAACACATCCGAGCAAAACTTTGCGCGAGATACGAGAAAAAATCCAAGAGAAAACCGGCTTTTCGCTGAAACTTCGTTTTATCCAACAGGCACTGACACGCAGTTCCTTTGCTCACCGATACGGCGGAGAGAGCAACGAAAACTTGGAGTTTATCGGCGATACCGTTTTGGGTTATCACGTTGTGCGCCAACTTTGCCTGCATTACAGCGCAACGTACACCGACGACGATGGTCAAAATTATATTTTTCGAGCGCACGAAAAAGATTTTACCGCATTGAAAGGCAAAATCGTCAGCAATCAACAATTGGCGGAAATTATGGAAGACTGGGGGCTTTGTCAATATCTGTTGGTCGATCAATGCGACATTGACAACAAGATCGATCAACAAGAAAAAATCAAAGCCGATCTGTTTGAAGCCATTATCGGCGCCATCGCCGTACAAGCAAACTGGAATGAGCAAACGATGGAAACAGTTATTAAAAAAGTGCTCCCTGTGGAACAATACATTACGGATTATGAGAAAGAGCAATTTCGCCTTCCGCAATATGATCTGGACAATGCAATCAATACTTTGAAAGAATTATCCGAACACGGATGGTGCACTCAGCCTTTGTATGAATTTGCGGAAATCTGCAATACAGATGAAAATCTGCGTTGGCATTGCAGATGCTCGGTCCAAGATTGGGGCATTCGTTTATTGGTTTTTGCAAAATCCAAACCAGAAGCCAAAAAGTGCTCCGCTTATCTTGTTTTGTGCCGCCATTTCGATCTGCCAAATCAATACGGCCCGGAAGCTAATTATCCAATATGGAATTATAAAGACGGCATATTATATCCGGAATCGAAAAAACTTATTTGAGAAAACCCGCCCCGCCGCTTTCCGGCAGCATCGTGATCACAAGCGAAAAGAGGACGAGCACGCCGCCGATCACGATATTGACGGTGATTTTTTCGGAAAGTATGAGCGCCGAGGCAAAGACCGTGATGACGGGCTCGAGAATGGAAACCAGCGACGCCACCGTAGGGCTCGTTTTTTCCATACCGATAAAGAAAGTGACGAACGCGATCGCCGTGGAAACAAGCGCGACGAGAACGGCGGCGAGCACACCGATCGCCGTTTTCGGCGGCTCAAAGCCGGCAAAAGGCAAACTTGCCGCATAGACGATGGCGGCGCCGAGCATTAAAACGGCGGAAGACTCGATCTCGCGCCCTTTTTTGACGACGCGGGAACTGATCAAAATATACGCCGCGTACGAGATTCCCGAAAGCGCGGCAAAAACGATGCCGAGCAACCTGCCCTTAAAATCCGCTCCGACAATGATGACCGCGCCCGCAAGTGCCAGGCAAAGCGAGAGGATTTTTCTCGCGGTGATCTTTTCTTTGAGAAACATCGCCGCGCCGAGCATCACGAAAGCGGGATAGGTATATAGTAGGAGACTTGCCGTGCCGGAAGACACGTAACGCAGCGCCGAAAAGCAACAAAACGACACCAGCCCGTACCCCACACCGCCGAGCAGCAGCAAATGCACGAAGTTCCTTTTTTGCGGCAGGGGGCGGCGCAAAGCGAGCAACAGCAAAAACATACACGCCGCCGCGATGGAAAAGCGGAAAAAGAGCAGCGTATAGATACCGCTTCCGGCGGCGTAAGCAAGTTTCGCGAAAATGGGCAGAAAAGCAAACGAAGCCGCAGACGCGGCGACAAAAGCAATGCCGCCCATTTGATTGGAATGATTCATAGCGTTTGTGTCAGCTCTCGAATTTCAGTCCCGCACTCATTCCCATTCGATGGTGGCGCAGGGTTTCGGCGAGAGATCGTAAAGCACGCGGTTGACGCCCTTCACTTCGGCAAGGATGCGCGCCACGATCTTTTCAAGCAGTTCGTACGGGATCTTCTCCACCGTGGCGCTCATCGCGTCTTTGGTGTTGACGGCGCGCAGCACGACGGGCCACTCGAAACAGCGTTTGCCGCCTTTCACGCCGGTCGATTTATAATCGGGCACAATGGTGAAATACTGCCACACTTTGCCGGCAAGCCCCGCTTTGGCAAATTCCTCGCGCAGGATCGCGTCGGATTCGCGCACCGCTTCCAGCCGGTCGCGCGTGATGGCGCCGGTGCAACGCACGCCAAGGCCGGGACCCGGGAAAGGCTGACGGTAGACCATAGAGTCGGGAAGCCCCAAGGCTTTGCCGACCACGCGCACTTCGTCCTTGAAGAGGAATTTGAGCGGCTCCACAAGCGCAAATTGCAGATCCTCGGGAAGCCCGCCCACGTTGTGGTGCGCCTTGACGCCGTCGCTCTCCAAAATATCGGGATAAATGGTGCCTTGCGCCAAAAACTCGATGCCTTCCAGTTTACGCGCTTCTTCCTCAAACACGCGGATAAACTCCGCGCCGATCACTTTGCGCTTTTTCTCGGGGTCGGTAACGCCCGCAAGTTTGTCAAGGAAACGGTCGACGGCGTCCACGTATACGAGGTTTGCTTTCATCTGATTGCGGAAGACCTCGATCACCTGTTCCGGCTCGCCTTTGCGCAAAAGTCCGTGGTTGACGTGCACGGCGGTGAGTTGCGATCCGACCGCTTTGATAAGCAGTGCCGCGACCACGGAGGAGTCCACGCCTCCGGAAAGCGCAAGCAATACTTTCTTGTTGCCGATCTGCGCGCGCAACGCCGCGACCTGCTCGGCGATGAACTGTTCAGCAAGAGCGGCAGTGGTGATGCGCTCCATCGTTTCGGGACGTTTATTGTTTTCCATAATCTGTTCCTCCGTATTGAAGATCCGGCAAATTCTGCCTTTTATCATTATAGCATTTCTTGTTTTGACATACAAGATGATTTTTGCAAAAAAATCATCTTTTTCCCGTCCTTTTTTTCGTGCGAAAGCAACATTTTCCCCGGCGGGAATTGACAAAACGCGCGGCGGACGAGTATAATACATATGGAATAACTTTGAAAATAAGGGGGTGACGGTATGCACGAAATGATCAAGGAAGCGGATTTTCGCCGCGCGCTCCCGAACGTGGGCGGACACGCCTATCTTTTTTTCGGCGAAGAGGATTATCTCAAAGCCTCCGCGATCCGCGAAGCGCGGAAAATTCTTTGCCCCGACGCCGCTTTTGCCGCCTTTGACGACGTTACGATCCCTTTTGAAGAGTTCTCACCCGACAAACTGCTCGACGCGATGATGCCGCCCCCGATGGCGGCGCAAAGCCGGCTGATTTTGCTCTCCGGTATGGATTTTTCCCGCCCGCGGCAGGAAGACATAAACGGGCTTTTGGAAGTGCTTGCCCTCCTTTCCGAATATGACTACAACACCGTGATCGCCGAAGTCCCCGCCGGAATGCTGGACGAGGGCTATTTGCCGAAGCGCCCTTCCGCCACGCTCAAAAAGTTGGCGGAAGAATTCACCCCCGTCCGCTTTGAAAAAGTGGCGGGCGCGCGCCTTGCCGCGTGGGTAGGACGGCATTTCGCGCACTGCGGCGTGACGGCGTCGCTCGCCGTTTGCAACAAGATGATCGAACTTGCGGGGAGCGATATGTACACGCTTGCCGGCGAAGTGGACAAGGTCGCCTTTTTCGTGCTCTCCCAAGATCGGAAGGAAGTGAACGAAGCGGACCTTTTGCGCGTGGTTTCCCGCGCCCTCTCCTCCGACGCGTTCGCGCTCTCCAACGCGCTCCTTGCGGGCGACACCCGCGCGGCGCTGGACGCGCTTGCCGTGCTGAAATTCGAGCGTGCCGAGCCGACCGCGGTGCTCTCCGAGATCTCCCGTACCTTTGCGGATCTGTTTGCCACGCGCGTGCTTTTGGACGCGGGAAAAAACAGCGATGAGATCGCCTCGGCACTGCGCGTGCACGCGTATAAAGCCGGACTTTTCGTGCGCGCGGTGTCCCGCAGCGATATGGGAAAACTGACGCGCGCCCTGGATCTCGCGGCGGCGGCGGACGCCGAACTCAAACGCGGAAGCGGCGGTTTTGACACGGTGGAAAAACTGATTTGTTCCTTTTGAAAATCCCGCAAAAGAATTGACATTCCCACCAAATGGTGTATAATGAAAAAGAACGCAAAAGTTGTGAAAGGATGACTTTTATGAAAACCTATCCCATCAAGATCGCGGGGCTTGACCGCGAACTGCCGATCTGCCCGATCAGCGATACGCTCTCCATCGGCGCGTTCGTCATCTTCGGCGATCCGGAACTGACCACCGCCGTGGCAAAAGAATTGCTCCGCCGCGCGCCGGAATACGATTATCTCATCTCCGCCGAGGCGAAAGGCATTCCGTTGGTACACGAAATGGCGCGCCTTGCGGGCAATCAAAAATACTTTTTGGCGAGAAAAGCGCCGAAACTCTATATGACGGGCGTGATGGACGTTGCCGTGCGCTCGATCACCACCGACGCCGACCAACACCTCTATCTTGACGTGGCGGACGCCGAACTGATGCGCGGCAAACGCGTTCTGCTCGTCGACGACGTCATCTCCACGGGAGAATCCTTGCGCGCGATGGAAACGCTGGTAAAGGAAGCGGGCGGTATCGTCTGCGGCAAGATGACGGTGCTGGCGGAAGGCGACGCGCAAAACCGCGATGATATCATTTATTTGGAAAAACTGCCGCTTTTCGACCACGACGGCAATCCTCTTCCGGCGTAAATAAGGAGTTCTTATGGCTGAATTTTTGAGTGAAAACGACAAACGCACAAATTATTGCGGCACGCTCTCCGGCAAAGACATCGGCAAGCGTGTGTGCGTGATGGGTTGGGTACAGCGCTGCCGAGATCTGGGCGCGCTGGTTTTTGTCGATCTGCGCGACCGTACCGGCATTTTGCAGCTTGCCTTTGACGGGGACAGCGTACCCGAAATTTTCGCGAAAGCGCGCACTCTGCGTGCCGAATACGTGATTGTGGCGAAGGGCGAAGTGCGCTCCCGCGGTGAGGGCGCGATCAACCCGAATATGCCCACCGGCGAGGTGGAAGTGGCGGTAGATGAACTCAAAATCCTCTCCGCCGCGCAAACGCCCCCCATTGAAGTCAGCGCGGAAGGGCGCAAGGCGAAAGAGGAGACCGCGCTTCGGTATCGCTATCTCGATCTGCGCCGTCCCGAACTGCAAAAGAACATCCTGCTTCGCCACCGACTTGCCAACATTGCGCGGCAATACTATTACGAAAACGGATTTTTGGAGATCGAAACGCCGATGATGATCAAAGCCACGCCGGAAGGCGCGCGCGATTATCTCGTGCCCTCCCGCGTGCACCCCGGCAAGTTTTACGCTCTGCCGCAATCTCCGCAAATCTACAAGCAACTCCTGATGCTTTCGGGCTTTGACCGTTACATTCAGATCGCGCGGTGCTTCCGTGATGAGGACTTGCGCGCCGACCGTCAACCCGAATTTACGCAAATCGACTTGGAAATGTCCTTTGCCACGCAAGAAGACATTATGGCGATGAACGAGGGCTTTATCGCCCGCGCGTTCCGCGAACTGCTGGGCGTGGAAGTCACCTTGCCGATGCGCCGTATGACCTATGCGGAGGCGATGTCGCGCTTCGGCTCGGACAAGCCCGACACGAGATACGGAATGGAGATCGAGGATCTTTCCGACACCGTGAAAAACTGCGGCTTTTCGGTCTTTGCCGACGCCGTGGCAAACGGCGGCAGCGTACGCGCCATCGTGGCGAAAGGCGCCGCCGCGCAGTTGACGCGCAAAGAGATTGACAAATTGACCGAACACGCAAAGGGCATCGGCGCCAAGGGACTCGCCTTTATCCGCTGGAACGACGAGGAGCCGAACTGCTCTTTCGGCAAATTCCTCACACCCGCGGAGAACGCCGAAATCCTCTCGCGTCTCGCGCTGGAAAAAGGCGACGTGGCACTCTTTGTCGCCGATAAAAACCGCGTTGTGTTGCCCACGCTCGGCGCATTGCGCACCATTTTGGCAAAGAAACTGGATCTTATCCCCGAGGGGCGTTTCGATTTCCTGTGGATCACCGAGTTCCCCTTTTTCGAGTGGAACGAGGAAACCGGGCACTGGGACGCGATGCACCACCCCTTTACGATGCCGCTTGAAGAATGCTTGCCGTATTTGGAAAGCGATCCCGGCAGCGTGCGCGCCAAAGCGTACGATATGGTGCTCAACGGCACGGAATTGCTCTCCGGCTCGATCCGCATCACCGACTGGCAGTTGCAGGAGAAAATGTTCCGCGCGCTGGGGCTCACGCCCGCCGATATCGAACGCAAGTTCGGCTTCCTTGTCGAGGCGTACAAATACGGCGCGCCGCCGCACGGCGGCTCCGGAATGGGGCTTGACCGTCTCACAATGGTGATGACCGGTGCGGAATCCCTGCGCGACGTCATCGCTTTCCCGAAAGTGCAGAACGCCAGCGAACTGATGTCGGGTTGTCCTTCTCCCGCCGACGCCGCGGCGCTTTCCGACCTCGGCATTACGGTGGTCAAAACCGAAGAAGACGAAGAAAACACATAAGTTTTTTCTTGCGCAATATGCGAAAACACACATATAACGCAAACCTGAAAACACCCCGCGGCTTTCGCCGCGGGGTGTTTTGTCTTTTTTTGCCGAAGGCATTGACAAACGCGCCGCGCTCATATATAATGTATTATGCTGTTTGCAGGCGTAGTCTAGTGGTAAAACCCCAGCTTCCCAAGCTGGAGATGCGGGTTCGATTCCCGTCGCCTGCTCCAAACAATCTCTTTTTTTCTTCTTTTTTCTCGTTTTTTCTCGTTTTTTGAACTTCTACCCCCAATGTACCCCCCAAAAAAATAAGCAAAAAACTGTTTCTAAAAGTCACCGTAAAAGCGGTGGCTTTTCTTTTTTTGCGAATTTTCCCCGATGGGGACATTAGACGAACCCTTGACTTTACGAGCGCCCGCCGGGGGCGCGCTATGCCGCTTGCGCCGCCCGCGGAGGATTTTGCACCCTTTTGAAATCACGCCCACAACGACGAAAAGCCTATCCTCGGATAGGCTGAAAAAATTCTCTATTCAATTCAAATCAGGCGTA
>LVAM01000004.1 GCA_001604005.1 Clostridiales bacterium Firm_07 | reverse complement strand
ACGGCATCGATGAAGAAAGATGAACTGAAAAACAGCCTGGATGATGCCCTTTCCGGGATCGAAGAGGATCCGTGGCTGCTGACCCGGGTGCTCTCCCGCGCGGAAATCATGGAGGACACACCCGTGAAAAAGAAAATCGCATTCGGCACCGTACAGGTGGTGCTGGCCATTATTCTGCTGATGAGCATAGGCATTGCGTCCATCGGCAGCCTGAATCAACCGGATTCCCTGAAGGATCATGAAATCACCCCCATGACAACACCCGCATTTTCCCGAACAGAAGCAGAGGGGAAGCTGGCCCGTCTGCAGATCGGCTCCCTGCAATATGACGGATATGATATCGCCTTCACTACAACCCTGGAGCAAAAAAAACCAGAAGTTCCCTTATGGTGCTGGGTGGAAAAGATTTCCATCAGCTGCCGGGATGAATACGCAACCGACAATTATGACAATTATGATGGATATTGGCTTTCAGGAGGAACAAGCCCGTACAGCACCGATTGGCATTTCACCCTCCCGTATAAGCTCAGGGGAGCAGAAACAATTCATGTGGACTTCACGCTCAGCGTATCCAGTCCTGTCCGTTCCTGGAAACTGCTGTACTCCAAGGGCCACTTCCTGGAACAGCTCCGGCAGCTGATTGACGAAGGATACTATGTCATTCCTTTTGATGTGGACGAGGAGAACGAACCTTATCCGGAAGGATATTTCGATCCCGACCGGGACCCGAATTCCCGTGAAAACGGTTGGGGCGTTCTCTTTTCGGGCGGTCCGCTGCCGGATGATACCATGGGCAATATCATTTCGGAAACCCTGGTAATTTCCCTGGACATTATGCTGCCGGACGACGCAGCCCAGGAAATCATCCCCCTGACGCCGCAGGAATCCTATGAGAACGATTACTGCACCGCCGTGTTTGAAAAGGCAAAGCTGACCTCTCTGGGCCTGTACCTGACAATCCGCGTAAAGCCAAAGGAAGGCGTAGACTTCTCCCCCCGGTACTGGGAGGCGGTCAAAGGAGAAAACCTTCCATCCGAGTCGAGCGTCCTCTCCGCGGATGTTCCGAAAACAAAGCAATATGCTTCCCCGGATTACGAAGGGGAAACCGTCTGGGAATTCTGGTGGCTGAATGCGCACCTGGGCGGTGTTCCCCAGCCGGATACCATATCCCTGATGTGCCAGATGCAGGATAACCAATTTGTCTACTTCCCCATCCGGGTCAGATAACCCCGCCAAAGATCATTCACAGAAGCCGGTCCGCATCCGCGGGCTGGTTTTGTTTTTCCCCTGTCCTGCGTCCTTTCCGGCTTTTTTCATTTCCTTGTTTCTGATATAATCGGTTCAAATCTGACTTCCGAGGTACTGCCCATGGAGAAGAGTCCCGAAGCGGAACGGAAATCCGTGATTGTCCGCAAGGCATTCCTGAAATCCCTGCCCGTGATGGCCGGGTATGTTGTGCTGGGCATCGGTTTCGGTATCCTGCTGCGGAACGCCGGTTACGGTGTGCTCTGGTCCGCTGCGATGGCTGTGCTAATCTATGCCGGGTCCATGCAGTATGTGGGCATCAGCCTGCTGGCCGGCGGTGCGGGAATCCTCACCACGATCCTGACCACCGTAATGGTCAACGCCCGGCACCTGTTCTACAGCATTTCCATGATCGGCTGCTACAAAAACGCGGGTAGGTACAAACCCTATATGATCTTTGCCCTGACAGATGAAACCTACTCCCTGCTGTGTAACGGGGAAACACCGGACCCGGAATACGCGGACCTGTACCGATTCCTCGTCTCCCTGTTCAACCATCTGTACTGGATTGCCGGCTGTATCCTGGGCAGCCTGCTCGGTGCGGTTCTTCCCTTCTCCACCGCCGGAATCGAGTTCTCCATGACGGCACTGTTTATCGCGTCGTTTACGGAGCAGTGGCTCCGCACAAAGGACCATATCCCGGCGATGACCGGGCTCCTGGCCACACTCCTGTGCCTGGTGGTGCTCGGCCCGGAGTATTTCCTGATTCCGGCCATGCTGCTGATTACGCTGATCCTCACCCTGCTGAGGGGCAGACTGGGGAGGAAGGCCGTATGAACACGCATGCCGCAATCCTGGTCATCGTGATGGCCGCCGTCACCATCCTGCTCCGGTTCCTGCCGTTCCTGGTTTTCCGGAAACGGACGCCGGCATATATCTCCTACCTCGGCGAGGTACTCCCGGCCGCCATCATCGGACTGCTGGTCATCTACTGCCTGAAGGATACCGTGATCACCCGGGCTCCCTTCGGCGCCCCGGAACTCATTGCCGGGCTGTCGGTCGTGGGGCTGCAGGTATGGAAGCGGAATTCCCTCCTGAGCATCCTCGGCGGAACAGTGATCTATATGATCCTGATCCAGGCCGTTTTCCCCTGATCATCCGGGCAGGCTGATACTTAATTCCGGGAGGTGCTGAATTTTGGAACGCGGTTTCGAAAAACAGGCAGGCAGGAATCCGTTTGATCTCCTTGCTGAAAACAGCGGGAAATGTGTTTCCGGCATGCGGCAGGAGATTGCCCGGATCTGTCGGGATTTCCGGCGGCGTTCCCCGGGAAGCGAAAGCGAAAGGAAAGCGGCGGAGTATATGGCCGGCCTTCTCCGGGATGAATGCGGATGTACCGATTTGAAGGTGGAAAGCTTTGAGGAGCATCCCGATTCTTTCTACGGATATTTCTATTTTTCAACAGTCTGTGATACGCTCTGCGCGGTTTTCTTCTTTATCCGTCCCTGGCTCAGCATCCTGTTCGGATGCATGGGCCTGTTTCTGTTCCTGTTCCATTTTGTGATGTACAGGCCGGTGATCGACCGCCTGTTCCCCCGCCGGACAGGGACCAATGTCACCGCCGTCCGCCCGTGCAGCGGGGAGGTCCGGCAGCGGATCTTCCTGAACGGGCATACGGACGCCGCCTGGGAATTCCCCCTGAATTACCGATTTGGCGGAATCGTCTTTGAAATCCCGGGACTCATGGCAACCGCCGGTGTCTTCTTCTATCTTTTCCTGGCCGCCTGCGCGCTGGGCGGCGCAGGGGACTGGGTCCGGACTGCCGGACTGTGGGGACTGGTATTTGTTCCGTTTTTCCTGCTGCTGAGTATCACCTACAATCCCCGGCGCATTGTGGACGGGGCCAATGATAACCTCTCCGGCTGCATGATGGGTATCGGCCTGCTCCGGGAAATGGAAAAGCATGGAATCCGGCCGGAGCATACAGAAATCGGCGTAATCCTGACCGGTTCCGAGGAAGCCGGCCTCCGCGGCGCGAAAGCCTGGTGCCGGACGCACCGGGAGGATTACAAGGATGTGCCGACCTCCATTATCTGCTATGACACCATTTATAATCCCCGCTGGCTGATGGTCAACCGAAAGGACCTGAACGCCACGGTCCGTTCGGACGAAGGCCTGTGCAATGCTTTCCTGCAGGCAGCCAAAGCCGCCGGCGTGCCCTGCCGGAGCGGCCGGGTGCCGCTGTTCGGCGGCGCAACCGACAGCGCAGCCTTTACGCAGGGCGGTTTCCGTTCCGCCGGGATTACCGGAATGAGCCATCATCTGGAACGCATTTACCATACCCGGCGCGACACCGCGGACAACCTGAACGCGGAAGCCCTGGAAAACTGTTACCGGGCCACCGTGGAGCTGATCAGGAATCTGGACCGGAAAAACTGACAAATTCTTTTTCCCTGATCTGTATTTCTTTTTTTCTGGTATACTGATATCCGGCAATTCCATTTTGTTATCTCTCCCGGAGGATCCCATGGAAAAGAATTACCGGAAAACGCTCATCGCCTGTTACCTGGCGTTTATCACCCAGGCCATCACGGCTAACTTTGCCCCGCTGCTCTTCCTGAAATTCCATACGGATTATTCCATCTCCCTGGGAAAGATTGCGCTGATTCCCACCGCGTTCTTCCTGACCCAGCTGCTGGTCGATGTTTTCTGTGCCCGGTTTGTGGATTCCATCGGCTACCGGCGCAGCGTGGTGGCCTCTGAGGTTGCCTCCGGCCTGGGGCTTGCCGGCCTCGCTTTTATTCCGGACCTGTTTGCCGATCCGTTCATCGGCATCATGATCTGCGTGGTGATCTATGCCATCGGCAGCGGTTTGATCGAGGTGCTGGCCAGCCCCATTGTGGAGGCCTGCCCCTTCGAACACAAGGATGCCGTAATGAGCCTGCTGCATTCCTTCTACTGCTGGGGCTCGGTCGGCGTGATCCTGCTTTCCACCCTGTTCTTCGCAGTGTTCGGAATTGAGCACTGGAAATGGTTGGCCTGCATCTGGGCGCTGGTTCCGCTGTACAATATCTTCAATTTCGCCACCTGCCCCATCGAGCGCCTGACGGAAGAAGGCAAGGGCATGAAGATCCGGGAGCTGTTCCGGCTGCCGCTTTTCTGGGTGGCCATCCTGCTGATGGTCTGTGCCGGAGCCTCCGAGCTATCCATGGCCCAGTGGGCATCCGCCTTTACGGAAGCGGCGCTCGGCTTTACCAAGACGGTGGGCGACCTGGCTGGCCCGTGCCTGTTTGCTGTAACGATGGGCATCTGCCGGGTAATTTATGGCAAGTTTGGTCCCCGGATGAACCTGACGAAATTCATGATCGGCTCGGGCATCCTGTGCCTGTGCTGCTACCTGCTGGCCAGCCTGTCCTCCAGCCCGGTGCTGGGCCTGGTCGGCTGTATTCTCTGCGGCTTCTCCGTCGGCATCATGTGGCCGGGAACCATCAGCATTACCTCACCCCGGATTCCCAAAGGCGGAACCGCCCTCTTTGCCATGCTGGCCATGGCCGGTGACCTGGGCGGCGCGTTCGGCCCTAGCTTGGTCGGAACAGTGACCCAGCAGACCGGGGACAACCTGCAGTCCGGCATGCTGGTGGGCAGCATCTTCCCGCTGGTGCTGGTAATCGCCCTGGTACTGCTCAGCCGAAAGGCCGGCAAAATGCCGGAAGGCTGAACGCTTGCCTGATATTGATCCATCGTTTTCTTTTCCCCGGTATTCCGGTATAATGCCCATGAACCCATTTGTGTGATCAGGTATTTCAAGGAGGCGGTAAAAATGATCCGGGTGGCATTCTTCGACGCAAAGGCATATGACAAGCCCTCTTTTGAACTGTACGGCGGAGAGCACGGCATCCGGTTCAAATACCTGGAGGCAAAGCTCAATGAAGACACCGTGGATTTCGCAAAGGGCTGTGAAGCCGTATGCGTATTTGTCAACGACACCGTCAACGCGGCGGTCATCGAAAAGCTGTATGAATACGGTATCCGGCTGATCGCGCTGCGCTCCGCCGGCTACAATAACGTGGACCTCCAGGCCGCGTTCGGAAAAATCCATGTAGTCCACGTCCCGGCCTATTCACCGTATGCCGTAGCGGAGCACGCCATCGCGCTGCTGCTCACTTCCGTGCGGCGGATCCATAAGGCATATAACCGGACCCGGGAGTTCAACTTCTCCCTGAACGGACTGACCGGATTCGATTTCCACGGAAAAACCGTGGGCGTGGTCGGCACAGGGAAAATCGGCCGGATCTTCATCGATATCTGCCGCGGCTTCGGCATGAATGTGATCGCCTACGACCTGTTCCCGGCCAGGGACAGCGGGATCCACTATGTATCCCTGGATGAACTGCTGGAGCAAAGCGACATCATCTCCCTCCACTGCCCGCTGACGGATGAAACCCGCCACATGATCGACGCCGGCGCCATCGCGAAGATGAAGAAGGGCGTCGTGATCGTCAACACCTCCCGGGGCGGCCTGATCGATGCGGAAGCCCTGCTGGAAGGGATCAAGGCCCGGAAGGTCGGCGCAGCCTGCCTGGATGTGTACGAGGAAGAAGCGGATGTCTTCTTCGAGGACCGGTCCGGACACATCCTGAACGACGACCTGCTGTCCCGGCTGATCTCCATGCCCAATGTGATCGTCACTTCCCACCAGGCGTTCCTGACGGAAGAAGCCTTGAACAATATTGCGGAAACCACCGTAAACAACATCCTGTCCTGCTTTGAGAAGGACGGGGCATGCGACAACGAGCTGTGTTATCGCTGCGGGAATATCGAACAGTGCAAGAAACAGCGCAGGGGAAAATGCTTCTGATTCTCCGGGAAATGCAACAGGCGCCGCCATCATGGCAGCGCCTGCTTTTCATTTCCGGAATCAGAGTTCCTTCGCCAGCAGCCAGTAGCATTCATCCTTTTTGGGACGCATGTTCTCATCCATGGCGCAGGGATCCACATAGCAATCCTTAACCTTTTCGGTAAACCCCATCCGGCGGTACAGCCGGACATTCCGTTCTTCCTCCGGGCCCACCCCGATGGTCACCCGCCGGAAGCCATTCGCCTTCAGGTCCGCCAGGACCGTTTCCATCATCCGGCTGCCAAAGCCCCGGCCGCGATATTCCTTTTCCACCCGGAAGGCACACAGATACGCGGTCGTCTTCCCGTCCGCGAAATCCCGGTCCTCCGGGATATCCCGGAAAGCGTACAGTTCCCCGATCAGTATCCCGTCATTTTCAGTCGCCCAGAAATCCGCATTTCCGGAAGAAATATTGTCATAAAAAAACCGGGCAGTCGGCGATACCGCATCCGGTTCCCGGTATCCCCACAGCTCCAGCATTTCCTCGCCGGTTGCTTTCCTGACAGTCATTGTTTTCGCTCCTGAACAGAAATTATCCCGTTATTCCTTCGCATAATACTCCACGGAAATCGTCGTCCCGTCGGGATATTTCTCGGTTTCCGTCCTGATATATCCGGTAAAACCGTAATGTGTGTAGATGGCTTTATTGTTTATATCCCAGGGTTCCACCCCGAGGGTCAGCCGGCTGAATCCCCTGGTCCGCAGGTCATTCTCCATAAACCGGAACAGCGTGGAGAAATATCCTTTCCCCCGGAACGGTTCATTGGTCCTGAAAGCACACAGGTATGCCGAATGGTCATCCACCAGGCCTTCGCTGTTCTGGGCGGAATCCGGGTGAATCACAGCGGTTGCCTCGCAGATAATCTCACCGTCCAGGAATCCGTAGTACGGGATCATTTTCCCTCTCCGGAAGCCGGCCAATGCCTCCTGTTTCCAGATGATCCAGTTTTCCCTGTCGTCTTCGTTCCGGCTGATTTCATCATCCCATTTCCGTTCCATCTCATCAATGGACGGAATCCTGCATACATACTGACCTGCCATATCCTTATTTCCCAAGCATAATCCGGTCCGCAACCTGTTCCACCGTCAGGGCGCCGGTATCAATCGGATTTTCCATTGCCGCAAAGCGGGGCAGTGATTTCAGGCTGACCTCCAGCCATTCGTCCGTCCGCCATTCGCATTCCCGGTCATTCTTCCACCGGCGGACCAGGCTTTCGCGGTCACAGACCAGCGTCACGCTTTCCGTCTCCGCTCCCAGGGCGGAAATCCCGTCCGTCACCTGCCGGCATACCCGCAGATCATCCATCAGCCATACCAGCACCACCATGCTGCAGGCAGAACAGTGCAGGTAGTTGCCCACCATGTGCAGGATATTGTCAACCGCCATAGCCCTGGTTTCCGCATTGCCCACAAAGGGATGGAGATCCATGCACCAGTCCCCGTCAATAAAGGCGGTTCCCGGATACCGGTCCGCGATCGTTTTCCCGACGGTGGTCTTGCCGACTCCCATCGGTCCGTTAATTACGATAACTTTCATCTCAGTCGTTCCCGCTTCTTTCCGCAAACCGCCGGTCCGCCTGTGCCTGCAGCGACTCCGGCGGCATTTCCATCATCTCAATCTGCGTTCCGTCCGGATCGTGGGTCCAGAACATCCGGCATTTGGACTGTCCCTGCTGGATTTCCCGGTCGATCGGCCCGCCAGCTGCTTTCACCGCTTCATAGGACTGCCGGATATCCTTCGTCATCAGGCAGATATGGCAGAATCCGATCACGTCTTTTCCGGCCTCCCCCTCCCGGGTTCCGCCGGAAAACAGCTCCAGGTACTGCCCGGGAGCAATGAACATATAAACCGTCGCCAGGGTACCGTCCTCCCGGTGCATGCGGAAGGCTTCCCGCAGGCCCAGGACTTCGGTATAGAAACGGGCGCTTTCCAGGATGTCGCGGGTCCGGATCGCCACGTGGCTCAGCCCCGCAACCGTCTGCCGATCCTGCTCACTCATTGTCTGCCACCTCCGCCGGTTTACTCCGGCTTTGCCGCGATCAGGGATTCATAGGTAACGCCGTACTTCTCTGCAATATCCCGGGCGAAGGATTTTCCTTCCGGCGGCGCCACACGCACCCGGAAGGAATTCTTCCCGCCCGTCGTCTCCGCCACCAGGGAAACCGCCTTCCCGGTCTTTCCCGGCTTGTTGACCGCAGTGTCCAGGTCATAGGCCAGCTTATGCATATGGGTGTTGTAGATTACGCGGCAGCCCCGGTCCAGCAGCGCCTTCACGGCATCCACCGCGATATAGTAGCCTTCCTCGAAAGAAGTCGTGGAGAACGTCTCATTCAGCAGCAGCAGGCTCTTTCCGGTGGAAACGGAATACATTTCCCGGAAGCGCTGGCATTCCTCGCCCAGCCGTCCGAGGTCCATAGTCTTGTCCTCGTCCGCCGGGAAATGGGTCAGCACGCAGTCTGCCGGGGAGAAGGAAAACCGCCGGGCCGGAACGGAGATGCCGCCCTGGGCCAGCAGGAACAGCTGCCCGACTGCCTGGGTAATGGTCGTCTTGCCGCCCCGGTTCGCGCCGGTCAGCACATAAATCCGCTTTTCCGCGTCGAACGACAGGTCATTGAAGGTGACCTCCGCGGGCGTCAGCGAACCGATGAGCTTCAGGTTGCAGAATCCTTCCGCCGTCATTCCCGCGGCGCTTTCCGGATCCAGCAGGGTTTCCGGCTTGCAGAAGCTCCAGCCCTTCTTCTCGCATTTCCCGATGTATTCCGCCCAGCGGGTATAGTACAGAAGCTCCGGAATCAGGCCGGCAATCTCCCGTACGCTGATGTTCAGGTACTTGCCCAGCATATCCTTCAGCCGGCGGGTAATCCGGCCCGCCAGCATGGATGCTGCAGAATCCATCTGTCGGGAAACCGAAGCCAGGCCGTCCGCATCCGGAATCCGGGCCATAGACATCGCGGCAATGGGATTGCGCATGTACATCGTCTTTTCGGCAAACTGGCTTACATTGGAAATGAAACCAATTTCCGTGTTGGCGGGATAGTAGGAATAGCTGCCGTTCCAGTCCGCTTCCTCCCGGACATCGTCCCGGGGAGCCACCGCGCTGATAAAGTTCTTCAGCAGGCTGGAACGGGAAAATGGCTTTTTGTTGACAGAAACCAGCCCCATGTTGATGGCTTCAAAGCGGTCATTCAGGTTGATGCCGACGGTAATGCTCTTCAGGTCGGAGGCGGTAATCCGCATCTCCTCCACATCCTTCTTCAGCGCGGCAAACCCGTTATCCCGGCAGATCCTGTCCACTTCCGTCCACAGATTGCGCAGCCCGTCGGAGCAAAGGTCCTTGTCAGACAGGCATTCCCGCAGCGCTTCCACGGTCAGGATATAGTCATGGTATTCCTCCAGCCGGTGCATCAGGTCCCAGAGGCCGGCCTCATCCCCCGCGCCCCGGTTGACGATACCGTAATCATAGAACGTCTTCACCTGCTGGAGCAGCTTCATCATCCGCTCCCGGATTTCCGGATGGTTCAGGATATCCCGGAACACATCGCAGCGGAAGGCGCTGACGGCGGGATCCGCTGTCAGGCCGGTCATCACCCGGCGGATCAGCTCAGCCTCTTCGGGCCGCTGCGCCACCTTCTCCGTAACCGCATCCAGCCCCAGGTCATGCCATACCGTGTCCGGCAGCTGGCGGTAGACCACCTCATCCTGGCGGGGAAACAGAATGCTCAGCGACTGTTCTTTCATGACAATATGCCCTTCTCTCAGAAATATCAGGCCCAAATCTTACCTGTCCATTATATGCGCTTTCCTGAAAGCGATCAATCCGCGTTCCCGCTGTTCCGGTCCACGAGGAACTGTTCCGGGTCCAGGCAGCGGATCAGATCCTCCGCGGTTTTCCCGGTGTTATCCACCAGATGGTCCTGGTTTTCCGGCATCGCTTCCAGCTCCCTTTTCAGGAACTTCGCCCGTTCCACCAGATCCGGATCGCCGCGTTCCAGGATGCGCTTTTCCAGTTCGTCCTCATCCGCGGTCAGCACGATATAGTACAGCGCCGCGTCCTGTTTTTCCGCCAGCGCCCGGACACGGGGCAGCTCCGTCTCGATCACATAATCGATCACGACATCCATTCCTTGCGTGAGGGCCTTTTCCGCCGTCATGAGAATGCAGTCCCAGTTGAAGCGCAGGATATCCTCCCACAGTACCCGGTTGTGCGCCTCACCGCCGACAAAGAAATACCCTTTGTCCTCCGGTTCAATAAATCCCTGATGGAAATTATCCCCGTGAATCACATAAACTGTTTTATGCTCCTGCCGTACCAGGTGTCTTGAAAATTCATCCGTGAATGTGCTCTTTCCGC
>LVAM01000003.1 GCA_001604005.1 Clostridiales bacterium Firm_07 | reverse complement strand
TTCGGTTCGATAGCCGGCGCCGTGAACATTCCGCTCGACGAACTGCGCGGCCGAACCGGCGAGCTGCCCAAAGATAAACCGATATACATCTTCTGCGCCGTGGGTTTGCGCGGCTATCTGGCCGAACGCATACTCGAAGGCAGAGGGTTCGACAATATCAGAAACCTTTCGGGCGGCTACAAGACTTACGCGCTCGCCACTGCACTCATAGAAGACAAAAAACCGAACAACTCCACCGAAAACAACAACTCCGACATGGAAACCGAAATAAAGAAAACCGTCAAGATAGACGCCTGCGGCCTGCAATGCCCGGGTCCGATAATGAAGGTCAAACAAGCAGTAGACACGCTTTCAGACGGCGAAAGGGTCGAAATAACGGCCACCGATGCAGGTTTCGCCCGCGACGCGCAGGCATGGTGCAACTCTACGGGCAATATTCTGATAGCCAACACCTCCGATAAGGGCAAATACACCGTCGTTATCGAAAAGGGAGCGCCCAAAGCGTGCAAGACGGTCACTTCGTGCGACGGCAAAGCCAAAACGTTCATCATGTTCAGCGACGACCTCGACAAAGCGCTCGCCACATTCGTGCTTGCCAACGGCGCCGCAGCAACCGGACATAAAGTGACCATATTCTTCACCTTCTGGGGATTGAATGTCATCAAAAAGACCCGAAAGCCAAAGGTAAAGAAAGACATTTTCGGCCGCATGTTCGGAATGATGCTTCCGTCCGACTCGCTCAAACTGCACCTTTCGAAGATGAGCATGCTCGGCATCGGCGACAAGATGATGCGCCACATAATGAAGGTCAAAGGCATCGAATCGCTCGAATCGCTCCGCGCCTCGGCCATTGCTTCGGGAGTCGAGTTCATAGCCTGTCAGATGTCGATGGACGTCATGGGCGTCAAAGCCGAAGAGTTGCTGGACAACGTGACCGTAGGCGGCGTGGCTACATACATGGACCGCGCCGAGCAGGGCAACGTGAATCTGTTCATATAGGGCATCATGAACAAATTGTGCAAAATACGCGACATTCAGCGTGCGGTGATAAAGGTCGAAGCCGACTTCGAGAATCTGTACGGCATAAGCCTCAACGAGGGAATGGTGCTATGCTCTCTGTCGGAGGGCAGGCCGCTCTCGTCGGGCGAGCTGTGCGAGTCGCTCGGCATCTCGCCGTCGAACACTTCGAAGGTAATCGCCTCGGTCGAAAAAAAAGGGTTGGTAAGGCGTTCGCTCGGACGCAACGACAAGCGGCAGATGTACTTTGCCCTGACGGCGTCGGGAGCGGCTCTGATTGATTCGGTCGAGTACGACAAGTTGGATATTCCCGAAATAATCGGCCGGATGATATGACCGCCTATTAGGTTACAGCCGATAAGCGAATATGATAAATGCTCTCGCCGCCCACAAAAGAGGGCGGCGAGAGCATTTATTGCACAGTCCGAACCGTCACAAGCAATTTACGCTTTTAATGTTTTTCGGTCAAACGGACATAAACACTCCTGCCAGAGCCAGAACGAAAAGCAACAGGAACAGTAGTCCGAGTACGGCCAGAACGGCGCCTACACACCCCACTCTCTTTTGTTCGCCCGCATCGAGCGGGTCCGAAATAAGCGCTATAATAAGGCCCACGACAGGGGTAAAGACAAGGCTTATGAGGAACGTCCAACCGAACCCTATCTTGCGGTTCCGTCCCACCAAACCGACCAATACCGAGAGCAGCGAACCCGACAGCACGCCGAAGAGGACAATCAGAAAAACAGTCATGATTCAGAAAATTTTATAGTTACTAAAACAGTTGTCTTATCGATGGTTTCGTCGGGACACGCGGCCGATATCGCCCCACCTTTGCCGGCCTATCTTATCGGCGTCAGGCGGAAGCAGAACTCGTAAGTGCCCGAATGTAGCCTGTAAGGTTCCATGGCAATGGCGTCGTCGCTCCAACTGTCCACACCTCCCGCTCCGACGTGAGCCATGTCAATAGACAGAAAGACGAGGGGTGACCGTTCGACTTCGCCGAAATGGCGTTGCGCCTTCTCGTCGCCGCCGTCAAGCGATTCTGCGGAATAGTGCAGGGCCGAGGCGCAGAAAGGCGCCGAAGCGGTAATCTCTATTCCGCGCCCGCCCCTGTCGGTCTGACGCCAATAGCGCATGTCGGTCTTCGTGCCCGTCTCCTGCGGACGCACATAGGCGTGTGCCTGTTCGTCGGCTGTCTGACAGTATACGCCGAGAAAAGCCGCATCGTTGCGGTCGGCATAGTTTTCTGTCGGACCTCGACCGTAATAGGTGCTCGTATCGTACTCGGCGGGCATGGCAACCTTGACCCCGTAGCGG
>LVAM01000002.1 GCA_001604005.1 Clostridiales bacterium Firm_07 | reverse complement strand
GCCAGCTCCAGCCGGTCCATGTTCTGCGCGGCCATATTTTTATCTTCCCGGGTATAGAACGGGCGGCGGCCCAGTCGCCCCTGGCATCCGGAAAGCACAATCTCACGCACCGTTGCCGGAAAATCCCGCTGCACGTCCGTCTGCTGCGGCAGGTAACCGATCTCATTCTGCTTCAGCCCATCGCCGAAGGTGATCTGCCCGGCCAGCGGTTTCTGCAGGCCCAGCACGGTCTTCATCAGGGTGGTTTTCCCTGATCCGTTCTCGCCGACAATACACAGGTAATCCCCTGTGCATACTTCAAAACTGATGCCGGACAATACAGGATGTCCGTCATATCCGAGCACCAGGTCCTTACAAGTCAGTAATGCCATCCTTATTCCCTCCGGAGACTGTCTGCGCGGCCGACGGCCATTTCCTTCCGGCACTGTTCGCAGACGCCGTAAAAAACCGTTTTCCCGGCGTTCCAGGCAAAGCCGTGGTGCGCCAGCAGGTGCGTCCTGATCTCGTTCAGCTCGTCGCAGTCCAGGTGGATCAGCCGGTCGCACCGCTCGCATTTACAGTGAAAATGCTCAGCGCAGCAGCTGGTTTCCTCTTCATAGGTATAGCACGCGCTGTCGCCGGTTCCGATCACATATTTCCGGATCTTTCCCTCGTCCACAAACCGTTCCAGCCGGCGGTAGATCGTCGCGGTGCCGATGGGCGTCCCTTCCGCGGCAAAATGCTCTTTCAGCCCGGCCGCCGTATGATGCACCCCGGGCGTCGCCTGCAGGTACGCAAGCAGCTCCGACTGGGCCTTTGTCCGGTATCCTGTCTTGCCTGCCACCGGAAACATCCCCCTTTGCGAAAATGAGAACCGTTCTCAATTATATCCCGATTCCCTTTCCTGTCAATACTTTCCGCCCGGTTCCGGCTGATTCATACGAAAATCCCCGGCAGCCTGGATGGCTGCCGGGGACTTCCTGTTCCGCCTTTGATGTCTCACTGCCGCCGGCGGAAAGCGGTCAATCCGTTATGAGACGCGGGGTCAATTACTTGTTTCCGGGGAAGGTGCCGCGGTAGGTGCCGGCCTTGTAGGCTTCACGGTATGCTTCGATGATGTCGGAAGCGCCGACGGCCTTGATGTCTTCGATGCAGGCATCATACACAGCGTCGAACTCTTCAGCACTGCAGGTCAGGACCTTGCTCAGGAATTCGCCCTGCTTGGAGCGGACCATGGTGAGGAAGTCGTTCTCGGCTTCGATCGTGCCGGAGAAGCTGATCTGCGTCCAGGCGTCGGTTCCGGCGTCCACATAGGACTGGATCAGTTCCTGGGTGAACTTGGCGTCATACTTCAGGGCGCGGCCGGCAGCGTTGCGCTCGTCGGAGCCGTAGTACAGGCCGTTGGAGATGAACACGATGTCGCCGGCATGCATTTTGTTCTCATCCGGAACAGCGTCAGCAGCCTGCACATCGGTGGGAATGCCTTCGGCGGTCACGGACAGGTAGTTGATGCCTTCAATACCATTCTGCATAGCGAACATATTTTCGGGCTGGGCCATCCAGTCGAGGTACTTGATCGCGGCGATCGCCTGTTCCTGAGAAGTGGACTTCACGGGGATGATGATGCTCAGGCCGTTCGCGGCATAGACATCATGCAGGGTCTTGCCCAGGGACTCGTTCTTGAAGCAGTTCACAGAAGTCCAGCTCGCGCCGGGAACATTCTTTTCCAGTTCAAGTTCGTAGTTCTTGTCAGTCCGCCAGGGCTGGTCGGGCTGCATGCTGAAGAATCCGAAGTAGCCCATGGTCAGGGCGGTGTCGGTGGCAGCGTCGTCGTCCAGGTCGAAGTTCTCATAAACCAGGCCTTCGCCGTACAGCTTGTTCAGCCAGCGGAAGCCTTCCTTGGCGCCGGGCAGCATTTCATGGTTGGCCGCATAGGCAATCCAGTCTTCTTCAGTCACCTGGCTGAAGTCGATGAAAGCGTCCGTGAAGCGGTTTACGTTGTACAGGGGGTTGGGCTCATACAGGTCGAGCTGCATCGGGATGGTCTGGGTTCCGCCCAGGTTGGCTTCCTTCGCAGCGCGCAGGTAAGCTTCGAACTCCTCGATGGTGGTGGGCTTTTCCATGTTCAGGGCAGCCAGCCAGTCAGCGCGGATGAAGTTACCGACGTTTTCAACTTCCAGGCGGCGGGCCGGGATGAACCACTGTTCAGCCTTGCCGTCTTCGTCGGTGTCAACCTGGCCGAAGGGCAGCAGGGAGTCACGGCCCAGGAACGCGATCAGGTTCTGGCCGTATTCTTCCAGCAGCTCGTCCAGCTGATAGATCGCTTCATCTTCGATGGCCTTGTTGACCAGGGCGCCGTCGTAGGTGCAGCAGAGGTTGGGTTCGCTGCCGGTGCCGAGCGCCAGGCCGAGCTTTTCGCCTTCAGTCCAGCGGGGAACGGGAACGAACTCGAGTTTGATGTGGTTGGGATCACCGAAGTGCTCCTGCGCATAGTGCAGCTGCCAGCAGTCAGCCACATTGAAGCCCGCGATATCACGGTCAAAGGCTTCAACCTTCAGCGTGATCCAGTTGTCTTCCGCCACGACTGTGCCGACAAGGCCCAGCAGCATGGCCAGGGTCAGAATGATAGCCAGGGTCTTTTTCATGGTTTTCTCCTCCTTTTTATTTCAAGGGCTCCAGCCCTTAAAGGCTTATCCTTTCACGGCGCCTATGGTGACGCCGGCGACGAAGTACCGCTGGACAAAGGGATATACCACCAGGATGGGAAGCGTGGCAAAGATGATCGTTGCGGATTCAATCGACTGGGAAATATTGTTGGCAACTGCGCTGGAACCTTCCTGCATGGCCGTCAGGTCCACCTGCTGGGTGTTCTTGATCGCGTTATACAGCTTCAGCTGCAGGGGGTACAGGTTCCGGTCCTGGATGTAGTACAGCGCATCGTCGAACCGGTTCCACCGGAACACCGCGTAGAACAGGGTGATGGTGGCCAGCGACGCCAGGGAAAGCGGAAGGTAAATCCGGATCAGGATCTGGAAATCGTTGGCGCCGTCGATCGTGGCCGCTTCCTCAAGGGACTCCGGCAGGGAGGCGAAGAAGCTCTTCAGGATGATCATGTAGTACGTCGAAATTGCCGCGGGAAGAATCAGCGACCAGATGGTGTTGTACAGCCCCAGGTCCAGCATGTTGACGTAATGCGGAACGACACCGCCGGAAAAATACATCGTAAACAGCGCCAGGAAGCTGAAGAACTTCCTTCCCCGCATCCGCTTCTTGGTCAGCGGATAGGCCATCAGGATCGTCAGGAACATGGCGATCAGGGTGTAAACCACCGTCATGCCGACCGTCATGAACAGGCTGCGGATCATGCTGGCGTCATTGAACAGCGCTTCATACGCCTGCGTCGTGAATTCCACAGGCCAGAAGCTGACGTCACCCCGCAGGATGGCCGATTTGGAACTCAGCGAAACCGCAATCACGTTGATGAACGGAACGACGCAGGAAAGGGAGAAGAGGGTAACGACAATAATCAGGATAATCTGCGGACCGGTAAAGACCTTTTGCTTCCTGACGGAGATTTCGGAAGAAGCTTCCTTACGAACTGCCATTTTCTGCTCCCTCCCTTACCAGATTCCTTCTTCGCCAAACCGTTTGGAGACGATATTGGCGCCGGTGATCAGGATCAGACCGACCACGGACTGGAACAGGCCGACCGCTGCGGCACGGCCCCATTCATGGTTCTGAATGGCCGCCCGGTAGACAAAGGTGGAAAGCACGTCACCGTAATCCTTAACGCGGGGGTTCATCAGCACGAAGGGCCGGTCGAACGAGATATTCATCATCTGGCCAATGCTCAGGATCAGCAGGATCACGATGGTGGAACGGATGCCGGGCAGCGTTACATGCCAGATCTGCTGCATCTTGTTCGCACCGTCAATCTTGGCCGCCTCGAACAGTTCCATATTGATGCCGGTGATGGCGGACAGGTACAGGATGGTACCCCAGCCCATGCCCTGCCACACGCCGATCAGCGTATACATAATCCGCCAGTGCCAGCCCTCTGTCAGGAACGGAACGTTGTCATTCGGACCGATGGCTCCCATCTTCCGGAGTGTCGCGTTGACCACACCGGTGGTCGGCGCGAAGATCTGCAGCACCATACCGCCGATAATGATCCAGGAAAGGAAGTGCGGCAGGTACAGTAGCGTCTGGGAAACCTTCTTCACCTTTGTGCTGCGGATTTCATTCAGCATGATGGCCAGGACAATCGGAACCGGGAACCCGGCAACCAGGCCCATGAAGTTGAGCAGCAAGGTATTTCCGAGGGCGATTTTCAGGTCCGGCATCCGGTTGATGACAAAGGTAAAGTTGTCCAGGCCGATCCATTTGCTGCCGAAAATGCCCTTGGTCATGCTGTATTTCTGGAACGCCATCACAACGCCGATCATCGGCTTATAGCAGAAAATCAGGTAGAAAGCTACAGGCAGGATTAACATAACATATAACCGCCAATCCCGCCGGAACCAGTGGACATTTTTCTTGGCGGGCTTTGCCGCTTTAACGGTCATCCGCGCTTCCTCCCTTTGTTTTTTGCATTTTTGGGCGTTAAATTTGCCATTAATCACTATATTCATTATAAAAATCCCCATAACATACTGCAATGCAAATTGTGCTTAAAACTATGCACATTCTGCTCTCGGCTTTGGGGCTTTTTGCCATTTTGATCAATCCTGTTTTGTCTAATTATTGTCCCGGACCGGACCGGTTTCCGCCGGTCTTCCTGCCCGACCGCTATCCGTTGCGCAAAATAGGCATTTTCCCGCTACATGTGGGATTCTGTTTGAAAACGTGAACTGTGTATGATATAATTTCC
>LVAM01000001.1 GCA_001604005.1 Clostridiales bacterium Firm_07 | reverse complement strand
ACGCGATGTTGTTCACAAAGCTGTTGTAGATGTTCGCCAGGTTCGTGATCGGCTGCCAGAAGCGGCTCACATACCCGGTCATCGCCAGGATCACGCCGGCGGACGCCATCTTCCCGCCGCCGATCCAGTACGCGGCCGCGATGTACACAAACGTCAGCACCAGCTGGGTCATCGTCTCGCTGCTCAGCCACACCGTGTTGCTGATCCGCACCGCCCGCAGCCATGCCTGCCGGCACGCCGTGGCCAGCTTCTCCATGATGGAAATGTTCACCTGCTGCCGCTCAAACAGCTGGCTCACCCGCACACCGTCGATGGATTCGGCCAGGTACGCGTTGTAGTTGCTGTTCTTGTTGCTCTGGTTCTGCCACGCCTTGCGCTGCCGGGGCTTGATCAGAATGATGATCCCGATGAAGATCGGCAGCCCGGCGATAATCACCGTTGCCAGCGTCGCGTCCGTGGCGAACATGTACACCACGATGAACACCAGCGTGATGATCTCGATGATCATATTGACAATTCCGTTGGACAGGATGTCCGACACGGAGTTCACATAATTGATCACCCGTACCAGGATCTTTCCGGCCGGCCGGCTGTCGTAGTAGCTGAACGGCAGCTTCTGCAGGTGGGCAAACAGGTCGCTCCGGATATCGTGGATGATCTGCTGGCTCACGTGCGCCATCATCCGGGACCGCACCGTGAAGAACACGATGCTCATCGCCACGATGCCCACAAACATCAGCGCCCGCTGGCCGATCTGCGCCATGTTCTCCGGCGTGTTCCCCGCGGGGATCGCCTCGTCGATCACCCACCGGGTGATCTGGGGGATATACAGCGTGGCCAGGCTGGCCAGCGCGCTCATCAGCAGTGCCAGCAGCATCTTGTATTTATGCCGGACAATGTATTTCGAGGCCCGCTTCAGGTGCTTCAGCTGAAACGGTGATTCCAGCCGCTCGTCGACGTCAAATTTATTCCTGGCCATGCTGCAGCGCCTCCTCTCCCGTTTCCTCCGCCGCGCTTCCGTCCATCGGAATTCCGTACTGCAGGCAGTAGGTCTGCCAATAATACCCGCGCTTTTCCAGCAGCTCCCGGTGGGTTCCCTGCTCGGTCACCGTGCCGTCCTCCACCACAAGGATCAGGTCCGCGTCCCGCATGGAGGAAATCCGCTGGGCAATGATGAACTTCGTGCACTCAAAGGGCAGTTCCCGCAGCTGCTGCTGGATGTACTGCTCCGTCTCGCTGTCCACGGCGGACGTGGTATCGTCCAGCACGAGGATGCCCGGCTTCACGGCCATAGCCCGCGCCAGCGCGATCCGCTGCCGTTGGCCGCCGGAAAGGCCCACGCCGCGCTCGCCGATGATCGTGTCATAGCCTTCCGGCAGTTTGTCCACAAACTCGGCCGCGTCCGCCCGGCGGGCATAATCCTTCACCTCGTCCAGCGTAAGGTCCTGCGCGCCGAAGGCGATGTTGCCCTCCACCGTATCGGAGAACAGGAACACGTCCTGTGTGGCCGTGCCAATGCCGGCGCGCAGCTGATGCAGCTTCCACTGCTTCACGTTGCATCCGTCCACCAGCACCTGTCCGCCGGTGACGTCATAGAACCGGGCCAGCAGGCTGATCAGCGTGGTCTTGCCGCTTCCCGTGGGTCCCATCACCGCCACGGTCTGTCCCGCTTCCACCCGGAAGGTCACGTCCTTCAGGATGGGCTTTCCGTCAATCGCGAAGGAGACGTGGTCAAACTCAATCTGTCCCCGCACCCGGTCATGGTCCTCCGCGTCTTCCGCGTCGGCAATCTCGGACTGCGCGTACTGCAGTTCCATCACCTTCGCGGCGGAGGTGGAGAAGCGGGACAGGTCGTTGATCAGGTTGCCCAGTTCACGCATCGGGTTGGAAACCGCCCAGCTCAGGCCGGTGAAAATCGCCAGCTGGCCGACGGATTCCAGTTCCCCGGTAATCACGAAGATGCCGCCCACAAACACGGTCACCAGCTGGATCGCGTTCACCAGCAGCTCGATCATCGGGAAGAACGTCAGCCACAGCTTGTTGATCCGCAGGTGCGCGTCCATAAACGCGGAATTCTTCTCCTCAAAGCGTTCCCGTTCGTAATCCTCCCGGGCAAACGCCTTCACCACGCGGTTGCCGGCAATGTTCTCCTGCGCCGCGGTGTTCATTTCCGAAAGTTTCTCCCGCATGTGCACAAACCGTGGCCGGATATGCTTCGAAAGGAACCGGGTGATCACCATCAGGATCGGCGTGATGATCATCAGCAGCAGCGTCAGCTTCCAGCTCACCGTCAGCAGGTACAGCGTGGAAAACACATACGTGCAGACCGCGTCAATGATCCGGTAGTCGATATACGCCAGGAAATGCCGGCACCAGTCCAGGTCGGAGCTCATGCGCGTCATCAGGTCGCCGGTGCGGTGCCGGTCGAAAAAGCGCATGTCGTTGTACTGCATCTTCGTGAACAGGCTCCGCCGCAGGTTGTAGATCACGTTCTGGGAGTCCGTCTCCAGGAAGATCACCATCAGGTACCGGGAGCCTTCCCTTCCCAGCTTCACTGCCAGCATGACGGCCAGCAGTCCCAGCAGGGGATCCCGGTTCCCGGTCATGATCACCTCGTCGATAATCCGCTGCGAAACGGTGGGGTTCACCAGCAGCAGGATACACGAGAACACACAGATGCACAGGGCGATAATATGGCGCCGGCGGTATTTCGGGTCCATATTCTCCCACAGCCACCTGATCTGTCTTTTCAGCATAAATCCGATACTCCTCTGTTCCCGTTCGGTCGGCGCATGGCAAAAAAGGCCTCCGCCGGAACTGTATTCTATCATTGTTTTTGTTGCATTTCTGCTGAAATAACGCTATTATTTGGTAGAAATACTGATTTTTCAACAGTACCGGAGGAGAAAAAATGGCGGACCGCATTCCTTCCAATGTGTACGGCACGGACGGCGTCCACGCGGAAACGCACCTGCGCGATTCCGGCTTTGTCATGACCGGCCACCACTGCCACAGCTGCTATGAGCTGTTCTACGTCCACCGCGGCGAATGCCGGGTCCTGATCAACGAACGCATCAACGACCTGCACACCGGGGACTTCATCCTCATTCCGCCGATGATGCTCCATTACACCCGGTATCATAACGGCGAATGCCTGCGCTCCGTCATTCTCTTCCGCCGCGAGGATGTCCCGGATGACATCCTTTCCTGCATGCCCGGCGGCGGCCGTTTCTTTTCCGAGGCCGGCGTCTTCCAGGTGCCGGAATCCTCCCTCCCGGAGGTGGAGCAGTCCGTAGCCCGGCTGGTGGCGGAAGACGGGAACAGCGATCCCCTCTCCCCGTTCCTCCGCCGCAGCCTGCTTCATATCCTGCTGCTCACATGTTCCCGGGTATGCGTCTTCCATCCGGGCACCGCCGGCGAGATCCGCACCAACGACCAGCAGATTCTCCGCGCCGCCCGGTATATCACCGAAAACTATACCCATCCCATCACCACGGAGGATGTGGCTAAGGCCGTCGGCTTCTCGCCCAATTACCTCACCCGCAAGTTCCGCCTCAGCGCCGGCATCGGCCTGCACGAATACATGGTATTTATCCGCCTGCACCACGCCGCGCAGGAACTCGTGACCACCGGCGATTCCATCACCGAGATCGCCCTGCGCTGCGGCTTTTCCGACAGCAATTACTTCAAGGATTCCTTCAAAAAGAAATACGGCGTCACCCCCCGCGCCTACCGGAAAATGACGTAACAGCCGCTTCTTTTTTTCCGGTCTGCATGTCTTTTTAAAAAAATATGTAATTTTTTTCATTTTTGCGTAACAAAACAGTCTCCTGAATCGTCTAATAGGTAAGGAGGCTGAAAACAATGAGGAAGTGCAGGTTGACCATCATCCGGAAACAGGGCGCGCAATACCGCCGTTTCCAGCTCCGTTTCCACCGGGACAGCGTGACCGGGGAGCGTTCTTTCTGCCTGTCCGGCTTCGGCCGCATGCGGATGTACTGCCTGGAGGAGCCGATCCCGGAACTGCACAGCCTCGTTCAGGATTTCAGGCTTTCCTGATCCTCTTCTTCTTGTCTTGTCTCATGGTGAACCCGGCGGTATTGCGGCGGGCAGCCGATGCATCCGGCTGCCCGTTTTTTATGCCCGGCAAAATTGTTTTCGGGAAAATGCAACATTTCATCCCCTGTTGTCAGTCTATAGGGGTGTAGGAGGTGAACGACACGTGAGCAATGTTTCGGGCCCGGGCACTGCTCCGAATCGCGATCAGGCATTTGTGCATCTGGTGGATCAGTATAAGGACCATGTCCTCCGCATGTGCTTCCTCAGTCTCTGCGACAAGACGCTGGCCGAGGACGCCATGCAGGAAACCTTCCTGAAGGTATACCGGACCATGGAGTCGTTCCGGGGGGAATCCGGCATAAAAACCTGGATCATGAAAATAGCCATGCATACCTGCTATGACATGAACCACTCCGGATGGTTCCGCTTCATGAACCGTCATGTGACGCCGGATATGCTGCCTGAACCGGCCGATGCACCGTACGATGAACGCGATGAAGAGTTGGCGAACGCCGTCATGCGGCTTTCGCGCAAACTGCGGGAAGTGATCCTGCTCTACTATTATCAGGGACTGAATGTCAACGAAATCGCGGAAGCGCTGGGGATATCCCATTCTTCGGT